>NZ_JAUDSA010000036.1:0-372155 GCF_030380805.1 Rhizobium sp. S163 | reverse complement strand
CCGTCGCCGCCGCCAAAGCTGCCGCCGTTGCCGCCTTTGCCGCCACTGCCGCCCTTGCCGCCGTTGCCGCCGCGGTTATTGCCGCCGTTGCCGCCGTTGCCTGCCGCACCGCCGTTACCGCCGTCGCCGCCCCACCAGCTGCCGCCAGTGCCGCCGCCGCCGCCGTTGCCGCCGTTGCCGCCCTTGCCGCCGCGGTCGTTGCCGCCGCGACCGCCGTTACCGGCTTTACCGCCGTTACCGCCGTCACCGCCCCACCAGCTGCCGGCGTTGCCGCCGCCGCCGCCGTTACCACCGTTGCCGCCATCGCCGCCTCGGTTGTTTCCGCCGTTTCCGCCGTTTCCGGCATTGCCGCCGTTGCCGCCCTTGCCGCCATGGTAGCTGCCGCCGTTTCCGCCGCCGCCGCCACTGCCGCCATTGCCACCGTTACCACCGTAGTTGTCGCCGCCATTGCCGCCGTTGCCGGCATTGCCGCCGTTACCACCGCCGCCACCGCCACTTCCGTGGCCATGTCCGTGGCCGTTACCATTGCCGGGGTCGTTCCAACCACCGCCATTGTTGTTGCCACCATGATGGCGGCCATGATGACGGCCTTTGCCTTTGCCGCCATCCTCACCGCCAAGATCACTGATTACGGTGACAGGACCGGCGCTTGCGGTATCGGTACCACCGCTGCTACCGCCGCCGTTATTGCTGCCACCATTGTTGGCACTGTTGTTACCGGAACCATTGTTCCCGTTCCGCCCATTTCGATCATGGTTGGAATCGGTGAAGGGGTTTACGTCAAAAATCGACTGCACCGGGAAGCACAGTCGCTCCTCAATCGATCCCGGCTGCACGCTTCTGCAATCAAGATTGAGCGCCTGAGCGCTCCCTAGGCTCGTTCCTGCCAGCAGAAATCCTACACTGACAGAGAGCTTCAATAGTGTTCTGTTCATTTCGCTCACTCCCATCGTTAACGTGGCGTTAACAGGGAATTTTTATATGAGTGAGCGGTAAATTAGGAAGGACAAATAAAAATGAGGAGCGTACTCAATTCGGCTGCAATTGCATTATTTAGTATAAAAGCATCATCTAATAGTAGATAATCGCGGAACCACTGAATAACTCCAGGAGCTTTATATGCGAAGAATTGCGGCCATTCTAGGTTTTGTTTTGAGTATTCCTTTAATTTCTAGTCAGAGTTTTGCAGGGTCCGAAATTCCCGCCAGCCGTTCTATCTCTCCACCTGTCGGCTTCGGCGCGGCCTGTGCCAAATATGGATGGGTCTGCCATGGAAAGGGCGGCGTCGATGTTGGCGACAAGGAAGCGCTGCGGGCACTCCAGGCGGTCAATCGCTATGTAAACGCCAAGGTGAAGCCGACCGAGGATCGGGTCACGAGCGGCCGTTCGGAGAACTGGACGCTGCCCGTCAACAACAAGGGCGACTGCGAGGACTATGCCCTCTTGAAGATGAAAACGCTGCTCGACATCGGCTTTCCAACCAGCAAGCTGGCGCTTTCGGTGGTGCTCGATCGCCGTGGCGAAAACCACCTCGTCCTCATCGCCCGTCTGAAGTCCGGCGACTACGTGCTCGACAATCTCGCCTACAACGTCAAGCCATGGCAGCGCACGGGCTATACCTTCCTCGCCAGCCAGAACTTCAACAGCAAGGCCAATTGGCAGGTGACATTGGCAGGGCCACGCGCCAGCCAGTTCATCAAGGGCTGAAACGGCATTATCGGCGCGATCGATCGCTGAAGGCCGCAAAATGCGGCCTTCGCAACCAACGCTGGAATCTCGCACATAACGGGTACAATTCGATATGTTGCGGGCGAGACACACATCTCGCAATGCAGCATAGACGACCGCACTGCCGCATTTTTGTCATCGAACTGTCACCAACCTTCCGGTAGGCAACTTCCTATCAACAACGATAGGAACGCCCCCTATGACTATCCGTACCATCCTCCTTGGCTCCGCTGCCGCCATGAGCATCATGTCGACCGCGCAGGCCGCCGACGCCATTGTCGCGGCCGAACCCGAAGCCGTTGAATACGTCCGCGTCTGCGACGCCTACGGCACCGGCTACTTCTACATCCCCGGCACCGAGACCTGTCTTTCGGTCGGCGGTTACATCCGCGTCGAAGAACGCTTCGGCCGCAACGTCTCCGGTACGTCCGACTGGAACTCCTGGACCCGTGGCCAGGTCACGCTGAGCTCCAAGAGCGAAACCGAATACGGCACGCTGACCGGCGTCATCACCATGCGTACCAACGCCGAAAACGCCTCCACCCAGACGGCACTTCTGCAGGAAGGCTACATCGACCTCGCCGGCGTTCGCGTCGGCATGCAGTATTCCTGGTGGGATAACGACCGCAGCATGGGCACCGGCGAGACCGATGTGATCTCCAGCAACCAGACGATCCACAACTCGATCCGCTACATGTACGAGACGCCGAACTTCAGCGCCGGCGTTTCGGTCGACGAACTGGAAGATCGCTACCGCACCAAGCCGGGCGAAAGCCCCAATAACATCGGCGTCACCGGCCAGCTCTTCGGCAAGGCCGGCGCCGTCAGCGGCTACCTGCTCGCCGGCTACGACACCGACACCGAGGAAGTTGCGCTTCGCGGCATCCTGTTTGCCGACGTCGGCACGGGCCAGCTCGGTGTTTATGGCCTGTGGGCCAGCGGCGCCAACTACTACTACGAGGAATCCGAGTGGGCGCTCGGCGCGCAATACGCCTGGAAGGCCACCGACAAGCTCTCGATCATCCCCGGCTACCAGTATTTCAGCAAGATCTCGCTGGATTCGAATGGCGAATTCACCGGCGGCGACGCCTGGCGCGCCGGCGTGACCGTCGATTACAAGGTTGCGACCAACCTGCTGACCAAGCTCAGCGTCCAGTATTACGATCCTGACAACGCACCCGAGCAGGTCCAGGGCTTCCTGCGCTTCCAGCGCACTTTCTAAGCAAACGCAAAACGACGTGAGCCGCGCTTCGGCGCGGCTCGCCCTCTTCCTAGTCCCCTCTTGAGGTGCATCAGCCGCCAAGCCGGGCCAGCGAGACAGGCAAGCCGCCTGGAGCGCTTCGTCGCCATCGCCGATCTACGCGCGGCCAGCGTCGCCTAGCGCGATCGCGACCATTCCAAGCACATAAATCAACGACCGCACGGTCTATCCTGCAACACCGAGAATAGTCACCTGCCCCGAAAACGGATCTCAGGCAAGATGGTCGCCGGCTTATCGCGGGCGGCAAAGAAGTTGCATCGACGCCACGCAATAGCCGGCTCAGGACTGAGAAAAGGCGAGGAAGTGTTTTTTTGGTGGCGGAACAATGCGATCCGCCCTATCGTTTCTCTTAGGCAATGGAGGTTGCCGAAGGAGGAAAACATGAACGATAGCGTTTTTGGCTTTCTGGTCGCCGCGGAAATGTCCGCTTTGTTTTGGGCTGGTGTATTCCTGGTGGCCGGCACATTGTCGTAAGACGTTGTTATTGCCGGAAGAATGGTAGCGGGGGGCGGAATTGAACCGCCGACCTCAGGGTTATGAATCCTGCGCTCTCACCAACTGAGCTACCCAGCCAAACCACCTAACGATGCCGTTTGCGATGCGCCCGGCTCGTTGAATGAGCGGCTTATAAGGCGGCCTTCACGGTCATGTCAAGCACATGATCGAGAAAATCACCGGGCTTTTGTCACGCCGCCACGGCACCCGCCAACAGCGCCTTCAGCGACGCTTCCGCCGCCGGCTCGCGCTCGGAGCGCTCGATGAAACCACCACCATAGACGCGAGCATTGTCGCCCGGCGCCGAATAAAGCGCACAGGCCTGACCGGGCGCGACACCCGCCTCGCCCACCGCGAGATCCACGTAGATCCCCGTGTGATCGGCATGCAGCACGGCCGGCGTCGGCATGCGCGTCGAGCGCACCTTGGCGAAGCAGGCAAAGCCCTCGCCAGCAGCCGCCTGCACAAGCTCCTCGTCTCCAAGCCAGTTCACATCCCGCAGATAGACGCGGTGCGTCTCCAGCGCTTCCTTGGGGCCAACGATGACGCGTCGCGAGCGGGCGTCGAGATAGACGACATAGAGCGGCTCGCCGGTGGCAACGCCGATACCGCGCCGCTGGCCGATCGTGTAGTGCAGAATACCCTCATGCTGGCCGAGCACCCGGCCGTCGAGATGCACGATCTCGCCCGCCAGCGCCGCATTCGGCTTCAGCTTGTTGATGATGTCGGTGTACTTGCCCTGCGGCACGAAACAGATGTCCTGGCTGTCTGCCTTTTTGGCGACGACGAGGCCCATCTCTTCGGCGAGCTTGCGGGTTTCCGCCTTCGGCAGCCCGCCGAGCGGGAAGCGCAGATAGTCGATCTGCTCCTGCGTGGTGGCAAACAGGAAGTAGCTCTGGTCGCGATCGGCGTCAGCCGGGCGGTAGAGCGCGCGACGGCCGGGATTGCCGGGCGCCGGATTGGCGCCGGAGCGGATATAATGGCCGGTCGCCAGCGCATCGGCGCCGAGCTCGCGCGCGGTCTCAAGCAGATCGGCGAACTTGACCGTCTGGTTGCACGACACGCAGGGGATCGGCGTCTCGCCGGCGACATAGCTTTCCATGAACGGATTGATGACGGTGTCACGGAAGCGCTTTTCGTAATCCAGCACGTAGTGCGGAATACCGAGCGTCTCGCAGACCCGGCGCGCATCGTCGATATCCTGGCCCGCGCAGCACGAACCGGCGCGATGCACGGCCGCGCCATGATCGTAGAGCTGCAGCGTGATGCCGAGCACATCATAGCCCTGCCGCTTCAAAATGCCGGCCACGACCGAGCTGTCGACGCCGCCAGACATGGCCACGACAACGCGCGTATCTTCCGGCCTCTTGTCAAAATCCAGTGTGTTCACGGGGGTGCTGCCAATTCAAAAGGGTATCTTTATCCGCCCTATCCTACAGAATTTTGGCGGATTTGCATCGCGACCAACGGGATCGACCGCCGGCTCTTGTCTGGGCGTGGATATAGAAAGGATTGGGGGCGCGTGCAAGGGGCGGTGATTTTGGGGTGGACTGCGGCGCTTTCGCGATCCGCCCTTTGGTCTCATGGCCGTTCTGCCGTGTGATACCCCCCTCTGCCCTGCCGGGCATCTCCCCCACAGGTGGGGAGATTGGCTGGGGGCAGCCGCTCGCTCCACGCTCATTGTTTGGCTAGGGGCAAGCCACGAGTCGATCTCCCCCCTTGTGGGGGAGATGTCCGGCAGGACAGAGGGGGGTATCACAAGGCACACCCTCTCCAAACGCGCACCGAACCCACTCCCCTCAAGCCGCCGTCGAAGCCACCACGCCCCCGCCCGCAATCAACCGCTCCGCTTCCGCAAGCGGCATCGGCTTGCCCAGCAGATACCCCTGAACCTCGTGGAACCCCTCCTGCCGCAACCGCAGCAGCTGCGCGTCGGTCTCGATACCCTCGGCGAGCGTCGTCGCGTTGAAGCCGGAGCCGATGCCAACCACGGCGCGCACGATCGCCAGGTTACCGGGATCGGTGTCGATGCCGGCGATGAAGCTGCGGTCGAGCTTGATCTTGTCGAAGGCAAAGGCGCGCAGGTAGCTGAAGGAGGAATAGCCGGTGCCGAAATCGTCGATGGCGATGCGGATGCCGAGCTCCTTTAGCGCCTTCAGGAGCGGCAGGCTCTGGCCGACATCGGCGAGGAAGACTGATTCCGTGATCTCGATCTCCAGCCGCTCCGGCCGCAAGCCGCTCTCGTCGAGCGCCGAGACGACGCTGGCAAGCAGGCTGGTGTGGCGAAACTGGCTGACCGAGAGGTTGACGGCCACCTTGAGCTCCGACGGCCAGCGTGCAGCGGTTCGGCAGGCCTCGCGCAGCACCCATTCGCCGATCGCAACGATCAGCCCGGTCTCTTCGGCGACGGGAATGAACTCCATCGGCGGCACCAGCCCGCGCTCCGGATGGTTCCAGCGGATCAGCGCCTCGAAGCCGCCGAGACCGTCATTTTCCAACTGCACGATCGGCTGGTAATAGAGCTCGAACTGGTTTTTCTGCAGCGCCTCGCGCAGCTCCACCGTCAGCATGTGCCGGCGCTCGGCCTCGAGCCGCATCGAGGGCTCGTAGAAGCGATAGGTCGAGCGGCCGCTTTCCTTGGCGGCGTAGAGGGCGAGGTCGGCATGCCGCATGAGGACATCGTCGTCTTCGGCATGATCGGGCGCCAGCGCGATGCCAATGCTGCAGGTCACGTGCTCGTTGACACCATCGAGATCGAAGGGCGAGGAGAGCGACGTGAGCAACCGCTCGGCGAACCGCTCGATGCAGCCGGCCTCCCGGAAGCCGACCACCAGCGCGAACTCGTCGCCGCCGAGACGCGCCACGAGATCGCCGTCGTCGGCAAGACCGGTCAGCCGCGCCGCCACCTGGCAGAGCAGCGCGTCGCCGGCCGCATGGCCCTTGCTGTCGTTGATATGCTTGAAGTGATCGACATCCAGATAAAGCAGCGCCACCGGCTTTTCGGCGGTGGCAAGCGAGGAAACGCGCTTGATGTGCTCGGCAAAGAAGGCGCGGTTCGGCAGGCCGGTCAGAACGTCGTGCATGGCCATATAGGCAAGCCGCGCCTCGACCGAGCGCTCCTCGGTCACATCCTGCGAGATGCCGAGCAGGTAGCGTGGGGCACTGCCATCGGGCGACGGCAGAGCGCGCTTGACGGTTCTCAAAATGCGCTGCTGACCATCTGAGCGCTGCATCGTCTCTTCGAAGCTGATCGCCGCCGGCGCCGCGAAGGCCCGGGCATCCTGCTCGCGAAACGCTTCGGTCTGTTCGTCGTCGAAGAAGGTGCGATCGCTGCGGCCGACCACGTCGAGAGAATGACGGCCGATGATGTCGCCGCAGGCTTCGTTGAAGAGAATATAAAGACCATCCGCGTCCATATCCTTGACGAACACGCCGACCGGCAGGTTGTCGACGATGCTATCAAGCAGCGAGCGCGTGTCGCTGACCTCGCGATGCGCGGCATTGACCTCGGTCTGGTCCTGCACGATGGCGAGGATCGCATCGCGGCCATTGAAGCGCACGCCGCGGCCGTAGGTCAGCACCTCGAGCATGGTGCCGTCGGCCTTCAAATGCGTCCAGCGCTCGGCACGTTCCATGTCGGAGCGCGCGTGCACGGCAGTGATCATCCGCTGACGCTCATGAACAGGGCGGATGTCGAGCACGGTCATGCCGGCATAGGCTTCACGCGAATAGCCATAGAGATCGACGGCGGCATTGTTGACGATCAGGAAGCGCAACGTGTCGGGGTCGTAGACCCACATTGGCGACGGATGGGTTGCGAACAGAGACTGGAAATCATCATTGGGAGTATCGGTCGAAACGAATGCTCTCTGAATACCTGTCATAGGCAATATCACAATCACATGAATCTGATGGCTGATTCCGACAGTTATAGTGAAAAAAACTAAATAAAATCAGAATCATAGTTCGCACAAACTTTAGGCGAATTGCCTTCGCGCTGTGCGGCGCTAACCGCTTGTTGTGATGTTTCGCGGCTTTTCTTCACACACTGGAAAGGTCTGCACAAAGATCGGCCAGATCAGTGGTGCCAAATCAGTGATGGTTATGCGCGCACTGCCCGTGGTCGGCCAGAACCTCGATCACCCGGCACTGATCGACCCGCCCGTGGCCGCATCCGGCGACCATGGCCTCCAGCTCCACCTTCAGCGCCATCAGGCTGCGGATGCGCTGCTCGACGTCGATAAGCCGCGCCTTGGCGATCGCGTCGGCCGAGGCGCAGGACTGGTTCGGATCGTCCTGCAGGATGAGGAGCGTGCGGATGGCATCGACTTCGAAGCCAAGTTCGCGGGCATGGCGGATGAAGACGAGGCGGCTGATATCGGCGGGCTCGTAGGAGCGCTGGTTGCCCTCGCTGCGACTTGGCGCGCTCAGCAGGCCGATGCCCTCGTAATAGCGGATCGTCGGCACCTTCACGCCGCTTTGGCGCGATGCCTCGCCGATAGTGATCTTTTTCATCATTTCCCCCTTGCACCTCTAGTCGCTAGAGGATGTAGGAAGGATGCTCGTCAATGACAAGGAAGCCCAAAAGGAAGCCGATGATGAGCGACAGGATCGAGAAGCGCTACAGGGTCGAGGGCATGGATTGCGCCAGCTGCGCGGCCAAGATCGACACCGCCGTGCGCCGCGTCTCCGGCGTAGAGGACGTCTCGGTGTCGGTGACCGCAGGTACCATGACCGTGCGCCACGACGGCAGCAGCGACCTTCCCGCGATCGAAAAGAAGGTCACCGGCCTCGGCTACGGCCTGCGCCCCTTCGCGACCACCGAGGCACCCCGCCCGAACAGCCAAAGCGCCGAGCATGTGCACGGACCGGACTGCGGCCACGATCACGGACACAGCCACGCGCGGGACCACGCGCACGACGACCACGATCATGATCACCATGACCACGCACACGATCATGCCCACGACAGCCAAGGCGCCCCCCCCGAAATCGAAGGTCTGCATGGCCACGACCATGCGCCCACGTCCGGCCCATGGTGGCAGAGCCGCAAGGGCCGCCTGACGATCCTCTCGGGCGCCGCCCTCGTCATCGCCTACATCGTCGGCCATCTCGTCCCCTCGATCGCGCCCTATGCCTTCATCGCCGCCATGCTTGTTGGGCTCATCCCGATCGCTCGACGCGCGGTCATGGCCGCACTGTCGGGCACGCCCTTCTCGATCGAGATGCTGATGACCATCGCCGCCGTCGGCGCGGTCATCATCCATGCTGGCGAGGAAGCCGCGACCGTGGTCTTCCTGTTCCTGGTCGGTGAACTGCTGGAAGGTGTCGCGGCCGGCAAGGCGCGCGCCAGCATCCAGTCGCTGACGACGCTGGTGCCGAAAAGCGCCCTTCTCGAAGAGGGCGGCGCAACCCGCGAGGTTCCGGCCGAAACCCTTGCCGTGGGCTCGACCATTCTCGTGCGCCCCGGCGACCGCATCTCCGCCGACGGCATCGTCTCGTCCGGCGAGAGCGCGATCGACGAGGCCCCGGTGACGGGCGAAAGCACGCCGGTGCGCAAGGGCGAAGGCGACGTCGTCTTCGCGGGAACGGTCAATGGCGACGCGGCACTGCGCGTCAAGGTCACCGCTGCCGCCGCCGACAACACCATCGCCCGCGTCGTCCGCCTCGTCGAGGAAGCGCAGGAGAAGAAGGCGCCGACCGAGCGCTTCATCGACCGCTTCTCGCGCTATTACACGCCGGGTGTCGTCGTCGTTGCCGCCCTCGTCGCCATCCTGCCGCCGCTGGTTATAGGCGGCGCCTGGGACGAGTGGATCTACAAGGGCCTTGCGATCCTGCTGATCGGCTGCCCGTGCGCGCTCGTCATCTCAACGCCCGCCGCCATCGCCGCCTCGCTGTCCTCAGGCGCGCGGCGCGGCCTGCTGCTCAAGGGCGGCGCGGTCTTGGAGACGCTGGGCAAGATCAACGCGGTGGCGCTCGACAAGACAGGCACGCTGACGGAGGGCAAGCCAGTCGTCACCGACATATTGAGCTTCGGAAAGCCCGAGGCCGAGGTACTGACCTATGCCGCGGCACTCGAAACCGGCTCCAGCCACCCGCTGGCGCTCGCCATCCTCGGCCGGGCCGCGCGCGACGCCATCGCCATCCCGCAGGCAACCGACGCCAAGGCGCTGGGCGGCAAGGGCGTAATCGCCACTGTCGCCGGCCTGCCGATCTTCCTCGGCTCCCCCAAGGCCGCCGCCGAACACGTTCCACTCTCGAACGAGCAGCAGGCACGCATCACGAGGCTCAACGACGAAGGCAAGACCGTCTCCGTGCTTGTGGTCGGAGACCAACTGGCCGGCGCCATCGCCATGCGCGACGAGCCGCGCGACGATGCCAAATCGGGCCTCAAGGCGCTGACCGACGCCGGCGTCAGGATCGTCATGCTGACGGGCGACAACGCCCGCACCGCCAACGCCATCGGCCAAGAGCTCGGCATCGAGGTCCGCGCCGAGCTGATGCCCGAGGATAAACAGCTCATTGTCGGCGAGCTGCAGAAGAGCGGCCTGAAGGTCGCCAAGGTCGGCGACGGCATCAACGACGCGCCGGCGCTGGCGGCGGCCGATGTCGGCATCGCCATGGGCGGCGGCACGGATGTGGCGCTGGAAACCGCCGATGCCGCGATCCTGCACGGCCGCGTCTCCGACGTCGCCGCCATGATCGCGCTGTCGAAGCGCACCATGCGCAACATCGGCGAAAACATCTCGATCGCGCTCGGCTTGAAGGCGGTGTTCCTGGTCACGACCATCGCCGGCATCACCGGCCTGTGGCCCGCCATCCTCGCCGACACAGGCGCCACGGTGCTGGTGACGATCAACGCTTTGCGATTGCTGCGGCCGATTTCGTCAAAGGCTTAAGACTGTGTTAACAGCACGCGTGGCGCGCCTTTTCCCTTGAATATTGAGGGGTGAAGAGCGCCACGCTCCCTAGAGCGTGCATTCTCCAATCAATTCAACTATATGCAAAATTAGGTAATTAAATTTTTCTTAAAAAGCGACGGCTGTTTGAGAGGTTTTTGCAAGGGGTTGCCTCTATCCGGCGCGAGTCATTCAATTTGCAAGGCTCGCATATGTTCCTAGACGGCATATTTTATCCCAATCAACCGCCCAGTGGATCCACATCCACGACCAGCCCTTCACAGAGCGCTCCGGAAACATCGACACCACCAGAGCAATCCGCTTCCCCCTCCCCTGCAAGCGAAGAGCCCATCAGCTATCCGCCCGAGGAAACGGACGACCAGACCTACACCGCTAAGCCGCAGACCGACCCTGAGGGTAATTCCGAGCCTGAGGCAGCAGCTCCGGCCGGAACCCAACCGCAGCAGGCAACCCCCACGCAGCCCGCAAGCGCGGCGGCAACATCAGGCGAAGCCAGCGAGCCAGCCGAACAACCGGCCACGGAAACGCAGCCGGCCCCCGCCGCTGAGCCCGCGCTGGCGCAGCCGCAGCAGAACGCCCCAGCAACGCCCGCCAACGACAATAGCAGCACCGCACCGGTGTCCGGCACCGGCGCGACCGACGGCACCGCCCCCGTTGCAACGCCATTGCCGACCGCTCCGACCCACACCGCAAGCGCTTCGGCCACGAAGTCATCGACGGCATCGGCAAGCGCAGTCGGTAAGGGCGATGACATCGATCTGACTGATCTGGTCCGCAAGCAGGCGGAGCAGACAAGCCAATCCCAGCGACTCCGGTCGATGTTCGCGAACGGTTCGACCGGCGCGGCGTCGCCATTCCTGTCGCTCTTCGGCGTGGAAGCCGGCAGCGATGAAAGCCGCGTCAACGCTGTCACGCTTCTCTACCAGCAGTTTTGACGGCGCGCGCCGCAAGACGTCCGCGATCACCATGATAAAGCCCGGCGCATGCTCCCGCGCCGGGCTTTCGCGTTTCGTGAGCCGCAACCGGAAGGCAGCGCTTGCCACATTCTGGAACCTATCTCTTCCTCGCGCGTTTGTGATCGAGGAGGAGAAGCACCATGACCAATGATTTCAATCGTCCGAATGCCGCGAACACCCCACCGGCGAAGAGTTCGTCGAAAACCATGTGGGTTGCAATCGCACTTCTGGTCGTCATCGTCGCCCTGGCGGCAACCTATTGGCCAAGGGGTGCATCCGCTCCCACGGCAAGCGCGCCGAGCGCAACGGCACCCGTGACCGAACCCGCGGCACCGGCAACGCCGCCCGCCTCGCAGGCCACCCCGCCGGCTGCAACACCACCGGCCGCAGCTCCTGCGACCCCGGCCCCGGCAACCCCCGCACCGGCGACGCCTGCCCCCGCAACACCGGCTCCCGCGAACCCGTAGTAGAGCCGGTTCGATCGTAGATAAGGAAAAGCCCGCCAATCCAGGCGGGCTTTTTTGCATGCGTGACCGATGCTTAGTTCTGGCCGGCCTTCAGCACTCGGTGCGTGCTGTCATCGACGGCATTGCCCATCTGGCGACCGTCCTTGGCGAGACCGTTGGCGGTGTTGGCGCAGGACGAGAGCGCCAGCAGCGAGGTGAGCGCAATGGCGACGGCAAATCGTGTCATGAAAATCTCCCTAATGATCGGCCGGAGCGGCACGCAATCAGCTAGATAGCGCCCGCCGGTCGGCGATCAACGCCGCCTCGAGAACCCGAAACAGAAAACCCGGCACAGTCGCCTGCGCCGGGTCTCTTCACATCTTCCCTGGGAGGAAAGCCTCAATCAACAGCAAATACGAGCGGCTTGGCCTGTCGGATTGCTGGGTTGGCGGTCAATTTTCCAAGGACGTCGTCGCTGACGGGGCCATCGACGTAGAGCAGCGCGATCGCGTCACCGCCCTGCTCGCCACGGCCGAGCTGGAAGTTGGCGATGTTGACGCCGGCGGCACCCAGCGTCGTGCCGATGAAGCCGATCATGCCGGGAACGTCGGTGTTGGAGATGTAGACCATGTTCGCGCCGACATCGCCATCAAGGTTGATGCCCTTGATCTGGATGAAGCGCGGCTTGCCGTCGGAGAAGACCGTGCCGGCGACCGAGCGGGTCTGCTTTTCGGTCTTGACCGTCAGCTTGATGTAGCCGTCGTAAACACCGGTCTTGTCGCGCTTGACCTCGGAAAGAACGATGCCCTTTTCCTTGATCATGATCGGCGCCGAAACCATGTTGACGTCGGCAACCTGGTTGCGGATGAGACCGGCGAGCAGAGCCGAGGTCAGCGCCTTGGTGTTCATCGTCGCGGTCGCGCCGTCGAACAGGATCTCGATTTCCTTGATCGGATCGTCCGAGACCTGGCCGACGAAGGCGCCGAGAACGTCGGCGAGCTTGATGAACGGCTTCAGGATCGGCGCTTCTTCAGCGGTGATCGACGGCATGTTGATGGCGTTGGAAACGGCACCCTTGACGAGGTAGTCCGACATCTGCTCGGCAACCTGCAGGGCAACGTTTTCCTGCGCTTCCGTGGTCGATGCGCCGAGATGCGGCGTGCAGACGACGTTGGGCAGACCAAACAGCGGGCTTTCCTTGGCGGGCTCGACTTCAAACACATCGAAGCCGGCGCCGACGACGTGGCCGGACTTGATGGCTTCGGCAAGCGCTGCTTCGTCGACCAGGCCACCACGGGCGCAGTTGATGATGCGGACGCCGGGCTTGGTCTTGGCGAGATTTTCCTTGCCGAGAATGCCGCGGGTCTTGTCGGTCATCGGCACGTGCAGGGTGATGAAGTCGGCCTTGGCGAGCAGCTCGTCGAGCTCGACCTTGGTGACGCCCATTTCCTGCGCGCGCTCAGCCGAGAGGAAGGGGTCGTAGGCGAGAACATGCATGCCCAGCCCAATGGCCTTCTTGCAGACGATGCCGCCGATATTGCCGGCGCCGATGACGCCAAGCGTCTTGCCGGTGATTTCGACGCCCATGAACTTCGACTTTTCCCACTTGCCGGCCTGCGTGGAGGCGTCGGCCTGCGGCAGCTGGCGGGCAACGGCGAACATCAGAGCGATCGCGTGTTCAGCGGTCGTGATGGAGTTGCCGAACGGGGTGTTCATGACGATGATACCGCGGCGCGAGGCGGCCGGGATATCGACATTGTCGACGCCGATACCGGCGCGGCCGATGACCTTGAGGTTGGTCGCAGCCGCGATCAGCTTTTCCGTCGCCTTGGTGGCGGAACGGATGGCGAGACCGTCGTAATTGCCGATGATTTCGGCGAGCTTGTCCTTGTCCTTGCCGAGCTGCGGCTGGAAATCGACTTCGACGCCGCGATCACGGAAGATCTGGACGGCGGTTTCCGACAGTTCGTCGGATACGAGAACGCGAGGTGCCATTGGGGGCTTCCTTCAAAAGGTTCAACGATGGAATGTAATCGGGATTGCGAGGCTCCGCTTTTTCAGCGGAGCCGGATGCGATCAACTCAGGCAGCAGCCTGGGAAAGCGTTGCCTTCTGGGTCGAAAACGCCCAGGAGAGCCACGGCATCAGCTTCTGCATGTCTGCAGTTTCGATCGTGGCGCCGGCCCAGATGCGCAAGCCCGACGGCGCGTCGCGGTAATGGCCGATGTCGTAGGCGACACCTTCCTTGTCGAGCAGGCTGACGATGCCCTTGGCGAAGTTCGCCTGGCCGTCGGCGTCGAGCGCCAGCACGTCCTTGTCGGTGATCTTCAGGCAAACGGAAGTGTTGGAAGCCGTCTCGGCCTTGACCGAAAGGTTGGCGATCCAGTCATTGGCGGCGACGAAGTCGGCGATGACCTTGGCATTGGCGTCGGCACGAGCCATCAGGCCCTTCAGGCCGCCAACATCCTTCGACCACAGCAGCGCATCGATATAGTCCTCGACGCAGAGCATCGACGGCGTGTTGATGGTTTCGCCGGTGAAGATGCCCTCGATCAGCTTGCCGCCCGAGGTCATGCGGAAGATCTTCGGCAGCGGCCAGGCCGGTGCGTAGGTCGTCAGACGCTCGACGGCGCGCGGCGACAGGATGATGACGCCATGCGCGCCTTCGCCGCCGAGAACCTTCTGCCAGGAGAAGGTGACGACATCGAGCTTGGCGAAATCGAGGTTCTGCGCGAAGGCGGCAGAGGTCGCGTCGCAGATCGTCAGACCCTTGCGGTCGGCGGGAATGAAATCGCCATTCGGAACGCGAACGCCCGAGGTGGTACCGTTCCAGGTGAAGACGACGTCGCGGTCGAAATCGATGGTCGAGAGATCGGGCAGTTCGCCGTAACCGGCTTCGATCTTGCGGACGTCCTTCAGCTTCAGCTGCTTGACGACGTCGGTGACCCAACCGGCGCCAAAGCTTTCCCAGGCGACCATGTCGACGCCGCGCTGGCCGAGCAGCGACCAGAGCGCCATTTCGACGGCGCCGGTATCGGAAGCAGGCACGATGCCGATGCGGTAATCCGCAGGCACTTCGAGAACTTCGCGTGTGAGATCAATGGCCTGCTTGAGCTTCGTCTTTCCGATCTTCGCACGATGCGAACGGCCGAGCGGCGCGTCGGAAAGGGCTTCGAGCGACCAACCGGGGCGCTTCGAGCAAGGGCCAGAAGAAAAATGGGTGTTATTCGGACGGACGTCCGGCTTCGCGGTGGCAGTGGCCATATGTATACCCTTCCAGGTAATTAGCCTCTCGTTGGGGAGAGGTGTCCCGCCGCCGGATTTATTCCTGGTGCCTGTCGCAGTCAAGCGGAAAATCGTCGTGGCTGGATGAGTGCGTTTGGCCACCGCGCAAGATCACGAAAACGTGATCAGAAGCCCTTGCACGGCTTGACGCAGATCAAGACCAGCGGGAGCGAACTGCGGAACATGGGGTTCGTAAGCAACCACATGCACCTAAGAAAGTGATTGCCATGAATGCCCCTACAGCCTTTTACAGCACCAGAGCCAATTTGATTATTCCTTTCATGTCGGGCTTCTACGACCGCTTCGCGGAACCCTTCGCATGGGCGGCCATGAGAATCGCCGTCGGCGGCATGCTTGTCGTCGAGGGATGGGTAAAGATCAGCCATCCGCTCGCGCAGGTCGGCTTCGTCGAGAACATCGGGTTCCATCCGGGGTGGCTTTGGTCGCCGCTTCTGGCCGGCCTGCAGTTTTTCGGCGGCTTCCTGATCGCGATCGGCCTCTTCACGCGGCCCTTGGCGCTTGCCAACACGATCATGCTCGCCATCACGCTATGGTACCATTTTGCCTTCCCTTACGGCTCGGAGTTTCTGACGCCGGCCGGTATCGAGGCACTGAAAAGCGGCACGACCGACTACTTCACCCCCGCCGCGCTCGCCCGGCTCAAGGACGGCGGAGAGGCCTTCCTGGAAGCAGTGCAAACCAAGGCGGAACTCGCTTCGCTGTTCTGGATGGGCGGCACGGGCCTGTTCGCAGCCTTCGGCGGCGGCGCCTTCTCGGTTGACCGCACCTTGCTGCAGAAGGAATTCTGACGCTCGACCACGCCCCAAAACAAAAAAAGCCGCCCGGCGTACCGGGCGGCTTTTTTCTGTTCAATGCACTGGCCTTACTTGTAGACCGGCTGCTGCAGCGGAATTTCCGGGGCAGGCTCGTAGGAAGCGGTCTCGCAACCGCCGAACAGGTAGCGGGCGCCGACGCGTGCTTCGTGAACGTTGAAGCCCTTGTCGCGGCCCGGGCCGCCGTTTTCGTTGTAGCCGAACATGTCGCCGCCGTTGACGTGCAGGAAGCGGTAGCCGACGTCGGCCTTGACGTTGCAGGTCACGTCGATCGACGCACCGGCCATCAGGCCGTAGCTGAAGCGCCAGCCGCCCTTGCCGCCGTGGATGACCGTGTCATCGCAACCATTGCCGCTGCCGCTGGTGTCGCAAGACGTGTTGCTCAGGTCCTTCCACTTGACGTAGGTGCCGCCGATGCCGGCGCCGACGTAAGGCGTGACGTAGCCGTAGGTGCCGAGATCGACATAGGCGTTGGCCATCAGCGACCATGCGGTCAGAGAGGAAAGATCGGTCGAGGAGCAGGTAACCTGGCAGGCGCCGAAGGCAGAGCCGCCGCCATTGGTCGAACCGTGGAAGTCGGACTTGCCGAGATAATCCAGCGTCACGTCAGTGCGGAGATAGTTGTTGATCTGGTAACCGACACCGCCGCCGATGGTCCAGGCGTCATCGAGATCGGCGCGGTCGAAGCTGGCTTCGCTGGCGCTGCTCCCGCCCTGGAAGAATTTCGCGCCACGCAGGTCGTTGAAGCCGTAGCCGACATCGCCGCGCAGATACCAGCCGGTCGCTTCGGTCACGGTGACCTCGGGAGCGGCGATCGGTTCGGCGGGCATGAGGTCCGCGGCATAAGCATTCGAGGTAATGAGCAATGCGGCGAAGACGCCAGACAAGCTTCTCTTCATGGATCCCACTCCAAGGTTCGACGCCTGGCAGGATCGAGCTCCGCCAGTTGAATACGTTTCGGTAAGGATAATGAAGTGGAAACGTTAAGCGCTGCTTAACTGTAATTGTCAAACATCGCCTTTTACTCAAAGGCACTGGCAAACCGCTGATTTGGTTTTGATTTTAATACTGAAGCACGCATCAGGCGGACGCGGTCAAAGCCTGCGGAGAGCACCACCCGCGCGTCGCTGCCACGCTAATAAAAAGCGCCCGACTTAACAAAGTTAATAGCGGTTCTGGCAGATAGGGCGTAGGGTGCATTGTCGGTCAGGACTTTTAAGGCAATGACCGCTTGGGAGTTACTAAGCGCTTCCGCCCCTTTATGGAGGTGCGCCCATGTCCAAGCTCAATAGAGCTATTTCGTTCGAAGAAGATCTATCGCCCGTTTTCGAGGCCCTGTCGCTTTGGTGCCGGGAGCAGAAATTCGGGCCCGACAGCCTGCAAGGCTGCGCAGCCGCATCGAGGCTGCTCGACTTCTTCGAAGACGGTGCCATCACGACACCAGCGCTTCTCGAACTCATGCGTCGAGACGTGATCTGACAAAATCGCGATGTAAACATGAAAATGCCCAGCCAAAGGCTGGGCATTGGAAGCTTGTGGACGGTGCCTGACGAATGTCAGGCGGCCGTGCGCACGCTTGAGATCGTGCCGATCAGGTCGTTGACGATACGCTCGATCTGGCTGCGATCGTCGCCTTCCGCCATCACGCGGATGAGCGGCTCGGTGCCCGACGGGCGGATGACCAGACGGCCGCTCTTGGCAAGCTCGGCCTCGGCCTCGGCAATCGCCTGCTGCACATGCAGGTCTTCCAGCGGCTTGCCGCCGGAATAGCGCACGTTGCGCAGAAGCTGCGGCACAGGCTCGAAGCGGCGGCAGATTTCGCTGACCGTCTTGCCGGTGCGCTTGACCGCGACCAGGATCTGCAGCGCGGCCACGAGGCCATCGCCGGTCGTGCCGTAATCAGACAGCACGATATGGCCGGACTGCTCCCCGCCGACATTGTAATTGTTGTTGCGCATATGCTCGACCACATAGCGGTCGCCGACAGCCGTGCGCACCAAGCCGAGCCCCTTGCCCTGCAGGAAGCGCTCCAGCCCGAGGTTGGACATGACGGTGGCGACGATGCCATCTCCACGCAACTGCTGGCTCTCGGCATAGCTTTCGGCAATGACGGCCATCAGCTGGTCGCCATCGACGATCGCGCCGTTCTCGTCGACGATGATCACACGGTCGGCGTCGCCATCGAGCGCGATGCCGATATCGGCGCGCACTTCATCGACCTTCTTCTGCAAGGCCACCGGGCTGGTGGAGCCGCAGTTGAGATTGATGTTGGTACCATTCGGCTCGTTGCCGATGACGACGACGTCGGCGCCCAGTTCCCAGAGCACGGCCGGTGCCACCTTGTAGGCGGCGCCGTTGGCGCAATCGATCGCGATCCTCAGCCCCTGCAGCGTCACGTCGCGCGGCAGCGTGCGCTTGGCATGCTCGATATAGCGGTCATGAACGCCATCGACGCGCTTGGCGCGGCCGATATCGTCGGACTTGGCAAGCTGCGCGCTCATGTCCTTCTCGAGCAGATCCTCGATCTGCATTTCCAGATCATCCGACAGCTTGTAGCCATCGGGACCGAAGAGCTTGATGCCGTTGTCTTCGTATGGGTTGTGCGAGGCGGAGATCATCACGCCGATATCGGCGCGCAGCGAGCGCGTCAGCATGGCGACGGCAGGCGTCGGGATCGGGCCGAGAACGAAGGCGTCGAGGCCGGCGGCGGTGAAGCCCGCGACCATGGCGTTTTCGAGCATGTAGCCGGAAAGGCGGGTGTCCTTGCCGATAACGACCCGGTGGCGGTGGTTGCCGCGACGGAAGATCGTGCCTGCCGCGATACCGACCCGCATCGCGAGATCCGGCGTCATCGGAAACACATTGGACTGACCGCGAATACCATCAGTGCCGAAATAGCGTCTTTTCATATGCACCCCTGTGCCTTGAGCGCGCGTTACGCTGCGCATCGTCGTGTCTGCAAATTGCACGCCTGCGCGTGTTCCCTCGCCAGAGAGGCCTTCATTGAGGCCACCTTATGTCAGCGGAATGCCACAAAACGCGGCAACCATCACGTCAATTAACGAGAAAATCGATTATATCCCGTTACCAACGAAAAAGGCCGGACACCATCTCGGGTGTCCGGCCTTCTCATGATTTCCAAAGAAAATCAGTGCGGTTGCGGCTCCATGCCACCTTCGGCCTCATCGCCCTTGGCAGGACGCGTGCCGGTCTTCGGCACGGCCGAGCCGCGGCTCGGAGGCGTGTCGTCACCGAGATCACGCGACGGCTTTTCACCGCGAATCAACGCCTTGATCTCTTCACCGGTCAGCGTCTCGTATTCGAGCAGGCCTTCGGCGATGGCCACGAACGCGTCGTGGTCGTCGGTCAGGATGCGGCGCGCTTCGGCGTAGGCTTCATCGATCAGCTTGCGAACTTCCGAATCGATGGTCATCGCCGTCGCTTCGGACACGTTCTTCGACTGCGAAACCGAGTGCCCGAGGAAGACTTCCTGCTGGTTTTCACCATAGGAAACCTGGCCGAGCTTGTCGGAGAAGCCCCACTGGGTGACCATCGCACGGGCAAGCTTGGTGGCCTGCTCGATGTCGGACGATGCGCCCGATGTGATGTTCTCCTTGCCGAAGGTCAGCTCTTCGGCAACGCGGCCGCCCATCATGATGACGAGGCGCGAGACCATCCACTTGTAGCTCATCGAGTAGCGGTCGCCTTCGGGAAGCTGCATGACCATGCCGAGTGCACGGCCGCGCGGAATGATCGTTGCCTTGTGCAGCGGATCGGCCACCGGAACCTTGAGCGCCGTGATGGCGTGGCCGGCTTCGTGGTAGGCAGTCAGCTTCTTTTCGGCTTCGGTCATGGCGGACGAGCGGCGTTCGGCGCCCATCATGATCTTGTCCTTGGCGTCTTCGAATTCCTGCATGGTGACGACGCGCTTGTTGCGACGCGCGGCCATCAGGGCAGCTTCGTTGACGAGGTTCATCAGATCGGCACCGGAGAAGCCGGGCGTACCGCGAGCCAGAACCTTGAGATCGACATTCGGCGCCAGAGGCACGTTGCGGGCGTGAACCTTGAGGATGCGCTCGCGGCCGACGATATCGGGGTTCGGAACCACGACCTGGCGGTCGAAACGGCCCGGACGCAGCAGCGCCGGATCGAGAACGTCGGGACGGTTGGTCGCGGCGATCAGGATGATGCCTTCGTTGGCTTCGAAGCCGTCCATTTCGACCAGCAGCTGGTTCAGCGTCTGCTCGCGTTCGTCGTTACCGCCGCCGAGACCGGCGCCACGATGGCGGCCGACGGCGTCGATTTCGTCGATGAAGATGATGCACGGCGCGTTCTTCTTGGCCTGCTCGAACATGTCGCGGACGCGGCTCGCGCCGACACCGACGAACATTTCGACGAAGTCGGAGCCCGAGATCGTGAAGAACGGAACGTTTGCTTCGCCTGCGACAGAGCGTGCGAGCAGCGTCTTACCGGTACCGGGAGGGCCGACCAGCAGCACGCCGCGCGGAATCTTGCCGCCGAGACGCTGGAACTTCTGCGGATCGCGCAGGAATTCTACGATTTCCTCAAGATCCTGCTTGGCTTCGTCAACGCCGGCGACGTCATCAAACGTGACGCGGCCATGCGCTTCGGTGAGCAGCTTGGCCTTCGACTTGCCGAAGCCCATCGCGCCGCGCGACCCGCCCTGCATCTGCCGCATGAAGAACAGCCAGACGCCGAGGATGAGAAGCATCGGCAGCAAGGTGCCGAGATAGCTCAGGAAACCGGAAGAACCATCGGTTTCGGGACGTGCCGAAACGAGAACATTCTTCGTCTGCAGACGATCGAGCAGATTGTCGTCGACCACAGGCGTATAGGTTTGGAAGGTGGTGCCATTTTCAACATAGCTGCCGGAGACGCGGTTACCCGTGACGACGACTTCCTTGACGCGGCCCGCATCCACTTCACGCAGGAACTGCGAATAAGGGATATCGCGGGAGCTGGTCTGCGCCGGCGACGTCTGGAACATACTGAAGAGGGCAATCAGCAAAAGCGCTATGATTGCCCACAAGGCGAAATTACGTAAGTTAGGGTTCATCGAACTCCCCAGCACTGGAACGACCGCCTCATGGCGACCGCTTTATTTGGCTTCTAACATAGGATTGCGTCAGGCGGTTGCCAAGGCAAACCCATCAGTTAGATGGTTTTTCCGTCAATAAGACCTAAAGGCGGTTTTGGATAGGGGCGTGTTCCAAAGGCTGCCGCGAGGCTGGTCGCGAACTTGACGTCCAATCGTGTCAAAAAACGGTCGAAGGGCGCGAAATACGGCACGACGTCGATGTCATCGGCGAGATCGGGCGACGGGTCGGCGGCAAGGATGCGCGGTTGCGCCGCACGGGCTCGGGCGAGCGTGCTTTTGGGGAGGTTTTCGAGCAGCAAGGTAGCGCGTTTCGCACCGCCAGCTTCGTTGGGTAACCCGGCGCTCCCATGCTCTCCCGCTGCCTCGGCGCCGTCCTCCACTCTTCCCTCATTCCTGTGCTTGTCACAGGAATCCAGCAACGGCGCGTCCGCGCCGTGAGAGACTCTTTTGTGCCCAAGGACTTGGGCACGCTGGATTCCTGTGACATCGCCCGAGCGAAGCTTGGGCACAGGAATGAGGGAGTGTGAGTTAGGCGCTTGGTGCCCTACTACAGCGTCGGCACTTGCGGCGACTTCAGTCTCTACAGAAGCTTTAAAGGCCAAAGCACCGCCAGCAGCCGCCACCGTTACCTCAGCGCCGGAACCATTCGCCACCAGATAGCGCCCGTCCCAAACGCCATGCTCTCCGGCGCCAACCGTCAGCGGCACCAGCCCCCGCGTCTCCCGCGCCAGATACAGCCCATCGCGCCTGAGATCGAACACGACCCGCCCGGCAGTCATCCGGCCCGGCCGGCTCGCCGCAAGAAACTCGACCACCGCGCGAATCTGCTCCGCCCCAAGCGCAAACGCCTGCCCGCCGATAACAGCCGCAAGCCGCGCAAGGCCATGCCCGAGCACCGCCCGATCGACAGAAAGCCCAGCAACGCCAACCCGCACCAGCATCCCCTCATGCACATCGACATGCGCATCGACCCACCCGGCCGCAGCCTCGTCGAGCGCCACCCGCGCAAAGGTCATCGCCTCGATCTCGGCAACCGAGATCCCCTCTCCCGCCAATGCCTGGCGTGTCCGCACCCGCTCGTATTTCACGTCGTCGTTGCTAGGGTCATCGCTCCACCCGATACCGCGCAGCTCCAGCATCGCGCGAATATCCGCCCGCAGCGAAGACAGCAGCGGTCGCGCGATCCAGATGCGGCGGTCGAAGAGAACCAGATCGGCGATCCCGGTCGTGGTGGCGGCAGAGCGTTGGCCGCGCATGGCAAAGGTCTCGCGCTGATCGTCGAGCGTGTGGCCGGTCACAATAATGTCAGCGCCGAGTTCAAGAGCCGCCTCGGCGAGCAGCCCGTAGCGGGCGTCGCGCGCCGCCGCCATGATGCCGGTCTTCGGCTTGGTGCCCTGCCAGACCTTGGTGACATGGGGAATATCGAGCGATCGGCAAAGAGCAGCGACATCGCGCGCTTCATCGGCCGATTGCGGGCGCAGCGCGTGGTCGACGGTCGCGGCGCAGAGGGAAATTCTGGGATTGGGGTCGGCCTTCAGCGCATCGAAGAGCGCGATCAGCAGGCCGGTGGAATCGCTGCCGCCCGAAATCGCGACGAGAATGCGCGAGGGCTGGTCAAGCGAGGAGAGAAAGCGGCGTGTCGCCGTCTCTGGAGATAGGATGCCGCCCGGGCGCAAGACCGGAAAGCCTTAGCAGGAGAGACGCTTCTGTTCGCTCGCGACCTTGGATATGACGGCGCGGGAAGCCTTGGGATAACGCTTCGGCACTTCGCGCAGCGTTGCGCAGGCGGTTTCAGTATTGTCGAGTGCGGCGAGCGACATGCCGAGCTTCAGAAGCATTTCCGGCGCCTTTTCCGACGTGCCGTACTTCTGGTGCGCGTTGAGGAAGGTCTTGGCCGATTCGTTGAACTTGCCCTGCGAATAGAGCGCTTCGCCAAGCCAGAAATTGGCATCGGCTGCACGGGCGCTGTTCGGATACTGGCCGATATAGGCGTTGAATTCCTTTTCGGCGGTCGAGTAGTCGCCCGAAAGCACATGGCCGTAAGCGGCCTTGTACTGATCGGCCTCGCTGCCGAGAGAGGCCGTCTGCGAGCCGGCCGCGCCGACCGGTGGCAGCGGGCTGGAGCCGACTTCGGCGCCCGGATTGACCGAGCCACCGATCGGATTGCCGTTCTGATCGAACTGCATGGAGCCGAGCTGCTGCGGCGGCTGGCCGAGACCGGTGTTCTCAGGGACGTCGGTCGAGGGCGACGTTTCAGGTGCCCTAGAGGTCTGGATGGCGCGGGCGACATCGTCGCCACCGCCCTGACCTTGGCCCATTTGCTGGCCTTGCGCCGTCTGGTTGGAAGCCGGGATATCGGCTTCGCTCTTCTTCATCGGCTTGGATGCACCACCGGCGCTGCCGCCACCGCCGCCGCTCTTTTCCAGTTCCTGGAAGCGGAATTCATTGTCTTCCTGTGCCTTGCGGATGGTTTCCTGCATCTGCAGCAGCTGGAAGCTCATTTCTTCGATGCGGCCGTTCAGCTGGCGAAGCTGATCTTCGAGCTGCTGGATGCGCACTTCCGCGCCGCCGGCCTGCACGTTGACGACGGGCGCCTGCGCCGGTGCCTGGCTGGCCGTCTTGTTTCCGAAATGCAATCCGAATAGCGACGACGCGTTCGCCGACTGGCCAACCCCGGCCACCGTTGCGAGGCAGAGCATGCCCGCCACGACAAATTTCTTCATTTGGTTCGTCCTGTCCCAGTGATTCTTCGCGCCTCGATGGCACGAACAGGAGATTTTTCCAATTGCTTTCAAAAAGCAACGGAGTTCGGCCAAAGTGTGTTCAAAAAGAAAAGGCGGCCCGCGATGGAGCCGCCTTTCCAATTTGTAATAAAACCCGGCATTTTATCGCCGGATCGGCAATTACATGCCGGCGCCACCGAGAACGGTAACGGCGCGGCGGTTCTGCGACCAGCAGGAGATGTCGTCGCAAACGGCGACCGGACGTTCCTTGCCGTAGGAGATGGTCTTCATGCGCTGAGCCGGAACGCCGCGCGAAGCGAGGTAGTCCTTGGTGGCAGCTGCACGGCGAGCGCCGAGAGCGAGGTTGTATTCGCGCGTGCCGCGTTCGTCGGCATGGCCTTCGATCGTGATTGCGTACTTCGGATAGCGGCCGAGCCACTGAGCCTGACGATCGAGCGTCTGGGCAGCGTCGGCGCGAACCGAGGTGCTATCGGTGTCGAAGAAGATGCGGTCGCCGACGTTGACGGTGAAGTCCTGGGCCGAACCCGGCGTTGCGGCGCCGGCACCGAGGCCGAGATCACCGGCGCTGTTGGCCATGTTCTTCTTGTTGGCGCAGCCGGCAAGTGCCAGACCGGCGACGAGCGCGATCATGACCGGGTTGCGGGCGAAGTTCTGCATGCGGCTCATTGCCGGGGTATGAATTCGGCTCATGGCCGGTCTCCTTGCGACTTGATTAAGGTTGCCGGACTGTAACCGTTCTCGGTTAATCGGCTTTCAAGAACTATGGTTAACGAATGGTTGATTTGGCCCTCTGTCGCCCCATTCGTAGATTTTTGAGGCGACAAGAAGGCAGGCATGCGGACTTCCCTACTCCAGAAGCGGCGACCAGGCCGGGTCGGAAGCGTAAGCGGGGGTCTTGATCATCTGCTCGTTGTAACCGCTCAGATCGATCGAGTAGAGCTGCGGGCCACCTGCACCCGCCGCCTGGCGGAAGAACATGATGACGCGGCCGTTCGGCGCCCAGGTCGGGCCTTCATTGTGGAAGCCCGTGGTCAGGATGCGCTCGCCCGAACCATCAGGCTTCATCACGCCGATCGAGAACTTGCCGCCCGACTGCTTGGTGAAGGCGATCAGATCGCCGCGCGGAGACCAGACCGGCGTGGAGTAGGAACCGTCGCCGAAGGAGATACGCGTCTGGCCGGAACCATCGGCGCTCATCTTGTAGAGCTGCTGGCGGCCGCCGCGGTCGCTTTCGAACACGATCTGGCTGCCGTCAGGCGAATAGGACGGCGAGGTATCGATCGCGGCCGTGGACGTCAGGCGCGTCGTGGTGCGCGAACGCAGGTCCATCGTGTAGATGTTGGCGTTGCCTTCCTGCTGCAGGCTCATCACCACCTTCTGGCCGTCAGGCGAGAAGCGCGGCGAGAACGTCATGCCTGGGAAGTTGCCGACCACTTCGCGCTGTCCGGTTTCCAGCTGCAGCAGGTAGACGCGCGGCTGCTGGTTGGCGAACGACATGTAGGTGACTTCCTGCCGGTTCGGCGAGAAGCGCGGGGTCAGAACGAGGTCGCTGCCATTGGTGAGCATGCGCACGTTGAAGCCGTCCTGGTCCATGATGGCGAGCTGGCGCTTGCGCTCCTGCTTGCTGCCGGATTCGGACACGAAGACGACGCGGGTATCGAAATAGCCTTCTTCACCGGTAATCTGCTTGTAGATCGCGTCGGCGATGATGTGGGCCACGCGGCGCCAGTTTTCAGGCTGCGTGTAGAACTGCTGGCCGGTCATCTGGCTGCCGGCAAACGTGTCCCAGAGACGGAACTCGGCGCGAAGACGGCCGTCGGCCTCCTGCGTGACGCGGCCGGTGACCAGCGCCTGCGCGTTGATGACCTTCCAGTCCTCGAAGCGCGGAGCGGCATCCGGGTTGGAGATCTTCTCGATGAAGGCATTCTTGGCGATCGGCTTGAACAGGCCAGAGCGCTGCAGATCCGCGGCGATAACCTGCGAGACCTGGGCGCCCATGTCGCCCTGCAGGAAGTCGGTGATCGCGATCGGCAGGGGCTCGACATTGCCCTTGTTGATGTTGATTTCGACAAGCGCATGCGCCGGCGTGGCGATGACCGCGGTGGTCATCATGCCAACGGCGACCATCAGGGCGCGGAAAAGGGAACACTTGGTCATAGAGGACAAGCCTTTCAGCATTTTAAAGGGCTAGATCGCTGGGGTCGAAATTGACGATGACTTCGCCCCAGGCGTCGTATTTGTCTTTCGGCAGATTGGTGAACGGCGACGACTTCATGACGGCGCGCTTGGCGCCGCTGGCGAGCGCCATGCGGGTCGATTCGTTGGTGCCGCCGATGGCTTCCACTTCGGGAGCGCCGATGATGTTGCCGTCGGGGTCGAGCTTCATGTGGACCCTGATGCGGACTTCGCTGGCGCCTTCCATGCCGGGAATGACCGACCAGTTGCCGGCAATCGCGCTGCGCAGCGCATCCATTTCGCTCATCGACAGCTTGGAGCCGCCGGTCGCCTTCTTGGCGCCGAGCGAGGCTACTTCGGTCGAGCTCTTGGCGCCGCCATTCGACGGATCCTGCTTGTTCAAGAGTGCGGCGATGTCATCGGCGTTGAAGTCGCTCTTCTGCGCGGAAGAGGCCTTGGCCTTTTCCTGCTTCTTGTCGGACTTCTTCTTGTCGGACGGCTTCTCGTCGGTCTGCGCCTTGTCTTCCGTCTTCTTCTCCGCAGGCTTTTCAGCCGGCTTCTGTTCCGGCGGCTTCGGCTGCGGCTTGATTACAGGTGTCGGCACCTTGTCCGGCAATGCTTCCGCATCCGGCTTCGGCGGCTCAGGCATGTCCTGCGGCTTTTCCTCGGCCTTCGGAGGCGTCGGCGCGATTTCCGGCTTCGGAGGCGTGATCGACGCGACCTGGCTCGGCTCCACCGCCGTATCTTCCTTCATGATGTCCTTCACCTCGTTGGGCACGGGATCATTTTCCGGAAGCGGCTTTTCGGAGGCCTTCGGTGCTGCGGCCGACTCGTTGTTGTTTGGCTTGGCGTTCGGGATCGGCGGCGTCTTCAGGTCGACCTTGTTCTCGCCCATGTTCTCGGCGTTTGCCACATTGGTCGGTTTGGAGGTCGGCTTCGGCGCTGGCTTGTCGCTCGGCTTGGCCGTCTTGTCTCCCTGCTGCAACTGCGTCAGGTCCTCGACAGGCACGAGGTTGACGGGCATGGCCTCGAAATCCTCGACCTTGAACTCCGACGGGGAGCCGATCGAAATCAGCGCCCAGGCGAGCAGAGCACAGTGCAGTACAGCAGATGAGACAATACTGGCCTTCATAGCTCTACTACGGGCCCTTCTTCTCTTGGGTGACGAGACCGATGTTCTTGAAGCCCGCACCCTGGATGCGTGCCATGACATCGGCGATCACGCCGTAAGGCGCGGCCGAGTCGCCACGAACGAAGATGCGCTCATTGTAGCCGGTGGTGGCGATCGCCTCGAGCTTGGCGGCGATTTCCTCGACCGGGATCGGCGTTTCCTGCAGGAACGCGGTACCGTCGTTCTTGACGGAGATCGTGATCGGCTGCGTTTCGGAATTCAGCGCCTTGGCCTGCGTTTCCGGCAGGTCGATCGGCACGCCGACCGTCATCATCGGAGCGGCGACCATGAAGATGATCAAAAGCACCAGCATGACGTCGACCAGCGGCGTCACGTTGATTTCGGAAATGGCGCCACCTCTGTGGCCACCGCGACGACGCCGACGGTTTCCACCGCCTCCGCCACCGCTTGGAGCACCCATACCCATGTCGTTCTCTCCGTTTCCGTCGGATTACTGCGCGGCCTGACGCGGCTGCAGCTTCTCGTCGATTTGGCGCGAAAGAATGGCGGAGAATTCATCCGCGAAGCCTTCCATGCGCGCCGAGAGCTTGCCCGCATCGGCGGAGAACTTGTTGTAGGCGATAACCGCCGGGATAGCGGCCACGAGGCCGATGGCGGTTGCGAGCAGCGCTTCGGCGATACCCGGCGCAACGACGGCGAGGTTGGTCGACTTCGAACCGGCGATCGCCTGGAACGAGGTCATGATACCGACGACGGTACCGAACAGACCGATGAACGGGCCGGCAGAGCCGATCGTTGCCAGCGAGCCGAGACGGGCGGAAAGCCCTTCGGATTCGCGAGCAAGCGTCACGTCCATGGCGCGATCGATACGCATCTGCAGGCCGATCGGCGAACGTGCGCCGCGCTCGAACGACTTCTTCCATTCGCGCATGGCGGCGACGAAGATCGAGGCGAGGCCCGTGTTGTTACGCTCCGACAGCGAGCGGTAGAGTTCTTCCAGCGACTGGCCCGACCAGAATACCTGCTCGAACTTGTCGAACTGTCGGCGGGCGCGGCCGAAGGCCAGATATTTGTCGATGACGATCGCCCAGGTCCAGACGGACGCTGCGATAAGACCGAGCATAACGAGCTTGACGACGAGGCCAGCCTGCATGAAGAGCGACCAGAGACTGACGTCCGTGTGAGCCGCTGCCAATCCTACTTGTTCCATTGATCCAAAATCCCCGAATCCAAACGCCCGGCGCTTGACCGGGCGGCACAAAGTGATCTCGCAAGATATGTCTGGCTGCCGCCGCCCAAAGCCCTGGTCAAGCTTCCAAGCTCTTATCCGCCTTCCTTGCCGTCAAATTTGGTCAAAGGAAGGCGTGCACCGCACAAACTCTGACAATCCGAGTAAGACACTATTATCGTTAATAGTTCGTTAGCGCCGGATCATAAAAGGCTGACTATTGGCGTTAGGATGATCCCTTGGAATACTTGGCCAGATCTCCGATCGATGACCAAAACCGCACAAACCTTGCGCGCGGCAATTCCTTCACATGAAAGTCATGTTTTTGCAAGGGCTGGTTGGCCATATCCGCGCATGGCGGCAATGCGGTAACGGAAGGGCTCTTCCCGAATGCCGTTTAGCAGGACGCATCACGCCCGCTTCAGCTCCTTGATCGCACCGGGATCACGATCGAGCAGACGGAAGAGATTGACGACAGCAGGCGTCGGCATGACCTTTCCGGTCTCGTAGCGCGAAAAGGCGTTGTGCCCCCCACCCGTCAGCTCGGACGCTTCAACCTGATTGATCCGGAGTTTCTTGCGGATGCGACGCAACTCGCTGCCGAGCGCTTTGCGGGCCTCGAGCACCAAGGCGTCGCCGGCCGCCGCGTAACGCTCGGCGCTTTCATGATCATATTCGATCTCGCCGCAGGCGCCGCACCGAAAGCCGGACAGGCCCTCCACATCAACTTTCATATCCCGAAAGACGACCTGATGTGTTTCATTGGCAAAGGGCGCCATCTCGCGCTCCGCCTCGCAGCAAACACACAGCTTGGTCATGAACCCAACTCCTTGAACTGTATCACCGGCGCGCCATCGGCCCGGAGCGTCACCTTCACATAGGCCATGCCGGCCGGCGTATCTGCATGGTAGACGTCCTGCCATACGGAACTGTCGGCGTATGTGGTCATCGACTTGTAGAGATCTTTTCTCTTCAGGCAGCAGATCACATCGATCATCTCCGAGATCGTCAGGCCCATCGCTCTGCCGCCGTCGATCGCGGTCTTGGTGAAGGCTGCAGCGCGGCGGGCTCTCACCACCACGACAATCGCCGCAAGATCGTAATGCGCCGTCCGTTTCTCCATACCCAATATTACCCTTTGAGGGTAAAAATTCAAGGATGGCGCCGGACGTTTGATTTAAATTAGATCTCGATCATCATCTGCTTCGCCAACACCTCCGGCAGCCGCCGAGGCCGCCCGCTGGCATTGATGACGGCGATGATCACCTTGGCGGCGATGAGCAGCGTGTCGTCGCGGCGGATCTCCTGCGCGAGCACCATCTTGGCGCCGCCGGCCTTTTCGGTGCGCGTCGTCACCGTCAGGATATCGTCCATGCGCGCCGGCGACTTGAAGTCGATCTCCATGCGATGGACGACGAAGACCAGCCCCTCTTCATCGGCGGTGATCAGCTCGCGCTGCTCGACACCGAGGCAGCGCAGATAGTCGGTGCGGCCGCGCTCGAGGAAGTGCAGATAGCGGGCGTGATAGACCAGACCGGAGAAGTCGGTGTCCTCGTAATAGACCCGCTGCAGCAGGCGATGGCCCGCTTCCGTCAGTTCGCCCGAGATCGAATGAGAGATCGAATGCACACCGTCCGCCATAATTTTCTCCAAAGTCGCGCGCCCTCTTTGGCTGAAGACATTCCGCCTTGCAAGCATTGAACAATTGTCACGCTTTCTAAGTAATCCTCGATAGCCAAGGCCAACAAGGAGACGACACAATGAAGATTGCGGTGATGGGCGGAGATGGATTTATCGGCTGGCCAACATCATTGCATCTATCGGACGCCGGCCACGATATTCACATCCTCGACAACCTCTCGAGACGCTGGATCGACACCGAACTCGGCGTCCAGTCGCTCACCCCGATGGACTCGATCCAGGAGCGCACCCGCATCTGGCACTCCGAGACCGGCCGCCGCATCCACTTCAACCTGATCGATCTCGCGAGGGATTACGAGCTCTTGAAAAAATGGCTCGCCGAAAACCGGCCTGACGCGATCATCCACTTCGCCGAGCAGCGCGCCGCGCCCTATTCGATGAAGAGCGACCGCCACAAGAACTACACGGTCAACAACAACATCAACGCCACGCACAATCTCCTGAACGCGCTGGTCGAACTGCAGCTCGACGCGCATCTGATCCACCTGGGCACCATGGGCGTCTACGGCTATTCGACGGTCGGCGCCGCCATCCCCGAGGGGTATCTCCCCGTCGGCATCGAGACGACGAGCGGCGAGACGGTGAGCCAGGAAATCCTCTACCCCGCCAATCCCGGCTCGATCTACCACATGACCAAGTGCCTGGATCAGACGCTCTTCCATTTCTACGCCAAGAACGACGGCCTCCGGATCACCGATCTGCACCAGGGTATCGTCTGGGGCACCCACACCGAGCAGACACGCCGCCACGATCAGCTGGTGAACCGTTTCGACTATGACGGCGACTACGGCACCGTTCTGAACCGCTTCCTGATCCAGGCGGCGATCGGCTATCCGCTGACCGTCCACGGCACCGGCGGCCAGACCCGCGCCTTCATCCATATCCAGGATTCCGTGCGCTGCATCGAACTGGCCTTAAAGAACCCGCCGACGCGCGGTGCTCGTGTCGAGATCTTCAACCAGATGACCGAAACCCACCGCGTCCGCGACCTCGCCGAGATGATTGCAAAGTTGACCGGCGCCGAGATCGCCTGGCTGCCCAATCCGCGCAAGGAAGCCCCGGAAAACGAGCTGATCGTGAAGAACGACAAGTTCCGCAACCTCGGCCTCGATCCGATCACGCTGAAGACGGGGCTGATGGGCGAGATCGTCGACGTCGCGAAGAAATTCGCCTACCGCGTCGATCGCAGCCGCGTACCGGCGGTGTCGGCATGGACGCGGGATATCGCGCCGACGATCAACCACGATCCCGAGGGCAAGCGATTGAAGTCGGTGTCGTGAGGGAGGGTGGATATCGAAAGCGCCGAGTCCGAAGCCCCCTCATCCGCCTGCCGGCACCTTCTCCCCGTTGGGGAGAAGAGACTCGTGGCGCGCGCTCGACCTCGTCTAACCTCACCGTTCCTGCGATAGGACAGAACGCCCACCACCTGCCGCTTCTCCCCAACGGGGAGAAGTGCCGGAGCGCCAGCGAGGCGATGAGGGGGACAAGGCTCGCCGAGTGGCCTGAGCGGCAAGCGAAGGCCAACATCACAGTCCACCCCGAGACCTATCAGCAATGACCTCCCCCAACGCCTACATCACTCTCGTCACCAACGCCGACTACGCCATGGGCGCCACAGCGCTCGCCCGCTCGCTGCGCATGACCCACACCACCGCCGACATCGTCGTCCTCCACACCGGTGGCGTCACCGGCGCGGACCTCGCGCCCCTCAGCACCCTCGGCTGCCGCCTCCTCCCGGTCGAGCACCTGCCGCTGTCGGACGCCTTCAACGAGCGCCACGCACGCGGCAAGCTCCACGCCGCAGCTCCCTTCACCAAGGGCCGCAAGCCGCTGTTCCACTCGCCGCTCGACAATTTCTGCAAGCTCCGCCTCTGGCAACTGACCGAATACGCGACCTGCGTCTTCATCGACGCCGACGCCATCGTGCTGCGCAATATAGACCGGCTCTTCGCCTACCCCGAATTCTCCGCTGCCCCGAATGTCTACGAATCGCTCGCCGATTTTCACCGCATGAACTCCGGCGTCTTCGTCGCGAAGCCCTCGAAGGATACATTCAGCGCCATGCTGGAGCGGCTCGACCAGCCGGAAATCCTGTGGAAACGCACTGACCAGACCTTCCTGCAGACGTTTTTCCCGGAATGGCATGGTCTACCGGTCTATTTCAACATGCTACAATATGTCTGGTTTACCATGCCTGCGCTTTGGGACTGGAACAGTATTTCCGTCCTGCATTACCAGTATGAAAAGCCATGGGAAACAGATCATCCGAAGGCGGAAAGCCTGAGGCCGCTGATCGACCTGTGGCAGGCATTCTACACGGGCAAGGACGTGCCGGACATATCGGCCATGGCCAATCCGAAAGGGGCAGCATGAAGGTACTGGTATCGGGTGGAACAGGACTTGTCGGTCGCTATATCGTCGAGGAACTGCTTGCAGCCGGATATTCGGTCATCATCGGTGGCCGCCATGCGCCGCTGCCGCGCGCCTTCTCCCGCCCCGTCGATTTCGCGCCGCTGTCGCTCGATCCGGAGAAGGACCATATCGAGGCCTTCGACGACGCCTATTTCTTCGTGCACGCCGCCTTCCACCACGCGCCCGGCAAATATCGCGGCGGCGAAGGCGACGATCCCGAGACCTTCAAGCGCTTCAATCTCGACGGCACCGTGCGCCTGTTCGAGGCCGCCAAGCGCGCCGGCACGCGCCGCTGCATCTTCATCTCCAGCCGTGCCGCCTATGGCGAGCATCCACCGGGAACGACGCTGACGGAGGCGACACAGGAAAAGCCGGAAACGCTCTACGGCCAGACCAAGCTCGACGCCGAACGCAGCCTGGCACATCTGGCCGCCCCCGGCTTCGCCACCGCCAGCCTGCGCCTCACCGGCGTCTACGGCAACCTGCGCCCCAACAAATGGGACAAGCTGTTCGGCGACTATCTGAGCGGCCGACCGATCCCCGCGCGGGCCGGCACCGAAGTGCACGGCCAGGATGTCGGCAAGGCCGTGCGCGTCATGCTCGAGGCCGATGCCGGTCGCATCTCGGGCGAGACCTTCAACGTCTCCGATCTCGCGCTCGACACCTGGGACATCCTCGAGCCTATCCGCTGGGAGCACGATTGCGCCAACCGCCTGCCTGTCGCCGCCGACAAATCGCTGCTGACGCCGATGGACACGACCAAGCTGCAGGCTCTCGGCTGGCAGCCGGGCGGACTGCCGCTCTTCGAGGAAACCATTCACGCGCTCGCGACACAGCCGGCGGCCTGACACCCGAACGTCGCATTCCCGCGTTGCTTTTGCATACGCGCGTTTTATTGTCGCCGCCGAACGAGCAAGGCGAACACCATGAACGCAAGAGACATCAAGGCCGGCATGCGCGCCGAAAGGCTGGCGCTGAGAGATGCCATTCCCGTGGAGACTAGGGCCGCGATGAGCCTAGCCATGGCCGAACACGCCGGCGAAGCGATCGCCTTTGCACCCGGCACGATCATCTCCGGCTTCCTGCCGATCCGCTCGGAAGCGGACCTTCGCCCGCTGATGGCCCGGCTTCGCGCACGCGGCGCCCGGCTGTGCGTCCCCGCCATTCTCGACCGCCAGACCATCGTCTTCCGTGAACTCGTGGATGGTGCACCACTGGTCTCGACAGGCTTCGGCACGTCTGGCCCCGGCCCCGACGCACCGGTTCTCGACCCCGAGATCCTGCTGGTGCCGCTTTCCGCCTTCGACAGACGCGGCCACCGGATCGGCTATGGCGCGGGCCATTATGACCGCGCGATCGACCGTTTGAGGCAAAAAGGCATGCATCCGAAACTCATCGGCATTGCATTCGACTGCCAGGAAGTGGCACATGTGCCCGACGAGCCGCACGATGTAAGCCTGGATGCCATCCTGACAGAAAGCGGCCTGCGCTTTTTTGCCTCTTGGATTGGATAGCAATGCGACTGCTTTTTTTGGGTGACATGGTCGGCAAGACGGGACGCACGGCGGTGTGGGATCGCCTCCCCGGCCTGATATCGGACCTGAAGCTCGACTTCGTCGTCGTCAACGGTGAAAACGCCGCCGGCGGCTTCGGCATCACCGAGGACATCTTTCTCGAGACCATCAATGCCGGCGCCGACGTGGTGACGACGGGCAACCACGTCTGGGACCAGAAGGAAGCCGTCGCTTTCGCCGGCCGCAACGACCAGTTCCTGCGCCCCGCCAACTATCCGCAAGGCACGCCCGGCCGCGGCTCCGGCCTGTTCTACGCCCGCAACGGCGCCCGCGTTCTGGTTGCCAACGTCATGGGTCGCGTCTTCATGCATCCGGAGCTCGACGACCCCTTCAAGGCGGCTGAAACCATTCTCGACGCCTGCCCGTTGAAGGAGCAGGCCGATGCGATCATCTTCGATTTCCACGCGGAAGCCACCAGCGAGAAGCAGTGCTTCGGCCACTTCGTCGATGGCCGCGCCTCCTTCGTTGTCGGCACCCACACGCATGTGCCCACCGCCGACCACCAGATCCTGAACGGCGGCACCGCCTATCTCTCCGATGCCGGCATGTGCGGCGACTATGACAGTTCGCTCGGCATGGACAAGGAAGAACCGCTGAACCGCTTCATCTCGAAGATGCCGAAGGGCCGCATGGAGGCCGCCACCGGCCCCGCCACCATCTGCGGCGTCGGCGTCGAGATCTCGGATGCGACGGGCCTCGCGGAAAAGATCGCGCCGCTACGCCTCGGCCCGAGACTGTCGGAAACCATCCCGGAATTCTGGCGCTGAACCGGCATCTGTCTGCCATGACGTAAAAGTGAGCATCGCGGTCCGGATTTGATCTGGACCGCTGCCGACCCTTGCCGCATCCTTTTGCCAGTGAAAGCGCTGGGGACGTGGCATGAAGCTGCATTTTCTTGTCTTCGCAATGACCACCCTCTCCGGCCTGCTGCCGGGCTGGCTGGGTTCTGACGCCGCGCAGGCGCAGGAAGCGCGCCGCAACGTCAGCCAATGCCAGGCGATCGCGCAATCCATTCCCAAGGCCACTTTTGCAAGCTTCTCCGGCGCCGTCCCGATCGCGGGCGCGGCGGACAACGAAACGGTGACGCTAACCTATATCGGTCACTCGACCTTCCTGATCGAAACGCCCGGCGGCGTCAGCATCGCCACGGACTACAGCGGTTGGTACACGCCGCCGCGTATGCCGATGGTGGCGACGATGAACCGCGCCCACTCCTCGCACTACACGCTGACCCCGGATCCCTCGATCAAATATGTGCTGCACGGCTGGAGCGACGTGCCGGGAGAGAAAGCGAAGATCGATTTGACGGTCGGCGACACCTACATCCGCAACGTCACCACAGATATCAGGGGCGGCTATGGCGCGCCGCAGGCCGACGGCAACTCCATCTTCATCTTCGAGGTCGCAGGCCTCTGCATCGGCCATCTCGGCCATCTGCACTACGAACTGACCGATGCCCACTACACGGAGATCGGCCGGCTCGACATCGTCATGGTCCCCGTCGACGGCGGGTTGACCATGGGCGCCGACAGCATGAGCCGCATCATCAAGCGCCTGCGCTCCTCGCTGGTGCTACCGATGCACCAGCCACGCCCGCTCGCCAACTTCCTCTCGATGTTCGGCCCCGACTTCGACGTCGTCTACGCCTCGGGCAACAGCATCGACGTCTCGATGCGCACGCTGCCGAAGAAGCCGCAGATCTATGTGGCGAAGGGGATGCAGTAAGAGGGGTTCCTACGTCACTCAAAGCGACAAAAACACCGCAGCCGGGATCGAAAACCGCTCGCTCAAAGCTCGCGCCTGTCTGACATTGATCTGCCGCTTTCCGTTCAGGATCTCGGACACGACCGACTGAGCCCCCACCTCCGGCAAATCGGATTGTCCAAGACCGCGCTCCTCCATGACGTATCGCAACACATCGGCGCCCGTCACCTCAGGCATCGGACGGTTCTCTTCGTCATAGGCTTCGATAAGATCGCCCATCCGCGACGCCAGCAACGCGAGCGGATGATCCTCGTCATCACCGACCTCGGCAAGGATTTCGTCGAGTTGGCCGACAAGACGATCATACTCCGCCTCATTCGTCGGCATGGCGAGAAGCGGCGCCACATGCGCCCAATGCTCGCTTACCAGCTTCACCAGCGCGCTCATTGTCCTAACCTTTCCACTTTCCCTTGTCGTATCCGGCATGATCCAGGATCTGCTGAATATAGACCTTCTTGAATCTGTATTGCACCATTGCGATAAGCCGCAGCTTGTTTCCGCCGATGTCAAAGACGTGAAGCTGACCGACTTTGTCGGTTGCCGGAAACAGCGATTTCATCGCGGCGAAATCGACAGGCTCCGAGCCCTTCATCAGCCGATACCAAGTATCAAGAGCATTGGCCGCATGCGGCCATCGCTCCTTCGCCTCCCAGATCTTTCTCTGCGTGATGACGTGCATGGGCCATGACCGTATATCGCAATTTGCTATGCCACCTTAGCGCGGATGATCGCCCATAGCAAGTTGCTATATTCGCAACAAAAAAGCCCAGGAGCCAAAGCTCCCGGGCCTCGATCGACCTCGCTACACGACCTAACTCAAGCAAACTGCAGATGCTGTCGCACGCCGACATCGGGCATCTTGTCCTCGTCGAGATTGGCCTTGGCGATTTCCCAGCCGAATTTCAACTTGCTGCCGGTCGACACCCAGATTTCGGCGTCATCGACATGCATGGCGAGCATCGTCAGTTTCGGGTCCTTCTTGCCGTCCTCGTACCAGGCGGCCACGACCGAGTTCCAGTATTCCTCGATCTTGGAGGCATCCTGGCGAACCTCGATCTTGCCGGCGAGGCAGGCGTGGTAGTCGTGATCCTTGCCGACCACGCAAAAATGCGCGCGCGTTCCGGGCTTGATCGCCCGCACGATCTCCGCGTCCGACTTGGTGTAGAACCAGATGGTGTTGGTCTTGGGATCGGCGTTCGGCGCCATGGGCTGCATGTGCATGTCGGCGCCATCGACGCCGAGCATGCCGGCATGAATGTCGTTGACCTGATCCCAGAGCTGGCGTGCCGGGTGTTCCCGTGCCTCGTTGAAACTAGCCATAGCGCTTCCTTCCGTTTCGAATGGTCCGTGTTTGAAACGTCATCTCGCGGGCTTTGTTCCCCAAAGTGAAAACAGATGCTACGCTCCAGATATCGTGGGGATATGGGGATCGTCATGCGCATAGCGGCACTGGTCACGCTGGGCTTCGCCTCGGCATTGTCTCTGGCATCGGCCTTGCCCGCCGACGCCGCCGACCGCAGCTTCATGCCCGACGAGAACGGCCAGATCGTCTTCGTCACCCCATCCAGAAACATCGGCTGCACCTATATCCCGAAAGGCGGAACTGAGATGTACAAGCCCGATGACGGTGGCCCCGAGCTCGGCTGCGACCGCATCGCGCCGAAATACGTGCGGCTGATCCTGTCGGCCTCCGGCAAGGCCTTCATCTTCGAGATGGAGGGCGACACCGCCTGCTGCGACGATGTCAACGTGCTCAACTATGGCGATCGCTGGAAGGCGGGACCGTTTACATGCATGTCCGATGAGAGCGGCCTCACCTGCCGCCGCAAGGACGGACACGGCTTCTTCGCGAGCCGCAACAAATACACCGTCGATTGACGCCGCGCCCCGGCGTCGCGGCCATCCGGCACGCCTGTTTTCCCTTGAACACGCCCCGTTTCACTCTTATAAGGCGGCCCATTCCCAACAATAAGACGTGAACAGGGGTGCCATGGCTGGCCATTCACAGTTTAAAAACATCATGCATCGCAAGGGCCGTCAGGATGCCGTGCGGTCGAAAATGTTCTCCAAGCTCGCGCGCGAAATCACCGTTGCCGCCAAGGCCGGTCTGCCCGACCCGACGATGAACGCCCGCCTGCGCCTGGCGATCCAGAACGCCAAGGCCCAGTCGATGCCGAAGGACAACATCGACCGCGCCATCAAGAAGGCTGCCGGCGCCGACGGCGAGAACTACGATGAAGTGCGCTACGAAGGCTACGGCCCCGGCGGCACCGCGATCATCGTCGAAGCGCTGACCGACAACCGCAACCGCACCGCTTCCAACGTCCGCTCGATCTTCACCAAGGCCGGCGGCGCATTGGGCGAAACCGGCTCGGTATCCTTCTCCTTCGACCATGTCGGCGAGATCACCTACAAGCTCTCTGCCGGCGATGCCGACAAGATGATGGAAGCGGCGATCGAAGCCGGCGCCGACGACGTCGAGACCGACGAGGAAGGCCACTACATCACCTGCGGTTTCGAAGCTCTCGGCGAAGTCGCCAAGGCGCTCGAAGCCTCGCTCGGCGAAGCTGAAACCGTCAAGGCCGTCTGGCGCGCCCAGAACAACGTGCCTGTCGACGAAGAGCGCGCCCAGTCGCTGCTGAAGCTGATCGACAGCCTCGAGGACGACGACGACGTGCAGAACGTCTATTCGAACTTCGAAGTTTCGGAAGAAGTTCTGGCCAAGCTCTCGGCCTGATCGCTTCCGATCGCAATCTGAAAAAAACCGGCCCCGGAAACGCGGCCGGTTTTTTGTTGTCCACAGGTCTATCCGCGTGAACCCTCACATACTGGCCTCAAGCGGTAACACGTCCGTGAACACGGGGTGTTTGTTAAGGCCTCGGTAACCCTGGCCGCTTTGAATGCCGCCCATTCGCTCCAGCCGGTCTGCCTCAAGGCCAGCCTCATTTACTTCTCTCGGCGGGAAAACGACCCATGAAAAGACTATCCCTTTCGCTCTCCATCGCACTTGCAGGCACGCTCGCAGGCGCGATCACCGCTCATGCGCAGCCATCCATGGTCAAGCAGTTCGACGATTGGGGTGTCTATTCCTACGACCGCTCGGGCAAGACGGTGTGCTATATTCTGACAGTGCCGAAGACCATGCAGCCCGCAGCCGTCGATCATGGCCGCAACTATTTCGTGGTCGGCCGCGCGCCGGGCCGTGGCACCAATTACGAGCCGCAGGCAATCATGGGCTACGATCTGAAACCCGGCTCGCGTGCCAAGGTGGAGATCGGCGGCAAGGAATTCACCATGTTCACCAAGGGCTCGTCCGCCTGGGTGCTGGAAGAGACCAAGGAGCCTGATCTGATCGACTCCATGCGCGGCGGCAGCGACATGACCGTCGACGCCGTCTCGCGCCGCGGCACCGCCACCAGCTACACCTACTCGCTGAACGGCGTCACCGCCGCGCTGAAGCGCATGGCACAGTGCAACTGAGCCGATCGCAATGCGTAAGACAAAACTGACCAAGCGCATCTCGGCATGAGGCGCGCTCGAAAGGACGGCGCCCGCGTGCCGTCCCCTGCCCGCCTTGCTCGCGGCTGGAAGCGCACGGCGGCGATCTGCCTTGCCGGCATGGCACTGGCCTGCACCTCGATCGCCGCCAATCCGCTGCTGTCACAGCCCGCACCCGTCGCGGCCAAGGCCGACAATGGCCCCAAAGGCCGCGAGACCGGGCTGAAGGTTCCTCGCTTCGTGTCGCTGCGGTCGCGTGAGGCCCGCATGCGCGTCGGCCCCTCGCTCGATTACGGCATCGCCTGGATTTACCGCGTTCCCGGACTGCCGCTGGAGATCACCGCCGAATACGGCAACTGGCGCCAGGTGCGCGACAGCGACGGCGTCTCCGGCTGGATGCACCGCGCACTTCTGTCGAGCAACCGCACCGCCATCGTGGGACCGTGGCTATCGACGCACGTGCCCCTTCGCGACGGAGCGAGCAGTTCGTCCCGCAAGCTGGCGTCGCTGACCCCTCGCGTTCGGGTCGCGATCAGCGATTGCGACGGCAGCTGGTGCAAGGTGGATGTGACCGGCCATGACCTCGAAGGCTTCGTCAGGCAATCCGCGCTCTGGGGCGTCTATCCCAACGAGACGATCAAGTAGAGGTTCAGGCCGTCAGGCGGCGGCCTGCATCACCCTCGCTGCCGTCAGGCAGCAGCCTGCATCAGTGTGTTGAGCCCGGCGAACAGCTCGACCGACTTCAGCCGCGCCTCGATATCGTGGATCGGCATGGAGATGATCAGCTCGTCGGCCTGCGTATCGCGCAGGAATTCCGCGAGCTTCGCCTCCGCCGTCTTCTGTGATCCGACCACGGCATAGCGCAGCGTGTGCTCGACCGTCATCTTCTCCATCGGAGACCAGAAGCTCTCCATATCCTGGAGCGGCTTCGGGAACTGGCCGCGCACGTTGCGGCGCAGGTTCACGAACTGCTGCTGCGCCGAGGTGAAGTGATACGCGGCCTCCTCGTCGGTCTCCGCCACCGATCCCATGACGCCGACCATCGCATAGGGCTTGTCGAGCACGGCCGATGGCTGGAACCGGTCGCGATAGATATCCAGCGCCTCCATCAGCGAATCTGGCGCGAAGTGCGAGGCGAACGCGTAGGGAAGCCCGAGCATGCCGGCGAGCTGCGCGCTGTAGAGGCTGGAGCCGAGCAGCCAGATCGGCACGTTGCTGTTCATGCCCGGCACCGAGAGGATCGCCTGGTTCTCGACCGGCGCGCCGAGCAGCTGCTGCAATTCGACGACATCGTTGGGGAAGCTGCTGGCATCGAGATTGCGGCGCAACGCCTGCGCCGTGCGCATGTCAGTCCCTGGCGCCCGCCCGAGCCCGAGATCGACACGACCCGGAAACAAGGCCTCCAGCGTGCCGAACTGCTCGGCAATCACCAGCGGCGCATGGTTCGGCAGCATGATGCCGCCTGAGCCGATCCTGATCCTTTTCGTAGCAGCCCCGACATGGCCGATGACCACGGCGGTGGCGGCACTGGCGATACCCGGCATGCCGTGGTGCTCGGCCAGCCAGAAGCGGTTATAGCCGAACGCCTCGGCCCGCTGCGCCATCCGCGCCGAACTCTCCAGCGACTGCCTGATGGTGCTGCCTTCGGCAACGGGGGAGAGATCGAGGATCGAGAAGGGAACCATGGCGCGGCCTGTCGGTGGTTGAATTGGACACCCTATGTAGGTAGCCACCCGGCCGGACCAAAGCTTTCACCGCGAAAAAGGCCCGCGCGCTTTAACCCGCGCGGGCCAGTCATCGAGTTGGAGCGATCAACCAGCCTTTGCCGATGCGATACCGTCAAGCTTGGCGACGGCATCGGCGGGCAGCACGAGATCGGCGACCGCGAGGTTTTCCCGCAGATGCCCGCGCGACGAGGTGCCGGGGATCAGCAGGATGTTCGGCGCGCGCTGCAGCAGCCATGCCAGCGCCACCTGCAACGGGGATGCTCCCAGCTCGGCCGCGACATCCGACAGCGTCGAGGACTGCAGCGGCGAGAAGCCGCCGAGCGGGAAGAAGGGCACATAGGCCGTCCCCTCGCCCGCAAGCTTTTCGATCAGCGCATCGTCGCCGCGATGGGCGAGATTGTACTGGTTCTGCACGCAAACGATCTCGGCGATCTTGCGCCCATCGGCGATCTGCTTGGCGGTAACGTTGGAGAGGCCGATATGCTTGACGAGGCCCTGGCGCTGCAGATCCGCAAGCACGGTCAGCGGCTCTTCCAGCGATCCCTCGGCAGGGCCATGCACGTCGAACATGGCGCGCAGGTTGACCACCTCGATCGCATCGAGGCCGAGGTTCTTGAGGTTGTCGTGCACCGCCTGCGTCAGCGCCTCCTTCGAGAAGGCCGGGTTCCAGGACGCATCCGCCCCGCGCACCGCCCCGATCTTGGTGACGATCACGAGGTCGTCCTTATAGGGATGCAGCGCTTCCTTGATGATCTGGTTGGTGACGTGCGGGCCGTAGAAATCGCTGGTGTCGATGTGATCGACACCGCTCTCGACGGCCTCGCGCAGCACCGCCACCGCTTCCGCGCGATCTCTCGGCGGCCCGAAGACGCCCTTGCCGGCGAGCTGCATCGCGCCGTAGCCGAGCCGTTTGACGGTGCGGTTGCCGAGTTTGAATGTTCCGGACTTTTCAAGATTGGACATGATCTTTCTCCGTTTCGATCAAGACGAGAAATAGGTCAGTCTGGTTCCATCGATAAGCCAAGACAATCCGCACGGGCTGTTCGGAATTTCGGACAGTGAGTTGATGTCCGCTCACGGTGAAGACGGAACAGGAACCGCCCCGGGCTTGCCGAACCGCAATCCACAGACGAGCGGCACGCTCACCGCGTGGACGACGATGACCGACAGCCAGATCGCGCCCGGCCATTGCGCTCTGACGAGAAAATAGATGCTGGAAAAGCCGAGCGGCGTGACGATCGAGGCAAGGCTCACCGCCGACGACAACACACCCTGGAACCGCCCCTGCTGGCTCTCGTCGACCTGCCGCGTCGCCAGCGATTGCAGCGCCGGAACGCCGATGCCGCCCAGCGCAAAGAGCGGCATGATCGCGAAGATCATCCATCCCCGCGTGGCAAACGCCATGACGACCAGCGAGAGACAAGCGCTGGCGACGCCGGTGAGGATGGCGCCTCGTTCGCCGAGCAGCTTGACGGCGGGCCCCGGAAGGAAGGCCTGGGCCAGCGTCTGGCAGACACCGAAGGCGCCGAGCGAAAGGCCGACCCAAAGACCGTTCCACTGGAAGCTGTCCGCGCCCCAAAGCGCCCAGCAGGTACCATAAACCTCGCCCGTGGCGCTGAAGACGAAGAAGATGAGGACGATGGGCAGCAGGCTCTTCATGGAAAAGAGCCAATAGAGCGGCCGCAGCGGGTTCAATGCAGCAAGATCGATCTTCTCCCGACTCGGCTTGCGCGATTCCGGAAGCATGAGGAAAGCGAGAATCAGGTTGCAGCCGTTGAGCACCGCTGCCGCGATGAAGGGCAGCCGCAGCCAATAATCGCCGAGCGCGCCGCCGAGCACCGGGCCGACGATGAAGCCGGCCCCGAACATCGCATTGATGAGACCGAAGCGGCGGGCGCGTTTGTCCTCGGGCGATATGTCGGTGATGTAAGCGGACGCGACGGAGACATTGGCACTGGTGAGCCCGGCGATGGCGCGGCCGAGAAGCAGCATCCAGAGGCTGGGTGCGAAGGCGAGGAACAGATAGTTGATGGCCGCACCGCCAAGCGAGATCAAAAGCACCGGCCGCCGCCCGAGCCGGTCGCTGAGCGAGCCGAGCACAGGGGCGAAGATGAACTGCATCGTCGCATAGAGCGCGGTCATGATGCCGATGGTGGAGGCGACGTTGTCGGTGTGGGTGACGTCCTTGAGCAGCGCGGGAAGAATGGGAAAGATAAGCCCGATGCCGACGGCATCGAGAACGATGGCAGTGAAGATGACGAGAAGTGGTCTGGTCATGGATGGTGTGGTCATGGCGTGTTCCGATCGGACGCAAGCGCACGAGCGCACGCGGCGCCGATGGCTCACGATAGGGCCTGACGAGGCAGGCGATTGATGTTTGGGAACGCTGGCCGATCAATGCCTGAGGCGGCATGGATGGCGTGTGCTTGACCGCATGGACGACAATTCGTCCACCTATTTTACTCCGCCACTGAGCGGATCAAGGAAAGCGGTCGCTTTTCGCGATGCGCTTATTTACGCCAATCGCGCGCTTGCGGCAAGTGGCGTACTCGTGGCTTCCGCCGGACGACTGACTGCCCCGGCGCAGAACATTCGCGATGGAGCTAATTTCGCCCCCAGACGGACCTTACGCATACGTAGATCCGTCACCGCCGCTTCAAGTGTGAGAAGCGGCGGCCTCGATGCGAGTCTTACCCACGCCGCCTCAACACATGCACCTCTGCGCTGTGCTGATGCTCACCCTGCGCCAACGTGAAATTGGCGAGCTGGCGATCCATCTCCACGGCCTCTGTGGCAAGCAAGTGGATGGCGGCCGTGCTTTCCTCGACCATCGCCGCGTTCTGCTGCGTCATCTGATCGAGCTCGGCGACGGCGCTGTTGATCTGGCGCAGCGTCTCTGCTTCCTCGCGGGTGGCATCCATGATCTCGCTGATCTGGCCGTTGATCGCCTCGACATGGCCGCCGATACCCGTCAGCGCCACGCCGGCCCGCTCGACCAGCGATACGCCGGCCTCAACCTCATGCGTGGACTTCTGCAGCAGATGCGAGATCTCCTTGGCCGCACCCGACGAACGCTGAGCAAGCTCGCGCACTTCCTGCGCCACGACCGCAAAGCCCTTGCCGGCCTCGCCGGCGCGTGCCGCCTCGACGCCGGCGTTCAGCGCCAACAGATTGGTCTGGAAGGCAATGGAATCGATGACCGAGATGATCGAATTGATCTGCCGCGACGATGCCTGGATCGCCTCCATGGCCGCGATCGTGTCGCGCATGATCTGGCCGGAACCCGATGTCTCGCGCTTGGCATCGCGGGCGATCCGCTCGGCCTCTTCGGCGCGCGCGAGCTGCGAGCGGACCGACTGGGTGATCGCGTCGATGGCGCTTGCCGTCTCGGTGATCGACGCCGCCTGCCGCTCGGTGCGGCCGGCAAGATCGTCCGAGCCGGCGCGCATCTCTTCCGAGCCCGCGCGCACCGCCGCCGAATTGCCGCCGATCGCCGTCATCGTGTCGCTGAGCGTCGCCAGCGCCTGGTTGAAATTGTGGCGCAATCCCTCGAGCTCGTTGGGGAAGCGGCGATCGATCTGATAGGCGAGATCGCCGTTCGCCAGATGCAGCAAACCTTCGTCGATGGCCTCGACCACCTCCTGCAGCGTCTTCGCCTCCGCCTCGCGCTCGGCCATGTGCTGCTGGCGGTCGCGGTCGGCGCGTTCGCGCGTTTCGGCGCTGGCCGCTTCCAGCGTGCGGCTGTCGATAAGCGACTGCTTGAAGCGGGCGAGCGCCTTGGCCATCGTGCCGATCTCGTCGTGGCGGTTCTGGCTGCCGATCTCGACCTCGAGATCGCCATCGGCCACAGCGCGAGTGACGCCGGCAAGCTTGGCGAGCGGCGAAAACAGCATCTTGGTGATGATCCCGGTGGCAACCGCCATGACCACGAGCACGCCGCAGCCGATCATCGTCAACAACATCGCGATTTCAAGCGAACCGGCATTGATCTCGCTGAGCCGCATGCTCTCGACCACCAAATAGCGCGCACCCTGATAATCGACGGGCTTCACATAGGCGCGCGCGGCGCCATCGGCGCGGCTGAAGTCGTTGACCGACATCGCCGGATTGGCAAACGCGTCTTTAAGGAAGGTGAAAGGCGCGGTATCGAGCGTCGCCAGCCGGCCGGCTTCGTTGACCGTCACCGCCGATCCATCCTCGGAAACGATTGCCGCCTGCGCCGTGCTGCCGGCAACGATACCCTTGGAGAGGATGCTGGCGACGACATCGTCGCGCACCCTAAACAGCATCACGCCCTTCGGCTGGCCGAGCTTGACGACAGGCACGGCGTAGAAGATTGCCGATGCACCGTTCGCATCCACCCGCAGGCCGGAGAAGCCGGCAGGCGCGCCATCGTCGGTGGCCTTGGCGGTGTTTTCGATCGCCTTGGCAAAGGCAAGGCCGGCGCCGGTCGATTTCCACGCATCCGACTTCAGGTTCTCGGCGAAATCGTCGTTCTTCTTGTAGGAATAGAGCACGAAACCATCGAGATCGGCGATCAGGAGATCGCTGAACGGTGTGTTCTGCAGATCGCGCGCGACTTCGCCCTGGGTCTTTTCATGGTTGGAATAATAGAAGCCGCTCGGCGCATCCGGCTTCACCAGCTTCTCGCGCTCGCCGGCCGGGTTTGGATTGTCGGTGATGAACACCTTCTTGAGCTCGGCGCGGACATCGCCAGAGGTCTTCTCGATAGTCTTCCAGCCGCTCTTCAGGCTGGTGATCGACATCTGCAGCGCCTCGATGCGGGCGATCGAATTGGCCTGGTTTTCAAGCTGCGCCAGCTGATCATGCAGCATGTCGCCGCGAAAGATCAGCACGCTCTCCTTGGCCTTCAGCGCCTGCTCGCCGGAAATGCGACTGCTGGCGAAATAGGCGAGACAGTTGATGGCGGCGATCGACAGCGCCGTCAGCAGAATGAAAGTAGCAATGACCTTGAAGGACAGCGACTGGAATCTCTGAACCATGAAAAACTCGAACCCCTTCCGGAACGGCTGATACCGACGGGGCTGGCGCCCCACAGGCAGGCCTGAAAACAGAACACGGGGAGCCTTCGCCCGAGAAAGCTGGCTCCTCTCATCTCTTGTGGATCAAAAGTTACCGAGGGAATTTAAATTCCCGTAAATGAGGCCTGACAAAAACACCGAGATGTTTTTGTTTTGTTCACATATCGATGGCAGTTATCGCTGATCTGCAATAGGATTACCGCATGCAAAGCGCGATTCGTATCATCGGCATCGACCCCGGCCTGCGCCGCACCGGCTGGGGCGTCATCGAGACGCTCGGCAATTCCTTGCGCTTCGTCGCCTCGGGAACGGTGACGTCCGATGGCGACATGGACCTCGCATCACGCCTCTGCCAGCTGCATGATGGCCTTGCCGACGTGGTCCACAGCCACCAACCGGACGAAGCCGCCGTCGAGCAGACCTTCGTCAACAAGGACGCCGTCGCCACGCTGAAGCTCGGCCAGGCCCGCGGCATCGCCATGCTGGTCCCCGCCCGCGCTGGCCTGCAAGTCTCGGAATACGCGCCGAATGCGGTGAAGAAAGCCGTCATCGGCGTCGGCCACGCCGAGAAGAAGCAGATCCACATGATGCTGAAGATCCTGATGCCGAAGGCCGAGTTCAAGGGCGACGACGCCGCCGATGCACTCGCCATCGCCATCTGCCACGCCCACAACCGCGGCGGCGCCCGCATGCGCATGGCAGCGCTCGCCGGCTAGCTTGTTCTTGACTTGTTCTCATTTCGTGGTAAGTAATACCTGAGAGGTATTACCATGCGTGTAACCGAAAAAGGCCAGGTGACGATCCCCAAGGAGATCCGCGACCGATTGAACATCGGCCCGGGGTCGGAGGTGGATTTTGTCGCGGACGAGAAAGGCGCTCGGCTTGTGGTCGTCGCCGAAGGCAAATCCACATCGGACGAAGAATTCGCGACGTGGCTGAAAAGCGTTTCGGGTACGTTCGACACGCTCGGCATGACCACCGACGAGTATATGGAATGGCTGAGGGGGCCGCGCGATGACCTCGGTCCTCGTTGATACCAACGTCTTCATCGATGTTTTTGGGCCGGAAACGCAGTTCAAGGAATGGTCGTCGGAGATGATTTTGAGGCTGCGCCCGCAAGCGCAGTTCATTCTCACGCCGATAGTCTGGGCCGAATTGGCAAGCATGGCGCCGAGTGAGGATCAGCTCATGTTCATGCTGGCACGGCTTAATCTGGTGCGCGAAGCGGTACCCTTTCCTGCAGCCTATCAGGCTGGAATGGCCCACATCGCCTACCGCCGCGCCGGCGGCGCGCGCGAACGCACCCTGCCCGATTTCCTGATCGGCGCGCATGCATCCGTTCGCTCCCATCGTCTGCTCACCCGCGATCCCGGACGCTACCGGGCGTACTTCCCAGCACTCGACCTCATCACGCCCGAAACCCATCCCATCTGAACTCTTAACCGGCGGACCACCAAACATGATCGGCAAGCTCAAAGGCACCATCGACGAAATCGGCGACGACTATGTGCTCGTCGACGTGCACGGCGTCTGCTACGTCGCCCATTGCTCGGCGCGCACCCTGTCGCGCATCGGCTCGGTGGGCGAAGCCTGCATTCTCTTCATCGAGACCTATGTGCGCGAAGACCAATTGAAGCTCTTCGGCTTCATGACCGCGCTTGAGCGTGAATGGTTCAACCTGTTGCAGAGCGTCCAGGGCGTCGGCGCCAAGGTGGCACTAGCGGTGCTCTCGACGCTGACCCCGGGCGAACTCGCCAACGCCATCGCCCTGCAGGACAAGACGTCGATCTCCCGCGCCAACGGCGTCGGCCCCAAGGTCGCAGTCCGCATCGTCACCGAACTGAAGAACAAAGCCCCCGCCTTCGCCGGCGAGGCATCCGCCAATATCGGCCTGAAGCAGGAACTCGGCGAAGGCGTCGCCTCCGCCCCTGTCGCCGACGCCGTCTCGGCCCTCACCAACCTCGGCTACAGCAGAGACCAGGCCGCCAACGCGGTTGCCGCCGCGATGAAGACGGCGGGAGAAGGCGCTGACAGCGCCAAGCTGATCCGGCTGGGGCTGAAGGAGTTGTCGCGGTAAGCGCGATTGCCAGGGCGACCGCGCCTTACTATTATGCAAACGTAAGGCGGAGCAACGGAGCGAGATCATGGGCTTCAACATCACGATCACATCAAAGGGACAGATGACGATCCCCAAGGACCTGCGCGATCAGCTGAACGTCAAGGCCGGCGACAAGTGTTATGCCTGGGTCCGAAACGGCGAACTCATCATGGTCCCCCGCAACAAGCCGCTCAGCGAGCTTGCAGGCATCCTCGGCAAGCCGCCGATTGATGCGCCGCTGTCCCAAGAAGGTATCGATGAGGCAATCATGGACGCTGCCGTCGAGCGCTATGCAAATGCGATTGGAAAGAGTGAGCGCGAATGACCGCACGCTTCGGCATCGACACGAACGTGCTCTTGCGCGTCGCCATGGCTGATGACGCCAGGCAAGCCGATGCCGTGGCGGCTCTGCTCGGTCGCCTGGAGGCGGACGATGTCCTCTTCGTCAATGTCTCCGTCGTTCTGGAAGCCTATTGGGTTTTGAACCGCATGTATCGCTATCCGAGAGAGCGTATTCTCGATTTCATCCAGGCGGTCCTCGAACGACGAGAATTCGAGGTCGCCGCCTACGAAGCCGTGGGCAATGCCGTCTACCTTTGCCGAACCGCCAATGTCGATTTCGCCGATGTGCTGCTCAGTGAAATGAACCGGCTCGACGGCTGCGCCAAAACCTTTACCTTCGACCGCAAGGCCGCCCGCAAAATTCCCGGAATGGAACTTCTCGCATGACCGACACCGCCCGCCTCATTACCCCGGAAAAACGCGGCGAGGATTTCGACGCGACGTTGCGGCCGCAGTCGCTCGACGAGTTCACCGGCCAAGCCGAGGCCCGCGCCAATCTGAAAATCTTCATCGAGGCCGCGAAGAACCGTGGCGAGGCGCTCGATCACGTCCTCTTCGTCGGCCCCCCCGGTCTCGGCAAGACGACGCTGGCGCAGATCATGGCCAAGGAACTCGGCGTCAACTTCCGCTCGACTTCAGGCCCGGTCATCGCCAAGGCGGGCGATCTTGCGGCGCTGCTGACCAATCTCGAGGAGCGCGACGTGCTCTTCATCGACGAAATCCATCGCCTGAGCCCCGCCGTCGAGGAAATTCTCTATCCCGCGATGGAGGACTTCCAGCTCGACCTCATCATCGGCGAAGGCCCTGCCGCCCGCTCGGTGAAGATCGACCTGTCGAAGTTCACGCTGGTCGCCGCCACCACCCGCCTCGGCCTTTTGACGACGCCGTTGCGAGACCGCTTCGGCATCCCGGTGCGGCTCTCCTTCTACACCGTCGACGAACTGGAGCTGATCGTGCGCCGCGGCGCCCGGCTGATGAACCTGCCGATGACCGACGAAGGCGCACGCGAGATCGCCCGTCGCGCCCGCGGCACCCCCCGCATCGCCGGCCGTCTGCTGCGCCGCGTCCGCGATTTCGCCGAGGTTGCCCGGGCCGAAGCCGTCACACGCGAGATCGCCGACGAGGCGCTGACCCGGCTCTTGGTCGACAATCTCGGCCTCGACCAGCTCGACAAGCGCTATCTCAACATGATCGCGGTGAATTTCGGCGGCGGCCCCGTCGGCATCGAGACGATCGCCGCCGGGCTTTCTGAGCCACGCGACGCCATCGAGGATATCATCGAGCCCTACATGATCCAGCAGGGCTTCATCCAGCGCACCCCGCGCGGCCGCGTCTTGACCGCCACCGCCTGGAAGCACCTCGGCATGCAGCCGCCGAAGGATCTCGAAGCAGCCCAGTTCCGCCTGTTCCAGCAGGACGATTGAGGAACCCCTACCCCGCTTCGCGCATTGGCATCTCGAAAGGAGATGGTCATGCGCAAGTACCGCATCGGCACTGGTGTCGAATGGAAATGGGGCAAGGGAACCGGGACCGGCAAGATCAAGGAGAGCTTCACCGACGACGTCGAGCGTACGATCGAAGGTGCGGTCATCAAGCGGAAGGCGAGCAGGGAAGAGCCGGCCTATCTGATCGAGCAGGAAGACGGCGGCAAAGTCCTGAAGAGCCATTCCGAGCTGAAGAAATCCGGCTGACGGCAGCCTAAAGGCCTGCATGCCCCAGCCGTCGCAACGAGGAGGACATGCCGTGACGGCTTTCGACCCCATCCGCCCCTTCCGCAAGCTCGCCTATAACAACGCGCTCGCCAATCATCGCCTGCACATGGCCTGCGCGCTGTTGCAGCCGGGCGAGTTCGAAGCGCCGCGCATGAGCTTCTTCCCCTCGATCAAGGCGACGCTGAACCATATCCTGACGGTGGACTGGTTCTATGTCGATGCGCTGGAAGGCGGCACACTGGGGCCGCAGGCTTGGGCGGTCGAGGAGCCCTGCCCTGATATCGCAAGCCTTGCCGCCGAACAGAAAGCCGTCGACACAAGATTGGTAATGTTCGCTGAAGCGCTCTCGCCGCAGAGGTTGGTCTCGACCGTCGAGATCCATCGCGGCGAACGCATTCAGCGGGAGCGAATGGAGGATGTGCTCGGTCATCTCTTCCAGCACCAGACGCATCATCGCGGCCAGGTGCATGCCATGCTGGCTGGTACCAGCGTGAAGCCGCCGCAGCTCGACGAATTCATCGTCGCCGACGACGCCAAATTCCGGGGCGGCGAGATCGCCGCCCTCGGATGGAGCGAAGCACGGATTATGGGCTAATCCTGCAGCCGCGCCTTCAGCCCGTCGATGATCGTCTTGCTGAGCAGCGCGTAGTTTTCGTCGAAGTGATGGTCGCCGGCGAGCGCGATGACATCGACGCCGCTATCCTTCAGATCGGGGCAGGCAACCTCGTCGTCATCTTCCTTGCCGTAGACGCACTGGACGATCTTCGGATCGACGGCCTTCAGATCGGCCACCGGGTCGCCGCCGGCGCCCTCGGTCTTCGCGCCGAGCCAGCCCATGACGGAGATCTGGTAGTCCACCTCGTGCGACAGCGACAGCAGCGAGATCTGCGCGACGGCGCTCTTTGCAGCCGGCTTCAGCCGCGAGAAGGCGGCCGGCACGACGTCCGCGCCGAAGGAATAGCCGACCAAGAGAACATGCTTGACCTTCCATTGCTTGCGGTAGAGCTCGATGATCTTGCCGAGATCGTCGGCGGTTTCCTGAGGCTTACGCTCCGACCAGAAGTAATGCAGCGAATCCACGCCGACGACGGGAATGCCCTGCTTCTGAAGCGCCGCGCCTACTTCCTTGTCGATGTCGCGCCAGCCGCCATCGCCGGAATAGATGATCGCCATCGTGTCGAAGGCAGGCTTGGCGTCGAGGATCGTCAGCGGCAACCCGAGCGGATTGTCGGCATTGCCGGATGCGGCGATCAGGTCGTCGAGCGTGCTGCTCAGCGTCGTCTGCGCATCATCCTGGACTTCGCGAATGTCGATGTCCGAATGCGCCTTCTTCAGCTCGTCCGCATGCGCACGGCCGTCCTTGTCGGCATTGGGCGTGAAGGCGGCGATGATGGGATCGGGCAGCGCGATGTCGCTGAGGCCGTAGATCATCCGGTCGCCGACCGTCTTCTTCTTGGCCGGCGTGCAGAGCTGCTGCGTCAGCGGAATACCCGCCAGCGGATCGATGGCCAGTGTTTGGCCGATGGTCGCATCCGGCGTCTGCGCGGCGATTGCCAGCGCCAGCGCCCCGCCCTCGCCGATACCGGCCACGATCGGCAGGTGGTACGGGCTGTTGCCGGCGGCGCGCTGCACCTGCTGGCTGAGCGACTCGATATCGGAGACCAGATAGACGCAGCCGTCATTATCGCTGACGTCGTATTTGCGCAGAGCATCGATGTAGGACGGGAAGTCGACGCCGATGACAACGGCGCCCTCGCCCACCAGTCGGTCGGCTTCCGTCTTCTCCTTGTCGCCCCAGCCCGCGGCGTCCGAGATCAGCATCACGGCGCCCTTGACGTCTCCATCAGGCAGGAAGATGTGCGGCGACGGGATGAGCCCGGTCTCGAACTCCTGCGTCGTCTCGTCGGCCGCATGTGCAGCGGGAATGGAGAGCGCCAGCGCACAGGCGGCGGCCAGAATGTGTCTTTTCATCATTTCCTCACGACCCCTTTCAATCCGCCACCGATCAGGAGCGTCGCGTCCATCAAAGCGATCATCGGATTGCCTCCTCCGGACACCGCAAGATAGCGCGGATGCCATTGAGGGTGAAACTTGGATTTGAAGGCCCTGAGGCCCTTGAAGTTGTAGAAGCGCTCGCCGTGCTCGAACACGGTGCTGCCGATGCGATCCCAAACCGGCGCCGTCTCGCGTTTCGACATGCCCGAAAGCGGGGCCATGCCGAGGTTGAAGTGCGAGAAGCCTTCGGCGCGCAGATATTCCATGATCTGCACGAACAGGAAGTCCATGGAGCCCTTCGGCGCGTCTGGCGAAAAACGCATCAGGTCGATGGTGCCCTCGTCCTTGGCGCCCGTGATCAGGATATTGGCGAAGGCGACGATCTTGCCCTCGAGCTTCAGGATGCCGACCGGCTGCGCAAGGATGTAGTCGGGCGTGAACGCACCGAGCGAAAAGCCCTTCTCCTTGGCGTTATGGTCGGCAAGCCAGGCATCGGAAACCGCCGCCAGCTCGTCCATCACACCTGGCACGTCTTCCGCCGCGATCACCTCGAAGCTCAACCCGTCGCGCTGGGCGCGGCTCGCGGTCTGGCGCAGGTTCGCCCACTTGCCGCCCTTCATCTCGAAGGTCGAAAGATCCGAGACGGCAAGTTCACCGAGCTTGAAAGCGCGCAGGCCCGCATCGGCGCAATGAGAAAGCAGCGCCGGCGAGATCTGGTAGAACACCGCACGGCAACCGGCGGCGCGCGCCGTCTCGACGAAGCGCCACACGAGCTCCGGCATGGCGCTGCGGTCGCCGACGGGATCGAACAGCGCGATCCACGAGCGCCCCTGGCGGCCATACATGATGAAGGCGTCGCCCTTGTCGGAGAACATCACGCTCTTGTCGCCCATGCGCACCAGATTGGCGTCGGCGTAGCGCTGCTTCTCGACGATATCGACGGCGCGCTCCAGCGCTTCGTCCGTTGCCGGCTCAAGCCGGGTTGTGGCCGGCCGCAGCAGGCTGAAGACGGCGGTGGCGGTCGAGATGATGGTGATGCCAAGCACGGCGCGCAGACCGCGCGGCGCCTCGTCGGCGAATTCGAACTGCCACCACAGCTCGTTGCTATAATCGACGTCGCGATAGACGAAAAGCAGGATAACCACGGCGCCGACGCAGACAACGGCGATCGCCGTCAGCCAGGATGCGGTCAGCGTCTGGTTGAGCAGCGAGGCGCGGCGGCGAAACAGGCGGCGGCTGACGAACAGGCCGAAAATCAGGAAGGCGAGGAACGCGGCCTCGACCAGCGCCACAGCCTTCAGCAGCGACAGCATCAGTGCTGCCGCGGCCGAAAAGATGGTGATCCACCATGCGCCGTCGAGCTTCTGGCCAAGACCGCGAGCGGCAACGACCAGCGCCAGTCCGGCAAGGCTCGCCAGGAAGTGCGCGCCTTCCACGATCGGCAGCGGCAGATAATTGGAGAGGAACTCCAGGTTGGAATCCGGCGTCGGCGTGACGCTCGAAAAGATCAGCATGACGCCGAGCAGCAGCGACAGCGCCGACAGGAGCTGCGGCATCAGCCGGATGCCGATCCGGCGAAATCCGGAGGCGACGGGATGGTCGGCGAAGCGGCGAAGCTCGGTCGCCGAGACCGCCAGGACCGCCAGCAGCAGCGGCACGACGTGATAGATCAGGCGGTAGAGCACCAGCGAGCCGAGCACGGCGTCGATATTCACCGCACTGCCGAGCGCGGCGATGATAACAGTTTCGAACACGCCGAGGCCGGCCGGCACATGGCTGAGCACGCCGAGGCCGACGGCAATCGCGTAGACGGCGAGAAACACCGGCCAGCTGATCGCCGTCTGCGGCAGGAGCACATAGAGAACGGTGGCGGATGCCGCGATATCGAAGGCGGCGACCAAGAACTGACGCGACCATGTGGCGGAATCGGGCAGCCGCAGCGAGAAACGGCCGATGCTGACCGCGCGGCCACCACGGCCAAGCACGACGCCCGCCGCCAGCACCAGCACGATCGATCCGCCGAGGAGACGCAGAACCCAGCTGCTGACATCGATGAGGGGCGCGATCTCGTCTGCGATGGCGAGAAGCGCGATGGAACCGACACCGGCCAGGCCGAGGCCGAAGGCGATGGTGACGAAAGCGATGACGCGGCCGATATCCTCGGGCGTCAATCCGAGCCTCGAATAGGCGCGGTAGCGGATGGCCCCACCGCTCAGCGCGCCGAAGCCCGCCGTGTTGCCGACGGCATAGGCGGCAAACGCGGTCAGCGCGACCTGCGGAAACGGCAGCTTCTTGCCGACGTAATCGATAGCGTTGACGTCGTAGAACACCAGCGCGAGGAAGCTCAGCGCCGTGAAGAACAGCGCCAGCACGATCGAGCTGATCTTGGTGTCGGCCAGCGCCTGCACCACGTCGTCGTAGCGCACCTCGGTCGTCAGCTGCTCGATCGCAAAACCGACCATGCAGAACACGGCCAGCGTGGCGAGCGCCGTCAGATGCGTCCGATACCGGCTGAAAAACCGCGAAATGGCGGATTCTTCTATGACTTCAATCTCTTCCAAATTGGCGTGCTTCGACATTACGAACCGTCGTAAACCTACATATTAGCGGGAATCATGTCTTGGGCATCTAACATAACCTGCATGTAAGTTCTTGGACGCAAGCCCGCGAATACATGCCAACACTACCCCAATGCCGCTTAACGACGCCTGCTTCATCCCCAATTGGGGCATTTTTGGCGCGGGGACAGGGGTTTGAATATTGTATTTTCGTAAGGTTAAAGCCTTCGATGCGCCAATACCGGCATCCGGGGATGCTGGCATGCCGGCTAAGCCGCCGGCTCCGCGCCCTGGTTGTTCTTCTGCGCCGCGTAGCGCGCAGCAGCCGCATTGGCGTCGGCATCATGCGTCTCGCTCGATACCTGCAGCGTCGGCACGGCGAACTCGATGCCGTTTTCCTTGAAGGCCGTGCGGATCATCGCCAGCGCGTTGCGGCGGATGACGAACTGTTCGCCGGGCTTCGTCATCATCGCCAGGCGAATGACGATCGCGAACTCGCCGAACTGCTCGACGCCCTTCATCTTCATCGTCTCGATGATGTGAGGCGCGTAGTCGGGGTTCTCGAGCAGCTTCTGGCCGATCTGCTTGATCACCTTCTTCGCCAAGACGAGATCGGTGTCGTAGGTGACGTTCAGCGTGATCTTGTCGATCGTCCAGTCGCGGTTGAGGTTCTTGACCGCCCCGAGCTCGCCGAACGGCACCGTCGTCAGCGGCCCGCGATGATGGCGCAGCCTGACGGAGCGCAGGCTGAACGCCTCGACAACGCCCTTGTGGCTGCCGCTCTCGATATATTCGCCAACCCGGAAGGCATCGTCCCAGAGATAGAACATGCCGCTGATCACATCCTTGACGATGGTCTGCGCCCCGAAGCCGACCGCGACACCGACAACGCCGGCGCCGGCAATCAGCGGCCCGATCTCGACGCCGAGGCCGGAGAGCACCATCAGCACGGCGATGACGGCGATCACGACGGCGAGGATGTTGCGGAAGATCGGCAGCAGCGTCTGCAGCCGCGCCCGCCTTGCCTTCTCCTCATCGTTGATCGAACCTTCCAGAGGCGAGTCCTCCAGCCTTCCGTTGATATAGGCGCGCGCCAGGTGCCAGAGCAGATCGGCCGCAAGCAGGATGACGATGCCGCCGACCGAGCCGCGCACGATCCGGTCCATCATCGTCTCGCCGGCCGCCATCCGCTCGGCCGCGAAGCCGAGAATGCGGCCGAGCCAGAGGGCCGCGATGGTGATGATGACGGCGCGGACGCCACGGTCGAGCAGCACCGCCGCGATCCGCTTCTTGGCAAGAAACCCGGCCTCGGCCTTGTGCAGCGCCCGCACCGCAAGCGTGGAGACGCGCAGAACGCGCGGCAACGCCACGAGATAGATGCCGATCCACAGGATGAGATTGAAGCCCGCCACCCATAGCAGCCAGAGGGCCGCGAAATAGATGGTCAGCATCCAGGAGGCCGTCGTGCTCTTCTGCCCCTCCTCTGCCGGGCGCGACCAGACCGCTTCGGTCGCGATGGCAAGCAGCCCGAGCCCGAGCGCGTAGGCCACGAGATAGCGCGACCCGGGAGAGAAACCCAGCGGCGCCATCAGCTGGATCAGCACCCAGCCGAACACGAAATAGATGATGAAGATGCAGCTGCGCTTGAACCAGAACATCGCGGTGGCGCGCGAGACGTCCCTTTCGCCCCCCACATGCGGCAGCGTCACCAGCGCCACGATGAGACGGCCGACCGAGATGGTGACGCGCGAGACGATCAGCGCGATGGCGACGGCAATCGCCAGCGATTGCGTGATGGGCGGCCAGTTGAAGAGCACGAGCGGTACGAGCGTCGCGACACAGAACACCAGCGCCGGCACGATGCGGTAGCTCAGATTGTTCGCCGCATGGTGCGCGACCGTGACGACCGCGCCATCTTCGAGTTTGACACGCGGCCGCGGCACGATCATCCGGAACAGGAGTTCAGCCACCACCCCGGCCAGGAACAGCGCCAGCAACTCGATGGTCACGAATGCCCAACCACTCGGCTGCACCTCGCGCTCGACGATCTCGGATGCATTCTCGACTTCATCCGGCAGCGTCATCGCGGCGCCGGAGACGAGATCGAAGTGACGGCGGGCGTGGCCGAGAAAATCGGAGAGAACCGACATCTGCTCGCCGGACATCTCGCCGCCGGGTGCTGCCGGTTGTGCCGGGGTGCTCGCAGGCTGCGCTGCCGCCGGGGCCTGCCCTGCCGGAGCCTGAGCCGTCGGGCTTTGCGTCTGCGCCTGCGTCGCCATCCATTGCTTGACGGCGGGCGTCTCCATGAGCTGCAGCATCTGCCGCACCTCGGCGGGCGGCGGCGCTGCCGGTGTCGGGCTGGTTGTTGCCGCTGGCGTTTGCGCCGCTGCACTCGAAACGATCATGCCAAATGCAAGGAGCGGCAGAAGCCGCTTCATGACGCGCGCACCAAACCCCAGACCCATACCAGCCCCTCCAATATATATAGCGTAGCTTATATTGAAGCGCGGGAAAGAAAAGCCCGCGCAGCTTGTGGCTGCGCGGGCTTGGATAACCATTATTGCTGAATGGTTTACGCCTTCGGCTTTTCGACGTGGCCGCCGAAGCCGGCGCGCATGGCCGAGAGCACCTTGTTGGCAAACTCGTCATTGTCGCGCGAGGAGAAGCGGCTGTAGAGCGCGGCACTCAGGACCGGCGTCGGAACGCTTTCGTCGATGGCGGCCATAATCGTCCAGCGGCCTTCGCCAGAGTCCGAAACGCGGCCGGCATAGGCGCCGAGCGCGGGATCCGCATGCAGCGCATCCGAGGTCAGGTCGAGCAGCCAGGAGGTGATGACGCTGCCGCGACGCCACACTTCGGCGACGTCCTGCAGGTTGAAGTCGTACTGGTAATGCTCAGGGTGCGCGATCGGCGCCGTCTCGGCGTCGACTTCATGATTGTCGGCGCCGATATTGGCGCGCTTCAGAATGTTGAAGCCTTCGGCGTAAGCCGCCATCAGGCCGTATTCGATGCCGTTGTGCACCATCTTGACGAAGTGGCCGGCGCCATGCGGGCCGCAATGCAGGTAGCCCTGCTCGGCAGTGCTTCCGGCCTGGTCGGGGCGGTGCGCCGAAGGAACGACATCGCCGACGCCGGGCGCCAGCGACTTGAAGATCGGCGACAGCGATTCAACGACAGCCTTTTCGCCGCCGATCATCAGGCAATAGCCGCGCTCGAGACCGAACACGCCGCCGCTGGTGCCGACGTCGACATAGTGCAGGCCCTTGGTGATCAGCTCGCCGCCACGGCGAATGTCGTCGTGATAATAGGAGTTGCCGCCGTCGATGATGATGTCGTCGCTGTCGAGCAGCGGCGTGATCTGCGCGATCACCTTGTCGGTGATGGCGGCCGGCAGCATCAGCCACACGGCGCGCGGACGCGAGAGCTTCGAAACGAACTCTTCCAGCGAAGCGCTGCCGATGGCGCCCTTGCCGACCAGATCGTTCACGCTTTCCGTCTTCGCATCATAGACCACGCATTCATGGCCATCACGCATCAAGCGCTGGACCATGAAGCTGCCCATACGGCCCAACCCAACCATGCCAAGCTGCATCTCATAATCTCCTGAGAATTGAGAATCTAATCGATATTATGCGCGAATACCTATCACTCGCACTGCAGCACGCAAGCGAAGTCTCCGTCACAATAGCGGGAACGCCGCCGGATATCGCTCTGCTGAACGCGAGAACCGCGAGCCCGCAAGGCCTTCCGCCGAATCTGGAAACTAAAAAAATATTTCGAATGTCAACCGCAAAGCGCCAATAAGGCTGCGGCTCATTGCTGCACCGCAAGAATAACGCGGCCGCTGGTGGCATCGCTGAGCATCCGTGCGGTCTCGGAGAACACGGCTTCCGGCACGGAAAGCGTCAGCAACGCACCCGCATCGACGAACACCTCGGCCACAACGCGCACGCCGGCGGAGCCCGCAAGCCGCGCCTTCACCAGAGCCAGATCCGAGAAATTCACCGCGATCTCGGCCTCGACCGTCGCGACCAGCTCGACCGTCGCCGCGGCCCTCAGACACGCGGCAGCCGTACCGCCATAAGCGCGGATCAAGCCGCCGGTTCCAAGCAGCACGCCGCCGAACCAGCGGGTAACCACGACCGCCACCCGGTCGAGCGATTGCCCGTCGATCGCCTGCAGGATTGGCTTGCCCGCGGTGCCGCTCGGCTCGCCATCATCGTTGAAGCGATAGTTCTGGCCTATCCGCCATGCCCAGCAATTGTGATTGGCGGCGGGATCGCCGTGCGCGGCGAGAAAATCCTTGGCATCCTCTTCGGAGCCGATCGGTGCAGCGACAGCCAGAAACCGGCTCTTCTTGACGATCTGCTCCAGGGTCTCGATGCGGGTGAGTGAAAACATGGCCATTGCCATATCGCCAGCACCGCGCGCTTCGCAAGCAAAACCGGCTTGAAGCCCCAGCCCCGCTCGCAAATCCCAGCCCCGCTTGCAAATCAAAGGCCACAAAAGCAAAACGCCCGCAGCTGGAAGCAACGGGCGTTTGAAATCCATCTGCTCATAAAGAGCAGCAATCGCTTGTTAGCGAGTGGCGTCGCGAGCAACGCGCTGGATCTCGGAGCGGTCGATGCCGAGGTCGTTCAGCGCACGGTTGGACATGCGGCCGAGTTCGCTAACGGTCTGACGATACTTGCGCCAGTTATTGTAGGAGCGTGCTACGTTCATGATGATCCCCTTTCCTAGGGCTTTCAGCGCTTGGCAGCGTGTTTGCTGCCCGTGTCTCTCTGTTGATGCGAATATATGCATGAAGGCCGACAACGAACAGCGCTAAAGCATCAAAACACCTATGCGCCATGCGCATAACTAAAACCATGCTGCTTAGTATTTTTGCCCTCAGAAAAGCCGTAAACGTTTTAGGAAAGCGCCATTTTGCAGCGATTTCGCATGAATTCGCGGAATGGCGATCGGCGCGATCACAATCGTTAAAGTGTTTTAACCGTTTCAATCGGCCGATATCGGCTCCACGCTTCGGAAAATCAGCGATTTCTGCGTGAGAAAAACCCGAAACACATCCCGTGCGCTCAGCGCATGCTTTATTGGCAAGCCTGCGACGCTGCCCCGGACGGTCCGCGAAAGGCTCACGAGGAGCCGCATGGTCGCCACCAAACCGCAGCGACCATGCCATATTGCCGGCGTTTACCGAGCGGGTTCGTCGGGCGGTCCCTGTTCGGCGAAAGCGCTTTGCACCGCAGCGAGAAGAGCGTGCGATGGGCCGGCCGAAAGCTCGACAAGCTCGTTCAGAAGGTCGGTGAATTCCGAAAGGTAGACATGCCGTGAAAGTGCCTCTTCAGCCAAATTGTCCAGTGCGTCGCAAAGTCCGTTGACCGCACCAGCGTACTCGGCCGCCCCCTCCTCGGATGGTACGGTCAAGGCGTTGTTCCGGCATTCGTCAGAAAGCGCGGCGATCGAGTTGGATAGTAATTGTGTCACTGATGACCTCTGGTTCAGATAGTGGCAAAGCTTAAGCGCACGACGAGTGTCGGCCATGCGTCGAATCGACAGAAAGACGTTTTGGCGTCTGAAAGCTAGTGCCAATCTATCCGAACGAACGAGGCGAGCCTTTCCCCCATTGCCAGCAAACCCGGCATACGGCAGTAGAAGCGCGCCGGCGTGATCGAATGCGCTAAGCCGGTGGCCGTGCCAGCACCCGCGCAACAAGGAACTTATATGAAGCATATACTCGCCGCGGCCACACTGGTAACCACCACCCTGCTCTCGGTCTCAGCCACCCGCGCCGCCGATTTCGGCGTCACCCCGATGACGGATGGCGACACGTTCATCGGTTGCCTTGCCCAGAACAACCACACCGGCATCGGCTACCTCGCCGTCGGCGACAAGCTGGCGCTGTTTGCCAATGCCGACGGCTTCGCAATCGCCAAGGGTGAGCGCGTCAACGGGACATGGTCGGTGGATGGCGCCGCCGCCGCCGAATTTTCCTCGACTGCCGACAGCGACAAGACCGTGACGATCGACGTTCCGAACGATGCTGCGGCCGTCACCGCCTTGACCTCGGGCAAGGAACTGACCGTCACCGCCAACGGCATCGACGTCATCCTGCCGCTGACGGGCACGGAGGAGGCATTTGCCGCGCTGACGACCTGCATGAAGGAAAACGGCGCTGAATAGCGCCTGATACCAGGGCGCTCGAAGCGCGATACGACTGCCGGAGATGAGAAGGAAGAGTGCGATCCGCGGCAACCGATGGAGGTTTACGATCCTGGGTGCCTACAAACGTAGGTGGGCGCCATATGTCCAAGCCCACGGGCCTGGCCAGGGACAGCTCCCTTTGGATCGAGTATGGCCCCAGGGATTGTGGTTCCTGTCGAGAGGCGCAGATCGCAACTGCTATATAAGACCGATCCATGACGCGCGCCAGAGGCTGACGCAAGCGTCCCGGATTTAATTCAGCCCGCTTAATTCAGAGCAGCCGGCGCCCGGCCGTTCAGCTTGTCGGTGATCCCGCGCAGTTGGCTGCTGACCTCGACGATGGCAGCCGCGATGCTCTCTTCGGTGCGGCTGGTTGCCGCCAGTACCGTGTCGCGGTTGCTACGCAGGCTGTTGAGCTCATCTTCCAGGCTGGCGACGCGCCGCGTCAGCTCCGAGATCTCGTCCATGATCATGATGCCGGCCATGACAGTGATGCGGAGATCGCCGATTTCGCCGAACTGATCCTTGAGATGGCCGACATAGCGGTCGAAACGGGTGGCGAGATCGGTCAGGTGATCTTCCTGCCCCTCTTCGCAGGCCATGCGATAGGCCTTGCCGTCGATCGTTACCGTTACCTGCGCCATGTCCTAAGCCCTTTATTAGCGGTCGAGAACCGCGCGGATCGTCTCCATCGCCGTCACAAGACGACGCGACACCTCACGATTGACCTCTTCCAGCCGGTTCGCGCGGAATTCCGCCTGATCGAGCTCCTGCGCCAGCTTGGAGCGATCGGCGTGCACGCGGCGCACCTCGCCCTCGATCTCGCCGGTCTCGCGCTGCCGCTCGATCCGGGCGTCGACGGCGCTGTCGAGCGCCGAAATCGCCTGCCGGAGCTCCAGGAGCGCTGCATCGATGCTGTTGCCTGTGGATGTCATGTCTTTCCGGTTCCCCGCGCAAGACCCGCGAATCGGTAATGAGGCCCGACGCGATGTTTTCAAAAGGATATGCAGCTCGCCAACTGCCCGTCAATAAAGGCTGGAAGGCGGCAGGCGAGCTAGTTGTGGATGACTGAAATCGGCAACTCCGTCGACGGCCTCCTCAGCGCCTCTGTCACACGCCTGTCAACTTTTGTTAAAATCGTTGGTCAAATGTCAAAAATCGTCATTCCGACCCCTCTATTAGGGCTTCGATTTATTGACTTGCCTGCTCCAACTGCTATTTGTGCACCCGCTCTCATTGATGGTCTCCGCAGGCTTGAGGCCATCCCCCGACACCCCGGAACAAGCGGAATAGCGATGATTTCTCCTGAACAACACGACCGGATGGCAAACGCGATCCGTTTCCTCTCAATGGATGCAGTCGAGAAGGCGAATTCCGGCCATCCGGGCATGCCGATGGGTATGGCCGATGTCGCCACCGTCCTGTTCTCGAAGTATCTGAAGTTCGACCCGTTGAAGCCGCATTGGCCAGACCGCGACCGCTTCGTGCTGTCGGCCGGCCACGGCTCGATGCTGCTCTACTCGCTGCTCTATCTAACCGGCTACCCTGACATGTCGGTCGATGACCTCCAGCAGTTCCGCCAGCTCGGCTCCAAGACAGCCGGCCACCCGGAATACGGCCACGCCACGGGCATCGAAACCACTACCGGCCCGCTCGGTCAGGGCATTGCCAATGCCGTCGGTATGGCGATCGCCGAACGCAAGCTGCGCGAGGAATTCGGCGCCGACCTGCAGGATCACTACACCTACGTGATCAACGGCGACGGCTGCCTGATGGAAGGCATCAGCCATGAAGCCATCGCGCTCGCCGGCCACCTGAAGCTCAACAAGCTCATCCTCTTCTGGGACAACAACTCGATCACCATCGACGGCGCTGTCTCCCTGTCGGATTCGACCGACCAGATCATGCGCTTCAAGGCCGTTCACTGGCACACGATCGAAGTCGACGGCCACGACCAGGCTGCGATTGCAGCAGCCATCGAAGAAGCTCACAAGTCCGACAAGCCGACCTTCATCGCTTGCAAGACCGTCATCGGCTTCGGCGCTCCGAACAAGCAGGGCAGCCACAAGGTTCACGGTTCGCCGCTCGGCGCCGAGGAAATCGCAGCGACCCGCAAGGCACTGAACTGGGAATACGCACCTTTCGTCATCCCGAACGACGTTCTCTCCGATTGGCGCGCCGCCGGCACGCGTTCGGCTGACGCCGTCAAGGCATGGGAAGGCCGCCTCGAAAAGGCAGCGACCAAGGCCGAGTTCACCCGCCGCTTCGCGGGCGACCTGCCTGAGGGCTTCGACGCCGCCATCAGCGACTACAAGAAGAAGCTCGCCGAGACCAAGCCGACGGTTGCGACCCGCAAGGCTTCCGAAGACGCGCTTGAAGTCATCAACGGCTTCCTGCCCGAGACGATCGGCGGCTCCGCCGACCTGACGCCGTCGAACAACACCAAGACCAGCCAGATGCATTCGATCACGCCGACGGACTTCGCCGGTCGTTACATGCACTGGGGCATCCGCGAGCACGGCATGGCGTCTGCCATGAACGGTATCGCGCTGCACGGCGGTCTGATCCCCTACGGCGGCGGCTTCATGATCTTCTCGGATTATTGCCGCCCTCCTATCCGCCTCGCTTCGCTGATGGGCATCCGCGTCGTCCACGTTCTGACGCACGACTCGATCGGCGTTGGCGAAGACGGCCCGACCCACCAGCCGGTCGAGCAGATGGCCTCGCTTCGCGCCATCCCGAACCTGATGATGTTCCGCCCGGCCGACGCCGTCGAAACCGCCGAGTGCTGGCAGATTGCGCTGAACACCAAGGACCGTCCGTCGGGCCTGGCGCTCACCCGCCAGAACCTCACCACGGTTCGTACCGAGTACAGCGAGAAGAACCTTTGCGAACTCGGCGCCTACACGCTGGCCGGCAATGCCGATGCCAAGGTCACGATCTTCGCTTCGGGCTCCGAAGTCGAGCTGGCCGTTGCCGCCCGCAAGACGCTTGAAGAAAAGGGCGTTACCGTCCGCGTCGTCTCGGTCCCCTCGACCGAACTGTTCTTCGAGCAGCCGGATGCCTACCGCGCCGAGATCCTCGGCAAGTCGCCGATCAAGATCGCCGTCGAAGCCGCCGTTCGCGAAGGCTGGGATGCGTTCATCGGACCGGAAGGCACCTTCATCGGCATGAAGGGCTTCGGCGCTTCGGGTCCTGCCAAGGATGTCTTCAAGAAGTTCGGCATCACGACGGAAGCCGTCGTCGCCGCAGTTGAAGCCAAGCTTTGATCTGATACAAGGAGCGCCTCAGGGCGCTCCTCTTTGCTTATAAACCAAGCCCTACTCTCGGGAGAGACACACATGACTGTAAAGGTTGCCATTAACGGCTTCGGTCGTATCGGCCGCAATGTTCTCCGCGCCATCGTTGAATCCGGCCGCACGGACATCGAAGTCGTTGCCATCAACGACCTCGGCCCGGTCGAGACCAACGCGCACCTGCTGCGTTACGACTCGATCCACGGCAAGTTCCCGGCCGAAGTGAAGGTCGAAGGTGACACGATCACCGTTGGCGGCGGCAAGCCGATCAAGGTCACCGCTGTTCGCGACCCGGCACAGCTGCCGCACGCCGAACTCGGCATCGACATCGCCATGGAATGCACCGGCATCTTCACCTCGCGCGACAAGGCTGCCGCTCACCTGACGGCTGGCGCCAAGCGCGTCATCGTTTCGGCTCCTGCCGACGGTGCTGACCTGACCGTCGTCTTCGGCGTCAACCACGATCAGCTGACCAAGGAACACCTGGTCATCTCCAACGCTTCCTGCACGACGAACTGCCTCGTGCCGGTCGTCAAGGTTCTCGACGATCTCGTCGGCATCGATCATGGCTTCATGACCACGATCCACTCCTACACGGGTGACCAGCCGACGCTCGACACCATGCACAAGGACCTGTACCGCGCCCGCGCTGCAGCTCTGTCCATGATCCCGACCTCGACTGGTGCAGCAAAGGCCGTTGGCCTCGTCATGCCGCACCTCAAGGGCAAGCTCGACGGCACCTCGATCCGCGTTCCGACCCCGAACGTTTCGGTCGTCGACTTCAAGTTCGTTGCCAAGAAGGCCACCTCGGTTGCCGAAATCAACGAAGCCATCAAGGCTGCTTCGAACGGCAAGCTGAAGGGCATCCTCGGCTACACCGACGAGCCGCTGGTTTCGCGCGACTTCAACCACGACAGCCACTCCTCGATCTTCGCCTCCGACCAGACCAAGGTCATGGAAGGCAACTTCGTGCGCGTTCTGTCCTGGTACGACAACGAGTGGGGCTTCTCCAGCCGCATGTCGGACACGGCTGTCGCCTTCGCCAAGACCATCTAAGGTTAGCGATATCGATTTCGGAAAGCGGCTCGGGAAACCGGGCCGCTTTTCGTTTGTTAGGAAGCACCAAGGCAGCCAAACGCGCTTGCCGTCATCCGGCCGGATGCGGTAAATTCGATCGAAGCTGCAACGCGGTCGCGCAACGAGACGCCGAACCGACAACGAGCGAACCACCCATGAAAATCCTGATGTTGGCAATCCTACTTGTCATGATCGCCGGTGTGCTCAGCCTGACTGTTGTCGGCGGCGGCTCCAAGCAGCTTGCCAAGGGCCAACCGCTGCTCGCCTCGTCCTCGCGACTGATGGGACCGCGATAATTGCACGCACGGCGGCTGCGGGGCTGGCGTGGCGCGAACGAACACCATAATGTTAGACATCAGCGAAACGAAAGAGAATTCAATGGATTATTTCACCATCGAGATATCTGGCAAAGCCATCGCGAGTTTCCGCTCGGAAAACGCCGAGGACGCCAAGCACTTCATCGAGGCCGAGGATTTCCGCGAGGATCTGACGGTGCTCGAGACCGAAGGCAAGCCGGTATGGGATGGCAAGGCGCCGCTCACCCTGCGCAAGGCGACGCCTGATGAGGCAAGCGAAGTCGAGCACGCCTACGAGTTCGACGACGATCCCTCGCGCACCATCGACGACGAATTCGTCGTCTTCCTCATCCCGATTTCGGACGCGGATGAAGACGACGGCGACGAAGAGGCCTAAGGCCAAAAAGAAATACGCGACGATTGTCCAAGAAAAGGACAGGGCAGCGATTTCTGCCCTGCTCTCGCCTGATTTGATCCTACACTTTACTCAGGATCACTCTCCAACCGTTCATTTGATTTGCCGTTAGGCGGATCGCTCAGCAGCATGATGCAGCAAAGCGCAAGGATAGCCCTTTAGGTCTACCCTTCGTTTGGATTTTGCCGTTTACTGGCAGGCATCGGACCGGAACTGGAGACGCGATACCATAGTTTTAGACAGCCGCATGCGACGGGGGGCGACACTGCGGCGATTGATATTTGCATAAAGGGGTTTGGGCATGGAAGCATTCTACATCGTCGTACTGGTATCGACGGCGCTCGTGCTTCTTGCGGCCTTCTCCAGCCTGCTTGCCTTCCGCTTCGGCGCGCCCCTTCTGCTCTTGTTTCTCGGCATCGGCCTGCTTGCCGGCAGCGACGGCCTCGGCATCGAATTCACCAACAACTACCTCGCCTATATCCTCGGCTCGATCGCGCTTGCCATCATCCTCTTCGATTCCGGTTTCGGCACGCCGGTGCAGGCCTTCAAGCTCGCCGCCGTCCCCTCGATAACGCTGGCATCGGTCGGCGTGCTGATGACGGCGTCCTTGTTTGCCGTGGCCGCCATGTGGCTTTTGAACTTCACCTGGCTCGAGGGCATGCTGCTCGGCTCCATCGTCGCCTCCACCGACGCCGCAGCCGTCTTCTTCCTGCTGCGCATTGGCGGCATCAACATTCGCGACAAGGTGCGCTCGACGCTCGAAGTCGAATCCGGCACCAACGACCCGATGGCGATCTTCCTCACCATCGCGCTCGTCGAGGTCCTGGCATCGGGCGAGCGCTATCACGGCATCAACATCGGCATGCTCGCCATGTTCGTGCAGCAGATGGGCCTCGGCGTCATTTTAGGCCTGCTCGGCGGCATGATGATCGTGCTGATCGTCGGGAGACTCGAGACTGATCGCGGCCTGACGCCGATCTTCGTTCTGGCGCTGGCGCTTCTGGTCTTCTCGTTCACCGGCGCCGTCGGCGGCAGTGGCTTCCTCGCGGTCTACGTCGCCGGCATCTATGCTGGCAACCGCAAGCTGCCCGGCTATGCCTCGATCAAGCGCTTCCAGGACGGCATGACCTGGCTGGCGCAGATCATCATGTTCCTGGTGCTCGGCCTTCTGGCGACGCCGTCGCAGTTCGGCGCGATCGCCATTCCCGCCGTGCTGCTTGCGCTCTTCCTGATCTTCATCGCCCGCCCGCTAGCGATCTGGCTGTCGCTGCTGCCCTTCGACTACACGCAACAGGAAATCGGCTTCGTCGCCTGGGTCGGCCTGCGCGGCGCCGTCTCCATCCTGCTCGCCATCATGCCGATCCTCGGCGGTCTGGAAAACGGCCAGGTCTACTTCAACACCGCCTTCATCATCGTGCTCGTCTCGCTGCTGGTGCAGGGCTGGACCATCAAGCCGGTCGCCAAGAAGCTCGGCCTGATCATTCCGCCGCGCATCGGCGCTGTCGACAAGGTGGAGGTCGACCTGCCGGGCGCGGCCAACCACGAACTCCTCTCCTATCGCGTCGTCAAGGACAGCCCAGTGCTGCGCGGCGAGCGCATTCCGCGCTGGGCGACACCCTCGCTCGTCATCCGCGACGGCAAGTCGATGCGCTATCAATATGCCGGCCGCCTGCGCGAGAACGATCTGGTCTACCTCTTCATCGTTCCCTCCTACTCGCGCCTGCTCGACAAGCTGTTCGCAAGCCGCGTGCCGGTCGAGGAAGACGACACCGATTTCTTCGGCGCCTTCGCCCTTTCCCCGAGCCGCCCGGCGACCGATCTCGACGCCGCCTACGGCCCCGGCCTTTTGAACGAAAACGAGAAGGGCCTCACGATCGCGGAGCTGATGAAGCAGCGTCTCGGCGGCAAGGCGGAATATGCCGACCGCGTGCGCCTGGGCTCCATCATCCTCATCGTCCGCGACCTCGACGACCACGATCATATCAGCGCGATCGGCATGTCTCTGGAGGCCGTCGAGCCGGCCGTGACGCTGCCGATCTTCATCAATATGCGCGATATCATCGACCGCGTGCACGACCGCTTCAAGAACCGCAAGAACAAGGAGGCGGCAGCCGCCGCGGCAGGTGGAAAAGCCGACGAAAACCCGCGCTGAACGCCTTGCGTCCGCGATGATCCTTGCTATGGTCCCCGCATCTTTTCAGGCAATAAACGAACGGATTTCCCCATGCCTTCCTTCAAGACACTCGACGATCTTAACGACATTGCCGGAAAGCGCGTTCTCGTCCGCGTCGACCTCAACGTCCCGATGAAGGACGGCAAGGTGACGGACGTGACCCGCATCGAGCGCGTCGCCCCGACCATCAAGGAACTGTCCAAGAAGGGCGCCAAGGTTATCCTGCTCGCGCACTTCGGCCGCCCCAAGGACGGCCCCTCGCCGGACCTGTCGCTGACCCTGATCGCCCCGTCGGTTGAGGCCGTTCTCGGCCATCCGGTGCAGACGGCAACCGACGTCATCGGCGAAGCCGCCGCAGGTGCCGTTGCTGCCATGAAGGATGGCGACATCCTGCTTCTGGAAAACACCCGCTTCCACAAGGGCGAGGAAAAGAACGACCCCGATTTCGTCAAGGCGCTGGTCGCCAATGGCGACATCTACGTCAACGACGCCTTCTCGGCGGCGCACCGCGCCCATGCCTCGACCGAAGGCCTCGCTCGTCACCTCCCCGCATACGCCGGCCGCACCATGCAGGCTGAACTGGAAGCGCTGGAAAAGGGCCTCGGCCAGCCGGTTCGCCCCGTCGTTGCCATCGTCGGCGGCGCCAAGGTCTCCACCAAGATCGACCTCCTCATGAACCTCGTGAAGAAGGTCGACGCCCTCGTCATCGGCGGCGGCATGGCCAACACCTTCATCGCCGCGCGCGGCACCAGCGTTGGCAAGTCGCTCTGCGAGCATGACCTCGCCGACACCGCCCGCCAGATCATGATCGAAGCCGCAACGGCCGGCTGCGCGATCGTTCTGCCCGAGGACGGTGTCGTCGCACGCGAGTTCAAGGCCGGTGCCGCCAACGAGATCGTCGCCATCGACGCCATCCCCGATGACGCCATGATGCTCGACGTCGGCCCGAAGTCGGTCGAAGCCGTGAAGGCCTGGATCGAGCGCGCCAACACGCTGGTCTGGAACGGCCCGCTCGGCGCCTTCGAGATCGAACCCTTCGACAAGGCAACCGTTGCAGCCGCTCAATATGCGGCAGAGCGCACCAAGGCTGGCAAGCTCACCTCGGTCGCAGGCGGCGGTGATACCGTCTCGGCGCTGAACCACGCCGGCGTTGCCGATGACTTCACCTACGTCTCGACCGCAGGCGGCGCATTCCTGGAATGGATGGAAGGCAAGGTCCTTCCTGGCGTAGAGGTCCTCACCAAGGCCAAGTAAGTCAAACCGGGCTTTTGGCCTGTTTGAACCGTTTCATTGAAGACCGCGGGAGCCAGCGCTTTCGCGGTCTTTCCGTTGAAACTAAAACAACTTTAAACTTTCAAACGTTTGAAACGATTTCAATCGTTTCAATAGCTTACCCCAGGATTTTCCTTTTAAAATTCTTCTGGTATCGCAGATTCGAGTGCCGATCGGCTTTGACAAAGAGCAAAATCCGGACGCGATGCGCCGGTTCGAGAGAAGGAATGAAGTATGGTGGACGCGAAGATGTTGGACAAGATCAGCTCGGCGCCAGGATTCATTGCAGCGCTGGACCAGAGCGGTGGTTCGACACCCGCAGCGTTGCGCCTCTACGGCATCGCCGACAGCGACTACCAGGGCGATGAGGAAATGTTCCGCCTGATGCACGCCATGCGCGTCCGCATCATGAGCGCGCCTGCCTTCACCGGCGAAAAGATCATTGCCGCGATCCTCTTCGAGCGCACCATGGATGGCGACGTCGATGGCCAGCCGGTTCCTTCCTATCTCTGGGAAAAGCGCGGCGTCGTGCCGCTTCTGAAGATAGACAAGGGCCTGGCTGCCGAGGAAAACGGCGTCCAGATCATGAAGCCGATGCCTGAACTCGAGACGCTCCTCGCGCGCGGCCGCGACAAGGGAATTTTTGGCACCAAGATGCGCTCGGTGATCGCGGGCGCCGACAGGACCGGCATTGCAGCCGTCGTAAAGCAGCAGTTCGAAGTGGCACGCCAGATCATCGGCAGCGGCCTCGTTCCGATCGTCGAACCTGAAGTCTCCATCAAGAGCCCGACGAAGCAGGAGGCGGAAGCCATCCTGCGCGACGAGATCGCAAATCAGCTCGACCTGCTTCCGGCGAGCGAAAAGGTGGTGCTGAAACTGACGATCCCGACAGTCGCCGATTTCTACGCGCCTCTGGTCGCCCACAAGCAGGTCGTGCGCGTCGTCGCACTCTCCGGCGGCTACAGCCGCACCGACGCCTGCGAAAAGCTCAGCCACAACCACGGCATGATCGCCAGCTTCTCGCGCGCACTGACCGAAAACCTGCGCGTTTCGATGAGCGACGCGGAGTTCGATGCGAGCCTCGCTGAAACGATCAGCGAGATCTACGGCGCCAGCGTCAACAAGGCCTGATCCGCCCGCCTATCTCTACGAACCGGCTGCCTCTGGCGGCCGGTTTTTTGTTGCCACGCGTCGTCATCGATCGATTGTCACGGCGACAAGAATTCCCCTTCTGCCAGCCGGCGGCGATGGCTACTGATTGCGCTCCTGAATCATCGGAGCACGCAATGACCGCCGTTTCCTTCACCACCGTCGATGTCTTCACTTCCACCCGCTTCGAAGGCAACCCGCTGGCTGTGATGACGGATGCGCGCGGCCTCTCCGATGATCAGATGCAGAAGATCGCCGCCGAGTTCGGCTATTCGGAAGTGACCTTCGTGCTGCCGCCAGAAAACCCCGAGAATACGGCCCGCGTGCGCATCTTCACGCCGACAACGGAAGTGCCCTTCGCCGGCCACCCCAATGTCGGCACCGCCTATGTGCTCGGCAACCTCGACGACATCTTCGGCCAACCCGTCGGCGACGTCATGCACTTCGAGGAAAAGGCCGGCGTGGTCACCGTCGACGTCCGCCGCGAGAACGGCCGCGTGGCCTCGACCGCGATCCGCGCCCCGAAGCCCCTATCGACTGGCAGGACTGTCCCTGCAGAGACCATCGCCCGCTGCATCGCCATCGACAGCACAGAGGTCAGCACCCGCGCCCACCAGCCGCTGACGACATCAGTCGGCTTGAGCTTTGTCGTCGCCGAACTCGCCGATCTCGACACGCTCGCCCGCGCCCGCCCCAACCTCGCACACTTCCAGGATGCAGTCAGCCCGACGCTTGAGGGCAACCACGACTTCTCGCTCTTCGTCTACGTCCGCTCGGCCGATAAGCCCTGGCATATCCGCGCCCGCATGTTCGCCCCGCTCGACAATGTCCCGGAAGACCCCGCCACCGGCAGCGCCTCGGCCGCACTCGGCGCCTACCTCGTCTCGCTCGAGCCGGAACCCGACATGACGGTGTCGCTGACCATCGAGCAGGGCGTCGAAATGGGCCGCCGCAGCTTCATCGGCATCGAGGTGACGAAGACGGACGGCGTGATCACCGACGTCGCGATCTCGGGCGCCTGCGTCGAGGTCATGCGCGGCGTGATCGACTGCTGATCGCAACCCGCCTGAACAAGACGGATCCCTGCCCCGGCGCGCTTGACAGCAATCCGGCGCAAGCGATATCAAACTGGCTATCGGCAATGGATTCTGCCGAGGCCAAAAAAGGCTGAACCGCTTCCCCGACGAAGCCGATGACTCCTACTTCATTTGCCATCGCGCGAAAGGGTAGAGTCATGTTCGAAGTCTTAGTTTCACCACACATCGCCGGCGATACCGCCCATCATCAAGGGGCAGCACTATGATCGCCTTCTCCGACCTTTTCGGCATCCGCCTGCGCCAGCTTCGCGATATCGGCAAGTGGATCGCCGTCATCGTTCCGATGGCTGTCGTCGTGGGATCGCTCTGCGCATTCTTCCTCTGGGCGCTCGACCTCGCGACCAGGAGCCGCTTCGACCATCCCTGGCTGCTCTACGGCCTGCCCGCCGCCGGCTTCCTGATGGTGCTGATCTACCAGACATTCGGAAAGTCCGCCGAGGGCGGCAACAACCTGATCGTTGACCAGATCCACGAGCCCGGCGCCGGCGTTCCCCTGCGCATGGCACCGCTCATCCTCGTCTCCACCATCGCCACTCATCTCTTCGGCGGCTCGGCCGGCCGCGAGGGCACGGCGGTGCAGCTCGGCGGCAGCATCGCCAGCGCCGTGGCGAAACTCTTCCGCCTGTCGCCCGCCGACGTGAAAATCCTCCTCATGGGCGGCGTCGCGGCCGGCTTCGGCGCGGTGTTCGGCACGCCGATCGCTGGCGCCATCTTCGCGCTCGAAGTGCTGACCATCGGCCGCATGCAATATGAAGCCCTGATCCCCTGCCTGATGGCCGCAGTCACCGGTGACTGGGCCTGCCACGCCTGGGGCATCGAGCACACGCACTACCACATCGCTTATCTCGCCGACGCGCCCGCCAATGTCTTCCATCTCGATGCGTTGCTGCTGTCGAAAGTCGCCATCGCCGGCGTCGTCTTCGGGCTTGCGGCGAAATCCTTTGCCGAACTCTCCCACACGGCTTCAGCCCTGTTCAAGAAGCTCCTGCCCTACGCGCCGCTGCGCCCCGTTCTGGCCGGGCTGATCGTCATCGGCCTAGTCCATCTGCTCGGCACCCGCGCCTATCTCGGCCTCGGCGTCTGGTCGCCCGACGCCGCTGACCCGACGATCGCGGGCTTCTTCGCACCCGGCGCCGTCGATTACTGGAGCTGGCTGTGGAAGGCGATCTTTACCATCGTCACGCTCAGCGCCGGCTTCAAGGGCGGCGAGGTCACGCCGCTCTTCTTCATCGGCGCCGCACTCGGCAATGCGCTGGCAGGCCTCCTCGGCGCGCCGTCCGATCTCTTCGCCGGGCTCGGCTTCGTGGCGATCTTCGCCGGCGCCACCAACACGCCGCTCGCATGCATGATCATGGGCATCGAGCTCTTCGGCGCCACTCACGCCGTCTACCTCGCCGTCGCCTGCTTCCTCGCCTATCTCTGCAGCGGCCATTCGAGCATCTATCTCGCCCAGCGCCTCGGCGTGCCGAAACGCCGCTCCATGGGCACCATCCCCTCAGGCGTCTCACTCCGCCACATCAGGGAGCGGAAGGTGCCGGCTGTCGAGGGTGTCGAGAAGTGACAAAATGAAAGCGCCCGCCACGAGACACGCGGTGGGCGACTTGTTCGGCATCGGCCTAAGCAGCGCTCGAAAACAGATAAGGCCGGCGTTCCGTCTCGCTTGTCTTGAAGGAATGCCGCAGATGCAGCAGATCCTTGCGCGCGATCAGCCCGACCAGCCGCTTCGTTTGCGGATCGATCACGGGGATGCGTCCTTCTCCCGAATTCAGCATGATATCGGTGACATGCCCGACCGTGTCATCCGCAAGCGCATAGGCGATCTCAGCGTTCGACGTCGCGTCGACAATGCTGACATCATCTGCCACGCCCTCCTGATGCCACCGCAGCACATCGGCGCGGGAGACCAGGCCAAGCAACACGCGCTGGTCATCGACGACGGGATAGACGCGATGCGTCTTCTCGGCCGTCTCGAAGAAGGTCTTCACCTCCCCCACCGTCTGCCGGGCAGAGAGCACGTCGACATCGACGATCATGATGTCGCGGGCGCGTGTCAGCTCGAACGGGTCGATACCGTATTCGCGCGTGATGTGCTGGCCGCGCCGGGCGATCTTTTCGGTGAGGATCGAGCGCCGAAGCACGAGCACCGTCACCGCATAAGCGGACACCGTGGCGGCGAGCAGCGGCAGAAGCGCCGACAGGTCTCCCGTCAGCTCCACCGCGAAGAAGGTACCGGTCAACGGCGCGCGCATCGTGCCGCCCATCATCGCGGCCATGCCGATCAGCGCCCAAAAGCCCTGGTCGCCAGGCAGAAACAGCCCGGCCAGCCAGCCGATCGCCCCACCGAAGATAAGCAGCGGCGCCAGGACGCCACCCGACGTTCCGGAGGAAAGCGCGATCAGCCAGATCGCCACCTTCACGGCAAGGATGGTGAGGACGGCGGCCGGAAGGACGTTGCTGTGCAGCAGATCCTCGATGATATCATAACCGACACCGAGCGCGCGGGGCTCGATAAGCCCACCGAGCCCGATGAACAACCCGCCGATCGCAGGGCACCACATCCAGTGCACAGGCAACGCCTCGAACAGGTCCTCGACCTTGTAAAGAAGCACCGTCAGAAGACCGGAAGCGAATCCTGTGAGAATGCCGAGCCCGGCGCAGAGCGCGATCCCCCACCAAGGGAGGCTCATATCGAAATGCGCGGGAAACAGCGGACCGGCGCCGAACAGAAACGGCCGCCAGCAAGCCGACACGCAGGCAGCCACGGCAACCGGAATAAAGCTCCTCGGCTTCCATTCGAACAGCAGCAGCTCGACCGCCAGGAGAAGGGCCGCGATCGGCGTGCCGAAGATCGCCGTCATGCCGGCGGCAGCACCCGCGACCAGCAGAGACTTGCGCTCCGCCGAGCTCATCTCGAAGCACTGCGCAAACAGCGAACCGATCGCCCCACCGGTCATGATGATCGGCCCTTCGGCGCCGAACGGGCCACCGGTGCCGATCGAGATCGCCGACGACAGCGGCTTGAGCACCGCCACCTTCGGCGACATCCGGCTGCCGCCTATCAGGATGGCCTCGATGGCCTCAGGGATGCCGTGTCCCCTGATCTTCTCCGAGCCGAAGCGCGCCATCAGCCCGATGATCAGTCCGCCGATGACAGGCACGACAAGCATCCACAGCGACGGATGCGCATGCGCCAGGCTTTCGGCAACGAGGCTGAACTTTCCGAACCAGACGACATTGGAGACGAGCGAAATCAGGCTGACCAGCAGCCACGCCGCGAACGCGCCGCCAGTGCCGACGACGACGGCCATCGCGATCAGCGCCAGAACGCGCTTGTCGGTGGTGAAATCGCCCGCCGCGCGGCGCGGCAGCAGGGAGGCGGCATTGGGGGATGTATCGGGGGGAAGAGATTTTGGGGGCATGATCGATCCTGTCTGGTGTTTATCTGCGCGCTCAAATATATCGTATTACGATATAAATCAAGAGACCTGCCTCTCGCGCCGCAGGCTTTGCGGATGGCGGCGATAACGGCTAGAGATCGCCCTGACTTTCATGGGCGTTGACGGAAGGATGTGGCGATGCGGGACGATCTGTCGGAGGAGGATTACGAAGCTCTCGCGAACCTTCGCCACACGCTGCGCCGTTTCATGGATTTCAGCGCGTCAGCCGCGCTTGAAGCCGGCCTGCCCGCGCAGCAGCATCAGGCGCTGCTCGCCATCAAGGGGCACCGCGCCCCCGATCCGATGACCGTCGGCCTGCTCGCCGAACGGCTGATCATCGCGCCGCATACCGCGACCGAACTGGTGGGCCGTCTCGAAGCCGCCGGCTACGTCAGCCGCCGCCCCGATCCCAACGATCGCCGACGCCAGACGCTCATCCTGACGGACCAGGCCGAAGCCGTCCTCAAACAGCTGACGACGATCCACCTCAAGGAAATCCGCGAAATGGCACCGCGCCTGATCGGCATCCTCCAGAGCATTCAGCAGGAAACGCCGCTGCCGGATGATCCGTGGTCGGCATAAGATGTCGACGAGGTTGCGGACAACGCCTCACGGCGCGCCGTTGATCTCGACGATATTCAAGTCAGGGTCACGAAGATAAAGCTGCGGGAACCCCGCCAGCCCGGTGCGGAAGATTAGCATGTGCTTGGGATCGTCTTCAGGCAGATCCCCGCTGAAGCCGAGGGCGGCGAGGCGTTCGAGAACGCCCTCGAAGTCATCGGTCCGAAACGCGAAGTGCCAGTCGTTGCGATCGATGACCGGCCGTTGCCGGAAGGTGCCTTCGAGATGCACGACGAGGTGGACCTGCAGACTGCCGCAGGCGAGCCACGCCCCTCCGACCGGAAAGTCCGGCCGAGGAATTTCGTAAAGACCAAAGACATCGCGGTAAAACGGTAGAGATTTCTCCAGGTCATCAGTGATGATCGACACGTGATGCAGGGCAAGCATGTCCTCTCCCCCCAAGAAGCGTCCAAGCAACCCTCACAATAGCCGAAACAGCAGCCTGACGCCATCTGAGGGGGAACCCCTTCCCACGACCGGCGTCTCTACAACCAATTGCGCTTAAACAAACAGATCCCGCCCGAGCAGCGCGACGGCCCAGATCGCGAAGGCAAACAGCGCGATCTTCCAGAAATCCGCACGCTTCCTAAGGCCCGGCAGACCGAGCGGCTTGATCAAGTGCACCACCATCGCAAGCATCAGGAGAAGCGCGATCAGCTTCGTCATGTCTTTATTTTTCCATATGTTCTTGTTGTCACAGGACGGACATTATTTCGCGCAACCACTGCTTCTAAACATGCCGTAAAGGCATTCGGGGAGACAATCAACATTTCAAAGACTGGGCAGCATCGTGTGCTGCCATATGTCTTTGTGCATGTAAGCTGAGTTGCATGGGGGGCCAATGAAACGAAATCTTCTATCCGTCGCCGCACTTCTGTTCGGCACGCTCTTTCTGTTCATGGGCAATGGCCTGCAAGGTATCCTCCTCCCCGTCCGCGGCAATCTCGAAGGTTATGCGACCACCACGCTCGGCCTGCTCGGCACATCCTGGGCCGCCGGCTTCGTCATCGGTTGCCTAGTTGCGCCGAAGATGGTCAGCCGTGTCGGCCATGTGCGCGCCTTCTCCGGCTTCATCTCGATCATCGCCATCATCGCGCTGGTAAGCGGCATCGCCGTTCATCCGGTCTGGTGGGTGCTGCTGCGCGCCGTCACCGGCTTTGCCACGGCCGGCACCTCGATGATCATCGAGAGCTGGCTGAACGAGCGCGCCACCAATGAAAGCCGCGGCGCGATCTTCTCGCTTTATATCGCCATCACCCTGATCGGCGTCGTCGCCGGCCAGATGATGATCCCACTCGAGGATGTCCGTACGCCCATCCTCTTCATGATCTGCGGCATCTTCTATTGCATCGCCATGCTACCGACGCTGCTGTCGACCGCCGCCTCGCCGCAGCCGCTGAAGGCCGTGAAGCTCGATCTCAAGGCGCTCTATCGCAACTCGCCGGTCTCCTGCCTCGGCATTCTCCTGGTCGGTATCGCCAATGGCGCCTATGGCACACTCGGTGCCGTCTTCGGCGCCGGCGCCGGTCTCTCGGATACCTCGATCGCCATCATGATGAGCTCGACCATCTTCGCCGGCGCGGTCATGCAGCTCCCGGCCGGCCGCCTCTCCGACCGCATCGACCGCCGCTACGTGCTGGCCGCCATGTCGGCGATCGCGGCGCTCGCCGGTCTCATGCTCGTCGTCCTCCACCCCTCCTCGCCCGCCTTCATCATCACGCTCGTGGTGCTCTATGGCGCGGTCGCCAACACCCTCTATCCGATCGCCGTCGCCCACGCCAACGACTACGCCTCCTCGGAAGACTTCGTGAAGGTCTCCGGCGGCCTGCTGCTGCTCTACGGCATCGGCACCATCATCGGCCCGACGATCGGCGGCCCCGTCATGTCGATGGCAAGCCCGCACGCGCTGTTCCTGGTGACCGCACTCGCCCACGTGTTGATCACGGCTTACGCGATCATCCGCAGCCGCGCGCGCGCCGCCATTCCGGCAAGTGACCGCGATGCCTTCACCACCATCCCGACGGCCACCTCACAGATGATGACGCCCGAGGGTATGACGCTCGCCGATCGCGGGCAGAACAAGACGCCCGAGCCGCCGATGGAGCCGGCAACCCGATAGACTTGGAATGCGGAGACGGCCGGGCGCTTGCCCGCCGACACGAGGACGGAGGACCGAACATGAGCGTGGATGACGACCGGCCGCAGAAGAAACCGAATCACGAGATCGGCATGGACCTCTCGATGATGTCGGTGGACGAACTCAAGGACCGTATCGACATGCTCAAGGCCGAGATTTCGCGGATCGAGGCCGAAGCGGCGCGCAAGACATCGGGAAGATTGGCTGCAGAAAACCTCTTCAAATCGTGAGCCGGAAAAACCCCGGATTTGATTTATAGCCGCCGCGCAAGTGTTAATTCGGCACACACTTAATGAGGCGTTAAGCTTTCTAATGTATTGATGTGCTCATCCGGACTTGCTCTGGATCTCAGACAGTTTCCCATGCGGTGAATTGGTCTGATTTTTCTCCCTGTTTTACCTTGAGAGCCGCTTTTGCGGCTCTCCTTTTTCGCATTGGCTGGGGACGAAAACCACGAAACTGTGGAAGTTAACCCTTTATTAAGAAACGCCTTGCGCTATTAGGCTAAAACTACCATCTTTAAAGTCATTAAGGCTGACCGGTGAAACCTTTTGGGACCGGCCTGCGTTACCTGATCAATAAGTAGATGCGTGCAACAGGGACCCTTTAAATGTCAGAGCTTGGATTGAACACGATCAGTTTTGCAGGACGCGCTGCCGCATCGTCGCAGTTTAAGACATTGTACTCCGAGGGCATGTCGCTGGTCGAAGAGACCGCCGCCTATCTGGATGGCAATGGCCGCACCGCATCCAAGGTTCTGCCGCGCATGGCATCGGTTCTCTACGCAGCGGAATCCATGCGCCTCACCACCCGCCTGATGCAGATGGCCTCCTGGCTCCTCCTGCAGCGCGCCGTCAACAATGGCGAAATGTCGCGCGATCAGGTTCTGGCCGAAAAGAACAAGGTTCGCCTCGACGGCTTCAATGTCGACCGCAACGCACCGGGCTGGGGCGACCTGCCGGAAGCCTTCCGCGACCTGATCGAACGCTCGCTGCGCCTGCAGAACCGCGTCGCCCTGCTCGACCGCGAAATCTATCGCCCGAACGAGGCAGCGATCGTTCCCGACAACCAGAACAGCGTACAGGCCCAGCTCAGCCTGCTGCAGACGGCCTTCGGCAACAACTGATCCATTCAAAGTAGACTGCATAAACCGGCTGCGTTCCCTGCGCGGCCGGTTTTTTGTTGTCTGGCCCTCAGCCGCTAATCGGCTTTCAGCTCAAGCATGGCCCAAACGCAAAAAAGCCCCGCTTTCGCAGGGCTCCTTCGAAATCAGTGCAACAGCAGCGATTAGAGGCCGAGGCCGCCGAAACGCTTGTTGAACTTGGAAACGCGGCCACCGCGGTCCATGAGCTGCTGGTTGCCGCCCGTCCAGGCCGGGTGCGACTTGGAATCGATTTCGAGGTTCATTACAGCGCCTTCAGAGCCCCAGGTCGAGCGGGTTTCGTATTCGGTGCCGTCGGTCATGACTACCTTGATGGTGTGGTAGTCGGGATGGATTTCAGCCTTCATAACAATCTTCCTGCGATGTCACGTCCATTTGACGCACCACGTTGCGACAAGAGGACCGATTGAATAAATGAAGCCGCAGTCGCTACTGGCTACGGCTTCCCATTAGGATGCGGTGCCTATACATGAAGGCCATTAGGATAACAAGAGCCATCGACCGTGTTGCACGGTGTTGAGGGCTGCTGGAGATTGAATTGACAGACGCAATGCAGACCGAGAAGAAAAAGTCCCGCTCGCTGAAACCTCTCGGCAGGCTGACGCCTTACGTCATGCGTTATCGTGGCCTCGTCACCGGCGCCCTCTTCTCGCTGGCGCTCGCCGCCGTCACCTCGTTGGCGCTTCCCCTTGCCGTCCGCCGCATGATCGACCACGGCTTCAGCCACTCCGACGGCCGCTTCATCAACAGCTACTTCGTCATGCTCATGGTCATGGCGGTCGTTCTCGCCATATCGAGCGCGCTGCGATACTTCTTCGTCATCACGCTTGGCGAGCGCATCGTCTCGGATCTCCGCCGCGACGTCTTCGCCCACGTGACGCGGCTGTCCGCCTCCTTCTTCGACGTCAACCAGTCCGGCGAGATCGTCTCGCGGCTGACCGCCGATACCACGCAGATCAAGTCCGCCGTCGGCGCCACCGCCTCGGTCGCGCTGCGCAACATGATCCTGTGTCTCGGCGCCATCGTGATGATGGTCGTCACATCGCCGAAGCTCGCCAGCCTCGTGCTGTTGGCCATACCGCTCATCGTCTTCCCGCTGGTCGCCTTCGGCCGCTCGGTGCGCAAGCGCTCGCGCGCGGCACAGGACACGCTGGCCGAGGCATCCGCCTTCGCCAACGAAACCATCGCCGCCACCCGCACCGTCCAGGCCTTCGGTGGCGAGACCGCTGCGGCAAACCGCTATGGAGCAGCTGTCGAAGCAGCCTTCACCGCCGCCCGCGCTGCCATCCGCTCGCGCTCGCTTCTCACGGGCATCGCCATCACGCTGATCTTCGGCAGCGTCGTCGCCGTCCTCTGGGTCGGCGCGCACAATGTGCTCGAGGGCACGCTGTCTGCCGGCACGCTCGGCCAGTTCCTGCTTTACTCTGTCATCGCCGCCGGCTCGCTCGGCGCGCTCTCGGAAGTCTGGGGCGAGCTGTCGCAGGCGGCCGGCGCCGCCGACCGCCTGACCGAACTGCTCGACGAAGTCTCGCCGATCGTAACGCCAGCCAACCCGACCGCCCTGCCCGACCCGAGCCTCGGCCGCGTCGAGTTCACAGACGTACACTTCGCCTACCCATCGCGCCCCGACACATCGGCGCTGCATGGCCTGAGCTTCGCGGTCAAGCCGGGTGAGACCGTCGCCATCGTCGGACCCTCAGGCGCCGGCAAGACCACCATCTTCTCGCTGCTGCTGCGCTTCTACGATCCGCAGCAGGGCGCCGTCATGATCGATGGCGTCGATGCGCGCCAGACCGACACCGACGGCCTGCGCAAGCGCATCGCCATCGTCCCCCAGGACGTCACCATCTTCGCCGCATCCATCCATGACAACATCGCCTTTGGCCGCCCCAGCGCCACGCGCGAGGAAGTCCGCGCCGCCGCCATCGCCGCCCAGGCCGACGAGTTCATCGCCCGGCTCGGTGAGGGCTACGACACCACGGTCGGCGAACGCGGCATCATGCTGTCGGGCGGCCAGCGCCAGCGCATCGCCATCGCCCGCGCCATCCTGAAGAACGCACCGATCCTGCTCCTCGACGAAGCCACCTCGGCACTCGATGCCGAAAGCGAAACGCTCGTCCAGCGCGCCCTTGATGGACTCATGGAAGGCCGCACCACCCTGATTATCGCCCACCGCCTCGCAACAGTCCTCAAGGCCGACCGCATTCTGGTCCTCGACCAGGGCCGCGTCGTCGAGGAAGGCACCCACCAGAGCCTCGTGCGCCACGGCGGCATCTACGCTAAGCTGGCCCGGCTGCAGTTCGATGCTGGTGCCGAGGAGCTGCTTGCAGCGGTGAAATAACACTACCGACATCAATGGTCTTCCCGATGGAATAATTGGATTTTTTGTTTTAGGCTGCGCTTGCAGATTTAAACAACATCCTGATTCCGGGAGACAATCGATGTATAAGTTCGAAGTTTATAAGGACAAGGCAGGCGAATTCCGTTTCCGTTTCAAGGCATCGAACGGCGAAGCGATGTTCGGCTCCGAGGGCTACAAGGCCAAGGCGTCGGCGCTGAGCGCGATCGAATCCATCAAGAAAAACGCTCCCGGCGCCGTCGTCGACGACACCACCAAGGCGGCTGACGCCTGATACATCAAAGGCGGCACCTCAGGGCGCCGCCTTTTTCTTTTGTGTTGCTGGGCCATAAACGGTTGCGCGATGCCGCGCCGTTACTTGCGCAAGCACCCCTACCCCGTCACTTCTCCGTCAGCTTCAACTCGATCCGTCGGTTGGTCGCCCGTGCCTCTGGCGTATCGCCAGGCGCGATCGGCTGATACTCGCCGAAGCCTGCGGCCACCAGTCGGTCGGCCGGCACGCCCTGCGCGATCAGGAACTTGACCACCGAGATCGCGCGCGCCGAAGACAGCTGCCAGTTGTCGGCGAAGCGGCCGGTGCCGGCGAGCGGGACGTTGTCGGTGTGGCCGTCGACGCGCAGCACCCAGTTGATCTCCGGTGGAATTTCCTTGGCGACGTCGAGCAGCGCTGCCGCGAGCTTCGCCATCTCCGTCTGTCCGTCGGGATTGAGATCGGCGCCACCGGAGGGGAAGAGCACTTCCGACTGGAACACGAAACGATCGCCGACGATGCGGATATTCTCGCGGTCCGACAGGATTTCGCGCAAGCGCCCGAAGAAGTCCGAGCGGTAACGGTTGAGCTCCTGCACGCGTGCAGCCAAAGCGACGTTGAGGCGGCGGCCGAGATCGGCGATCTTCGTCTGCGACTGCTGGTCCTTCTGCTCGGAGGCCTGCAACGCCACCTCGACGGCGGCGATCTGGTTGCGCAGCGCCGCGATCTGCTGATTGAGCAGTTCCACCTGGCTCATCGCCCGGTCACTCATCTGTTTCTGCTCGTCGAGCTCCTTGGTGAGCGAACCGATCCGCTGCTGCGCCGCGTCCTGGCCGCCGGAGCCGGCCGAAAGCAGCGACTGCAGCCGCGAGCGTTCGCCCTCGGCGGTCGCAAGCGACGCCTGCAGATTGGCGACGCTGTCCTCCAGATCCTGCTTGCTGCCCTTTTCGAGCGCCAAGAGCTGCGTCAGTTCGTTGATCTGGCTGTTCAGCCGGTTCATCACCTCGTCGCGGCCGGATATTTCGCGGCTGAGAATAAACTGCCCGACGACGAACACCGTGAGCAGGAACATCACCGCGATCAGAAGCGTCGACAGCGCGTCGACGAAGCCGGGCCAGTAGTCGACCGTGCGTTCGCGGCGACGGTTGCGGGCAAGAGCCATGGCTTACTTGCCCTCGCTCTTTTCGGTCTGCGGCATGCGGGGGCGCTCGGAAGACGCATGCTTTTCCTGCGCGCCGATCCGCTCGGCCAACCTGTCGAGCGTGCGGCGCATCGCCTTCGCCTCGTCCTGCTGCGCCTCGATCCAGTCGCGCAGCATCTGCTGCTCGTTGCGCATGTTCTTGACCAGCCCCTGGATACCCTCGGCGAGATTGGCCATGGCCGCGACCGAGCGCTGGCTGCCGCCGCCCTCTTCCGAGACCTTCTGCATGTATTCAGACAGCGCGCGGATCTCTTCGGGCGAAACGCCGCCCTTGGTGTCGATCACGGGAGCGGCAAGGTCGGAGCCGACATCGGTCACCGACGACAGCCAGTTTTCCAGCTCGGTATAGAAGCGGTTCTGCGCGCGGCCGGCCTGCAGGTCGAGGAAACCGAGGATGAGCGAGCCGGAAAGACCAAGCAGCGACGACGAGAACGCCTGTCCCATGCCCGAAAGCGGCTGCGATAGCCCCTCTTTCAGCGAGGTCAGAACATCGGAAGACCCGCTCGTGCCGGCATCCAGCGACTGGATAACCGAACTGATCGAGCCGATCGTACCGATCAGGCCCCAGAAGGTGCCGAGCAGGCCGAGGAAGACGAGGAGACCGATCAGGTAGCGCGAGACGTCGCGGGATTCGTCCAGGCGGTTGGCGATCGAATCGAGAATGGAGCGGAAGGCCGTGGTCGAGATGCCGGCGGCCGAGGAGGTGCGGCTGCCGATCAGCGTGCGCATCGGTGCGAGGAGCTTCGGGTTACGGTTCACCTTGTCGGCGCTGCCGGCGGCGCGGAACGAATTGAACCAGCGCACCTCGGGCCGAAGCGACAGCACATGGCTGAAGACAAGGATGATGCCGATGCCGAGAACGCCGAGAATCAGGCCGTTCAGCCCCGGATTGTGCATGAAGGCCGTCTGCGCCTGGCGGAACAGGATGGATGCTATGAACCCGACGATGACGAGGAACAGCACCATCGTCCACAGAAAGGGCATCGGGCTGGATAGCTTATAGCTGTAATTTCCCGTGGTTTTTTCGGTCGAGCCGAACTCCGCCACATTCACATTTTCCATAGATTCCGCAGCCTCCGGCCTCATCACAGCCGGAGACTAGATCATCATTGTGCCGAATTGAAGTATGCGGAACGAAAAAGCCTGTCTTTATAACAAAGACTTACCGGCTGGGCACAGGACGCTTGGCAACTTCCATCAGCGCCTTCTGGATGTACTCGTTGCCGGCCACGACGTTGCCGGTCTCGAGAATCGAGTTGCCGCCATCCCAGTCGCTGACATACCCACCGGCTTCGCGGATGAGCAGGATGCCGGCCGCGATATCCCAGGCCGAAAGGTCGGTTTCCCACAAACCGTCGAAACGGCCGGCCGCGACATAAGCGAGGTCGAGCGAGGCTGAACCCATGCCGCGGACACCGGCGACTTCGCCCATGACGTGCCGGAGTTCGACAAGGAACTTGCCGTGGTTGCCACGGCCGAGATGCGGAACGCCGCAGGCGACGACCGAATCCGACAGCACGCGGCGCGCGCCGACGCGCAGGCGGCGATCGTTGAGGAAGGCGCCGCCGCCGCGCTCGGTGGTGTAGAGCTCGTCGGTCGCCGGGTTGAAGATGACGCCGGCAACGATCTCGTTGTTGCGCTCGAGCGCGATCGACACGGCGAACATCGGAATGCCGTGCAGGAAGTTGGTGGTGCCGTCGAGCGGATCGACGATCCAGCGGTGCGCGCCGTCGGTGCCCTTGATCTCTTCGCCTTCCTCGCCGAGGAAGCCATAGGTCGGGCGTGCCTTCAGAAGCTCTTCGCGCACGATCTTCTCGGCCTTGCGGTCGGCGGACGAGACGAAATCGCCCGGTCCCTTGACCGAGACCTGCAGGTTCTGCACTTCGCCGAAATCACGCCCCAGCGATTTTCCTGCCTTGAGGGCAGCCTGAACCATGACATTGAGAAGAGCTGAACGGGCCATGTGGGCGGTTTTCCTTGGGCTAAATAGGTGCGCGTTGTCAGGGCGGGGATAGTCCCTGATCGCCGGTAGAAGCTGCGCTTTATAAGATTGGCGGCTTCAAGACCACAAAATCGGGGAAATTTCAAGAGCGCCGCCGCATGGCTGCATTGAATCGCAGGAAGGCTGCAAATTAATTCTGGACAGATCAGTCTGTAATTCCTATATCTCCCCCATGGCAAGACACAAGGAATTCGATCGCGACCTGGCGCTTGGCGCCGCCATCAACGTGTTCTCCGAGCACGGCTATGAAGGCACGTCGACGGATCAGTTGCTGACGGCAATGAAGATCAGCCGCCAGAGCATGTACGATACCTTCGGCGACAAGCGTGGCCTCTATCTGGAAGCCTTGCAGCGCTACAACGCCGACAGCACAGCGAGATTGATCGACGACCTGAAGCGCCAGGCATCGCCTGTCGAAGCGCTGGAGGGTGCGCTCGTCGCCTTCGCCTCGCGGCCAGCGTCGGAAGCCAGCCGCGGCTGCCTCGGCGTCAGCGCCGTCTGCGAGTTCGGCCGCACCGATCTTGAGATCGCCACGCTGACTGACACAGCGTCTCGCGCCCTGTCCACGGCGCTGAAGACGATCATCGAAGACGGCCGCAAGAGCGGCGGCATCGCATCCGACATCAACCCCGACGAGGCCGTCCACTTCCTCGGCGCGACCCTATCAGGCATGAAAGTCAGCGCCCGCAACGGCGCCTCCCCCGAAACCCTTCGCGGCATCGCCCGCATGGCCATCCGCAGCCTCCGCTAGGCCCACCGCAAGACCGCGTCGTTTTTCTACGCCCAATTCTAGACTGAATGATCCAGAAACCAGAAAGGAAATTTAAAATGTCTCACTCTCTCACCGACAAGGTCGCCCTCGTCACCGGCGGCTCGCGCGGCATCGGCGCGGCGATCGTCCGCAGGTTGGCACAAGACGGCGCGGCCGTGGCCTTCACCTATGCCAGCAGCGATGACCGGGCGAAGGCGCTGACCACGGAGATCGAAGCCAAAGGCGGCAAGGCGCTGGCGATCAAGGCGGACAGCGCCGATCCCGAAGCCGTGCGCAATGCCGTCGCCACCACAATCGGCCGCTTCGGCGCGCTCGACATCCTCGTCAACAATGCCGGCATCCTGATGCTCGCCCCACTCGATGAATTCGCGCTGGAAGATTTCGACCGCATGTTCGCGGTCAACGTCCGCGCCGTCTTCGTCGGCACCCAGGCAGCGGCAAGGCACATGCAGGCAGGCGGTCGCATCATCAATATCGGCAGCGTCGTTGCCGACCGCATCGGCTTTCCAACATCCTCGGTCTACAGCATGACCAAGGGCGCGATCGCGTCGATGACTCGCGGCCTGGCGCGCGATCTGGGCCCGCGCGGGATCACCGTCAACACCATCCAGCCGGGACCAACGGCCACCGACATGAACGGCGCGCCGGGCACGGAGGAGCACCTGTCGCCGCTGATGGCGCTGGGCCGCATGGGCGAGGACAGCGAGATCGCCAGCCTTGCAGCCTATCTCGCCAGCCCCGAAGCATCCTTCGTCACCGGCTCCGCGCTCACCATCGACGGCGGCTATCTCGCCTGAACGCAAAAAGCCGGCGGTGCTCGCACGCCGCCGGCTTTCATCTGTTTATTGCAGCACCTCAGAACTTCTGCTGCGTGATCAGAACCTCGCGGGCGATCTGCTCCAGCGGCAGGATACGGTCCACCCCGCCCTTGGCGATCGCCTCCTTCGGCATGCCGAAGACCACGGAGGTCGCCTCGTCCTGCGCCACCGTGTAGGCGCCGGCCTGGTGCATCTCGAGCATGCCCTTGGCGCCATCATCGCCCATCCCGGTCATGATGATGCCCATGGCGTTGGAGCCGGCCGAACGCGCCGCCGAGCGGAACAACACATCGACCGATGGCCGGTGGCGCGAGACCAGCGGGCCGCTCTTGACCGCAACGTGATAGCGCGCGCCGCGCCGCTCGAGCAGCATGTGGCTGTCGCCGGGCGCGATCAGCACATGGCCGCGCAGCACGGGATCGCCATCAACGGCCTCCTTGACCTCGACCTCGCACAGGCTGTTCAGCCGCTTGGCGAAGGCGGCGGTGAATTTCTCCGGCATGTGCTGGACGATGACGATGCCAGGTGCATTGGCCGGCAGCGCCTCCAGAAACTCGCGCAGCGCCTCCGTTCCACCGGTCGATGCGCCCACGCAGACCACCATCTCCGTCGTCTTCGCCATGGCTTTCCCGGTCGGCGGTGGCAGCATCGCATCCGCCGTCAGCTTCTGCGCCGGCATCGGCGCGCCGGGCCGCAGGCTGTTGACGTTGCGTCTGACATTGCCGAGGCGCGCATGCGAGGCGCTTTTCACCGCCTCGCGGATGCGGACCGCATCGTCGGCCAGACTGTCGGCAGCGCCGATCTTCGATTTCAGGATCACGTCGACGGCGCCGGCCTCCAGCGCCTGCATCAGCGTTTCCGACCCCGCCTCCGTCAGCGACGAGCACATGACGACGGGGATCGGGCGCTGCGACATCAGCTTGCGCAGGAAGGTGATACCATCCATGCGCGGCATCTCGACATCCAGCGTGATGACGTCAGGGATCTCTTCCTGGATCTTCTTCGCCGCCATGAAGGGATCGGTCGCGACCCCCATGATCTCGATATCGGGATCTTCCTGCAGCACGCGAACGAGCGTCTGGCGAACGCTTGCGGAATCGTCGATGACGAGAACGCGGATCTTCTTGCCCATATGCTCTTTGACCTAGATGCGCTGGAACACGGTGTTGGAAACCTGCTTCAGGGGCAGGTCGATACCGGTGATGGATTCGGAGTGGCCGATGAACATGTAGCCACCCGGCAGAAGCCGCGCGCACAAGCGCTTCAGAACGCCTGATTGCGTCGGCTTGTCGAAGTAGATCAGCACGTTGCGGCAGAAGATCATGTGCATCCCCTCGCCGACAGGATAATTCTCGTCCATCAGGTTCATGCGCGCGAAACCGACGCGGCTGCGCAGATCGGCCGAGATGCGAACCTCGCGGCGATCCTTCTGCTTGGCCACCATCACATATTTCCGCTGCAGCTCGCGCGGCACCGGATGCACCAGATCCTCGGAATAGATGCCGCGCCGCGCCGTCGCCAGCACGTCGGTGCTGAGATCGGTCGCGAGAATGCTGTAGTTGAGGTCGCGCCGGTCGGCGACGAACTCTTCCAGCACCATGGCCATCGTATAAGGCTCGGCCCCCGTGGAGCAGGCGGAGCTCCAGGTGCGGATCGTGCGGACGCCGCTCGAGACGAGTGCGGGAAGCGCCACCTGCTGCATATATTCGAAGTGGCGCGCCTCGCGGAAGAAATCGGTCTTGTTCGTCGTCACCGCGTCGATCAGATAGACCGTCTCCTGCTCCAACCCGTCGTCGTGAAACAGGAAGTCGCAATAGTCGTCGAAGGTCGCGTGCTGCGTTGCCCGCAGCCGGCGGCGAAGCCGGCCCTCAAGCATCGTCAGCTTCGTCGGCGGCATCTTGATGCCGCTATAGTCATAGATGAACTGTGCAAGCTTCTCGAAATTCCGCTTGCTGATCCTGTCGCCCACCATCTGGGTCTCAACGGCAGCCATGCTCATAAGTCAAAATACTCCAGCGTGTCCGCTCAGGCGGCCGATTGCAGGGCGGAGGCATCCTCGCGCGACAGAAGCCGCGCGAGATCGACGATGACGACGAAGCCGGTTTCCCGGCGCACGACGCCGGAAATGTAATCCGAGCGCCAGCGCACGCCGATGTCAGGCGCCGCCTCGATCTGGTCTCGCCTGAACGGCGTGACCTCGAAGACCCGGTCGGCGACGAGGCCGAGCGTGAGAAGCCGGCTCTCCATAGGGATATCGAGGACAAGCACCCGCGTGTGCGACGTGGGCACCGTCTTCGACATGCCGAGCTTCAGCCTGAGATCGATGGTCGGGACGCCCTGGCCGCGCACGTCGCGCAGGCCAAGGAGATAGTCGGGACCATTAGGGATCTTGAAGGCCTCGGCATAGTCGAGGATCTCGCGAACCACCTCCACCGGCACGGCGAAGATTTCCTCGCCGAGGCTGAAGGTGACGAACTGCGCTTCCTGGGAGGTGGTTGCCATATTATGCGCTTTCCTTGAAATCGGCGTCGCCGTCATCGGGTCCGCCCATGGCCATGTCGAGTGCGAAGCCCTTGGCGCGCGCCTGCTGCGCCGAGACCGAGTTGGCCACCGGCTTGGATGCAGGCTTGCGGCTGGCTGCGGGTGCCGGGCTGCGAACGCTGATGCGGGCGGCGGGCTTGCGGCTGTCGCGGCTGCCGGCCATGTCAACCTTGAAGAAGGCGATCGAGGTCTGCAGTTCTTCCGCCTGGCTCGCCAGTTCTTCGGAGGTGGCCGACATCTCTTCCGATGCGCCGGCGTTCTGCTGGGTCACCTTGTCGAGCTGCTGGATCGCTTCGTTGATCTGCGAGGCGCCGATATCCTGTTCGCGGCAAGCCGCGCTGATTTCGGAGACCAGTTCCGCGGTCTTGCGGATGTCGGGAACCAGACGACCAAGCATGTCGCCGGCTTCGCTGGCGGCCTTGACGGTATCGCCCGACATGGCGCTGATTTCAGCCGCTGCCGACTGGCTGCGTTCTGCAAGCTTGCGTACTTCGGAAGCAACAACTGCGAAACCCTTGCCATGCTCGCCGGCACGCGCTGCCTCGACGGCGGCGTTCAGCGCCAGCAGGTCGGTCTGGCGAGCGATTTCCTGGACGATGCCGATCTTCTCGGCAATCGTGCGCATTGCCTCGACGGCGCGGGTCACCGCGTCACCGGAAGCCTCGGCATCCTTGGCGGACTGGCGAGCGATCTTCTCGGTCTGGGCGGCGTTATCGGCGTTCTGCTTGATGTTGGCAGCCATCTCTTCCATCGAAGCAGAGGCTTCTTCGGCGGATGCTGCCTGCTCGGTGGCCCCCTGCGACACCTGCTCGGAGCTCGCCGACAGTTCCTGGCTGCCAGCCGAGACGTTTTCAGCGGCTGCGATCGCATCGGCAACGACGCCGCGCAGGCGCTCGACCATCTGCTCCAGCGCCAGACCAAGCGTATCCTTGTCCGACAGCGGCTTCGGCGCGACGGTCAGGTCGCCGTTCGAAATCTGCGTGGCGATGTTGGCCGTGTTGCGCAGGTTTGCGGTCATGACCGACATCGAGTTCACAAGATCGCGAATTTCGTCGTTGCTCTTGTGGTCGATCTCCTGATTGAGGTCGCCAATGCTGACAGCGTCGGCCAGGTTGACGGCGCGCTTCAGGCCGCGGGAAATGCTGAGCGAGATCCACAGGGCGACGACAGCCGAGAAGAGCAGAACACCGACGACAATCGCGATGAGCAGCATCTTGGAGTCGTTGTATTGGGTGTTGGTCAGCTGGTCGGTGTTGGAGAGATCGGCGGCAATCGCATCATTCAGCCCACCAAGCGCCGTCAGCAGGACGCCGGTGACCTTCGCACCCTCGCCCATCGAAAGCGAGGCCGCCTGCTTGTTGGATTCGGCGGTGTTCTGGCGACCGAAATCGAGGATCTTGTCCTGCATCTGCAGCCACTGCGGATAGGCCTGGCGGAATTCCGCGACCTTGGCGACAACGGCGGAATTCGTTTCGTGGTCCAGCTGCGTCAGCAGTACCTGAATGTCCGTGCGGGCAGACTGTACTTCCTGGACGTAGCTCTGAATCTGCGATGCATCTTCGTTGAGGATGACGTTCTTCTCGGCGCGCACGGACTTGTAGACCGAATCCGAGAGGTCGCTGGAGTTCTTCAGGTTGGCGGCCGGTCCCTGAACGATATCGGTGATGGCGACGTTCAGGCCGGAAAGGCTGGAGATGGCAAGTCCTGCCATTCCGCATGTCATGAGAATGATGAGGCCAAAGGCAAGGCCAAGTTTCAACTTGATCGTAAAGCGCATGGGTATGCTCCAGGGCATTGGATTTGAGTAGTTCCCTCGGAACCGCGAGCCTTAATTCGCGCCACTGAGGGAAGGATTTTGCATCATGATGGGAAGAGCGAGCATTTACCCTTGCACCACGGATTCTGCCGCCGTGGCCGCATCCAACGCGTCATTCGTTGGCCGTTACCTGGAGCCACCGGCTCCAGGCGTTAGACGAGAGCGCCGATCAAGCGCTTTCGAGAAAGTCATCGTCGCCGGCGTCAGGGCCACCCATCGACATGTCGAGAGCAAACCCCTTGGCGCGTGCCTGCTGGGCCGAGACCGAGCGGGCACTGAAATTCTTGTTGCCGGCCGCCGTCGGGCGGGTGGCGCCGGCCTGGGCAGACCGTGTCGCGGCGGGCTTGGCCGCAACGGTCCGCACACCTGCGCGCATGCCCGACATGTCGACCTTGAAGAAGGCGATCGAGGCCTGAAGCTCCTCGGCCTGCGCCGCAAGCTCTTCCGAGGTCGCCGACATCTGCTCGGAGGCGCCGGCGTTCTGCTGGGTTACCTTGTCGAGCTGCTGGATCGCCTCGTTGATCTGCGATGCGCCGATATCCTGTTCGCGGCAGGCGGCGCTGATCTCGGAAACGAGCTCGGCCGTCTTGCGGATATCGGGCACCAGCCGGCCAAGCATGTCGCCCGCTTCGCTGGCAACCTTCACCGTATCGCCAGACATGGCGCTGATTTCGGCGGCAGCGGACTGGCTGCGCTCGGCAAGCTTGCGCACTTCGGAAGCCACGACCGCAAAACCCTTGCCATGCTCGCCGGCACGCGCGGCCTCGACGGCGGCATTGAGTGCCAAGAGATCCGTCTGTCGAGCGATTTCCTGCACGATGACGATTTTGTCGGCGATCGTGCGCATGGCGATCACGGCGCGGGTAACCGCCGCACCACTCTCCTCGGCATCCTTGGCCGACTGGCGGGCGATCTTCTCGGTCTGCGCGGCGTTATCGGCGTTCTGCTTGATGTTGGCCGCCATCTCTTCCATCGAAGCCGAAGCCTCTTCGGCGGACGCTGCCTGTTCGCTGGCACCCTGCGACACCTGCTCGGAGCTGGCGGACAGTTCCTGGCTGCCGGCGGAGACATTCTCGGAAGCCGAAAGCGCATCGGCAACGACCCCACGCAGCCGCTCGACCATCTGCTCCAGCGCGATGCCGAGCGTGTCCTTGTCCGACAGCGGCTTCGGCGAAACCGTCAGGTCGCCATTGGCGATGCGGTCGGCGATGGCAGACGTGGCGCGCAGATTGGTGACCATGTCCTTCATGGCGATGCCGAGCACGTCCTTCTCCGAAAGCGGGCGCGGATCGATGGAGAGGTCGCCCTGCGCCACCTGGTCGGCAATTCCGGCCGTCCGGCGCAGATTGGCGGTCATCACGTTGATCGTGTCGACAAGGTCCTTGATCTCGTCATTGCTCTTGATCTCAATGTTCTGGTTGAGATCGCCGATCGCCACCGCGTCAGCCACCGTCTTCACCTTGCGCAGACCCGAGCTGATCGTCGTTGCGATCCAGATGGTCGCGCCGATGGCGATGACAAGCGCAACGCCCGCCACGACCAGCAGCATCATGAAGGTCATGTCATAGGTCTTGTCGCCCACCGCATCGGCATCAGCGACAGCCTGCTTCGTCAGCGCCGTCAGCGCGGCGGTCATGCCATCGAGCTTCTGGCGCGCGGCGACACCATCGGTCTCGTTCAGCTGCAGGCCCATCTCTTTCTGGCCGGAGGTGATGAGGCCGCGAATGCGGTCGTTCAAGACGACATAGCCGGTCCAGAACTCGCGAATCTGCTTCCACTCATCCTTGAATTCCGGCGGCGCGTCATGCTCGCCCTCGTCGAGCGCCTTTTCGAATGCCTTGCGTTCCGTATCGATCGCGGCATTCGCCCGCGCCGTGAATTCGGGCCTGTCAGCGACAAGCAGGTCACCCACGGCAAGGCCGAGGCCATCAAAGGCGGCAGTCAGGCTGCCGGCATAATGATCCTGCTCTACCGGACCTTCAAGGAGCTCGTTGCGCAGCGTGTTCATCGACTGCAGGCCGTGGATGCCAAGACCGACGGAGCCGATGATCAGCAAAATCAGCAGTGAGAATGCGAATGAAAGTTTCAGCTTAAGCGTAATGCGCATGTGAAAACTCCGGCCTTTGAAAATCGCTGGGTGAAACCGCGATGGCGATCTGTGAGGATTCCGATCATCCAGGCGATTTCGGAAATAAGATGGGAGCTTGCATCCGCTCATGGCCGGCGGCTGTCGCACGCCCTGCCCTCCAACGATCCATTCGTTGGCAGTCTTGATGTCGTGGCCGGCTATCCGGCCACGACGGGGTCACTAATCACGCGCTTTCGCGGAAATCGTCATCGCTGGCGTCAGGACCGCCCATCGACATGTCGAGAGCAAAGCCCTTGGCACGCGCCTGCTGGGCGGCGACCGAGCGGGTGTTGACGTTCTTGTTGCTGGCCACGGTCGGCCGTGCGGCAGGAGCCTTGGCGGCGGGCTTGACAGCCGGCTTCTTGAAGGCGGCCTTGCTGCCCGTGCCGTCGACCTTGAAGAAGGCGATCGAGGCCTGAAGTTCCTCGGCCTGCGCCGCGAGTTCTTCGGAGGTTGCAGACATCTGCTCGGAGGCGCCGGCGTTCTGCTGGGTCACCTTGTCGAGCTGCTGGATCGCCTCGTTGATCTGGGCGGCACCGATATCCTGCTCGCGGCAGGCGGCGCTGATCTCGGAGACGAGCTCGGCGGTCTTGCGAATGTCAGGCACCAGGCGGCCGAGCATGTCGCCGGCATTGCTGGCGGCCTTGACCGTATCGCCCGACATGGCGCTGATCTCGGCGGCTGCCGACTGGCTGCGCTCCGCAAGCTTGCGCACTTCCGAAGCAACGACCGCGAAGCCCTTGCCATGTTCGCCGGCACGCGCTGCCTCGACGGCGGCGTTGAGGGCCAGAAGATCGGTCTGGCGTGCGATTTCCTGCACGATGACGATCTTGTCGGCGATGGTGCGCATGGCTTCGACGGCACGGCTGACGGCAGCGCCGCTTTCTTCCGCGTCCTTGGCCGACTGGCGAGCGATCTTCTCGGTCTGGGCGGCGTTATCAGCGTTCTGCTTGATGTTGGCGGCCATTTCTTCCATCGAAGCCGAAGCTTCTTCAGCCGATGCGGCCTGCTCGGTCGCACCCTGCGATACCTGCTCGGAGCTCGCCGAGAGTTCCTGGCTGCCGGCCGAGACGTTTTCCGAAGCAGAGAGCGCATCGCCGACCACGCCACGCAGGCGCTCGATCATCACGTTGACATTGCCAAGCAGTTCGCCGATCTCGTCGCGATTGGTGATCTCGGCCATCTTGGTGAGGTCACCCTCGGCGACTTCGCGCACCACGTTGTTGGCGCGGTTCAGGCCCTTGGAGATGGTGCTGGCGATCCAGAAGGCGGTGATGGCGGCAAACAGGAAGGCAGCAGCGACGGCAATGATCATCGTCAGGCGAGTCGCCTGGTAGCTGGCTTCCGCGTCATCATCGGCAACGCTCATGCGCTCCTTCTCGAGCTTGAGGATTTCCGCAAGCGCCGTATCGATCTGATTGGCCGCGGCGCGTGCCGTGGTCACGGAGACGTTGTTGGCGGCTTCCGCGTTGCCGGCCTTCACGAATTCGCGGATCTGGTCGTCAGCCTGGAAGAACGCCTTCGAAAGCTCCGAGACCTGTTCCCAACGCGGGCGGCCCTGTTCGGTGGCGATCTTCAGCACCGAAGCCAGCGCCTGCGTGAATTCCTTGCGCCCGACATCGCCCTTTGCGATGGAATTGTTCACTTCCGCCGCATCCTTGGCCATCAGCAGGTTCTTCTGCTGGCGGATCGCTTCCAGCTGGCCGATATTGATGGTCTGCGCCAGTTCCAACCGCGCGGCCGGACCGGAGAGTACATCTCCAATGGAATCATTCAGGCCGCTGAGGCTGATGATCGAATAGGTCGATGTGCCCAGCAACATGAGGATGATGAAGGCAAACGCCGACACCAGTTTCGTCTTGATCGTCAATCGCATCTCTAACCCCTTACCCCTAGATGACGCAGCCTAAACGGCGGTCGATGTCTCGTGTCTTGAAGAAAACAGTGCCTGCAGATTGGGCAGGATGATGAACTCGCCCCCGCGTTTCACCAGGCAGTTGATGTAGTCGGCGCGCCAGCGCATGCCGACGCTCGGTGGCGGTTCGCTGGCTGCCCGTGCCAGCGTCGTCACCTCGTTCACCTTGTCGGTGCGCAGGCCGACCAGCGTCGCCTCGCCGTCGAGATCGACCTCGATGACGATGATGCGGCTGTCGATCGTCGCTTCCGTGCCCTCCATCCCGAAGGCCAGACGTAGGTCCGCCAGCGGAATGACCTTGCCGCGGAAATTGATGACGCTGGCGACGAAGGGCTGCGCGCCCGGCACCGCCGTCTCGGGCAGCAGGTCCAGGATTTCCTGGACGATCACCGCCTCGAGCGCGAAGGTCTCGCCATTCATGTCGAAGGTCAGGACCTCAACCTCGTCGGCATAGTTCCAATGATGGTCGATCTTCTCGGCTGCCGCGCTCATCCTGCCACCCGCATCTGTGTTTCCTGTTGCTGACCGGCGGCCACGAGATGGCCGACGTCGAGAATGAGGGCGACGCTGCCGTCACCGAGAATGGTGGCGCCCGAGAAGGTGGACACGTCGTTGTGCAGTTTCGACATCGACTTGATGACCGTCTGGTGGTCGCCGATGATCTGGTCGACGACCAGGCCGACACGCTCCGTGCCGGTGGAGATGACCACGACCTTCTGGTGCACGTCGGGCTTGGTGCCGGTGCGGAAGAGATCGCGGAGCCTCAGGAACGGCACGAGGCTGTCGCGCAGCGAGATGAAGCTGCGGCCGCGTGAACGCAGGTCCTCTTCGAGCGACAGCTCCAGGCATTCCTCGACGGCGGAAAGCGGAATGACGTAGCTGCCATTGCCGACCCGCACGAGCAGGCCGTCGATGATGGCAAGCGTCAGCGGAATGCGCAGCGACACTTCCGAACCCTGGCCATTGAGGCTGGTGATATCGATAGCGCCACGCAGCGCCTCGACCGTCTTCTTGACCACATCCATGCCGACGCCGCGGCCGGAAAGATTGGTGATCGCCGCAGCCGTAGAGAAGCCCGGCGCGAAGATCAGCTGAAGCAGCTCGGAATCGGTGAGCGGCTGGCCGGGCGCGATGAGGCCGGAGGATTCCGCCTTGGCGCGGACCCGATCGCGGTTGATGCCGCGGCCGTCGTCCTTGATCGAGATGATCACCTCGCCGCCGGCCTGGCGCGCCGACAGCGTCACCGTGCCGGCTTCGCTCTTGCCCGCGGCCAGACGCTCGGCCGGCGTTTCCAGCCCGTGGTCGATCGAATTGCGCACCAGATGAACCAGCGGATCGGCGAGACGCTCGATCACGGTCTTGTCGACCTCGGTGCTTTCGCCCTCGGTCACCAGCTCGATCACCTTGCCCGTTTCGCGGGCGAGATCGTGAACGAGGCGGCGGAAGCGTGAAAACAGCGTCGCGACCGGCACCATGCGAAGCACCATCATCGTGTCGCGCAGTTCGCCCGACAGGCGCTCGATTTCTTCAGACACCGAGCGCAACGCGATATCGGCGCTGGCGCTCGCCAGCTGGCTGAGGCGCGACTGGGCGATGACGAGCTCGCCGACGCGGTCCATCAGTTCGTCAAGACGCTCGGCCGGAACGCGAACGTTTTCGGCAGCCTTCGCCTGACGCTGGTCGGCCTGCGCTGCGCTCTCGCGCTTGGCGGGCACCGCCTCGACAGGCTTGAATTCCGGTGTGGAGGCAACTGCGGGCGCAGCCGCGACGGGCGCTGCGGCGACTGGCTCGGCCTTCACTTCTACCACGGCAGCGACGGGTTCCGCCTTGGCTTCCTCAGCCACCGGACCGGCGATCTCCTCGACCTCAAGCTCCATGTCGTCCATGACGAAGATGAACACGTCGTCGATCGCGGAGCGGTCCTGCGTGCTGGTGAGAACGACATCCCAGGTGACGTAGAGATCGGTCGGAACCATCTCGTCGAGGACAGGAATGGCGGAGAGGTTGGCCTTGACGCTGCATTCGCCGAGATCGCGCAGCTCATCGAGCAAGCCGAGCGGATTGGTGCCGTTCGCCATCGAATTCGAGGGCAGGCTGAAGCGGATGCGCCAGGTGGTGGTCTTGGCGGCAGCAGCGGCGGGAGCAACAACCGGGGCCGGCTTAGCAGCAGGAGCAGCAACGCCGCCCGATGTCTCGCCGACGGCGGCCTGAAGCTGGGCCAGCAGCCGCTGGCCGGTGTCACCGTGATCGGCATCCGGCCGATCGACGAGAGCACGCATGTGATCCTGAGCGGCAAGCACGGCGGCGACAAGCTCGGCCGTCGCCGGCACCTCGCCCTTGCGAACCCGGTCGAATGCCGTTTCGCAATGATGCGTGAAGGCGGCCAGCGCATCGAAGCCGAACATCGAGCCCGAGCCCTTCAGCGTGTGAAGGCCGCGGAAGACGGCATCGACGACGTCCTTGTCGTCGAGCTTGTGCGTCAGATCGAGAAGGCCCGTCTCGATGGCTTCGAGGCATTCGGCCGCCTCTGTGCGAAAGACCGCTACAGGATCGAGAGAGCTCATCTGCCGAGCACCTTCCTGGCGATCTTGACCAGGTTTTCCGGATCGAACGGCTTGGTCAGCCAGCCGGTGGCGCCGGCAGCCTTGGCGCGGGCCTTGAGGTCGGCGTCGGATTCGGTGGTGAGGAAGATGATCGGCACGCCGGTATGCTCCGGAAGCTTGCGCAGCTCCTCGATCATCGTCAGGCCGTCCATGACAGGCATGTTGAGATCGGTGATGATCAGGTCGTAATTGCCGGCCTTCGCGGCCGCCAGGCCCTGCGCGCCATCGGCCGCCTCGCTGACGGTGTAGCCCGCATTGGTCAGCGTGACCTTGGTCGTCAGTCGAATGCTTGCGGAATCGTCGACGGTGAGAATGTTGGCGCTCATGGCTTTACCTCTTCATGCAACCAGAATTTTGTATCTTCGCTGTTGAAGGCTTCCACGAAGCCGGCGCGCTCCAGCACCTTCAGGACCTGACCGCGGGCCGGAGCCGCGAGTGCGAGCGCTTTGTCGTTGGTTTCAGCGTGCCGGCGAACAGCTTCGATCAGCTGCACAAAACTCAAGTCGGCCTCAGCTTTTTCGGGAATATCGAGAACAACGGAACTGTTATTCTTAAATAAAGACGCAATTTTTGAGAAGATATCCGAGATATTCCTGATGGTTAGAACTTCCGGCAGGGATATAGACTCAGAATACTGTTCACGCACACTCACTTCGGCCTCCTAGGGCGGAGAAATACTTTTTCAACCCGTTGAGGAATCTCACGACACGCTTAACAACACGTAAAAGTAGGTTGCAGTGAAATGCAATTGAGACGAGTCCCGACTCCCCGAATTATCACCTGAGAGAAATAATAATTAGCATTCAAATATGTTTATAAAATCAAATAAATTCACATACTTATTAAAAATGTGAGCGCTTTTCCGAAACGCGCCTCGTGCAATTCACGCTATGTTAAGCACAACGTTGACGAGTCTGGCGTGTTTACTCCGCGTTTCCATGATGCCCGTAAAAATGGTCCCGAACCTTGCTGAGGTTTTAAGTAAAGGACAATAAAATGACGAACGGGGCGACATCGGCAGTGACTGCATTCCAGGCATCTGGATCAGCCATCAGCCAAACACTGGAAGCAGCGCGCAGCAAGGTCGAGGAGCGCTTTCTCGAAGGCGGTACCGTCCTGCTTTCGGTCATGGACGTCCTCAACCGATTGTTGAGCTCGCTCGATAACATCACCAAGGCGCTGGACGCCGGCGAGAATGGTGATGCCGGCGCGGAACTACGCGCAACGGTCAAGAGCCTCAGCGATCTCCCGACCGCCGAAAAGTCCCGCCGCGAAGCGCTCTCGTCGCTCGCCGAAACAGGATATTCGCTGCGCCGGCACGTTTCCGACATGCAGGAAACCATGCGCTACCTGCGCACCTTCGCCGTAACCGTGAAGATCACCGGCGCCGGCCTTGCCGAGTTCGCGGGCTTCGCCCAGGAAATTCTGGAACGCATCTATTCCGGCACCGATGAGGTCAACCGCTTCGCCGGCCGGATCGAGGAGCTGGAAAAGGAAGTGAAGCTCGCGCTGACCTTCGGCACCGACGTCTCCAAGAGCTACGCCGACACCGTCCCCGCCGTGGCAAGCGCGCTTGACGGCGACGCCCGCAAGATCGCCGAACACCGCCAGAACCTGAGCGCCATCGCCCGCGACGTTGGCGCGGTCGCCAGAGGCGTACAGAGCAAGGTCGCCTCGACCCTGTCTGCGCTGCAGATCGGCGACATCACCCGGCAGCGCATCGAGCATGTGCAGAGCACCTTCACTCTGCTCGACGAGTTCCTCGACAGCGAGGACAGCCGCGGTCTGAACGCCGACGCCCGCGCGCGCCTGCAAAACGTCATCCAGCACCTGACGGCGGCGCAGATGAACGAGATGTGCCGCGATTTTCACCGCGATTCCCAGAATGTCGTGAAGACGATCGCCAGCTTCGGCCACGACACGCAGGAGATCCTGCGGCTGCGTGACCAGATGAGCGGCGGCGGCCAGGGCAACTTCATCCGCGCGTTGGAATCCAGCGTCTCGGCCGCGCACGAGATCGTCAAGCAGGTCGACGCCGTCACCCTCAAGGCCGACCAGGTCAGCCAGTCGACCCGCGACACCACCGCCAAGCTTCTGGAAGCGATCGGCAACATCAAGGCGGTGAAGACCGACATCCATTACATGGCGCTGAACACCAATCTGCGCTGCAGCCGGCTTGGTGAAGCCGGCAAGTCGATCAACGTCGTCACGGCCGAGCTGCGCATCTTCGCCGGCAAGCTGGATGACAGCGCCGACGCCATCGTCAACGGCCTGCCGGCGCTGGAGGAAGCAGCCGGCCGCGTGGCCCCGTCGAGCGAGACGGCATCAGGCGGTCTCGCCGAAAACCTGACGACCGCCGTTGCAGATATCCGCACCGCCGCCGATACGATGGAAGCCGAACTGAAGACACTGTCCGAACACGGCCGCGAGGTCGCCGGCAAGATCAACCTGTTGATCGGAACGCTGGATTTCCAGAAGGATCTCGGCGATGTGCTGGCGGGCTGCGCCGATACGCTGGAAGATGCCGCCGGCGCCGAGATCGCCGATATCTCTGACTTGGCCGAGGCCATCGCCCCGCTCGACCGAAAGATCTTCAAGCTTTATACGATGGTGCAGGAGCGCAACGTCCACCGCGACATCATCGCAGCGGTCGAAGAGACGGCAGCAGCCGAGCCAGAGCCGGTAAATGCTGCGACAAGCGACGAAGACCTTTTCGAGGACGCGCTCTTCTAAAACGTTGGAGCGCGGTCAGCGCAGGCGGCGGAACTTGTTGGCGGCTTCGATCCCCGCCTTCTGCTGCTCTTCCTCGATACCGAGGTAGAAATCCTCGAGCGCCGGGTCGGGCAGACCGGCACGGCGCGAGAGCACATACCACTTGGCAGCCTCGACAGGATCCGGCTTCGTGCCGAGCGCGTTGATGTAGAGATGCGCCAGCTTGTTCTGCGCAACCACATTGCCGTCATTGGCGGCGATTCTCAGCCACTGAAAGCCCTTTTCGAAATCGCGTGGGCCATTGGTTCCGTTGACGAACCAGACGCCGAGATCGAGCTGCGCGGTGTCGAAACCGGCATGCGCGGCGCGCGCCATCCATTCGCGGGCAAGCTGCTTCTTCTCGGGCGGCAGGTCGGGCAGCGACGAGTAGATCTCCGCCACCGCGTATTGCGCGTCGGCGACGCCCTTCTCGGCCGATTTTTCGTAGAATGGCAGGGCGAGCTTCAGACCCTTGTCGCCGGGATTGTCGGCCACCAGGATCTGCCCCCAGTTGAACTCGGCCGACGCATTGCCGGCCTCCGCCGCCTTGCGCATGTAGTTGTCGGCAAGCGTCTTGTCACGCTTGACGATGCGGCCTTCCATCAGGATGAGCGCGTATTTGAACATCGCCGCCGGATCACCGCCCTCGGCGGCCTTCCCGTACCAGAAGGCAGCCGCCTTCGCGTCGCGCTTGACGCCGAGGCCATCGGCCAGCAGTTCGCCCATGAGCGTCTGCGCCGCCGCATCGCCAAGCTGCGCGCGAGGCAGCGCAATCCCCATCGCCGTCAGATAGTAGCCGCGCTGGTAGGCGCCATAGGCGTCATCGACCTTGCCGTGATAGTCCTTCTCGGCTGGCAAATCAGGCAGCTTCGCGCCCATGCGATCGAACACGCCGACACCGGTGGACGGTGTTACCCCATCCGGTTGGGCGCGGCCTGATTTCAATGTCTCAGGCGCGCCGGTAAGCGGTCGCGTGACCATATTGTGGACCTGCTGGGCCGATGCGCCATGCGCGAAAACCGCCACACATGTGGCGGCGGCAAGAAGAGAAAGGCGCAAATGGCGTGTCAGCATGGGCATGAGGGCGATATCAACCCTCAAACCGTGGCGCTTTTTCGTCAAGAAGTGCGTTGATTTCGGCAACGACAAGGGCCGCGCGCGCCGGCTCGCCGAAAACGGCAAGACGCATGGCCACGAATTCCGCCCCGCTCTCGGCAACGGCAAGCGCCGAGGCCGGATCGGTGCCGCCCATGACGATGCACGGGATTTCGATCATCGAGGCCCACCATTCGGCAAGCGCCAGGTTCTTCGGATGCGCCTCCGGCTTGATGTCGCCTTCCAGCTTGCCGAAGAAGACATACTCCGGGCGCTCCTCGCCGATCTCAAGCGCATGATGCCGGTCGGCCGCATTGCCGCCGCCGACGATCAGCTTGTCGGCATATTTCTCGACCGCCTCGGAAATCTCCGCGGCACCGCCGGTGATATGCAGGCCATCCGCCTTGGTGCGGCCGACGACCCGGCTGTCGCCGGCAAGCAATGCCGCGGCACCCGCGTTCTGCGCCAGCGGCACGATCTTTTCGGCATGTTTCTGAAACTCGCCGTCCCCAAGCCCGTATTGCGGCAGGATGATCGAGGCGACATCACCGCCCTTCAGCGCATCGCCGACGATTTTCGCCTGCTCGTCGGCATCGGCGATATCGGGCACGATCAGCACCAGGCGGCAGCGGTTTTCAGGTTCGCTCATGAACTCTTTCCATTTCCAGCGGATTTCGCCGTTTGCCGGCAGCTCCGCACTCGTTTTGTGTGAGTAATTCCGTTAGACCGGGCTGGCAAGGGGAGGACTTCAAAAGCATGCCGATGGACGTGTCATTTTACTACGCCGCCATTCCCGCCGTCATTCTGGTCGGTCTCGCGAAGGGCGGTATGGGCGACGCCTTGTCGCTGATTGGATTGCCTTTTCTGGCTCTCGTCGTCTCCCCCGTGCAGGCCGCCGCCATCCTGCTGCCGATCCTGATCTTCATGGACATGATATCGCTCGTCATCTGGCGCAAGCATGGCGATTGGACGACGCTGAAGATCATGCTCCCGGGCGCGCTAGCCGGCATCGCGCTCGGCTGGGCCACCTCAGCACTGGTTCCCGGCAGCGTCTTGCGCGTCGTCATCGGCGTCGTCACCATCCTCTTTTGCCTGCGCTATTTCTGGAACAACTTCGGCCCCGGCAGAGGAAAGATCGTGCCGCCGCATGGCCAGCGGCCGGTCCGCGCCGCGCTCTGGGGCACCTTTTCCGGTTACGGCAGCTTCGTCGCACACGCCGGCGGCGCGCCGTTCCAGATCTACGTGCTGCCGCTGCAGATGCCGCCGCGCGAGTATACCGGCACCAGCGCCCGCTTCTTCGCCATCCTCAACGCGGTCAAGCTGATCCCCTATTTCGCGCTCGGCCAGCTCGACACCCAGAACCTCGCCGCCTCCGCCACGCTGCTTCCCTTCGCGCCCCTTGCCACCCTCGCCGGCGCCTGGTGCGTGAAGCGCATGCAGCCGAAAATCTTCTATCCATTCATGTATGCGATGGCGCTGATCGCGGCCGTCCTGATCGCCCGCGAAGGCCTTGGATTTTAGGCTTTAAGGGCCTTGCTGCGGCGCACAATTCGCTTGCCCTAATTCTCCGATTGACGTAGCTTTTCGCCATGTCGAACGTGGACCCTTTCACTGCGATTGCCGACCCTCACCGGCGCTTCCTGCTGGAGGAATTGCGACGCTCGCCGCGCACCGTCAACGAGCTCGCCGAAGGCCTTCCGATCAGCCGTCCGGCCGTCTCCCAGCACCTCAAGGCACTGCTCGATTGCGACCTCGTCTCGGTCACCGCCGATGGCACGAAACGCATCTACGCGGTCAACAATCGCGGCTTCGACAGGCTCAATCTCTGGCTGGATCAGTTCTGGGCATAACGCCATCCGGACATGAAAACGCGCCGGCTGCGACCTTTTCGGCAACCGACGCGCAGGAACATTCCAACGGACGCGACAGACTACTAAACAACTGGTTATATTGCGATATTTACCCTTTGAATCGCGTCGACCACGCCCTGTAACGTTCTATCCTGCTTAGTGTACGGATGATTTGAGACGCTCAATCTCGTCTTTGATGCGCAGCTTCCTGCGCTTGCACTCGGCAACCTCACGGTCGTCTCTGGAGGGGGATGCCATCAGTGAATGGAGCTCGTCTTCGAGAGCGCCATGCTTCTTCTGGAGTGATTCAAGATGAGCTTGAACAGTCATATGACCCTTCCTTCCTCTAGCCTTTCTCCAGCCAACACCGCCGGAGATCCAAGGCGTCAACCCTCAAACTGTGACACATTTTTGAAGGCTTGTCGAAGGCGAAAACAAGGAGAGAGCGTGGCAAATTCATGATCGAGACTAACTAGCCGTTACCGCTATTTGGTGATAGGAGCTTGCAAAAATTAGCGACAGGCCGGAGAAGGTCTGAAGACGATCATGGGGAATGCGTATGCCGGATCAGGAACAGGCGGAAGTCAGGCTCATGGTGGCGCGCCTGCGCCAGGAGCATGAGGACTACGATGTCGCCATCAACGCCATGATCGCGACTGGCTGCGATGCCCTGCGCGTTCAGCGCATGAAGAAAAAGAAGCTTGTTATCAAGGACAAGCTGTCGAAGCTCGAAGACCAGATCATTCCGGATATCATCGCCTGAAGCCCGGATATCATTGCCTGAAGGAAGTGTCGTGACGATGACAGACAGACCGACCGTTGCCATCATCATGGGAAGCCAGTCCGATTGGGAGACCATGAAGAACGCCGCCGATACGCTGGAGGCGCTCGAGATCCCCTATGACGCCAGGATCATATCGGCACATCGCACGCCCGATCGCATGGTCGAGTTCGCCAAGGGTGCGAAGTCGGAAGGCTTCAAGGTCATCATCGCCGGCGCCGGCGGCGCCGCCCATCTTCCGGGCATGACCGCCGCGATGACCCCTCTTCCTGTTTTCGGCGTTCCGGTGCAGTCGAAGACGATGTCCGGCCAGGACAGCCTGCTGTCGATCGTGCAGATGCCCGGCGGCATCCCGGTTGGAACGCTGGCGATCGGCAAGGCCGGCGCCATCAACGCGGCGCTTCTTGCCGCCGCGGTTCTGGCGCTGTCGGACGAAGACCTTGCCGACCGGCTTGACGAATGGCGCGAGAGCCAAAGTGCGGCGATCGCCGAATACCCGATGGACGACCTATGAGCATGACAACGATCGGCATCATCGGCGGCGGCCAGCTTGGCCGCATGCTGGCCATGGCTGCCGCCCGCCTGAACTTCCGCACCATCATTCTCGAGCCGCAGGCCGATTGCCCGGCAGCGCAGGTCGCCAACCGGCAGATCGTCGCCGCCTATGACGATCCAGCCGCACTTGAGGAACTGGCGACCGTCTGCGACGTCGTCACCTACGAATTCGAGAACGTCCCCGTCTCCGCAGCCGAAGCGTTGGCGCAGACCGTGCCGGTCTATCCGCCGCCAAAAGCGCTGGAAGCCGCCCAGGACCGTCTCGTCGAAAAGCGCTTCATCAATGATTGCGGCATTCCGACCGCGAAATTCCACGCTATCGACAGCCAGGCCGACCTCGAGGCCGCCCTTGCCGATTTCGGCGGCCAGGGTGTCTTGAAGACCCGCCGCCTTGGTTATGACGGCAAGGGCCAGAAGGTGTTCCGCTCGGCTGCCGACAGCGCCGATGGCGCCTTTGCCGAACTCGGCGGCGTGCCGCTGATCCTCGAAAGCTTCGTCGCCTTCGAGCGCGAGATCTCGATCATCGCCGCCCGCGCCACCGACGGCACCGTCGCCTGCTACGATCCGGCCGAAAACGTGCACCGCAACGGCATCCTGCACACCTCGACGGTTCCGGCGTCGATCACCGACGCCACGGCCACAGCCGCGCGCGATGCCGCCGAGAAGATCCTCTCGACGCTCGGCTATGTCGGCGTCATCGGCATCGAGTTCTTCGCGCTCGCCGACGGCAGCCTGATCGCCAACGAGATGGCACCGCGCGTGCACAATTCCGGCCACTGGACGGAAGCCGCCTGCGTGATCTCGCAGTTCGAGCAGCATATCCGCGCAGTCGCCGGCCTGCCGCTCGGCAACGCGGATCGCCACTCCGACTGCGTGATGCAGAACCTGATCGGCGACGATATCCTTGCTCTTCCGGACTGGCTGAAGCGGCGCGACACGCTGGTTCACCTCTATGGAAAGACGGAATCGAGACCCGGCCGCAAGATGGGTCACGTCACCACGCTTGCCAGCGCACGGGCGGGGAAATAAGGGGTTTTCCCCTGACAAAACCGGCCACTGCCACGGGAAAAACACCTTCACGTGGTTGACACAGACAAGAGGCCGGGTTATCTGCACGCCCAACCTGAAGAGCGCGCCCTGAGCGCGCTTTTGAATGTAATAGATACGGGCGAATGTGAATTCCCCCCAACATCGCGGATCAAAACAATGAAGATCAAGAATTCGCTCAAGTCGCTCAAGGCTCGTCACCGTGACAACCGCCTGGTTCGCCGCAAGGGCCGCATCTACATCATCAACAAGCTGAACCCACGCTTCAAGGCTCGTCAGGGCTGATTTGGCTGGCCGGATGGCTCGGCAGCGTTTACGCGCCTGAGCCTGTCCGGAAGGGTTCTTTTGTGATCCCGTTAAAGTGTTTTGATCTTTCGCGTTGGCGGGCTATTATGCCCGCCATGCGTTTTTTGGCTATGACCTGCGCGGCACTGCCGCTCTCCCTCGCCCTGCTCTCAGTTGCCTTGCCTGCCCATGCGCAGGAACCCGCGCCCGCGCGGGACAAGGAAAAGATCGTCGAGCAGCAGGCCGCGAACCTCTCGCCAAAAGAACATCTCGATCAGCTTTTCGCAGCACTGAAGCGCGAGCGCGACGCCGACAAGGCCGATAACATCGCCAACGAGATCCGCGCCGAATGGAACGATTCGGGCAGCGCTACCGTCAACCTGCTGATGCAATGGGCCGACAAGGCGATCGAGGAGAAGCGCAACAGCGCCGCACTCGATTTCCTCGACCAGGCGATCGCGCTGAAGCCCGGCTACTCCGAGAGCTGGAACCGCCGCGCCACGCTGAACTACACCAACGGCGCGATGCGCAAATCGATGTCCGATATCGAACATGTGCTCGATATCGAGCCTCGTCATTTCGGCGCTCTCGCGGGCATGGCCTCCATTCTTGGCGACAGCGGCAACGACCAGCTTGCGCTGAAGGCATGGGAGCGTTTCCTCGAAATCTACCCCGCCAACCGCAATGCGCAGGAACAGCTGAACACGCTCTCCGAAAAGCTCGCCGGCAGCCGCACCTGACATATTACTGTGTGACAGGTTCCCCTCTTGCCCGGCCCCTCTTGAAGGTGAACCGCGCGAGCCAATCTAACGTATGGTCCGTTAGTCCCTTCCGCAGGTCGCACCATGCTTACCCTCGTCTCCGCCCTCCTCGCCCCTCTGGCCGCAGCAATCGGCTACTCTTCCTATAAGGCCCGCCAGTTCGAGCAGGCCTATCCCAACATTGGCGAGCTGACCGACATCGGCGGCTACCGCATGAACGCCGTCCACATCGAGCGCCCCGAAACCGCCGACCTGCCGGCGCTGGTCTTCATCCATGGCGCCAGCGGCAACCTGCTCGACCAGATCGGCGCCTTTCTGGAGCCGTTGCGAGGCCGCGCCGAAATGCTCTTCGTCGATAGACCCGGCCACGGCTATTCCGAACGCGGCGGACCGGATAACGCCCTCCCCTCAGGCCAGGCGGACGCCATCGCCGCGCTGATGGAAAAGCGCGGCATCGACAAGGCGATCATCGTCGGCCATTCCTTCGGCGGCGCCATCGCCGCCGCATTCGGCGTTCGTCATCCGGAAAAGACGGCCGGTCTGCTCTTCCTGGCGCCTGCCACGCATCCATGGCCCGGCGGCATCGATTGGTACTATCACGTCTCGACAGCCCCGGTGATCGGCTGGCTCTTCAACCACGCACTGGTCGTGCCGCTGGGCTTGCGGCGTCTGGAACGCGGCACACTCAACGTCTTCCGCCCCAACCCGCGACCGGCCGATTACATCATGAAAACCGGCCCCTCGCTGGTGCTGCGCCCCGCCACCTTCCACAACAACGCCGCCGACTTCGTGCGCCTGCTTGATTACTTCAAGACCCAATCGCATCTCTATATCAAGATATCGGCGCCCACGGTCATCATCACCGGCGACAGCGACGACATCGTCTGGGAGCACCTGCACTCGCAAGGCTTGGCCCGCGACATCGCCGGCTCCGAACTGGTCAAGATCAAGGGCGTCGGCCACAAGCCCGATTACCTCGCCACCGACGTCGCCATCGCGGCAATCGAGAAGATCTCAGGCTACGACCGCGACTTGCAGGCCGCCGCACGGATTGCCGAGGCAAGACTGGCTTTGCCAGCGCCGGAAGCCAAATTGCCGTCCATCCCGCAGCCGACCCCAACGCCAAAGCCAGTCGCAACGCCGGACCTGCAGGGCACCACTTAGCGCCCGCCGCGCATTGCCTGCCACGCCTGCAACCCCATATCTTCCCCATGTCAGTCCAACGAGGGGAACATCATGGACCGTCTTCACACGAAATCCGCAGCCCTCATCGCCGCCCTGTCGCTGACGCTGGCGCCAATCGCACCGGCACTTGCCGCCTCGCCCGCGCCTGTAGAGGCTGAGCATGGCATGGTCGTCACCGCCCAGCATCTGGCGACCGATGTCGGCGTCGAGGTGCTGAAGAACGGCGGCAATGCCGTGGATGCGGCGGTCGCAGTCGGCTATGCGCTGGCCGTGGTCTATCCGACCGCCGGCAATATCGGCGGCGGCGGTTTCATGACGATACGCATGAAGGATGGCAAGTCCACCTTCCTCGATTTCCGCGAACGCGCGCCGCTCGCCGCCACCAAGACCATGTATCTCGACGCCAAGGGCGATATCGTGCCCCGCGCCAGCCTCGACGGCTATCTGGCCGTCGGCGTGCCCGGCTCCGTCATGGGCTTCGAGACCGCCCGCGAGAAATACGGCACCAAGTCGCGCCAGGATCTCCTTGCCCCCGCCATCCGCTACGCCAAGGATGGCTTCACCCTCGAACAGGGCGACGTCGCCTCGATCGAGAACAGTGCCAAGCGGCTGGCCAAGGACGAGGCGGCCGCCAAGATCTTCCTCAAGCCCGACGGCAAGCTCTTCACGTCAGGCGAGAAGCTGGTGCAGCCTGAACTGGCCTCCGTGCTGACGAGCATCTCCGACAAGGGCACCGACGCCTTTTACAAGGGCATGCCGGCGGACGCGATCGTGAAGGCCAGCCAGGCCAAGGGCGGCATTTTGGCCAAGGAGGATTTCGAGCAATATCAGGTGCGTGAACTGAAGCCGGTTGAATGCAGCTATCGCGGCTATGACATCATCTCCTCGCCTCCGCCCTCCTCCGGCGGCGTCATCATCTGCGAGATCCTGAACGTCCTGGAAGGCTACCCGCTCTCCTTCCTCGGCTACGGTTCCGCCGAGACCGTGCACCTCATGACCGAGGCCATGCGCTACGCCTATGTCGACCGCAACGCCGCCCTCGGCGACCCGGATTTCGTCGACAACCCGGTCACGACGCTTCTCGACAAGAGCTATGCCAAGGCTATCCGCGCCAAGATCGATATCAACAAGTCAGGCACATCCGCCAACCTGAAGCCGCTCGGCGCCAAGGAAAGCACCGAGACCACGCATTATTCGATCATCGACGACGAGGGCAATGCGGTCGCCGTCACCTACACGTTGAACGGCAACTTCGGCGCCGGCGTCGTGGCGCCCGGCACCGGCATCCTTCTCAACAACGAGATGGACGACTTCACCTCCAAGCCCGGCGTCCCCAATCTCTACGGCCTCGTCCAGGGCGAAGCCAACGCCATCGCGCCGAAGAAGACCCCGCTCTCGTCGATGAGCCCCACCATCGTGACCAAGGACGGCAAGCCCTTCATGGTAATCGGCAGCCCCGGCGGCTCGCGCATCATCACCATCACGCTGGAAGCCATTTTGAATGTCGTCGATTTCGGCATGGACATCAGCCAGGCCGTCAACGCCCCGCGCATCCATCACCAGTGGCAGCCCGACAAGATCTATTTCGAGCCCTACGCGCTGTCGCCCGACACGATCCGCGCGCTGATCGCGATGGGCCACACCATGGACGACGGCAGCGGCACGCCCGTCTGGGGCCGGGCCGCCGGCATCCTCGTCGGCGGCAAGAGCCTGAAGGATATCGATAAAGGCGGCGGCGCCCGCTACAACGGCGCCATGGACAGCCGCTCGACCGAAGGCTCGGCCGGCGGCTATTAGGCAATCGCAGCAGGGGAGGCTCCAAGCCCCTCAGCGGATCGTCGTATGCGCGTATTCCGCCTTGATGGTGACGACAGGCTTGGCGCCGACCACGCTCGGCCGGGGGCTGTCGATGAGCGACGCCTTGGCCGTGACGGTGTAATCGACAGGCACGTCCTTGCCGAAGTCGATATAGCTGTCCACCGAATGCGCCTTCACGTCGATCGTCTCGTCGGCGTTGAGCTTGTCGTAAGTCAGATGCGCCCTGAGCGCGGCACTGTCGATGGCAACGTTCGAGGCATGCCCCTGCAGCGTGACGTCTGCCGCCTTGCTCGACAGGCCGAGCTTCGCGAACTCGCCCTCGAACCGCGCCATCACGGCCTGCTGGTTGACCTCGATCGACCCGCCCGGCGGGATGTTGGCGACGACCTCGGGTGAGCAATCGGAAAGATCGAACCATTTCGTGGACGCAACCGCGATCGAAAGCATCGTGCCATCGACCGTCATCCGGCTCTGGTCCTCGCAACCGCTGAAGAACCAGCTCGAGTACCAGCGGCTGAACCACCCGTCGCGCCGCCCGCGCGTCTCGGCCCGATAAGGCTCGTCTGAATTGGCGCTGATCCGGATCGAGCTGGCGTCGCCAGTTATCACGATCGAGCGGATCGCCGAGACGTCGATCGTCTCTCCCGTACGCCAGCCATCGGCATAGCTTGAAACCAGCGTGAACAAGAGAAGCGGTATCGTTATGATGATCATCATGGCAGTCTCCTTGCGTGACACCGCTCCCATCGAGCGGCGGACCCAAGGTCGCTGAGACCACACGAAATCGAGACCTCGATCGCGATCCGGGTCGCCCGCGATTGCGATCGAGGTCATTGTCGTGCTCATATCGCTCTTCTGTTGCTGGATCCGCACCCATGATCTTCGTGCCGCTGCCCTTCGTCGTCACCCTGCTGCTCGCGATCCTGCTTGTCCGGATGGTCAGGCAAAGCGACGGCCTGGCGCCCGAGCGGCGGCCCTTCCTGATCCTGATCGGGCTCTACGCGCTGCAATCGGTGCTGCTCGGCCTGCGCTGGGGCTATGACATCATCGCCCTGATGCCCGGCCAGGCGGTGCTTGCCGCCCTGATCGCCGCCTTCGCCTGGATCAGCTTCAGCAACCTCGCCCGCGACAACACCCTCTCCTGGCTGCGCCTTGCGCCGCATCTCCTGCCGGCCGCCGTCGTCCTCGTGCTGATGATCTTCTGGCGCGGCCCCGTCGGTGTCTTCATCACCGCCACCTTCACGGCCTACGGCGCCGCCCTCTTCTGGCTCGCCCGCCACGGCCCTGATGGACTTATCTCCTCACGGCTCGACGGCGCGCTCCTCTCATACCGCTCGCTGCTGATTACCGCAGCAGCACTGCTTGCCTCCGCCACCGCCGATATCGTCATCAGCTTCGATTTCTATAGAACGGGCGGCGCTCACGCCGGCGCCGTGGTCGCCATCGGCAATGTCATCTCGCTGCTGGCACTCGGCACCGCCGCTGCCATCGCCAGCAGCAGCCAGTCCACAGAATCCGCGTCATCGCCGCCGCCCCAGCCACAGCCACCGGCACCCTCGCCGACAGAGGAAGACGGCGCCATCGCCCGGTCGCTGGACGAGCTCATGCAGTCGCGCGAACTCTACCGCGACCCCGAACTCAATCTCGGCCGCATCGCCCGCCGGATGAACCTGCCCGTCCGCCGCGTATCGATCGCGGTCAACCGAGTGCACGAGGCAAGCGTCTCGCAATATGTCAACGACTTCCGCATCCGCGCCGCCTGCCGGATGCTGGAAACGACCGATGAGCCGGTGACCCGGCTGATGTTCGACTGCGGCTTCATCAGCAAGTCGAATTTCAACCGCGAATTCCTGCGCGTGACCGCCACGAGCCCCACCGAATACCGCAGGCGCCACCAGACCCGGCCGGTCAGCCAAAAGCCCGCGCCGGAACCGGAATTCCTGCCGGCGCCGCAACAGCCGCTTTTCATGTCACCGTGACAAAGCAGCCGTTCACAACGCGAAGGCCGCGTCCTATTCATGACGGCATCATCATCCGAAAGAGCTCCCATGGTCAGCATTGAAATGATCGTCGCCGCCCGCGCCCGCCTGCGTGGACATGCCCGCCGCACCCCGCTTCTTTCCTCTCCGTTTCTCGACGAGATCGCCGGACGCCGGCTGTTCATCAAGGCCGAATGCCTGCAGCACACCGGCTCCTTCAAGTTCCGCGGCGGCTGGTCGGCTGTCTCGGCGCTGGAGCCAGAGGTACGCGCTCGCGGCGTCATCGCGTTCTCCTCCGGCAACCACGCGCAGGGCGTCGCGCTTGCCGCCAAGCTGCACGGCGTCCCCTCCGTCATCATCATGCCCTCCGACGCCCCGAAGCTGAAAATCGCCAATACGCGCGCTCTTGGCGCCGAGGTCGTGCTCTACGACCGCGCCAACGAAGACCGCGACGCGATCGGCGCGCGCCTCTCCGAAGAACGCAGCCTCACCCTGATCAAGCCCTTCGACGAACCCCAGGTCATCGCCGGCCAGGGCACGACCGGCCTGGAGATCGCCGAACAGGCGGAAGAAGAAGGCATGACCGCGGCCGAGGTGCTGGTCCCCTGCGGCGGCGGCGGGCTGACCTCGGGCATCGCGCTGGCACTCGAAGCCCGCACCCCCGCCTTCCGCGTCCGCCCTTGCGAGCCCGAAGGCTTCGACGACACGACCCGCTCGCTGGCCTCGGGCCAGATCGAGCGCAACGCCACGCTATCAGGCTCGATCTGCGACGCGATCATCACGCCGCAACCCGGCAACATCACCTTCCCCATCCTCAAACGCCTCGCCGGCCCCGGCCTCGTCGTCACCGACGAGGAAGCACTCCGCGCCATGGCGCTCGCCTTCACCCGCCTGAAGATCGTCGTCGAACCCGGCGGCGCAGTCGCGCTGGCGGCAGCGTTGTTTCATGGCGAGCAGTTGCAGGAGGATGCTGCGATCGTGGTGACCTCGGGCGGTAATGTGGATGACGAGATGTTTGGCCGGGCGTTGGCGTTGCGGGGGTAGGGCGAGAGGTCGGCGCTGCGGGAGGTAGCTGCGAGACCGAGAGGTCGGCGAGTACGATAGCTGACTAGAAGACCGAGATCTCGGCGGTTGTGTTACCCCCCTCTGCCCTGCCGGGCATCTCCCCCACAAGGGGGGAGATCGATCCGTGGCCCGCTCTCCATCCAAACATCGAGGTAGGAGCGAGCGGCGGCCCCTAGCCAATCTCCCCACCTGTGGGGGAGATGCCCGGCAGGGCAGAGGGGGGTATCCCACCCGCCAAGCCAGCGATAATGCGCTCACCAACTCCTCCAGCCGCACCACACCGCAACCACCTTAACCACGCCCTTACCGCACCACCCCACCAACGGGCCTTTCAACCTCGCCAAGCACATCCGAAACCGACTGCCGCACCAACCCCGCGAGCCTCGCCACCGCCGGCGCGCTCTCCGCCTCTGCCCGGTGCAGCACCAGACCAAGCCCCGGCAATTCAGGCAGCGCCAATTCTTCCGCCATAAGCGGCCGCACCTTCGCGGGCAGGCCGACCGGCGTGCGAAGGGTGATCCCGAGCCCCGCCGCCGTCGCCGCCCACAGGCCGCCGAGGCTGGGGCTGACGAAGGCGAGCCGCCAGGAAATCCCCGCCGCATCCAGCGCCTTGGTCGCAGCGCTCCGCATCAGGCAGGGCGCCTCGAGTGCCGCGAGCGGCAGCGGTTCCCCGCTCTCGCGGCCCCACCCTGACGACACTGAGGCCGAGCCGATCCAGCGCATCGGCACCTCGCCGATCCGGTCGCAATGCGGCGTCAGCGTCCCGTCGCTCCAGGCAAGGGCGAGGTCGAGCTTGCCCGACGTCACCCGCTCGATCAGCTCGACGTTGCGCACCACCCGCGCCTCGACCCGCACCTTCGGATGCGCCCGCGCGAAACGGCCGAGCACATCAGGGAGCAACGTCTCGCCGAAATCCTCCTGCAGCCCAAGCCGCACCCAGCCCTCCAGCTCGACGCTGTGCACGGCCGCCGCCGCCTCGTCGTTCAGCTCCAGCAGTCGGCGGGCATAGCCGAGCATGGTTTCGCCGGCATCGGTCAGCGCCAGCCCGCGGCCGGATTTGCGGAAGATCGGCGTGCCCGCCTGCTCCTCCAGCTTCTTCAGTTGCGCGCTCACAGCCGAGGTCGAGCGCCCCAGCCGGTCGGCGGCGCGCGCGAAATTGCCGAGCTCCATGCCGGTCACGAAGGTTCTGAGAACGTCGAGGTCGAAGATCGTCCGGCGCATTTAATAGTCCATATTTTCAGGATCGATGATCCATTATATTCTGATTTTCTGCATTATCGTGCAGTGCGATCCTCTTCCTGTCAACATCAGAGAAAAGGAGGCAAACATGCCCTTCACTCGTATCTCGCTTCTGAAAGGCAAGTCGCCGGATTATCTCGCGGCTCTCTCCGAGAGCCTCCACCGCGCCATGGTGGAAACCTTCAACGTGCCGCCGGCCGATCGCTTTCACATCATCCACCAGCACGATCGGGGCCAACTGATCTTCGACCGCAACTATCTCGCCGGCCCACGCTCCGACGATTTCGTGCTGATCGCCATCACCGCCGGCAAGCCGCGCACGGCGGAAGCGCGCACCGCCTTCTTCAAGCGCGCGGTCGAACTGCTCGGCCAGTCGCCGGGGCTGCGGCCTGAGGATGTGATGATCGTCGTCAACACCACGGCGCCGGACGAATGGTCCTTCGGCAATGGCGGGCAGCAAATGCTGGAGCCCGGCTGGGAAATCCGCGCAATGGAGACCGCGCCATGATCGCCATGCAATACGCTTTCACCCTGCCCGCCGATTACGACATGGCGATCATCGACCGCCGCATCCACGACAAGGGCCCGATGACCGACGGTTTCCCCAAGCTCGGCTTCAAGGCCTACCTCACGGCACGCAAGGGCGAGCTTGGCGCGACGGACAATCTCTACGCGCCCTTCTATTTCTGGCGGCATGCAGAAGGCGCGAGCGACTTCCTTTGCGGCCCCGGTTTTGAGGCCGTCAGCCAATCCTTCGGCCGGCCGCAGGTGGCGACGTGGATTGTCTGGCATGGCGATGTGGCGCCGGATGTGGCCGAGGCGCGCTTCGCGACACGCGAGATATTGCCGCTGGGCGCGGACGTTTCGCTCGCATCGGTTCGCGAGAGCGAAACTGCCCTTGGCAGTGAGCTGTTGGATCAGCCCGGCGTGCTCGCATCCGTTGCGGCATTCGATCCCTTGGGATGGACGATGGTGCGCTTCGTGCTGCACGCGGACGCGCCTGCTGTGTCGCCATCGACGCGGATCTATCGCGTCGGTCACGTGTCGTTGCCGTGACGGTCGATCGCGTTTCCTCGGAGAAATGCTGATCGAGCAGTCAGTGAGTGGGATACCCCCCTCTGCCCTGCCGGGCATCTCCCCCACAGGTGGGGAGATTGGCTGGGCGCGGCCGCTCGTTCCACTCTTATTGTTTGGCGGAGACCGTAGTCACGAGTCGATCTCCCCCCTTGTGGGGGAGATGCCCGGCAGGGCAGAGGGGGTATCCCACCCACCCACCAACCCCGCGATCCACCACAACCCATCAACAAAAAACCCGCCACCTCCAGGAGGCAGCGGGTTCTCAACTCAATCAAACCAAATCCGGATCAAAACCCGCTCTGGCCGTCCGAACCGATATAGGCGATGCGCAGCATGTTCGTCGCACCAGGTGTCCCGAGCGGCACGCCGGCCGAGATGATGATGCGGTCGCCCGGCTTGCCGAAGCCTTCGTCGGCGACGATGCGGCAGGCGCGGTTGACCATGTCGTCGAGGTCGGTCGCGTCATGGGTGACCACACAGTGCAGGCCCCAGACGATGGCGAGGCGGCGTGCGGTCTGGATAACAGGCGACAGCGCCAGGATCGGCACCTGCGGACGCTCGCGCGAGGCGCGCAGGCCCGTCGTGCCCGAAGAGGTGTAGCAGACGATGGCCGACAGGCGCAGCGTTTCGGCGATCTGGCGGGCAGCCAGCGAAATCGCATCGGCGCCGGTGGCTTCCGCCTGGGCGCGCTGGGCGTAGATGATTCCAGGATAGTGCGGCTCGCGCTCGATGGTGCTGGCGATCGACGCCATCGTCGAGACGGCTTCAACCGGATAATCGCCGGACGCGGATTCAGCAGAGAGCATGACGGCGTCGGCGCCTTCGAAGACGGCGGTCGCGACGTCAGAGACTTCAGCGCGGGTCGGTACCGGCGCGGAGATCATCGATTCCAGCATCTGCGTGGCGACGACGACAGGCTTGCCCGAACGACGGCAGGCACGGATCAGCTGCTTCTGGATGCCGGGAACCGCTTCGAGCGGCATTTCCACACCGAGGTCGCCACGGGCAACCATCAGCGCGTCTGAAAGCTCGATGATCTCTTCGATCCGTTCGATTGCCTGCGGCTTTTCGATCTTCGCCATCAGGCCAACGCGACCGCGCGCGATCTTGCGCACTTCGACCAGATCTTCCGGACGCTGCACGAAGGAGAGCGCAACCCAGTCGACGTCATCAGTTGCGAGAACCGCATCAAGGTCGGCGCGGTCCTTGTCGGTCAGGACGCCGGCGGTGAGGATCGTGTCGGGAAGGCTCACGCCCTTGCGGTCGGAAATCCGGGTGCCCGAAACAACCGTCGTGACGATGCTCTTGCCGTCGCACTTTTCAGCGCGCAGCGCCAGCTTGCCGTCGTCGATCAGCAGGCGGTCGCCCGGCTTCACGGCTTCGAGAATTTCGGGGTGCGGCAGGAACACGCGGTTCTTGTCGCCAGGGGTGTCGTTGTTGTCGAGCGTGAACGTGTCGCCCGGCTTCAGGTCGACCTTGACGTCGGCGAACTTGCCGACGCGCAGCTTCGGACCCTGAAGGTCGGCGAGAATGCCGATCGGCCGGCCGCTGCGCGCCTCGACGGCGCGGATGCGCTGGATCAGCGTGCGCATCGTGTCATGGCTCGCATGGCTCATGTTGATGCGGAAAACGTCGGCACCGGCCTGGTGCAGCTTCTCGATCATCGCTTCTTCGGACGAGGCGGGTCCGAGCGTTGCGAGGATTTTTACTTTGCGGTTACGCTTCATCAGTTCGGACTTTCCTGGGTGCCTGGGGTATCGGAAAGTTGAACCATCCAGCTGCCCTGGCGGCCCGTGTCATATTCCTTGAACCCCATCTTCTGATAGCCACGGGCGTAGCAATCATTGACGCCCGTGATCTTGAATTCGTTCTCCGCCACGCACATCTGCACGTCGCCCGTCCATCGTCCTCCCCGGGCGGCGTCTTCGGCGTAGAGGTAGTAGTAGCGAGACTGAAGCTCTCCCTCGATCAGTGTCGCGCAGGTCGTTGCCGGGACCTGCCACCAGCCCTCCGTCATCCAGCCGTCCTTGGCCCGGTATCCGATCGCCACGCCGACTAGATTCTGCGTACCGTTGCAGACGCGGAAATCAGCGCGCGCCACATCGGCAATGAAGAACGGCGAGAACGCCGCGAGAACAAAAAGAGCAAAACGGGCAAGCGGCCCGGAACGCGTAAGGAAACATGGCGCGGTCTGGATCAACACGACTTCCAATTGGCTCCCGGTTATTCGTTGTCGTGCCTTCTTGCGCTGCCTCCCGGCGAAAGTCAACGCAATGCTAATCGATTATATTTCTGACATCAAACAAGAGGCGCACTCGCCGCCACAAGGATCGCGCGGAGATTGCCAGGCTGGCACGAAGTGATTGCCAGGTGTTTGATCACGTGGCGCGCTTGAACCCTTCCCCTGCCCGTGCGATCAGAGACACGCTTGCAACAGTCAACGGCATTGTCCTCGATGAACGACTTCCAATCCTTCGAAATTCTAGGCGGACATCATGACAGGGGTATGGTGCTCCTGGGTGACCATGCGATGAACCGCCTGCCGGAACGCTATGGCAGCCTGGGCCTGCCCGAGAGCGCCTTTGCCCGGCATATCGCCTATGACATCGGCATCGAGGGACTGACGCGGGCGCTGTCTGAAAAGCTCGGTGTGCCCGCCGTGCTCGGCGGCTTTTCTCGCCTGCTGATCGACCCGAACCGGGGCGAGGACGACCCGACGCTGATCATGAAGATCTCCGACGGCGCCATCATTCCAGGCAATCACCCGATCACCCGGGAAGAGTGGAACGGCCGCATCACCAATTTTCACCGCCCCTATCACAATGCCGTCAGCGAGACGATTGCGAAGGTCGCCGCCGCCACCGGCAAGGCGCCGCTGGTCCTCTCGCTGCATTCTTTCACGCCCGCCTGGAAAAACGTGCCGCGCCCATGGCACGCCGCCGTGTTGTGGGATAGCGACCACCGCGCCGTCGCCCCGCTTCTTGACTTGCTGCGCGCCGATCCCGATTTGGTGATCGGCGACAACGAGCCCTATGATGGCGCACTGAAGGGTGACACCATGTACCAGCATTGCATGGTCACAGGCATCCCGCATGCGCTGCTGGAGGTTCGCCAGGACCTGATCGGCGACGCGGCAGGCATCGCCGCCTGGGCCGACCGGCTCGCGCCGATCTTCGCGACCATGAACGCCGACCCCGCCCTGCATCGATTCCAGGTGCACGTCTCGCGCACCGGCCCATACTGAAAAGAGGAGAGCGACATGACCACGCTCAGCAAGCAACAGCAGACCGAATTCGAGGCAGCCGCCTTCCGCCGCCTCGTCGCGCACTTACGCGAACGCACCGACGTGCAGAACATCGACATGATGAATCTGGCCGGCTTCTGCCGCAACTGCCTGTCCAACTGGTACAAGAACGCAGCCGATGCCGATGGCGTCGAATTGACGAAGGACGAAGCCCGCGAGATCGTCTACGGCATGCCCTTCGACGAGTGGAAAAGCCGCTACCAGAGTGAAGCGACGCCCCAACAAAAAGCCGCATTCGAAAGCAACAACCCGCACAAATGAGCCCCGGCTCTGTCGAATAGGCTTGACCCCGGCTGATCTTCACGGCAGTCAACGCCATCCGAATTTTTATCCCCCTAGCAGGAGAACACGATGTCTGATGCCCACGGCGTTGCCCGCGACCAGCTTCGCGCTTTCATCGAGCGCATTGAACGGTTGGAAGAAGAAAAGAAGACCATCGCCGACGATATCAAGGACGTCTACGGCGAAGCCAAGGGAACCGGCTTCGACACCAAGATCCTGAAAAAGGTCATCGCGCTGCGCAAGAAGGACGAGCAGGAACGTCTCGAGGAAGAAGCGATCCTCGACACCTATCTCGCCGCGCTCGGCATGATCGAAGGTCCGGCGGAAGCCTAATTTTCGTTTACGATCGAACCAAACAAGAAAGCCGCCGGGTCGCCCCGGCGGCTTTCTTTTTGTCTCTCTGTCCCGGCGATCAGCCGAGCTGTGTGACGTAGCGCACGTCGAGATAGGCGTTGATCGCTTCCGAGCCGCCTTCCGTACCATAGCCCGAATCCTTGATGCCGCCGAACGGCACTTCCGGTAGGGCAAGGCCGTTGTGGTTGATCGACAGCATGCCGGCTTCAACGCGGCGGCCAAGCGCCTGCGCGGTGGCGCTGGAGCTGGTGAAAGCGAAGGAGGCCAGGCCGAACGGCAGGCGGTTCGCTTCGGTGATCGCGTCATCGAGCGTGGAGAAGCGGTTGATGATGGCGAGCGGGCCGAAGGGCTCTTCGTTCATCACGCGCGCCGAAAGCGGCACGTTGGCGAGAACCGTCGGCTCGAAGAAATTGCCGGTATTGCCGATGCGGCGGCCGCCGGTCTTGAGCTCTGCGCCCTTCGAGACGGCATCGTTGATCAGCTCTTCGAGAGCCGGGATGCGGCGCTCGTTGGCGAGCGGGCCCATCTCGACGCCTGCGTCCAGGCCGTTGCCGACCTTGACCGCCTGGGCGGCCTTCACAAAACCGTCGGTGAACTGGTCCATCACGCCGTCCTGCACGAGGAAGCGCGTCGGCGCGACGCAGACCTGGCCGGCATTGCGGAACTTCGAGCCGGCCATGATCGACACGGCCTGATCGACATTGGCGTCATCGAACACCATGACCGGGGCGTGACCGCCAAGCTCCATGGTCGCCCGCTTCATGTGCAGGCCGGCCAGCGCCGCCAGCTGCTTGCCGACAGGCGTCGAGCCGGTGAACGAGATCTTGCGGATGACGGGGTGCGAGATCAGATATTCGGAGATCTCGGCCGGAATGCCGTAGACGAGGTTGACGACGCCATTGGGAATGCCGGCATCGGCGAAGACGCGGATCAGCTCGGCCGGCGATGCCGGGGTTTCCTCGGGCGCCTTGACGATGATCGAGCAGCCGGCGGCGATAGCGGCCGAAAGCTTGCGCACCACCTGGTTGATCGGGAAGTTCCACGGCGTAAACGCGGCGACCGGGCCGACCGGCGACTTGATCGCCAGCTGCGTGACATTCGGCGCGCGCGAAGGAATGACCTGACCATAGGTGCGGCGCGCTTCTTCGGCGAACCAGTCGATGACGTCGGCGGCGCCGGCGAGTTCAACGAGCGACTGCGCCAGCGGCTTGCCCTGCTCGCGCGTCATCATCCAGGCGATGGTTTCCTTGCGCTCGCGCAACAGGTCGGCGGCGCGGCGCATCATCTTCGAGCGGTCGAAGGGCGAGGTATCGCGCCAGACGCGGAAGCCCTTGTCGGCTGCGGCGAGTGCGGCGTCGAGATCCTCGCGGGAGGCATGCGGAATGGTGCCGATGGTCTCACCCGTGGCCGGGTCGGTGACGGGCAGCGTCTTGCCGGAGGCGGCATTCTTCCATTCGCCGTCGATGAACAGCTTCACATCGGGATAGGTCTGCATGATTATTCCTTGTCGTCTTCATCAAATCAATTTGTCGGACAGCGAACGGCGCGCCGGGCGCGCGCTCCGCACATGCCCCATATAGGCCGAACGGATGCTGTTTCTCAGAGACTGCGACGTTATAAACCGAAATGGGCCTGTGTCTCCCCCCAATCGGTCATGCCACTTATGCCAAAAGCGCTACGCCGAAAGCCCTAGGATTGCGGGACTTTGATCGCCCCGCCGATTGCGGTAGTGATCGGGGTGTTGCAGGAGGATTGGAATGGATGAGGTCGGCTGCATCATCGCCGGTGCCGGCGTAATCGGGCTGGCGATCGCGCGCGAAGCGGCGATGCGCGGTCTGGAGACGCTCGTCATCGAGGCCAACCCGATGATCGGCATGGAAACAAGCTCGCGCAATTCCGAAGTCATCCACGCCGGCATCTATTACCCGCCCGGATCGCTGAAGGCGCGGCTCTGCATCGAAGGGCGCGGGCGGCTCTATCGCTACGCCGAAGACCGGCGAATCCCTCACGCACGCTGCAGCAAGTTCATCGTCGCGACCAGCCCGGCGCAGGTCGAGAAACTGGAAGCGATCCGCATCAAGGCGGCCGAATGCGGCGTCGATGATCTGGTGCTGATCTCCGGCGAGGAAGCGATGGCCCGCGAGCCGGCGCTGAACTGCGTCGCCGCCCTCGTCTCGCCCTCGACCGGCATCATCGACAGCCATGCGCTGATGCTCGCCTTGCGAGGGGATGCCGAGGAGAACGGCGCCTTCATCGCCCTCAACACCGAGATCATATCAGGCGAGGCCGCCGACAACTGCTTCGTCCTGCGCACCCGCGACAAGACGAGCGGCGAGGAATACGACGTGGCCTCGCGCCACTTCATCAACGCAGCCGGCCTGCACGCCAACGATCTCGCCCGCCTCGTCTCGGGCTTCGATCACGCCACAGTGCCCAAGCTCCATCTTGCCAAGGGCAACTATTTCGCCGCCCCGACGCGCAACGTCTTCTCGCGGCTGATCTATCCGGTGCCGGAGGATGGCGGCCTCGGCGTGCACCTGACCATGGACCTTGGCGGCTCGATCCGCTTCGGCCCCGATGTCGAGTGGATCGACACGATCGACTACGAGGTCGATCCGACGCGCTGCGAGCGCTTCTACGACGAGATTCGCCGCTACTGGCCCGGCCTCCCCGACAACTGCCTGCAGCCCGCCTATAGCGGCATCCGCCCCAAACTCTCCGGCCCCGGCCAGCCCGCCGCCGACTTCGCCATTCACGGCCCCTCAGTCCATGGCGTCAGCGGCATGGTGCATCTCTACGGCATCGAGAGCCCGGGGCTCACCTCGTCGCTTGCGCTCGCCGAACACGTCATGTCTGAAATCGCCGGCTGAAAGGTGGCGTACAACGCCCGTCTCCAACCTTCGGATAGTGGCTTCATCGCGCAATTCGCGGTAGATTACACAGTCAGAGGAGCAACTTGCGGAGCGCATTTCGTGAAAACGATCACCGACAAGGAACTGGCCGAGCGCCTGCGCCAGGCGCTTGATATTCTCGACAACAGCATGCCCTCAAGCAAACGCGCGCTCAACATCTACGAGATGGTGATCCGGGTGCTCGATACCGGCGCGCGCGTGCTCGAGGACGAGCAGTTTCGCACGACCGCCAACGACAATCCCGGCAAGCCCTGAACCGGGCGTGACGCCCTACCCCTTGATCCGCGCCAGCACGCGATCGAGCGCCGCGATCAGCGCGCCGCTTCCGCCCTTGTGGTCGAAGTCCTCGAACACCTGCTCGTTCAAACCGCCCTTGGTGGAGAACTCTTCCTTGAGTTCGGTGAGCGGCGTGTCGCCATGCTTCACCGCTTCCTGCGCGAGGCTGAGGAACAGCGGCGCCAGATAGGCCCGCGCCTTGTCCGCAGGCATTCCCTGATCGGCGAGCCAGCCGGTGGTGCGGTCGAGGATGCCGAAATAGGTGGCCATCAGCGCGCTTGCGGCCGCCAGCAGATCATACTCCGCGCGCGTCTCGCAGGCGACAGCACTTCCCAGCGCCGAAAAGATCGCGGCGACCGTTTCATTCTCAGGATAGATCGCCGTCACACCGGCGCGCTCGGCGACGAAGGGCAGCGGAATGGCCTGGGTAATCGTAACAGACGCATCGATCCAGTCCTCGAGCTTCGCCCGGTCGGTCGCGGCTATAACGCTGACGACGCTCTGCCCGGCGCGAAAACGCAAGCCCTTGATTACGTCCTCTGCGATCTGCGGCCGGATCGCCAGGAACAGGATATCGGCGGCATCGACCACGGCCTGGTTGTCGGCGCCGATCTCGACCAGCGGCGACGATGCGGCAAGGCGCGCCGCGATCTCGCCATTGCGCGGCGAGACGGTGATCCGCGACAGATCAAGCGACGAGCCGAGCATCCCCTTGACCATGGCCTCGGTGATCGCCCCGGTACCCACGAACCCAATCCTCATCACCGCTCTCCGTTACTTGCGCGCATCCAACGCCACCAACAAAAAACCGCCGGATCGCTCCGACGGTTCTGATTGTCTGATCTGGAAGATCGCTCAGTTCGATTCGAACTTGCGCACTTCCATGAAGTTGACCGCCGTGCCGCTGAAGCGGCCCGTGTCGATCGACGCCGTCTTGGTGAAGCCCTCGGCATAGACCGCCTTCGGCTGTGCGCGCAGCGTCTGGCTGACGAAACGCGGTGCCTTGACCGGCTTGGTGACCATTTCCATGCGCGCATTGCTGAGCGCCCACTGCGAGATGATCTTTTGCGTCAGCTTCGGCTCGGTGGTCACAGTCGCGCGGCTGGCATCAGCCTCGGCGGCTTCATGCTTGGTCGGCCGGCCACCCTTCGAGGGCAGGCTCTGAGCCGCACTCGGCTCGATTGCCGGCTTCGGCACATCGAACGCATCGCCGAAGCTTGCCGACTTGGTCGCGGGCGCAAGCGCTGCCAGCTGGACGGGCGGCTTTTCGGCCGGAACCTTTTGTGGCATCGCTGCGTTTATAGCCTGTTCGACGCTCGATACCGGCGGCTGGTTGGCTGCAAGCTGGCCGTGATTGGCAGTGTTCTGCTGGTTGAGAGCATCGGCAACTGCTGGAGAAAGCGTACCCTGCTGATCTGCCTCATCGACACCGGCTTCCGGATCGGCATTCGCCGCCGCCAGAAGCTTTTCTGCCAGAGCCGGACGCTCAGCCGGCGTAGGCACGGCCGCGAGATTCCCCGTCATCGCGGCAGCCGGATCGGCTGAAGCGACTTCCGCGTCTCCCGGAGAACGACGTGCGCCGAGGAGCGAAGGCACCGGAACGCTATACGCGCTGAGATCCGCATAGCCCTGCTGACCCTGATCGGTCACAGCGGCAAGAGCATCCTGCGCGGCATTACCCGATTGCGGAGCGACAAGGGCGCTGGCCACTTCGCTGCCGCCAGGCTGATTTGCGAACGCCGGCCGCACCTGCGGGATCGGTGCGTTAACGCTTGCGACTTCAGTCTGCTGCGAAGCTTCTGCCTGAGCCGGGGCACCCTGGCTCGGATCAGCTGCGTTCGGCATATCGGCGGCCTTCGGCGGCGTTGCCTTGGCAACGGCCACTGCTGGCGTGCTGTCGTCGGAGTTATCCTCTTCCTCGTCCGCGCCACCGCCAAACAGGGCTGCAAACAAGGTCTTCGGCTTCTTGCGCTCTTCGCTGGCCGAGCCGGTATAGGCGCCGGAGCTTGCCATCTGCACCGAGCTGTCGCTCACGCGACGCTTGTAATCGGCGACCGCCTGCTCATAACCCGGCAGCGGCTTGCCGTCGGCCGGGATGTGCATCGTGTTGCCGTTCGGGAAGAGACGGACGAGTTCGTCGCGGTTCATGCGCGGCCATGCGCGAACGCCGCCGACATCCATGTGCACGAAGGGCGAACCGGATTTCGGATAGAAACCGACGCCGCCGACCTGCATTTTCATGCCGATCGCGCGCAAAGTCGCCAGTTTTACGTCAGGAATGAAGAAGTCCATCGCCTTGCCGAGCATGTGCTGGCTCTTCTCGGCGACACCGGAATTGCGCGAGCGGCTCTTCAGCATGGCATTGGTGCCCGGCGAACGGAAACCGCAGACGACGTTGATGTAATCCTTGGAACCGCTCTGGCGGTAGACTTCCCAGATCAGGTCGAAGAGGCGCGGGTCCATCTTCGTCGGCTGGTTCTTGCGCCAGTCGCGAAGGAAGCGGTTCAGCTGCTCGAGACCCTTGGGGTCGAACCTGCCGTTGCGCTTATAGGTGATGACAGCCTTCTCACCCGTGTGAATGAAGTAAAGCTTGAGACTACGCGTTTCGCCCGCCGCTTGCGACGGCGTACTGGAGCCGACGAGCACCGGGGACGAAACTGCAACTGCGAGAAGGGCGGCCATAGCCGTCCTTGTCACCTTTCCGCAAAGGTCTGCGCACCTGTTGCGCCATGTCGGGCGCGAAGGCTTCGTATTCCAATTCAGATCCGGCAAACTCAATCCCCGTCAGACAGCCGATGGTCCCTCAATCTGACCCTTGACTGTGAAATGCGGTCACACGATGGCAAAAATGCCACACATGATCAACCTTTTCTTTACATAGTGAACAGGCCACTAACAAGTGGTTTATGATTGGTAACAAAAGATGATTGCCGGAATCTTAACTGAAACACCCTATGCAGCGTCCTTTTGCGGGTTGTCCGGGTCGATCCCGTAGTCCTTCAACTTTCTGTAAAGCGTCGAGCGACCGATGCCCAGCTTGCGCGCAACCTGGCTCATCTGGCCACGATAGAATTTGAGCGCGAATCGGATCAGCTCTTCTTCGACATCCGCTAGCTTGCGCACGTCACCGGACGGATTAGTGCTCGAAATCGCGTTGTCGGGTGCGTCGTTGATGCGCGCCGCGACGTTATCCGCCACCGTCTGCGAGACACCGAACTCGGCAGCGGCGATCTCGCCGAGGCGAACATTGCTGCTGTTATCGGCAACCAGCGCCAGGTGATCGACCACGTCGTATTCCGGAAGCTGCGCCGCGATCTGCGGGAAGTCTGCTTCCGTCAGCTCCGGACCATCGGCCAGAACCACGGCACGGAAGATCGCGTTCTCGAGCTGCCGGATGTTGCCCGGCCAGTCGTAAGCGGTGAGGAGCGCCAGCGCGCCGGCATTGACCGTCATCCGGTTGCCGTTCTTCTGCTCGCTCGAGAAGCGCTCCGTGAACACCCGCACCAGATGCGGAATGTCTTCCTTGCGCTTGCGCAGCGCCGGGATGGTGATGGGGAACACGTTGAGGCGATAGTAGAGATCTTCACGGAAATGCCCGTTCTTGACCTCTTCGATCAGATCCTTGTTGGTCGCCGAGATCAGACGGACATTGACCTTGTGCGCGGTGCGCGCGCCGACGGTCTCGATCTCGCCCTGCTGCACGGCGCGCAACAGCTTCACCTGCACGTCGAGCGGCAGGTCGCCGATCTCGTCGAGGAAGATGGTGCCGCCATCGGCTTCCATGAACTTGCCGACATGCCGTTCCGTGGCGCCCGTAAAGGCACCCTTCTCATGGCCGAAGAGAATGCTCTCGACCAGATTGTGCGGAATGGCGCCACAGTTGACGGTGACGAAAGGCTTGCCGGAGCGGTCGCTGCCGGACTGGATGGCGCGAGCCACCAGCTCCTTGCCGACGCCGGATTCACCTTCGAGCACGACGGGAATGTTGGATTGCGCGGCGCGCTGGGCGAGATCCAGCACGCGGATCATCGCCGGGCTTGCCGACACGATATCGTCGAAGCCGACGGCACCGGAGCGCGAACGCCGTCCGGCGCGTGCCTTGACCTCGCGTTGATCGAGCTTCAGCGCATTGGCGATCGAATTGGAAATCCGCTCCGGCGAGACGGGCTTGACGACGAAATCGAAGGCACCGGCGCGCATCGCCTGCACCACCGTCTCGATCCCGCCCTGCCCGGTCTGAACGATCACGGGAATTTGCGTACCGAAGGCATGGATCGCCTCAAGAAACTCGAGGCCCGTCATCTCGGGCATCATCAGGTCGAGAACGATGACGTTGTAGAGGCCACCGGCCCTCTTCACCATCTCAAGACCGATCCGGCCATTCTCTGCCTGGTGGACGACGTGTCCGTGACGCTCGATGGCGTTCTTCAGCAGTCTGCGCTGTACTGGATCGTCTTCGACGACAAGTATCTGCGCTGCACCCTTGTGCTCGTTGTAACCGGTCATTGCTGCCTCACTTCATGCGAAACCTTGAATGGCAATGTCGCAGAAAGGCTTGAACATCCAGTTTTGAGAAATAATCGCATTTTAACGTTTGTGACGAAGGCGGATTCGCCTCGAAACGACGCTCCTGCGCGACGAAAAGCCCCTTGATGCCAAGGCTTTGGGCGCTTAGACAGTCAGACCTGTCGTAAAATAGGAAGAGGATCCCGCTTATGAAAAACCCGCTCTTCGGCGCCGAATACAACTTTTCGGTAAGCAATGCCGGTTCCGCGAAGGCGATCGAACTCGGCGACCTCCCGACCTGGAAGCTTCAGGACCTCTATCCTTCCGCCACCTCCGACGCCTTCAAGGCCGACATGGCGAAGGCCGAAAAGGATTCTCTTGCCTTCGAAGCCAAGTGGAAGGGCAAGCTCTCGGACGCCGCGAACAAGAAGGGCGCAGACGGCATCGGCCAGGCGCTGAAGGAATATGAAGCGCTCGACGACATCATCGGCCGCCTCGGCTCGTTCGCCGGCCTCACCTATTTCTCCGACACGTCGAGCCCGGCCAACGGCAAGCTTTACGGCGACGTGCAGGCGAAGATCACCGATTTCTCCGGCCACCTGCTGTTCTTCACGCTCGAGCTCAACCGCATCGACGACGCCGTGATCGACGCCTGCATGGCCAACGACCCCGATGCCGGCCACTACCGCCCTTGGCTGGTCGATCTGCGCAAGGACAAGCCCTACCAGCTCGACGATAAGCTGGAGCAGCTCTTCCTCGAGAAGTCGATGACTTCTGCCGCCGCCTTCAACCGCCTGTTCGACGAGACCATGGCCGAGCTGCACTTCGAGGTGGATGGCGAGATGCTGTCGATCGAGGTGACGCTGAACATGCTGCAGGACCGCGACCCTGAAGTGCGCCGCAAGGGCGCCATGGCGCTCGCTAAGACCTTCAAGGACAATCTGCGCATCTTCACGCTGATCACCAACACGCTCGCCAAGGACAAGGACATTTCCGACCGCTGGCGCGGCTTCGAGGACATCGCCGATTCAAGACACCTCGCCAACCGCGTCGAGCGCGAAGTGGTCGATGCGCTGGCAGCCGCCGTCCGCGACGCCTATCCGCGTCTGTCGCACCGCTATTACACGATGAAGGCGAAGTGGCTCGGAATGGATCAGATGGAGTTCTGGGACCGCAACGCGCCGCTTCCGGAAACCTCCAATGCCGTCATCTCCTGGACCGAGGCCAAGGACACGGTGCTCTCCGCCTACGGCAATTTCGCCCCCGAGATGGCCGCGATCGCCAAGCGCTTCTTCGATGAGGAATGGATCGACGCGCCGGTTCGCCCCGGCAAGGCGCCGGGCGCCTTCGCGCACCCGACTGTTCCCTCCGCCCATCCCTACGTGCTCGTCAACTATCTCGGCAAGCCGCGCGACGTGATGACGCTCGCCCATGAGCTCGGCCACGGCGTGCACCAGGTGCTGGCCGGCGACCAGGGCGCGCTGATGTGCCAGACGCCGCTGACGCTTGCCGAAACCGCCTCCGTCTTCGGCGAAATGCTGACCTTCCGCGCCCTTCTCGACAAGACCAAGGACAAGCGCGAGCGCAAGGCCATGCTTGCCCAGAAGGTCGAGGACATGATCAACACGGTCGTGCGCCAGATCGCCTTCTACGAATTCGAGCGCAAGGTTCACACCGCGCGCAAGGAAGGCGAGCTGACGGCCGAGCAGATCGGCGAATTGTGGCTGTCCGTCCAGGCCGAAAGCCTCGGCCCGGCGATCAAGATCTCCGAGGGCTACGAGACCTACTGGACCTACATCCCCCACTTCATCCACTCGCCCTTCTACGTCTACGCTTATGCCTTCGGCGACTGCCTGGTAAACTCGCTCTACGCCGTCTACCAGAAGGCGGATCAGGGCTTCCAGGACAAGTATTTCGAACTCCTGAAGGCGGGCGGCACCAAGCATCACTCCGAACTCCTCAAGCCCTTCGGCCTCGACGCCACCGATCCGTCGTTCTGGAGCAAGGGTTTGTCGATGATCGAGGGGCTGATCGACGAGCTGGAAGCGCTAGATAAGGGCTGAGGTGGATAAAAGCGCCAGTAGCGCGCTTCTACGGACACAAGAGAGGGGCGTTACGCCGCCACAGGTCTCTTCTCCCCGACGGGGAGAAGTGCCGGAGCGTAGCGAGGCGATGAGGGGGCGGAGCGCAAGCGACGCCTTGAGCGAATGCACCAAGATGACTGATAGACCGCCCAGCAGCCCCTCACTCTCCCTCATTCCTGTGCTTGTCACAGGAATCCAGCCACGGCGCGTCCGCGCCGTGAGAAAACTCTTTCTTCGCGTTATGGCATCTCCCATGCCCAAGGACTTGGGCATGCTGGATTCCTGTGACAAGCACAGGAATGAGGGAGCATCCTGATGGCCGCCCCCCACATCCTCTTCCGCGACGACACATCCGGCCAGGTCATGCTCTTTGCCGACCCGGCCGAGATCATCGTCGCCCACACCCGCGCCGAGGTCTTTACAGGCCTTGCCCGCATGGAGGAGGCGAAAAAGTCCGGCAAGTGGCTCGCCGGCTACATCGCTTATGAAGCAGGCCACCTCTTCGAAGACAAGCTCGCCGATTTCGCCATCGAGAACCGCGAAACCCCGCTGCTGTGCTTCGGCATCTTCGACCACCCGCAACCGGACGACCACTCGCTCGCCCAGCCCACGCAGCGCCTCGAAAACGAAGAGTTCCTGACGGCGCCGAAAGCCGCATGGGACTTCGCGACCTACAAGAACCGCTTCGACCGCCTGCACCACCACCTCATGCAGGGCGATTGCTACCAGGCAAACCTCACCATGCCGATTACGGCCCGCTGGTCCGGCGATGTCAGTGCCGCCTTCTGGTCGCTAATCGAACGACAGCCGGTGAAATACGGCGCGCTGGTCGATCTCGGCGGCCCTGTGATCCTGTCGCGCTCGCCGGAGCTCTTCTTCCGCACAGACGAGGAAGGCTGGATCGAGACGCATCCGATGAAGGGGACGGCAAGACGCGGCGCTACCCCCGCCGAGGACGAGGCGATCAAGCAAGCCATGCTCGCCGACATCAAGACGCAGGCCGAAAACCGCATGATCGTCGACCTCCTGCGCAACGATATCTCGCGCATCACTGAGGTCGGCACGCTCGACGTCCCCAAACTCTTCGACATCGAGACTTATCCCACGGTGCACCAGATGGTGAGCCACGTGCAGGCAAAGCTCCTGCCCGAGCTCGAAATCCGCGACATCCTCGCCGCCCTCTTCCCCTGCGGCTCGATAACAGGCGCGCCGAAGATCAGCGCCATGACGATCCTGCACGAGTTGGAAGATGGCCCGCGCGACGTCTATTGCGGCGCCATCGGCATGATCGCACCCTCGGGCGCCATGCGCTTCTCCGTCGCCATCCGCACGCTCACCCTCTTTGATGACGGCCGCGCCGTCTTCAATGTCGGCGGCGGCATCGTCATCGATTCCACGGCGCAAGCCGAATATGAGGAGTGCCTCTTGAAGGCCCGCTTCGCCATCGGCGACCAGCCGATCGCAGGAACGGGGAGCGTCTGACCATGGCCGATTTCTCGCTGATCGAAACCCTGCGCTACGAGCCCGACACCGGCTTCATCCGCCTGCGCCTGCATCTCGCCCGCCTCACCCGCTCCGCCCGCCGCATCGGCTTTCCCCAGCCGGTGGGTGCGCTCGAAAGATTGCAGCAAGCCGTCGCCGGCGCCACCACGCCCCAGCGCGTCCGGCTGACCCTAGATGAGAACGCGAATATCGACGTCACCACCGCCCCCTTCACGCCGCTCGCGCCCGACACCATCTGGACCATCCGCATCGCCGATCAGCGGCTCGACTCCGCCGACAAGCTGCTCCGCATCAAGACCACGCGCCGCTCCGTCTACGAGGCCGCGCGCGCCGAATATACCTCTGCAGACGCCGACGAAGTGCTGATGCTGAACGAGCGCGACGAGGCCTGCGAGGGCACGATCACCTCGATCTTCCTCGACGACGGCTCGGGCCTGCTGCGCACGCCGCCGATCTCCTGCGGCCTGCTCGCGGGCGTGCTGCGCACAGAGCTGATCTGCCAACGCAAAGCCCGCGTCGGCCACATCACCCGCGATGATCTGAAGACCGGAAAGCTCTACGTCGGCAATTCGCTGCGCGGGTTGATCCCGGCAAAGATCGTGCTTTAAGCAACGATCCGCAACCGATCCCGCCCGCCCTGCTTGGCATGATAGAGCGCCTCGTCGGCCCGCGCATAAAGCTCGCGCGCGGTATCGCCCGGGTGCAGTTCCGCAAGCCCGGCCGAGCAGGTGTAGGAGAAACTCGGCGCATTCTGAATCGGCCGCGCGCCGCGCACCGTCGTCAAAATCCGCTCGATGATCAGCTCACCTTGCGCCAGGGTCGTATCCGGCAGGATCAGCATGAATTCCTCCCCACCGATCCGCCCGAAACTGTCGCGCCGGCGCACGAGGGGATGCACCCGCCGGGCGAAATCGACCAGCACGTCGTCGCCTGTCTGATGGCCGTAGAGATCGTTGATGCGCTTGAAAAAATCGAGGTCGATGATGCAGATGCAGCCTCCCATGGGCCGCGGCGCGGCATGCCCGTTGGCGAGACTGTCGAGCGCCGCCATCATGAAGCGGCGGTTGGAGACGCTGGTGAGCTCGTCCGTCTGTGAGGCCTTCAGCGCGAAGTCGCGATCCTGCCTGACATCCCGCTCGCTGGCCTTCAGATGCGTGATGTCGCTGGCGATGCAGAGCATCCAGCCGTCCTTCTGAACGGTCTCCGTCATCCACAGCCAGCGCCCATCGACCACATCCGTCTCGAAGGCGCGAAACGGCAGCTTGCCGCGCCGCGATTGCGCCGAGACCAGCCAGGTCTCGAAATCGGAGGTTCGGATGATTGTGCCCTTGCCGCTGCGCGTATTGCGCCGCATCAAGTCGGCCCATAGCGGGCATTCCTCGGGCTCCAAGGCAAAGGTCGTGCGAAAGGCCGGGTTTGCATAGCGCAGACGATCGTCCTGATCATAAAGCGCGATCAGGACGGAACTGTCCTCCTGCAATTCCGCAAGCCGCTCCGATATCTGGTTCATCCGATGGTTCCGGGGCGTGGATATAAGATGATTCGCAGTTTGACGCAGAAATCTGAAAAGAAGATGGATGGTTTCGGCGCAATTGCACTATTTGGTTGTTCCGGAATGCGACGCCTTGGTTCACGAGGGAGGATGCCGGGCTGGAGGTTTTGGAAGGAGAAGGAAACGCCAGAGCGCTAGCCCTGAGGCTTTTGATCTCTGCGTGATCGAGGCGCTTTCCGGATATCGACCTCTGGCGGCGGAAGTTCGTTCTCGGTTCCCCAGGACGACAACCAGGCACACATCGCCTCGTTGGAAATGAACTCACCGCGATCGGCGGCCAAGATTGCGGCGTCGATAGATGCCGCCAGTTCGTCGTCATCAGCCATCGCCCGGCCTCTCGTCACCTATTGCCAGCAGGCTAGCAAATCGGCACTTTGCTGACAATGACGCCACCGACCTACACGCCCTATGACGGCTCGGCCAAGCCCTTCACCATCGGCCTGATGCCGCTCGATCCCGACCGCTGGATCGAGCCCGATGCCGATTGGGACCGCTATGTCGGCGAAAAGCGTGCGCTGGTCGAGAGCACTCGCGACGACGTCTTCGTCGCCGAAGCCGACACATTGGACGCACAGCAGGAATCGCTCGACCTGCTTCGACAACACCTGCGCGAGCGCCACCCCAACCTCTGTGCCGACTTCCCAGACACTGGCAGCGATCTCCCGCCGCTGCTCCGCGCCGGCCTGATGATCCAGGACGACCTCGTCATCATGCGCCGCAAGGAAGACGACTGGCATCTCGTGGCCGGCTTCGTCGCCTTCCCCTCCTCGTGGTCGCTGCGCGAAAAATTCGGCCGGCCGATGCATCAGATCCATGCGGATGTGCCGGGCTTCGGCGAGGGCACGCGCAACGCCACCCTCATCCACCGCATCTTCGACAATCTGCAGGTTTCTCAACCGGTCGAGCGGCTGAACTGGTCGGTCAACACGTCGAGCGATCTCTTCCTGCCGCTCTCCAAGCACCGCCGCCCGCCGCAGGCCGAGCCGTTCACGCTGGCCGATCGCTTCGCCCGCGTCGAGCGCCAGACGCTGCGCAAGCTCCCGCGGTCTGGCGATATCCTCTTCACGATCCGCGTCTACGTCGATCCGATCTCCGCTATTGCCCATCACCCGCAGGCGCAAAGCCTGGCGGCAAGCTTCGCCGCGCAGCTCGAAAGCCTCGACGAGCACCAGGCGGCCTACAAGGGACTGAGCCTGCAGAAGCGGGAACTGGCGGCGAAATTGCACGCGCTTGCAAGCAATGATCGCTTCACCTGATATTTACATTCCCGGCCGGAACGCTCTTTATTGTGACGTGATTTTGTGATTAGAGCCGGTCACCTAGCGGTATTTGAACGATTTCAAATGAATTCTTAGAGGCTTCTCGCCTTCGTCGCCTTCCATAGGAGAAAAGAATGACGGAACAGAACCACCCGGTATATGCCGAAATTACCGGCCCGATCGTCATGATCGGCTTTGGCTCCATTGGCCGCGGCACGCTGCCCCTGATCGAGCGCCACTTCAAGTTCGACAAGAGCCGGATGGTCGTCATCGACCCGCGTGAAGAGCCCTCCGACATGGAGATCCTCAAGCAGCACGGCGTCCGTCACATCAAGGAATATGTGACCAAGGACAACTACAAGGACCTGCTGAAGCCGCTTCTGACCGAAGGCGAAGGCCAGGGCTTCTGCGTCAACCTCTCGGTTGATACCGGCTCGCTGGACCTGATGAAGCTCTGCCGCAAGCTCGACGTTCTCTACATCGACACCGTCGTCGAGCCGTGGCTCGGCTTCTACTTCGACAAGTCCATGAAGAACGCCGACCGCACCAACTATGCGCTGCGCGAAACCGTTCGCAAGGAAAAGGCCAAGAACCCTGGTGGCGCCACCGCCGTTTCCACCTGCGGCGCAAACCCGGGCATGGTTTCCTGGTTCGTCAAGCAGGCGCTGGTCAACCTCGCAAACGACACCGGCCTGAAGTTCGACGAGCCGGATCAGCATGACCGCGAAGGCTGGGCCAAGCTGATGAAGAAGCTCGGCGTCAAGGGCGTCCACATCGCTGAGCGCGACACGCAGCTCACCAAGAACCCGAAGCCGCTCAACGTCTTCTGGAATACCTGGTCCGTCGAAGGCTTCATTTCCGAAGGCCTGCAGCCGGCCGAACTCGGCTGGGGCACCCACGAAAACTGGATGCCGAAGAACGCCAAGAAGCACAAGAAGGGCTGCCAGGCCGCCATCTACCTCGAGCAGCCGGGCGCCAACACCCGCGTTCGCACCTGGTGCCCGACGCCCGGCCCGCAGTACGGCTTCCTCGTCACCCACAACGAGTCCATCTCGATCGCCGATTACTTCACGGTGCGCGACAAGGACGGCGAAGTGACCTTCCGCCCGACCTGCCACTACGCCTATCATCCGGCCAACGACGCCGTTCTGTCGCTGCATGAGATGTTCGGCAACGGCGGCACCGCGCAGCCGGTTCACCACGTTCTCGACGAGCATGAACTCGTAGACGGCGTCGACGAACTCGGCGTGCTGCTCTACGGCCACGAGAAGAACGCCTACTGGTTCGGCTCGCGCCTGTCGCTCGAAGAGACCCGCCGCATCGCGCCTTACCAGAACGCCACGGGCCTGCAGGTCACCTCGGCGGTTCTGGCCGGCATGGTCTACGCGCTTGAAAATCCGAAGGCCGGCATCGTCGAAGCCGACGAGATCGACTACAAGCGCTGCCTCGAAGTACAGCTGCCCTACCTCGGCCCGGTCGAAGGTCACTACACCGACTGGACCCCGCTCGATGGCCGCCCGGGCCTCTTCCCCGAGGACATCGACACCAAGGATCCTTGGCAGTTCAAGAACATCCTCGTTCGCTGATAGAAACGAGACCGAGATCACCAGATGCCCGCCGCAAGGCGGGCATTTTTGTAACGCCTGCTGTATAAATGCCCTGACGCGCGCAAGAAGCCTTGCCTTCCCGGAACGCTCGCGCCATGTGTTCGTTAACCAAGCGTTATGTTTTTCGGTCTGAACTTCCGGGAGAATCTTATGAGACTCAAAACCCTCCTCGTGATCGCGAGTGCTTTGGCGGCCCTTTCGGCCTGCGTTCCGCAGTCCCCGCGTCCGATGCCCGTTGCCGCCGCTCCGGCGCAGACAGGCGTGGAAGGCTCCTGGTCGGATCCGAACGGCATCATCTCCACCTTCCAGGCCGGCACGTTCACGACGCGCACGACCGACACCAACCAGATGCTGGCATCCGGCACCTACATCAACACGTCGCCGACGCTGGTCGAGATCAACATGACCTCGCTGGTGCGCAAAACGCAGTCCAAGGTCAACTGCGCGCTGGTCACCCAGAGCCAGCTCAACTGCACCTCCGACAGCGGCTCGCAGTTCAGCCTCAACCGCCACATGTAAGTCGCCTTGTATGGTCGATCGGAAAAGCTCCCCTCGCGGGAGCTTTTTTTGTTTACCGCTCTTGGAATGCACCCGCGCTGTCACAGGTTTTTCTCTTGTGGCCACTAAGGGTTGATGGAAATATCGACCGTGTAGGGACGGCGGGGCTTGGGGGACTGGTATCCGGCAAACCGGATCAGGTTCGAGCGTCGCCGATAAAACCAGGAGAACAGGATGACGAAATCGTTTCAATTCGGTCTGCTGACAGCGTCCGTATTGGCGCTGTCGAGCAGCGCCGCCTTTGCCGATTACCAGCTCAATATTTTGCACATCAACGATTTCCATTCGCGCATCGAGGCGATCAACAAGTTCGATTCCACCTGCTCGGCCGAGGAAGAGAGCAAGAAGGAATGCTTCGGCGGCGCCGCCCGCCTGAAGACCGCGATCGACCAGCGCCGCGCCGCATTGGCCGGCCAGAACGTGCTGACGCTGAACGCCGGCGACAATTTCCAGGGCTCGCTGTTCTATTCGACATACAAGGGCACCGCCGAACTGGAGATGGTCAACGCCATCAAGTTCGACGCCATGACGCTCGGCAACCATGAATTCGACGACGGCGAAAAGGCGCTGGCGCCGTTCATGGACAAGGTCGCCTTCCCCGTCACCGCCGCCAATGTCGAGATCTCCGACGCCTCGACGATCAAGAAGAAGCCGGAACCCTCGGTCGTGCTCGAGATCGGCGGCCAGAAGATCGGCATCATCGGCGTCGTCACCACCGAAACCCCGGAGCTCGCCTCTCCCGGCCCGAACGTAAAGTTCACCGACGATGTCGCGGCGATTACCAAGGAAGCCGCCAAGCTCAAGGCCGATGGCGTCAACAAGATCATCGCGCTGACGCATGTCGGCTACACCAGGGACCTATCGGATATCGCCAGGATCCCGGATGTCGATGTCGTCGTCGGCGGCCACTCGCACACGCTTCTGTCGAACACCGATCCGAAGGCCGAAGGCCCCTACCCGACCATGGTCGACAATCCCGGTGGCTATAAGGTCCCCGTCGTCACCGCCGCCTCCTACAGCAAGTATCTCGGCGATGTCGTGATCACCTTCGACGACAACGGCGTCGTCAAGGAAGCCAAGGGCGATCCGATCCTGATCGACAGCTCGTTCACGCCCGATCCCCAGATCGCCGCCCGCATCACCGAGCTCGCCAAGCCGATCGAGGACCTGCGCAAGAAGGTCATCGGCTCCTCCGAGGGCCCGATCGAAGGCGACCGCAAGGTCTGCCGCGTCGAGGAATGCTCGATGGGCAACCTCGTCGCCGACGCCATGCTCGATCGCGGCAAGAGCCAAGGCATGCAGATCGCCATCCAGAACGGCGGCGGCCTGCGCTCGTCGATCGACGGTGGCGATGTCACCCAGGGCGAAGTCATCACCGTGCTCCCCTTCCAGAACACGCTTGCCACCTTCCAGCTGACAGGCGCCGATATCCGCGCAGCGCTGGAAAACGGCCTCGGCAAGATCGAGGAAGGCGCCGGCCGCTTCCCGCAGGTGGCGGGAATGAAGTACAGCTTCGACAAGTCGAAGCCGCCAGGCAGCCGCGTTGTCTCCGTCGAGGTCAAGGACGGCGACGCCTTCGTGGCGCTTGATGATGCCAAGACCTACGGCGTGGTCACCAACAACTACATGCGCGCTGGCGGCGACGGCTATTCGATCTTCGCAACAGCAGGCAAGAATGCCTATGACTTCGGCCCCGATCTCGCCGACGTCACCGCCGATTTCCTCGCGGCCCACTCGCCCTACAAGCCATACACCGATGGACGCGTGACCGAGGTCGCCTCTTCGGCTACGGCACCTGCACCGACCGCATCTGAGACGACGGCACCGGCAGCAACCGCACCGGCAGCAACGCCGGCACCGGCCACACCTGAAGCAACGCCCGCTCCCGCCGCTCCGGCGGCAACGGCACCGGCCACGGAAGCCCCTGCGGCTCTCGCCCCGAACACGCCGACCACCCACGTCATCGCATCGGGTGACACGCTGTGGGATCTCGCCAAGCAGTTCTATGGCGACGGTACGCTCTGGAAGAAGATCTCCGAGGCCAACGGCAAGCCGACCCCGCGCCATCTGACTGTTGGCAAGGAGCTGCAGATCCCGTCCAAGTAAGCCTTGCGGCTGGACGCAATAAAGTATGACGATTTGTCCCAATGATGTGAGCCGGTCCGGGGTTTCCCGGGCCGGCTTTTGTTCCTATAGGGTGAACCATTCGATCTCGTCCGCGTATGAGCGGCTGAGCAGCAGAACTGAGGTTTGAATGACGACCGTTGATACCACGCACCATCCGTCGGCACACCCGAAGGTGAACTATGGCAAGGTGGGCGTCCTGCTCGTCAATCTCGGCACCCCTGACGGCACCGACTACACCTCGATGCGCCGCTATCTCAAGGAGTTCCTCACCGACAAGCGCGTCATCGAATGGTCGCCCTGGAAGTGGTATCCGATCCTCTTCGGCATCGTCCTGAACACCCGCCCCGGCAAGGTCGGCAAGGCTTACGAGCTGATCTGGAACAAGGAAAAGGACGAGAGCTACCTGCGCACCTACACGCGCAGCCAGTCGGACCTGATGGCCGAGCGGCTGAAGGATTTGCAGAACGTCAAGGTCGACTGGGCCATGCGCTACGGCACCCCCTCTATCGCCTCGCGCATCCAGGCGCTGAAGGACGACGGCTGCGACCGCATCGTGCTTTTCCCGCTCTATCCGCAATATGCCGCCGCCACCACCGCGACCGTCAACGACAAGGCTTTCCAGCACCTGTTGAAGATGCGCTGGCAGCCGGCGCTGCGCACCGTGCCCGATTATCACGACGACGACACCTACATCGAGGCGTTGGCCAACTCGATCACGAAACATCTGTCGACGCTGGACTGGCAACCGGAAAAGATCATCGCCTCCTTCCACGGCATCCCCATGTCCTACTTCAAGAAGGGCGACCCCTATTACTGCCAGTGCCAGAAGACCGGCCGCCTGCTGCGCGAAAAGCTCGGTCTCTCCAAGGACCAGTTCATGGTCACCTTCCAGTCCCGCTTCGGCCCGGAAGAATGGCTGCAGCCCTACACCGACAAGACGGTGGAGCAACTCGCCAAGGACGGCGTGAAAAAGATCGCCGTCCTGAACCCCGGCTTCGTCTCCGACTGTCTGGAGACGCTGGAAGAAATCGCCGAGCAGGCGGCGCATTCGTTCCACGAGAACGGCGGCGAGAAGTTCGCGCATATTCCGTGTCTGAACGACAGCGACGATGGGATGCGCGTGCTGGAGAAGGTGGTGCGGCGGGAATTGTTGGGGTGGGTTTGAGGCGCGTTGCCTTGAGACGTCGTTAGCCGCTGCGACCAGCCATACCCCCCTCTGCCCTGCCGGGCATCTCCCCCACAAGGGGGGAGATCGGCAAGTGGTGAGGTTTACGCCAAACAATAAAGGTTGGAGCGAGCGGCTCCCCCCAGCCAATCTCCCCCCTTGTGGGGGAGATGTCCGGCAGGACAGAGGGGGGTAACACACGGCAAAACCGAGCCTAAGTGCACTCCCCACCACCCACTCACACCCCCCGCCGATTCCCCCACAACAACACATGCAGCTGCGGCAACACCCTGGCCTCGAACCACCGATCCTCGGTCACCTTCCCGACCAGCCACAACATCCGATCCATGATCCCATCGATATCGATCCTGGCATCATCGTCATCGGCAGGTGGCGGCGTGTGGTTGCCCGGCTGCAGATAAACCGGCAAATCCGGATAGCGCCCGGCAACCTCCCGCGCATAGCGATAATCCCGCTCATCGAACACCACGATCTTAAGCGCGACCTCAGGCCCGCCGGCGGCCCGCGCCAGACAGTCCTCGAACTGCCCCCAATCCGTCTCCATGCCGCTCGACGGCGGCTTCGGGCTCAAGACCAGTGTGTCGAGATCGGTAAACCAATCCCTGGCGACACTGCCCTGCGTCTCCAGCGCGAACCGATAACCCTCCGCATGTCCGCGTGCAATCAGCGGCCCCAGCGGCTGGATCGCCGGATTGCCGCCGGAGAGCGAGACGGTGAGCGGCTGCCCGCCCGAGAGCGAAACGACCTCGGCCCAGATCTCCTCCACCGACATCGGCGTCCATTGATCGCGATATTCGCTGTCGACGGCATGCAGCGTATCGCACCACGAACAGCGGTAATCGCAGCCACCTGTGCGCACGAAAACCGTCGGCAGACCGATCAGCACGCCCTCGCCCTGGATCGTCGGCCCGAAGATCTCGCTGACGCGGATCTTGTGATCGGCGCTCATGGCCGATACTCCGCCCAGGTCTTCGGCGTCTCGCTGACCCGAACGGCCGACGTCTCCGGCAGGATCGCCTTGCACCAGTCATAGAAGTGCTTGGCGAGATATTCCGACGTCACCCTGTTATGACCGAGCACCTCGTTCAGATGCCGGTGATCGAACCGTTCGTCGATGTAACGCTTCAGCGGCGCAAGCTCGTGATAATCGCGCACGAAGCCGTCCGCGTTGAGCTCTGCAGCCGCAAGCTCGACGACGACGATATAGTTGTGCCCGTGCAGCCGCGCGCACTGGTGATCGGCGGGCAGGTGCGAGAGCTGATGCGAGGCGGAGAAGTGGAATTCCTTGGTGATGCGGAACACGGGGTTACACCTCCGTGGCCGAGAAGCCCGATGTCGCCGACTTCCAGAAATCGGCGTCCTCGTACTCCGTCGGGTCTGCGACGCCGGCCAGATGAAACGCCTCGCGCCGCTCGACGCAGGTGCCGCAGCGCCCGCAATGGCGCGCGCCGCCCCTGTAGCACGACCACGTCTCGGCAAACGGCGTGCCGTGCTTCGCCCCATCCGTGACGATATCGGCCTTGGTGGCATTGACGCAGGGCGCCTGCAGCTTGACGCTGGCATAGCCGTCGAGAGCTGCATCCTGCATCACCTGGAACGCGTCGATAAAGCCGGGGCGGCAATCCGGATAGATGAAGTGGTCGCCGCCATGCACGGCAACGGCCACGGCATCCGCCTGCTGCGCGGCGGCAAGCCCGAAGGCGATGGCGAGCATGATGGCGTTGCGGTTCGGAACCACGGTCGCCTTCATGGTCTCCTCGGCATAGTGTCCATCGGGCACGTCGATATTGTCGGTCAGCGCCGAGCCGGTGAGATGGCTGCCGATCGGCCTGATGTCGATGATCTGATGCGGCACGCCGAGCCGCTTTGCGCAGGCGGCGGCATAGTCGAGTTCCTTGCGGTGACGCTGGCCGTAATCGAAGGAGAGAAGGCCGATGAGGGTTTGTTCCGCGGCGATCCTGTGCGCAAGCGAAACGGAGTCCAATCCGCCGGAGCAGATGACGATAGTCTTCATGATGTTTGATCCCTTGTTTTGACCGGGTGGGCTGCGACCGGATGCGGGCGTTCTAGGCCAAAGGGACCACATTGTGAAGAACCAATCGAACCCCCATATTTGATGGGTGAGGCGGCACGACTACCTGAGAGCGTGGCTTTTGAAATCGTCTCGGCTAAGGTGCGGCTATTCGATTCGGGTTTGGGAGGTATTTCATGGTTTTGGGCGGCTTCGACATCGTGGTCATCGCGCTGGTGGTCTTCGTCATCCTGGTGCTCTTCGCCGGCATCAAGACGGTCCCGCAGGGTTATCAGTACACGGTCGAGCGCTTCGGCCGCTACACTCGCACGCTGGGTCCGGGCCTCAACATCATCACCCCCTTCATCGAGCGCGTCGGCGCCCGCATGAACGTCATGGAGCAGGTGCTCGACGTACCGACGCAAGAAGTCATCACCCGCGACAACGCCTCCGTCTCGGCCGATGCCGTCGCCTTCTACCAGATCCTCAACGCCGCCCAGGCGGCCTACCAGGTCTCCAATCTCGAAAATGCCATCCTCAACCTGACCATGACCAACATCCGCTCGGTCATGGGCTCGATGGATCTCGACGAGCTGCTCTCCAACCGCGACGCCATCAATGACCGCCTGCTGCGCGTCGTGGATGATGCCGTCCAGCCCTGGGGCATCAAGGTCACCCGCGTCGAGATCAAGGACATCCAGCCGCCGCGCGACCTCGTCGACGCCATGGCCCGCCAGATGAAGGCCGAGCGCGAGAAGCGCGCCCAGGTGCTGGAGGCCGAAGGCTCGAGAAACGCACAGATCCTGCGCGCCGAGGGCGCCAAGCAGTCGGCGATCCTGCAGGCCGAGGGCCAGCGCGAATCCGCCTTCCGCAACGCCGAGGCGCGCGAACGCCTGGCCGAGGCCGAAGCCAAGGCCACGAAGATGGTGTCCGAGGCGATCGCCGCCGGCGACGTGCAGGCGATCAACTACTTCGTGGCGCAGAAATACACCGAGGCGCTGACCGCGATCGGCTCGGCCACCAATTCCAAGGTCGTGCTGATGCCGATCGAGGCCTCGTCGATCATTGGCTCGCTAAGCGGCATCGGCGCCATCGCCAAGGAAGTCTTCGGCGGCAAGGACACTCTGCCGGCAGCCCCCGCGCCGCGCCAGGTCCAGGCCCCGCGCACCACTCCGCAGGTCAACCCGTTCAACCAGAACCCGGAGCGCTGATCGATGCTGTCCGCCATCACATCGGAATTGGGGCCATGGAGCTGGTGGGTCGTCGGCCTCGTGCTGCTCGCCGCCGAGATGCTGGTGCCCGGCTTCTTCCTCGTCTGGATCGGCCTTGCGGCAATCGCCGTCGGCGCGCTGTCGCTGCTCTTTTGGGATAGCGCCTTCTGGGTCTGGCAGCTGCAGGCGATCCTGTTTGCCGCCTTCGCCGTCGCCGCCACCTTCATCGGCCGCAAGCTGACGCGCGATCACGGCGAGACGGACGAGCCCTTCCTCAACCAGCGCGGCGCCAGCCTCGTCGGCCGCACCGCGACGCTCGCCGAGCCGATCACCGAGGGCCGTGGCCGCATCAAGCTGGACGACACGCAATGGAAGGTGAGCGGCCCGGATCTGCCCGTCGGCGCGCGCGTCAAGGTCATATCAAGCAACGGCCGCGACCTGACGGTCGAGGAAGCCTGATCCCGATCAAGCTCGTCTTGATCCCGATCAAGCTGGCCTTGATCAGGCCACGCCGATCCTGAGAAGATCGTGGAAATGAATAAGCCCGACCGGCTTGTTGTCGTCGTCGACGACGATAAGCGCGCCGATGCTGTGCTTGTTGAGCAATGCCAGCGCCGCGGTCGCCAAGACATTCGGCTTCACCGTCTTCGGCGAACGCGTCATGATATCGTCGACCACGAGCTCCGACAGATTGCGCGAGAGATTGCGCGCCATGTCGCCCTCGGTGACAATGCCGCAAAGCCGGCCGTCTTCGTCCAAAATGCCGACGCAGCCGAAATGCTTGCGCGATAGCGTCGAGATCGCCTCCGGCAGCGGTGTGCCCTTGGCAACCAGCGGCACGCGCTCGCCGGTGTGCATGACGTCGGCGACATGGCTCAAGGCCGCACCCAGCTTGCCGCCCGGATGAAACACATGGAAGTCGCGCGCCGTGAAGCCGCGCGCCTCGAGCAGCGCGATCGCCAGCGCATCACCCATGGCGAGCTGCATCATCGTCGACGTGGTTGGCGCCAAGCCGTGCGGGCAGGCTTCCTCGACATTCGGCATCAGCAGCACGACATCGGACGCCTTGGCCAGCGACGAATCCGGCGAGCAGGTCATGGAGATCAGCGGAATGGAGAAGCGGCGCGTATAGGCGATCACGTTGCGCAGTTCCGCGCTCTCGCCGCCCTTCGATAGCGCCAGCACCGCATCCCCCAGCCCTACCATGCCGAGATCGCCGTGATTGGCCTCGGCGGCATGCATGAAGAAGGCGGGCGTTCCGGTCGAAGCCAGCGTCGCGGCGATCTTGACGCCGATATGGCCGCTTTTGCCGACGCCGGTGACGATCACTCGCCCCGAAATCCCGCCGATCGTTTCGACGGCCTGCATGAAAGGCCCGGCGAGGTCGCCGTCAAAGGCCTGTTCGAGGGACACCAACGACTGTCGTTCGGTGGCGAGTGTGCGCCTGGCCGAGTCGATCACGCCGTTGTCGATGAGATTTACCGCTCGCTTGATCATCGCCATCCGTTAGCCGCTTTCCAGCGCGGTGTCCACCGCAGCGGCGGATTGCGCACTGCTTGCGGCCAAATGGCAACGAATGGTTAACCACGAGGCTTTACGTTCGGGTAACCACTTCGAAGCATGCCGAGCGCGACCATATGGGCCATTGGAGACATACGAGCAGTCTGACGCCGCTCCGCACGGCGGGCGTTGCCGTGTCCGTGGTGCTGGCAGGTCTCGAGCTCATGGCTCCTGTTTCGGCGCTTGCGCAGACGGCGCGCACGGCCGCATCTTCCTCTCCCCTTGCCCAGTCCGCCTACATCGCCACCCCCGATGCAACAGGCGATCAACAGGATGACGGCACGGCCATACCCGGCGCCACGGCATCCGCCGACGACCCGGCCAATGCGAACGACAGCACCGCCAACGGCACCAGCGCCAACACCAGCGCGGCCGCACGCCAAACCACATCAGGCGACCAGCCGAGCGACGAGACCACCGGCTCCATTCTCGACGAAGACATGATGCGGCTGAACACCCGCGAGGCTCCACTCGACGAGCGCAGGCCGCGCAAGCCCGACGTCAATCTCTCGACCGAGGAAACGCCCGGCATCCGCGTCGGAACCTTCGTGCTGCGCCCGACGGTGACGCAGAGCATCAACACCGAGACGCAGAAGGACGGCGACGTCAAGCAGACGCGCGCCTTCCTCGAAACCGACATGAAGACCACGCTGACGTCGGACTGGGCGCTGCATCAGTTGCTGATCACAAGCGAAGGCGCCTGGCAAAAGAATGTCAGTGGCGAAGGCGAGGAGCAGCCGGACTTCCGGATCAACGGCGATCTGAGGCTTGATCTCCCCGAGGAAACCACGGCCCACATCAACGGCGGCTACCACTTCTACCGCGAAGACACCGACGACCCGAACGCCATCCAGAACGCCGACCAGCAGTCGGACGTGCAGGAGTTCACGCTTGGCGCCTCGATCGAGCGCGACTTCGGCATCCTGCGCGGCAGCACCGGCATCGATTTCACCCGCACGATCTATTCCGACGCGACGCTGTCTGATGGCACCGTCGTATCGCTCAGCGACCGCGACCAGACATCGGGCACGCTGCGTGGCCGCATCGGCTACGAGCTGTCGCCTGCCCTGATCCCCTTCATCGAAGGCAATGTCGGCAAGACGGTATACGACCAGACGACCGACGTGGCGGGCTACCAGCGCTCCGGCGACAGCTACGGCGCCAAGGTCGGCGTCGAGGTCGATCTCGGCGAAAAGCTGCGCGGCGAAGTGGGCGTCGGCTACGAGATCGCCAGCTTCGACGACAACAGGTTGTCCGATATCGACGCAACCGTGCTTGATGCCAGCGTCCGCTGGTCGCCTCTGCGCGGCACGGATATCGATTTCGGACTGCAAACCAGCCTGCAGCCATCCACCACGCCGGGTGTCGCGGGCTATATCTCGCGCGCCATGACGACGACGGTCACGCATCAGCTGCGCGACAATCTGGTCGGAACCTTCCTGGGTGGGATTACCTTGCGCGACTATCCATCGGATAGCGCGATCAGCGACGAGACGGTCTATACGACCAGCGCCGGCCTGACCTGGAACATCAACCGATATCTCGATCTGACGAGCACCATCGGTTACGAACTTACCTCCAGAAAAGTCGGCGCCGACTCGCAGCAATGGCGAGCCGGCGTCGGTCTGAAGCTGAAACGCTGATAGCGATCGGAAAGACCGCGAAGCGGCCTCCCCTTCGATCGCCTGATATCAGAGACCCTTGAGCAGGTCCTTGAAGCCCTCGATCACGGTCGGGCGGATATCCGCACGCTCGAGCGCGAAGGCAACGTTGGCGAGGATGAAGCCATCCTTGGCGCCGCAGTCGTAGGTCGTGCCCTTGAAGTGGTAACCGGCGAAAGCCTGGTCCTTCAGGAGCTTCAGCATGCCGTCGGTGAGCTGGATCTCGTTGCCGGCGCCGCGTTCCTGGGTTTCCAGGATCTTGAACACTTCCGGCTGCAGGATGTAGCGGCCGTTGATGAAGAAGTTCGACGGTGCGGTGCCCTTGGCGGGCTTTTCGACCATGCCGGTGATGCGGAAGCCGTCACCGATCGCGTCGCCGACGCCGACGATGCCGTACTTGTGGGCCTGATCGGGCGCGCACTCTTCGACAGCGATGATGTTGCCGCCGCTCTGGGCATAAAGGTCGATCATGCCCTTCATGCAGCCCTTGGCTTCGCTCTTCATGATCATGTCGGGAAGCAGCAGCGCGAAAGGCTCGTCGCCGATGATCTCGCGGGCGCACCATACGGCGTGACCGAGGCCGAGCGGCTCCTGCTGGCGCGTGAAGCTCACGGTACCAGCCTTGGGAAGCTGGCCTGCGAGCAGCGTGATTTCGGCGTTCTTGCTGCGCTCGCGCAGCGTCTGCTCAAGCTCGAAATGGATATCGAAATAGTCTTCGATGATGTGCTTGTTACGGCCCGTCACGAAAACGAAATGCTCGATCCCGGCTTCCAGCGCTTCGTCCACCACATACTGAATGATCGGCTTGTCGACGACAGTCAGCATTTCCTTCGGAACGGCCTTCGTGGCCGGAAGGAAGCGCGTGCCGAGACCGGCGACCGGGAATACAGCTTTGCGAACTTTTTTATGCTCTGCCACACAGGCCTCCTGGGATGATTCTAACGCTTGAAATATAACGCGATTTTGATCGGATTAGATGAGATTTGCTACGGTTTTGCAAATAGTGACTGTGTTCGTGCGTCATGGTAAAGAATTTGTTGACTCCGTTCGGGTAGTCTCAGGCCTGAGCGGAATTTTTGCGCTCTGCTGTGCCTGAAACGAAAGGACGGATGACCGCCGATGACTCAAAATCACAAAATCTCCCTTCGTGGTCTTGCATTCGCATTCATCATGACCGCATCCGCCAGTCTGGCGCCTGTTAACGCCATGGCCGACCAGCGGTTCCAGAAGTGGATCGCGGACTTCTATCAAACTGCCGCTCAAAATGGCATCAGCAAGGCAACTTATCGTAAAGCTTTCTCAGGCGTCAGCGACCCTGACCCTACGGTGCTGGAAAAGGCTACTTATCAGCCTGAATTTACGACGAAAATCTGGGATTACGTGGATTCTCGCGTAAATCCCTATACCGTCCAGATCGGCCGCAAGATGATGGCCAAACACGCCTCTACGTTGAATTGGATCGAGCGGAACTTCGGTGTCGACAAGACGATTCTCCTGGCGATTTGGTCGATGGAATCGAACTACGGCGCGGTGCTCGAGAAGGACGACAGGCTGCATTACGTGCCCCGCGCGCTGGCGACACTCGCCTATGCCGACGCCAAGCGCACCAAGTTCGCGCAGAAGCAGCTGATCGCCGCCCTGAAGATCCTGCAGAACGGTGACATCTCGCCTGATGGCATGACCGGCTCCTGGGCCGGCGCCATGGGCCACACCCAGTTCATCCCCACCAGCTACCTGCTCTACGCCGTCGACGCCGACGGCAACGGCCACCGCGACATCTGGAACTCGGTTCCCGACGCGCTCGCCACATCCGCCAATCTCCTGAAGAAGAACGGCTGGGATTTCGGCAAGACCTGGGGCTACGAAGTCCAGGTTCCATCAAGCGCGCTGAAGCACGTCGGCAAGACCATGACGCTGTCGCAGTGGGCAGCCCTTGGCCTGAAGCGCCCGAGCGGGATGGGCTTCAAGGACGGCTCCGGCAAGGCGGTCTTGAAGATGCCCGCCGGCAATGACGGCCCGGGCTTCCTGATGACCAGCAACTTCTACACCATCAAGAAGTACAACGCCTCCGACAGCTACGCGATTGCCGTCGGCCTGCTCGCCGACGAGATCGCCGGCTATGGCGGCATGAAGCAGCGCTGGCCGCGCCCGGATGGCACGCTCGACGTCAAGGAGAAGTTCGAGCTGCAGACCCGCCTGAAGGCGCTCGGCTACTATGACGGCGAGGTCGACGGCAATTTCGGCAGTGGTTCCAAGGCCGCGATCGCCGCCGTCCAGGGCCGTATCGGCATGCAGGCGGATGGCGAACCCTCGCTGCCGCTCCTGAACGCGCTTCGCAAGTAGCCGTCACGTCGCGATCAAAAACACGCGCACCGCGCTTTGGGGTGTGGACGCCCGTCCCGCTCCATGAGAAAATAAGCGTCGATGCAGGGCGGCCGATATGCGTAAACGAGTAGATCAGACAACAGCCAAGGTTGGCGTTCGCGGCATGCTCCGCTGGGGCGCGTTGGGCGCGGCGGTGCTGGTCTTTTCCACCTCTGTCCTGCCACCCGTGTCGGCTGAAGCCCAGGAACAGCGCTATTACCAGCGCCGCTCGCTCATGGATTTCTTCTTGGGCCGCCGTTACATCGACGAGGCCCCGCAGGCGCCCGGCCAATACACGCGGCCGCGCGCCGCGCCACAGCGCAAGAAGACAACACCGCCCAAGGCCACCGTCTCCACGCCACGCGCCGCACCCGTGATCGCCCCGGAAGAGAAGGTCGTCGAGAAGCTCGACAACGCCCAGAAGATCCTTGTCGTCGGCGATTTTCTGGCCGGCGGTCTCGGCGTCGGCATGGATGCGGCCTTCCAGGATTCGCCGGGCATCCTCATCGAGACCCACAGCAACGTCGCCTCCGGCCTCGTGCGCGACGATTATTACGACTGGCCGACGCAGCTGACGAAATTCATGGACGAGGCAAAGCCCGCCATGGTCGTCGTCATGCTCGGCGCCAACGACCGTCAGCAGATGGTGACCGATGTCGGCAAGGAGAAGTTCCGCACCGATGGCTGGTACACCGAATACCAGCGCCGCGTTCTCGCCTTCGGCAAGGCGGTGACGGCTAGGAAGATCCCGCTGCTCTGGGTCGGCCTGCCGGCCTTCGATTCGCCTTCGATGATGGCGGATGCGGCGCAGATGAACCAGGTTTACCGCAAGCAGGTGGAATCGATCGGCGGCGAATTCGTCGATATCTGGGACGGCTTCGTCAGCGAGAGCGGCGACTTCATCGTCACCGGCTCCGACATCAACGGCCAACAGGTGCGCCTGCGCACCTCCGACGGCATCAACATGACCGATGCCGGCCGCCGCAAGATCGCCTTCTACGTCGAAAAGCCGGCCCGCCGCATTCTCGGCACCCAGGCAAGCCCCGATCTCGTGCGCCTCGACAACAGCAGTGCGCTGGCGATCGGCCTCTCGTCGAACCCGGCCGATCACACCGACCCGATCGCGCTCTCCGACCCCAACCTCGACGGCGGAACGGCCCTTCTCGGCGGCGCTGCCATTCCCGTCAGCGCCACGAAATCTCCGCGCGACAAGCTGGTGCAGGACGGCGAGATGGCCAAGCCGCCGGCCGGCCGCGTCGACGATTACAGCCGCCCCGCCGCCAAATCGACGGCCGAGGTCTCGGTCAAGTAAGAGCGGGCGCTCGCACGCCCGCCTCTCTCCTTCTTAGCTTGACTGGTTCAGCTCGGAAAATCCGCACTCAGCGTCACATCCGCCCAGGCATCGAAATTCGACCGCAGCGCATCCAGCCGCTCGCGCGCGATCTTCAATGCCGGCGCGCCCAGCAGGAGGCGCAACGGCGGCTCTTTCGCCTCATAGGCGGCAATGACGGCGGCTGCGGCGCGCGCCGGATCGCCCGGCTGATTACCGGAGACTGCACGGGTCGCGGCCCTTCGCTTGCCCGCCGTCTCGGCGTAGTCGTCAATCACGCTCGCCGATTCGATCATCGAACTCCCAGCCCAATTGGTGCGGAACGCGCCCGGTTCCAGAATGGTGACCTTGATACCAAGAGGCGCCACCTCGTGCGAGAGCGATTCCGACAAGCCCTCAACCGCGAACTTGGTGGCGTGGTAATAGCCGGTCGCCGCGAACGCCACGAGGCCACCGAGCGACGACGTGTTGAACACATGGCCGCGACGCCGCGCGCGCATGCCGGGGAGCACCCGCTTGGTCACCGCGATCAGGCCGAAGACATTGGTCTCGAACTGGTCACGGATTTCCTGATCATCGCCCTCTTCGATCGCCGCGAGATAGCCGTAGCCGGCATTGTTGACCAGCACGTCGATGCCGCCGAAATGCGTCTCAGCCGCAGCGACTGCCTCGTCGATCGATGCCCTGGAGCGCACATCGAGCGCAAGCGGCAACACATGATCGCCGTAGCGGGCGACCAGATCGTCGAGCGCACCGGGCTTGCGCGCGGTGACAGCGGCCCGCCAGCCGCGCGCCAGAACAGCTTCGGCGAGCGCGAGGCCGAGGCCCGAGGAAGCGCCGGTGATGAACCAGATGGGGGAAATCTCAGTCATGTCGTCTCCTTCCGGGCCTCTCGGCCCATTCTTTTATTGAGCCTTAGCGCCGGCGCAGGATCATGCCGCCATGGTGCAGCGTGTCGCGGTCGACGAAGTCGCCGTCGGCGGTAAAGCCGGTGTCGTCCCAGTAATCGATGTGAGCGCCACGAACCTCGTAGCGTCCCTGATAGGCGCTCTCGCGGTTGCCGCGCGCCTCGTCGTATCGGCCGTCCGCCAGAAGCTCGTGCCGAACCCGGCCATCATCGGTGATCCACATGCCGACATAGGGGTGATCGCTCATCATCTCTCTCCTCATTTCGGCCTCGCAGGGCCGATGCTATTGCAGGCGACGGCTCTTCCGTCTCGCCATGGGATGGGAGATAGGGGCGGTATTGGCATCGAACGAGTTGCCAATCCGAGATAGCTTGGTTAGTAATTCTAACCAATGAGCGACCAGTTCGAAGGCATCTCCGTTTTCCTTGCCGTCGCGGAAGCGCGCAATTTCCGCGTCGCCGCCGAGCGCCTGGGCGTGACCCGCTCCGCCGTCAGCCAGGCGCTGCAGCGGCTGGAAGACCGGCTGGGCGTCACGCTCGTCCAGCGGACCACGCGCAGCGTGCGGCTGACCGAAGCCGGCGAGTTGTTCCAATCCCTGGTGAAGGAGCCTGCGAACCGCGTCGCGGAGGCGATCGAAGCCGTGCGCGAGGTCCGCGCGCGGCCATCCGGCCTGCTGCGCATCGCCGTGTCGTCCATCGCCGAACGCGTCATCTCCGGCCCGCTGCTGGCAGGCTTCATGGCGAAATATCCGGAACTGCGGCTGGATATCACCATCACCGACGGCGAGTTCGATATCGTCGAGGCCGGCTTCGATGCCGGCATCCGGCTGGGCGAGGTGATCGAGCAGGACATGGTGGCCGTGTCGGTCTCGTCAGCCCAGTGCCAGTGCGCCGTCGCATCGCCCGATTACATCGCCCGGCGCGGCGCGCCGCAACACCCCCGCGATCTCGTCGATCACGTCTGCATCGGCTGGCGACCGAGACCGGACACCGCCCCCTACCGCTGGGAATTCACCGAAAACGGCCGCGATTTCGATGTCGCGGTCGACCCCGACATGACCACCAACGACATGGGCATGATGCTGCGCATGGCCTCTTCGGGCGCCGGCATCACCTTCGGCATGGTCGAGACCTTCGCGCCCTATATCGCGCGCGGCGAGCTCGTGCCGCTTCTCGAAACCTACTGCCCGCCCTTCGACGGCTTCTACATCTACTACCCCCGCCGCCACCGCCAGCCGCAGAAGCTGCGCGTGCTGGTCGATCACCTCTCAAGCAGAGGCTGACTGCGGGCATACCGAGCCGGCGGCACGCCCGCATATCGCGAGAAGGCGACGCTGAACGCGCTCGCCGAGCCATAACCCACGCGCTCCGCCACCTCATCCATCGCCAACTCACGGCTGCGCAACAGCTGCTTGGCAAGCGCCATGCGCCAGGCCAGCAGATACTCCATCGGCGGCAGGCCGACGACACGGCTGAAACGAGCGAAGAAGGCCGATCGGGAGAGCGACGCTTCGGTTGCGAGATCCGCCACGGTCCAGGGATGGGCCGGCCGTTCATGCAGCGCGTGCAGTGCCGCCGCCAGCCGTTCATCCGCCAGACCACGGCTGAGCCCGGGCGCGCCCGTCGGCTGCGTGCCGGATCGGAGCGCCTCGATCAGCAGCACCTCCAGCAACCGTTCAAGCACCAGCTCCCGCCCCGGCCGCCGCTCGCGTGTTTCCTCGCCGACCAACTGCATCAGCGTCGCCAGACGCGGTTCGCCGCGAACGACAACGACATCGGGCAGCAGCGAAACCAGAAGCGCCGCATCCGGCGAACCGAAGCTGCAATGCCCGATGCGCATGCGCAGATCCGGCGGCCCGTCGAGACGACCCGCGCGGAAGCGACCGTCGCTCATCTGCTTCGGAACGACGGCGGGCAGATCGCGCGGCGCATCGATGCTCTCATTGACGAGATCACGCATGGCCGGCACCAGGACAAAGTCGCCGGCCTCAAGAATGAACGGCGGCTCCTCCCCGAATGTCACACGACAGCGCCCCTCGATGACCGCGCAGTAAAAGGGCTCGCCCGTGGCCTCGCGTTCAATCCGCCAGAGGCCGGCGCATTCGACCAGCTTCGAGAAACGTGCTGCGGGCTGCAACAGCGTGACGATTTCGGCAAGGGGATCAACGGCCACAATCAGGACTATCGCTAAAGAAATGGAGACTGCAGCCTATATCAAGTCTCGCATGCGGTCACTACCCTGCAATCATTCCTTTTCAATTGGAGACGCAGATGCCCACGATATTGATCACCGGTTGCTCGTCCGGCTTTGGCCTGGAGACCGCGAAACTCTTTCTCGACCGCGGCTGGGATGTGATCGCGACGATGCGCAAGCCCGACCCCGACCTGCTACCGCCATCCGAACGCCTGCGCGTTCTGCCGCTCGACGTCACCGACCCCAAAAGCATCGCGGAGGCCGTGGCCGCCGCCGGTCATATCGACGTGCTTGTCAACAACGCCGGCTTCGGAGCCCCTTCCCCCATCGAGCTCACCGCGCCGGAGACCGTTCGCTCGTTGTTCGAGACAAACACGATCGGCACCTTGGCGATGGTCCAGGCTGTCGTGCCGCAGATGCGCCAACGCCGCGCGGGCGTCGTCATCAACGTCACTTCGACGGTGACGGTGAAGACGCTACCGGTTATCGGCGTCTACCGCGCCAGCAAGGCCGCGGTGAACGCGCTGACGGAATCCTTGGCGGTCGAGATGGAGCCGTTCGGCGTGCGCGTGCATATCGTTCTGCCCGGCCGCTCGCCAACCACGCGCTTCGGCGAAAACGCCCGCCCCCATTTCCGTGGCTTCGATGATGCCGACTATGCGCCGATGCTTCAGCAGTTCATCAAGAGCGTGCAGGACGATACCGGCCCGGTGACCCATGCCGCCGACGTGGCCGAGGCCGTGTGGCGAGCCGCGACCGATCCATCCGCGCCGCTGCGTATTCCAGGTGGCGCCGATGCCGAACTCTGGATGGCCGAGGCGGGCCTCTAAAAACCGACCTTGCAGCTCGGGGCCGCGCCAGGCAGTCCCGAGCCGACCAATCGCAGCAATTAGCTCCGCTGCAGCGCCAGATGCGCCCCGAGGCCGATCAGTATTCCGCCACCCGCGCGCTGCACCAGCCGCTGCGCCGAACCCGAGCGCTTCAGCCTCGAAACCACGGCACCCGCCAGCATCACGCAGACGATATCGGCCGACGAGAAGATGAAATTGACGATCGTGCCCAGCAGCACGAATTGCAGCCAGACCGGAAAGCTGGCGGCGGGATCGATGAATTGCGGCAGGAAGGCCAGGAAGAAGATCGCCGTCTTCGGGTTCAGCACCTCGATCGAGATGCTTTCGACAAAGGCCCGCCGGCCGGATTTCGGATCGATGACAGCGAGCGTCGTTTCCCCTTGAGACTTGCTGCGAAACAGCGAGATGCCGAGCCAGACCAGATAGGCCGCGCCCGCGAGCTTCACCGCCATATAGAGTACCGGCACCGCATGAAAGATGATCGACAGGCCGGCGGCGGCCGCGATCACATGCACATAGCAGCCGACATGGATGCCGAGCGTCGCCATGAACCCCGCGCGTCGTCCGCGCGCCAGCGTCTGGGCGGCGGCGTAAAGCATGGCCGGCCCGGGAATATAAGCAAAGAGCGCCGTCGTGGCGAAGAAGGTGATCAGCAGTTCGGTCGATGGCATCCGGTGTTGTTCCTTGCCCCATAGCCATGCGAAGCGATGGCCCGCGCACCATAGATCGCCGCATCGCGGTTGACCATGGCGCAAACAAACCGCCCGGCGGGACGGAGACGTCCCGTGCCGGCCCTACTCGATCACCTCGACCGCCGACAACACCTCCACGCTGGCAGCCGCTCCGCATCCATGCACCTCGATCTTCAGCTTCGCACCCGGAACGATGATCGTCATCAGCTTCGCCTGGATGACCTTGGCATTCCCCGGCGGATCGACGTTGATGTAGCCGGTGCCGCGCTTGTCCTTGAACTGGAAGCCTTCGATCGCCTGCCCGGAGGCCCTCATCGTCAGGTCCACAACCTCGCCCGTCGTCGTGGCCACCTGGCAATCCGTCTCGGGGCTCAGGCCGGAGAGACGCCCGCTCGCTGCCGCCGCAGCGACCACAGGCGCGGTCGACGATCCGCAGCCGGAAAGCACCCGCCGCACCGCAGCCCCACTTCCGCGCAGCGAAAACGCATAGGGCAGCCCGACCGGATCGAAAGCCAGCGTCGCCCGGCTCCCCTTCTGAAGCGCGTCGGCGAAATCATCGGCAAGCGGCCAGCGATAAAGATCGTGGGCGCCGCGCTCCGGCAGATTGAAGGTGAACGTGCGGCCATCGATGATGATGTCGAACGGCTCACCGGTCGCCTTGCCGTGCTCGTAGATCACCATCTCGAAGCTCGGCGCACCCACGGCCGGGCAACTGACCAGCAGGCACATGTTCTCGCTCAGGCACTTCGCCGTCGCCGGATAATTGACATAGCCGGCGCGCTCCCAGGCCCCTGCCGGCGATGCCACGACGCACAAGAAGGCCGCGACAATGCTGATGACAGATCGAACAGACATATTCATTGACCCCCGTACAACAAACAGTCCGTCCATACTCGCCGAACTGACGCGCCCGCCGCCAGATAGACTTTCTCGGTATGTAGCTGCACAAGGCACAAAAAAGCTCGGGGCCGCGAAAGCGCAGCCCCGAGCCAAAATCAATCCGAACGTCCCGTCCGCTTAGCGCGGCAGAACCGTCGAGCCCATCAGCGCCTCGTCGATCGCGCGTGCCGCCTGGCGTCCCTCGCGGATCGCCCAGACGACCAGCGACTGACCGCGGCGCACATCGCCCGCCGTCCAGAACTTGTCGACCGAGGTCTTGTAATCCTTGTCGTTGGCGACGACGTTGGTCGAGCCGCGGCGGTCGGTGTTGAGCGTCAGCTTGCCGTCGAGTTCCTTGAGCACGCTCGTGGTGAACGGGCCGCTGAAGCCGATGGCGATGAAGGCGAGGTCTGCCTTGATGATGAACTCCGTGCCGGCGATCGGCTTGCGGCGCTCGTCGACTTCGCAGCACTTGACGCCGGTGAGGACGCCGTCTTCGCCGACGAATTCGAGCGTCGCGACCTGGAATTCGCGGACAGCACCCTCGGCCTGGCTGGAAGAGGTGCGCATCTTGGTGGCCCAGAACGGCCAGACCGCGAGCTTGTCTTCCTTTTCCGGCGGCTGCGGACGGATGTCGAGCTGGGTGACCTTGACGGCACCCTGGCGGAACGCCGTGCCGACGCAGTCCGAAGCGGTGTCACCGCCACCGACGACGACGACATGCTTGGCGCCGGCGAGGATCGGGTCCGATGCCCAGCCGACGCTGTCGATGTTTTCACGGCCGACGCGCTTGTTCTGCTGAACGAGGTAAGGCATCGCATCGTGGACGCCGGCAAGGTCGAAGCCCGGAATGCCGGCTTCGCGCGGCGTTTCCGAACCGCCGCAGTAAAGAACGGCGTCGTGATCGGCGATCAGCTGCTCGACTTTGAGATCGACGCCGACATTGACGCCGCAATGGAAGGTCACGCCCTCGCCCGAGATCTGCTCGACGCGGCGATCGATGAAGTTCTTCTCCATCTTGAAGTCGGGAATGCCGTAGCGCAGCAGGCCGCCGGGCTTGGATTCACGCTCATAGACATGCACCTCGTGGCCGGCGCGGCCAAGCTGCTGCGCCGCCGCCATGCCGGCAGGGCCCGAACCGATGATCGCCACCTTCTTGCCGGTACGAACGGCAGCCGGTTGCGGCCGGATGAAGCCAAGCTCATAGGCCTTGTCGGCGATCGCCTGCTCGACGGTCTTGATGGCGACCGGCGCATCCTCGAGGTTCAGCGTGCACGCTTCCTCGCAAGGCGCGGGGCAGACGCGGCCGGTGAACTCAGGGAAGTTGTTGGTCGAATGCAGGTTCTGGATCGCTGCTTCCCAGTTGTTGTTGTAGACCAGATCGTTCCAGTCGGGGATCTGGTTGTGCACGGGACAGCCGGTCGGGCCATGGCAATAGGGAATGCCACAGTCCATGCAGCGCGCGGCCTGTTTCTGCACTTCCGGGTCCGACATCGGGATCGTGAATTCGCGGAAATGCCGGATACGGTCCGACGCCGGCTGATACTTCGCCACCTGCCGGTCGATTTCCAGAAACCCTGTTACCTTACCCATGCTGCTGTCTTCCCTTACACTCATGACCGCCTCACCGCAGCCAGTTGTCTGTTTTCAGTCCCGTTAACCGGGGCAAATTGCTGAACCGTCATTAGAACATATCCCCTTGAGAACCGTCCATGAGACTGTGACAGGATTGCTGTCGGCGCAGTCGCCATGGGTCATCGAGATATTTCGGTATCCGCCACGCACGATTGGCACGTGGCGGATATGTCGGTGTTGTTATTCCGCAGCGACCCCCATCCGGCTGCGCTCCATTTCCTCGAGCGCGCGGCGGTATTCGACCGGCATGACCTTGCGGAACTTCGGACGATACTCCGCCCAGTTGTCCAGGATCTGCTTGGCACGGGTGGATTCCGTGTAGTGCAGGTGGTTGGAGATCAACTGGTAGAGGCGTTCCTCGTCGTGGCGGGTCATGTCGCCGGAAACGTCGACGCGGCCCTTGTGCGCGAGATCGCCGCCATGGTGATGCAGCTTCTCCATCAGGTCGTCCTCTTCGGGAACCGGTTCGAGCTCGACCATCGCCATGTTGCAGCGCTTGGCGAAATCGCCGCTCTCGTCGAGAACATAGGCGACGCCACCCGACATGCCGGCCGCGAAGTTGCGGCCCGTCTCGCCGAGCACGACCACCACGCCACCCGTCATGTATTCGCAGCCGTGGTCGCCCACGCCTTCGACTATGGCGATGGCGCCGGAGTTGCGCACCGCGAAACGCTCGCCCGCGACACCGCGGAAGTAGCACTCGCCCTCGGTCGCGCCGTAGAGCACCGTGTTGCCGACGATGATCGAGTCCTCAGCGATGATCTTCGAGTTTTCCGGCGGACGCACGATGATCTTGCCGCCCGAGAGACCCTTGCCGACATAGTCGTTGCCGTCGCCGATCAGCTTGAAGGTCACGCCGCGCGCCAGGAACGCGCCGAACGACTGTCCGGCCGTGCCGCGAAGCGTCACGTTGATCGTGTCTTCCTTCAGGCCGCGGTGGTTGTAGCGCTTGGCCACCTCACCCGACAGCATCGCGCCCGCCGAACGGTCGACGTTCTTGATGTCGACTTCGAAGCTGACAGGCGTCTTCGACGCGAGCGCAGGCTCCGCTTCGGCGATCATCTTGCGATCGAGAATGTCGTCGATCGGGTGCTTCTGGCGCGTCGTCCAGTAGGTAGCTTCCTTCGGCGCCTCGACCTTGTGGAAGATGCGGCTGAAGTCGAGACCCTTGGACTTCCAGTGCGCCAGCATCTCGTCCTTTTCGAGCAGCTCCGAAGCGCCGATGATGTCATCGAACTTGGTGAAGCCGAGCGAGGCCAGGATTTCACGCACTTCGTTGGCGACGAAGAAGAAGTAGTTGATGACGTGCTCCGGCGTACCCTTGAAGCGCTTGCGCAGGACGGGATCCTGGGTGGCAACGCCAACAGGGCAGGTGTTCAGGTGGCACTTGCGCATCATGATGCAGCCGGCGGCGATGACGGGAGCGGTCGCGAAGCCGAATTCGTCGGCGCCGAGAAGCGCACCGATGATGACGTCGCGGCCGGTCTTCAGGCCACCATCGACCTGCAGCGCGATGCGCGAACGAAGGCCGTTCAAAACCAGCGTCTGCTGCGTTTCGGCAAGGCCGATTTCCCACGGAGAGCCGGCATGCTTCAGCGAGGTCAGCGGCGATGCGCCGGTGCCGCCGTCGAAGCCGGAGACCGTGATGTGGTCGGCGCGCGCCTTGGCAACGCCGGCGGCAACCGTGCCGACGCCGACTTCCGAGACGAGCTTGACCGAAACATCCGACGTCGGGTTGACGTTCTTCAGGTCGTAGATCAGCTGCGCCAGATCTTCGATCGAGTAGATGTCGTGGTGCGGCGGCGGCGAGATCAGGCCGACACCCGGCGTCGAGTGGCGGGTCTTGGCGACCGTCGCATCGACCTTGTGGCCGGGCAGCTGTCCGCCTTCGCCGGGCTTGGCACCCTGCGCAACCTTGATCTGCAGCATATCGGCGTTGACGAGATATTCCGTCGTCACACCGAAGCGTCCCGATGCGATTTGCTTGATCGCCGAGCGTTCAGGGTTCGCCGAACCATCCGGCAGCGGGAAGTAGCGGTCACTCTCTTCGCCGCCCTCACCCGTGTTGGACTTGCCGCCGATCTTGTTCATCGCAATCGCCAGCGTCGTATGCGCCTCGCGGCTGATGGAGCCGAAGGACATGGCCCCGGTCGAGAAACGCTTGACGATCTCGACCGCAGCCTCGACGTCATCGAGCGAGACGGGCTTCCGCCCGATCTGCTCGGCGCTCTTGATCTTGAACAGGCCGCGAATGGTGTTCATGCGCAGCGCCGACGTGTTCACCATCTCGGCGAACTCGCGGTAGCGATCCTCGGAGTTGCCGCGAACGGCGTGCTGCAGCGTGGCGACAGCATCCGGCGTCCAGGCATGGCTTTCGCCGCGCATGCGGTAAGCATATTCGCCGCCGATATCGAGCGTGGTCGCGAGCAGCGGATCCTTGCCGAAAGCGGAGTTGTGGCGGGCAACGGTCTCTTCGGAAATCGCCTTCAGATCGACGCCCTCGATCATCGTCGCGGTGCCGAAGAAATACTTGTCGACCAGTTCCTGCTGCAGGCCGATCGCATCGAAGATCTGGCCGCCGCAATAGGACTGATAGGTCGAGATGCCCATCTTCGACATGACCTTGAGGATGCCCTTGCCGACCGCCTTGATGTAGCGGTAGACGACTTCGGACGCGTCCACTTCCTTCGGGAACTCGCCCTTGGCATGCATGTCGAGCAGCGTATCGAAGGCCAGGTACGGGTTGATCGCTTCCGCGCCGTAACCGGCGAGAAGACAGAAGTGGTGCACTTCGCGCGGCTCGCCGGTCTCGACGACAAGACCGACCGAGGTTCTGAGACCCTTGCGGATCAGGTGATGATGCACGGCGGCCGTCGCGAGCAGCGCCGGGATCGCGATGCGATCCGGTCCGATCTGGCGGTCGGAGAGCACGATGATGTTGTAGCCGCCCTTGACGGCCGCTTCCGCGCGCTCGCAGAGGCGGTCGAGCATCTCAGGCATGCCTTCGGCGCCACGCTCCACGTCATAGGTGAAGTCGAGCGTCTTGGTGTCGAAGCGGTCTTCCGTGTGACCGATCGAGCGGATCTTTTCGAGATCGCCATTGGTAAGAATCGGCTGACGTACTTCCAGGCGCTTGGCGTTGGCCGCACCCTCGTGGTCGAGAATGTTCGGGCGCGGGCCGATGAAGGACACCAGGCTCATGACCAGCTCTTCGCGGATCGGATCGATCGGCGGGTTGGTGACCTGCGCGAAGTTCTGCTTGAAATAGGTGTAGAGCAGCTTCGACTTTTCCGACATGGCCGAGATCGGCGTATCGGTGCCCATCGAACCCACGGCTTCCTGGCCCGTCGTCGCCATCGGCGACATCAGGATCTTGGTGTCTTCGGTGGTGTAGCCGAAGGCCTGCTGGCGGTTGAGCAGCGACACGTCGCGGCGCAGCGCGCGCGGCTCCACCGGCTTCAGCTCCTCGAGGATCAGCTGCGTGCGATCGAGCCAGCTGCGATAGGGATGCTTGGTCGCGAGCTCGGTCTTCAGCTCCTCGTCGGAGACGATCTTGCCCTTTTCCATGTCGATCAGCAGCATCTTGCCGGGCTGCAGGCGCCACTTCTTGACGATGCTTTCTTCCGGCACCGGCAGCGTACCCGCTTCGGAAGCAAGGATGATCCGATCATCGTCGGTGACGAGGTAACGGGCGGGACGCAGGCCGTTACGGTCGAGCGTCGCGCCGATCTGCTTGCCATCGGTGAAGCAGACGGCGGCCGGACCGTCCCACGGCTCCATCAGGGCTGCGTGGTATTCGTAAAACGCCTTGCGCTCCTTCGACATCGACTGGTTGCCAGCCCAGGCTTCCGGGATCAGCATCATCACGGCATGCGCCATGGAGTAGCCGCCGCGCACGAGGAACTCGAGCGCGTTGTCGAAACAGGCCGTGTCCGACTGACCTTCATAGGAGATCGGCCAGAGCTTGGAGATATCCTCGCCGAAGAGCGGCGAAGACACCGATGCCTGGCGCGCCGCCATCCAGTTGACGTTGGAGCGCAGCGTGTTGATTTCGCCGTTATGGGCGACCATGCGGTAAGGGTGCGCCAGCTTCCAGGACGGGAAGGTGTTGGTCGAGAAGCGCTGGTGCACGAGCGCGACCGCGGACTCAAAACGCGGGTCCGACAGGTCCGTATAATAGGCGCCGACCTGATAGGCCAGGAACATGCCCTTGTAGACGATCGTCGAGGACGACAGCGACACCGGATAGAAGTGGCTCTCCTCGCCGTCGAACTCGTCATAGATACGGTTCGAGATCACCTTGCGCAGCGTGAACAGGCGGCGTTCGAATTCATCGGTGGTCGCGGCGCTATCGCCCGCACCGATGAAGATCTGACAGTGATGCGGTTCGGTCGCGGCAATATCCGGCGCCTTCGACAGCGACGAGTTGTCGACGGGCACATCACGGAAGCCGATGAGAACCTGGCCCTCTTCGGAGATGACGTCCTGCATCACCTTCTTGAAATGTGCGATCTGCTTTTCGTCGCGCGGCATGAAGATATGGCCGACGCCATATTCGCCGGCCTTCGGCAGGGTGATGCCCTGCTTGGCCATTTCCTCGCGGAAGAAGCGATCGGGAATCTGCACGAGAATACCAGCACCATCACCCATCAGCGGGTCGGCGCCGACAGCACCGCGGTGCGTCAGGTTCTCGAGAATGAAGAGACCGTCCTTGACGATCTGGTGCGACTTCTGGCCCTTCATATGCGCGACGAAGCCGACGCCACAGGCATCATGTTCGTTGCGTGGGTCGTAAAGCCCCTGTTTGGCCGGCAGACCGGTGGCAGGTTTGCGCGTATTGGCCACCGCGCGCATGTCTGCTGCTGCGAACTGGTCAATACCCGTGGATGGCGTGTTCTTCGTCATCGTTTTGCCTCCTGTCAGAGCCCGCTACTGTGCGGGCGGCTCTTCGTCGCACACCGACCCTGATCTTAGGTTCGGCGCATGACAGCGCTGTTGCATTATCGAAGATCCGGTCGCCGGCGGCAGGCTTTCCCCGGGAAGGCAAAGCCTTTCCCGACAAAGCAGCCGTTGCGCTCCGCGCCTGCCATGCGTCCCGCGCGAGGAAACTCGTCCGCGCTCGGGAAACTATAGCGTGAAACCCAACGAGTGTAAGGTCTTTTGGCGCCTCTTCGGCCTTAGCGGCCAAAATAGGACAGCAACCCTGTCCTAATTCATCGGTTCTATGCCAGAAACGTGACAGCTCCGCAAGGGCCATGGATTAAAAAAACGTCAATTAACGACGGAAGATTGCCAAATTGATCGGCAGCGCGACATAAAATTACGCCGTTTCGTTCCATATTGTATGTTGATTGCGGAATTCAATTTTTGTGATGGGTCCCGCCTCGATTGCTTGATCCAGTGAAGCTTTGGATTAAGCTCCGCTGCGAACCAGCCCCCACCTCCATATCTTCCAGGTTTTTCTCATGATTTTCGCTTCCGACAACTGGGCTGGCGCCCACCGTTCCATCGCCGAGCGCCTGCTGCAGGAATCCGCCGGTTTCGCCGCCGCTTACGGCACCAGCGATCTCGACCGCCGCGTCGAGGCCCGCTTCGCCGAGATCTTCGAGCGCGAGGTCTCCGTCTTCTTCGTGGCGACGGGAACGGCCGCCAACTCGTTGTCGCTCGCAAGCGTCCAGCGCCCCGGCGGCATCACCTTCTGTCACGCCGAAGCCCATGTGATCGCCGACGAATGCGGCGCCCCCGATTTCTTCAGCCAGGCGCGCCTGTCCCCCGTCGATGGCGAATTGGGCAAGATCGATCCGGCGAAGCTCTCCAAGGCGATTGCCGCCTACCCCGAAAACGCTGTTCATCATGGCCGAGCGACGGCGGTCACCATCACCCAGGCGACCGAGATCGGCACCGTCTACTCGCTCGACGAGATCGACGCCATCTCCGCGATCTGCAAGACGCGCAAGCTGCCGCTCCACATGGATGGCGCCCGCTTCGCCAATGCGCTGGTGGCGCTTGGTGCAAGCCCGGCCGAGATGACCTGGAAGCGCGGCGTCGACATCCTCTCCTTCGGCGGCACCAAGAACGGCTGCTGGTGCGCCGAGGCGATCGTCGTCTTCGATCCTGAAAAGGCAAAGGAGATGCCCTTCATCCGCAAGCGCGCCGCCCAGCTCTTCTCCAAGTCGCGCTTCATTGCCGCACAGTTCGACGCCTATCTGGACAACGGTCTCTGGCTCGATCTCGCCGGCCACGCCAACGGCATGGCCGATCGCCTGCGCGCAGGCATCGGCGCCAGCAACTCCGCCCGCCTTGCCTGGTCGACGTCGTCGAACGAAGTCTTCGCCATTATAAAGAAGAGCGCCGGAAAGACCGCCGAAGACAAGGGCGCGAAATTCTACGAATGGCCGATCCCCTCAGCCACGCCTGATCTCGTCGGCACTGATGAGATCCTGATCCGCCTCGTCACCAGCTTCGCGACAGAGGAAAAGGACGTCGACGGCTTCCTGGCATGCCTCGCATCCTAACTCTCAAACGCCGATAGGCCCGGTGATCGAAATCACCGGGCCTATCCTCATGACGCCGCCCCCAGCCGAGCGGCGCGCATTCCTCAATTACATATTGCTCATTTCGCCCGTGCTCATCGGCATCATGTTCACGTTCATGTTGTACATGACCCAGACGGTGCCGACGATCGTGATGACCACGATGATGGCCGTGAAGATGAAGGCGATCAGCGTCCAGCCGTTTTCCGCGCGGCTGTCGACATGCAGGAAGCAGACGACGTGGACGATGATCTGCGCGATGGCCAGCGCGAAGATGATCACGGTGGTCGCCGTGGCATTTTCCAGCGCCCCGGACATGACCAGCCAGAACGGAATGACCGTCAGAATGATCGACAGGATCGAGCCGGTCCAGATGCTGCCCTTGCTGCCGTGAGCGGGCTCGGTGTGATGATGTGTGCTCAACGAAGTGCTCCAAACAGGTAGACGACGGTGAAGACGCCGATCCAGATGATGTCGAGGAAGTGCCAGAACATCGACAGGCACATCAGGCGACGCTTGTTGTCCTCATTCAGTCCGCGCTGGGCGATCTGCACCAGAAGTGTCACCAGCCAGATCAGGCCGAACAACACGTGCAGGCCGTGCGTACCCACAAGCGTGAAGAAGGCCGACAGGAAGGCACTGCGTTGCGGCGTGGCACCCTCGGCGATCAACGACGAGAACTCGTAGAGTTCCACGCAGAGGAACGCCGCGCCGAGCACGCCGGTGACGGCGAGCAGCCGCCACATCTGCGCCGTACGGCCGGCGGCCATCGCTTGCATGCCGATCGAAAGGACGATCGACGATGCGAGCAGGAAGCCGGTGTTCAGCGCCACCAGCGGCAGCTCGAACAGGTGCTGGGGCGGAGGCCCACCCGCATAATTGCGGCTGAGCGTTCCATAGACGGCGAACAGCGAGGCGAAGATCAGCGCATCGCTCATCAGGTAGATCCAGAAGCCGAGCATCGTGGCGCCGCCACTGTGATAATGCTCCTCGGCTTCGGGCAGGTGATAGACGCGCTGGGCGTCCTTGTTGACGAGTTGGATGGTCATGTCAGGCCCTCGCTGCCGGCTGCTGCGCACGCTTGCCTTCGGTAAGCGCGATCGCATCGGCCGGGATGTAGTGATCGCGGCTGTAGTTGAAGGTGTGGACGATCGAGACGACGAGGATGCCGGCGAAGCTGATGGCGGCCAGCCACCACATGTACCAGATCATGCCGAAGCCAAGTGCCGTGGCCAGTGCCGCAACCACGACGCCGGTGGCGGTGTTGCGCGGCATGTGGACAGGGCGGAAGCCTTCGGTCGGATGCTTGTAGCCATGCTCCTTCATGTCCTGCCAGGCGTCGAGTTCATAGACGACGGGCGTGATCGCGAAGTTATAGGCAGGCGGAGGCGAAGTCGTCGACCATTCCAGCGTACGGCCGCCCCACGGGTCGCCGGTGACATCCCGCAGCTTGTTGCGCTTCACGATGCCCATGACGATCGCCATGACGAAGCCGAGCACACCGATGAGGATGATCACGGCGCCGATCAGCGCGATGACGAAGTAAGGCTGCAGCGTCGGATCGTCGAAGTGGTTGACGCGGCGGGTGGTGCCCATCAGGCCGACGATGTAGATCGGCGTCCAGGCGACCCAGTAGCCGATGACCCAGCCCCAGAAGGCAACCTTGCCCCAGAACTCGTCCATCTTGAAGCCGAAGGCCTTCGGGAACCAGTAGGTCATGCCGGCGAAGAGACCGAAGACGACGCCGCCGATGATGGTGTTGTGGAAATGCGCCACCAGGAACAGCGAGTTGTGCAGCACGAAGTCGGCAGCCGGTACGGCGAGCAGAACGCCCGTCATACCACCGACCACGAAGGTCAGCATGAAGGCGACGACCCACATCATCGGCAGTTCGAAGCGGATTTCGCCGCGGAACATCGTGAACAGCCAGTTGAACACCTTGGCCCCGGTCGGAATGGCGATCACCATCGTGGCGATCCCGAAGAAGGCGTTGACGCTCGCACCCGATCCCATGGTAAAATAGTGGTGCAGCCAGACGAGATACGAGAGAATGGTGATGACGACAGTGGCGTAGACCATCGAGCCATAGCCGAACAGACGCTTGCCGGTGAAGGTCGAGGTGATTTCCGAATAGATGCCGAAGGCCGGCAGGATCAGAACGTAAACCTCGGGGTGACCCCACATCCACACCATGTTCCAGTAGAGCATCGCGTTGCCGCCGAGATCATTGATGAAGAAGGCGGTGTCGAGATAGCGGTCGAGCAGCAGCAGGAAGAAGGCTGCAGTCAGTGCCGGGAAGATGGCGATGGCGAGAACGTTGCTGCAAAGCGCGGTCCAGGTGAAGACGGGCATCTTCATCAGGCTCATGCCGGGCGCGCGCATCTTGATGACGGTTGCGACCATGTTGACGGCCGAGAGCGTGGTGCCGATGCCGGCGATTTCGAGCGACCATAGATAATAGTCGACCCCGGTATCCGGACTGAAGGCCTTTTCCGCCAGCGGCGCATAGGACAGCCAGCCGGTGCGTGCGAATTCGCCGACGAACAGCGAGATCATCACCAGTACCGAACCCGCGACCGTCAGCCAGAAGCTGAGGTTGTTCAGGTAGGGGAAGGCGACGTCGCGCGCGCCGATCTGCAGCGGCATGACGAAGTTGACGATGCCGACGACCAGCGGGATCGCCACGAAGAAGATCATGATCGTCCCGTGGGCGGTGAAGATCTGGTCGTAGTGGCTCGAGTGCAGGAAGCCCTCGTTGCCACCGAAAGCAACGGCCTGTTGCAGGCGCATCATCACGGCATCCGAGAAGCCGCGCAGCAGCATGATGATCGCAAGCACGATATACATGATGCCGATCCTCTTGTGATCGACGGAGGTGAACCACTCCTTCCAGAGATAGCCCCAGAGCCGGAAATAGGTGAGTGCTGCGACGACGATCAGACCGAGCGCGGCGACCGCGATGAAAGTGCCGACAAGGATCGGCTCGTGGATCGGCAGCGATTCGAGCGTAAGCCGCCCGAAGACTGTCGTGGTGAAGCTATGGTCTTGCATTGGAACCCTGCTGTTCAGGCGCGGCGAGCGCGCCATTGTTGGTGCCGGTGTTGGTGTGGTCATGAGCGGCCGGAACGGCGGCGGTGACGTCGCCGGATGTCGAGGTGTGGCTCATGGATGGCATGCCCTGGCTCATCTGCCCCTCGCTTGACTGCATGGCTGAGTGATCCATGCGCGGCGGCGCAAACATGCCGCCATTGTCGCGATCAAGCGCGCGATCCTTCTTCATGATGTCGGCGGCGCATTCGGTGCCGGCGACCACGCAACGGTTGAGAACGCGATCAAAGAGACCGGAGGCGACGGTGGAGAAGTGCATGACGGGCACCTTCTCGCTCGGCTTGTCCAGTTCGACGTAACGATCGGTCGACAGCGTCTCGCCGGCGGCCTTTATCCCCGCGGCCCATTGGTCGAACCCCGCCTGATCGACACCGTGCAGCTTGAACCGCATGTCGGAATAGCCGGCGCCGGTGTAGTTGCCCGAATAGCCCCAGCTGTCGCCCGGCGCGTTGAGCACGGCGTGCAGCATCGATTTCATGCCCGGCATCGCATAGATCATGCCCGCCAGCGTCGGCGCCGAGAATGTGTTGAACTGGTTGGTCGAGGTGATGGAGAAACGTACGGGGACATCGACCGGGAGGGCCAACTCGTTGACGGTCGCGATGCCTTGTTCGGGATAGATGAAGAGCCACTTCCAATCCATGGCGACGACCTGGATATCGAGAGGCTTGTGGTCCTTGGCCAGCGGCTTGTCGGCGGAAATGCGGTCGAGAGGGCGGAAGGGATCGAGGCTGTGCGTCGTGATCCAGGTGACCACGCCGAGACACGCGATGATCAGGAGCGGGATCGACCAGACCACCACTTCGATCGGTGCAGAATGGGTGAAGTTCGGATCATACTTCTCGGGCGCTCGACCCTTGCGGTATCGGAACGCGAAGACCACGATCAGGGTCAACACCGGAATGACGACGAGAAGCATCATGCCGAGCGCGACGAGGATGAGGTTACGCTCCTGAAGAGCGATATCCCCCGTTGGGTTCATCACCACCATATTGCAACCACTGAGAGGAAGCAGCGCAAGAGGTGCGACAAACCGGCGAAAATTTCGTGATATGAATGTTTTCTGGCGCATCCCCGGAAGCTATGTCGCCCCCCGCGCGGCAGCTTTGACATAGATCAAACTTTGATCCCGATGACCGGTGATTCCGCTGCGACATTTTGTGTGCCGGCCGAAAATCGCGGAGTTCGGTCTCAGACGCCACCAAGCCAGCGCGCGGTGGCTTTGCTGCCAATTGCGGTCATCGCGTTACCCCGCAGCCATAGGCTAATAGGCGGCGGAGACAAAGTCTCTCGCCGCCCTCCTTGGGCACCTATAGGGGAGGCTAGATGCCGGAAAGAACTCCGATGTCGCCGGAGCGCCAGATATTGTCGACCGTGTTGCGGGTGATGACCCAGAAATCGCCGTTCCTCTTGAGTTCTACATCGTAGCGGTTCTTCATCAGATAGTGACGCGAGGGATCGCTGCGAGGAACGTGCTGTGCTTCGACCAGAACATCCATGCGTGCCGTGTCGCCATCGATCGTGACCCGCGGATTGTTGACGGAATGCGTGGTGTCCAGGTTGGCGAGTGATGTCGTCAGCGCCGAGACGATGAAGTCTCGGCCTTCGATAACAGGATATTCGAAGCCGGCCTTGGCGGCAGCCGGCCGGAAGTCGGAGATGGCGTTCTCCGCCAGCGATGAGGCGAGGAGATTGTTGTCGCGGAGATCGATACCTGCGGCGAAGCGATCGAGAGCCTCGACGACAGCGAGACGGTCCGCTGCGTCCTGTGCGAACGATGGCGATAGGGTCATAAACGTGCTCCTTGTTGTGCCGGAGGCCTGCGGAACGCATAACTTCCCCGGCATCGGCGCGTTGCGCGCCAATGTTTCTGGTTCGATAGGATTGGTGGGATCTGTTATTCGAGATCGGCGTCGATGCGCTCGATCAGGCCGGTGGCATTGATCGCGATCTTCAGGATGCCGATCTCGTGTCCGAAATCGCCGGTGAAATCGAGCCTGACGCTGGAATGGAAGGTGTCCAGTTCTTCCATGGACAGCAGCTTGCTTCTGGTGTTGTAGCCTACGAAAAACCGCTCAAGGTATTGGCGGACACCAGTGTGGCCAACGAAGGCGTCGCCGACCGAGATATCGTCGATGACGGCGTCGGTTGCGAACAGGGACAATGCTCCTTCGACGTCGAAGGCATTGGCGGTCGCGATGAAGGTTTCGACGAGCTTTTGCATGGTGCCGGGTTCCTCAGACATCGCTGATCGAGGTGTCGGCAATGGTCTGCGCGAAGCCGCTTCCGAACAGGGCCGCGGGAGCCTGAAAACCGGGACGGACTTCACCGCCAATGACGCGCCGGCCGGCCTCTGCTGCCGCCATCGCCGTGAACGTGTAGCCGTTGACCGTATCGAGGACGGAATGGGTGACCTTCCCATCCGCGCCGGTGACTTCGACGGACGCCTGGTAGCGGTTCGTCAGCCTCTCCTCTTCACTCGGGCCATCAGGGAGCCTCGAGAGGTCACCCTGCGGAAAACCATCGCCGGTGACATGCACGAAGGTCTCGACGTTGGGAATGCCCGTCGCGCGCCAGATGGTGATGAGATCGGGCAACGTCACCGGGAAGCAATCGACCGCACCCTTGCCGAAGTCGAATTTCCGAATTCCGTCGGCGGCGATGGCGACAAGCTTGCCGTCCACCCGCGCGAGGGTCTCGACGGTGACGTTCTCCATGGCGCTGATCGCCGATCCGCGTGACAGTCCGCCCGCCACATGCAGCGCGATACCGATCTTGCGAGGGTCGTTCACACGCGACACCGCATGTCCCGCGAGACTGCCAAGCATGGCGACACTACCGCCGCCACCCGGCATGAGCATGACACCTGCAGCCTTCGCGTCGTCGTCCAAAGTCTCGGCCAGACGATAGCTGTCGAGTTCGGCGGCGGTGTCGAGATAGTGCGCACCGTTGCGGATAGACGCCTTCATCAGTGCATCGGCAGTACGCATAAACGGACCGGCGCAGTTTAGGAGGACGGAGATGCCGATTAGGGAGGTATCGATCGCTGCAGCATCGTCGAGACTAAATATGCGGTATTCGACGCCGAGTTCTGCAGAGAGCTTGGAGAGGGTCGCTTCGTTGCGGCCGGCGAGAACAAGCGGCGTGCCTGCTTTCTTCGCATGCTCGGCTGCCATGCGGCCGGTATAGCCGGTCGCGCCGTAGATCATCAGTTTGGTCATGTCAGTGCTGCCATTCCTTGTAGACGAATTCGAGACTGTAGCCGTCCGGGTCGCGAACCTGGGCGGCGTAATAGCGGGGGTCGTAGTGGAGCTGTGCTCCCGGTGGATGAATTTCCGAGGCGCCTGCCATCATGGCGGCGGCGAAAGCTGCGTCGACCTCAGAGGTGCCATCGGCGACGAAGCCGATATGGACTGCGTGGCCTTCGACCACGCCTTCGCGGAGCCAGAAGAATACCCGGCCGTTCGCGCCGAACCCTTTCAGATCCGGATGGCCGGGTGGGCCGTTCTTCCCCTCGTAGTCATGGGCGTGAACGATGCCGAGTGGGGCCAGCGCCGCCTCGTAGAAGGCGATCGAGCGATCGATGTCGCTGACGGAAATGAAGACATGGTCGAGCATGTTGCTTTCCTTCGTTCAGATGATGTAGCCGCCCGCGACCTCGATGTTCTGGGCGTTGATCCAGCGGTTCTCGGAAGACAGAAGGCTGGCGACGACGCCACCGATCTCTTCAGGCTCGCCGACGCGGCCGAGTGCGGTCTGGCCTGCAAGCATCGCCTCGAACTCGTCGTTCAGGCCGCCGCCGAGTTCGGTGCGGATTGCGCCGGGCGCGATCGAGTTCGCCCGGATGCGTCGCTGGCCGAACTCCTTGGCCATGTAGCGGGTCAGGACTTCCAGACCACCCTTGAATGAGGCATAGGGGGCGACGCCTGCAGTCGCCACGCGCGTGGTCGCGCTGGTGATGTTGATGATCTGGCCACCGTCCGCCATCAGCGGCAGCAGGATCTGGGTCAGGAAGAACGGCCCCTTGAGGTGCACGTTGAAGAGGCCATCGAACTGATCTTCCGTCACCGTGGCTATCGGATTGAAGAGGCCGTATCCGGCATTGTTGACGAGATAATCGAAGTCGTCCCGGCCGAAGACGGACTGCAGTTCCGATGCAACAGCATCACGAAACGCCGGGAACGCGCCGGTATCGCCGACGTCGAGTTTTAGGGCAACGGCCTTGCCGCCGTTCCCCATGATCGTCTTCACGACATCCTGCGCCTTTGCAGGGTTGCTGTTGTAGGTCACGACGACGCCCATTCCCTTAGCTGCGCATTCGATGGCTGTGCTGGCTCCGAGACCCCGGCTTCCTCCGGTGACGATGACGATCTTCATGGCTGTTTCCCTGTCCGTTTGCTGTGCCCTGAAGCTAGGCCTGCGCCATCTCGCCCGCTCACCTATTCCTCTCCGAAGCTTGCCTATTTCTGCTTCCCTGTTGCGGAGGCGGTCCTGACATGCCACGGTCGCCTCCATGGAAAAGCAACTTCAGGAACTGCGCGCTCTGGCGTCGACGGCGGAAAACCGGCGCACGGAAACGGGAATTCCCCGTGTTGCGATGGTCCAGGGCGAGATCCCGGAGCATCGGCTTTCGGCCGTCTACGAGCCGATGATCAACCTGATCCTGACTGGCTCGAAAACGATGACGGTTGGCGAGCGGACTTTTGCCTACGACCCGGCGACGTATTTCGTCATGTCGGTCGACCTTCCTGCGGTGGGGTCGGTTCACCCTTCCGTGGCGGGAGAACCGTATCTGGCCGTCAGCCTGACGCTCCACCCGCCAACGGTCGCCGCCCTCATCGGCGATCTGCCCGTGCAGGTATGCAGCAAGCTGTTCGGCTCCGGTTTCTCCGTCGCACCGGTCAACGACGAGTTCCTCGACGCCTGGGTGCGGATGCTCCGGCTGATGGCCCGTCCGGACGAAATCGCCGTGCTTGCACCTGCATACGAGCGTGAGATCCTCTTCAGGGTGCTGCAAGGCCCGCTGGGCTGGATGCTGCGCGACATTGCCGCGCCCGATGCCGCACTGTCGCGGATCGGCGTTGCGATCCAATGGATCCGGGAAAACTTTGCCAAGCCGCTCAGGGTCGACGCTCTCGCGGAGATGGCGGCGCTCAGCGTCTCGGCGTTCCATCGACACTTCAAGGCAATCACGGCTCTCAGCCCGATCCAATATCAAAAGCAGGTCCGGCTTCTGCATGCGCGCAGGCTTTTGATGGCTGGCGAAGGAACGGCAACGTCGGTAGCCTTCGGCGTTGGCTATGAAAGCCCGAACCAGTTCAGCCGGGAATACGCAAGGCAGTTCGGACTACCGCCCTCGAAGGATCTCGTGCGGCTTCGGGGTGAGGCTGTGTGACGGCGTCTGGGCCGGGATGCTTTCCTGCAACGTCCCCTTCAGGCCGACTGCGGTCACTGGCGGCAACGGCTACCTCTGGAAAATCGCAGCCAGTGAGGGCAACACCGCGAAAGCCATTGCAATGACGCGTGAATGACAATGGTGATCCGCGCCCGAGGGCGGGATCACCACTATCGAGATCGTCGAGTTGATTCTCGTGAACGTCTAATTCTGATGCAGCATCACGGCGGAGGGCGGCGCCCCGTTATCCGTCGTCTTGCTATCGTGGCCGGCCACGACGATGAGCATCACGCAGGCGACCAGCCCGGAGACGAAGAGCGCTCCATATACCATCGTCCGTTCTCCCTGTAGCCCCGAACGTCGACCTTGAGCGAGGGCTAAACTAAGGGCTCCAAGGTAACCAGAAGCCTAAGCGACAGGGTTGAGGGATACTTAAAATGCCGGGCAATCGATTAACCACAAATCGCGCCACCCGGCCGGCCAGACGACCTCAGCTCGACCTGAGGCTCCGGACCTTGGAAAGAATATCGTCTGACAGCGCCGACACCAGCGCCTGGTCCGCACCCTTGCGCGGCACCAGCACGAACTCGACATCCTCGAGCACCGGCAGCTTGCCCTTGCCGATCACCTTCAGCCCCGATGGCGCCATGCTGCGCGGCTGCACGAGCACGCCCATGCCGGCGCGCGCAGCCGCCGTCAGCCCGCTCAGGCTCCCGCAGGTGCAGACGATCCGCCAGGAAATCTGGTGCCGCCCCAGCGCCTCAAGCGAGATCGCCCGCGTAACACTCGGCGGCGGAAAGGCGATCAGCGGCAGCGGCGAAGCGCTCATGATGTGATCGGGGTCGCGCGCCAGCCACACCAGCGGCTCGCGATAGACCAGCCGTCCCCGCGCGTCGCCCAGCCGCCGCTTGGCGAGCACCAGATCGATCTCTCCATTGTCCTGCATTTCATAAAGCACACCCGAGAGCGCCACCGTCAGCTCCAGATCGACGGACGGGTGCGAGCGCACGAATTCCTCGAGCACGCCGGGCAGCTGGCTGGTGACGAAATCCTCCGACACCCCGAGCCTCAGCTTGCCGCGCAGGCTGCGCCCGCCGAACAGCGATTGCACCTGCCCCTCGATCGACAGCATGGCGCGCGCATGCGACAGCAGCGCCTCGCCATCCGTCGTCAGGACCACCTTGTGCGTATCGCGGGCCAGCAGCCGACGCCCGACCGAGGTCTCCAGCCGCTGAATATGCTGGCTGACGGTGGATTGCCCAAGCCCCAGCCGCTCGGCGGCCAGCGTGAAGCTCCCCATCTGCTCGACGGCGACGAAGCTGCGCAGTTGCGTAAGATCAAGCATAATTATCCCGATTCGCGATAACTGTTATTTCTTGCATCGCGTATCATAATGGAAGAAACAGGATTGATCCATCAAAAGCCGGCTACAATGCCGAACAAGCCGAGACTAAGCCCATGCGCCGTTTCCTGCCCGACACTTTTACGATCCTTCTGGTCTGCACGGTCATCCTTGCATCGATCCTGCCGGCAAGCGGCGCCTTCGCGCACTACTTCGGCACGGCGACAACAATCGCGATCGCGCTCCTCTTCTTCCTGCATGGCGCGCGCCTGTCGCGCGACGTGGTGATTGCGGGCCTGCTGCACTGGCGGCTGCATCTGGTCATCCTGCTCACCACCTTCGGCGTCTTCCCGCTGCTCGGCATGGGTCTCGGCTTCATCCCTGATACGATCCTGCCGCATTCGCTCTATCTCGGCATTCTCTTCCTCTGCGTGCTGCCATCCACGGTACAGTCCTCGATCGCCTTCACCTCGATGGCCGGCGGCAACGTGCCGGCCGCGATCTGCTCGGCCTCGGCGTCGAACATCTTCGGCATGTTCCTGACCCCGCTTCTCGTCGGCCTGCTTTTCTCTGTCGGCGGCCATGGCGGCTTCTCGTGGGATGCGTTGCTGCAGATCTTCACGCAGCTGCTGCTCCCCTTCATCGTCGGCCAGGTGCTGCAGCCCTGGATCGGCGACTGGATCCGCGCCAAGAAGAAGATCCTGATGCCTGTTGATCGCGGCTCGATCCTGATGGTGGTCTATCTCGCCTTCTCGACCGCCGTTGTCGAGGGCCTGTGGCACACCTTCTCGCTCTCGGACATCGCCGTCGTCATCGTCGCCGACATGGTTCTGCTGGCGCTGGTCCTCTGCGCCACCACCTTCGGCAGCCGCCTGATGGGCTTCAACAAAGCCGACCAGATCACCATCACCTTCTGCGGCTCGAAGAAGAGCCTGGCGAGCGGCGTCCCCATGGCCAACGTCATCTTCGCCGGCCAGGCGATCGGCGCCATCGTCCTGCCGCTGATGCTCTTCCACCAGATCCAGCTGATGGTCTGCGCCGTCATCGCCCAAAAATACGCCGCCGCCCACCACCGCCGCGCCACCGCCGCCGAAGTGGAACAGGCCGCCAACCCGGCTTGACCGGTCGCGCCGCATCGGCGGCGTGACCCGACGCGCCGCCAACCAGGCGTGTCGGACAACAAAAAAGCGGCGCCCCCTTGGGGACGCCGCCTCGTTGCCATATCCTGGGAGGGATTGGTTAGTTGGTGACCTGAGCCTCGATGGCCTTCGGCGCGCTCACTGGCTCGGCGGCGATCGCGATCTTGCGGGGCTTCATGGCCTCGGGAATGCTGCGAAGAAGGTCGATATGGAGCAGACCGTTCTTCAGCGAAGCAGCCGTCACCTCGACATGGTCGGCAAGCTGGAAGCGACGTTCGAAGGTGCGCTTGGCGATGCCGCGATAGAGGAATTCGGAGCCTTCCGCATTGTCTTCATTCTTCTCGCCCTTGACGGTGAGAGCATGGGCCTGCGCTTCGATCGAAATTTCGGTCTCGTCGAAACCGGCAACGGCCATGGTGATGCGGTAGGTGTTTTCACCGGTGCGCTCGATATTGTAGGGCGGATAGGTCTGGCCCTGGTCGGGCTGGCCCAGACTGTCGAGCATGGTGAAGAGACGGTCGAAACCGACGGTGGAACGATAGAGGGGAGAGAAGTCTACGTGACGCATGATGTCCTCCTGAGGAAGCGACTGATTGCGATAAATTGCCCCAAAACCCCTTGATCGGCAGCTTCGGGACGGTTCCGCGGACCCGTTCTGGCGTCCGCTACCATGAGATGGGGATGGCATTTTCGGACTTCAAGACCCTTTCGGAAAGCCGCTCGCAACCACCGAAAATCCACGGCCAGCCACCGTGAACCGCGCATGAACACCCGGTTCGGCATCCGTTCAGACGCACGGGCCTAATCATTGCGTCATCGGGTTACACTGGCTCGATGGCTGGAGTGTATCGTCCCTTCGTCTCCAGCCCGATCTCCGGCCGGCACTGCGCTCCCCTCAGGTCCCGCATGCCGGCCACTTTTTTTGACCGGGCACGGACGACGCGCATCTCAGGAACGCTTTTTTCTTTGATTTGACAGGCCGATCGCCTATCCGCTTTACTTCAATCCCGAATCCTTTCGAAGGGCGCGCGCTGACGGCTATGGAACAGGTTCTGTTTTCGACACCCGGCAATCCGGTTCCGGAAAACCGCACGGAAGGCTACTTCGAGACGCATGACGGCCTGAAGCTGCGCTACGCCGTCTTCCGCTCCCAGGCATCCGTCGCCAAGGGCACCGTAGTTCTGCTGCACGGGCGCAACGAATTCATCGAGAAATATTACGAGACGATCCGCGATCTGACCGACAAGGGTCTCTGGGTCGCCACCTTCGATCTGCGCGGCCAGGGCAATTCCGACCGCATGCTGAAGAAGCGTCATTACGGCCATGTCCGCCGCTTCGTTGATTACGAACACGACCTCGATACCTTCCTCGAGAAAGTCGTGCTGCCCGATACCCGCCTGCCCTTCTATATATTGGCGCATTCGACCGGCGCGCTGATCGCGCTCTCGGCCGCTCCTTATCTCACGACCCGCATCGAGCGCATGGTGCTGACCGCGCCCTTCATCGGCCTCTCGGGCCAGGCAGCCTCGGCCGGCACCATCCGCTGGCTCGCGTCTGCGGCCTGCGCGCTCGGCCTCGGGTCGCACCCGCTGTCGCGCAAACTCAGGGAAAAGCCCTTCCGCGACAATCCGCTGACATCGGACGAGGTGCGCTTCGAACGCAACGTCGCGATTGCGCAGGCAAATCCCGATCTGACGCTCGGCCCGCCCACTGCGCGCTGGCTGGTCGAATCCTTCAAGACCATCGAGCGCGTGACCGCGCCGAACCACCTCTTTTCGATCACCATCCCGACCGTCGTAATCGCGCCGACGCGCGATACGATCGTGCCTTACATCGCCCAGGAGCGTCTCTCGCGCTATTTCCGCGCCGGCCAGCTGGTGCCGATCAACGGCGCTCGTCACGAAGTGTTGCAGGAACGCGACGTCTACAGACAGGCAGCGCTCGCCGCCTTCCACGCCTTCATTCCGGGCGCGGATGCCGAGGTTTCCGAGGAATTCGAGGGCTTCGGCACCTGAGCCGAAGCGCGTCAGGCGGGGTTCCACTCCCCGCCCCACTTGTCCGGGATCGCGAAGTTCCGACCGGCCCGATCACATTTTGAGACAAAAATGTAACGCGGTGTTTGAATTTTTACGATTGTAAGATAATAGTTACTCACTTTTTCGATAAGGGCTGAACTAATCACATAGGGGGCACCTGGCGTTGAGGGCGCATTACGTATTGGGACGATCTCTCTTCGGGATCATGATTGTGGGCTTAGCTGCCACGGGCTGCACTAGCACGCCAAAGACCACCGGCAGCATTCAGACGACCAAGCGTCTGCATACCGGCACGCCCGGTAAGGTCACCTACAATTACACGACGGAAGACCGAACCTGCCTCAAGCGGGCTATGTATTTCGAATCGCTGCATTCCGACCACGACGGCTACATGGCTGTCGGCAGCGTCGTGATGAACCGCCTGACATCCCCTGCCTATCCCAAGTCCATTTGCGGCGTCGTTTCGCAGGCCAAGCAGTTCGCCCCCGGCGTCATGACCCGTGAGGTCAAGGCACAGGCGGAGCCCGATCTCAACGCAGCCGCCGACGCACTCCTGAAGGGTGAGCGCAATCCCGCCGTCAAGGAAGCCATGTTCTTCCATACCGACGGTATGAAGTTCCCCTACGACAACATGCACTACGTGACGGTTGCCGGCGGCAATGCCTTCTACGAGAAGCGCGGCGCCGATGGCGAGCTGCAGACCCCTTCGCCGCTCCCCGCCTACGAAGTCGCGATGAATTTCGTTCCCGCTCACAGCCAGATGGCCGCGCAGTTCGAATTGCTGACGCCAGCCTCTTCGCCGGCCCGCGAGCCGATTCCGATGGCTGAAGGCGTTGTCGAAACCGCCTACGAAGCGCCGGAAAGCGTCCCCGTGCCGCAGGCCGCTCCCATGCAGACGACCGCCGAAGCGGTCCGTATGGAAGAGCCGCAGGTTCAGCAGGCACAGGTGCAGACAGCCCAGCTGCAACCGGCCCAGGTTCAGCAGCCGCAATTCCAGCAGGATCGGTTCCAGCAGGCTCAGGCGCAGACCAAGCAGCAACACGTGCTGCAGGTTCCGGTCCAGCAGGCTTATGTCCCGTCCGAACCCGCGCCGGCCGCCTTCGAGGCCGTTGCCTACACCGTACCGACCGCCGTGGCCGTGCCGACGCCACGCCCGACGGCCTTCGACACCGCCCGCATGCGCGGCGGCATCGGCGGCTGATCTCAGCCCTCCCGAGGCGATCGAACAAAAAAGGGTTCCAGCCTGCCGGCGGAACCCTTTTTCTTTGCTTGTCTGTCTGGACTGTCCGGTCTATGGCGCGTCATCTCTGACGCGCCGGATCGCGATCGTCAGGCAACCCTCGCCAGTGGCGCCACGCCGCGCGCGTTTCGCTCGTCGCCGACCTTGAACTGGCCGATCAGCTCGAACAGCGCGCTCGCCTCCCCCGCCAGCTTGCGGCTCGCTGACGCGGTCTGCTCGACCATCGCCGCATTGCGCTGCGTGTCCTGATCCATCGACATCACGGCCTCGTTGATCTGACCCAGCGCCTGCGATTGCTCGCGCGCCGCCACCACGATGCCCGAGACGTTGTCATGCACCTGCAGCACCCGCGTCGCGATCGCTTCCAGCGCCGCACCGGTCTTGTCCACCAGCGCCACCCCGTCACGAACCGACGCCTCGCTATCGTGGATCAGCGCCTTGATTTCCTTGGCCGCATCGGCCGAACGCTGCGCAAGCTGCCGAACCTCCTGCGCCACGACCGCGAACCCCTTGCCTGCTTCACCGGCACGCGCCGCCTCGACACCGGCGTTCAGCGCCAGAAGATTGGTCTGGAAAGCGATATCGTCGATAACGCTGACGATGCCGGCGATCTGGGTCGACGAACGCTCGATCCGCGCCATGGCGTCCACCGTCTGCTTGACGACATCGGCGGAATCCTGCGCGCTCTTCGTCGTGTCGTCGACAAGACGCCCAGCATCCGCCGCCCGGCGCGCCGAATCCGACACGGTGGTGGAAATCTCGGTCACCGCCGCTGCGGTTTCTTCCACGGACGAAGCCTGCGATTCCGAACGGCGGGCAAGATCGTCGGACGCCGCACTGATCTCGCGCGTGCCCGATGCGATCTGCGTCGCGTTCCTGGCAATCGCCTGCATCGCCGACCGCAACCGGCCGATCGAGGAGTTGTAATCGGTGCGCAGCGTCTCCAGCGAGGCGATGAAGGGCTTTTCGATCGTCTGGTCCAGATCGCCATCCGCCATCGCCTGCAGGCCAACGGCGAGCTCCTTGACGGCACGCACCCGCTCGCTGACATCGGTGGCGAATTTGACGACCTTGAACACCTTGCCGCTCATGTCGAAGATCGGGTTGTAGGAGGCCTGGATGAACACCTTGCGGCCGCCCTTGCCGATACGTGCGAACTCGTCGGCGGCGAATTGCCCGGCCGCCAGACTGCGCCAGAATTCCTTATACTCCGCACTCGCGGCATAGGCCGGATCGCAGAACATCGAATGATGCCGCCCGCGGATTTCCTCCAGCGTATAGCCGAGCGTCTTCAGGAAATTCTCGTTGGCCGTCAGGATATGGCCGTCGGGCGTAAACTCGATCGTCGCCTGGGCGCGCGAGAGCGCATCTAGCTTGCCGGCATCTTCCGCGCTCTTCAGCTTCGTATCGGTAATGACGGTGGCGAATTTCACGACCTTGTAGGGCGTGCTGCCCTTGAAGACCGGATTGTAGGACGCCTCGATCCACACTTCGCGCCCGCCCTTGCCGATGCGCTTGTACTGCCGGCGATCGAACTCGCCCTTGTTCAACCGCTTCCAGAAGGCGGCATAATCCGCGCTCTTCGCCTCTTCCGGATCCACGAACATGCTGTGATGCCGCCCGACGATCTCGTCGGCACGGTAGCCCATCGCCTGACAGAAGTTCTCGTTGGCGAAGAGAATATTGCCCGCCATGTCGAATTCGATCACGGCCTGGGAACGACTGACGGCATCAAGAACGGCCTTGGCGCCGGCTGCGGATCCAAAAGAAAAAAGCTGCATTATAATTTGCCTCAAAACCGAAATGCGGACCGCCGGAAGGCAAGGATCCAAATACATTCATTTCAGCGGCAAGATTTGCAGCGAAGTCTTTCCGTTCGATTAATGTTCATCCCCCGCGAGCATCTTGCCATGCAAGTAACCGCATGTTTTTGCAAAACGAACAACCGGTGAGGGATCACGTCGATCAAGAACAACCAATGCTATTGAACATTGTCTAGGCCTAACAAAACCGGGCCTGATATCGCCCACCCTTGCACAACCCTTGATTTAACGGCGCAGGATCGCCACCGCCGCATCATAGACCGCCTGACTGCCGGCGGCGATGATCGAACCGCCATTCTCCGGCCGGCCGCCATCCCATGTGGTAATGATGCCGCCGGCCTTCTCGATGACGGGAATGATGCCGCCGACGTCGTAGGGCTTCAGGCCGTTCTCGACGACGAGATCGATATGCCCGGCCGCCAGAAGCGCATAGGCGTAGCAATCGGTGCCATAGCGGAAGAGCCGCACCTGGCTCTCGATCTCGCGATAGCGCTCCATCTCGGTGCCCGCGAAGAGATGCGGCGAGGTGGTGAACAGGATCGCATCGGAAAGCCCGGCGCAATCGCGCACCTGAAGCTTCCGCTCGCCCTCGGGACCGGTGTAATAGGAGCCGCTCTCATCGGCGAAATAGCGCTCGCCGGTAAACGGCTGCTCGATCATCCCCATGATCGCGCGGCCGTTCTTGTAGAGGCCGATCAGCGTACCCCAGACGGGAACGCCCGAGATGAACGCCCGCGTGCCGTCGATCGGGTCGATCACCCAGACATGCTCGCGATCAAGCCCGACATTGCCGAACTCCTCGCCAAGAATGCCATGCTCGGGAAAATGCTGTTCGATCAGCGCCCGGATCGCCACTTCGGCCGCCCGGTCGCCCTCGGTGACGGGATCGAAGCCCGACGCAAGCTTGTTCGTCACGCCGGTCCCGGAGCGAAACCGCGGCAGCGTCTCGGCCTTGGCGGCTTCCGCGAGGCGATTGAAGAAGGTGCGATCAGGAAACATGAGGGACATCCGTGTGAGACTGTCGATGCCGCTTTCCATAGCCGAAAAGGCTCATTTTGCAAACGGAAGCAGCAACTTTTAGCCGGCTGCACATATTTTGCGCACCGCAATAAAATGATTGACAATTGTGCACTGCAATAGTAGCGTCTCCCTACAGTCTTCTGACTGTAAATACCCTCCTTGGGTGTTTCCTCCCTAGACTTGGACCGCCGCAAGGCGGTCTTTTTTTGTCGGGCTGGAAGCAGGCCGGAACCGTCGCAGGCACGGAGACACGAAAACCCATCGCCGCGACAGGTAACCTACCGCAATTTCACGACAGCAATACTGCGTTGGAATACGGCGCGCTCGAATGCGCGCGAAAAACCGCCCTACTCCGCGGCCAGCGCCGTATCGCTGGCGAACTTGGCGACGTAGTCGGCCATCTGGCGCATGAAGGAGGTGATCGCGGCGGCCACGAGCGGGAAATCGGCGCGGCGCTCGAGCGTCACCTCATCGACATAGATCGAACGGTTGACCTCGATCTGCAGCGCATGCAGGCCGCGCGAGGGACGGCCGTAATGCTCGGTGATGAAGCCGCCGGCATAGGGCTTGTTGCGGATCGCGGCGAAACCCATCTCCTCGAAGATGCTGACGGCCATGCGCGACAGCTCCGCCGAGGCGCTGGTGCCGTAGCGGTCGCCGATGATGAAATCCGGCCGCGAAGTCGCACCAGCGACGCGGATATTGCCCGGCATCGAGTGGCAGTCGATCAACACACCGAAGCCGAACTGCACATGCGTGCGCGCGATCAGCCGGCGCAGAGCCGCGTGATAGGGCTTGTAGACCGCCTCGATCCGATCGAGCGCTTCCTGCACCGGCAGGCGACGCGCGTAGATCTCCATGTTCTCGGCAACGATCCTGGGGATGGTCCCGAGACCGCCGGCCACGCGCAACGAATTGATATTGGCGTAGGCAGGCAGGAGCCCGTCGAACATGCGCGGGTCGAGCTCGTATGGCTCGCGGTTGACGTCGAGATAGGCGCGCGGAAAATTGGCGAGCAGCAGCGGCGCCCCGAGCGCGCCTGCCGCCGAAAACAACTCGTCGACATAATGGTCTTCCGAGCGGCGGATCGAAATCCCCTGCAATCTGGATTGCGCGATGAATTCGGGCGGATAGATGCGGCCGCTATGGGGAGAATTGTAGACGAATGGAATGGTGTGCGACGCGGGTTCCCGTATCTCAAAAAGCTCGTACGCGGGAATCTCGTCCACCTGTTTCCCTCTTAACCATGCTGGCAGGCAGCTATCTCGCCCATGTTGCCAGTTGAAGGCCGCCAAGTCCATACTATCTCATGGGGATGACGCTTTGCACAGGCGCTTCACCGGTTGTTTACCGGCCGAAATCTAGTGTAAATGACCAATACTCACGCATAAATTCCACTGATCAGCGGTCTGGATAATGACTCAGAAGATACTTCTTGCAGAAGACGACAACGACATGCGCCGCTTCCTTGTGAAGGCGCTCGAAAAGGCAGGCTACAAGGTCCTGTCCTACGACAACGGCGCCAGCGCATACGACCGCCTTCGCGAAGAGCCCTTTTCCCTTCTTCTCACCGATATCGTCATGCCCGAAATGGACGGCATCGAGCTGGCGCGCCGCGCCACCGAACTCGATCCCGACCTCAAGGTGATGTTCATCACCGGTTTTGCGGCCGTGGCACTCAACCCTGATTCGAAGGCACCGAAGGACGCGAAGGTCCTTTCCAAGCCTTTCCACCTCCGCGACCTCGTTGACGAAGTCAACAAAATGCTTGCGGCCTAAGGGTTCTGTGGGCGTATGTCACAAATCTGAAAAAGGCCTATTGACGGCCAAATAGGTTTGTGGTCTATGCGCCGACATCGGATGGGCGTGTAGCTCAGCGGGAGAGCACTACGTTGACATCGTAGGGGTCACAGGTTCAATCCCTGTCACGCCCACCATCCAGATTAGACTGAATAGTCAGGGGCTTAGCGAAAAATCGCTGAGCCCTTATTCGTTTTCAGCTTAGTGCGAAATTCAGGCAACAGGCTTCTTGTTCGCCACTGCCGGAAACGCACGCTTTCAGTTGCGGCCAACCCCTCTTCGATGCTGGTATGCGATCATTGGCGCTCGGCGCGGGTTGCCACTATCCATTCTTTCAAGCGCGGCCTTCCAGCAATCGGAGATGCCCGAGCAAGGTCTCGCAAAGCTTGCTCTCCCCTTCTCTGAAACCAGAGCGTCATCACCACCACGCGCAGAAGAACCCTTCAAGCGAGCATAACTAGAATAGTACTACCGCAATTCACGGTATTTTTAGGCTTCTTGCAGAGTATGAGGTCCAAAGGTGGAGGTGGCGCGAGACGGATGTTCATTGGCGACAGAAGCAATGCGGATGCTGTCGGTTCGAAATCGACGTTCAGATCTCTTGCCGAGATAAATGACCTTGCCGTCTCGGCCCTCGATCTGGCGGCGTATTCGCCGAATTTCGACAACCAGCTTCTCAGTTCCACGCCCGCACACGACATTCGATCGGCCGTGGAATCGCTCGTTATCTTGCTGGAAAGCCTTGACCTTAGAAAGCTGCTCAAAAAGCAAGGGATCATCGGCCGCTTCACCGGCGCCGATGTCGAGGCAAGGCTTGGATTTGAACTGGCAAGCAAGAAGGTCTCGGAGCAATTCCAGCAACTGGCTCGACTGGCAAATAGCGCCGAGCGCATCCGGGACTTGCTCCTATCAGCGGCAAGGGAGCTTGGTGACGAACAGGTCCGGATCGCCCAGGTTTTGCATGACGGGCAAGCGCTTCTCACCCGTTCCACGGCTGTTGAGCCTGCCCTGATTACGCGCTTCGAACGCCGTCTGTCCAATATCGCCACGATGGAAACCGCGAACGCTTTGACCATCAGGCAGATCGCGATCTCGGTGGAACTTCTGTCGTCCCTGCTTGATCGCTGTACGGACGTTCAGACGCTGCTGGTTCCGGTTTGGCAACGCGATGCTTTGGCCGTCATCCACGGTGGTTCCATCAATTCGCGAGGCAGCGTCGCCACCTCGTTCATCGAAACACATCGCAGGCTCATTGCCCTGCTCAAGAAGGTTCTTCCAGAATGACGAAGGTAGCAGATACGTCGAGCAGCAGTAATCGATCCGACCTCCTGAACGCAGCAACAGATGCGGACATAGCGCGGCTCGCGGCAACGATCGACCTGAGTTCTGCACTCTCGATCCAGCAATTCGGCCACGAGGTCGCGGAGCGATCTTCAAAATACACCGATGAAATCCTTGGTACCGCGCGCGCGTCGGATATCGAGCGGACAGGTGCTCAGCTGAACGAGATCGTCATCGCGGCACAGCAGTTCAATCTGTCATCGCTCGACAGTTCCGCCGCACGCGTGCCGATTATCGGTGGCCTGCTGAAGAGGCTCGCGAAGTCGAAAGAACGAGCCATGGCCCATTTTGACAGCGTCAAAGGGCAAGTCGACAAGTTGGTCACCCAGATAGAGACGACCGCGCAGACATTGACGAAGCGAAACCATGACTATCAGCTGATGTATGAAGGTGTGCGCGACGAATACGCCGCTCTGGGCCAGCATGTGTCCGCAATCGAACTCCGGTTGCGCGATATGGAAAGCGAAATCGCTCGCCAGGATGTCGACGCCACCGACCTCTCCGCAAGCGAATATCGGGCCGTGCTGGAGGCCAATCGACAGCTTCTGACAAAGCGTGCCGACGACCTTCGTGTTTTGCAGCACGCCGCAATGCAGACATTGCCGATGGTCCGGATAATCCAGTCAAACAATCTCGCTCTTGTCGACAAGTTCCAGACCATCCGCCAGCTGACCCTCCCGGCATGGAAGCGAGCCTTTATGCTGGCTTTGACACTGGATGAGCAAAAGAATGCCGTTGCTCTCTCCAACACGATAGATAACGCGACAAATGACATCATGCGGCGCAATGCGGACCTGCTGCATCAAAACTCGGTCGCCACGGCCAAGTCCACGCAACGCCTTGTTGTGGATGTGGAAACGCTACAGCATGTCCACGACAAGATCCTGATGACGTTGACAGACGTGCGCGACGCCCACGAAAAGGGAGCTGTCGAGCGGAAGGAGGCTCTTGGAAAGCTGCAGACGCTCCGCGCCGAGATGCTCTCCAGTTCCCGTATGGCGGGGCTGGCGGGATGAGCGATTCGAGGTCCTTCGGAACTCGGACAGCAAGTGCCGCGACAGCCCGCACCGTCTCCACCACGAGTGTAGAGCAGTCTCTCGCTCGGCAGAGCGCGAGCGACGAGGTTGTGCGACTGGAAGAGCGATCGCTTGTCTTGTCGCTTGCCGCGCAAGGCTTGGCGTTCGCGGCGTTCATTGCATTTTTCGCGGCGGCAAGTTTTTGGCCAATGTCGGCGAACATCCTCAAGCAGCTGGACAATTCGATCTATCTACAGGAGCACCATCGCGCGATCCTTCAGATGGAAGGCCTCAAATCGTGGGTCAGCTCCATAAGAACGGATAGCACGCCATATGGGTATCTCCCGGGCGTGGTGTCAGGCGTTCTTGCGCTTTCCGCAGCCTCTGCGGTCATTCGAGGCCGGTGGCTTTTTGCTGCCTTGGCTGCGGCATTTTTCGTTGTTCCATGGGGCGTCTGGGGGCACAGGCTCCCATTGTCGCCATATGCCTTGACGCTTTTGGCCTTGGCCGCGTTCGCGTTCCACGCTCCGCTCTCGAAGCGCTGGATCATCGTCGGGTCCGTTCTGACGATCATCGGAGCGCCGCTAATCTTCGGCGTCGTCCATGACGTTTCGAAGGGACTGTTTCCCGGCTCGGCTGAACGCTATTTGATCGTTAACAGCGCGCAGTTTACCGTAGGTATGGAGGAGATGGTCGAAGCGAAACTCGACCAGGCACAGCAAAACGGTTCTGCAACTATCTCCCGCGACGATCGATACGCTACGCAATACGTTGCAGCCCAAATGAGCGCGCTGAATGGTAATGCATTGAGCGCTGCAGCCGCACTAAGTGGCATCGATCAATACGCCGACCTCATGAATCCTTTTGACCGCGAGCGGATCGATGCCATTCGCAACTATGCCACCGAGGCCGGAGCGCTGGGACAGAAGCAACAAGAGCGCGTTGCAAGCGACATCACGGCCCAAACATCCGCGTCATATGTCCTTATCTTGCTCGGCGTTATCTCAGCAGTTGCGGTCCCGCTCGTGAATATGATCTCTGCTTCGGTCCATCGACGTGGTCGTCGTGTATCCTCCATGGTGCAGGAGCTCGAGGGAATCGCAGCAATCCCAAAGAGCCCGCCGGATACATTTGGGACTAGCGCGACGAGAGGGCGCCCCACCTCTATGATCATGGGTGAGCGAGCCATCACTGCCATTGCCGTAAGGCTGCGCTTCTATTGTAGGTGGATGGCGGTGCTGGCCGGACTTTCAGCGCTGCTGGCAGCTGCCTCCTACTGGATTTGGGTGCCGGACCCCTCTTTGAATCTGGCATTCAACTTCATCAGCCTCCCCAATGATGCTATCGGGTTTGCGAACGACCTGAAACTCGACGTGCGGATCGATGAGCAAGCCGGTGCAATTTCGTTGTGGTGGTATGCCTTCATCGGACTGAGTTTGGCGCTGATTATCATCGCGACACGCAAGTCGAGAACGCTCGGGCTCGCAGGGACCGCGATCTTCCTGTTACTGCTTGGGCTCAACGCCATTCGACTTCCCGACCATTCGCGCTACCAGCTACCGGTATCGGCATTTCCCCCAGCCGTGAGGGCGAGCATTCACCAAGCTGCGATCAGTGCGCGGAAATCCGATGTCGGAATCCAGTTTGTGCCGGAGAAATTCGAGCTCAGAGGCACCGCATCCCTGAATGGGGTAACCGATCCACCGCAAGTCTCTGGGGACGCCGCTGAGATGGGTGCGCCTTCGGCATCCTACATTCTAGCGCAAATCGCCTACTTGGAAGATAATGCCGCTGACACCGCCACGTCGCTTAATCGTGTCGAGTTCGACAAAAGCCTGCGTCCACGTGTTCATCTCGTAAAACTGGAAGCTATGAAAGAGTGGTTGAGCGCGAAAGGTGTTGAAGTCGGGCCAACGTGGTTTTCCAACTCTTCGATCAGTTTCGCCAGACTCGCGACAAAGGCGTCGCTCGGACTATCGATCGCCCTCCTGTTGTTGAGCTCGCTCCTTGGAATAGCCATCTGGATTGCCTATCGCAGAGCCGGCCGCATTCAAACGCTCATGGAGGAGCGGGAACGTTTGGCCTAGCGTACAGCGTTTCTCTGAGCGACACTGTCGTGAGGTCGATGACAAGGTCATCTTCGAGATGACGTAGCGCTCATCCACACCCCAACCTCGTTCAGAATCCATTAAGCCAACCAATGCCATCTTCTGGGCATGTTGAGTGGCTATCGAGCCTCTCGATCTTAACGGAGACGCATGCGAATGAAGAAGATGGCTCTGTACGCCGTGGTTGCCGCAACCACGTTCAGCAGCGTCCTGGCGACCACCGCGCCGGCAATGGCGCAGTATTACGACCGTCGCCCGCCGGGCTATGGTTACCGCGACCAGCCGCCACCCCCGCCGCCCCCGCGCCGCCGCCATCACAATGATGGCGCTGTCATCGCCGGTGGTCTTGCGGCTGGCGTCATCGGCGGCCTGATCGGCGGCGCGATTGCCAACGGCAATTCCGGCCCGCGCTATATCGACCCGCCACCGCCGCCCCCGCCGCGTTGCTGGTTCGAGGACCGCCAGGTGCAGAACGCCTATGACGGCGGCTACCACCTGGAAAGCATCCGCGTCTGCCGCTAAGCATGCCGGCCTGACAGGCAGCAGCAACCACCGCCCCGGTCTCCGGGGCGTTTTGCTGTCGGGCATCGCGCAATGCAGGCGCTGAAACAAAAAGAGGCCCGGCGTTTCGGCCGGACCTCTTCATGTCGAGCGAACCGCGCGAACGCTTATTCGTGGATCGTATAGGAGCCCATTTCGCAGAGGTTCTGCGTGTCGGTGGTCGTGTCGAGGTTGGAGCCTTCCTCGAACTCGAACTTCATGTCGTATTTGCAGACATCGCGGCCGTCGCCGATGGTGATGTCCATGCTCTCGCCCGGGTTCAGCACCTGCTTGCCGAAGACGTCGTCTTCCCACTCGTTGACGCCAACGGGCGAGGTGTAGAAATTGGTGAGCACCGAGTTGGTGCCGTTCTTCAGCGTGAAGACCAGGTCTTCCGCGTGAGAGACGCCTGCAAATGCCAGAAATGCGATGGCGGAGACCGCCGACAGCGTGATGTTTCTCATGTTTCCCCTCAAAACGCCCCACACGGGGCGCGACGGTCTTATTATCGGATGAGCATATGTAAAAGTGGTTTCGGCAGCCATTTCTGGTGGCTTTTCTTGGGCTGCGAAGTTGTGTGCCATGACATTGAAAGTCTAGCGTGCTGACCAATTTCGAACACAGTAGAATGTCATGGCCTCGGTGCTGTGGCGACACGCTTTAGGCATGACGAGGTATTGAAATGAAACTGGTAATCCTGACCGCCGGCGCACTTCTGTCGGCATCAATCGCGCAGGCAGCGGGCACGGCACAGCAGAACTTCCCAGGCGCCCCCGGCGCGCTGACGCTGGCCGGCCGATGCAGCAAGCTCGTCGTCGGCAAGGTCGATGTCTCCAAGCCCTGCCAGAACGAGATCGCCAGCGTCACGCTGGTCAACGGTCAGGTCACCTTCATCTTTTCCGCAGAAGGCAAGATGCTCGGCTTCCAGGGCGACGGCACAAAGATCAAGCCGGCATCGGCGGGCAATGTCACGCTGCCGCTCGATATGGTGGTGACGGGCGCCGGCCAGAAGATGACCGGCCAGGTCAAGGTCTCGGGAAGCTGCACGCTCGGCAACCCCTATGACGGCAAGCCGGTCGCGATCGAATGCAGCGCCAAGAGCACCGACACGGCCTTCTCCGCGGTCTTCAAGACCAACGGCAAGGCACCGAAGCAGAAGTAAGCCTAGACGAGCCTCAGGCGCACCAGGCGCCCTTGCCGGGCTTGCGCGCCAAGCCTTCGTCCACCAGCTGCGCGCCGATCGAGCGACCGTCGCGCGAGATAACCCGGGGTGCGGCCCCCTTGTCGGGCTGCCCGGCGGCGTTCATCGAGAACGATCCGGCATTCAGAAGGTTGAGCAGCCGGAGCTTGGCCGCGAAGCCCGCCTTGCGCTCTCCGTCGCAGCGCGCATTGTCGATGCCGGGGCTGACGATATCGGCGATGACGATCTTCTCGCCCTTGTACCAGAAGGTGCTGCCGTCCGCGACGCAGTTGATATGCTCGCCCTGCCCGCAATAGCCGAAGGCAGCCTTGGCGGATTGCGTCTGCGCCGGTGAAATGGAGACTGGCGAGATGGACGCCGGCTCCGCCTTTTCCGCGACAGGCCCCTTGGACGACGGGATCGGCACGGCCGCCGGAGGAATGATCTTCGAGACCGGCGCGATCGACGCCGTCTGCCTCGGTCCCGTATCCCGACTCGTATCCTTGATGGCGTCACGCACCGCATCGCGCTCGCGCGTATTCTTCGCCACGCTGACCGGCCGCGAAGCCGAAGGCGCATGCGAGGCGAGCATCGGCTTCACGCTCTTCCAGTTGTCGTAGACGGCTATGCCGCCAAAGGCGAGCGCACCCACGACCACCCAGGGAAGCGGGCTGCCGCCTCCGCTCTTCCTCGCTCCCGCCCGCGAGCGTGTCGATGTCTTGCGGCGTGTCGCTGTCTTGGCCATGGCGTCCCGATTCCCGTGATGGCCGATTATCGCCGCGCAATCCTTTCCGAAAGGTTGGCAAGCGCCATTTGCTCCCGGCTAGTTTCGCCCAGCAAATTTCACCTGCGCGTTTCGCTTGCCCCCGCCGCCACATCATCGCGCCATTTGCCCGCTACAGCCTCCGCTCACGTTTGATTGAAGAGGCTGGTGGCCGAAAACGCTGGCATCTGTTAGCCCCGCTCCCTATTTGAGGCCCGCCCCTGCGATGACGACGATACGACAGCGATGAAGGCTGCTGAGAAGAAGTAAAGGCATGACGCGTAAATATCTGAGATTTCTGAAGTGGCCCGCAGGCCTCGCGCTAGGTGCGGTGCTCCTGGTCCTCGGTCATGCCGGCATCGGCCAGCTCACCGGAAATTTCCATGAAGTCATCCCCGGCGAACTCTACCGCTCAGCCCAGCCGAGCGGCTCCGACATCGCCACCTATGCCGATACCTACGGCATCAAGACCATCGTCAACCTGCGCGACGAGGAGCGTACCGACTGGTACCACAATGAGGCGGCCGCCGCTCAGAAGGCCGGCATCACCCTCATCGATTTCCCGATGTCCTCGTCGAAGCTATTGCCGATCCCCGAGGCCGAGCGCCTCGCCAAGCTGATGGCCGACGCGCCAAAGCCGCTCCTCATCCACTGCGAACACGGCGCCAACCGCACGGGCCTGGCGTCGGCGATCTATGTCGGCGCCGTCGGCAAGCTCAGCGAGACCTTCGCAGAATTCCAGCTCAGCCCCTATTTCGGCCACTTCGCTCTCCCCGGCATCGGCCGCTACGAACTCACCCGCTCCTGGGACGCCTTCGAGGAAACGATCGGGTTTTGACGCGCACCGAGTGTGGCGCCTTCGGCGCCGCGCACGGCAATCCCCCTTATCGCCCGCCATTCGCTCTCATGCTTCATGGTCAGGTCAACGGGCACGGTATTTACGGTCATCTATCTCTCTCGCTATCGGCTGGAGTTCAGTTCTTGTCGGAGCCCTTGTCGTCACTCGTGATCGGCCCCTCGCGCGACAAATCTCCGCCCGTCACATGCGCAGGCACATGAATGTCATGGTGAATGCCCGGCGTCAGCGTCAGGTCCACCTGATGCGGCGGCATCACCTGGGCGGTCTTCATCCGGTTCGGCTTTGCCCGTTTCATGCGGTCGGCCGCCTGCGTGCGCTTGTCGGGAATATGGGTGTCTGGAACGTGGCTATGGGTCGGCATGGTCGTCCTCTCCCTTCTCGTTACACTCTTCGCTTTACACTGGCTCGGTTTCCCGACCGCACACCAAGCGCGCGGCGACCGAAGTCGGCGGCCCATCGGCGACACATCTGTCGGGCAACTGAAGACCAAACGACCGGAGAGCCGGATGGTTCCCGAGAAAAGCGATCACGCGCTCCAGCCCGATCTTGACTGAGCCGCGAACTTGACTATCTCTGTGAACATCCCGCGGCCTCAGACATCGGCCGACGGGCAACCTGGTGCCGGGCCCCTCTGGCGAGAGTTTTTACGGCGCTCTCGTGATGTCGGTACCGCCTGCAGATAAGCCGGCGGATTTTCATTCGATGAAAAAGCACACCATGCCTCATGCGCATGCCCGTTGTGGTATGTCGCATTCTCTTTGCGTATCCACGCCCTTGAACACCGCGATCAGTGGGGAGGTTCGCTCATGAGCACCCCCACCAAGACGAAATCGACACTCAGCTACTTCACCTGGTCCTTCATCGTCACCGCCGTCGGCCTCGCGCTCGGCGCGGCCCTCGGCTGGCAGACGACCGGCACCATAGGCGGCATGGCGACCGTCTTCTTCATTTGTACGGTGCTTGCCGTACTCGAAATCTCGCTCTCCTTCGACAACGCCATCGTCAACGCCAACAAGCTGAAGGAGATGACGCCGGAGTGGCAGCATCGCTTTCTGACCTGGGGCATCGTCATTGCCGTCTTCGGCATGCGCATCGTCTTCCCGCTGGCGATCGTCGCCATCGCGGCCCAGATCGGCCCATGGGAAGCGCTTGTTCTCGCCGCCCGCGAGCCTGCCGAATATGCCCGCATCATGAACGACGCGCATCTGCCGATCGCAGCCTTCGGCGGCACCTTCCTGATGATGGTCGGCCTCAACTACTTCTTCAACCATGAGAAGGAGGTGCACTGGATCGCGGGCCTCGAACGCATGATGGCCCGCTCGGCCACCATCAAGGGCATCGAGATCGCTTTCGTGCTGGCCCTCATCCTGGTCTTCTCCTCCTTCCTGCCGGAAGCGGAAGCCAGCACCTTCGTGCATAGCGCCATCTATGGTCTTCTGACCTTCCTCGCGGTCGAGGTAGTCGGCGGCCTGCTCGATGCCTCGCAAAAGACGATGAGCGCCGCCGCCAAGGGTGGCCTTGGCGCCTTCATCTATCTCGAGGTGCTGGATGCCAGCTTCTCCTTCGACGGCGTCATCGGCGCCTTCGCGCTGACGCAGAACCTCTTCGTCATCGCCATCGGCCTCGGCATCGGCGCCATGTATGTGCGCTCCATGACGATCATGCTGGTGGAAAAGGGAACGCTTGCCGAATACCGCTATCTCGAGCACGGCGCCTTCTACGCTATCCTGATCCTCTCGGTGATCATGTATGTGCAGACGCTGTATCACATCCCCGAAGTCATCACGGGGCTGGGCGGCGCCACCCTGATCGGCATCTCGCTCTGGTCCTCCATCCGCTACAACAGGAAGGAACAGGCCGAAGAGCAGGCGCATGGCGAAACGCATGCGCAGAAGGAACAGCAGGTTCAGGCGCAGACCTGAGCCGAGCGCTCCTGACGATTGGCAAGCGGCCACCTCGTCCTCACCCCTCATCCCGGCCTTGTGCCGGGATCCAGCAGCGTCGCGTCCGCGACGCTAAGGGACTCTTTTCCCGCCACGACGGCGAGGATGAGGAGGAGAACGTGGCGGCTGTTCGTCCCAATCCCCAATAAAAACAAAGCCCGCGACCGAGAGGTTGCGGGCTGTTTCATATCAAGCGACCAACGGCCGCTTCTATCTTGCAAGCTTAGTGATTGATACGGCCGAACAGGCTCGGATCGATCCCGAGCTTGTTGAGATCGCGCTCGCGTGGACGGCGGCCGGATTGGGCGGCGGCGCTGGCGGCATTCGCGGCACCGATCATCGCAAAGGCGCGGCCAAGGAAGCCATCACGAATGGACTGACGGAAGGACATTGTCTTTCTTTCTCTAGCATATGATTGACTGCTCACATATGGGCGCGCGAGGCGGGAACCACAACCGCCGGGATTTCAACCCAGCCATGCGGGAATGGGCGGGGTGGGCGTCGGTAACCGCTAAAGCTAGGTCCAGGCACGTGGCCCCCTCACCCTACCCTCTCCCCGAGGGGAGAGGGGAAGATAGCGCGGAGGGTGCCGCTTTTCCCTTCTCCCCAGCGGGGAGAAGGTGCCCGAAGGGCGGATGAGGGGGCTCCGGGCGCAAAGGTTGCCCCAACAATAACTCAGCACACCAACCTCACATCACCTCCCCCGGCAACGCCGCCGCCTGCAATATCCACCCCTTCAGCAAGGCCGCATCGAACCGCTCGTCTTCATGCAGATGCACATACCGCACCCCCTCCTGCTTTGACCCGACAGGCGGCAGCGGATTAAGCGATGCGCCCTTGAAGAACGTCACCTTGATGTATCGATCGAAGCAGTGAAACGCCAGGAACCAGCCGCCTGCCGCGGCGCCATAGAGCGGCGTGTTCCACTTCACGGCCTTGTGCAGATCGGGAATGAGCCCGGTTATCAGCTCATCGAGTGCCTTCCCCACAGCACTCTTCCACCCCGGCATCGCCGCGATATATGCCTGAACCGGGGCATCCCCCTCCCCCTTCGGTATCTGCGGATTGCCGCCGGACAAAAGCTTGGGCGCGCTCATCAATTCCTCCCTGGTTGCTTCCCCGACTTTAGCAACAGCAAGTGGAAATGTCCGCCCCCGCCCGCAAATCCACCCCGCCTCACGCCCAACCGAGCCGACATCCCGATAGCCGCACGCCCGCCACAATGCTAAGAGCGACCAACCAATCATGGACCACGCCCGATGCCAGACGCCTCGACATTCCTCACCTTCCTCGCCGCCCTCGCGGTGCTGGAGATCACGCCTGGGCCCGACATGATGCTGATCATCGCGCGCGGTGTCGGACAGGGGCGCAAGGTGGCGGTGCTGACGGTCGTCGGCAATATCTTCGTGGCGGGCACGATCCAGGTTGCCCTTCTGGTTCTGGGGCTGGCGTCGCTTTTGGCCGCCTATCCCGCCGCCCTGCAGATCCTGCAATGGGCAGGCGCGATCTATCTTCTCTATCTCGGCGTCAGGATGATCTGGGGCAGCTTCAAGAACCACGCGACGGGCGCGCCAAGGGCCAGGCCCGTATCCGGCTGGAGAGCCGTGCGCGAAGGCGCCATCAACAGCCTGACCAACCCCAAGTCCCTGCTCTTCATGTTCACCTTCCTGCCGCTCTTTGTCGATCCCGAAGCAGGCCCGGTCTGGCTGCAACTCCTCGTCCTCGGCTCGATCCAGAAGCTGATCGGCGTGTTCTCGCTCGGCGGCGTCGCCCTTGCCTCGGGCTCGGTCGGCAAATTCCTGAACCGCTGGCCGAAGCTCCTGGCATGGCAGGAACGCTTCACCGGCATCGTGATGGTCGGCCTCGGCATCCGCCTTCTCCTGTCAGGCAGCCCTTCGCCGATGCCCTCGGCAGCGCGGTGAGGTCACCCTGCCGCCTTGGCGCCTGTTGGTAACAAGAAAACAGCGACTATGGCATAAAACTCTAAGTCGCGATCAAAGCCTACGAGTGATGAGCCATTCCGCCGGGCCGATAAGGAAACCGAATGTCGGGAAACGAACAGCAGGTCGAATGGGGTCCCTGTTGCCTTTGCGGCAGGGGCATTGAGCCCACGTCTCCCGACCCACTCCGCCTGACCGCTGAAACCGCCGATGGCAACTGGCAGGCTTGGTTTGCGCATACCGCTTGCTTCAAAAGCAAGTTGGTCGATCCACCTGACGCGCCACCCGGATTTTTTGCTCCGGCATATTTCTAGATAACCTTGCCGTTGGCTCTGGCGGCGACGAAACATCTCCCCATGGACTTCCCCCGCCCCCGCCATACCTACCCCTCCCGGAGGTAACCCATGGCCGAAGTCCTGCTCTTTCACCACGCCCAGGGGCTGACGCCGGGCATCCATATCTTCGCCGATCACCTGCGCGATGCCGGCCATGTCGTCCACACGCCCGATCTCTTCGATGGCCATGTCTTCGCCAGCATCGACGAGGGCATGGCTTATATCCAGGCCACCGGCTTTGACGCGCTGCGCGAGCGCGGCGTCAGGGTGGCCGATGACCTGCCGGCCGAGCTTGTCTATGCCGGCTTTTCCTTTGGCGTCGTGCCGGCGCAGCAGCTGGCGCAGACGCGGCCCGGCGCGCGCGGCGCGCTTCTGTTTCACGCCTGCCTGCCGATCTCGGGCGAGTGGTCCTTCGGGCCTTGGCCGGAGGGCGTGCCGGTGCAGATCCATGCCATGGATGCCGATCCGATCTTCATGCGCGAGGGCGATATCGATGCCGCCCGCGAGATCCTGGAGCATGTGAAGGACGCGAGCCTCTTCCTCTACCCGGGCGACCAGCACTATTTCGCCGACAGCTCGCTCCCCTCCTGGGATTCCGACGCCGCCGAAGTGCTCACCCGCCGGGTCCTCGATTTCCTCCGACACGTCAACGGCGCCGGCGACGGCCTGCCGTAAAAAGAAACGGCCGGCGGATGTGTCCATCGCCGGCCGTGAAAGATAATGGGGTTTGGGCAGTCTTTTTCTTGATCCTGTGCGGAAGTCTCAGTCTTCGTTGGCCGCCAGCTGTGACAGCACCTGCCCGCGCCCGCGCAGACGCAGGATCAGCGGGATGATGAAAGCGGCGGCCGCGACGATCAGAAGCCCGGCCGCGATCGGCGACATGACCAGCGTCGTCACATCCCCCTGGCTGATGGCGAGCGCCCGGCGCAGCTGCTGTTCGGCAAGCGGCCCGAGGATCAGGCCCACCACGGCCGGCGCGATCGGATAGCCGAACAGCCGCATGATGTAGCCGAGCACGCCGAAGCCAAGCAGCATGCCGAGTTCGAACACGGAAGGATTGGCGCCGATGGTGCCAAGCGTCGCGAAGAGCAGGATGCCGGCGTAAAGCCAGGGCTTCGGAATGGTCAGCAGGCGCACCCAAAGCCCGATCATCGGCAGGTTCAAGACGAGCAGCATGGCGTTGGCGATCAGCAGGCTGGCGATCAGGCCCCAGACGAGCTGCGGATTGTTGGCAAACAGCAGCGGCCCCGGCTGCAGGCCGTATTGCTGGAAGCCGGCCAGCATGATCGCCGCTGTCGCCGTTGTCGGCAGGCCGAGCGTCAGGAGCGGCACCAGCGTACCGGCGGCGGATGCATTGTTGGCGGCCTCCGGTCCGGCGACGCCCTCGATGGCGCCGTGGCCGAATTCCTCCGGGTTCTTCGCCAGCTTCTTTTCGGTGGCGTAGGAGAGGAAGGTGCCGATCTCGGCGCCGCCGGCCGGCATCGCGCCGATCGGGAAGCCGATCGCGGTGCCGCGCAGCCACGCCTTCCACGAGCGGCCCCAATCCTCCGCCGTCATCCAAAGCGAGCCCTTCACCGCCTCGACCTTCTCCTCGATGGAGTTGCCCTGGGCTGCGATATAGAGCGTCTCGCCGATCGCAAACATCGCGACCGCAAGCGTCGTCACCTCGACGCCATCGAGCAGGTCGGGGACGCCAAACGAGAGCCGCGCCTGCCCCGTCTGCTGGTCGATACCGACCATGGCGAGCGCGAAACCGATGAACAGCGAGGTAAGACCGCGCAGTGCCGAATCCCCGAAGGCCGACGACACGGTAACGAAGGCGAGCACCATCAGCGCGAAATATTCGCGCGGGCCGAACACCAGCGCCAGCTTGACGATATAGGGGGCGATGAAGGCGAGCCCGAGCGTGGCGATCAGGCCGGCGACGAACGAGCCGATCGCGGCTGTGGCCAGCGCCGGTCCGCCGCGCCCGGCGCGCGCCATCTTGTTGCCCTCGAGCGCGGTCACGATCGAGGCGCTTTCGCCCGGCGTGTTGAGCAGGATAGAGGTGGTCGAGCCGCCATACATGCCGCCGTAATAGATACCGGCAAACATGATCAGCGATCCCGCCGGATCGAGTTGGTAAGTCACAGGCAACAGAAGCGCCACGGTCAGCGCCGGGCCGATACCCGGTAGAACGCCGACGGCGGTACCCAGCGTCACGCCGATGAACGCGTAGAGCAGGTTCATCGGCTGCATGGCGACCAGGATGCCCTGGAACAGGAATTCGAAGGTATTCATCGCATCAAGATCCTAGAAGAACAGTCGCTCGAGCGGCCCGGCGGGCAGCGTGAGCTTCAGGAGCTGCGAGAAGATCGCCCAGACGATGAAGCTGAAGACGATGCCGAAAGGGATCGAGTACCACAGCTTGCGCTGACCGAAGCCGCGCGCGGTGAAGGCGAACATGAGCCCGGTCGCGATCGAGAAACCGGCGGTCTTCAAAAGCAGCATCTGCGCCGCAAGGCCGGCGACGACCCAGACGACGGGCGCGATTTCCTGGCGCTCGCGCTCGGGAAACTCGCCGCGAATGGCTTCGAAGACGGTCCAGATCCCGAGCCCGATCAGCCCGAAGGCGACGACCTTGGGGGCGGTTGCCGGGCCAATGCGGTCATATTGGGCGATGACGCGCATATGCGAGGCGTCCCACAGCATGACGGCGGCAACGGCGAAGAGACAGATGGCGATGACCAGCGCCGCCCAATCGGGGCGGCGCTTTTCTGCCACGGGTTGGTTACCCATGCTCATTGAACAAGTCCGATGTCTTTGAGGATCGTTTCAGTCGCCGAGACATCCTTGTCGAGCTGCGCCTTGAAGGCGTCGCCGGCGAGATAGGTGTCGGCCCAGCCCTTGGTCTTCAGCAGTTCCTGCCAGCTGGCGGACTTCGAAAGCTTGTCGAAATCGGCGGTCACGGCAGCGGTCTGTTCCGGCGTCAGGCCGGGAGCGGCTGCGACCATGCGCCAGTTCTGCAGGCTGACATCGATGCCGGCTTCCTTCAGCGTCGGCGCGTCCACGCCTTCGATGCGCTCGTCGCCGGAGACCGCGAGCAGGCGCAGCTGGCCCGACTTCACCTGCGATTCGAACTCGCCATAGCCGGAGACACCCGCCGTCACCTGGCCGCCGAGGATAGCCGCCAGCGCTTCGCCGCCGCCGGAGAAGGCAACATAGTTGATCTTCGTCGGATCGACGCCCGCAGCCTTGGCGATCAGGCCGACCGCGATGTGGTCGGTGCCGCCGGCAGAGCCGCCACCCCAGGAAACGGAACCCGGATCAGCCTTCAGCTTGGTGACCAGATCGCCCATCGTCTTGATGTCGGAGGACGTGGGCACGACGATCGCCTCGTATTCGCCCGTCAGGCGTGCGATCGGGGTCACGTCCTTCAGCGTTACCGGCGACTGGTTGGTCAGGATCGCGCCGACCATGACATAGCCGCCGACGATCAGGGCGTTCGGGTTGCCGTTGTTCTGGCCGGTGAACTGCGCAAGACCGATGGTGCCGCCGGCGCCCGGAACGTTCATCACCTGAACGTTGCCCGAGATGCCTTCCTTCTGCATCACGGTCTGCAGCGAACGCGCCGTCTGGTCCCAGCCACCGCCGGGAGCGGCAGGCGCCATGATCGTGTAATCGGCGGCATAGGCTGGCAGCGCGATTGCCGCCGCGAAAATGCTGGTCAGGAAAATATGCTTCAAGAGACTGTCCTCCATGAGCGCGGTGGATCACCGCGCGTTGTTCTCGATCGGATCGGGAAGGACAGCGCACACGGACGCGAAAACGCATCCGAAATATCTGGCTAAACTCCTCCCGAAACTTCCCCTATCCGCCTCCACGGAGTTGAAGTTCGTCAAAAGGGACCACAACAAGCTGTCATTTAGCTGACACCCCGCGCTTATCCAGTCAGGATGGACACTTTTTTGCCGCAATTCGAATTTGCGCCAGAAACAGCGGATTTCTCGTGCGTGCAGGGAACCCTTGTCGCCCTTCGACGTTAGACGAAAGTAATAGGGGAATTTGCGCCATGAGCACGCACATCGACATCAACCAGATCAATGACGACCGCCAGAATGACCGCTTGCGGGAAGTCTGGAGCGTCGCCGATTTTTCGCGCCGTCACCGGCTGGAAAAGGAAGAAGAGCAGCGCCTTTTCAAGCTGTTCGGCTCCTTCGCGACGAAGCAGGAACTGCTCTCGAACGCCCAGCGCCCATGCCGCTTCCGCTGACTGGCGGAGCGTAGCGCGAATAGGTCAAAACACCCATCCCCGGTGAACACTGCGGGCACGCTGTCGAGCGGCCCGCCAATACGGCATCACACGACGCCGAAGCTGACCTACTTTCAAATCAGACAAATGAGAATTTAGAGAACCGCCCTGCGGTTTACGATGCCAGCGGCATCAGAAAACGCGGCGAGATCAGCGATTTGCCAAAACGGATCGCCGCCGCATAATCCAGCGCTTCCGATACCTTCTCAGGCCAATGCGGCTTGGAGACCACTCCTACGGCGCTGCGGTTGTTGCGCACCATCTCGGGATTGCCGGTAACGAAGACGACGGTCACGCCATGTTCGCTGGAAAGACGCTCGGCGATCGCAGGGCCGGTCACGCCATCGGCGAGCTGAACATCCACAAGCGCCACTTCTGCCTGCTCGGCAAGCTCCAGTGCTTCGTCCAGCGTTCGGGCCGGGCCGATGACGGTGTGACCGAGATCCTCGACGATGGATTCGAGATCGAGCGCGATCAACAATTCGTCTTCGACAATAAGAATATTCATGCGGTACTGCCCATATCCCTGGAATGCATGCCAGCCTGAAACTCGAAAACGCGTGACGACGCGATTGGTTCCCGACCTTTCCAATTTCCTAATATGGAGCCTGAGGGTTAAAAGAATAGTAGCCGCGCCATACCAATTTTGGGCTTTAAATGTTCAATACAAATACCGCATTTCCCGGCAAAACCGATGAAATCGGGCGAAAATATACTTATGCAACCCATCCGATACAAATGCACCAAAACAACACGCCCAGCGCTTATCTGACGCTTAGCTAGCATCTATTGCGTGCGCAGCACCTCGTTCCAATGCGCGATCAGCCGCGCCCGCTTCACCTGGTCGAGATAGACCATCAGGCCGGGGCTGACAGGCACGGGCCTCAGCTGCGCGCCGAGCAGCGCCTGCATGGTGTTGGCGGTGTTTTCGCCGGTCACCTCAGGGCTGACGGCGGGGATCTGCAGCTCGCGCGCCATGATCGTCTGCCCCTCCTTCGACATGAAGAAGGAAAGATAGCGCCGCCCGAGCTCCGGATTGGCCGCCGCCTGCGGCACCAGCCCGATCCGGGACATGACGACCGTATAGTCCTTCGGCAGCACGATGCCGACCTCTGGATGGCGCTTGGCCCAATCCGCCGCGTAGGAGCCGAGAATATTGTAGCCAAGCACGAAGCGCCCGTCCGACACCCGCTCCAGGATCGCCGAGCTCGTCGAATAAAGCTTCACCCCCGCCGCCCCCATGGCGCCGATGACCGACCAGATATCGCCGAACTGCTCCTGGTCGCGCGCCATGAACAGGAAGCCAACGCCGGAGCGCTCGATATCATAGGTGCCGATCCGCCCATGCACCGCATCGCCCTTGCGCTTCAGATAATCGACGAACTCGGCGCGCGAACTCGGCGGCTGTTCGTTGACGAAGCTCGGCTTGTGATAGACGAAGACGGCCGGCTCGAAGGTCAGCGCATAGGCGGTGTTGCGCCAGTTCGCCCATTTCGGCCAGATCCCGCTCATTGGCAGGTTGCTCGGCTGCGCATAGCCGTCGTTGGAAAGCTTTGCCTGCAGGTCCATCGCCGACGAAAAGGCGAAATCCGCCGTCGGCTTCCCCGCGTCCGTCTCCTGCACGATGCGATCGTAGATCTCCCCGGTCAGCATGTCCTCGTAGGTGACGGCAACGTCGGGGTTTGCCTCCTGAAATCCGCGGATCATCGGCTGCGCCAGCGGCTCGTCGAGCGAGGAATAAACGACGAGCACGGGTGCGGCGGCATTGCCCGACACAGCCGGATAGAAGATCGGCTCCGCCAGGGCCAAGCCCGGACAGAGCAACATCAACGCAAATAGTGGCAGTCTCCTCATGCGCTGAGAATGCATGACTGCGCTATCAGGCACAAGGGAGCACCCACCCGCGCCATCCAGCGGCGCGCGATGCTGCACATGCTCAATCCCCGTCCAAAGGCGTAGCCGTCGCGCGCGACAAGCAGCACCAAAGACGTTAGACTTCCCGCGACCCAGTTGCCCTATCACGCGGAGGCCGCATTGGAGCGACGACTGACAGCCATCCTCGCCGCCGATGTCGTCGGTTATTCCAGGCTGATGGGCATCGACGAAACAGGCACGCTGAAGGCCTTCAACCGTCACCGCGTCGAGCTGATCGAGCCGGCGATCCTCGAATATGGCGGCCGGGTGGTGAAGCTTCTCGGCGATGGCCTGCTGGTGGAATTCGGCAGCGTCGTCAACGCGGTCGCCTGCGCCGTCGAAATCCAGCGCGGCGTAGCACTCGGCAATGCCGAGGTGCCCGAGGAACGCCGCATCCGCTTTCGCATCGGCGTCAATCTCGGCGATGTCATCGTCGAGGGAGGCGATATCTTCGGCGACGGCGTCAATGTCGCCGCTCGTCTTGAGGCCGTGGCGGACCCCGGCGGCATCGCCGTCTCCTCCTCGGTCCGCGACCATGTCGGCGCCCGCCTCGACCTGCGCTTCGAGGATCGCGGCCGTCAGACGCTGAAGAACATCGAGCAGAAGGTCCACGTCTACGCCGTGCTCGTCGATCTTCCCGATCAGAGCACCGGCGTGGCGTCCGAAACACCCATCGCCGGCACGCGCTCGATCGTCGTGCTCCCCTTCACAAACATGAGCGGCGACCCGGATCAGGAGTATTTTTCCGACGGCCTGACGGAAGACATCATTACCGACCTGTCGAAGATCTCGGGCCTGCTGGTCACCCCGCGCAACACCACCTTCGCCTACAAGGGCCGGGCCATGAAGATCGGCCAGATCGCCTGCGAGCTCTCGGTTCGCTATGTGCTGCAGGGCAGCGTGCGCACATCCGGCGGCCGCGTGCGCATCAGCGCCCAGATGATCGACGCCTGCAACGAGGACCACCTCTGGGCCGACCGCTACGACCGCGACCTCACCGACATCTTCGCCATACAGGACGAGATCGCCCACGCGATCGTCGGCCAGCTGAAGGTCAAGATGCGCCCGGAGGAAGTGCGCGCCATCGAGAGCGACCCCACCACCAATGTCGAGGCCTACACCTACTATCTGCGCGGCCGCAAGTTCGCCCGCACCATGACCATGTCCTATCTGATCATGGCCAGGCGCATGTTCTACAAGGCGGTCGAGCTCGACCCGAACTATGCCCGCGCCTATGCCGGCATCGCCGATTGCGACAGCGCCCTTTACATCTGGTACGCCGCCGAACTGCCGATCGACGAGATCCTCGAGATGACCGCCAAGGCGTTGGCGCTCGACCCCGATCTCGCCGAAGCCCACGCCGCCCGCGCCATCGCGCTCCATCACGCCGCCCGTGACGCAGAAGCCGACATCTATTTCGCCCGGGCGCTGGCGCTCGATCCCAATCTCTTCGAGGCCAATTTCCACTTCGCCCACCGCCTGTTCAAGCGCGGCCAGTTCGAGGATGCGATCATCTATTTCGAGCGTTCCGCCAGCCTCTACGGCGATGACTACGTCTCCCCGGTCCTGCTCGCCGCCGCCTTCCGCTCACTCGGACTTCCCGAGGATGGCCGCAAATGGGCGGCCGAAGGGGCTGTTCGCGCCGAGCGCGCCGCCGAGCAGAACCCCGGCAACTCCGCCCCCGTCCACCGCGCGGCGCTTGCCTACGCGCAGATCGGCGACACCAGGCGCGCCATCTCCTGGATCAACCGCGCGCTCGCCATGGACCCGCACGACGTCATCACCCGCTACAACGCCGTCTGCGTCCACGCCTTGCTCGGAGAAACCGACCGCGCCGTCGAACACATGCAGCAATTGCTGCCCAACAGCTCCTCCTACCAGATCGGCTGGTTCGAAAACGATTCAGACCTCGACAACATCCGCTCCGACCCGCGCTTCATCGAGCTGATGGCGGCGATCGCGCAGCAGTGAAGCCGTAAACGCCGCACCGTGACATCCGCCGCGCCGCCCTGTAGTCTCCGGCAAAAATCAAGGGAACATCCGTGCGCATTCTACTGGTGGAGGACAATATCGCGCTGGCTGACGGGCTGTCGGCCATTCTGCGCGGCACCGGCCATGCCGTCGATGTCGTCCATGACGGCGCATCCGCCAATGCGGTAACGGCGGCCGAGAGCTTCGACCTCGTGGTGCTCGATCTCAACCTGCCCGAGATGGACGGCCTCGACGTGCTGCGCGCCATGCGCGCCCGCCAGAACCAGGCTGCCGTCCTCATCCTCACCGCACGCGGCACCCCTGAGGAGCGTGTCAAGGGCCTCGACCTCGGTGCCGACGACTACCTGATCAAGCCCTTCGACATCTCCGAATTCGAGGCCCGCGTGCGCGTCCTCCTGCGCCGCCAGGCCGGCCTGCATTCGGCGACCGTCAGCTTCGGCGGCCTGTCGCTTGATCTGAATTCCCGCGCCTTCTTTTCCGGCGGCACACCGCTCGATATCCCCGCCCGCGAGCTCGGCCTGCTCGAAATCCTCTTCATGCGCGCCGGCAAGGTGGTCGCCAAGGAAGCGATCATCCAGTCGCTCACCGCCTTCGACGACGACATCTCCGCCAACGCCATCGAGCAATATGTCAGCCGCCTCAGAAAGCGTCTCGCCCCACATGGGCTGACGGTGAAGACCGCACGGGGGATCGGCTACTACCTCGACAAGCTGCCCGAGCCCGATACGACCGCCCCCGAGGCGCCATGACGTCGGCCTATTCGCTCCGCCGTCGCCTCCTCTTCTGGCTGCTGATCTCCACCGCCGTCATCGGCATCGTGGCGCTGGCCGACACCTATCGCGAGGCCGTGCAGACCTCCAACATTGTCTCCGACCGCGTTCTCGCCGGTTCGGCGCTGGCGATCGCCGAGCGCGTCGTGGTCGCAGAGGACGGCTCTCTGCAGGTCGACATCCCCTATGTGGCGCTGGAAATGCTGACATCGGCGGCGCAGGACCGCGTCTTCTACCGCGTCGACGGCCCGCCGGGCGACTTCATCACCGGCTACCAGGCTCTCCCCGTCATCAAGGACACCAAGGGCGACGGTGCCGCCTTCGCCGACGACCGCTTCCGCAACGAACCGATCCGCGTCGCCACCCTCAACCGCTCGGCCTCGACGGGCATTCGCTCGGTCCCCTTCACCGTCACCGTCGCCGAAACCACCATCGCCCGCCGCCAGCTCGCCCGCGCCATCCTGCTGCGCTCGGCGCTGCGCCTCTCGGTGATGATCCTCGGCGCCGCCATCATCGTCTGGATCTCGGTCACGGTGGCGCTGCGCCCGCTCTACAAGCTGCGCGACGCTATCGGCGAACGCAGCCCCGACGACCTGCACCCGATCGAGCAATCCGTCCCCAGCGAAGTCCAGCCGCTGGTCGATACCGTCAACGGCTTCATGATCCGGCTCGAGCAGGCGCTGGACGCGCTGCGCAACTTCACCGGCAACGCCAGCCACCAGCTGCGCACCCCGCTCGCCATCATCCGCACACAGCTGGCGCTTTCCGCCCGCGCCACCTCGCTCGCCGATGCCCAGGCAGTCGCGCTGAAGGGCGACCAGGCCGTCGCCCATGCCGAACGCGTGCTCGCCCAGCTGCTCCTGATGGCGAAGATCGACGCCGCCACCTCGCGCGAGGCGCTGACGGCAACCGCGATCGACCTCACCGCCATCGCCCAGGAAATCACCGGCGAACTCATCCCGACAGCATCGGCCGCCGGCATCGATCTCGGCTTCGAGGGCGACAAACAAGAGATGATCCGCGCCGAACCGCTCCTGATCGGCGAACTCCTGCGCAACCTTACAGGCAACGCCATCGCCTACGCCGGCCACGGCGCCGAAGTCACCGTCCGCATCCGTGGTCTCGACGATGCCGTACTGCTCGAAGTCGAAGACAACGGCCCCGGCATCCCGCCCGACCAGCTCGCCGCCGTCCGCCGCCGCTTCTCCCGCGCCGACCAATCCGGCGCCCCCGGCGCTGGATTGGGCTTGCCGATCGTCGAGGAGATTTGCGGGTTGTTTGGTGCGACGCTGGCACTGGAGGCGGGGATTGGTGGCAGGGGGCTCAGGGCGACGGTGAGGTTTGGGCGGCTGTAGGCTTTATGCGAGTTAAATTTCGGCGGAGCCCGGAGCCCCCTCATCCGCCTGCCGGCACCTTCTCCCCGTTGGGTAGAAGGGACTCGTGGCCGGCCGCTCGCGCCAACCTCCCCTTCTCCCCTGCGGGGAGAAGGTGGCCCGAAGGGTCGGATGAGGGGGCCACGCGGTAAAACAGCACACAATCCAGCCCCACCCACACCACTCACCTTGAACCACCCATCCCTACCTTGCATTCTCTCGCTGCATTGCACACACTGCACCTGGGAACAGCAAATGCCGTACAACGATACGGCCGCGGATAAGGCAGTCCATGTCGATCAAAGCCAGCATCTATCACCTGACGCATTACAAATACGACAAGCCGGTCCGCCTCGGGCCACAGATCATCCGCCTCAAGCCTGCGTCGCATTCCAAGACGCGGGTGATCAGCCATTCGCTGAAGGTGTCGCCGGCGAACCATTTCGTGAACCTGCAGCAGGATCCCTACGGCAATTATCTGGCCCGCTACGTCTTCCCCGACCCGGTAACCGAGTTCAAGATCGAGGTCGATCTCGTCGCCGACATGACAGTTTACAACCCCTTCGATTTCTTCATCGAGGAGAGCGCCGAAATCTGGCCCTTCTCCTATCCCGAGGAGATCAGGGACGATCTGAAGATCTACATGCAGCCGCAGCCGGTGGAGCCTGCGCTGGCAGCCTATCTCTCGGGCATCGACCGCACGCCGATGCGGACCACCGATTTCATCGTAGGCCTCAATGCCCGGCTGAAGAACGACGTCGAATACGTCATCCGCATGGAGCCCGGCGTGCAGTCGCCGGAGGAGACGCTGAAGCTGGCGCTCGGCTCGTGCCGCGACAGTAGCTGGCTCCTGGTCGAAATCCTCCGCAATCTGGGCTTCGCCGCCCGCTTCGTTTCCGGCTATCTCATCCAGCTCACACCCGATCTGAAGGCGCTCGACGGCCCCTCCGGCACCGAGGTCGATTTCACCGATCTGCATGCCTGGGCGGAAGTCTATATCCCCGGCGCCGGCTGGATCGGGCTCGATCCGACCTCGGGCCTGTTGACCGGCGAAAGCCACATCCCCCTTGCCGCCACGCCGCACTATAGCAACGCCGCCCCGATCTCCGGCGCGCTCTACGGCCACGCCAACACCGAATTCGCCTTCGACATGAAGGTCACGCGCGTCGCCGAGCATCCGCGCATCACCAAGCCGTTTTCCGACGACAGCTGGGACGAACTCAACGCGCTCGGCGCCAAGGTCGACAGCATTCTGCAGGCCGAAGACGTCCGCCTTACCATGGGTGGCGAGCCGACCTTCGTCTCGATCGACGATTTCGAATCCGCCGAATGGAACACCGAGGCCGTCGGCCCGACCAAGCGCGAAAAGGCCGATATCCTGATCCGCAAGCTGCGCGAGCGCTTCGCCCCCGGCGGCTTCCTGCATTACGGCCAGGGCAAGTGGTATCCCGGCGAAAGCCTGCCGCGCTGGACCTTCTCGCTCTATTGGCGCAAGGACGGCAAGCCGATCTGGCGCAATCCCGAGCTCATCGCCGGCGAAGGCAAGGACACCGGCGTCGCGGCCGGCGACGCCGCCAACCTCCTCGGCGCCATCGCTCGCGAACTGGCGATCGACACCGACATGGTGCTGCCGGCCTACGAGGACCCGGCCGAATGGATCCTCAAGGAAGGCAGCCTGCCCGACAATGTCGATCCCTCCAATTCCAAGCTGAAGGACCCGGAAGAGCGCAACCGCATCGCCCGCGTCTTCGAGCGCGGCCTGACGACGCCGACCGGCTACATCCTCCCCGTCCAGGCCTGGAACGCCCAGGCATCCGGCCAGCGCTGGATGAGCGAGCGGTGGAAGACGCGGCGCGGCAAGATCTTCCTTGTGCCCGGCGACAGCCCCGTCGGCTACCGCCTGCCGCTCGGCACGCTGCCCTACGTACCGCCCGCCCGCTTCCCCTATATCCACCCCGCCGACCCATCCATTCCCCGCAGGCCGCTGCCCGATGTCTTCGTGCCCTCGGGCCGCGCCATGCCGGAAGCCTCGCGCCACAGCGAAGAGGTCGGCCAGAGCCGCGTCGAGCAGACGCTGGGCGAGATCGGCGGCGCCGTGCGCACCGCGATCTCGGTGGAGCCGCGCGACGGCCGCCTTTGCGTCTTCATGCCGCCGGTCGAGCGCATCGAGGATTATCTCGAGCTGATCGCGGCTGCCGAAAACGCCGCCGCCGAACTCGGCCTGCCCGTCCATATCGAGGGTTACTCGCCACCGCAGGACGAGCGCATCAACGTCATCCGCGTCGCCCCCGACCCCGGCGTCATCGAGGTCAACATCCACCCGGCCTCCAACTGGCAGGACTGCGTGGCGATCACCAGCGTCGTCTACGAGGAGGCCCGCCAGTCGCGGCTCGGCGCCGACAAGTTCATGATCGACGGCCGCCACACCGGCACCGGCGGCGGCAACCATGTGGTGGTCGGCGGCGCCAATCCCGGCGACAGCCCGTTTCTCCGCCGTCCCGACCTGCTGAAGAGCCTGGTGCTGCACTGGCAGCGCCATCCCTCGCTCTCCTACATGTTCTCGGGCATGTTCATCGGCCCGACCAGCCAGGCGCCGCGCATCGACGAGGCCCGCCACGACAGCCTCTACGAGCTGGAAACGGCGCTCGCCCAGATCCCCGCGCCCGGCAAGGGCGTCACGCCCCTGCCCTGGATCACCGACCGCCTGTTCCGCAACCTGCTGATCGACGTCACCGGCAACACCCACCGCGCCGAAATCTGCATCGACAAGCTGTTTTCGCCCGACGGCCCGACCGGCCGCCTCGGTCTCGTCGAGTTCCGCGGTTTCGAAATGCCGCCGAATGCGCGCATGTCGCTCGCCCAGCAGCTTCTGGTGCGCGCCCTCATCGCCCGTTTCTGGCAGAACCCCGCCGATGGCCGTTTCGTGCGCTGGGGCACCACGCTGCACGACCGCTTCATGCTGCCGCACTTCGTGTGGGCCGATTTCCAGGACGTGCTTGCCGATCTCAAGCAGAACGGCTTCGACCTCAGCCCGGAATGGTTCAAGGCGCAGCTCGAATTCCGTTTCCCCTTCTGCGGCGAGGTCGAATACGAGGGCTCGAAGCTGGAGTTGCGGCAGGCGCTGGAGCCCTGGAACGTCATGGGCGAGGAAGGCGCGATCGGCGGCACCGTGCGCTATGTCGACAGCTCCGTCGAGCGTCTGCAGGTCAGGCTCGAGACCAGCAATTCTTCCCGCTACACCGTCACCTGCAACGGCCGCACCGTGCCGCTGACGCCGACGGGCACTGCCGGCGTCTCGGTCGCCGGCGTTCGCTTCAAGGCATGGCAGCCGGCGTCGGGATTGCACCCGCTGCTGCCGGTCAACACGCCGCTCACCTTCGACATTTATGATACATGGTCGAAGCGTTCGATCGGCGGCTGCATCTATCATGTTGCCCATCCGGGCGGGCGTAACTATGACACCTTCCCGGTGAATGGTAACGAAGCCGAAGCCAGGCGTCTGGCGCGATTCGAGCCATGGGGGCATACATCGGGCGGCTATATCCCCGCGATCGAGACCGGATCGCCGGAGTTCCCGCTGACGCTGGATCTGAGACGGCCGGCAGGCATTTAGACGCATTAGACTAGGGGTTCATGGGCAAGAAACCGGCAAGAGAGCTGCGGCAGCAGAAGAGCGAGCGCATCGGCAACGAGGCGGTGCTCGGCTATCGCCCGCCGCCTGGCGTCGCTGACGAGATGGTCGACCAGAACGGCGCGATCCGCCCGGTCTGGCAGCGCTTCATGGCGCATCTGAGCGGCATGCCGGAAAAGGACCTGACCGAGCGCTTCGCCCGCGCCGATCGCTATCTGCGCGACGCCGGCGTCTTCTACCGCGCCTATGGCAGCACCGGCAGCGCCGAGCGCTCCTGGCCGCTCTCGCCGATCCCCGTTTTGATCGACGAACGCGAATGGGAGAGCCTGTCGGAAGGCCTCGTCCAGCGCGCCGACCTGCTCGAAGCGATCGTCGCCGATATCTATGGCGACAACAGGCTGGTCGAGGATGGCGTGCTGCCGCCGGCGCTGATCGCCTCCAATCCGGAGTTCCAGCGCCCGCTCGTCGGCGTCAAGCCGGCCGGCGGCCACTATCTGCATTTCTGCGCCTTTGAGGTCGGCCGCGGCCCCGATGGCAACTGGTGGGTTCTGGCAGACCGCACCCAGGCCCCATCAGGCGCCGGCTTCGCGCTGGAAAACCGGGTGGCCACCACCCGCGCCTTCTCCGATATCTACGCCGAAACCCCGGTGCACCGCCTCGCCTCCTTCTTCGGCGCATTCCGCGATGCGCTGCAGGGCATGAAGCACAGCGGCGACGACCGCATCGCCGTCTTGACCCCCGGCCCCGCCAACGAGACTTATTACGAACACGCCTATATTGCCCGCTATCTCGGCTTCATGCTGCTCGAGGGCGAGGACCTGACCGTCGTCAACGGCAAGGTGATGGTGCGCACCGTCTCCGGCCTGAAGCCGATCACCGTGCTCTGGCGCCGCCTCGATTCCGCCTATGCCGATCCGCTCGAGCTCAACCAGACCTCGCACATCGGCACGCCGGGTCTCGTGGAAGCGCTGCGCGCCGAAAGCGTCACCATCGTCAATGCGCTCGGAAGCGGCATCATCGAGACGCGCGCGCTGCTCGCCTTCATGCCCACCATCTGCCGCCGCCTCTTTGGCCAGGAGCTGAAGATGCCGTCGATCGCCACCTGGTGGTGCGGCCAGAAGAGCGAACGCGACCATGTCGCCCAGAACATCGAGAAGATGGTCATCGGCCCGGCCTATTCGCGCGCGCCCTTCTTCGACGACAATGGCGAATCCGTGCTCGGCTCGGCGCTGCGCGCCACCGCCCGCGATTCCATCGGAGACTGGCTGAACACCGATGGCCCCAAGCTCGTCGGCCAGGAAGCCGTGACTCTCTCGACCACGCCAAGCTGGGTGAACGGCAAGCTGGTGCCGCGGCCGATGTCGCTGCGCGTCTTCGCCGCCCGCACAAAGAATGGCTGGCAGATCATGCCCGGCGGCTTCGCCCGCATCGGCGCCGGCGACGACGTGGCGGCGATCGCGATGCAATCGGGTGGTGCGGCCGCCGATGTCTGGATCGTCAGTGACAAACCCGTCGAGCGCCACACGCTGCTCCCCACCGAGGCGAGCTTCACCCGCAACATGCCGGGCAGCCTGCCCAGCCGCGCCGCCGACAATCTCTTCTGGCTCGGCCGCTATATCGAGCGCGCCGAAGGGGCGCTGCGCATCCTGCGCGCCTGGCACGCCCGCTTCGCCGAGGCCGCCGATCCGAGCCAGCCGCTGCTGGCCGATGTCAGCGCCTATCTCGCCGCCGTCGATATCGACACCGAGGACGCGGTGCCCGACACGCTGCTGCGCAACATCGACAGCGCCGTCTATTCGGCAAGCAACATTCGCGACCGCTTCTCGCCGGATGGCTGGCTGGCGCTGACCGATCTCGCCAAGACCGCCCGCCGCTTCCACGCGACAGTGTCGCCGGGCGACGACGCCAGCCATGCGATGACCATCCTGTTGCGCAAGCTCGCGGGCTTCGCCGGTCTCGTGCATGAAAACATGTATCGCTTCACCGGCTGGCGCTTCCTGTCGCTCGGCCGCCATATCGAGCGCGCGCTGCACATGACCCGCCTGCTCGGCCACATGTCCGGCCCCGAAGCGCCCGATGGCGCGCTCGACATGCTGCTCGAAATCGGCGACAGCGTCATGACCCATCGCCGCCGCTACAACGTCAACACGGCGCGGCTGACCGTCACCGACCTTCTGGCGCTCGACCCGCTCAACCCGCGCTCGATCCTATTCCAGCTGAACGAGATCCTGCGCGAGGTCGAGCAGCTGCCGAATGCGCTCAGCAACGGCCAGATGTCGCCCTTCTACCGCGAATCCATGCGCCTGCGCTCCGGCCTCGCCGTCATGACGCCCGAGACGATGACCGACGACGTCTATCGCAGCCTCGAACGCGAGCTCGAGAACCTCTCCGATCTCCTCGCGCAAACCTATCTGGGGTGATTACGTGCTCTACGATCTGTCGCTGCACATGGGCTATAGCTACGATTGGCCGGCCTCCGGCGCCCGCCACATCATGCGCCTGCTACCTCTGTCGCTGCCCGATCGCCAGCGCCTGATCGCAGGCTCCATCAAGGTGTCGCCGACGCCGGACGAGCAGTCGAATTTCACCGATTTCTTCGAGCACCCAGCGACCTCCTTCATGGTCCGCGCGCCCCATGAGAAGCTCGACATCCGCATGCACGCCCGCGTTCAGGTCGAGAGCCACTCGATCACGGCCGATTTCTCGCCCGTGCTCGCCGATCTGCCGGAAGAGATCGCGTGCGTCTGGTCGCTGAAGCCCGGCTCCCCGCATCATTTCCTCGGCAACAGCCCGCGCCTGATCGAGACGCCCATAATCTCGGAATACGCCCAAGGCGTCGTCCAGCCCCGGCTGACGGTGCTTGAAATCGCGACCGCCCTTTGCGCCGCGATCCACAAGGACTTCACCTACGACGCCGAGGCGACCAACGTCGACACCACGCCGATCGAGGCCTTCCGGCTGAAGCGCGGCGTCTGCCAGGATTTCAGCCATGTGATGATCCAGGCGCTGCGCAGCCTCGGCATTCCCGCAGGCTACGTCTCCGGCTTCCTGCGCACCATCCCGCCGCCGGGCAAGGAGCGGCTGGAAGGCGCCGACGCCATGCATGCCTGGGTGCGCGTCTGGTGCGGCGAGACGACCGGCTGGGTGGAACTCGACCCTACCAACAACATTCCCGCCGGCACCGACCACATCGTCGTCGGCTACGGCCGCGACTACTCCGACGTCGCCCCCGTCATCGGCGTGCTGAAGAGCTACGGCGGCCAGCGGGCGGTTCAGGCGGTTGATGTCATTCCGGTGAAGTAGGGCCGGCGAACTAGGTCCGGCGGCCGATATCAAGCCGAAGCGCACGATAAAGCGACAATTCGCTAAAATTAGATCAGACTCATAAAGTTGACCTAAATGAAGATGATCCAAGGATAGTCGCATACTTTTGAAAACCATCTCGGTGAACATGATGCGCGCCTTGTCCCTGCTTAAGACCACGATCGCCCGTTTCTCGAACGACCGTGGCGGCAACTTCGCCATGGTGACGGCGTTGATCGCCACCCCGCTGCTGCTGGCTGCAGGCGTCGCGATCGACTTTTCCAATGCATCCACCCAAAGGACCAACCTTCAGGAAATTGCCGACGCAACCGCGCTGGAAGGCGGCAAGATTTTCGACGGCACCAATCTGGCCGCAGCCACCACCAAGGCCCAGGCCTTCCTCAAGGGCTATTCCGCGCAGATGCCGAGCAATGTCACGTCGAGCATGACCGCCGATGGCCGGACGTTCAAGGTTGCCCTGAATGCGGCGGTCGACACATCGCTGATGAAGATCGCCAATTACAACTCGATTCCTATTGGCGTGAACGCAGCCGCCATCGCCCCGGTGAAGCCCACGAAGATCACGTTCGACCCGACCTATGCAAAGGGCTTCTGGTACAAGAAGATCTCCGTCATGGTCGTCCGCCCCGGCAGCACCGCCGAGACGACCTTGGCGACCATCGTCTACCAGCCCACCACTTTGCTCGAGGATGGCAAGGGCACCATGACAATGGATCCGGCGACGGGAACCATCGACCTCGGCAACTACACCAAGCTGATCCTGAAGATGGAGATCAAGAAGGACTATTGCCCAACCGGATACAGCGGAAAGGCATCCGGCTCCAAGCAAACAGTCATATGTACGGCCACTAACCAAGCATCAAGCAAGGTCTATGACAGCACCTTGCGCACGGACAACCCTAACCAGATGGACTCGCTCTATGTCGACGGCAAGCAGCTCCAGAAGGGCACGGCCTATCCGCTGGAAGCCTATTTCGGTTGCGCATCCAAGCAGAGCCACGCATGGGAAGACGGCGGCGGCGGTCCCACTCAGGACTTCTTCTACACCGTCAGCGCCGACTGCAGCGGCTCGGACACCACCTATGTTCGCCTGACGCAGTAACATCGATTTCATCGCTCGAAAAGGCCGCCCCCGAACCGATCCGGGGCGGCTTTTTGGCGTCGTGAAACGTCGGGGATGACCACCTCGCGTGACGCAATGATGATGCATGAAAGCAACACCGCCGGACGCAGTTTGGCGCAAAGTCGAGCCCCGCCCGAAATCGTGTTGGAAAGCAACATTCCATTAAAATTGAAGCAAACCCGTCAAAACAAGCTCAATGAATTGGGCGCATGACTGCCACATTGTCAAAAGCAACTACTCGGGTGAGCATGATGAACACCTTGCTATTTATGATGAATGGCGTTTCTCGATTGATGTCCAATCGGGACGGAAATTTCGCGATCACGACGGCGTTCGTGATTCCGGTCTTGTTCGGCGCGGGGAGCCTGGCTATCGATATAGCCAATGCGGCCATGTCGAAACGGCAGCTGCAGGAAGCGGCCGATTCCGCCGCGCTGGCCACCGCGTCGGCGCTGGCCGACGGCAAGATCGACACATCAGGGGCTGCCGCTTTCGCCAAGGATTTTATCGCCGGCCAGATGGCGAACTATCTCTCCGATACGACCGCTCTGAAGAACGCCACGGCCGTCACGGCGACAAAAACAACATCAGGTGCCGCGACCAGCTACAACGTCAACATATCGTCTAACTACACGATGCAATTCAGCGGACTGGCCCAGGTCGCCGGCTTCAAAACGACGACGATCGGCGTATCGAGCCAGACGGCCGGTGGCTATTCCGAGACGCAAGGTTCTGTCTCGATGTTCCTTGCGCTGGATAAGTCCGGCTCGATGGACTACGCAACGACGACGGTCAACGCAACGCAACCTACAACCACGTACACCTACTCTTGCGGCACCTGGTATCAGCCTAAAACATGCACAGGAACGCAGACCAACTATTACTCGAAGATCGAGGCGTTAAAACTGGCCGTTGGCAGTCTGACGACTCAGCTTGAGACTGCCGATCCGACGCACATCTACGCACGCACGGGTGCGGTATCTTACGATATCAAGGAATATGCCGCCAGTAAGCTTGCCTGGGGTACCAGCGCTGTTACAGGCTACGTCAACGCGCTCGACGCGGACGGCGGGACGAACTCAAGCGACGCCATGAACACGGCATTCACCTCCTTGACGGCCAAGAACAGCGCCGGAAACGACAGCGAAGATGCGATACACTACGCAAAGACGAAGCAGATCCCGAAGAAATACATCGTCTTCATGACGGATGGCGACAACAACGACGACAAATGGGGCGGACGCTCCTATGACACGGCGACAAAAGCCACCTGTGACGCCGCCAAAGCCAAGGGCATCGAAATCTTCACTGTTGCCTTCATGGCTCCGATAACCGGGCAGAAGCTTCTGAAGAATTGCGCGACCGACGCCTCGCATTACTTCCAGGCGGAAAGCATGGCTGACCTCCTCGCCGCCTTCAAGAAGATCGGCGCCAAGGCCGCCAACCAGACGACCCGCCTGATCAACTGATCGCGCAATCACAGAAACAAAAAAGCCGCTCCGGAACAAACCGGAGCGGCTTTTCGTTGTTGTGCAATCGCGTCTATCAAAATCAGAAAGCCGATAAAAATCAAGTTCTTTCCGTCGTCCACGGGTGCCCTGCGTCAATTTTTCCGTTTGCTGGTTTTCCCTTGTTGCAAGTGCGTTGTAACGGTGCATAAACTGCATCGCTAGTGCGTGAGTAAATCGATTGAAGTACGTATAACCTACTGAAACCAAAACAGAATTGGCGAGCCCTGACGATGACCCCCGTTTCGAAGCCCACCATCCCCTCTCCCGCACCGCGCAGTTCCAAGCCGGAAATTCTCGCAGAAGAAATCATCGAGCGTCTGACCTACCGCATCGGCAAGGATGCCAAGGTCGCCAAGCCGCATGACTGGCTGACGGCCACGATCCTCGTCATCCGCGACCGCATCATCGACAAGTGGATGGAGAGCACCCGCAAGGTCTACGCCACAGGCGCCAAGCGCGTTTATTATCTATCCCTCGAATTCCTCATCGGCCGCCTGATGCGCGATGCCGTGTCCAACCTCGGCCTGATGGAAGAGGTACGTGACGCGCTCGCTTCGCTCGGCGTCGATGTCGCCGTTATCGCAGGCCTCGAGCCGGACGCAGCGCTCGGCAATGGCGGTCTCGGCCGTCTCGCCGCCTGTTTCATGGAAAGCATGGCGACCGTCGACGTGCCCGCCTATGGCTACGGCATCCGCTATGTCCACGGCCTGTTCCGCCAGCAGATGGCCGATGGCTGGCAGGTGGAGCTGCCGGAAAGCTGGCTCGCCCACGGCAACCCATGGGAATTCGAACGCCGCGAGAGCGCCTATGAAATCGGCTTCGGCGGCTCGGTCGATGTCGCCAACGGCGCCGATGGCGAACCGCGCTATGTCTGGAAGCCGGCCGAGCGCGTCATCGCCGCCGCCTTCGACACGCCCGTCGTCGGCTGGCGCGGCAAGCGCGTCAACACGCTGCGCCTCTGGTCGGCCCAGCCGATCGACCCGATCCTGCTCGACGCCTTCAACGCCGGCGACCATATCGGCGCGCTGCGCGAGAGCAACAAGGCCGAAAGCCTGACCCGCGTTCTCTACCCGGCGGACGCGACGCCCGCCGGCCAGGAGCTGCGCCTGCGCCAGGAGTTCTTCTTCTTGTCCGCCTCGCTGCAGGACATCCTGCGCCGCCATCTGCAGCAGTATGACGATTTCACCTCGCTGCCCGACAAGGTGGCGATCCAGCTGAACGACACCCACCCGGCCGTCTCCATCGCCGAACTGATGCGCCTGCTCTGCGACGTGCACGGGCTGGAGTTCGACCAGGCCTGGGACATCACCCGCGGAACCATCGCCTACACCAACCACACGCTTCTGCCCGAAGCGCTGGAAAGCTGGCCGGTACCATTGTTCGAGCGTCTCCTGCCGCGCCACATGCAGATCATCTACGCGATCAACGCCAAGGTTCTGCTCGAGGCCCGCAAGACCAAGAACTTCTCCGACACCGAGATCCGCTCGATCTCGCTGATCGAGGAAGCCGGCAGCCGCCGGGTGCGCATGGGCAACCTCGCCTTCGTCGGCTCGCATTCGATCAACGGCGTCTCGGCGCTGCACACCGACCTGATGAAGGTCACCGTCTTCGCCGACCTGCACAAGCTCTATCCCGACCGCATCAACAACAAGACCAACGGCATCACCCCGCGCCGCTGGCTGCAGCAGTGCAATCCGGGCCTGACGGGCCTGATCCGCGAAGCGATCGGCGACGATTTCCTCGATGACGCCGAAAAGCTGCGTGCGCTCGACAAGTTCGCCACCGACAGCGCCTTCCAGGAGAAGTTCGCGGCCGTCAAGCGCAACAACAAGGTGGCGCTCGCCAATCTGGTTGCATCGCGCATGGGCGTGAAGATCGATCCGTCGGCGATGTTCGATATCCAGATCAAGCGCATCCACGAATACAAGCGCCAGCTCCTGAATGTCATCGAAGCGGTCGCGCTCTACGACCAGATCCGCTCGCGTCCCGAACTGGATTGGGTGCCGCGCGTAAAGCTGTTCGCCGGCAAGGCGGCGCCGAGCTATCACAACGCCAAGCTGATCATCAAGCTGATCAACGACGTTGCCCGCACCATCAACAACGACCCGGCCGTGCGCGGCCTGCTCAAGGTCGTCTTCGTGCCGAACTACAACGTCTCGCTCGCCGAGGTCATGGTTCCGGCCGCCGACCTCTCCGAGCAGATCTCGACCGCCGGCATGGAAGCGTCGGGCACCGGCAACATGAAGTTCGGTCTGAACGGCGCGCTCACCATCGGCACGCTCGATGGCGCCAATGTCGAAATGCGCGACAATGTCGGCGAGGACAATATCAAGATCTTCGGCCTGCGCGCCGATGAGGTCGCCAACCTGCGCACCGACGGCCACAATCCGCGCGCCATCATCGAGGCCTCGCACGAGCTGTCGCAGGCGCTCTCGGCCATCGGCTCCGGCGTCTTCTCGCCGGATGACCGCAACCGCTATTCCGAGCTGATCGAGGGCATCTATTCGCACGATTGGTTCATGGTAGCCGCCGATTTCGACGCCTACGCCCAGGCCCAGCGCGAAGTCGACGACCTCTGGAACGACAAGGCCGCCTGGAGCGAAAAGACCATCCGCAACACCGCCCGCATGGGCTGGTTCTCGTCGGACCGCACGATCCGGCAGTATGCCAAGGAAATCTGGAGAGCCGGATGAAAACGCCGAAGGCGACCCCTGAAGTCAAGCTTCCCTGGGAAATTTCGGCAGATGAAATAGCGGCAATCCTTGCTGGCGCGCATTCCAATCCGTTTGCCGTTCTGGGTGTCCACAAATCGGGCAGCGTTTACGTTGCCCGATGCTTCATTCCCGGCGCCGAAGAGGTCACCGCGATGTCGCTCGACGGCACCGCGATCGGCGATCTGGCGCTCCAGCATCCCGATGGCTTCTTCGCCGGCACCATCTCGGTCAACAAGCAGGTGCCGGTGCGCTATCGCGCCCGCCGTGGCGATGCCGAATGGGCCGTCACCGACCCCTACAGCTTCGGCCCCGTTCTCGGGCCGATGGACGATTATTACGCCCGCGAAGGCTCGGATCTCCGCCTCTTCGACAAGATGGGCGCGCACTGGATCAAGCACGAGGGCGCGCAAGGCATCCACTTCGCCGTCTGGGCGCCGAATGCGCAGCGCGTCTCCGTCGTCGGCGATTTCAACAATTGGGATGGCCGCCGCCACGTCATGCGGCTTCGATCAGGCGCCGGCATCTGGGAAATCTTCGCCCCTGATGTTCCGACAGGCGTCGCCTACAAGTTCGAGATCCGTGGCCAGGACGGCGTGCTCTTGCCGCTCAAGGCCGACCCCTTCGCGCGCCGCAGCGAGCTGCGCCCGAAGAACGCCTCGGTCACCACGCCTGAACTTCTGCAGGAGTGGGAGGACGAAGCCCACCTCAAGCACTGGAGCGAAATCGACAAGCGCCGCCAGCCGATCTCTATCTACGAGGTGCATGCAGGCTCCTGGCAACGCCGCGACGATGGTACGTTCCTCTCCTGGGACGAGCTCGCCGCCCGCCTGATCCCCTACTGCGTCGACATGGGCTTCACCCATATCGAGTTCCTGCCGATCACCGAGCACCCCTACGATCCGTCCTGGGGTTATCAGACGACGGGCCTCTATGCCCCCACCGCCCGCTTCGGCGAGCCGGAGGGTTTCGCCCGCTTCGTCAACGGCGCCCACAAGGTCGGCATCGGCGTCATCCTCGATTGGGTGCCGGCGCATTTCCCGACCGACGCGCATGGGCTGGGCTGGTTCGACGGCACCGCGCTTTACGAGCACGAGGACCCGCGCAAGGGCTTCCACCCCGATTGGAACACGGCGATCTACAATTTCGGCCGCACCGAGGTCGTGTCCTATCTGGTCAACAACGCGCTCTACTGGTCGGAAAAATTCCATCTCGACGGCCTGCGCGTCGATGCCGTCGCGTCGATGCTCTACCTCGATTACTCCCGCAAGCACGGCGAGTGGATCCCCAACGAATATGGCGGCAACGAGAACCTCGAGGCCGTCCGCTTCCTGCAGAACATGAACACCCGCATCTATGCCGAGCACCCCGGCGTCATGACCATCGCCGAGGAATCGACATCATGGCCCAAGGTCTCGCAGCCGGTGCATGAAGGTGGCCTCGGCTTCGGCTTCAAGTGGAACATGGGCTTCATGCACGACACGCTGAGCTACATGAGCCGCGAGCCGGTGCATCGCAAGCATCATCACAACGAGCTCACCTTCGGCCTGCTCTACGCCTATTCGGAAAACTTCGTGCTGCCGCTGTCCCACGACGAGGTGGTGCACGGCAAGGGCTCGCTGATCGCCAAGATGCCCGGCGACGACTGGCAGAAGTTCGCCAATCTGCGTGCCTACTACGCGCTGATGTGGGGCTATCCCGGCAAGAAGCTTCTCTTCATGGGCCAGGAATTCGCCCAGTGGAGCGAATGGAACGAGGCCGGCTCGCTCGACTGGAACCTGCTTCAGTACCGCATGCACGAGGGCATGCGCCGCCTGGTGCGCGACCTCAACTTCACCTACCGCAGCAAGCCGGCGCTGCACGCCCGCGATTGCGAGGGCGAAGGCTTCGAATGGCTGGTGGCCGACGACCACGAGAATTCGGTCTTCGCGTGGCTGCGCAAGTCGCCGGGTGAAAAGCCGGTCGCCGTCATCTGCAACATGACGCCGGTATACCGCGAGAACTACGCCGTCAGGCTGCCCACCGAAGGCCGCTGGCGCGAAATCCTGAATACCGATGCCGACATCTATGGCGGCAGCGGCAAAGGCAATGGCGGTCGTGTCCAGGCGGTCAACGCCGGCGGCACCATCGTTGCATCACTGACCTTGCCGCCTTTGGCGGTTATCATGCTTGAACCTGAGACTTGAGACTGGTGGGAGGAAGACAATGGTAGAAAAACGCATTCAGCCACTTGCCCGCGATGCAATGGCCTATGTTCTCGCCGGCGGCCGGGGGAGCCGTCTGAAGGAACTCACCGACCGACGCGCCAAGCCCGCGGTCTATTTCGGCGGCAAGTCGCGCATCATCGATTTCGCGCTGTCCAACGCGCTGAACTCCGGTATCCGCCGCATCGGCGTCGCCACCCAATACAAGGCGCACTCGCTGATCCGCCACATGCAGCGCGGCTGGAACTTCTTCCGCCCCGAGCGCAACGAGAGCTTTGACATCCTGCCGGCCTCCCAGCGCGTTTCCGAGACGCAGTGGTATGAAGGCACCGCCGACGCGGTCTACCAGAACATCGACATCATCCAGGACTACGGCGTCGAATACATGGTCATCCTCGCCGGCGACCACGTCTACAAGATGGACTACGAATACATGCTGCAGCAGCATGTCGACAGCGGCGCCGACGTCACCATCGGCTGCCTCGAAGTGCCGCGCATGGAGGCCGTGGGCTTCGGCGTCGTGCATGTCGATGAGACCGACCGCATCATCGATTTCGTCGAAAAGCCCGCCGATCCGCCGGCCATCCCCGGCAAGCCGGACAGCGCCTTCGCCTCGATGGGCATCTACGTCTTCCGCACCAAGTTCCTGATCGAGGAACTGCGCCGCGACGCCGCCGACCCGAATTCCAGCCGCGACTTCGGCAAGGACATCATCCCTTACATCGTCAAGAACGGTAAGGCCGTCGCCCACCGCTTCGCCAATTCCTGCGTGCGCTCCGATTTCGAGCGCGAGCCGTACTGGCGCGACGTCGGAACCATCGATGCCTACTGGCAGGCCAATATCGACCTGACGGCGATCGTTCCCGAACTCGACATCTACGACAAGTCCTGGCCGATCTGGACCTATGCCGAGATCTCGCCACCGGCGAAGTTCGTCCACGACGATGAGAACCGCCGCGGCTCGGCGACCTCCTCGGTCATCGCCGGCGATTGCATCATCTCCGGTGCCACGCTGAACAACAGCCTGCTCTTCACCGGTGTGCGCGCCAATTCCTACTCGAAGCTTGAGGGCGCCGTCGTGCTCCCGAGCGTCAAGATCGGCCGCCACGCGCAGCTGACGAATGTCGTGATCGACCACGGCGTCGTCATTCCGGAAGGTCTTGTTGTCGGTGACGACCCGGTTCTCGACGCCAAGCGTTTCCGCCGCTCCGAGGGCGGGATCTGCCTCATCACGCAGCCGATGATCGACAAGCTGGATATATAAGCGATGAAAGTTCTTTCGGTTTCGTCCGAAGTCTTCCCATTGATAAAGACAGGGGGCCTGGCCGATGTGGCCGGCGCCCTGCCGATCGCGCTGAAGCGCTTCGGCATCGAAACCAAGACGCTGATGCCCGGCTATCCCGCGGTGATGAAGGTCATCCGCGACCCCGTCGTGCGCATGCGCTTCGACGATCTCTTGGGCGAACCGGCAACGGTTCTGGAGGTCAATCACGAGGGGCTGGATATCCTCGTCCTCGACGCGCCAGCCTATTACGACCGCTCTGGCGGCCCCTATCTCGACGCAACCGGCAAGGACTACCACGACAACTGGCGCCGCTTTGCCGCGCTCTCGCTTGCCGGCGCCGAGATCGCTGCCGGCCTGATGCCCGGCTGGAAGCCAGACGTCGTCCATGCGCATGACTGGCAGGCGGCGATGACGCCGGTCTACATGCGCTTTTACCCGACGCCGGAACTCCCGAGCATCCTCACCATCCACAACATCGCCTTCCAGGGCCAGTTCAGCGCCGAGATATTCTCCGGCCTGCGCTTACCCCCGCAGGCCTTCTCGGTGGAAGCGCTGGAATATTACGGCAATATCGGTTTCCTGAAGGGTGGCCTGAAGACCGCGCACGCGATCACCACCGTCAGCCCCTCCTATGCCGGCGAGATCCTGACCTCCGAATTCGGCATGGGGCTCGAAGGGGTCATCGCCAGCCGCATCGAGGCGCTGCACGGCATCGTCAACGGCATCGACCACGAGGTCTGGGACCCCGCCACCGACGCCGTGCTGCAGACGCATTACACCGGCGCGACGCTGAAGAACCGCGCCGCCAACCGCGCCGCCGTCCAGGAATTCTTCGGCCTGCACGACGACAACGCGCCGATTTTCTGCATCATCAGCCGTCTCACCTGGCAAAAGGGCATGGACCTGATCGCCGCCTGCGCCGACGAGATCGTCGCCATGGGCGGCAAGCTTGCCATTCTGGGCTCCGGCGATCCGGCGCTCGAGGGCTCGCTGCTCGCCGCCTCCGCCCGCCATCCCGGCCGCATCGGCGTTTCGATCGGCTACAACGAGCCGATGTCGCACCTGATGCAGGCAGGCTCCGACGCCATCATCATCCCCTCGCGCTTCGAGCCCTGCGGCCTGACGCAGCTCTATGGCCTGCGCTATGGTTGCGTGCCGATCGTCGCCCACACGGGCGGCCTTGCCGATACCGTCATCGATGCCAATCACGCCGCACTTGCAGCCAAAGTGGCAACCGGGATACAATTCTCTCCGGTGACCGCTTCCGGTCTGTTGCAGGCAATCCGCCGTGCGCTACATCTCTATACCGATCAAAAGGTCTGGACCCAATTGCAAAAGCAGGGCATGAAATCGGATGTTTCGTGGGAGAAAAGCGCCGAGCGCTATGCTGCCCTCTATTCAAGCCTCGCCCCGAAAGGCAAGTGACAGAAAATGAACAAGTCCGTATCCACCACCCCCTATCAGGATCAGAAGCCCGGCACGTCGGGACTGCGTAAGAAGGTCCCGGTATTCCAGCAGCCGAACTACGCGGAAAACTTCATCCAGTCGATTTTCGATTCGCTGGAAGGATTTCAGGGCAAGACCCTCGTCATCGGCGGCGACGGACGCTACTACAACAAGGAAGTCATCCAGAAGGCGATCAAGATGGCCGCCGCCAATGGCTTCGGCAAGGTCATCGTCGGCAAGGGCGGCATCCTCTCGACGCCGGCTGCCTCGCACGTGATCCGCAAGTACAAGGCCTTCGGCGGCATCATTCTCTCCGCCAGCCATAACCCGGGCGGCCCGACCGAAGACTTCGGCATCAAGTACAACATCAGCAATGGCGGCCCGGCGCCGGAAAAGATCACCGACGCGATCTATGCGCGCACCAAGGTGATCGACACCTACAAGATCGCCGATTTCCCCGACGTCAATCTGGACCGTATCGGCAAGGACGAGCTGCCCGGCGGCATGCTGCTTTCGGTCTTGGACTCCGTAGAGGACTACACGGCGCTGATGGAAGAGCTGTTCGACTTCGGCGCCATCCGCAACCTGATCAGCCTCGGCTTCCGCATCGCGTTTGATGCGATGAGCGCCGTCACCGGCCCCTACGCCAAGGAAATCTTCGAAAACCGCCTCGGCGCGCCTTCCGGCTCGGTCCGCAACTTCATGCCGCTGCCCGATTTCGGCGGCCATCATCCGGACCCGAACCCGGTTCACTGCAAGGAACTCTACGACGAGATGATGGGCGACGACGCCCCTGATTTCGGCGCGGCATCCGACGGCGACGGCGACCGCAACCTGATCATCGGCCGCGGCATCTTCGTCACCCCTTCCGACAGCCTGGCGATCATCGCCGCCAACGCCAATCTCGCCCCCGGCTATTCCGGCGGCCTGACCGGCATCGCGCGTTCCATGCCGACCTCGGGCGCGGCTGACCGCGTCGCTGAAAAGCGCGGCATCGGCATGTACGAAACGCCGACCGGCTGGAAATTCTTCGGCAACCTGCTCGACGCCAACATGGCGACGATCTGTGGCGAAGAGAGCGCCGGCACCGGCTCCAACCACGTGCGCGAGAAGGACGGCCTCTGGGCGGTCCTGATGTGGCTGAACATCCTGGCCGTGCGCGGCGAGAGCGTTCAGGACATCGTCACTCAGCACTGGCAGACCTACGGCCGCAACTACTATTCGCGCCACGACTATGAAGGCGTCGACACCGAAGCCGCCAACGGCCTGGTGGACAATCTCCGCGCCCAGCTCTCCAGCCTCCCTGGCAAGACCTTCGGCCCGCTCAAGGTCGAAAAGGCAGACGATTTCGCCTATCACGATCCGGTCGACAAGTCGGTGAGCGAACACCAGGGCATTCGCATCATGTTCGAGGGCGGCTCCCGCGTGGTCTTCCGCCTGTCGGGCACCGGCACCTCCGGCGCCACGCTGCGCGTCTACATCGAGCGCTACGAGCCCGATTCCAGCCGCCACAACATCGAGACCCAGGAAGCGCTGGCCAACCTCATCGCCGCCGCCGAAACCATCGCCGACATCAAGTCCCGCACCGGCCGCGACGCCCCTTCGGTGATTACCTGAGTTAATGGAAACGTCAGCGCGTGCAGCCCCCTCATCCGGCTGCCGCCACCTTCTCCCCGTTGGGGAGAAGAGACTCGGAGCAGGCCACTCGCGCCAACCTCCCCTTCTCCCCAACGGGGAGAAGGTGCCCGTAGGGCGGATGAGGGGGCCACGCGGCACGACGTCAACCTCACAAAACCCATCCCCATCAAACATCCCCCCGGAACAAGGACCTAGCACCCCATGCCCTTCGCTTCCGGCGTAACCCTCACCGCCACAGGCGCCACCTTCGTCGTCCGCTCAAGCGAGGCCACGAAGCTCCACCTCTGCCTCTTCGACCAGACCGGCCGCGAGACCGACCGCCTGCCGATGACCCGAGGCGAAGACGACCTCCACCACCTCTTCGTCGAAGGCATCGCGCCCGGCGCCCGCTACGGCTACCGCGCCGAAGGCACCTACGCCCCCGACGACGGCCTCTGGTTCGACCCCGCCAAACTCCTGGTCGACCCCTACGCGAAAGAGCTCGACCGCCCCTTCCGCTACGACCCGCTGCTCTCGAAATTCGGCGCCGACACGCAACACCTCGTCCCCCGAGCGATCGTCACCCGCGACACCGCCATCAAGCCCGCGGCCCCCGTCTTCCGACCCGGCGGCTTTATCTACGAGGTCGCGGTCCGCCCCTTCACCATGCTGCACCCGGATGTGCCGGAAGCACAGCGCGGCACCATCGCGGCCCTCGCCCACCCCTCGATCATCGCCCACCTGAAGCGCATCGGCGTCGACGCCATCGAGTTGATGCCCATCACCGCCTGGATCGACGAGCGCCACCTTCCCCCGCTTGGCCTCACCAACGGCTGGGGCTACAACCCCGTCGTTTTCATGGCGCTCGACCCGCGCCTCGCCCCCGGCGGCATCGCCGAGTTGCGCGACACCGTCGCCAAGCTCCACGAGCAGGGCATCGGCGTCATCCTCGACCTCGTCTTCAACCACACCGGCGAGAGCGACCGCTTCGGCCCGACGCTCTCCATGCGCGGCCTAGACAACCGCTCCATGCTGCGCCACGTCCCCGGCCAACCCGGCACGCTCGTCAACGACACCGGCACCGGCAACACGGTCGCCTGCGACCACCCCTATGTCAGGCAGCTGATTATCGACACGCTCCGCCATTTCGTTCTCCACGCCGGCATCGACGGCTTCCGCTTCGACCTCGCGCCGATCATCGGCCGCACCGCCACGGGCTTCGAGGCACACGGCGAAACACTGAAGGGAATGCTGGAAGACGACGTCCTGCGCGACCGCATCATGATCGCCGAACCCTGGGATATCGGCCCCGGCGGCTACCAGCTCGGCAACTTCCCCGCCCCCTTCCTCGAATGGAACGACCGCGCCCGCGACGACCTCAGATGCTACTGGCGCGGCGACCACTACAAGACCGGCGCGCTGGCATCGGCACTATCAGGCTCCTCCGACATCTTCGCCCGCAACAACGCCACCGCCACCCGCAGCGTCAACTTCCTCGCCGCCCATGACGGCTTCACGCTCAACGACCTCGTCTCCTACGCCGGCAAGCACAACGAGGCCAACGGCGAGGACAACCGCGACGGCCACAACGAGAACCACTCCTGGAACAACGGCACTGAGGGCGAGACCAGCGATCCCGCGATCATCGCCCGCCGCCGCGCCGACCTGAAGGCCCTCATCTCCACGCTATTCGCGACGCGCGGCACCGTGATGCTGACGGCAGGCGACGAAGGCGGACGCAGCCAGCGCGGCAACAACAATGCCTATTGCCAGGACAACGCCATCACTTGGGTCGACTGGGCCTCCCTCGACGAAGATCTGATCGCCCACACCGCCTTCGTCTTAAAGCTACGCAAGCGCTTCAGCGTCTTCTCGCAATTCGCCTTCTTCAAGGGCGACGGCGACGTCACGTGGATCGCGCCCTCAGGCCAGCCGATGAGCGTCTCGGATTGGGAGACACCTGACTTCGCCACGCTCGGCATGATCCTTGAAACCGACGACGCAAAAACCGGCAAACAGATCAGGCTGGCACTCCTCTTCAACCGTGCCCAATCCGAACAGACGTTTTCGCTGCCCGCCGATGCTACATGGCGTCAGGTTGACGAAAATGAAGGCTCCGAGCCGCAGAACCAGGCGCGCGTACCGGCCCGATCCGTTTCTTTTCTTGTAGGAAATTGACGCGCCCGTAAGTTGTACTAATATCCTTGTCGTAATTGTCACGAAGCCATTGTAAGTCTTTTCGAAGCAGCTTTTTTCAAGAGGAATTGATGGTCAAGGAAATCTCGCTCGCGGATGTCCGCGGGCTGGTCGGCACGGAAGCCGGCCTTTCTGATTGGATCGTCGTCGATCAGACGATGATCAATGCCTTCGCCGACGCCACCCACGACCACCAGTTCATCCATGTCGATCCGGCCCGCGCCGCCGACAGCCCCTTTGGCGGTACGATCGCCCATGGCTTCCTGACGCTCTCGCTGCTGTCGGCGATGAACTACGACTGCCTGCCCAAGGTGCGCGAGCAGACCATGGGCATCAACTACGGCTTCGACACCGTCCGCTTCGTCGCCCCGGTCAAATCCGGCGCCCGCATCCGCGGCCACTTCGTGCTGGCCGAAGCCCGCTTCCGCGGCGGCGGCATGCTGATGACCACCTACGACGTCACCATCGAGATCGAAAACGAACGCAAGCCGGCGCTGACGGCACGCTGGACGACGATCATCCAATTCGACCCGAAGGATCGGCCGGAGGACCATTAGGCGGGGCCATATAGCGCGCGGAGGGCGGCGATGAGCTTGGTTGAGAATGAACAGATCAAGCTCCTGGCCAACGCGCTGGACCGGGCATCCACCGCCTGTTTCACCGTCGGCATCGTCACGCCGATCGCCGGCGTGCTCTACGGGATCGGCAATTTCATTCAGATATATAGCTGGTGGCTTGCCAGCTACTTCGCAGGTTGGCTTTTGCTCGCCGCGATATTACATTCTTTGGCGAGAAGAACGCTGAAGGGGCTCAGACCATGAATACTGGTGCCTTATTCTTCATCTCATTCGGCCTCCCGGCCATTATCGCCATCCTCGCCTATGCTGCGGTTCTGTGGCACGAGCGCGAGTGGCGCAAGCATCGCGATCAGCCGGGCGAGTAGTAGTCTACCGATAAGACACGTTCTGAATGGGATCGATCGATGAGCGATTGGACATTTGCTTTTGTCGTCACACCGGCAGTCGTGATCGTACTCGGCTACATCGCCATGCGCTTGCACATGTGGGACATCAAGCGTCATCATAACGAGCCGGGCGAGTAGATCAGCTAAGGCAAAGCCCGCCGAGCCTTGAGCCAGCTGCTTTGCAGATTGGCTTTTGTCGCCGCGCTATTAAATTCTCTGGCCAGAACGTTGAAAGGGCTCAGACCATGAATACTGGCGCCTTATTCTTCATCTCATTCGGCCTGCCCGCCATCATCGCGGCCCTCGCCTATATCGCCTTCCTGCTGCACGAACGCGAATGGCGCAAGCATCGCGATCAGCCGGGCGAGTAGCCAACCCTAGCGAGCATTCACCTGAAACACACCCAAAAGCTGAAGTCGCCTTTTCCACGCGGATCGACTATACTGAGCACATGGCAAAATCCTCGGCACAATCGGCTGTTATCGTTCGCGACGCAAAGACCGGAAAAACCGTCACCGTGCGTGGTGCCGGCGCTTTGAAGGATAGCGACCTGAAGATTCGGAAGGACGTCGATCTGACCAAGCCGATCTCATCGCAAGCCTTGAAAGATCGGCGAAAGTGATGCTGGCGATGGCATCGACTGGCTACGTCGACGTTATCAATTGCTGATGCGGTTGGCGTCGCCTGTCGGTCCTCAGGGCCTTGGGCATAACCAAAACCAAATCGGGGACGGCGCGCTGGCACCGTCCCCGATCGCATAATCACAACACGGCGAAGCTCAGTGCCCCGCATCCTCGGCGCCCTCGGCGAGCAGGCCGAAGACGAAGTCCGCGAAGGATCGCCAGCATTCCACCCGGAACGTATCCTCCTCGGTGCGGAAGAGCACGATCTCGGCTTTGCCGAACAGCGTGCGCGAGCAGGCGCCGACGGGGAAGGCTTCGAGCGACAGGTCCTGCGGGCAGCCGGTGGAGATCGTCGTTTCGGCGCCCGGGCCGGAGACGATGATCGCGACGTTGCGGTGCGAGACATCGGTTGCCGAATGCACGACGCCCACGTCCTTCAGCGCGCCCATCATGTCGGCGCCGCTTTCGTCGATGACCAGCCATTCGTCCGGCCCGAGCCAGAGTGCGGCGCGGCCGCCCTTGCGGCCCAAGGTCTTCGGCGCGTCGGGAACGGTGACGCCTAGCGCAGAGGAGATAGCCGAAAGCGATTCCGCCGGCGCACGCAGTGCCACGCGCGTGGCGTGAGGTGCTGCCGTCAGCCGTACGCTGGCGGAGCCGCCCTGCTTGCCCGTGAGAACGGATGTGCGAACTGCCGTATCAGCCATTGATGCGGCCTCCTTCCTTGTCAAAGAACACCATATCCGTCACCTCGACCGCGATCGTCTTGTCGGGCATTGGCACGTAGAGCGTCTCGCCCATCCGCTTGCGGCCACCGGCGACCAGCGCGAACGCGATCGACTTTCCGAGGTTTTCCGACCAGTAGGAGGAGGTGACGTGACCCAGCATCGTCATCGGCTTCGGCTCGTTCGGGTTGGCGACGACCTGCGCGCCCTCTTCGAGCACCAGCGTCGGATCCTTGGTGACGAGGCCGACCAGCTGCTTGCGGCCTTCCTTGACGAGATCCGGCCGCTTCAGGCCGCGAATGCCGACGAAGTCGGTCTTCTTCTTCGAGACCGCCCAGTTGAGGCCGGCATCGTCAGGGGTGACGGTGCCATCCGTGTCCTGGCCGACAATGATATAGCCCTTCTCGGCGCGAAGAACGTGCATCGTCTCCGTGCCGTAGACGCAGGCGCCAAGCGGCTCGGCATTGGCCCAGACGGCTTCGAGAACCGACTGGCCGTAATCGGCCGGCACGTTGATTTCAAAGCCGGTCTCGCCGGTGAACGACACGCGGAAGAGACGGGCCGGAACGCCCATGACCGTGCACTCGGCAACGCTCATATGCGGGAAGGCCTCGTTGGAGATATCGACGCCGTCCACCAGCGGCGCGATGATCTCGCGCGCCTTCGGACCCTGCACGGCGATGACCGCCCACTGCTCGGTCACAGACGTCAGCCACACCTTCAGATGCGGGAATTCGGTCTGCAGATAGTCTTCCATGTGGTTCAAGACGCGCGGTGCGCCGCCCGTCGTCGTCGTCACGTGGAAGCGATCGTCGGCCAGACGCCCGACGACGCCGTCGTCATAAACGAAGCCATCGTCGCGGGTCATGATGCCGTAGCGGCACTTGCCCGGCTTCAGCGTGTCCCAGGCGTTGGTATACATCAGGTTCATGAACTCGGCGGCATCGGGCCCTACGACCTCGATCTTGCCGAGCGTCGAGGCATCGAACACGCCGGCCACATCGCGCGCCGTCTTGCATTCGCGCGCCACCGCCTGGTGCATCGTCTCGCCGGCGCGCGGGTAGAACCACGCGCGCTTCCAGTTTCCGACATCCTCGAACACGGCGCCCTGGGCTTCTTCCCACTGGTGCAGCGGCGTCTTGCGCGTCGGATCGAACAGCTCGCCACGCGAATGCGCGATCAGCGTGCCGTAGGTCACCGGCGTATAGGGCGCGCGGAAGGTGGTGAGGCCGACCTGCGGGATCTCCTTGCCCAGCATCTCGGCGGCAATCGCCAGACCGTGCATGTTGGAGAGCTTGCCCTGGTCGGACGCCATGCCGTTGGTGGTGAAGCGCTTGATGTGCTCGATCGAGTGCATCCCCTCGCGCACGGCAAGGCGGATATCCTTGGCGCAGACGTCGTGCTGGAAATCGATGAACGCCTTGGCGCTGGTCTCCGGACCCGCCCCTTCGGCCGCACCGATCATCCCGCCGGTCCACTGATGCGCCTGCTCGGCCGAGATGCTGATCTTGCCGGCGGACGCCTTGCCGGCGGCCTGCGCCATCAGCTCGCCCGCAGCCAACGATTCCTCGATCGTGCGCTGCAGGTCGTCGGTGCCGTTGCAGGCGCCGACGGAGAGGCAATCCTGGGCATAGGTGCCGGGCAGGAAGCGCTGCGTTTCCGGCTCGAACTTCACCTTGCCGCGCGACTGCGAGAACAGGTGCACGGAAGGCGTCCAGCCGGCCGAAACGAGCAGCGCATCGACCGCGATCTTGCGCGGCGAGCCGCCGCCGTTGCGGGCAACGGTCATCGACGAGATGCGCAGCTTGCCGGATGTGTTGATAACCGACTGGCCAGAGAGAACATCGATGCCGAGCGAACGGGCCTCGGCCAACACGGCCGCACCCGGCGTCTGCCGGCAATCCACGATCGCCGCGATCTCGACGCCCGCGCGCTTCAGGTCGAAGGCCGCCTCATAGGCCGAGTCGTGCGCGGTATAGACGCCGACCTTCTGGCCGACGGCAACGCCGTACTGGTTGAGGTACATGCGCGCGGCGGACGCGAGCATGATGCCCGGACGGTCGTTGTTCGGGAACACCATGTGGCGCTCGATGGCGCCATTGGCGAGGATGACGCGCTTGGCACGCAGCTGCCACAGACGCTCGCGCGGCAGGTGGCGGCTCGGGTTGGCGATATGGTCGGTCACGCGCTCGGCAAGGCCGACGAAATTGTGGTTGTAATAGCCGAATGCGGTGGTGCGGGTCAGCACCTGCACATTGTCCATCGCCTTCAGAGCCGCAACCGTCTTCTGCGCCCACTCGTAGCCGGAAAGGCCGTCGATCGTCACGCCGCTATCGTAGCGCAGCGCGCCGCCGACATCGGCCTGCTCGTCGCAGAGGATGACCTTGGCGCCGGTCTGCGCCGCGGCCAGTGCAGCCGAAAGACCGGCCACGCCGGCGCCGACGACGAGCACGTCGCAATGCGCGTAGCGGCCGGCATAGTGATCCGGATCGGCTTCCTTCGGCGCAACGCCGAGGCCGGCCGCGCGGCGGATAATCGGCTCATAGAGGCTCTTCCAGGCGGCCTTCGGCCACATGAAAGTCTTGTAGTAGAAGCCGGCCGCGAAGAAGGGCGAGAGCAGGTTGTTGATGCCGCCGATATCGAAGGAGAGCGACGGGAAGCGGTTCTGCGATTCGACGATCATGCCGTCGAACACTTCCTGCACCGTGGCGCGCACGTTCGGCTGCTTGCGGGCGGCGTCACGCGACACGTCGATCAGCGCGTTCGGCTCCTCGGCACCGGATGACAGGATGCCGCGCGGGCGGTGATACTTGAACGAGCGGCCGACCAGATGGATGTTGTTGGCAATCAGCGCCGAGGCGACGGTGTCACCCTCAAGCGCCGTATAGGTCTTGCCGTCGAAGGTGAAGCGCGCGGTCTTGGCGGGCGTCAGGCGGCCCTTGCCTGAAATACGGTTCGCAGCGCTCATTTCGCTTCTCCTTCGAGCTGCTCATACGTCTCGACGGGAGCATGGGGCGCAGCCGCAGCACCGATATCGGGCTTCGGCTCGCCGGCCTTGTACGTCATGATGAATTTGTCGCTGATCGTGTCGCGCGCCGCGTTGAAGAAGCGGCCGCATCCGTGCTGGTGGCGCCAGCGTTCGAAGATCAGCCCCTTCGGGTTGTCGCGCAGGAAGAAGAACTCCTCGAACTGTTCGTCGGAGATCTCGGCGATATTGGTCGGGCGGGCGATATGCGCATCGCCGGCGCCGCGGAATTCGAGCTCGGAGCGCTCTTCCTGACAGTATGGGCAATAGATAAGAAGCATGATGTCCTCGTGTCAGTGCGCGACGGCTGCGGCGGCGGCTTCGTCGATCAGACGGCCGGTGCGGAAGCGGTCCAGCGTCAGGCCGGCATTGAACTTGTGCGCCTCGTCGCGGGCAATGAGGTGCGCGAAGAGATTGGCCGAGCCCGGCGTCGCCTTGAAGCCGCCGGTGCCCCAGCCGCAGTTGACGTAGAGCCCCGGAACCGGCGTCTTCGACTGGATGGCAGAACGATCCGGCGTGTTGTCGACGATACCGCCCCACTGGCGCATCATCTTGACGCGGCGGAACATCGGGAAGAGCTCGCAGATGGCATCGAGCGTATGCGTGATGATCTGCAGGCCGCCGGTCTGGCTGTAGGAATTGTACTGGTCGGTGCCGGCGCCGATGACGAGCTCGCCCTTGTCGGACTGCGAGATATAGGCATGCACCGTGTTGGACATGACCACGCAGGGGAAGATCGGCTTCAGCGGTTCCGATACCAGCGCCTGCAGCGGGCTCGATTGCAGCGGCACGCGCACATCGGCCATTTTCATGACCGTAGTCGTGTGGCCGGCGGCAGAGACACCGACCTTCTTGGCGCCGATGAAGCCGCGCGATGTCTCGACACCGGTGACGCGCCCGTCGGGGCCGCGGCGGATGCCGGTCACTTCGCAGTTCTGGATGATGTGGACGCCGCGATCGGACGCCGCACGCGCATAGCCCCAGGCAACCGCATCGTGGCGCGCCGTGCCGCCGCGGCGCTGCAGGGCAGCGCCATTGATCGGATAGCGAGCGCTGGCGGAGATATCGAGCGGCGGACAATAAGCCTTGGCCTGTTCCGGCGTCAGCCATTCATTGTCGATGCCGTAGAGACGGTTGGCATGGATATGGCGCTTGAAGGACTGCTGGTCGTGCACATTGTGCGACAGCATCATCACGCCGCGCGGCGAGTACATGACATTGTAGTTGAGATCCTGCGAGAGGTTCTCCCAGAGCTTCATCGAATGCTCATAGATGTGCATGCTCTCTTCATAGAGATAGTTCGAGCGGATGATGGTCGTGTTACGGCCGGTATTGCCGCCGCCGAGCCAGCCCTTTTCGAGCACCGCGACATTGGTGATGCCGTGCTCCTTGGCCAGATAATAGGCCGCGCCCAGGCCATGTCCGCCGCCACCGATGATGATGACGTCGTATTCGGCGCGCGGCTCCGGCGACGTCCATTGCTTGTCCCAGCCCTTGTGGCCCCTCAGAGCCTCACGTGCCACGGCAAAAACCGAATATCTGCGCATCCGCCTTCATCTCCTTGCGGGGAAAATCCCCTGTCGTCGGCCATACAAATCGCAAATCGAAATGCGGCACAACGTTTCTTTTGCGACGCCGATGCGCTTTTGTTTTGACACGCGCGCGATTGCGGCGGATGCGACGGATGAACTTGACCGGACGAACGAGATGACACCGAAATAGCAATGTCGTGATCTGGGCACAAACGTCCGGCTCCGCCCTTGATCGGGCTTTGAAGCGCGTGCTAGTCGCGCCGCATGGCAAAGCTACTCCCCCAGATGGGCCTCGCCCTTTTCGCGATCTCGGCCCTTTCGACCAACGCGCTCGCGCTCGACGGCAGAACGATCACCCAGATTAAGAAGCTCACCCCGGCAGATCAACTCGACCAGCGTTGCGACATCGAGGCGATGGATCGCCTGCAGGCAGACAAGGTCATCTCCTACACCTTCTCGCATCCCAAGCGCACGGCGGTGCATGTCGATGCCGATGGCGCGGTGTTCCGCCGCAACGGCGATTGGTATCGCCTGTCCTATGCCTGCACGACAAGCCCCGACCACCTGTCCATCGTCGCCTTCGCCTTCAAGCGCGGCGCGATCATCGCCCGCAAGGACTGGACGCGCTACTATCTTTATCCATAAGCGACTGACATCGCTTGCGGTTGCAATCGCCGCCCCCTCGCCTAGCTTCCCTTATAGCTCACGCCGCAGCCAACCGGGCCGGCATGACGAGAAAGGGAGGCAAGGCATGTGCCGGAACATCAAACCCCTGTTCAATTTCGACCCGCCGGCAACGGACGCGGAAATCCATGATGCGGCGCTCCAGTTCGTGCGCAAGCTGAGCGGCACCAACAAGCCGTCCAAACGCAACGAGGAAGCCTTCGAGGCCGCCGTTTCGTCGATCGCGGCCTGCGCCCGAGAGCTCCTGGACACGCTGGAGACCTCTCAACCGCCGCGCGACCGCGAGGAAGTGGCCGCCAAGGCGCGGGCGAAATCAGCACTTCGGTTCGCATGAAGGAGACCGGACGCGTGGCAGTCAAGCGCATGGACAATGTCGGCATCGTCGTCGACGATCTCGATGAGACGATCGATTTCTTCCGCGAACTCGGCCTCGAACTCGAGGGCAGGACCATGGTCGAGGGCGAGTGGGCCGGACGCATCACCGGGCTCTGCGACCAGCAAGTCGAGATCGCCATGATGCGCACGCCGGATGGCCACAGCCGCCTCGAACTCTCCCGCTTCATCTCGCCTGAAATCATCGCCGATCACCGCGACGCCCCGGTCAACGCTCTCGGCTATCTCCGCGTCATGTTCGCCGTCGATGACATCGATGACACGCTCGAACGCCTCGGCAAACGCGGCGCCTGGCTCGAAGGCGAACTGGTGCAGTACAAGGACGCCTATCGGCTCTGCTACATCAGGGGTCCGGGCGGGCTGTTGATCGGTCTTGCGCAGGAACTGGACTGAACGCACGGCAGTCGATTTCCGCACAGAGCCGTCTGCGCCCTCAAGCCGGCCACTCCCCTCACCCTCCCGGCGTCCACCGCACCTCCGAAACCTCGCGCGCCACATCCGCAATCAGCGAGCGCAGCCAGCGGTGGGCCGGGTCGTTGCGGTGGCGGACGTGCCAGGCGAGATCGACTGGGAAGCTGCCGAGATCGACGGGCGCCGGCACGATCTTCAGCCTGGGGTCGGCCGCCAGGTGCCGGCAGATCAGCCTCGGCAGCGTCGCGCAATAGTCGGTGACCGCGATCATCTCCGGCACGGCCAGGAAATGCGTCACCGACACCGCCACCTCGCGCCGTAGCCCGCGTTGCTCCAGCGCCTGGAACAGCCCTACGCGCAAGCGGCCATGGGGCACGACATTCACATGCCGCATACGCTCGTACTGCTCCTTCGACAGGCTATCGGAGACCTCTGGATGATCGACCCTGATCACACAGGCGAGCCCTTCATCCATCAGATGCTGCACCACCAGATTGTCCGGCGGCTCGACGATGCGGCCGAGCACCATCGCCGTCGTGCCCGACATGACACCGGTCTCGATGAGGTCGTTGCCATAGGGCGTCAGCCGAAGCCTGATCCCCGGCGCCGTCTCGCGCAGCTTGGCGACGATGGCGGGCATCAGCACATATTCGACATAGCTGTTGGGCGCGATGGTGAAGGAGAGATCGGCCTCCGCGGGATCGAACTCCTGTTGCCCGAGCACCGCCCCATCGATTGCCGCCAGCGCGGTGGCGATGACAGGCGCCAGCTCCAGCGCCATCTGCGTCGGCTGCATCCCATAGCGCTCGCGCACGAAAAGCGGATCGCGCATGACGACGCGCAGCCGCGCCAGCGCATTGGAGAGCGCCGGCTGGGTAATGCCCAGGCGGTCGGCGGCGCGCGTGACATTGCGCTCTTCCATCAGGGTCACAAAGACGGGCAGCAGATTGAGGTCGTATCGCATGCAGTTATAATGCACGGTGAATATCTAGGATCAAACAAATAAATTTCTGAAATATCGCTGCCGAGTGCATGATCCCCTCATCGAAGGCCGACACAGTCTGGCTGAAACAAGGAGAACGATCATGAGTGAGAACATCAAGGGTAAAGTCGTACTCATCACCGGTGGCAGCACCGGCCTCGGCGCTGAAACCGCGCGCTATCTGGCAGCCAACGGCGCCCGCGTCGCGATCGCCGCCCGCCGCAAGGACAAGCTGGATGACGTCGTCGCCGAAATCACCAAGGCCGGCGGCGAAGCCCGCGCCTACCAGCTCGACGTCGTCGACAAGAACCAGGTCAAGCAGGTCACCGACGCCGTGATCGCCGATTTCGGCACGCTGGATGTGCTGATCAACAATGCCGGCATCATGCCGATCCGTCCGATGGCCGAGGTCAACACCGAGGAATGGGACGCGATGATCGACGTCAACATCAAGGGCACGCTCTATGGCATCGCCGCCGCCCTGCCCTTCTTCCTGGAAAAGAGCCGCGGCCACATCATCAACCTGAGCTCGGTTGCCGGCATCAAGGTCTTCGCGCCTGGTGGCACCGTCTATTCCGGCACCAAGTTCGCCGTCCGCGCCATTTCCGACGGCCTGCGCCAGGAAGTCGGCTTCAAGGTTCGCGTCACCTCGATCGAGCCCGGCGCCGTCGACAGCGATCTCAAGCACAACACCACGGGCACCGCGCAATCGACCGTGCTCGATTTCTACAAGATGGCCATTCCGGCAAGCGCCGTCGCCCGTGCCATCGCCTACGCCATTTCACAGCCTGACGATGTCGACATCAACGAGATCGTCCTGCGCCCGACCGCCCAGGAATTCTGAGCTATATAATGATGTGACGATGCAGCGGCTCGCCTCTCCGGAAAGGAGCGGCGAGCCGTTTCCGTTTCTCAGTTCGTCAGCCGGCTCATCGTCTTCGTCGCCGCCTCGCCGATGGAGCTGAACGCCGCCGTCAGCGCATCCATCGTGTTCGGCTCGTAATAATTGGCATCGGTGGAGGCGCAGAATTTCAAGAGCGCCTTGCCCTTGTCCGGTGCCATGAACGCCACCGTATAGATCTTGATGCCGGCCGCCTTGGCGTTCGTGCATTCGTCGCGCACCGATTGGTCGAGCTTGCTCACCCAGCTGCCGGTATCCCCGGTCATGTCGCCGTCGGTCATCAAGATGATTATGCGGTCGGAATTGGTATTGTCCCTCTTTTTCTGCTCGACGCTTTCCGTGTCGGTGCCATATTGATTCTTGGCGATGTTGGCGTTCGCCGCCTTCATCGCCGCCGTGGCGTCCGTCCCATTGTTCTTTTCGATCGTTATGCCGCTTACGTGACCCCGGGCGCTCGTCGTGCCCCAGGCCATCGGCGATTGTCCCTTGATACTGCTGGTATAGGAAATCGCGCCGCTGCGGACATAGCGAGCGTTCGGATCGTACTTGTCGAGCGAATCGAACAGCTTGCCCGCGGCGATCTTCAGCGCGTCGATCTTGGTGTAATAGGCAGGCTGCGTGCCGATGCAGATGCCGAGCAGGTAGATCGCGCACTTCGTGCCGTTCTGTGTTGTCGTATCCTCGGACATCGAGGTCGATGCATCGAGAAGCACCTCGATCGAGATTCCGTTCTTCGTCGTTCCCGTGCCGCTGGTGCTCTTGCTGGCGGCCGACACGGTCTTCGTATTGCCGGCGATGAGAGCGCTGAGCGGCGTCAGCGTCACCGGCATCGAGGCGGCCACGCCTACCACGAAGCTTTTTCCGGACGAAGTGGTCGTCGTCGTGATCGAGACCGTGCCCGCATTCTTCGCGGCCGCAGCCGCCGTGCTGCCGGCAATGCTGGCCACCTGGCCGGAGAGAAAATCGAGCCCCAGCGTCTTGCCTGATGTCTCGTCGGCGGTTCCCTTCATAAGCGCGGTCGAGACTGCAAGCGCCGATGCATCCGTCGCTTCCTGCAATTGACGCTGCGACAGGGAGAGGTTTGCGGTATCGACCGCCAGCCCCGCCACACCGACGAGAATAGGCAGCACGAGCGCGGTGGTGATGCCGAAGTTTCCATCCCGGCACCTCAGGAGACGCTTTATCTCTTGAACGTACAGCATGCTCAAAAACGAGCACGCGGCGCAAAAGTGCCATCGCACGTTGAATCGCACTTAACCGGAGGTAAGCCTACCAAGAAGTCCGGGTCATTTTAGAACAGAGGAATAAACCACAGGTCGGCGACACAGACCCAAAGGGGCCCGATGCCGATGTGCACAATCAACCGATTGTCGGGGAGGAATGACGCGTGCCCGATCGGGGGCACCAAGATCAGGAGGACGCCGTCTTGGACGTTGCCCGCTTTTTCTTCACGGGTTCGGCCTCAGGCGGGGCCTCGGCAGCGCGTTGCAGGCGGAGAGCCTTGAGCTTCTCCGTCTTCAATTCGCGAGCCGCGGCCTCGGCTGAAATGATCGCACGGGCCGTCGTGTCGGTCACGACAGCCTTATCGCGAGACGAGAGCTTGGCCTGATTGAAGAATTCATTGTCTGAAGTCATCTGTGCTCTCTACATCTAAGCGTTGGGCCAGCCTTTAGCGGGCCGGACGCACGGCCTTCTTCGGTGCAGGAAGCAGGCCTTCGCGCTGCAGCTTCTTGCGGGTCAGCTTGCGCTGGCGGCGAACGGCTTCTGCCTTTTCGCGCACGCGCTTTTCCGACGGCTTTTCATAGGCGCTGCGCGCCTTGAATTCGCGGAAGAGACCTTCGCGCTGCATCTTCTTCTTCAGGACGCGGAGCGCCTGGTCGACATTGTTATCCCTGACGAGAACCTGCAAATTGTATTCCTTTCTTGCGGCAACGAATTGCCGGTTTGTGACGAGCCGAAAACTGTTTCCCGCCCTTGGCGCCATAAGCGAGGCCGGGATGTCTTGACGGCAATCGTCGCGGTTTCGTGTCTGGCATCGAGGATGCCGGCTAAGTGGTGCCGAAATCGCCGCCGGCAATTTCGACAATCGAGACCAAGGCCCCGAAACGGTCTGTACTGCTGCGCCGGAGGATCGAAATCCTGAGGCGACCGGCAAAAAGCCGATCCTCGCAGCGATACCAATGATCACTTCCAATGCGAGGCATTTCCCGACAATTGCGTGCCGGGCATGATCGATTTTGAGAGGAGATCTGACGGAGCGATTGGGCTCTTTGACAAAGGTCACAAGCAATAGTCGATGGCGCAATTATAGTGCAAACGACAGCCGATGCAAGGAACGAACCGGAATTAGCCGCCAAGCCCTGCCGCCACGGGGCTTTCGGGCGTCGCATGGGGCACTTGTGGCGCGATGCGAGGGGGAAAATACCTTTTGCGCCAATGCGAGCCTGGATTGCAGGGTTTTTTCGGCTGAAACCCGCTGATCCATATGGACTTCAGCCAAGTGATCTGCTATCCCGCACACCAATCGCGAGGCGCTGCCGCGCGGAATGAACATTTTTTGCCTCTGTCATTGGGATGACCCAGGCATCAACCGAACCAAAGGAACGTGATTCTCGTGCAGGTACTCGTCCGCGACAACAATGTTGACCAGGCTCTCCGCGCTCTCAAGAAGAAAATGCAGCGCGAAGGCATTTTCCGCGAAATGAAGATGCGCGACTACTACGAAAAGCCTTCGGAAAAGCGCGCTCGCGAAAAGGCCGAAGCTGTTCGTCGCGTTCGCAAGCTGGCCCGCAAGCGCCTTCAGCGCGAAAGCGGCGTTGCTCCGTCGCGTGGAGCTTCTTCCTCGCGCTAAGGCGTTCCCGTCGTTATTTCGACGTTTTCAGATGCATGTTGGCGGGGGCGATCTGGTCGCCACCGCCTTTTTTGTTTGCTGCTTAGCCTGCCCGTCTCAAGACCGGCCGGCCGTAATGGGGAAAACGAGCCCGCATGGCTGATACGATGTTGAATGCCCGATCCTTGCGTTCGTCGACGAAAATGACCGCCCTGCCCGTGCTGGCGCTGGTCGCCGCTCTCGGCCTCGCCGGCTGCACCACGAACAGCACTTCCGATGCCGTCATCCGCATCGACAAGGCCCAGGGCTCGCAGGAAAACATCGCATCGCTGACGTCGGTCATCAACGCCAACCCGCGTGATCCCGAAGGCTACAACGTTCGCGGTTCCGCCTATGGTCGCGGCGGCGATTTCCGCGCGGCGCTGAACGATTTCAACACCGCCCTGCAGATCAATCCGAAGTTCTACCAGGCCTACGCCAACCGCGCGCTCGTTTACCGCAACATGGGCCAGCAGCAGCAGGCGATCCAGGATTACAACGCGGCGCTGCAGATCAACCCGAACTACGACGTGGCTCTGATCGGTCGCGGCAACGTCTACCGCACCGCCGGCCAGGACGATGCCGCCTTCAACGATTTCAACAAGGCGATCCAGAACGGCACCACCGACGGCCGCGCCTACCACAATCGCGGCCTGATCTTCCAGAAGCGCAACCAGCAGGACAAGGCGATCGACGATTTCTCCAAGGCGATCTCGCTGTCGCCGAACTCGCCGGAGCCCTATAACGGCCGCGGCATCTCCTACATCGCGCTCAACGACGACGACAACGCCTTCGCCGACTTCAACCACGCGATCGAGCTGAACGGCAACATCGCCGAGAGCTGGGCCAACCAGGCGCTGGTCTACGAGCGCCGCGGCGACAAGCAGAAGGCTGCCCGCTCCTATCGCCACGCCATCGGCCTCAGCCCGAAATACCAGCCTGCCAAGGACGGCCTCGCCCGCGTCAGCGCCGCCGGCTGATCAAACCTAACTTCGGAGGACGACGATGGCTGCCAAACCGCATGTGATCGTCGTCGGCGCCGGCATCATCGGCGCCTCCATCGCCTGGCATCTGGCCCGCGACGGCGCCAAGGTCACCGTCGTCGCCGAGGACAATGGCGGCGTCGCCACCCCCTGCTCCTTCTCCTGGATCAACGCCAGCTGGGGCAATCCCGAATTCTATTATCGCTTCCGCCGCCGCTCTATGGCCGAGTGGAAGAGATTGGCTGGCGAGCTGCCCGGCCTGCCGCTCGAATGGTGCGGCAGCCTCTCATGGGACCTGCCGCCGGAGCGGCTGGAAGCTTTCATCGCCGAGCATGGCGCCTGGGGCTACGGCATAGAACGCGTCGATGGCGATGCGATCCGTAAGCGCGAGCCTCATCTCGCCAATCATCCCGAACATGCCGTGGTCGTTGCCGAGGAAGGCGCCGTCGAGCCTGTCGCCGCTGCCCGCATGATGCTCGCCGATGCCAAGACGCGCGGCGCGACCGTGATCGACGCCGCCGTGCGCGGGCTGCTGCGCACCGGCGAGCGTATCTCCGGCGTGGTCACCTCGGCGGGCGTGATGGAGGCCGACCATGTCGCGCTCGCATCCGGCGCCGGTACCGCACCCTTGACCGCAAGCATCGGCATCACGCTTCAGATCGAAACGCCCGCCGGCCTCATCGTCCACTCCCGCCCGCATGCAAGGCTATTGAACGGCCTCGTCATGGCGCCGGAACTGCACATGCGCCAGACCGCTGAAGGCCGCATCATCGCCGGCAGCGATTTCGGCGGCGCCCAGCCGGGCGAAGACCAGCATGCGACGGCGCAAGCCCTGTTCGCCAAGGTGAAGGCCTCACTTGCCGACAGCCAGTCGCTCGCCATGGACTTCTTCACCGTCGGCTACCGCCCGACGCCGAAGGACGGTTTTCCTGTTATCGGCGATGTCTGCGACGGCCTCTATATCGCCGTCATGCACTCCGGCGTGACGCTGACGCCGCTCGCCGGGATGCTCGCCTCCAGCGAGATTTTGCAGGGCGAGAACGATCCGATGCTCACGCCCTTCCGGCCCACCCGCTTCCTCTGACACCCTAAAGCACACTTTCCGACAAATGCCCTTGGGCATGTTTTAGTGTGTTGCAACCATTTCCCCCTGCCCCTAACATGCCCTGGGTCGATAGCAGGCTATTGGGAGTAAAAAGGCGCGTTGAGGGCGGATGTCGTGATTGAAGTCTTTGCTGTTCCCGGTTGGAAACGTGCGTCCCCGCCCATCCTCTTGCCCTGCGAGCGATGCCGGTGCCGATGAAGCGTAGCCTGCGGTTTTTCCCCAAGGCATCGATAGGTACCTACCTGATCGCGATGGCCGTTGCCGTGGCGCTCCCCATCTTCGCGTTGGTGGCGCTGCTGCTTGGCCAGCTGGAAGACAGCCAGCGTTCGATCCTGAAGCGCGAGACCGCGCAGGACGCCACCGCCCTTGCCCGCACCGTCGACCGCCAGCTGCAGGACATGGCGACAACGCTGCGGCTGCTCTCGACCTCCCCCGAACTCGAGCACGACGATTTCGCCGCCTTCCACAACCGCACCGAAACCGCGATGCGCGCCGATACGCTCTATGTGCTGGCGGTGGACAAATCGGGCCAGCTGCTGCTCAACACCCGCGTCGATTACGGCACGCCGCTCGGCAAGGTGGGCAACATGCCATCTGTCGAATCGGTGATACGCTCGGGCCGCATCGAGGCATCCGACGTCTTCATGGGCCGCACCAGCAGCGAGTGGGTCTATAACGTCGCCATGCCCGTCAAGATCGGCGACGTCGCCGCGCTGATCATCACGCAGAATGCAAAGGACCTCGCCAAGATGGTCTCGACGGAAGGATTGGCGGCCGATTGGTCGGCGGCGATCCTCGATCAGAGCGGCCATGTGGTCGCCTCCGCCGGCGCCACCAATCTCGCCTTCGGCAGGCCTTTCGACCCCCGCATCCTCCCTGAGCTGATCAATTCAAGCGGCGTCTACGAAGACAGCGTCATCATGCCGAAGGCCTTGCTCGGCTATGCGCAGATCCCCGGCTGGTCGTGGAAGGCCGTGGTCTGGGGACCGGTCGCCACCGCCCAGGCCTCGATCCTCACGACTTGGCGGTTCCTGATCATCGGCGGCATCGCGCTGCTTTTGGTCGCCATCTTCGGCGCCTATATCGTTGCCCGCCAGGTGCGCACCACCATCCGCGCCATCGCCGATATGGCCAACCGCATGGGCGAAGGCCACATCGTCGCGCCGATCGAAACCAGCGTGATCGAGGCCAACCGCGTGGCCGTGGCGCTCTCCAACGCCTCCTTCGACCGCAGCCAGACGGAAGACCGGCTGCATTTCGTCATGAACGAACTCGTCCACCGCACCAAGAACCTGCTTGCGCTCGCCCAGGCGATGATGCGCCAGATCGCCCGGCAGGCTAGCTCGGTCGAGGAATACCAGGCTGCCGTCGCCGATCGCCTCGAGGGGTTGGCGCGCTCCATCCAGCTTCTGACCAGCGAGCAATGGGCAGGCGCATCGCTGCGCCGCGTCATCGATATCCACCTCGAAGCCTTCCCGCACGCCCTGCAGCAGATCGAGGTGACCGGCACCGATTTCATGCTGAAGCCCGAGGCCGTGCAGAACCTCGGCCTCACCCTGCATGAGCTCGCCACCAACTCGATCAAGTACGGTGCGCTCTCGGTCCCTCAGGGCCGCGTCCGGCTTTACTGGCAGAGCATCCAGGAAGACGAGCACACCGAAGAGATGCTGCGCGTCGTCTGGGACGAGCGAAACGGCCCGCCTGTCACAGCACCCGAGCGCTCCGGCTTCGGCACGACAGTCATCAAGAACCACGCCGCCGCCGCCTTCAGCGGCAGCGTCCACGTCGACTTCCGCCCGGAAGGCCTGCGCTGGGAACTGACGGCCCCGCGCCGCGTGCTGCAGCGCGACTGAAGCCCGACTGTACACAGCCTCAAAGGCGGATCGGCATGATGTTCCGGATCCGCGCATCGCGCAGATAGAGGCCACCCCACGCCAGCACGCCGAGCATCAGACATATCAGCTGCGGCGGCGAGAATATCTCGCCGAGCCGGAAGTGAATGCTGATCGCTCCGCCGAGAAACCCCGTTATCATGACGGCGCCGAGCGCAGCCGTTGCCGGAATGGCGTAAAGCACCACGCAGACAAGGATGATAAGCCCGAGCGTGGTCGCAAGTTCGGGCGGGAAGCCCGATGCTGCCATATCGGTCGCCAGCATCTGCGGCGCAAACAGGTTGATGCCGGCATCGGCAAGCAACGCCACGCAAACAAGCGCGCTCAAGCCCCACCCAGCAATGACACTGAAGATAGAGACTTCACGATCCATGTGTAAAAGCCATCTGTGACACCCATCAAAACCGAGTTGCTTTGCAAGGAATGCACTTGAACGATGCCGCGATGACGAATGAAACCGCATGTTGCAATAATTGGCAAGCAAATACACGCGCAAAGGCGGGAAACGCATTCCCGCCCTGCTCTCGATACGTCGATCTGATGTCGGTGGCTGATTAGCGCAGCAGCACGAGGCCGGCGATGAAGACGATCAGCAGCACCACGATGCCGCCGAGCAGGCCGGCGCCGGCGAAGAAGCCGGCGGTCATGCCGAGCAGCAGCGCGATCAGAAACAGCGTGCCGAACTTCGCGGCCGCCAGGAACATGTTGTAGGTCTGCTCGTGCGCTGGATAGTCCATCGGCGCGCCGACTTCGGCGGGTCCGGTATTGTGCTCGGCCATGCTTGTCATCTCCCTGAAACCCCGGCCCGCATCACGATGCGGCCGCATGACTTTCTCATCCACGCGCTCCCACGCGCAAATGTCCCGCTAGAGGAATTACACAAAGCCTTCAAAAGCGCAATGCATGAGAATGCCGCGGCCACGCGGCGTTCCCATGCATCGTGTTGGATTGCCTCAGAGCGGCAGATCGGTGCCGAACTGGCCCGCGGGCACGAAGCGCGCCGTCGGAATGATGGTCAGCGGCGGCAGCGTGTCGTTCGGGTTGCGCGAGAACATCATCCGCTGTTCGCTGGCGCTGGAGATGAAGAACGGATAGCGCGTCAAAAGCTTGCGCCCGACCTCGATCACGTTGGTCGCCATCAGCGTCATGTCGATGCCGTAGTTCTTGGCCAGCTGGCCGGGCACGATGGTGTCGGCATAGAAGACGCGCTTGTAGAAGGCGGCATGCGGCGGCCGGCAGAACTGCAGCACCCGGCTGGCGCGGAAATAGGCCGCGGCGACGATCGACGGACGCAGCGTGAGATAGGGGATCCAGGAGAGATCCGCCGTCATCTCTGGATCGGCGGCGAAGCGTGCCGGGTCGATCAGCGTCAGCCCTGCATCGAGCATCGCGTCCATCGCCCAGGGGAATGCCCCGCCCGATTGGCTGAGCCGATGGTCGGGTGTCACATAATGGATCCGGACGGTGCTGACCATCTCCCCATAATAGTACAGTCCGAAAACATAGGCATGGCTGTCGAAATCGCTGTCGTCGAGCAGACCCTTGGGGGCCAGCGCCAGCACGTCGTGCGCCTTGTAGGCCTTGTAGCGCAGGCGTTCCACCTGTGCCAGGTCCTCGTTGCTTTCAACGCGGCGGTATTCGACATTATCGAGAACTTCAAGAATCTTGCGGCTGAAATCACTTACGTTGGAATGTGATCCTGACATTTTGCCCGTCCGTTCGTTAACGGCTTATTAATCATACGATTACGGCCCGGAACGCAAGATTTTAAGATAAATTTAATCGTATTTAAGTTGCTAAGGTTAACGTGCCGCAATCATTAAGAAATGACTAAAAAGCCGCCCGGTTGCAAAGCGGACGGCGTCAGCGGCGATCAGAAGTGGTGAGATGATGGATCAGGCGACGTTGTTGCGGCGGCGCGGCACCGGCGTACGGCGGCCAATCGCCTCCTGCAGCAGCGCGATGTTCTGCGACGGCACTGGCGGCGAGAAGACGTAGCCCTGGACGAGATCGGTCGCCCGGTACTTGTTGAGCAACGCCAGCTGCTCGGTGGTCTCGACACCTTCGGTGACGATCTTGAGCCCAAGTTCGCGGGCTAGGTTGACCGTCCCGCGCAGAAGCTTCAGACGACGGCCGTCCTCCACGATATTGCGCAGGAACGAGCGGTCGATCTTGATGATGTCGAGCGGCAGCGTATCGAGGTAGCTGAGGCTGGAGAAGCCGGTGCCGAAATCGTCGATCGCGATGGTGATGCCGCTGTTGCGCAGCTCCGCCAGGATGGCGCGCACGGCAGCCGGCTCGTCGATCAGGCAGCTCTCGGTGATTTCGAGGTGCAGCCGATCCGGGCTCAGGCCGGAATTCTTCAGCGCTTGCGAGACGACGGCGAGAATATCGTTGTCGCGCAGGTCGCGCGCCGAAAGGTTGACGGAGACCGCGATGTGATCCGGCCACGTCATGCAATCCATGCAGGCCTTCATCAGGATGAAGCGCGTGATATCGGAGATGATGCCCATGTCCTCGGCAAGACGAATGAACACATCCGGCGGAATGGCCCCCTTCTCCGGATGCACCCAGCGCGCCAGCGCCTCGGCGCATTCGATGCGCGAGCCATCGGCCTTGAACATCGGCTGGTAGGCAATGTTGAGCCCGCCGGCGGCCACCGCCTCGCGCAGGTCCGCCTTCAGCTTCTGCTTTTCGATATAGCGGCCGTCCATCTCGCGCTCGAAGCCGGAAATCCCGCCGCGCTCCTTGGACTTGCTCTCGAACAGCGCGAGATCGGCCTTGATGCTCCATTCGTCCATCGCGAAGGCATCGCTTTCGAGGATGGCGAAACCGGCCGAGAGCGACACCAGGAAGGTGACGTCGTCGGCCTCGTAATTCCCCTGGATTTCGGCATGCACACGGCGGATCTCCGCATCCATCGCTTCCGCATCCTTGGCGTGCGGGAAGAACAGGATGAACTGGTCGCCCATCAGGCGGCCGACGATCGCCTTGCGCGAGCGCTCCTCGATGCGGTTGGCAATGGCGCAGAGCAGCCGGTCGCCGGTGATGTGGCCGCGCATGTCGTTGACATGCTTGAACTCGTCGATGTCGAGAACCATGAAGCCGAGCGGGCCGCGCTTCTTCGGATGCTTGTTCAGGTAATCCTGGACGAGGTGGCTGAAATATTCGCGGTTCGGCAGGCCCGTCAGTGCGTCGTAGCGCACCATGTGCAGGATCTTCTGCTCGGCCTTCACGCGGCTCGACACATCCTCGAAGATCAGCACGGCGCCGCCATCTGCGCGGCGGCTGGCGGAGAACTCGAGCGACAGGTCTTCCGGAAAATGGATGAGCATGCGCGACAGCTTGCCCTCGGCGACATGCGTCATCTGCCTGAGGATGAGCTCAGGCTGCGAGGAATCCATGAAATTGTAGCGCGCGCCATAGCGCAGCACGGCACCGAGATCGCGGTCCTTCAACCGGTCCGGCGCACCGATCTTCAGGAGTTCGCATGCCTTGCGGTTCACCACCTGGATACGGTTTTCGGCGTCCACCATGACAAGCCCGTGCGGCATGTTGTTGAGCGCGGTGTCGAACCGGTCGGCGATCGAGGTGATCTCGCGCCGCGCGATGACGTTCTCGTAAAGAAACTCGCGCACGCCGTTGGCCATTGCCCGGGTGGTCAGCCAGAAGGGAACGAGGAAGATGGACAGGATGCCGCGATAGAAATCCATCGCCATCAGGCTGCAGATGATCATCGGCAGGCAGCAGGAGAAGGTCTGCAGGTCGACTGCCATGCGCGACCCGTAGTTGCGCCCGACGACGGAGACCATGGTCGCCATCGTCACCGAGATGCTGGCGAGCTCCGAGAAGCTGTCGTGCACCATGAAGATCGCATAGCCGCTGCAGATGCCGAGCAGCGTCGTCGTGCAGGCAGCCCCCGCGACCAGGATCCGCTCCCAATGCTCGATGCCGGCATGCGTCAGCGTCTGCTTGTCGACGCGGTCGAACTGGCGGAAAATGATCATGCGTGCGCAGAAGACGAGGAGAAAGCCCGCGGCAAGCCAGAGGTAGAGGGTGGTGCCGGTCTTGAAGGCAATGGCCAGGCAGGTCGCGATGTGAACGATGACACCGGCGAGCAGCGTCATGCGGTTTCCCGAGAGGGAACTCACAAACGAGAGATATACATCCGTAGGGACCCTGCTCGGGCTATCTGGCTTCATCCAATATTTTCCCTGTACCGCAGCACCCTACCGCCAACCCTTTAAAAATTGATTTCAGGTCACCCACACATTTTGTTGATTTTTCTACAATCTTAGCGAGAACAAGAGCAGGAATCGGCAGTTTTTGCAGCTTCACGGGGATGTTTCACAATGAGGCGGCCCATCCACAGGTTGTCGTCTTTGCAGCCGGCAAGTGCGGCTGGCGGTTCGCCCGCGATATAAGACTATAATCCAACATCCGGGCTTTCCGCTTCCAATTTCAGGGTCCCTGATCTACCACTTGAGGTGGGAGAGCATGGGGTAAAACCCATGAAATAGGAGGGGGAAAGGCATGCCGGTTTTTCTAGCCGCCAGCCGGCTGATCGATGCTGTCAGCCAGTTCATGGGCAAGCTGTCCGAATATATGGTGCTGTTCTGTTGCCTGATCAGCGCCGCCAACGCGCTGATCCGCTACACCTTCAACTACAGCTCCAACGGCTGGCTCGAGATCCAGTGGTATCTCTTCGCCTTCGTGGTCGTGCTCGGTGCCGCCCACACGCTCAGAATGAACGAGCATGTCCGCGTCGACCTGATCTACGGCTCGGTGTCGGACCGGGCGCGGCTGTGGATCGATACGATCGGCCTGATCGTCTTCCTGCTTCCGGCCTGCATCTTCCTCACCTGGCTCTGCTGGCCCTTCTTCTGGCTCTCCTATGTCCAGCACGAGGTCTCCTCCAATGCCGGCGGGCTGATCCGCTGGCCGGTCAAGCTCATCCTGGTCGCGGGCTTCGGCCTTTTGACGCTGCAGGGTCTCTCCGAGCTGATCAAGCGCATCGCCGCGCTGACGGGTCATTTGGTCGTCGAGACCAAATACGAAAAGCCGCTGCAGTAACCGCGACCGGGAGGAAAGCCATTGTTCGATTTCGGCATCATTCCGCCGGCCATGTTCGTGGGCATGGTCCTGTTCATGCTCTACGGTTTCCCGGTCGCCTTTTCGCTGGCCGCCGTCGGCCTGTTCTTCGGCATCATCGGCGTCGCCACCGGCCATTTCAGCGAGGCCTTCCTGCAGGCGCTCCCATTGCGCTTCTTCGGCATCGTCTCCAACGATCTCCTGCTCGCCATCCCCTTCTTCACCTTCATGGGCGCCATCCTGGAGCGCTGCGGCCTGGCGGAAGATCTGCTCGAGGGCATGGGCAAGCTCTTCGGCCGCATCCCCGGCGGCCTCGCCTATGCCGTCATCCTCGTCGGCGCGGTGCTCGGCGCCATCACCGGAACGGTCGCCGCCTCCGTCATCACCATGGGCGTCATCTCGCTGCCGATCATGCTGCGCTACGGCTATAGCCCGAGGCTCGCCACCGGTGTCATCGCCGCATCCGGCACCATCACCCAGGTCATCCCGCCCTCGCTCGTCCTCGTCGTTCTCGCCGACCAGCTCGGCAAGTCCGTGGGCGACATGTATCTCGGCGCCATCGGCCCCTCGATCCTGCAGGTGGCGATCTTCATGATCTACATCCTGATCCTGTCGATCGTGAAGCCGGCCTCCGTGCCGCCGCTGCCAAAGGAGGTGCGCGGCGATTTCACCTGGGCGCTGCTCTTCAAGGTGCTGTCGGGCATGGTGCCCTCGATCGTGCTGATCTTCCTCGTCCTCGGCACCATCTTCATGGGGCTCGCGACCCCCACCGAAGCCGGCGCGCTTGGCGTCGTCGGCGCCATGGCGCTCGCCGCCATGCATCGCCGCCTGACCTGGCCGCTGATGCAGGAGGCGATGCGCTCCACCATGCACATCACGTCCATGGTGGTGATGATCCTGATCGGCTCCACCTGCTTCAGCCTCGTCTTTCAGGGCATGGACGGCTCGCGCTGGATAGAGCACATGCTCTCGGGCATACCCGGCGGGCCGGTGGGCTTCCTGATCTTCGTCAACATCTTCATCTTCGTGCTCGCCTTCTTCCTCGATTTCTTCGAGATCGCCTTCATCGTCATCCCGATGCTGGCCCCGGTCGCCTCCGCGCTCGGCATCGACCTGATCTGGTTCGGCGTCCTGATCTGCGTCAACATGCAGACGAGCTTCATGCACCCGCCCTTCGGCTTCGCGCTCTTCTATCTCCGCTCGATCGCCGACCGCAGCGTCAAGACCTCCGACATCTACATGGGCGCCCTGCCCTGGGTCGGCATGCAGCTCATCCTCGTTGCCATCGTGATCTTCTGGCCGCAATCGGTGACCTATTGGCTGAAGAAGGGTCCGGAGGTGGATCTCAACACGATCAAGATCGAGGTCCCCGGCTTTGGCGGCAACGGGCTTGGATTGCCGCCGATGGGCACCCCACCCGGCATGCCCGGCCTGTCGCTGCCGCCGATGAATGGATTGCCGGGGCAACCGCCGGCGCAGGTGAAGCCCGCGCAGCCGGATTTGAGCCAGCCGCCGGTGATCAAGTAGGCCAATAAGAAAGTCCCCTCCCCAACCCCTCCCCACAAGGGGGAGGGGCTAACCTAGGCTCAACGCCTTGGCAAAAAGGGGGCTAACGGTGAGCGAAAACGGCGCAACACGTTAAGCCCCTCCCCCTTGTGGGGAGGGGTTTGGGGCGGGGTCTTTTCTGGAAACTCGAGCTAAATCTTCCCAGCCCGCTGCTGGATCATCATGAATGTATCGAACGTATATTCCGACAGCTGCATCCATAGATACGCATCGCGCTTGAACGCCGTCTGGTCCTCGTAGATCTTCTTGAAGTAAGGATTGGACGCCGAAATCTCGGCGTAGATCCCAAGCGATGCCTGGAAGCAGGCTTCCATGATCTCCTGACTGAACGGCCTGAGCGTCGCGCCCTCGGAGACCAGCTGCTTCAGCGCCGGCGGGTTCTTCATGTCGTACTTCGCCATCATGTTGGTATTGGCAAAGGCGCAGGCATCGGTGAGTGCCGCCTGGTAGTGCTTCGGCAGGCTGTTCCACTTTTCCAGGTTGAAGAAGGCATGCACGGTCGGGCCACCCTCCCACCAGCCGGGATAATAGTAATACTTCGCGACCTTGTGCAGGCCGAGCTTCAGGTCGTCATAGGGGCCGACGAACTCGGACGCATCGATCGTGCCCTTTTCCAGCGCCGGATAGATATCGCCGCCGGCGATCTGCTGAGGGATGACGCCGAGCTTGCTGATCACCTGGCCGGCAAGGCCGGCGATGCGCATCTTCACGCCCTTCAGATCATCCAGCGTGTTGATTTCCTTGCGGAACCAGCCGCCCATCTGGGCGCCGGTATTGCCCGCCGGCAGGCCGTAAATGCCCTGCGTGGCGTAGAATTCGTTCATCAGCGTGTTGCCGTTGCCCTCGTAGAACCAGGCATTGGTGAGGCGCCCGTTAAGCCCGAAGGGGATGGCGGTGCCGATCGCGTAGGTCGGGTCCTTGCCGACGAAGTAATAGGAGCAGGTGTGCGCCGCTTCCACCGTTCCTGCGCTGACGGCATCGGCCGCCTGCAGGCCGGGAATGATCTCGCCCGCAGCAAAGGGCTGGATGGTGAAGTTGCCGTCGGTCGATGCGGCCAGATGCTTGGCGATATCGTCGGCCGCGCCATAGATCGTGTCCAGGCTCTTCGGAAACGACGATGTCATGCGCCAGGCGATCTTCGGATTTTCCTGGGCGATGGCGGGTGCTGCCAGAGCCGAGGCAGCAACGGCGCCGACGCCCGCTGTTCCTGCCTTCTTGAAGAATGAACGACGATCCATCAAAAACCTCCCATTGTTGGTTCCGCAGGGCCAAACTCTCCCCACCCGCGGAACGACGGGAAGCTAAGCATGCGGACGCAGGTGATTCAAGCGCCGGCCTATTAGTCTTTGGGATCACGACACCAATATGGCGCGTGCGGTGTTTCGATCGGAATCAGCGGCTTAGTCATGGATGGAGCGAGGCCGGCACATGGCCTTGCCGCAATTTGGCCGGGCACATCAGGCACACGTTGACAGGAAAGCCGTTCTGGTTTCTCTCATTGGCAAGAGATGATCGTCCTCAGGATAGACAATGACCAAGCCCATCGTCGCCGTTCCCGCCGATATCCGCAGCTTTGACGGCGCCACCTGGCATGCCGTGCAGCACCAATATGTACGCGCCGCGCTGAACGCCTCCGGCGTCATGGCCTTCATCATCCCGGCCTTCGAGGAAGGCTACGACATCGACGCCATTCTCGACCGCGTCGACGGCGTCCTCGTCTCCGGCTCGGCGAGCAACGTCCACCCTGCGCGCTACGGCAAGGAAGCGACCGAGGCCGACGGCCCCTTCGACCCCGCCCGCGACGCCACCTCGCTGCCCCTCATCCGCCGCGCCATCGACCGCGGCATTCCGCTGCTCGCCATCTGCCGCGGCATCCAGGAACTGAACGTCGCGCTCGGCGGCACGCTTGCCAGCGAGATCCAGAACCAGCCGGGTATCTGGGACCACCGCAAGCCAGATAATGTCGACCGCGACGGCATGTACGCGATCCGCCAGAACGTGCATGTCCGGGAAGGCTCCTGCATTGCAGGCATCGTCGGCTCCGGCGAGATCAAGGTGAACTCGCTGCACCGCCAGGCGATCGCCGAGACAGCGCCCCGCCTTGCGGTCGAAGCTGTCGCCGAGGACGGCACCGTCGAAGCCGTCTCCGTCATCGACGCAGAAGCCTTTGCCGTCGGCGTACAGTGGCATCCCGAATACTGGGCCGAAACCGACAAGCCCTCCAACCAGCTCTTCACCGCCTTCGGCGACGCCGTCCGCGACTATGCCGCGACCAAGCTGCCGGCCAAGGCCGCGAAGGTGGTGGCGTAGGCGAAGACTTAAGTCCTTGTTTTATCGCATGTCGTCGCCGCAAAACCGCTGCACACTTTTGCGCGACATGCTTTAACCCCGCCGCGCCCAGCGCAGACCGCCCACGACGGCAATGGCAAGAAGCGGCCAGATCGCCCAGAAGGTGCCGTGCCAGGAGAGAAGGTTGATGCCGATCAGCCCGAGCGCCGAGATGGCGAGCGCCACAAGCCGCGCGTCGTAGCGCTCCTGCAGATGCGCCCAGCGCATCGCCGCGACATAGGCCAGCGCCAAGAGCGGCCATGCCGCCCAGAAGACCCCGTGCCATGTCAGCGTGTTGATGACGACGAGTGCTGCGGCGATGACGCCGAGCACCGCAAGGTTCCGCCGCCGATCCGGCGATTGCCCCGCGTTCTGACCCGGCAACACTCCGGCCAACGGACCCAGTCGCTCACCGGACAACGGACCCGGCCTTGTAGATTGAGCCGCAGCTCCCGACGGCGCCCCGGCGGCACGCGCATACTCCGCCGCATCGCCAGCACCGTCCCCGATCCTGACGGCATAGCTCGGCACCGCCTCGGCGACGTTCTTCACGTTAAGCGGCCCGAGAAAATCGAACCCGACCGCCACCTTGTTGCGCACCTGGTCGTAAACCGTGTTCGAAATCACCACGCCGCCGGCCGGTGCCTGCGCCTGCAGCCGCGCGGCGATATTGACGCCGTCGCCATAGATATCGCTGCCCTCGACGATCACGTCGCCAAGATTGATGCCGATGCGAAACAGCATGCGCCCATCGGCTGGGCGGGCGGCATTCAGCCCCGCGAGCTCGTTCTGCACGTCGACGGCAGCGCGCACCGCCTCGACCACGCTCGGAAACTCGGCGATCAGCCCGTCGCCCCAAGTATTGACCACCCGCCCGCCATGCGCCTCGATCAGCCTGGACATCCGGTCGCGATACCGCTTCAGCGTCTCGAGCGTCCCCTCCTCGTCGACGCCCATCAGCCGCGTATAGTCCTGCACATCCGCCGAAAAGATCGTCGTCAGCTTGCGCTGCGTCTCACTCGAACTATCCGCCACCTCGCCTCCCCCTCGCATGACTTCACCGCATCCTGGCGCTGCATCTTACACACCATGGCAAGCCGGAGGCAAACGGACACGGAGCGCATTCCTGATGCGCTTGGTAAACGGCTTAGGCGAGTGTTGTGCGCAAGCGGCAACCCCAAACTCCCTCATCCTCACCCTTGTGGTGGGGATCCAGCCACGGCGCGTCTGCGCCGTGAATAACCAACCCATGCTGTGTCAGAAAAGCGTCTCTCGCCGCGCGGACGCGCGTCGGCTGGATTCCCGCCACAAGGGCGAGAATGAGGGCGGAGAGGTGAGCGGGCTCGCAGGAAGCACCGCTCCAAACCCATCACCCCTTGACGGGCGTCTCCGCCACCGGCGTCAGCGGCTTGCGCGCATCGAACCAACCAACCAGATTGTCGACCACGAGATCGGCCATCGCATTGCGGGTCGGAACGGAGCCCGAGGCGATGTGCGGCAACAGCACGGCGTTGGGAAGCGCCATCAGCGCCGCCGGCACCGTCGGCTCGTCATAAAACACGTCGAGACCGGCGGCACCGAGCGCACCCGAGGACAGCGCCTCGATCAGCGCATCCTCATCGACGGTCCAGCCGCGCCCGACATTGATGAACACGCCATCCGGCCCGAGCGCCTTCAGGATATCGGCATTAACGGTCTTATGCGTCTGCGGCGTCTTCGGGACGATCGCGATCATCGTATCGACGGCTTCGGCGAGACCTTCCAGCGTCGGATAGTGATCGTAGGGCAGCGCCTCGTTGCGCGAGCGGGTGTGGTAGCTGATCTTCACCTTGAACGGCTCCAGCCGCTTGGCGATCTCCTGGCCGATGCGGCCGAGGCCGTAGAAGCCGACATGGCGGCCCTTCAGCGAGAAGCGCGACAGCGGATAGCTCTGCCCCGGCTTCCAGTTGCCGGCGCGCAGCCAGCTTTCGGCGCGCGGAAATTCGCGGATGGTGTTGAGCAGCAGCCCGATCGCGGTGTCGGCCACTTCGTCGTTGAGGACGTCAGGGGTGTTGGTGACCACCACGCCCTTTGTCGCGGCATGCTTGGCATCGACATTGTCATAGCCGACGCCGAAGCTGGAGATCAGCTCCAGATTGGGCAGCGCATCGATATCGGCGGCGGAGAAGGTGCCGGATACGGCAACACCGCGAATGCGGCCTGCGGTCTCGGCGTCGAGCGACTTGGCGTCAGCCTCGATGACGTCAAAACCTTGCTTCAGGCGCGCCAGAACGCGCTCGTGCATTTTCCCCGGAACGAGAACAGCGGTACGGGACATTGCTTTTCCTCTTCGATTTGTCGCGCGCCCTTGGAGCTTGGGATAAAGGGCGAGGATTATGACCGGGGCCGGAAGGGGCTGGTCGATTGGCGGATGCGCATCTCGGGCTTGATGAGATGGATGCCGTCGGGTTCGTGGCTGCCGGCGAGGCGATCGAGAAGCGCGCGGGCGGCGAGCCGGCCGACTTCGGCCTGGCCGTTCCACACGGTTGTCAGCGCCGGCATCGAGATCGACGCCTCCTCGAGATCGTCATAGCCGGTAACGGAAATATCGGTGCCGGGCACAAGGCCGGCGCGGGCGATGCCGTTCATCAGGCCGATGGCGACCAGATCGTTCCAGCAGACGGCCGCCGTGGGCTTCTGCGGCAGGGACAGGAAATGCACCGCCGCCTCGAAGCCGCCCTGCATCGAGCGGGGGCCCGGAATGCGCAGGCCCTGATCGACCTCGATTTCCGCCTTGCGCAGCGCATTCACATAGCCCTGGTAGCGGTCGCGGCCGGTGGAGGTCTGGTCCGTGCCGCCGATCATGGCGATCGAGCGATGTCCGAGGCCGATCAGATGATTGGTGGCAAGCGAGATGCCGTAGCTGTCGTCGCCGCGATAGGTCGGCAGCTCCGATCCGTCCATCGAGCGGGCGACGAGAATCGCGGGCATGCCGTTATCCTCGGCAAGCTGCATATCCTCCGGCGGCGTGCCGATCGCCGGCGACATGATGACGCCATCGCCGCCGAGCTGCAGCAGCGTCTCTATGAAGGTGCGCTGCTTCTCGACGGAATCGTAATGATTGGAGAGAATGAAAGTGTGTCGGCTGCGGTCGAGCTCGCTTTCGATCGCCTTCAGGATTTCCCCGTAGAAGGGGTTCATGATGTCGTGCACGACGACGCCGATGATGCCCGAGCGCGAGGTGCGCAGGCTGGCGGCGCGGCGATTGTAGATATAGCCGAGCGCGCGCGCCTGTTCCTTGATCTTGTCGCGGGTGGCGCCGGCGACCAGCGGGCTGTCGCGGAGCGCCAGGGATACGGTTGCGGTGGAAATGCCGAGCGTTTCGGCGATCGTCGAAAGCTTGATCTTCTGCGCCACTGTGCCTCCCGGATCGCGCGGAAGGACTGTGACGCGCGATGAACATATGCACCCGGCCAGCTGTGAGCCGAGCGTCCTTAAAATGTTTAATTAAAAGATTAAACCGGAGCAGGCAATTTCTAATTTCACAAAACCGTCAGATTTCATCCGGCTCGTCGAGCACGATGGCATCGGCCTGCAGATTGCCGTCGATCGCCTTCAGGAGCCGCACCAGATTGCGGATTTCCTTCTCGGAAAAATCGAGCGTCGCCAGCCGGTCGCAGGCTGTCGCTGCCTGTTCGATGGCAGCAACGCTGCCGCGGCCGAGATCGGTCAGATACACCTTGGTGAGGCGCGCGTCGTCGGCATCGGCCTTGCGCTCGAGAAAGCCCTGCGCCTCCATGCGGCCGATCGTGCGGGTCATGGTCGGCGCCTTGACGCCGAGCTTGTGCGCCAGCGCGCCCGCCGTCATGCCGTCGCTTTCGGCGAGAGAGGTGATGACGCCATCCTGCCCGGCATAGAGCCCGCTCTCCAGAAGGTTGCGGGAGAGCACGGTGCGCATCGAGCGGGCGGCCTGCGTCAAAGCCGGCGAAAGATCGACCACCGTATATTCGGTCTGGTCCTTCTTCTTCGACTTCTGCTTCTTGCCGTCCTTGTGCTTCTTACCCATTGCCGTCCCTTTGATCTTGCCGCGCCCTGCACCCAATTGAGGTTGTGAGGGACGGCAACAGTTTCATTTGGCGCCTAAGCCTTCCTCCAAATCCATTTTGATTTAAAGGCTTATGCATTAAGCATTGAGATCGTTGCGTTATGACATTGCGCATGATCTCGTCATAAACAAGAGGCCTTAGCCGGATGAACGCGCCAGCGACCGAGTTCGACGACCACGATCCGCAATTTTCTGGTGCGGAGCGCGACCGGCACATCGTTGTCCTTCCGCTCGGCGCCCATGAACAGCACGGCCCCCACCTTCCCTTCGAAACCGACACGCTGATCGCCGACGGCATCGTTAGCAGGCTCAAAACCGCGCTTCCCAAAACGCTTCCCGTGACCTTCCTGCCGACGGAATCAGTCGGCTACTCAATCGAGCATATGGATGTGACAGGAACGCAAACGCTATCCTACGGCGAGGCGATCGAACGCTGGCTCGGCATCGCCGGCAAACTCTCGCGGCAGGGCATCCGCAAATTCGTCATGCTCAACGCTCATGGCGGCAATTCTCCGCTGATGACTGTTGTCGCGACAGAAGCCCGTGTGCGCTTCAACATGCTCGCCGTCGCCACCAGCTGGACCCGCTTCGGCCTCCCGGATGGCGTGATCTCGCCGGAAGAAAAGGCGATCGACATCCACGGCGGCGACATCGAGACCTCGGTGATGTTGGCGCTGCACCCGGAGAAGGTGGACATGTCGAAAGCCGAAAACTTCCCCTCCCGCCAATCCGACTTCGCCGCCCGCTACAAGCACCTGCGCGCCTACGGCCAACACGCCTTCGGCTGGAAGATGTCCGACCTCAGCATCCAAGGCGTCGCCGGCAACGCCGCCAAGGCGACCGCCGCAAAGGGCGAGGCGCTGATGGCCCATGCGGTGAAGGGCCTGGTGGAATTGTTGGAGGATGTGGACGCGTTCGACGTCGACGCGCTGAGATAGCGGGCCGCTTGTATCGGCCGGTGCTTTTCATCATATTGATTGTGATCGCAGTGGCTCACCAAGGAGGCCCGCATGCGCATTTCCGTGAAAGAGGCTGAGCGCGAATTTTCGCGTATTGCAAAGCTTGCACAAGACGGCACCGACATCATTGTCACCGAGGAAGGGCAACCTTCCCTCCAGCTCTTACCGATTGCCAGATCGCCCTTACCGCCCGAAGAAAGAATGGCGGTCTTTGACAGGGTGAGGCAACGAGGGCGCGAAAAAGGCCCGGCGAATTTCGAGACTGATGCCGCCCACAGTCAAGACTTCCTCTACGACGAAAACGGATTGCCGGGATGATCGCGGTCGACACGTCAGCGTTGATCGCGATCGTCAAGGATGAGCAAGATGCCTATATCTGCTCAAAGGCAATGGCGAGCGTTCAAAAGGTGATCATCTCTGCCGGCACGCTCGCGGAGGCTCAGATTGTAGCGCTTCGGGCGAACCGTTTGCCGGAATTGCTGGATATCATTAACGCGTCAATCGGCGAGGTCATCCCGGTAACCGACGGTCGGGCACGCTTCGTTTCTGATATTTATTCTGCATGGGGCAAAGGCTTTCACCCGGCTTCCCTAAATTTCGGCGATTGCTTCTCTTATGCCACCGCCAAGGAGTTCGATTGCCCGCTGCTCTACATCGGCAACGACTTTTCAAAGACCGACGTGAAATCGGCGATCGCATCCTCCACGCCCTAATGTGATCTTATAACATACGAATCCCTTTGAACTGCCGCGCCGCACCCCTTATATGAGACGACGAATTTGAAAGGCCCGGGAGAAAACCCCGAGCAAGCCCCCACCTATCGAGGTTCTCATGACCGACGCTCTCCAGACGCAACCCAAGCCCATCCCCGTCACCGTTCTCACCGGCTACCTCGGCGCCGGCAAGACGACGCTGTTGAATCGCATCCTGACGGAAGCGCATGGCAAGAAGTATGCCGTCATCGTCAACGAGTTCGGCGAGATCGGCATCGACAATGATCTGATCGTCGAATCCGACGAAGAGATCTACGAGATGAACAATGGCTGCGTCTGCTGCACGGTGCGCGGCGACCTGATCCGCGTCGTCGAAGGCCTGATGCGCCGCCCTGGCCGTTTCGATGGCATCATCGTCGAGACGACGGGCCTTGCCGATCCGGTGCCTGTTGCCCAGACCTTCTTCATGGATGACGATGTCCGCGCCAAGACCGAGCTCGATGCCGTGGTCGCCCTCGTCGATGCCAAGCACCTGCCGCTGCGCCTGAAGGACAGCCGCGAGGCCGAAGACCAGATCGCCTTCGCCGACGTCGTGCTGATCAACAAGACCGACCTCGTCACCCCGGAAGAGCTGGCGCAGATCGAAGACGTCGTGCGCGCCATCAACCCGTCGGCCCGCGTCTACAAGACCAGCCGCTCCGGCGTCGATCTCGCCCGCGTGCTCGACCAGGGCGCCTTCAACCTGGAACGCGCCCTGGAAAACGACCCGCACTTCCTCGACCACGATCACCCCGACCATGTCTGCGGTCCCGATTGCGGCCACGACCATGGCCACCATCACCATGCGCACGACCATGATCACGATCATCACCACCATGATCATGACCACGGGCATGACCATCATCACCATGATCATGGACACGACCACCATCACCACGGCGCCGTCTCCCCGATCCATGACGTGACAGTGCAGTCGGTTTCGCTGCGTGGCGGCGAGATGAATCCCGACCGTTTCTTCCCATGGATCCAGAAGATCACCCAGACGCAGGGCCCGAACATCCTGCGCCTCAAGGGCATCATCGCCTTCAAGGGCGATGCCGAGCGCTATGTCGTTCAGGGCGTGCACATGATCATCGAAGGCGACCATCAGCGCGCCTGGAAGGACGGCGAGAAGCGCGAGACCCGTCTCGTCTTCATCGGCCGCGAGCTTGACCGCGAAAAGCTCGAAGCTTCCTTCAAGGCGTGCGAGGCCTCTGCCTGATGCCGACTGTTGCCCCGTTTGATATCGACGGCCATATCCTGGCCGTCGAATTTTTAGGTGATACCCCCTTCTTCGCCAGCGCCACCGGCACGTTTCACCGGCTGGATGGCTCGGAGAAGGTCACCGAAGCCCATCAGGGCATGCTCACCTGCATCCGCGATCCCTATAGCGAAAGCCTGATCTCGGGCGGAGAAGACGGCAAGGTGCTGCGGATTGCCGCCGATGGCAGCGTCACCGAGATGGCGCATGCGCCGCGCAAGTGGATCTCGCAGCTCGCCGCCGGCCCGCAGGGCGCCATCGCCTATTCCCACGGCAAGAGCGCGATCGTTCGCCTTTCTGACGGCAACACCCGCGAATTCACCGAGGAACGCACCGTCGAAGGCCTCGCCTTCGCGCCCAAGGGCATGCGCGTCGCCGCCGCCCGCTATAATGGCGTCTCGCTGCATTGGGTGGCGGGCGATGCCAAGCCCGTCGATCTCGAATGGAAGGGCGCTCACACAGGCGTCACCTTCTCGCCGGATGGCAACTTCCTCGTTACGACAATGCAGGAAAACGCGCTGCACGGTTGGAAGCTCGACATCAAGCCCGGCTCTGAAGCCCGCCACATGCGCATGACCGGCTACCCCGCCAAGGTCAAGTCGCTCTCCTGGTCGGCCAAGGGCAAGTGGCTCGCCTCTTCCGGCGCACCGGCCGCCATCGTCTGGCCGTTCTCCGGCAAGGACGGTCCGATGGGCAAGGCGCCGCTCGAACTCGGCACCCGCGCCAACATCATGGCGACCTCGGTCAAGTTCCACCCGGCCGAGGATATCCTCGCCATCGGCTTCATCGACGGCATGATCCTCGCCGTTCGCCTCGCCGACAGCAAAGAAGCGCTGATCCGCCGCCCTGGGAAGGGTGCGATCACCGCCATGAGCTGGAGCAAGAACGGCAAGCTGCTGGCCTTCGCTTCGGAAGCCGGCGATTGCGGCGTGGTCGATATCGCCGCCTAAAGCATGTCGCGCAAAAGTGTGCAGCGGTTTTGCGGCACAGACATGCGACAGAACAAAAACTTAAAGCGTGACGAGCGAATCCGAAGGATCGCGACACGCTTTAAGACACATATCCCGAGACTGGCCACCGATTTCAGGATAAGACACGCTTGAAAACAATTGGCGTGAAACAGAGAGCCTAACCAGATGTCGCAGACCAGAACCGCCATCGCCGAAACCGCAGCCGCCAACGATGCCTCGGCATGGGTATTGATCCGCGCCGAAGCCCTGGCGCTGTGCGAACGCGAGCCGGTGTTGCGGCCTCTTTTGACATCGCAGGTGATCGAGGCTGCGGATAGCGCGACAATCGTCGCCCGCGTGCTCGCCGCGCGCCTCTCTCGCGCCGATGTCGATACGGCGGCGCTGACGGCGCTCCTCCAGGAGACGCTGACATCTGATATTCTGACCGAGATCCAGGCCGACCTTATGGCGGTGCGCAAGCGCGATCCGGCTTGCACGACTTATCTGCATGCGCTGCTGAACCTGAAGGGCTTTCACGCCCTGCAGATTCATCGAGCCGCCCACAAATTGTGGAACGAAGGCCGCGTCGAGGTCGCCAGCTGGCTTGCTAATCTCGCCTCGCTGGTCTTCGGCCCGGATATCCATCCAGCCGCCAGGATCGGCTCCGGCATCATGCTCGACCACGGCTCCGGCATCGTCATCGGCGAGACCGCCGTCATCGAGGACGAGGTCTCCATCCTGCAGGGCGTCACGCTCGGCGGCACCGGCAAGGAAACCGGAGACCGCCACCCGAAGATCCGCCGCGGCGTGATGATCGGCGCAGGCGCAAAGATCCTCGGCAATATCGAGATCGGCGCCTTTAGCAAGGTCGCGGCCGGCAGCGTGGTGGTGAAGCCGGTTCCGGCCCATTGCACGGTGGCGGGCGTCCCGGCCGCGGTGGTGCGCATCCATTCGGCCAGCGAAATCCCCGCCGAGAGCATGGATCAGAATATCTGAGCTAAGCCGCCTGCTCCTGCGCCGGCGACGCCTCGACCCGGTCGCGGCCTCGCCGCTTGGAAGCGTAGAGCGCGGTATCGGCCCGCTCCAGGAGCTTCTTGAAGTCGATATTAGGACCGCTGCAGGCGGCAACGCCGATGCTGAGCGTCGGAAGCGACGCGAACAGCGTCATCGCCGAAACCTGCTCCGAGAATGCCGACCGCATCCGCTCGGCGACGGCGATCGCTCCGTCCTCGGCGGTATTCTTCAGCACCACGAGAAACTCGTCGCCGCCGTGGCGTGACAGGAGATCATCGGGCCGCAGCACGCTGCGCGCCGCACTTGAAAACAGCCGGAGCACATCGTCTCCAATGGGATGGCCATGCTGGTCGTTCAGCTGCTTGAAGTGATCGATATCGACCACCAGGAGTGCCAACGCGTGGGCACCGCGCACCGGCAGCCGCTGCGCCAGCCCGCCACGGTTGAGCGCGCCCGTCAGCGGATCATGATGCGCCAGCGCAATCAGTTCGCTCCTGTTGCGCTCGGCCGCCATCAGCACGATCAGCATGCTGCGCAGCGCCAGGAAAATGACCGCCGTCGACGCCATCCAGCTATGGGCGACGGTGGCGCCATAAGGGTCGGGACCCGCGATCTCCCCCGTTGCCGCCATGACGCTCCGCACCAGGAAAATCGCCGCCGTCGGCAGATAGAGCCATGCCAGCAGGCCCGCCGAGAAAAGCTTCTCGCGCCTGTAGATGCCGATACCCTCGCGCAGCACCGCCAGATCGCACAGGCAGCAGATGGCCGAGACATAGAACAGCCGCGTCGAGACCGACATGTCGCCGGAGGGCAGAGCCGCGACCGGGAGGCTGATGCAGACGAGCGCCAGCACGCAGGCAAGCATCGACACCGGCCGGCCGGCGAGCACGCGGATGGCGAAGAACGACAGCAGGTAGCCGGCGATGGTCAGCACATTGCCCAGCTGGATCGACAGCACATAGGGAATGAAATTGCGCAGGCAGACGAGCAGCGTACCGACGCCGAGCACCAGATAGCTGGCGCCCCACCAAGCCGGCCAGCGGCCGAACCGCCCGGTCCAATAGCTCACCATATGCGCGCTTCCGAGAACCAGCAGCGTCATGGCGGAGACGACGTAGATCGTCCGCAGATCCAAAATCATGTACGCGCCTCCAATCCACCGGCGCGGACACGTTACGAGATCGCTATTGCGTTTTGATTGGAACGCTCGGTCGCATTTTAATCAATGCGCCGAAAAGCCAGCTCAGACAGGGCGCGCGGCGGCGATGATCTCGGAGAGAAGCCCGTGCAGCGCATCGCGGTAGCCGGTTCTCGCCGAGGGGCCGTTCTCATCTGACGTCATCACGACGGAGAGCTTCAGCGAGGGCACGATATAGAGCATCTGGCCGCCATAGCCCCAGCCGAAATGCACTTGCTCGCCGCCGATCTGCCGCGAGAACCAGCCATAGCCGTAGTCATCGCCCGAGAAGCGCGAATTGGTGCGGTGCTGCCAGGACTGGACGACCCAATCGGCGGGAACGACCTGCGTGCCATCTGGAGCCTTGCCGCCATTGCGATAGAGTTCGCCGAAGGCAAGCAGCGAGCGCGCGGTCATCGCCATCTGATTGCCACCGAGGTAGATCCCCTGCGGATCCCGCTCCCATGCGCCGATACGAAAGCCATCGACGGGGGCCAGCCACTCCCGTGCCAAGGCGAGCGTCGATTTCCCGCCGACCTTTGTCAGGATCGCCGAGAGCAGATGCGTCGACGCTGTCGAATAGAGCATCTGCCCGCCCGGCTCATCGGCAAACGGCTGCGCGAGTGCGAACCGCACCCAGTTGCGCGACGACACGAAGCGTCCGTAATCGGGACCGGACAGGCGACCGAGCCCCGCCTGCATCGAGAGCAGGTTGCCGATGGTGATCTCGCCAAGCCTTGGATCCGGATTGTCAGGCAGGTCGGCCTTCAGGATCGGCGCGATCTTCTGATCCGGCCCATCGAGCAGGCCCTTCTGAATGGCAATGCCGACGAGGCTTGAGATGATCGACTTGGAGGCCGACTTGATGTTGACGGATTCACGCGTCGAATGGCCGCGATAGCCATGCTCGGCAATGATCTCGCCATCCCTGGCGACGACAACAGCCTTTAGCGGCCGCAGCTCCTCGCGCGACGCGCCGCCATCAAGCAGCGTGGCGACAGCATTCGGCTGCTGCGCGAAGGCGAAAGCTGGCGTGAGCAACAGGACGAAGAGAAGTGCGAGGCGCTTGATCATGCGCCACTATCTATGACGAGCAGCCGATCAAATCATCGCCCGTCCCTTCAATCTCACATGGATGTGAAACCTTATGATCGCGCTTGGCTCAAGGTCACTGATGCACGCATCGGCGTGACACTGAGGGCCGCTTTTGCGCTTTGGTGAATTTCGCGATCATTCCCGCCGGACATTTCTTGTCGTCGAAGAGCACGGATTCTCCCGGTGCCATCGTCTCGGCGGTCGGCTTCGCCGTCACCGTCTTGATTGCTGCAAAGGAAGTCGACGCGCCGGCAAGCGACAGCAGGCAGGCGGCGAAAAGGGAAAGAAGCAGAGACCGCATCATAAGTTCGCCCTCACGTTTTAGTGATCACTAAAATACATTCCTACGGAATCGCGCCAGCGGCAAGTCATCCGATCGGCGGGCAGCACGAATATCCGCGCGTGGGCTGCCCACGGCGGTGAAAAAGGGAGAAGGCAGGCGGTCGAGGTATGGAGTAGTAGGTGTCAGGCTGGTCCGCCTGCCCGATCGTTTCAGGCTTTCCGGCTTCATCAGACCGACAGGAGCGTCTCTCGATCTGGCGTCCCCGGACGAATCATCTGCCCTGACGGCATGCGATTCGACCTTTCGCGACCGTCATCGAGCGCCGAGTTATGAACGGAGACCGAACCGGTTCATGAACCCGGCTCCCTGCCCGATGACGCGTTCATGATGCGCCGCGCCTACGCCATGGGGATGATTCTCGCCCATATTTTCATCCATATGATTGTTTTTTCTGCATTTTATTAGAACGAAAAGTGAATTTCTTCCCCATAAAGGCGAAGCTGCAGTGTTGCTAAAATATCGTTAAAATTTACCGTCACAGTTTTTTGTTCATCTGGCGTTCAGAAAACTCTTGGGAAAGCCGACTTTTGCGCTCACATTAGATACCAGAGAACTAGGAGTGCATGAATGATTCTTAAGGCCACAGCCGCAGCGACCATATTCGCGGTCTATGCTTTCACGATGTTTTTCATCGCCGCCATACCGGACAATATCGTTCAGACTGCCGGGACACAGTTGGTCGACGCAAGCGTCGTCAAGTAAGCGCCCTCAAACTACGGGCGCAGCGAATACAGAGGGGAAAATAGTCCGCCGGCTCTTCCGGCGCCCCTTCAAACTGATTTCCTGAAACTGGAAATGAAACAAAAAAGCCCCTCCCTTTAGGGGAGAGGCTTAGCCGGTCAGGCCGCCCTGCGGATCGGCGCGCTGGCCAGCATCCGCCCCGTCGGGACGATCATGCCGGCCGCGCCGTCAAGCCAGCCCTCGACAAGCTCGAGCGCCAGAAAGCGCGAGCGTTCGAACGGACCAGGCATGACGAGATGCTGAGCCTTCGCGGCGAAGAAGCCGAAACGCTCGTAATAAGGGGCATCGCCCACAAGCAGGATGGCGCCGTGACCACGGGTCTTGGCTTCCAGCATGGCGGCGCGCATCAGCGCCGAACCGACACCCTTGCCCTCAAAGCTGGAGTCGACCGCCAGCGGTCCAAGCAGTAGCGCGTCGATGGCCGTGCCATCGGCATTGACGCCGGCCTCGACGTTCCACAGGCGCACGGTGCCGATGACGTGACCGTCGCGATCACGCGCAACCAGCGCCAGGCCTTCGGCCGGCACGCGGCCGCGGCGGATCTTTTCCGACGACTTGCGACGGCGGTTCGGGCCCATGGCGCGATCGAGCAAATTCTCGCGCGCAACGACATCGCCGGCATTTTCGGCGTCGATGGTGAAAATGGAATGCGCAAAGAATGCGCGGACAGAATCAAGAACAGCGGCCATCGTGGCCTCCCGTACCCAAAACCGTTATCAGCGGCGGTGAATATGAATTGTGAAGGTGCCGCCCCGGCTGGCTACGGGGCCGGCGGTATCAGATGATGTAGGCCTTCAGCGGCTCGAAGCCGTTGAACGCGACCGCCGAATAGGTGGTCGTGTAGGCGCCGGTGCCTTCGATCAGGATCTCGTCGCCGATCGAGAGAGTGAGCGGCAGCGGGTAGAGATTCTTCTCGTAAAGCACGTCAGCCGAGTCGCAGGTCGGGCCGGCGATGACGCAGGGCTCCATTTCGTCGCCGTCGCGCTCGGTGCGGATCGGGTAACGAATGGCTTCGTCCATCGTTTCGGCCAGACCGCCGAACTTGCCGATGTCGAGGAACACCCAGCGAGCGGCGTCGTTGTCGGACTTCTTCGAGATCAGCACGACTTCCGTCTTGATGACGCCGGCGTTGCCGACCATGCCGCGGCCCGGCTCGATGATCGTCTTCGGCAGGTTGTTGCCGAAGTGGTCACGAAGGCTCTGGTAGATCGCACGGCCGTAAGCTTCAGCCGACGGAACGTCGCGCAGGTACTTGGTCGGGAAGCCGCCGCCCATGTTGACCATCTGCAGGTGGATGCCCTGCTTGGCCAGCTGGACGAAGACGCGCTTGGCATCGGCAAGAGCCGAATCCCAGGCATCGACCTTGGTCATCTGCGAACCGACGTGGAACGACACACCGTAGGACTCAAGGCCCAACTGATGCGCGTAAACGAGAACGTCGACGGCCATCTGCGGCACGCAGCCGAACTTGCGCGACAGCGGCCATTCGGCACCTTCGCCATCGGTCAGAACGCGGCAGAACACGCGGGCGCCGGGAGCGGCACGCGCGATCTTCTCAACTTCCTCGTGGCTGTCGACGGCAAAGAGGCTGACGCCGAGCGCATGCGCGCGGGCAACGTCGCGTTCCTTCTTGATCGTGTTGCCGTAGGAGATACGGGCAGCGGTCGCACCGGCGTTGAGCGCCATTTCGATTTCGGCGACGGACGCGCAATCGAAGTTGGAGCCCATGTCGGCGAGCAGCTTCAGAACTTCTGGAGCCGGGTTTGCCTTGACGGCATAGTAGATGGCGCTGTCAGGCATGGCGTGACGGAAAGCGGAGAAATTGTCGCGCACGATGTCGAGGTCGACCACGAGGCAGGGACCGTCGGGACGTCGGGTTGCGAGAAAGTCGCGGATGCGCTGAGTGGTCATATCGATTCCCTTTTCAATTCCAGAGCTCCGGAAAAACCGGAGGACAAAGGGCAGCCGATCACTCGCATAGGAACCAGCCGGTGGAGACCCCGGAACCTTAGCAAGCGCTCGAATGCGCAAATGATGAATCAACGCCGCGAAAGCGACATGGATCCGGCTTTGTCTGCCATGGATTGGAGGGGGTTCCCTACCGCACTTCCGGCAATGAAGGTGTGCCTCTTCAGTAACCCCCGCTGATGGAAAGCAGGGAGAGAACAAAAAGGCCCGCACCGTCGTTGCTTCAGGCGTCCTCGCATTTTCCGGTTGGCCGGAATAGCGACTGGAGGGGTTAATTCCAGGTACCTTACCGATTTCCTCACCAATTCGAGGGTTCGGCGGACACCCATGGGCACGTGCGACTTTGGGCTGAGGTCGAAATAAGAATATTCGCGGTCATAATCAAGAGTTTTTTTGGGGTTGCGCAAAAAAACGAAAATGCGGGCGGGCGTTGCAGCGAAAGGCGCAAACAACTATATTCAGGGCGTGAAAACGAGGGATACGCAATGCCCATCCCATCAAGGCAAACGCAGGATTTGCAGCAGCATAAGATGGATGAGCTCGTGCGCAAGACGCGGAGCGCAGGCCTAGATACGCGTGATCCCGAATTCCGAAAGCTTATAGCCGCACAGATTGCAGCACTCGATCCCGAAGACGAAGCAGATGCCATGCGGTGGATCGATGCGGTTTCGATCTTCAACGACGAGGAGTGGATCGAGGAAGAATGAAGCGCGGCGATATTTTCGCAGTCGTTCTGTCTGGCGACTATGGGAAGCCTCGTCCAGCAATCATTATACAGAGCGATCGGCTCGGCGACGATTTTGAATCAATCATCGTGTGCCCGCTGACATCGTTCGATGGTCCAACACCCAATTTTCGTTTCCTGCTCGAGCCGAATACAAACAACGGGCTGCGCGCGCGTTCTCAGGCCATGGTGGAAAAACCGGTCACCATTCCCCGTCGCCGAGTCGGCCAGAGGATAGGCCGAATAGACGACGAACATATCGAAAAACTTGACAGAATCCTGTCATTCGTCATGGGTCTAACCGACGGACCAATGACAGGATAGATTGTACTCATGGACACCCTCACCCGCATCCGCGCCTTCATCGACGTCGTCGAAGCCGAGGGTTTTTCCGCTGCCGCCCGCAAGACCGGCCGCTCCAAGGCGCTGCTGTCGAAATATGTCCGCGAGCTCGAGGATGAGCTTGGCGCGCTTCTGTTGAACCGCACCACCCGCCAGTTCTCTATGACCGAGGCCGGCCACACCTATTATCGCACCGCTTCCGATATCCTGAAGGAGATCGACAACCTTGCCGACCTCGTGCGCGAGAACAATGCACAGCTGAAGGGCAAGCTGAAGATCTCGGTGCCGCGCACCTATGTCGACGCCGATGTCGGCCAGTCGCTGATCGATTTCGCCCGGGAGAACCCTGATCTGCAGCTGGAAATCTCCGCCGACGACCGCTTCGTCGACCTGATCGAGGAGGGCTTCGACGTCGCGATCCGCGTGACGAAGCTTGAAGACTCCGGCATGATCGCCCGCAAGATCTCGGATTTCCGCATCCATCTATGCGCCACGCCGGAGTTTCTGGAGCGGCATCCGCAATTGCAGAATCCCGCCGATCTCTCCAACGTGCCCTTCATCATTGACACCAACTCGCGCAGCCAGGGCAGCATCCGCTTTCAGAACCCCGACGGCACCTCGTTTGCCGTGGCCGTCTCCGGCCCGATCGAGGTCAACAGCCCGCATGCGACGTTGCGCGCCGCACTGTCAGGCATCGGCATCGCCTTCATTCCCGATTTCATCGCCCGCAAGCCGATCGAGAGCGGCGAGCTGGTGACGCTCTTCAACGACTATATCGCCACCGATCGCGGCATCTACGCGGTCTATCCGCACCGCCGCTACCTGCCGGCCAAGGTGCGCATTTTCGTCGACTATCTTCACAATTGGTTCAAGAAGCACCCCTAAGCCGAACCCAAGGAAATCCGGTCCCAATTCGGTCCCATTTTCCGGCAAGATCGCAGCAACTGATTTGGGCCGCCCCACCCGGATTTATCGCCTTTCCGGCAACCGAACTTGGCCCGAACTCTAGAGATGAAGTTAGCGGACGCATGAAGATATCGACTTTCCTGACGGCCGGCTTTCTGACGCTGGTGCCCGCCGCAGCCTTCGCGCATCCGCATATCTTCGTGGAGGCCCGCCTTGAAGTCGTCGCCGGCGATGACGGCAATGTCGCGGAGTTCCGCAACGTCTGGCGCTTCGACGAGGTCTTCACCTCCTCGGTCGTCATGGATTTCGACAAGAACACCGATTTGAAGCTGGAGCCGAACGAACTCGCCGAGGTCGGCAAGACGGTCCGCGATTCACTGGCCGACTATGATTACTACATGAACCTGACGATGAACGGGAAGAACATCACGGTTCAGAAGCCCGACATCATCCATGTCGATTACCGCGACGGACAGCTCCTGATGTTCTTCGCCGTCAAGCCGGTCGAGAAGATGCCGCTCAAGGGCAACCTCACCTTCGGCGTCTACGATCCGACGCTCTACACCTCGATCGACTTTCCGACCGACAAGGAGATGATCCTCGTCGGCGACGCCTTCAAGGCCTGCAAGCACCAGGTGGTCAGGCCCGATGCCGACCAGGTGATCTCGCAGAACAAGCAATCGCTGACCGACGCCTTCTTCAACGATCCGACCGGCACCAACATGTCGAAGCTCTTCGCCACCAAGCTGGACGTCACATGCTGAGGCGCAAGCCCACGCTGCTGCTCTACGCCGCCGGTCTGCTTCTCGTGACCGGCCTTGCCGCCGCGCACGCGCAATCGCCGCTCGGCATCGGCACGGCGGAGCCGAGCTTCCAGCCCTCCGGCGGCCCGCTGGCACCGCTCTTTCTCTACATCAATCACGAACAGCAGGCCTTCTACCGCGCGCTGACCAACGCGCTGAAGGCGATGCGCGAGGATCCATGGCAGCTCGGCACGCTGGTCGGCCTGTCGTTTGCGTATGGCGTCTTCCACGCTGCCGGCCCCGGCCACGGCAAGGCCGTGATCTCCTCCTACATGATCGCCAACGAGATCGAGCTGAAGCGCGGCGTCGCCATCTCCTTCGTCTCGGCCTTCGTTCAGGGGGTGGTTGCGATCCTGCTTGTCGGCGGCGCCTGGCTGGTGCTGCGCGGCTCGGGCATCACGCTCACCATGGCCACGCAGGCGATGGAGATCGCAAGCTTCGTCATGGTCATCCTCTTCGGCCTGTGGCTCCTCTTGCGCAAACTGCGCACCATCATCCCGGCTTTCCAGCCGAGGCAGGAAGCGCTGGCATCGGGGCCCGTCAGCATGATGCTCGACTGGCAGGACGCAGACCAGCGCGGCGAAAGCAGCTCTTACGCCTTCGGCGAGACCCAGGCCGCCAAGGCCGGCCACAAGTTCATTTCAGGCATGGCCTGCGAGACCTGCGGCCAGTCGCACATGCCCGATCCGGCGATGCTCGGCGCGGAGAAATTCAGCATCCGCGAGGCATGGTCGGCAATCGTCGCCGTCGGCCTGCGCCCCTGCTCCGGCGCGCTGCTGGTCTTGACCTTCTCCTTGCTGAACGGCCTCTATCTCGGCGGCGTTCTCTCGGTCTTCGCCATGTCCCTCGGCACCGCCATCACCGTCGCCATCCTCGCCACCCTTGCCGTCACCGCCAAAGGCACCGCCATGCGCCTTGCCGGCCACGGCTCACGCGTTTCGACCTGGGTGGGCAATGGCATCGAGCTCTTGGGCGCGCTGCTTGTTATCGTGATGGGTGCGCTATTGCTCGGCGCGTCGCTGCAGGGTGTGGGGTTTGGCGGGTAGGGTTGATTGGTGGTAGGTTGATTGGTGAAGGTATGCCGTGAGGCCCCCTCATCCGCCTGCCGGCACCTTCTCCCCGCAGGGGAGAAGGGACTCGGAGTGAGCCGCGCGCTCCATCTTCCCTTCGCCCCAGCGGGGAGAAGGTGGCCCGAAGGGTCGGATGAGGGGGCCACACGGCACAACCGAAGTGAAGGCTCCCCTAACTCAAGCCCAAACCCTCACCCACCCCGCCTGCGCTGATACCGCGCCCGCAGCCAGAACACCGCGAAAAACGCCATCACCAGACAAACCCCGACGACGATCGCCAGCGTCGGCGAGTAATTGCCGATCCACAGCACCACCGACGGCAGGAAATAGATGACGAGCCCGGCGCAGACGAGGATGATCGCAGCGGCAATCGCCGGCGAGCGGCGTTCGGATCTGGGGTCGGCCACGCGAAAATCTCCTGCGGGTGAGGAGAAGGGCTTAGGCCAGCCGCCGGCGAAAGGCAACCGGCCGTTATGGCAGGCTTGCCAATCGTCAAACGGCAAGCCTTATTCCGCTCAGGCCGTGACCTTGGCCGACGATACGGTCGCGTCGATATGGTCGAGCAGCGCGTCCGGCAGGCCAAGCCGGCCGGCGAGCAGGTCGAGATAGCCGCGTTCGGCGCGGGTGTCGGGATTGATGGTCAGCCGCGTCGCGGTATATAGCTCGACCTTCTGCTCCTCGGTGCGCGCGGCTGCCACCAGATCGTCGATATCGACGGGGTTGGCGAGTTCGTTGCGCAGGAAGGCCTCGGCTTCCGAGCCGAGGTCGACTTCGCGCACCTTTTCCATGATGTTGGCGCGCTCGGCATCGTCGATATGGCCATCGGCCTTGGCGGCGGCGATCATCGCGCGGATCAGCGTCAGGGCGAAATCATTGGAGAGTTGCGGCCCCTCCAGGCTGAAGGCCGAGTCCTGCGGCGGCAGCGCGATCGGCTGGCCGGTCGTGGCGGCAGGCTGCGGTGCTGCCTCAGGCGATTTTCCCGACTGATAGTTCTTGTAGGCGAGATAACCGAGGCCGGCGACGGCCGCGAGCCCGCCGATCGTCGCGACATTGCCGGCGATATTGCGGCCGGTCTTGGTGCCGAGCACGGCGGTCGCCAGAGCGCCTGCCTTCCACGGATTGTTCTTGGCCATCTCGATCGCCCCGCCCGCTCGGTCGCGAACGCTGCCGCCGACACCTGGAATCTGCGATCCCAGAAACTGCTCAAGAAGCTTTTTCGCGTCGAACATACCTGATTGTCTCCCTTTTGATGATGTTGGGGAGATAGGAGCGGCAATGAGGGATTGCAAATAACGGGTGCGTTAGGAGGAGAACGCTTGGCCTGTAGCGGGTGTGTTGGGCAAAGACCCCTTCCGGCCTGCCGGCCACCTTCCCCACAAGGGGGAAGGAGACTCGTGGCGCCGCCACGACTAAGCCCCTCCCCCTTGTGGGAGGGGTTGGGGAGGGGTTTTCCTCCCGAATGCAGAAAGCCGCCTCAGCCCTTCAGCGCGGCCGCCTCAGCGGCGAGCTTGGTGATGCCGGCCCAGTCGCCTGATGCGATCAGTTCCTTCGGTGCAACCCAGGAACCGCCGACGCAGATGACGTTGGGCAGCGACAGGTAATCCATCGCGTTCTTCAGCGAGATACCGCCGGTCGGGCAGAACAGCGTGCCGGCGAGCGGCGAGGAGAACGCCTTCAGCATGGCCGCACCACCGGCCCGCTCGGCCGGGAAGAACTTCAGCACCTGATAGCCTTCTTCACGCAGCGCCATGACTTCGCTGGCGGTTGCGGCGCCCGGCAGAAGCGGCACGGAGGAAGCGCGCGCCGCGTCGAGCAGCTCCTGCGTGGTGCCCGGGCTGACGATGAACTTGGAGCCGGCGGCCACCGCGGCTTCCCAATGCTTGGCATTGAGAATGGTGCCGGCGCCGACCTCGGCACCCTCGACCTCGTCGGCCACGGCGCGAACTGTGTCCAGCGCTGCAGGCGTGCGCATGGTGATTTCGATCGCCTTCAAACCACCCGCGACCAGAGCGCGCGCCAGCGAAACGCCCGACTTGACGTCGTCGACGATCAGGACCGGCACGACGGGCTGCAGTTTCAGGATGGAAAGGAGTTTTTCTGTCTTTTCGCCCATGGCCGTGGTTCCTTTGAAACGATTTAATTCCGGCAACGGAATAGACCTACCGCTAAAGTTTGTCGAGACCGCAACCATCTTTGGAACGGAATGGGTATCAACCTCAGCTAAATTGCGCTAGCGTACCGGCCGTCGTCAAAGAGGTTCATCGGTCATGGCAAAAGAGATCGAGCGGAAGTTCCTGGTACGCAGCGATGGCTGGCGCTCCGGCGCAGAGGCGAAGTCTGTCCTCAGACAGGGCTATATCGCGTCGATGGACGATCGCTCGGTACGCGTGCGCATCATCGACAAAAAGAGCGCGCGGCTGACCACCAAGATCGGCCGCAGCAAGATGACCCGCGACGAATTCGAATATGAAATCCCGGTCACTGACGCCGAAGAGCTGCTTGGTGCGGCGATCGGCATCGTCATCGAAAAGACCCGCTACCGCGTGCCCTATGAGGGCTACGTCTGGGAGGTCGACGTTTTCGCCGGCCAGCACCGCGGCCTCGTCATCGCCGAGGTCGAGATGGGGTCGGAAGCCGAACGGCCAGCGCTTCCCGCCTGGCTCGGCCGCGAGGTCACCGGCGATTTCAGATACTCAAATCAGGCATTGGCAACCGAATTTGAGCACGACCGGCATGCCCTTCAGCATACGGCCTGACCGGTCCTTCAAATCACAGTTTCACAAGCTCGCGCGACGCCAGCTGCGCCATGCGATCGACGTGCTCGAAACGCGGCCTCAAGGAACGGACCACGCGATCCATGAGGCGCGCAAGCGGCTGAAGCGGGTGCGCTCGCTCTACCGTCTCGTCTCCAGCGCCGTGCCGAAATTTTCCGCCCGCGAGAACATCAGGCTACGCGGCATCGCCCGCTCGCTATCCTCTTTGCGAGATGCGGCGGCCCTCGTCGAGACCGCCACCTATCTGCACGAACGCGCCCGCGACAGCGACGAGGCCGAGGCGCTCGGCCGCATCGTCGTGGCGCTCACCGCCCGGCGCGACCGGCTGATTGCCGCCCGCCGCGATCCCGAAAAGGTGGTCTCCGACACCATCTCGGCGCTGAAGCGGGCGATCGCGGCCGTTCAAGACGTCAACCTCAAGGGCGGCTACCGCAGGCATGGGCGGCTTCTGGCGCATGGGTGGGACACCACGGTGCGCAAGGCGCGCAAGGCGCTGGCCGCCTGCGAGGGGCATGTCTCGGCCGAGGCCTTTCACACCCTGCGCAAGCGCACGCAGGATTACCGCGCCTATCACAAGCTGCTCAATCCGCTATGGCCGACCGCCATGAACGCGAAATACGAGGCAGCGAGCACGCTGGTCGATCTGCTCGGGCGCATCAACGATCTCGAATTGCTGTGCGAGCTGGTCGAGACCGAGCATCACCATTTCGAGAATGCCGACGACCTCGCGCATCTGCTCTATGCCATCATCTTCCACCAGCAGCAGGGTCGTCACGATGCGCTGGATCGCGCCGAGCACATCTTCGGCCCGGATGCGGATGACGAGGCGATGCGCATCGAGATGCTCTGGATCGCCTTTGGCGGATGAATATCAGAGCCTTTCCTGGTTAGATTGAAGCATTCTGTTGGCTCAAACGGAGTCGGATGATCGTTCGGCCGGCGCGCGTCGTAGCCAAAGCATACGGCCAAGCCGGCCGAACGATCAGGCGGCCCGTTTCAGCCAACCCGCAGGGCCGGGCATCTTTCGGCCAGGATCAAAGGCGATCGGCTCGACCGTACCCGGGGTATGCCCTTCGCCAATCGCCTTTGCCCCGACGAAAACCTGCTCCGGCAGAATGCTTCAAGCTAACCAGGAAAGGCTCTCGCCGTACCTGCGGGCGATTGCGCTTGGTCGCCGAAAGCTGTATTTCCAGCCGCATGACCGACACATCGACCCAACAGGCGACGAGCCCTTTCCTCGTCGCGGCCCTTTATCATTTCGTTTCCGTGCCGCACTTCGAAAGCCTGCGCGCGCCGCTGCAACAGCTGTGCGAGGATAATGGCGTCAAGGGCACGCTGCTGCTCGCCCATGAGGGCATCAACGGCACCATCGCCGGGCCGGATGCGGGGATCGCGACGGTGCTTGGCTATCTGCGCGCCATGCCGGAATTCGCTCGCCTGGAGCACAAGGAAAGCCGCGCGTCGAAAATGCCTTTCGTGCGCATGAAGGTGAAGCTGAAGAAAGAGATCGTGACGATGGGCGTCGAGAACATCGACCCCAACAAGATCGTCGGCACCTATGTCGCGCCGCAGGATTGGAACGCGCTGATCTCCGATCCCGATACGATCGTCATCGACACCCGTAACGATTACGAGACCGCGATCGGCATCTTCAAGGGCGCCGTCGACCCGAACACCAAGACCTTCCGCGAATTTCCGGACTGGGTGAAGAACAACACCGGCCTGCACAACAAGCCGAAGATCGCCATGTACTGCACCGGCGGCATACGCTGCGAGAAGGCCACCGCCTTCATGAAGGAGCAGGGCTTCGACGAGGTCTACCACCTCAAGGGCGGCATCTTGAAATATCTCGAGGAAGTGCCGCAGGAAGAGAGCCTCTGGGAAGGCGCCTGCTTCGTGTTCGACGAGCGCGTCTCGGTCGAGCACGGCTTGAAGGAGGGCGACCACAAGCTCTGCCACGCCTGCCGCAATCCGATCACCGCGGAAGAGATCACCTCGGAGAAATACGAGGAAGGCGTGTCCTGCAGCCATTGCTACGACAGCCGCACCGAGGAAGACCGGCTGCGCTACCGCCAGCGCCAGCTGCAGATCGCGCTGGCCAAGAAACGCGGCCAGAAGCACATCGGCACCTGACGGGATCGCTCTGAAGCTTGGATAGAGAATTGATCAGGCGGCGCTGACGCGCCGTCCGCTGGTCTTGCGCGCACGCGCTTCCATCAGCCGCTCGGTGATGTCCTCGGCGGAGACGGGCTTGCTGAAGTAGAAGCCCTGCAGCGTATCGCAACCGAACTGCGAGGCGATATCGGCCTGCTCCGGCGTCTCGATACCTTCGGCGGTGACGGGAATATCGAGCGAGCTGGCAAGCGCCACGGTCGCCTTCAGCATCTCGCGCTGGCTCTCGCTGTGCTCGATATCCATGATCAGCGAACGGTCGATCTTGATGCGGTCGAAGCCGAACTGGCGGAGATAGCCGATCGACGAGAAGCCCGAGCCGAAATCGTCGAGCGCGATCTTCACGCCCAGCGTCTTCAGCTGCTCGATCGCCTGACGCGTCCGCTTCGGGTTCTGGATCATGTAACCCTCGGTCACCTCGAGCGTCACCCGCTTGGCCTCGATTTCCGTCTGGCGCAGCACGTAGCGCACGTAATCGGTGAAGGCGGGGTTGCGGAACTGGCCGGGAGAAACGTTGACGGCGATCCTGAGCTCCGGCCATTGCTTGGCCGTCTCGCAGGCCTTGCGCAGCACGAAGAGGCCGAGCGCCTCGATGAGACCGCTGGTCTCGGCAACCGGGATGAACACATCGGGCGAGACCGGCCCATGGCCCGGGCGGTTCCAGCGTACAAGAGCTTCCACGCCGACCATCTCGTTGCTGTCGGCGCCGATCAGCGGCTGGTAGGCAAGCGTCAGGTCGCCGCCTTCGATCGCCTGGCGCAGATCGAGTTCCAGCGCGTTGCGCTCCTCGCGATCGGCATCCATGGCGGGATCGTAGAGCGTCATGCGGGCGCGGCCGGCTTCCTTGGCCTTGTACATGGCCAGATCGGCACGCCGCACCAGCTCCTCGCGATCGACACTGCCCGCGGGCGAAACAGCAATCCCGATGCTGGCGCCGATGACGACCACGCGGCGGCCGATTTCCAGCGGTTCGGCCAGGAAATCCAGAATATGCTCCGAGAGCTGCAATGCAGCCGCATCCGCTTGCGGCGAGGCAAAGACGATGGCGAACTCGTCGCCGCCGATGCGGGCAAGCACGGCACCCTCGGGGATAAGCACCTTGAGCCCCGCCGCGACCGCGCGGATCAGCTGGTCGCCGGTGCCGTGACCGTAGGAATCGTTGACTTCCTTGAACCCATCGAGGTCGAGATAGAGAAGCTGGACATTATCCTGAGACTGCCGGGCAAGCGTCACCATCGCATCGACGGAGACGCGCAGGCCGTCTCGGTTCAGAAGTCCGCTCAGCCGGTCGCGCAACGCATCCTCGCGCGCGATGATCTCCTCGCTCTTCAGCCTGCGCCCGGCCAGCCAGCCGATGATCAAAAGCACGACGAAGAACAGGCCGACAAGGCAGATAGCCCGCACCACCTGGCTGCGCACATCGGCATAGCCGACATCGCCAGGCGCGCGCGACGTCCAGATCAGCTTGCCGAGCGACGCGCCAAGCGCATCCTCGATCGGCACGGAATAGGTGGCGGCCTGATCGCCAGGGACGAGCCGCAGCCCGCCGATGACATAGGTCTTGCCGATATCGTCGATCTTGGCGGCGTCGAGATGGCGGATGAAGATGAGATAGCGGTGCTTGCCGGGCGCGGCCGCGAGCGCGCCGGACTTTTCGCGCACCAGCGCCACGCCGCCGACGGCGATGCCGGACTTCGTGCTGATGAAGCCAGATGCCTCGGGCAGCTCTTGCGCGCCTGCGGACTTCACCTTGTCGAACAGCGCCCAGAGTGCCGGCGAGAAGAACTCCTGCAACGAGCCGTCCATCGGCTTGCCGTCGCGATAGACCATGATCGGCGTCTTGTCGTCGTCGATCACGATTGCCATGTCGAACAGCGCGCTGTTGACCGACATCTCGCCGTAGTTCGACACGGTCCAGTCCATGCCATCGGTGGCGTAGACATTGGTCGCGGCATCGTCCCATGCGGCATAGTCGTTGAGGGTGGCGCCGAGTTGGGCTACGAAATTCTGCAGCGCGCCGGAGACGGTTTCGCGCGAGCGCTCGTCATCGAGCACGTTGGATTTCTGCGCCACGTGATCCAGCGCATTCAGCACCATCATCGTGACGACCGCGACGACGACGGCAAACGAAAACAGGACGCCGGCCACGGTTGTGTGGCGACCAGCTCCCAGAATCGCGCTTCGTTTGCTGAAGATCGACGGCATGCATTCTCCCTGTGGGCGAATACTGCCGGGAAGCCTTCAAAAAACGGTTAAAACGCGATTGAACGATTAAGCACTCTCGCATCTGCGGCATGAACGCAAGAGCGACAAAAACCATTTCATTTCAATCGGATAAAATTATTCAAATCTACTTATAAAGCGCATCCTCACGAACGTGCGTGCAGAATATTGCAAGCGCGTTCAAAATAACGCCGTCTCGCACAGCCGCATCGAGAACCGTCGCCTGCGACGCATCGTCCTTCCCGAGCAGCCCGATCCGCAGATGCGCTTCCTCGACGATATCGAACGACATGGTCTTCAAGACCTCGGTCAACTGGCCCAGCGCGAAGTCGCCGCGATGCGATGCATGCGCGATCATCACGGGCTTGAAGGGCACCTCGTCGCGCGACACCAGCCAGTCCAGCGCATTCTTCAGCCCGCCCGGCAGCCCGTGCGCATATTCCGGACAGGCGACGATGACGCCATCGGCCGCGCGCATCTTCGCGCCCAGCCGCTCGACGATATCGGGCGTGTTCTCGCCTTCAAGATCGGGATTGAAAATCGGCAGATCACCGATGAGATCACAGATCTCGATCGTCACGCCATCCGGCGCGTGATCGCGCATGGTCGTGAGCAGCCGGCGATTGGTCGAGACCTTCCGCTGGCTGCCGCAGAGCGCATAGAGAAAGAGCGGTTTGGCGTCCATCCCACTGGTCTACGGCATCCGACGATTCGCCCCAACGAAAAAGCGGCCCGGCAAGGCCGGACCGCTTCATCTCGAATAAGGATAAGACCAGCTCTTACCAGGACGGGATCAGCGCGCCCTTGAACTGTTCGTTGATGAACTTGCGGATGCTTTCGTCGTGGTAGGATTCGACCAGCGTCTTGGCCCACGGCGCATCCTTGTCGGCGGTACGGACAACGATCACGTTGGCGTAGGGCGACTTTTCGCTCTCGATGGCGATGGCGTCGGTCTTCGGATGCAGGCCGGCTTCCATGGCGTAGTTGGTGTTGATGACGGCGGCATCGACGTCATCGAGCGAGCGCGGCAGCTGCGCGGCGTCGATTTCAGCGAAGTCGATCTTCTTCGGGTTCTCGATGATGTCGGCAACGGTGACCTTGACGCCAGGATTGTCCTTGAACTTGATCAGGCCCTTGGAGGCGAGAACGAGCAGGGCGCGGCCGCCATTGGTCGGGTCGTTCGGGATGGCGACGGTTGCGCCTTCCTTCAGCTCGTCGAGGCTCTTCACCTTCTTGGAATAGACGCCCATCGGGGTGGTGATCGTCGTGCCGATGCTGACGAGATCGAACTTGCGGTCGGCGATCTGGTTGTCGAGGTAGGGCTGGTGCTGGAACGAGTTGGCCTGGATGTCGCCGTCGTTGAGAGCCTGGTTCGGCACGACGTAGTCAGAGAACTCGACGATCTCGATGTTGAGACCCTTGGTCTTGGCGATCTCGGCGACCTTTTCCATGATCTGCGCGTGCTCGCCCGGCGTGACGCCGACCTTGATGTCTTCGGCCAGTGCCGATCCGGCCGCGAAGGCCGCGAGCGCGGCTGCGATGATGAACTTCTTCATGGGTGTCTCCTGTGTTGAATTATGGTTTGTTGTTAAAGGGTCAGTTTTTCCGGTTGCGCTTGTCGAAGCGGCGGGCGAGCCCGTCGCCGGCGCTCTGGACGAGCTGCACGAGAACGATCAGAACGATCACGACAATCACCATCATCTCGGGATTGAAGCGCTGGTAGCCGTAGCGGATGCCGAGGTCGCCCAGCCCGCCGCCGCCGACGGCGCCGACCATGGCCGAGTAGCCGATCAGGCTGACGATGGTCATCGTCAGCGCCATCAGGATGCTCGGCCGCGCCTCCGGCAATAGCACCTTGAAGACGATCTGGAACGGCGTGGCGCCCATGGCGCGGGCAGCCTCGATCAGCCCCTTGTCGATCTCGCGGATGGCGGATTCGACCAGGCGGGCGAAGAACGGGATGGTGGCGATGGTGAGCGGCACGATCGCCGCCCAGGTGCCGATCGACGTCCCCGTCAGAAGGCGCGTCAGCGGCACGATGGCGACGACGAGGATGATGAACGGCGTCGAGCGCGCGGCGTTGACGATCAGCCCGAGCACGCGGTTGGTCTTCGGCGCCGGAAACAGCTCGCCCTTGCCCGAAGTGGCCAGGAACACGCCGATCGGCAGGCCGATGATCGAGCCGACGATACCGGCGACGAACACCATCTGCAGCGTCTGCATCAGCGCCTTGGAGAGAAGGTTATAGATCATATCAGGCGACATAACCGAGCACCTCCGTCTTGAGACCGGTTTCCGCATAGAAGCGGTCGGCACGCGCGATCACGTCAGGATCGGCGGAATAGGAAACGACGAGCGAACCGAAGGGCTCGCCCCCGATCTCCTCGATCGCGCCGGCGAGAATATTGACGTCGGAGCCGAGCTCCGCGACCAGCCGCCCGGTCAAGGGCTTGAAGGCGGTTTCGCCGAAGAACACCAGCCGCACCAGCGCCCGGTCGCCCGCTGATGGCTGCGCCTTGATGCCCGAACGCAGCCACTCCGGCAGCTTCAGCGCCGAGGCAAGCAGCGTGCGCGTCGTCTGGTGCTGCGGGTTGGTGTAAACGTCGAAGGTCCGGCCGGCCTCGACGATCCGGCCGGCATCGATCACCGCCACGTGGCTGGCGATGGTTTTCACCACCTCCATCTCGTGGGTGATGAGGAGAACGGTAAGGCCGAGCTCGGCATTGATGCGCTTCAGGAGCTCGAGGATCGACTGCGTCGTCTCCGGATCGAGCGCCGAGGTGGCCTCGTCGGAGAGCAGCAGCTTCGGATCGGTCGCCAGCGCGCGGGCGATGCCGACGCGCTGCTTCTGTCCACCCGACAGCTCCGAGGGATAATTGCCCGCCTTGTCACCGAGACCGACGAGATCGAGCAACGGCCCGACCTTGGCGCGGATCGTCTGCTTGTCGACACCCGCGATCTCCAGCGGCAGCGCCACATTGTCGAAGGCGGTGCGCGAGGACAGAAGGTTGAAGTGCTGGAAGATCATGCCAACCTGACGGCGCAGGCCGCGAAGCCCCTCTTCGCTGAGCCCGCCGACATCGACGCCATCGACGAGCACCTTGCCCGAGGTTGCCGTCTCCAGCCCGTTGACCATGCGGATCAGCGTCGACTTGCCGGCGCCGGAGCGGCCGATGATGCCCGTGATGGCGCCCCGCGCCACGGTGAGATCGACCTTTTCGACCGCGGTGAAACCGCCCTCGCCTGATGGCCCGTAGCGCTTGCCGGCGCCTTCAAAGGCGACCATCGGGATCGCCCCCGCCGCGCCCTCTCGCTCTCGCCCGGAATGGCCACCGGACGCGCCTGGGGCAGCGTCTTGTTGGGCCTGGTTTTGGAGTGTCATTTCATGCTCGCCAAGTGTTGGTCTTCAAAAACTGGCGGTTCTATAACCGCTATCGCGCCGATTAGCCAATCGGGCGGCACATTCGAAGACAATCACGGGTGCGAGACATGGACGCGGCTTTCGTTGCGGGCGGGAAAGAAAGACGTTTCGCCTTTCCTGTTGCCGCAACTTATGCCGCCAGTGGTTGAAACCCGACAGGGATGTTTTTTTATTTGTGCGATGCGGCAGGAAAAAATCTACCTGCCGCATAGACAATTATGACGAAGGCGATCAGGCGCTCTTGTGATTGCCCTTCGGGAACTGCGCGGCGAGCTCCGAGTACCACTTGCCGCTCGTCTTCACCGTGCGCACCTGCGTGTCGTAATCGACATGCACGAGGCCGAAGCGCATGCGATAGCCCTCCGCCCACTCGAAATTGTCCATCAGGCTCCAGGCGAAATAGCCGCGCATCGGATAGCCGTCCTTGATGAGGTCGGCGACGACATCGAGGTGCTGGATATAGTAATCGAGCCGCATCCCGTCCTCGACCACGCCCGCTTCGATGCCGGTGTTGTCGCAGGCGCCGTTCTCGGTGATGTAGCATTCCGGCAGATCGTAGCGGCGATAGAGATCCTCCACCACATGCTTCAGCGCCGGCGCATAGACCTCCCAGCCGATATCAGTCTTGACGTCGCTGACGCGGGGCGCCTCGACCGTCCAGGGGAAATCGCCGGTCTTCTTGGGATCGTCGGCGACGCGCAGCGGCGTGTAATAATTGAGCCCCCACCAGTCGAGCTTCTGGCTGATAACAGCAAGATCACCCTCCTCGACGACAGGCATCCGATCGCCGAGCGCCTCCAGGAACTGCTGCGGATATTCGCCCCTGAAGACGGGATCGAAGAAGGCGCCGTTGTGGAGCTGGTGCGCCCGCTCGCCGGCGGCCTGGTCGGCAGCGCTGTCGGAACCCAGGATGACCGACATGGCGTTGAGCACCAGACCAACGGGCACGTTCGGCGCTTCCGAGCGGATCGCCTCGACGCCGAGGCCATGGGCGAGGTTCATATAGTGCATGGCGTGCAGTGCTGCCTGCATGTTGCGCTCGCCGGGCGCATGGATGCCGTAGAGATGGCTGAGCCAGACGATGCACCACGGCTCGTTGAAGGTCGCGACGCTGTCCAGACGATCGCCGAGACGCGACATCACCGTCTTGGCATAACGCTGATAGGCATAGGCCGTAGACCGCGCCGTCCAGCCGCCATCGCCGGCTAGCAGCAGCGGCAGATCCCAGTGATAGAGCGTCGCGAAGGTCTTGATACCGCGTGCCTTGCAGCCGTCGACGAGGCGATCGTAGAAATCGAGCCCCTTCTCGTTCACCGGCCCGGCTCCATCAGGGATGATGCGCGGCCAGGCGATGGAGAAGCGATAGGCCTCGACGCCGAGCGACTTGATGAGATCGAGATCCTCGTCGAGGCGGTTATAGTGATCGCAGGCGACGTCGCCATTGTCACGATTGAAGACCCGGCCCGGCATGTTGCAGAAGGCATCCCAGATCGACGGCTTGCGTCCATCGGCCTTCGAAGCGCCCTCGATCTGAAAGGCGGCCGTCGCCACGCCAAAGGTGAAATCGCCGGGAAAGCGGGCGGCCAGGGCCTTGGCATCAATCTTCGCGGCGGGGGTCTTCGCATCAATCGTCAAACTGAAATCCTCCAAACTCGGCCGGCGGCTGCGTCGCGCTTCCGGCTGCTCTCTACTCTACGTATAGGTTTGAAATGTCAAATCTGTAACGTTGCAGATAGGAACGCGCGCTCTCAGAGCACATTTTCCCCCGATGGCAGCAACAGCCGCCGCGTGATGCCGATCCGCTCGAGAAACACCGCGTCGTGGCTGACGACGAGGAGCGCACCGTCATAGGCGGCGAGCCCCGCCTCGACGGCGGCGATGGAATCGATGTCGAGATGGTTGGTCGGCTCATCGAGGACAAGCAGCGGCGGCGGTTCCGCACCGCCCAGCACGCAGGCCAACCCGGCGCGCAGCAACTGCCCGCCGCTCAGCGTCGAAACCTGCTGAAGGGCGGCATCGGCCCGGAACATGAACCGCGCCAGCGCCGCGCGGCAGGCATTCTCGTTCGCACCGGGATTGAGCCTGCGAAAGTTCTCGGCAATCGATAGCGACCGGTCGAGCAGGCTGACCCTCTGGTCGAAGACCGCAAGGCGCACGGGCACCGAGACCGTTCCCGCCCAGGGCGCGATTTGCCCGGTGACGAGCGACAGCAGCGTCGTCTTGCCCGAACCGTTCGGCCCCTCGACCGCCACCCGCTCCGGCCCAGTCATGGCGAAGGAGAGATCGGTGATTACGGGCCTATCCGCCTCGTATCCGGCAGTCACGCCATCGAGCCGCAACACCACCCGCGGCGCGGGCAGATGCGTCGACGCCAGCTTCGCCGAAAAGGGCTGCAGGATCTCGATGCGCTCGCGCGCCGCACTGGCATCCTCCATCGCCTCCTCGCGCCGCTTCTCGCCGAGCCGGACCTTGTCTCCTTTCGTGTTCTCCGCCGCCCGCTTCAGGCCGCCGGCGACGATACGGGGCATATCGCCCCGCGCCGCCTTCTTGGCGCCGACTTTGTCGCTGCGCGCCTGCCGCTCGGCCGAGAGTTGCGCGCTGCGGGCGACATCCGCCACACGCTTTTCCGCATCCGCAAGGTCATGTTCGGCCGCCGCAAGCTCGACCGCCTTGCGCGCCTGAAACGCGCTCCAATTGCCGCCATAGCGCTTGGCGCCGAGCGTCGTCAGCTCGACGATCGCATCCATCCGTTCGAGCAGCGCGCGATCGTGGCTGACCACAAGCGCGCCGCCGCGCCAGCTCTCGATGAGAGCAATCACCGCCTCCCGGCCATCGCGATCGAGATTGTTCGTCGGCTCATCGAGGATGAGGAAATCCGGTTCACCGAAGATCAGCGCCGCCAGCCCGACCCGCGTGCGCTGGCCACCCGAAAGCGACGTGAGCAGCGTATCGGGCTCCGCCGAGAAACCCATGCGATCAAGCGCATCGGCAAGGCGGGTCTCCAGCGTCCAGTCGGCGGATGCGACCTCCTCGGCCGAGGCTTCGCCGAGAACCGCGCGCGCGACGACATCGAGCGCATCGCGGACACCGAAGAGATCGGCAACCGTGGCATCGGCATCCACCTGCACCGTCTGGCGGAGAACACCGAGACGCCCGCTGACGGCGATGTTGCCGGATTGCGGCTGAAACTCACCGGTGATCAGCCTCAGAAGCGTCGTCTTGCCGACGCCATTGCGGCCGACCAGCCCGGCGCGTTCAGCCCCGAAGCTCAGATCGAGATTGGAAAAAAGCGGCCGCCCGTCAGGCGTGGACCACGAAAGATTGGAAAGGGTAATGTATGCAGGCATGGACATGGGTTTCCCGTATGGCAAGGCAAAGCGGCATTGCGATCGGGCTGAAATCCATGGTGCACCGTCCTGTTGGTATTGCGGATGGCTGCAATCTAGGCAGGTGGTGAGGTGAAATCAAGGCGGGTGGGGTGTAAAGTCCCTAGCGACATCTCATAAGAAGTCCCCCGCACGTCCTCTCAGAAAAAGTCCCCTCCCCAACCCCTCCCCACAAGGGGGAGGGGCTATCCTGTGGCATCCTTTGCGCTTCCTCATATCACTCGCGGCTGTTGAGAGGCTGCGGTTCGGCGACGCGAGTGCGCCCAGCAAGCCCCTCCCCCTTGTGGGGAGGGGTTGGGGAGGGGACTTTTTCTCCAACCTCTCACCCCGCCTTGCAATCCCCCCATTTCCACGAAACAACTCCCCCATGACCATCCCCAAGACGCACCCCTTCCCCTTCGACCCCACCTACGGCATGACGCTCGACACGCTGCGCGCCATCGTCCCGCCAGAGGCTCCACCAGGCTTCGACGCGTTCTGGCAGAAGCGGTACAAACGCGCGCTCGCCATCGACCCACAGCCAACGCTGAAGCAAAGCAATCTCACCCACCCCGCCTGGCAGGTGCTCGATATCACCTACACTTCGACGGACAACGTCACGATCGGCGGCTGGCTGCTTCTGCCGCGTGACGCGCCGGTGCGGCGCGGGCTGGTGGTCGGCCATGGATATGGCGGCCGCGATGCGCCGGATTTCGACCTGCCGGTGGAACAGACCGCCATCCTCTTCCCCTGCGCCCGCGGCATGTCGCGGAGCGCGCAGGCGCCGATCCCGCCGGAGGCTCCCGGCCATGTGCTGCACAATATCGACAACCCCGACGACTACGTCATCGGCGGCTGCGTCGAGGATCTCTGGATCGCCGTCTCGACGCTGCAGGCGCTCTATCCATGGCTCGCAAACCGCATCGGCTATATCGGCGGCAGCTTCGGCGGCGGGCTGGGCGCGCTGGCGATCCCCTTCGACAGCCGCATCGATCGCGGCCACCTGATCGTACCCACCTTCGGCGACCGTAAGCAGTGGCTCACGCTGCCGACAGTGGGCAGCGCCGATTCCGTGCAGACCTATCAAAAGACCCATCCCGACGTGCTCGATCATCTGCGCCTGTTCGATGCCGCAACAGCAGCGACCCGGATCAAGGTGCCGATGCTGGTGGCCGTCGCCCTGTTCGATCCGGCCGTCGCCCCGCCCTGCCAGTTCGCCGTGGCCAACGCGGTACCGCCGTCAAAATATAATGAAATCTTCATCCTCGACGCCGGACATTTCGACTATCCTGGAATGACGGAACAGAATTTTGCTCTGCGCGAAAAGCTGCGAGGTTTTTTGAAGGTTCATGAACCGGGAATATCTGCGCTGGCATAGCCCGCGCCTGCATCGCGAGATGGAGCTGTTGGTGTTCGGCCATGCCGGCGCCAAGGTGCTGATGTTTCCGACGCGCGATGGCCGTTTCTGGGAATATGAACGGATCGGCCTTGTCGCCAGCCTCGCCCACAAGCTCGAAGCCGGCCAGTTGCAGCTCTATTGCATCGAGGGCCTCGCCACGGAGACCTTCTACGGCGTCGACCGCCATCCGGCCGACCGCATCCACCGCCATCAAGCCTTCGAGGACTATATCCTCCACGAAGTCCTGCCGCTGATGGCCGCAAGAAACGGGCACGACTGCACCATCGTGCACGGCTGCAGCCTCGGCGCCTTCCAGGCAGCGAGCCTCGTCTTCCGCCACCCGCATCTGTTCCGCAAGCTCGTTGCATTCTCGGGACGCTACGACCTGACGCTGAAGGTCGAAGCCTTCGGCGACTTGCTTGACGGATATTACGACAACGCCGTCTATTTCCACACCCCGACGCATTTCCTGCCGGGGCTGCATCACGGCTGGCAGCTGGACAAGCTGCGCGAGGTCGAGATCGTCATGACGATCGGCAATGCCGATCCCTTTCTCGACAACAACCATTATCTGAGCCGGCTTCTGTCGGACAAGCAGGTCGGCCACCAGCTACATGTCTGGGACGGCCGCGCCCACCGCGCCAGCGCCTGGCGCAAGATGGCCGCACTCTACATCTGAGCCGCTGAAGGCCGGCAGTCGGCCGATAACGCTGATGTCAAAACTCGTGAATTGTCATTGCCCGGACCGTGGCTAAAGGCTGGAAACAGTCTTCCCTCACGAGAAAGGTCATCCATGTTCGCTTCGATCCACCTCTTGCAGCCGGCCCTGCTCAGCCTGCTGCGCATCGTCTCCGCGCTCGTTCTCTTCAGCTACGGCACGCAGAAGATCCTGCATTTCCCCGCTGCCGAGCGCGTGCCCGATGTCGGGTCGATGTCCTGGATTGCCGGCCTGCTTGAACTGACGCTCGGCTTCCTGGTGCTGATCGGCTTTCAGACCCGCGCCGCCGCCTTCGTCCTCTCCGGCCTGATGGCCTTCGCCTATTTCATCGGCCACGCGTCGAAGAGCTTCTTCCCCGCCCAAAACGGCGGCGTCGCCGCCATCCTCTTCTGCTTCGTCTTCCTCTACATCGTCGCCGCCGGTGCTGGTCCGTTCAGCGTCGATGCGATGATGAAGCGCAAGCAGGGTGTGGTTGCGGCTTGATTGGTTGAAAAGCGAGCGGCGGAGCGAGGATACCCCCCTCTGCCCTGCCGGGCATCTCCCCCACAAGTGGGGAGATTGGCTGGGCGCAGCCGCTCGTTCCACCTTCATTGTTTGGCGTAAACATCGCAACGAGTCGATCTCCCCCCTTGTGGGGGAGATGTCCGGCAGGACAGAGGGGGTGCCCCACGGCACACCCCCTCGCCCAAACCCTAACGGCTTACACCTTAACCCAAGCCCCATTGCGCTTCGACGACGCCACGCAGGCATCCACGAAGGCAACGCCCTTCACGCCGTCATCCACCGTCGGATAGACCACGGCCTTGTCGACCGCCTTACCCTTCTTGTGGGCGTTGATGGCATGCGCGGCTTCCGTGTAGATCGTCGCAAACGCCTCGAGATAGCCCTCCGGGTGACCCGATGGAATGCGCGAGACGCGCGCTGCTGCTGCGCCGGAGCCGGCGCCGTTGCGGGTGATCAGGCGCTTCGGTTCGCCGAACGGCGTGAACCAGAGGTAGTTCGGATCGGCCTGCACCCATTCCAGACCACCCTTGGTGCCGTAAACGCGGACCTTCAGGCCGTTCTCGTGGCCGGGCGCGACCTGGCTGCACCAGAGCATGCCCTTGGCCGGCTTTTCCGAGCCCTTGGCCTTGAAGCGCAGCATCACATGCGCGTTGTCATCGAGACGACGGCCCTCGACGAAGCTGTCGAGATCGGCGGCAAGGCTGTCGAGCTCGAGGCCGGAGACGAAGGTGGCGAGGTTATAGGCATGCGTGCCGATATCGCCGGTGGAGCCGCCAGCACCCGATTGCGCCGGATCGGTGCGCCACACGGCCTGCTTGGCGCCCTGCTGCTCGACGGCCTCGGTCAGCCAGTCCTGCGGATATTCGGCCTGCACCAGGCGGATATCGCCGAGTTCGCCATTGGCGATCATCTCGCGCGCCTGGCGCACCATCGGATAGCCGGTGTAATTGTGCGTGAGGATGAAGAGCGCGCCGCTCTCGTCGGCCACCTTCTTCAGCTTCTTGGCGTCCGCGAGGTTCGAGGTCAGCGGCTTGTCGCAGATGACGTGGATGCCACGACGCAGGAACTCCTTGGCGGCGTCGTAGTGCACGTGGTTCGGCGTGACGATCGACACCGCCTCGATGCCGTTCTTCAGCTTCGCCTCGCGGATCGCCATCTCGCGATAGCTGGAATAGGTGCGGGTCGGATCGAGCCCGAGATCGGCGCCCGAGGCCATCGCCTTTTCCGGCGTCGACGACAGCGCGCCGGCGATCAGCTCATACTGGTCGTCGATACGCGCCGCGATGCGGTGCACCGCGCCAATAAAAGCGCCGGCGCCACCGCCGACCATGCCGAGACGGATGCGCGGCTCGCGCGTGTGTTCCGTTGATGCTTCGATTGCCATGTGTTCCTCCAAATTTTTGTGTGTGGGTGCGCTCGATTTGAGGTTCTACCGTGTGGCCCCCTCATCCGCCTGCCGGCACCTTCTCCCCGTTGGGGAGAAGAGACTCGGGGCGGGCCGCTCGCTCGACCTTCCCTTCTCCCCAGCGGGGAGAAGGTGGCCCGAAGGGTCGGATGAGGGGGCCACACGGCACCACCTCTCCTACCAGACTAAACCCAGCTTAAATCCCCAGCATCCGCCGATTGGCCGCCTGGTCCGTGCCGCTGCCGGCGAAGTCGTCGAAGGCCTTCTCCGTCACGCGGATGATGTGCGACTTCACGAACTCGGCGCCCTCGCGCGCGCCGTCCTCGGGATGCTTCAGCGCGCATTCCCATTCGACCACGGCCCAACCATCGAAGTTGTTGGCCGTCATCTTCGAGAACACCGCGCCGAAATCGACCTGGCCGTCGCCCAGCGACCGGAAGCGGCCCGCGCGCTCGACCCAGCCCTGGTAACCGCCATAGACGCCCTGGCGACCTGTCGGGTTGAACTCGGCATCCTTGACGTGGAACATCTTGATCCGGTCTTTGTAGACGTCGATGTTGTCGAGGTAATCCAGGCACTGCAGCACGTAGTGCGAGGGATCGTAGAGCATGTTGGCGCGCGGATGGTTCTTCACGCGCTCGAGGAACATCTCGAAGGTGACGCCGTCATGCAGGTCTTCGCCGGGATGGATCTCGTAGCAGATGTCGACGCCATTTTCGTCGGCGTGATTGAGGATCGGCGTCCAGCGCTTGGCGAGTTCATCGAAAGCGGTCTCGACGAGACCGGCCGGGCGCTGCGGCCACGGATAGATGAACGGCCAGGCGAGCGCGCCGGAAAACGTCGCATGCGCCTTGATGCCGAGGTGCTTCGACGCCGTCAGCGCCATCTTCACCTGCTCGACAGCCCATTCCTGGCGTGCCTTCGGATTGCCGCGCACTTCGGGTGCGGCGAAGCCGTCGAAGGCTTCGTCATAGGCCGGGTGCACGGCAACCAGCTGGCCCTGCAAGTGGGTAGAGAGTTCGGTGATCTCGACGCCGTTCTGGCGCGCAACACCGGCGAACTCGTCGCAATAATCCTTGGATGATGCAGCCTTCTTGAGGTCGATCAGCTGGCCCGCCCAGGTCGGAACCTGCACGCCCTTGTAGCCGATATCGGCTGCCCACTTGGTGATCGAATCCCACGAGTTGAAAGGTGCGGCATCGCCCGCGAACTGCCCGAGGAACAAGCCTGGGCCCTTGATCGTTTTCATGTCAATTCCTCCCTGAATAATGACCGTAAACGTTTCTGGTGTAGTTCTAGCACTTGATTTGCACTCTGCAAGCCGATTTTGGCGAGAATGCAAATCTCCCCCTCCCAGGCCAGATTTAGCGGTTGCGACTAAACCATGTCGGGCACCAGCCCGCAAGACGTACGTACCGCATTTCTTGACCGCCGCTCCGCGGGCGCTCATGCGGCAGCGCATCTTTGTGGACTTCCCGCCACCGCGTGCTACTCTTGGTCGACCAGGAGGGTGGTCCATGACGAGGCGGCTGGCGGCAATCTTGGATGCGGATGTTGTCGGCTTCTCCCGGCTGATGGGCCTCGACGAAGCGGGCACCTTCGCGGCGCTGAAACGCCACAACACCGAAACCATCGTCCCCACCATCAACAGGCATCGCGGACATGTCGTGAAGTTCGTCGGAGACGGCACGCTGGCGGAATTTTCCAGCGTGGTCGACGCGTTGCGCTGCGCGATGGAGATACAACAGGCCATTCTCGCCGGCAATCACGATGTCGTGCCCGACCGCCGGATGATCTGGCGCATCGGCATCCATGTCGGCGACGTCCTGACCGAGGATGGCGATATCTTCGGCGAGAGCGTCAACATTGCCGCGCGGCTGCAGGCGCTGGCGCCCGCCGGCGGCATCTGCCTGTCGCAGCAGGTGCGCGACCAGATCGGCACGGCGCTCGATTTCGAGGCCACCGACTTCGGAAATCGCAAGCTGAAGAACATCGAGCAGACCGTCCGGGTATGGCGCTGGTTTCCGCCGGGTGGCCAGACGGACAGTCTCGACGATGAAATCCCGGAGCGGGCGATCCCCACGCAGCCGCCTGAGCGCAAGCGTCCGTCGATCGCCGTGCTTCCCTTTGCCAACATGTCGAGCATCGAGGGGCAGGAGCATTTTTCCGACGGTTTCACCGATGAGCTGATCGCCACCCTGGCGCGCTGTCGCTGGCTGCTGGTTGCCGCCCGCAATTCCTCCTTCAGCTTCAAGGGCCGCGCCGTCGATGCCCGTCGGGTCGCCGAGGATCTCGGCGTCAAATACGTGCTCGAAGGCAGCGTCCGCCGCTCCGACACGCGCATCCGCATCACCGCGCAGCTTCTGGATGGAAGCGAGGGTACGCTGCTCTGGGCCGAACGCTATGACCGCATGCTGGCCGATATCTTCGACCTCCAGGACGAGATCGCCTCCGAGATCACCGGAACCATCGAGCCCGAATTGAGCGCCATCGAATTCGCGGCCCTGCGCGGCCGCTCGATCGTCGACATGACCGCCTGGGAAATCTATCTGAAGGGCCTCTGGCATCTCTACCGCTTCACCATCGACGAGTTGAACACCGCAAAGCAGCTGTTCGAGCAGGCGATCGCCATCGATCCGAGTTTCGCGCAGGCGCAGGCGCGGCTCGCTTACGTCCACATCCAGCTCGGCTGGTACGGCTCGCTGGAGGAGCGTTCCGGGCGCATATGCGAGGCGATCGAACTCGCCGAACGCGCAATCACGCTCGATCAGAAGGAGCCCGCGGCCCATCTCGCACTCGGCAGGGCGCTTGCGCTCGACGGCGCCACGGAGGCCGGGATCGCCCATCTTCGTCATGCGGTGAAACTGGACCACAGCTTTGCCCAGGCGCATTTCGCGCTCGGCCAGGCGCTCTGCTACGCCGACCGGCCGCAGGAGGGCATGCCCGAATTCAGCGAAGCCTTTCGTCTCAGTCCGCGCGACCCGCATCTCTGGACCTTTCACAGCATGATGGCGTTTGCGAACTACCAGATGGACAAGCTTGACGAGGCAGCCGACGCCGCCCGCGCATCGATGCGCTCACCGAACGTCACCTTCTGGCCGGCGATGGCGCTGGTGGCGATCCAGGGGCGGCAGGGCAAGATCGAGGAGGCACGCCGGACGATCGACGAGCTCTACAGCTTCCGGCCGGGCATGACGCTTGATGATGCCAGGCGTGAATTCTACTTCGGCCTCAAGCCGGCGATGAGCGAAACCTTCATCGAGCGCTTTGTCGGCGACCTCGCCAAGGCTGGCTTGCCGCCACAATGAAAGACGCCCGCCCTTTCGAGCGGGCGCCTCGTGTTCACAAGGATCAGAACGGCGAATCCGGGAAGTAGAAGTCCTTGGCATTGTCCTTCGTCACCAGCGTGGCGTCGAGGATATAGGTGCCGCGAACCGGGACCTGGTCGTAGAGCGACGCGGCCGTCAGTTCCATGGCGGTGCCAACCATTGCCGGCGGATAGAGAACGTCGACCGGGATCAGCTTGTCGCCGTCCATGACCTTCTTGACCATGTCCTTGGAGCCGGCGCCGGCCACGACATACTGGATGTCGGTGCGCTTGGCCTGCTCGATCGCCTGCAGCACGCCGACGGCCATGTCGTCGTCCTGGCACCAGACCACGTCGATCTTCGGGTACTTGGTGAGATAGTCCTGCATCACCTTGAAGGCGTCGTCGCGGTTCCAGTTGCCGAACTGGCGGTCGAGAACCTTGACGTTGGAGCCGGCGATACCCTTGTCGAAGCCGTCCTGGCGCTGCTGGTCGATCGGGATCGGCAGACCGCGGATGACGACGACCTGTGCGTCCGGCGTCGTTTCCTTGATGTACTTGCCGGCGACTTCGCCAAGCGCCGGGTTGTTGCCGGCGATGTAGATGTCACGCACGCTGTCGTCGTTGGTGCTCGGCGCACGGTCGACCAGCGCCACGAAGGTGCCCTTGTCCTTGACTTCCTTGATGGCGTTGACGAGCGGATCCGGATCGGACGGCAGGATGACCAGCGCGTCCATGCCCTGTGTCGCGAGATCCTGCACGGCGTTTGCCTGGCTTGCGGCATCCGGCGAGGTCTTGACGATGACGGTGAGGTCAGGGTGCTCGGCCATCAGAAGCTTGGCGACGCGCTCGGCATGGAACACCACGCCGGAGGTCCAGCCGTGGTCGGCCGCCGGGATCGATACGCCGATGGTCTTCTTGTCCGCCGAGTGAGCGACGCCGGCGAGCAGCGCCGCCGTCACGACCGCCAAGCTGAATAGTGTCTTACGCATGTCTGTTTTCCTCCCATTAAACCCCAGGGCTTGCGAACCTTCAGACCGGGCGCCCCGCCGACCCGGCCAATCCCTTGCTACCTGCGCGCCAGCGACCGCTGCACGAGCATGGCGATGATGATGATCGAGCCCTGGATGGCGCCGATCAGATATTCCGAGATGAAGTTCGAGAGCAGCATGATGTTGCCGACGAGCTCGAGAATGAAGGCGCCGCAGATCGTGCCCCAGACGCGCCCTGCCCCGCCTTTCAGCGCCGTGCCGCCGACGACGACGGCGGTGATCGCTTGCAGCTCCCACAGGATGCCGGTTGTCGCAGAGGTCGAGCCGAGACGCGGCACGTAAAGCAGCACGGCAATCGCCACGCAAAGCCCCTGAATGACGAAGGCGATGGTGCGCACCTTGTTGACGGCGATGCCGGAATAGCGCGCCACGTCGCGGTTCGAGCCGACGGCCGTGACATGGCGGCCATAGCGCGTGCGATAGAGAATGAAGGCAGCGACCGCGGTGACCGCGAGGATGACGATAATAGGCACCGGCACGCCGGCGATCGAGCCGAAATAGACGGGTCGATAGAGCGACTGCTGCTCGGCCGAGCGCAGCGTGATCGCCCCACCCTGGGAGAGCCAGGTCGTCAGGCCGCGATAGATGCCCATGGTGCCGAGCGTGGCGATGAACGGCTCGATCTTGCCGACGGTGGTGATCAGCCCGTTCGCCAACCCACAGAGCGCGCCGGCGACGATGGTGAAGACGACGGCAACCGCCAGCATCAAGGCCGGATCGGCGATAAGGCCGGAATTCATCAACAGGATCATCAGGCTGGCAACGAAGGCAACCATGGACCCGACCGAGAGATCGAGATCCCCCGACGAGATGACGAAGGTGGCGCCGACGGCGATGATGGCGATGAAGGCACTGCGCGTCGCAACGTTGGCGAGATTGGTGATGCCGATGAAATTCGGATTGACCAACGCGCCGACAACAAGCAGCAACGCAAGCGCCGCGAACGGCGCGACCGCCCTGAGATCGATATCTCGCCAGGAGCGCCGTCTGATCTGACTGGTCTCGTCGTTCGCACTCATATCCAAAGCCATCCTCCAGGCATTTTGTCTGATAATCCGCCGCGTCGGCGGTTTGTCTCTTGCGGCCGCCTCAGGCGGCCTTCTTCTTCAAGCCCGCCGCGTAGCGCATAATCTCCTGCTCGGAAATCTCGTCGCCCTCGAGCACGCCGACGATCCGCCCCTCGCGCATCACCGCCACCCGGGTGCACAGCCCGATCACCTCGGGCATCTCCGAGGAGACGACGATGATCGAGCGACCGTCGCGCGCAAGCGCCGAGATGAAATGATAGATCTGCTGCTTGGTGCCGACATCGATGCCGCGCGTCGGCTCGTCGATGATGATGATTTCCGGGTCGGTCTCCATGACCTTGGCAAGCAGCAGCTTCTGCTGGTTGCCACCAGACATGCGCCCGGCCACGATATTGGCGTCGCGCACACGGATATCGAAGCGCCGCCGCGCCTTGGCCAGCGCCGCAGCCTCGCTGCTGGGGCTGAGATAGCCGTGCCGCGAATGCTGCCCCAGCGACTGCAGCGTCAGGTTGGCCAGCATGTTGGAGCCGAGCAGCAGGCCCTTGTGCTTGCGATCCTTGGTCATGTAGGCGAGGCCGGCGCGATTGGCCGAATGCACATCGCCCGAGGCAACACTCTCGCCGCGGATGACCACCTCGCCGGCCGTACGGCCGCGCAGCCCGGCGATCGCCTCCATCAGCTCCGTGCGGCCGGAGCCGATCATGCCGGAAAAACCGATGATCTCGCCCTTGCGCACCTCGAAGCTCGCATCCTGCACATAGCCGGTCGAGATGCCCTCGACCTTCAACACGATCTCTTCGTCGACATCGGGCTCGCTCTTGGTCGGATAGAGGCTGGAAAGTTCGCGCCCGACCATCAGCTGGGCGATCGATTCACCGTCGAGCATCGCCGTCGGCGCCGTCTTCACCCACTGCCCGTCGCGCAGCACGGTGACCCGGTCGGTCAGCTCCATGACCTCGTCGAGCTTGTGCGACACGAAAACGAAGCTGGTACCCTTGTCGCGCAGCTTGCGCACCTGCTTGAACAGGAAGTTGGTCTCCTCGCGCGACAGCACCGCCGTCGGTTCGTCCATGAACACGACGCGCGCATCACGGCTGATCGCCTTGGCGATCTCCACCATCTGCTTGTCGGCGATCGAGAGCGTGCTGATCAGCGCGTTCTCGTCGACATGCGAACCGAGCAGATCGAGCGCCTTGCGGGTTTCCGCGCGCATGAACTTGCGATCGAGCACGCCGAAGCGCGTGACCTCGCGGCCGAGAAACAGGCTTTCGGCGACAGTCAGGTGATCCGCGAGATTGAATTCCTGGTGGATGATGACGATGCCCAGCGCCTCGGCAGCGCCGTTCGGCGGCAGCACGACTGGCTGGCCATCGAGAACGATCTCGCCCGAGGTCGGCTGTTCGAAGCCGGACATCACCTTGACGAGGGTCGACTTTCCCGCACCGTTTTCGCCCATCAGCGCATGGATTTCACCGGCGCGCAGCTCGAAATTGACGCTGAAGAGGACCTGCACCCCATTGAAGGATTTGCATATGCGCCGGGCCGACAACACCACCGGCGCAGCCTCGACAGTCTCCAAACTCATGATGTCCTCCCCTGCGGACTCCCACCCGCTTGACCCTTGTGTAAACCTTTACATGTGCGATGTAAAGGTTTACATCATCGTATCACGAAGTTCTCTTGGCTTCGCCCTTTGACGTATCCTTCAGTCTGTGTAGTGTCGCCGCGAATTGAGCCCCAAGGCAGGACGCAGTGTCGAATTCCACGCCCGCAACCATCGAGGATGTCGCCCGGATCGCCGAGGTTTCGATCGCGACCGTGTCGCGGGCGATCCATACGCCGGAGAAGGTCGCCAACTCGACGCGGCTGAAGGTCAACCAGGCGATCGCGATCACGGGATACACGACGAACGCCATGGCGCGCAGCCTGCGTCTCGGCCGTTCCAACATGATCCTGGTCGTGGCTCCCGACATCGGCGACCCCAACTTTTCCAACATTCTGATCGGCCTGGAAAACGAGGCCCGCGCCCATGGCTACGGCATTCTCATCGGCCATACGCAGAATGACGCCCAGCGCGGCCTCGAATATCTCAAATTTCTAAATTCAAACCAAGCCGCCGGATTGATTCTCTTCACCGGCATCCTGCCCTTCGGCCACCAGACGATGACGGCAAGATTGCCGCCCAGCGTCGGCGTCTTCGAGCCGGTCTTCAACGGCGGCATTCCCTATGTCGGCGTCGACGATATCGAGGGTGCGCGCAAGGCGGTCGACTTGCTGCTCGCCGAGGGCCACCGAAAGATCGCTTTCATCGGCGACAGCAAGACGCGCCTTGCCTATTCCAGGCGCCGCCAGGGCTATGACGAGGGACTGGATGCGGCCGGCGTCGCGAAAGGCCAGCGCATCATTCTCGAAGGCGACGGCACGCTCGAAAGCGGCCGCCACGCCGTCGAGCAGCTCTTCATGCGCGACACGCTGCCGACGGCCTTCATGTGCGTCAACGACCAGACGGCGATCGGCGTGATGATCGGCCTCAACGCCCGCGGCTACGACATCCCCCGCGACTTCTCCGTCACCGGCTTCGACGACGTCCCCCAGGCCGTCTTCATGTCGCCGCCGCTGACGACGGTGCGCCAGCCGCGCACCGCGATCGGCAAGCAGGCCATGGCCCTGCTGCTGGAGTTTCTGGGCGACGGCCATCCAGCGGAAACCGAGATCCTGCTGCAGCCGGATTTGGTGGTGCGCAACTCCGTGTCGGCACCGTCGAAGCAGTGGTCGAAACGCTAGCGCAAAACCCGATATCTGCTACGGCGCATAGCGCGTAAAGACATAGTCGTGATTGTTCACGCGCGCCTCGTGACAGGCAAAACAGGTCTCGTGCTGGGCCTGGTCGGCTGGAACGCCATTGATGAACCGGCCAAATCCCCAGCCGCCGGAGGCGGCGTATTTCTTCGCATCCTTGACCATGACCTGCACCGTGGTTGCCGCGCCGGGAACAGAGGCTGGCGCGAACTCGGCCGATGGCGTGCGTTTCCACGCGAGCTTGACGAGCACGCTTCCATCAGGAAACGGAAGCGTGCCATTGCGATAGGCCTTGACGGCGATGTCGTTGCCGACGACCACGCGCAGCTCGTTCAGCGGCGCATCCTCGAGCGCCGGCGCGATCAACTCCCACTGCCGGTAGCCCTCGGGAAGGGAGACGCCGTAGATCGGCGAGACCGGCTTGACGGCAGGCGTTTCACCGGCGAGCGAGCCGATTGCAAAGACGGTGGCGCCGACAGCGGTGGCGGCGGCAAGCAACATGATTTTCCCTGTCATGACAGCCACTCACGCAAGCCGGTCGGCATCGATGATCGCCTGGGCGAAGGCCGCCGGCGCCTCTTGCGGCAGATTGTGACCGATGCCGCCGGTAATCGTCCGATGCTCATATTTGCCAGTGAATTTCTTGGCGTAGGAGGCAGGATCGGGATGCGGCGCGCCGTTGGCATCACCTTCCATCGTGATCGTCGGCACGCCGATATCGGGCAACTTGGCGAGCTTGCGCTCCAGCGCATCGTATTTTTTCTCGCCCTTGGCGAGATCGAGCCGCCAGCGGTAATTATGAATGGTGATGGCGACATGATCCGGATTTTCGAAGGCTTTCGCCGTGCGATCGAAGGTGGCGTCGTCGAAATGCCATTGCGGCGAGGCCAGCGTCCAGATGAGCTTGGCGAAATCATGCCTGTTGGCATCATAGCCGGCGCGCCCGCGTTCGGTCGCGAAATAGAACTGATACCACCAGGAGAGTTCGGCCTTCGGCGGCAGCGGCTTCTCGTTGATCGCCTGGCTGCCGATCAGATAGCCGCTGACTGAGACCATGGCCTTGCAGCGCTCCGGCCAGAGCGCCGCCATGATATTTGCCGTCCGCCCGCCCCAATCATAACCACCGATAACCGCGCGCTCGATCTTCAGCGCGTTCATGAAGTCGATCATGTCGACGGCGATCGCCGCCTGCTGTCCATTGCGCGGTGTCTTCGAGGACAGGAACCGCGTCGTCCCGTAGCCGCGCAGATAGGGAATGAGCACGCGATAACCGGCATCGGCAAGAACCGGCGCGACATCGACAAAGCTGTAGATGTCGTAGGGCCAGCCATGCAGCAACAGCACGGCGGGTCCGGTCGCCGGACCAAGCTCCGCATAGCCGATATCGAGCACGCCGGTCTTGACCCGCTTCAGCGCCGGAAAGGACGTATTCGTACCCGGCTTGACCGACGCAAGCGCGCCACCTCCCGCTCCCGCAGTCTGCGCACGCACAGTGCCGGCGATGCCGACAGCGGCAGCAGCGAAGGCGGCTGCGCCAAGGAAGCGGCGGCGTTGGTGATTGGTATCATCGGACATGGGGGCCTCTCGATTGTCGGTTGCAGGAGAGCGCGAATGCTCATCCTGAGAGCTAGCGCGGGCCCCAACGGACCGACAGGCAACCGACGTATGAAATGGCCTATATGTTGGTATAGAGCTGGCTGCAGCCACGCGCGGCAAGGACAGGTTCAGTCCTTCTCCGCCCGCCGTTCAGCGAGGCTGTCGAGCGCATCCGCATTGGCCCGCCCCCAGCCGTAGAGCAACTCGATCGGCTCCACGAACCGCTTCCCAAGCGGCGTCAGCGTGTAATCCACGGCCGGCGGCACCGTCCCGTAGACCCGGCGCATTACCAGCCCGTCCGCCTCCATGTCGCGCAGCGTCTGCGTCAGCATCTTCTTCGATATGCCGGGAAGGCTGCGTTGCAGCACGCCGGTGCGCGCGCAGCCGTCGAGCCGCGTGTCCAGCACATGCAGGATCATGCTCGTCCACTTGCTGGAAAAGATCTCCAGCACGCGGCGCGGCGCGCAATCCTCGCGCCATTCGTGATCGGGTGAGCCGGCTCGCATGTGGTTACCTCAGGGTGTCTATGTCTCGAATGGGTGCCTTCTAGCGGCAAACGATCGAAATGGCTACATGCGGAAAAACAGCCCGAGAAACGTCCAGAAGAACATCAGGAGACAGGCATTTGAAAAAGGCATTGATCGCAGGCGCAAGCGGCATCGTCGGCAGCGCCACGGCGGAACTCTTGAGTGGCAAGGGCTGGCAAATCTTCGGCCTCGCGCGCAAGCCGCAACAGGCGCCCGGCGTGCAGCCGCTTGCCGCCGACCTGCTCGATCCGCATCGCTCAAATCAGCACTTGCCGATGTCGCCCCCACGCATATCGTTATCTCCACCTGGCTGCGGCAGCCGACGGAAGCGGAGAACATCCGCGTGAATTCGGCCATGGTCCGCAATCTGCTTGATGCCGTCAGGCCCTCGGGCTCGGTGCGCCATGTCTCGCTGGTCACCGGCCTCAAGCACTATCTCGGCCCCTTCGAAGCCTATGGCAAGGGCAGCCTGCCGCAGACGCCCTTCCGCGAGGAACAGGGCCGTCTCGACATCGATAATTTCTATTACGCGCAGGAAGACGAGGTCTTTGCGGCGGCTGCCCGCGACGGCTTCACCTGGAGCGTTCACCGTCCGCACACCATCGTCGGCAAGGCGGTGGGCAACGCCATGAACATGGGCACCACGCTCGCCGTTTATGCCAGCATCTGCAAGGAAACCGGCCGCCCCTTCCGCTTCCCCGGCGTTGCCGCGCAGTGGGAGAGCCTCACCGATATGACCGACGCACGCCTGCTGGCGCGCCACATCGAATGGGCATCGACGGCGCCAGCCGCCGCCAACCACGGCTTCAACGTCGTCAACGGCGACGTCTTCCGCTGGAGCTGGATGTGGGGCCGGATCGCCGCGTGGTTCGGCATCGAGCCCGCAGCTTTCGACGGCGTGGTCCGCCCGCTCGAACAGCAGATGGCCGACGACGCTGACCTCTGGCGCGAGATCGCCAAGCGCCACGGCCTCGCCGAGCCTGATCTCAACCGCCTGGCCTCGCCCTGGCACACCGACGCCGACCTCGGCCGGCCGATCGAGGTGGTCACCGACATGTCGAAAAGCCGCCGCATGGACTTCCTCGACTACCAGCCCACCGACGACGCGTTCTTCGACCTGTTCAAGCAGCTGCGGGCCGACCGGTTGATTCCGTAGGCTCCGCCTTCGCCAAACGCGGATCATTGACGGATTGTAGTTCTAAAACTACATTGCCTCATGTTCGAGCTGCGGCAGTCCGAGACCTTTCGAAAATGGCGGGCGCGCTTGAAAGACGAGCGCGCCAGGGCGTTGATCGCTTCACGGCTGGATAGGCTGGCTTTTGGACATGCCGGCGATGCCGATCCGGTCGGGGACGGGATCAGCGAACTGAGGATACATTACGGACCAGGTTACCGCATCTACTTCAGACAGGATGGCAAGACGCTGATCATCCTGCTTTGCGGTGGCGACAAAGGCAGCCAGAAGCGTGATATCGCAGAGGCAAAACGGCTGTTCAGCGAATGGAATGAAAACAATGGCTGAGAAATTCACCCACTACGATCCGGCCGATGACCTGACATCGGACGAAGCAATTGCCGTCTTCATAGAAGAAGCGTTCGAGACCGAGGACGCCGGCTATATCGCCCATGCGCTGGGCGTCGTAGCGCGCGCCAAGGGCATGACCCAGATTGCCAGTGAGACGGGGCTTTCCCGCGAGCAGCTCTATCGTTCCTTCAGCGCCGAGGGCAACCCGACGCTGAAGACGACGCTATCCGTCATGAAGGCGCTCGGTATCGGCCTGATGGCAAAGGTGCCTGCGCGCTCCGATCAAGGGGCAAAGGCCGCCGCTAAACCGTAAACGCCTCGCGGAACGCCACAAGCGCCGCTTCGGGGTCACCCGACGCAAACGCCTCCATACCGACGGGCCCGGCATAGCCCATCGCCTTCAAGGCCCGCGCGATACCTTTCCAGTTCACCTCGCCGGTTCCCGGCTCCATGCGGCCGGGGACGTCGGCGACCCGGATTTCGCCGATCCATGGCAGGCTCTTGCGGCAGAGTTCGATCAGGTTCCCCTCGCCGATCTGCGCGTGGTAGAGGTCGAGATTGAGCCGCAGGTGCGGGTGATCGATGCTCGAGACCAGCGCCAGCGTGTCCTCGGCGCGGCCGAAGGGCACGCCCGGATGATCGACATCAAGGTTGAGGTTTTCGAGCGTGAAGACCACGCCCTCTTCTTCCGCCATGTCGACGATGCGCGCGAGCGTGTCGCGCGCCTTCAGCCACATCTGACCGGTCACCACCTCGATCGGCTGCACCGGCAGGCCGCCTTCGCCCAGCCCGGTTCCGTGCAGGTTGAGGCGTTGCACGCCGAGACGCTTGCCGACCTTGGCCGTCTCGCGCGCCGTCTTCAAAAGCTCCGCCGCCCCCTCGTCATCCGTCAGCCGCCCGGTGAGGTAACCGTTCATGATGCTGAAGGTAGCACCCGTCGCCTCAAGCTTGCTCAGATCATGCTCCGGCCAGTTCCACAGCCCGACGCCGAAGCCCATCTCCTTCAGCCTGGAGGCCCGCCATTCGATCGGTCGGTCGCGCCAGATCATCTCGGCGCAGGCGGCAAGTTGGAAAGGCAAGCTCATGTAATCCTCCCGATAATGCATGCTGATTTCTATGCGCAATAGAGCCGAGATCGCGGTCAGCCGCAATGCGACATCGCGTGCCATGCCGGCACAGGGAGTTGACGATTGTCATGAGAGGTTCACGCAGCAGGCATAACTCGAAGGGACGGCTTCTGAGAGAGGAACTGAGATGGCTGACATCACCAACGAGACTATTCACCGGGATCACGAGAACCATCCGCTGCACGGGTCGGCTTCGAAAAAGTGGTTCCTTCCAGCAATCATCCTCCTGCTTGTCGCCGGTCTCGGCTATGTCGGTTACGCGCTCGGGCGCGATCTCACCAGCGTTGCCGCCGTTCCCTGGATCATGCTCGGCCTGGCATTGCTCATCGCGCTCGGCTTCGAATTCGTCAACGGTTTCCATGACACCGCCAACGCCGTCGCGACAGTCATCTACACCCGCTCCATGCCGGCCGAACTCGCCGTCATCTGGTCGGGCTTCTTCAATTTCCTCGGCGTCATGATGTCGAGCGGCGCGGTCGCCTTCGGCATCCTGGCGTTGCTTCCGGTCGAGCTCATCCTGCAGGTCGGCTCCGGTTCCGGCCTCGCCATGGTCTTCGCGCTCTTGATCGCCGCCATCCTCTGGAATCTCGGCACCTGGTACCTCGGCCTGCCCTCGTCGAGCTCGCACACGCTGGTCGGCTCAATCATCGGCGTGGGCCTTGCCAACCAGTTTCTTGCGCCGGCGGGTAGCGCCACCAGTGGTGTCGACTGGTCGCAGGCCACCAATATCGGCCTGTCGCTGCTGATCTCGCCGCTGATCGGCTTCGGCCTGTCAGCGGTCCTGCTTCTGGTCATGAAGGTGCTGGTGCGCAACAAGGCGCTCTACGAGGAGCCGAAGGGCAACAACCCGCCGCCGCTCTGGATCCGCGGATTGCTGATCTTCACTTGCACCGGCGTCAGCTTCGCCCACGGATCGAACGACGGCCAGAAGGGCATGGGCCTGATCATGCTGATCCTGATCGGCCTCGTTCCCACCGCCTTCGCGCTCAACCGCACCCCTGACGTCAACTATCTCGAAGCCTACAAGAGCGCGTCCGCCCAGGTGGAAACCGCGCTCGGCAAATATGTGAAGCCGGGTGCTGCCGCCGGCGATTTCCGCGTCGAGGTGAGCAATGCCGTGAAGAACAAGGTCTGGACGGACGCAACGACGCCGGCGCTCCAGCAGTTCATCCATGCCACAAGCGCCGAAGTCGCCGCCTTCCCGACGCTCGAAGCCGTGCCCACGCATCTGGTCAGCAACGTCCGCAACGACATCTACCTGATCGGCGAGGCCCTGAAGCTGATCGACAAGCAGAAGCTGCTCGCCATGGAGCCGGCCGATCTGCAGGCGGTGAGCGCCTATCACAAGGCGGTCGACAACGCGACCAAGTTCATCCCGCTCTGGGTCAAGATCGCCGTCGCCATCGCACTCGGCCTCGGCACCATGGTCGGCTGGAAGCGCATCGTCATCACCGTCGGCGAAAAGATCGGCAAGACCCACCTGACCTATGGCCAAGGGGCAGCCGCCGAAGTCGTCGCCATGGTCACCATCGGCGCCGCCGACCATCTCGGTCTGCCGGTTTCGACCACCCACGTACTGTCGTCCGGCGTTGCCGGCACGATGGCCGCGAACGGCTCCGGCCTGCAATGGTCGACGGTGCGCAACATGCTGATGGCCTGGATCCTGACGCTACCCGCCTCCATCGCCATCGCCTTCGTTCTGTTCATCATCCTGCGCCAGGTGTTCTGAGGCCTGAGCCGATAGCGCAATGGAAAAAGCCGGGAAGCGAATGCTCCCCGGCCTTTTTGTCTCAACAATCCGCCGACTATCAGACGTAGCGGTTGACGACGTTTTCGAGCAGTTCCTGCTGGCCGGACTTCGGCTGCGGGTTGATGTCCTGGCTCTCGACGCGGGCCGTGATCTGCTCCAGCGAATATTCGCCGCGCAGCATCTTCTGGCTTTCGGCAGAATCCCAGCCGGCATAGCGGTTAGCCAGCGGCTGCGACAGCGCCTTGTCCTCGATCATCTTGGCGGCAGCCTTCAGGCCACGGGCGCAGCAATCCATGCCGCCGATGTGACCGATCAGCAGATCGGCCGGATCGAGCGACTGGCGGCGCAGCTTGGCGTCGAAGTTGGTGCCGCCGGAGGTGAAGCCGCCGCCTGCCAGAACCTGGTAGTAAGCCAGCGCCATCTCAGGAACGTTGTTCGGGAACTGGTCGGTATCCCAGCCGGACTGGTAGTCGTTGCGGTTCATGTCGATCGAGCCGAAGATGCCGAGCGCGTTTGCGAGCGCCAGCTCGTGCTCGAAGGAATGGCCGGCGAGGATCGCGTGGCCCTGCTCGATGTTGAGCTTCACTTCGTTCTCGAGGCCGTTCTTCTTCAGGAAGCCGTAGACGGTGGCGACATCGTAGTCGTACTGGTGCTTGGTCGGCTCCTGCGGCTTCGGCTCGATCAGGATCTGGCCCTTGAAGCCGATCTTGTGCTTGTACTCGACCACCAGGTTGAGGAAGCGGCCCATCTGGTCGAGCTCGCGCTTGAGGTCGGTGTTGAGCAGCGTCTCATAGCCTTCGCGGCCGCCCCACAGAACGTAGTTCTCGCCGCCGAGCTTCATCGTGGCGTCCATGCAGGTCTTCACGGTCGCGGCGGAGAAGGCGAAGACATCGGGATCGGGATTGGTTGCGGCACCCGACATGAAGCGGCGGTTGGAGAAGAGGTTCGCCGTGCCCCAGAGCAGCTTGGTGCCGGTCGCGGCCTGCTTCTCGGCGAAGTAGTCGACGATCTCGTTCAGGTTCTTGGTGTTCTCGGCGAAGTTCTTGCCCTCGGGGCGCACGTCGGCATCGTGGAAGCAATAGTACGGCGCGCCGAGCAGCGAGAAGAATTCGAAAGCCACATCGGCCTTCAGCTTCGCAGCCTTCATCGTGTCTTCGAACCACGGACGCAGGAACGTCTGCCCACCAAAGGGGTCGCCGCCCGGCCATGTGAACGTGTGCCAGTAGGCGACCGCGAAACGCAGATGGTCTTCCATCCGCTTGCCGAGAACGATCTCGTCCGGCTGGTAATAGCGGAAGGCCAGCGGATTGGTGCTGTCCGGGCCTTCATACTTGATCTTCTGGATGTCGCCGAAAAATCCGGTGCTCATGGGGTACTCCTCCTTGGGTGTGGTTCGATGGTGATGGTGTTGCGTGGAGCCTGTGGCTCAAGCCCCCTCTGCCTGCCGGCATCTCCCCCACAAGGGGGGAGAAAGCTGGTGGCACCGCCCCTCACCTCGGAAGGCGGGAGCGCGGGGCGCGAAGCCCCTCCCCCCTTGTGGGGAGGGGTTGGGGAGGGGCCTTGCGACACCTCCCGGTGAATTTTCTCTCAATGCGCCAAAGCCTTGATCGCCGGATAGAGCGCACGATAGCGGCTATAAGCCTCCTCATATGCCCCACTCAGCGCCGCAACCGGCTCGATCGTCCCATCCGTCTCAGGCGGCGTGCACACCGCGACCGGATCAGCCCCCGTCGCCGCGATCAGCCCAAGACGCGCGGCACCGAAGGCGGCGCCGAAGTCGCCGTCGGCGGGCAGGTCGACGGGGACGCCCAGCGCGGTGGCGATCGAGGCCAGCCAGTAGCGCGAGCGCGAGCCACCGCCGATGGCGGTGACGCGGGCGATATCGGTGCCGGCCGAGCGAAGTGCCTCGAGATTGTCGCGGATCGCAAACGACACGCCTTCGAGCACCGCCTGGGTCAAGACCGCGCGGCTGCTCTCATGTTCGAGCCCGATGAAGGCGCCGCGGATGACGGCGTCGTTGTGCGGCGTGCGCTCGCCGGAGAGATAGGGAAGGAAGGTGACGCCCGATGGCGCCTTCAGCGTTTCGCCGAGTTCGGCGGTCAGCTCCGCCGCCGACTTGGACGTCACGTGCGAGTGCCAGTTCAGCGCGTCGGTGGCGGACAGGATGACGCCCATCTGGTGCCAGGTGTTGGGCAGCGCGTGGCAGAAGGCGTGAACGGCGCTCTCGGGCTTCGGCAGATAGGAGCCGTTGGCGGCGAAGAGCACGCCCGACGTGCCAAGCGAGACGAAGGCCGCGCCGTGGCTGACGGTGCCCATGCCGCAGGCGGAAGCCGCGTTGTCGCCCGCCCCGCCGGCAACGACGACGGAACCGGTGATGCCCCATTGCGAGGCCAGCTCGCCGCGCAGCTTGCCGCCCTCTTCCGTGCCTTCGACCAGCGTTGGCATATGCTTTTCATCGAGGCCGGTCGCGGCCAGGAGCTCGGACGACCACTTGCGCTTGCCGGTGTCGAGCCAGGAGGTGCCGGCCGAATCCGACATTTCGGAAATGTGCTCGCCGGTCAGCCACAGGCGGAGATAATCCTTCGGCAGCAGCACCTTGGCGACCTTGGCGAAAATCTCCGGCTCGTGCTTGGCGACCCAGGCGAGCTTCGGCGCGGTGAAGCCCGGGAAAACGATATTGCCGGTGAGCTTGCGGAATTTCGGATCGGCATCGAGCGCTGCCGCCTCGAGATAGCTGCGCGTGTCGTTCCAGAGAATGCAGGGCCGCAGCACCTTGTCGTCGGCATCGAGCAGCGTCGCGCCATGCATCTGGCCGGAAAGTCCGATGCCCTTGACTGCGGCAAGCTCCTTCGGATGCTTCGCCTTCAGCCCAGCGATCGCCTCCTCGGTCGCCCGCACCCAGTGCGAAGGCTCCTGCTCCGACCAGCCGTGATGCGGACGCGACACGTCGAGCGAACCATTGGCAGAGCCGATGATCTTCTGATCGCCATCGATCAGCATGGCTTTGACGCCGGAGGTTCCGAGATCGAGACCCAGATACATGTGTTTCTCCCTTTGCCGTTACGGCAGATTGTCTTTCAGAAAGATATCGAGACGGATGCGCTCCTGCGCGTCGATGACCGAAAGCCCGTCGGCCTTGGCCTTCAACACGCGGATGGCGCTGCGCACCTCGTGGCCCGCATCCTGGTTCAAGATTGCGTCGATCGTACCGTCGAGAAGTGCCGTGCGCGTATGATCAGTCAGCTCGTGCGCGATGACGGTGAGCGCCCGGTCGACGGATTTCTCCTTCAGCGCCCGGATCAGGCCGCGATTGCCGGCGCCGAGGCTGTAGACGCCGATGATGCCGTCACGCTTGGAGAGCGCATCCGAAACCAACATATGCGCCATGTCGGGATCGTCGCGTCCCTCGATGACGGGTAGGACGGAGAGACCGGGAAACTCTTCCGCCATGACGGCCGCGAAACCTTCAAGCCGCTCGCGATGGTCGCGCACCAGCATGGAGCCGGCGAGAACCGCGACATCGCCCTTGGCACCGCCGAGAAAACGGCCGAGCAACCGCGCCGCCGTGCGGCCGGCCGCGATATTGTCGACGCCGGCATAATGATGGCGCTGCGAACCGGTGAGGTCGGACACGACGGTGACGACGGGAATGCCGTCCTGCACCAGCCGATCGACGGCATCGCGAACCTCGGGCGCATCGGTGGCGACCAGCGCCACGCCGGCGGGACGTTCCATGCGCAGCGCATCGAGTGCGGCGGCAAGGGCTGCCGGATCGAAGGCCGGAACCTCCAGCGTGCGGATATCGGTGCGCTCCACCGGCGAGCGCGCAACGGCGGCCATCACCTCGGCGTTCAGCCCGTGCATGAAGGAATTGTCGCTGGCGGGAACGATGAACACGAACGAATAAGTCCGCCCCTTCGCGAGATTGGCGGCGGCGACGTCGCGCACATAACCGATCTCGCGAATGGCGGTTTCGACCTTCTCCCGCGTCACGTGCCGGACGCCGGGGCGCTGGTTCAGCACCCGATCGACAGTCGCAAGGCTGACGCCCGCAGCTGCGGCAATATCGTGAACCGTAGGTCTCATCGCTCCTCCTGACGAGACCTTTAACGCCATTTTTGATGTACGTAAATCAGATTTTTTGGCGACGTGTTCTGCGTATTGAAATGACTGCTATTTTTCGTGATCGTTGGCGATCTCGGTTTCGAGCCTGACTGCAGCACGCTTCAGATCACGCGGCCTGCCGGCGACGCTTTCGATCGCCGCCACGGCCACATCCCGCGCGACATAATCCGACTTGTGACCCATGTTATGGATCATCAGCAGCCGCGCACCCTTGATGGCGCGGGCAAGATGGCGTGCGTGGATATCAGGCGAGACGACGCTGTCGGTATCGCCGGAAATGATCACCGTCGGCGCATGGATGCGGCCGTAGTGCTGTGAATTGCGCTTCGTCCATTCCAGGAGATTGGCGACATCGATGGCGTTGTCGCGGAACGCCTTTGGCCCAAGCGCCTGCAGCGCCCGCGTCTCCTTGATATAGCCGGGCGGCCGAGGATTGGGCGCGAAAACCGAGCGCGTGGCGCTGTCGATCATCGCAAGCCCCACCGGCGGCACGACGATGGTGCTGAACAGCGCGCCTGTCACCGGCACCTTCGCGGCACAGTAATACCAGGCGATACCGCCCGGCCAGGGGTAGACGGCGGGCGATAGAAAGACGAGACCGAGCACCCGGTCAGGATGCCTGAGCACGAAGCTCGCCGCCACCGCGCCTCCGAACGAGTGGCTGACGATGATCGCCTTCTTGATACCGCGTTTCGTCATGACATCAGCGATGGCATCGGCCTGCCCGTCGGGAAATGCATTTTCCTGATCGCCGCGATCCGAGCGCCCGTGGCCGGGACGATCGACGAACAGAAGATCGGCGCGCCCTTCCAGCCGGTCGCGAAACGAGAATACCGGATCGTGTAGATTGGCGCTGGCGCCGTGGATGAACACGATCGGCGGCAGATCCGGCCGCCGCGCCTTGAGATAAAGGCTGTTCATCCTGTAGCCGCCGACATCGATGCGCGCCTCGTCGGCGGACGGACTGGCTGCGAACACGTGGTTCACGGCAACGGACAGCATAAAGGTGAGAAGTGCAACGAATCTGGCGGAAGCTTTGAACATGAAGCGCGGTCGATCCCGGTGATATCATCGCATATACGCGAAAACGCCGGCTTTGGTTTCCCAAGCCGGCGCCAGAATTCGTCGAAGCTGTCGTGAACCGTCAGTGGCCGCCGCCACCCCCGCCACCGCCTTGCGGCGGCGCCGGCTTGTCGATCAGCACGATGCCGAGGATCATCGCCACGAAAAGTCCGGTGAGGATGACGAAGATATCGCTGAACGACATCACCATCGCCTGCTTCGTCACCATACCGACCATCTGCTTGATCGCGACCGAGGCGCCATCCATGCCATAGGTGTCGAACTTCGACGCCATGTTGTTGATCTGGTCGCTCGCGACAGGGTTGCCCCAGTCCAGATGCTCGCGGATGCGCTGGTAGTGCACGTCCTGGCGGTTCGTCAGCACGGTATTGATGACCGCGAGACCGACGGCGCCACCGAGGTTACGCGTCAGGTTGAACAGGCCCGAAGCGCCGCGCATGCGCGCCGGCGGCATCGTGCCGAGCGCGATATTGTTGATCGGCACCATGCACATCATCAGGCCGAAACCGCGCAGGATCTGCGGGATGAAGAGCTCGTAGAAGTCCCAATCCGTGGTCACGCCGGTCATGATCCAGGTGCCGGCGGCGAAGCTCGCGAAGCCGAGCACCATCATCAGGCGTAGATCCATCTTCGCCGACAGCTTGCCGGCGATCGGCGCGGTGAAGAACATGGCGAGACCGGAAACGAACATGGTTTCGCCGATCATCAGCGAATCGTAGCCGCGGATGCGCCCGAGATAGAGCGGGTAGATATAGGTCAGGCCGTAGAGGCCGATACCCATGACGAAGGAAAACAGCGAGCCGACCGCGAAGTTTCGGTTGCTGAAGGCCCTGAGATCAACGACGGGGAAATCCACCTTGAAGGCGCGGTAGAAGAAGACCACGCAGCCGATCGCCGACGCGATGGCGCCAAGAACGATGTTGCGGTCATTGAACCAGTCGTTCGAGTTGCCCTCTTCGAGCACATATTCCAGCGCGCCGAGGAAGACGCCCATCGAGACCAGGCCCCACCAGTCGAACTTCTTGAACAGCGAGAATTCCGGCTTGTCGAAATCGATGAAATTCCACGTCACGATCGTGACGATGATGCCGGGAATGATGTTGACGAGGAACAGCCAGTGCCAGGAGAAGGCGTGGCTGAGGTAGCCACCGACCGTCGGGCCGATGGTCGGCGCCAGCGTCGCGATCAGGCCGATGATCGGCGAGACGATGCTGCGCTTGGAGGGCGGGAAGATGGTGAAGGCAGCAGCAAACACCGACGGGATCATGCCGCCGCCGATGAAGCCCTGGATCGCACGGTAGACGATCATCTGGTCGATATTCGTCGCGGTCGCGCAGAGCGCGCTGGCAGCAGTGAAGCCGGCCGCCGAGAAGGCGAACAGATAGCGCGTCGAGATGATGCGCGCGAGCGTGCCGGACAGCGGAATCATGATGACTTCCGCGATCAGGTACGATGTCTGGACCCAACCGATTTCATCCGTGCCGGCGCTGAGGCCGGCCTGGATTTCGGCCAGCGACGCCGACACGATCTGAATGTCCAGGATGGACATGAACATCCCCACGACCATCGCGAAAAACGCGATGAGTTTGCGGGGGTCCATGGCGTCGGCTGCCGGCGCGGCCGGCATCGATCCTGCTGTTGTGCTCGCGGCCATCGGCCTACCTCGTCTATTACGTGGCCAGGTTACGCCCGAGGCGTCTTACTTGGCGGCATCCGGCGCCGTGCGCGTGTCGACGTCGACAACGACGCTGAGGCCGGCGCGCAGGCGACCCGTGTCGAGCGCGTCCTGCGGCAGGGCAATGCGAACCGGTACGCGCTGAATGATCTTGGTGAAGTTGCCCGTCGCGTTTTCAGGCGGCAGCAGCGAGAACACCGAGCCCGATGCCGGCGAGATCGATTCCACCGTGCCGACGATCGCATGATCGTCATAGGCGTCCACATGGACATTGACCTTGGAGCCCGGAACCAGATGCTGGATCTGCGTTTCCTTGAAGTTCGCGTCGATATAGAGCTGGCGGACCGGAACGAGCGCCATCAGGCGCTGGCCGGGCGAAACCAGATCGCCTTCCTGAACCGAGCGGTTGCCGACGACGCCGTCATAAGGCGCCTTCAGAACCGTGAAGGACAGGTCGCGGGCGGCCTTGTCGCGGGCAAGCTCGAGCTGGCGGATCGTGCCTTCGGCTTCGCGGCGCTGTGCGTGCAGCAGCGTCACATTGGCTTCGGCCGATGCGATCGCGGCGTCACCGCCGACGAGATTGGCCTTTGCCTGGTCGAGCGCGATATTGGCGGTGTCGAGCGATGCGGTCGTGCCGACCGACTTCGCCTGCAGCTCGCTGGCGCGGGTCTGGGTGATCTGCGCGCCGCGAACGGTGGCATCGAGCGCTACCTTCTGCGCCTTGGCCTGGTCGAGGCTAGCCTCGCCGCCGGCGATCTGCGCGTCGATGCGCTGCAGCGACAGCTTCTCGGTGTCGAGCGAGGCCTGCGCCTGCTCCAGCGCCAGCTTGTAGTCGCCGTCGTCGAGCGTGGCCAAGGTATCGCCGACCTTGACCTGCTGGTTGGCGACGACGTTCACCTTGGCGACGTAGCCGGTAACCTTGGGAGAGATCGTGGCGATATCGCCTTCGATATAGGCGTCATCCGTCGAGATCATGAAGCGACCGACCGTGAACCATTGGTAGCCGAAATAGGCAGCGCCGGCCAGAAGTGCGAGCCCGAGGATCGGGAGCACGGGGCTGCGCTTCTTTTTCTTCTGCTCAGGCGCTGTCTCGACCGGGGCGGCCACGGTCTGCGGCGTGCGCGGCGCTTCAGCGGTTACGGCTGCTTCTTGAGCCTCATCTTCCGCAGGCTTGCTGACAATCCTGGTGACATTGGCGTTCTGGCTGGACGACATGAGAGAATACCGGTAAATCGAGTAAAACTGATCGAACTGAACGGTTCGGTTTAGTTGACATAGAGCCTTTTTACGTTCATATCAAGATGTATCGAACCACCCGGTTCGATTTTGTTAACGAAACATTCGCATGTGCGAATATGGTTAAGGAGCTATGACAGACTTTTCCGACGTTTCCGTGGAGGAATCGACATCTGCAGGAGGCAGATGGGCGGCGGGTGAAGACCCCGCAAAACGCAAACAAATTCTCGACGGTGCCCGCCGCGCGTTCATGAAATACGGCTTCGATGCCGCCAGCATGAACGACATCACGCGCGAGGCCGGCGTTTCGAAGGGTACGCTCTACGTATACTTCGCCAACAAGGAAGAGCTGTTCGCCGCAATGATCGAGAGCGAACGCGCCGCCTTCGTTGCCGCTATGCGCTCCACGCTTGCCGAGCGCGAGGACGTGGAAACCGGTCTCCATGATTTCGGCATGGATTTCATAGCCCATATGACCGATGAGAAGGTCATCAGCGCCATGCGCACCGTGCTCGGTGTGCGCGACCGGATGCCGGCGCTCTGTCAGCGCTTCTTCAACGGCCCGGAAAACCTGCGCACCATCCTGCGCGACTATCTCATTCGCTATGTCGAGGCCGGCCAGCTTCATATCGGCGACATCGAACTTGCGGCCGCCCAGTTCCTCGATCTCTCCAGCGGCAGCTTCTTCAAGTTCAGGCTTTTCGGCAGCATGGAAAAGCCGCCATCGAAACAGGAAGCCGAGCGCGTCATCAATGGCGCCGTGCGCATGTTCATGGCGACCTATGGGGTCTCGAACAAAGGCTGATCTACGCCTGACATCCCCGGATCAGGACCGTTCCGGCACAGGAGCGGTCCCGCTTAAACGACCTGGGCCATGGAATAAAACCCCGCCGACTTTCGTATACTCCCTTGCGCGCTTTCCAAGACATGCTTGCCAAGCAGAGGCGCGCGGTTACATTCGAGCGACCGCTAATGTGGCGCAAAGGGATATACATAGATGCAAGACATCATGATGCTCGTGCAGGACCCGGCCGCCTGGGTGGCCCTCGTCACCCTGGTGGTGATGGAAGTGGTCCTCGGGATCGACAATCTCATCTTCATTTCCATCCTCACCAACAAGCTTCCACCTGAAACCCGCGAAAAGGCCCGCAAGCTCGGCATCGGTCTGGCTCTGATCATGCGCCTGGCGCTGCTCGGCACCGTCGCCTGGATCGTCAAGCTGACGACGCCGGTCTTCGAAGTCTTCGGCCACGGCTTCTCGTGGAAGGACATGATCCTGATCGCCGGTGGTCTCTTCCTGCTCTGGAAGGCGACCAAGGAAATCCACCACACCGTGGACCCCGTCGACCATGAGAACGACGCGGCATCCGCTGCTGTCGTCGCCAGTTTCACCGCCGTCATCGGCCAGATCCTGGTTCTCGACCTCGTCTTCTCCGTCGACAGCATCATCACCGCCGTCGGCATGACGCCGCACCTGCCGATCATGGTGATCGCGGTTGTCGCCGCCGTCACGGTCATGCTGGTTGCCGCGACCCCGCTTGCCAACTTCATCGAGAAGAACCCGACCATCGTCATGCTGGCGCTCGGCTTCCTGATGATGATCGGCACGACGCTGATCGCCGAAGGCATGGGCTTCCACGTCCCCAAGGGCTACGTCTACGCCGCCATGGCCTTCTCGGCGCTCGTCGAGGTGCTCAACATGCTGGCCCGCAACGCCAAAAAGCGAAAGCGCGAGGCAAACAAGCAGAACACCCTGCACTAAAAAACAAAACGGGCGCGGCCACCAGGCCGCGCCCGTTTCGCATCAAAGCCGTCGTTCAGAGCATGTCGCCGAGCGTCCAGTGGTTCGCCCAGCGCGCATCGATCTCGTCCTCGACGTTTTGAAAGCGGATATCGGTCGAAAGCCGGATCAGTTGTTCGGCGCTGCGGTTGGTGGTCGCCGCGTGGATCATGTAGGGGCTGTGCAGTACCACGTCGCCCGCCTCGTAGTCGGCGATCAGCCAGCGCGTATCGAAGCGCTCGGCCATCCCAGGCAGATCCTTCGACACCCAGCCGCCCTCGCTCATGTTCCTGTTATAGGCGCTGATCCGCTCTTCCGCGGTGAGCGCAGCGCTTTTTTCCGCAAACGCCTCCTCCATCCGCTTGCCGATCGCATGCGAGCCCTCGAGATAGACCAGCCCGCCCATGTCGACCGGCGTATCGCCAAGCGGAATCCAGGCCGTGACGATCCGGCTCGTTCCGCCGCGCAGATAGACGAGATCGTAATGCGCCGGTGTCGCCGTCGGCGTGCCGGGGCGCGTGAAGCGCATGATCTTGCGCTTGTGGAGATAAGAGATGCCGGCAAGGAACTGGTCCATGAAGCGGGTCAGCCGAGGCTGCGCGCAAAACCCCTCATAGGCCGCCGAGCGCACCAGCGCCATCAGGATGCGGTCGGCCAACTGCTTCTCGGGCTCGACGCTTGACGCCAGCCCGAGTGCCGGGTCGGACCCCGCCTCGATCAGCCCGGATCGCGCCAGATGCGAGAACACCCAGCCGCGAAACGCCAGCACGTCATCCCGCTTCAGGAACCCTTTCAGCCAGACATAGCCGTCCCGCTCATAGCGCTCGCGGATCGCCTCAAGCCCGATACCGGGATCCGTCGCCTCCAGCCGCCCCATGCGGTTCGGTGCGGTCGACAGGCGCTTGCCGTCGGCAAACAGCTCTATCGCCGGCGCACTGCAGGATTGAACAGCAAGACTTGACATTTCGATCACCTCCCAAGCGAATAGCCTGACGCTTTATCGCCTGCACCGAGGAGGAAGACCATGGACGGAAGAACAAGCTGGACTTTTCGCTCATGATCGACGCCACGATCGCGCTCTATCGCTCGCCTCCATCAGGCGCCACCAGCCTGGCCGTGACAGGCTTCGGCCGCCAGCGCGTCACCAGCCGGCTCAAGAACCGCAGGCTGCCAACACATGCCGTCGTGATGGTGGAGCGCGGGCACGGTTGGCTGCTGAGCGACAAGGCGGGAACGATTGAGATATCGGGCCCGGCACTCTTCTGGCTCCCTGCTGGAATGACGCACGGCTATGGGCCCGATCCGGGCGAAAGCTGGGACGAGCGCTGGGCGCTGTTTTCAGGCACCCTCGCCGACGAGTGGCTCCGCCAGCGCCTGATCGACGAGGCAGCGCCAATGGTGCCGCTCGAAAACCCGCGCGAGATGCGACACCTCTTCACCACGCTGCAGGACGAGTTCGCCGAAGACAATCCGCTCGGCCTCGCCGCATCGGCCGCGACGCTTCATCGGATCGTCATCGAGGCCGCCCGCCAGGCGTCCCGCGCGGCCGCAAGTACCAAGACGGACGCGACGATTGAGAGGGTAGTGGAAGCGCTGGAGCAGCGAGCGTTCGAGCCGGTCGACATGACCGCCCTCGCCTCTGAATTCGGCCTGTCACCGGCGACGCTGCGCCGCCGCTTCGCGACCGCGAACGGGCTTTCGCCCAAGGCCTTCCAGCTGCGCCTGCGCATCGACCATGCCAAGCAGCTGCTGACGACGTCGGACCTCGCGATCGAGGCGATCTCGCACACAATCGGTCTCGACGACGCCTTTTATTTCTCGCGGCTGTTCCAGGATCGCGAACGGTGCTCGCCGAGCGAATTTCGCCGCCGGCACCGCCGCGCCTGATCAGATCAGCCGGCCGCCAGTTCCTTGTCGATCGCCTGCACCAGCCGCTGGTCGTCTGCGGTCACGTCAGGTGCGAAGCGGGCGACGACCTTGCCGTCGCGACCGACCAGGAACTTCTCGAAGTTCCAGAGAACGCCCTTGTCGCCGGCCTCCGCGAGACCGCGATCGACCAGCTTCTCGCGCATCGGGCCTTCGCCCGTTGCCGGCAGGTCCATGCCCGTCAGCAGCTTGTAGAGCGGATGCTGGTCGTCGCCCTTGACCGAGATCTTCGAGAAGATCGGAAACTTCACATCATAGGTCAGCGTGCAGAACTCGACGATCTCGGCGTCGGTGCCCGGTTCCTGGCCCTTGAAGTTGTTGGCCGGGAAGGCGGCGATCACGAAGCCGCGTTCGCGCTTGCCTTCGTAGAGCTTCTCCAACCCTTCATACTGCGCCGTCAGCCCGCATTTCGAGGCAACGTTGACGACAAGCACGACCTTGCCCTTGTATTCGTTCAGCGTGGTCTCGCGGCCATCGGCGAGCTTTACCGGCACGCTCAAGATATCGGTCATAATCAATCTCCAACATGAAATACCGACGCGGAAGCTATACCCGCGCGCCCGTTTGTCCAGCGCGGAAATCGCCCGCTGGCAAATTCGCGCAAACCATCTAGTCTGGACGGAAAGGCGCGGCCCCATGCAGAGGATCGGGCGGGAGGATCTGGATGTCTCGGGAAGTGTTTTTGGCAGCCTTCATCTGCGCCTGCCTGATCGCCGCCTCTATCGGCACCATGCTCAGCTATCACAAGCTGCCGAGCCACCATCGGCAGGAGGAGACCAACGCCGTCGTGCGGCTGGTGGCCAACATCTTCGTGGTCATGACCTCGCTGGTCTTCAGCCTGATGATCAACTCGGCGAAGAACACCTTCGAGGGCATCGACAGCAACGTCCACGCCTTCGCCACCGAGATCATCCTCTTCGACCAGACGCTTCGAACCTACGGGCTGGAAGCCAACGAAACCAAGCACAGGCTTTCCACCTATGTCGAAATCGCGCTCGGCAACGTGCCCCCATCCAGCGACCCGCTAGTCAAGGGCGACCCCGCCGCCGAGTTCGCCCTCAACGAAGTGGGAAACAGCCTGTCCCTCCTCACCCCCGACGATCCCGGCCATATCGCGCTGCTGAACAATGCGCGCCAGCAATACCAGCGGATCGTCGAGCAGCGCTGGGTCCTCGTCGAGCAATCCGAAGGCGTTATCCCACGGCCGCTGATCGCCATGCTGGCGACATGGCTGATCCTGATCTTCGCGAGCTTCGGCTACCGCGCGCCGAAAAACATCATCGTCGTCTCGATGTTCGTCATCGCCGCCTTCCTGATCTCGGCCTCGATCTATCTGGTGCTCGACATGGACATCCCCTTCAACGGTCTCATCCAGATTTCCGACCTGCCGCTGCGCCGGGCGCTGGCCGAACTTCAGCGCTGACGACAACCAGATGCGGAACCATATCGCTGCTCGATCGGTTTGGTCCGTATGAAGAGCACAGAAAAGAAAGCCCGCCGCGGCATGACGCGGTTCGTCGCCATCATCTTCACCGTCGCCGTGATCATGGCCGTGGTCTATTATTTCGGCTTCACGCCAGGCTCTGCCTGACGGCTATCATTTAGCCGGCTTGAAAGTCCACTTCACGACATAATCGCCGTTGCGCTTGGTCTTGATCTTAGTCTTGACCCTGACGGGACCACCGATTGCTGCCTCCGCCGCCTCGAATGCCTGGCGCGCCTGCGCCATGGCGTCATGATAGCTGGAGTTATCGCGTCGCGGGCTGTCGGCGATCGCCTTCAGGAGCGCGAGCGTATCGGGTGTCTTCTCATCCGGACGCTTGTTACCCGCAGCGCCCTTGCGCGTCTCATTGCCCATGCTCACTCCTCGGCGGGGCGATCCGCCCATCAGCGTCCATATACCGGCCGCGACCGAAATCTCAATGCGAAGGATACCCAGCGGCTGCGCGGCGCATGAATTTTTGCGCGCCCTAAGCCATTGAAGTACATCGCGCGCGGCACAGTTATCCGCGAAGGCCGGGAAATCTCCCGGCTTCCGATCCAGTTCCCGGAAACGCATGACAACACAGCAGATTCTCGCCTTCGGCGTCATTGGCCTGATGATGGCGGTCTTCATCTGGGACCGCTTTCGCTACGATCTCGTCGCCTGCTGCGCGCTGGTGTTGGCGATTGCCGTCGGCCTCGTGCCCTTCGACAAAGCCTTCTCCGGCTTCAGCGATGATATCGTCATCATCGTAGGCAGCGCGCTCGTCGTCAGCGCCGGCGTCGCCCGCTCCGGCATCGTCGATACCGCGATCAAGCGCTTCTTTCCCAATCTCGATACGCTGCACACCCAGCTCGCGCTGCTGCTTATCGTCGTCGCCGTGCTGTCGGCCTTCATCAAGAACATCGGCGCGCTGGCGATCATGATCCCCGTCGCCTTCCAGTTCGCCCGCAAGAGCGGCAAGTCGCCCTCGCTCTACCTGATGCCGATGAGTTTCGCGGCCCTTCTCGGCGGGCTGATGACGCAGATCGGCACCTCGCCCAACATCGTGGTCTCGCGCCTGCGCGGCGAGATAACAGGCACGCCCTTCACCATGTTCGACTTCACCCCCGTCGGCGCCACGCTGGCGTTGGTCGGCGTCGTCTTCCTGATCTTCTTCCACTGGCTGGTCCCTGAACGAAAGAATGAGAACCCTTCGCTCGAGGAAGCGCTCGACGCCAAGGCCTACTTCTCCGAAGCCACCGTCGCGGAGGAATCGACCGTCGAGGGCAAGCCGCTCAGCGATCTCCTGAAACTCGGCGACGGCGACGCCGTGGCAACCGCGATCCTGCGCGGCCACACCCGCCTCTCGCCCTTCCCCGATGTGGAGCTCAGAAGCGGCGACACGCTGCTGCTTGAGGGAAGCCCCGACGCGCTCGACCGCATCGTCTCCAACGCCAAGCTCAAACTCTCGGGCAAGCCGATCGCCGACCCCGCCGAGCGCAACGACCTCATATCGATCGAGGCGATCGTCGCCTCGGAATCGCAGCTGGTCGGCTGGTCGGCGCGGCAGCTGTCGCTCTCGAACCGCCGCAGCGTCAACCTGCTCGCCGTCTCCCGCAAGGGTCACCGGCTGAACGAGCGCCTGAGCGAAGTTCGTCTGCGCGCCGGCGACGTGCTGGTGCTGCAGGGCAACCGCCGCAACCTTCCTGCCTTCCTGCAGGAGTTCGCCTGCCTTCCTCTCGCCCAGCGCGACATCATGCTCGGCACCTCACGCCGCGCCTACCTGCCGCTTTTGATCCTGCTCGCCGCCATGGCCGCCACCGCCACCGGCGTCGTGCCCGTCGCCACCTCCTTCTTCTGCGCCGCGCTCGCCATGGTCGTCTTCCGCGTCATCCCGCTGGTCGATGTCTACAAAGCGCTCGACGCCCCCATCCTGATCATGCTCGCGACGCTGATCCCGGTCTCCGATACGCTGAGGACGACAGGCGGCAGCGAACTGATCGCCGGCTGGCTCGGCCATCTGGCAGCCCAGATGCCGCATTACGGCGCGCTGGCGCTGATCCTGATCACCGCCATGGCGGTCACGCCTTTCCTCAACAACGCCGCCACCGTGCTCGTCATGGCGCCCATTGCGGCAAGCTTCGCCCAGACGCTCGGCTACAAGCCCGACGCCTTCCTGATGGCAGTGGCGATCGGTGCCGGCTGCGATTTCCTGACCCCGATCGGCCACCAGTGCAACACGCTGGTCTTCGGCCCCGGCGGCTATCGCTTCAGCGATTACCCTCGCCTCGGCCTGCCGCTCTCCTTCCTGATCATCCTCGTCAGCGTGCCGCTGCTGCTCTGGGTCTGGCCGGTTACCTGACACGTGACCGGATGGGCGTGCCGAACTGGCGCAAGCGACGGCGCGGGCGGCATTTTCCTTGACGTGTGCAGCCGAATATGGCCTTAAAGCCAGCCAAACGGACAATTGGCCGGACAAGCGGGCGAAATGCCCTTTTCCGGCCGGTTTCCTGATCCAGTTATCTGCATTCTTCAGGCCGAGCGTTGCTTTCCCTCAGAAAGCCTTCCGGCATTTATTTGACGGGCACATAAAATGACAGCTTCCGGCGTCCGCGTCCGCATTGCTCCCTCGCCTACCGGCGAGCCGCATGTCGGCACCGCATACATCGCACTCTTCAACTATCTCTTCGCCAAGAAGCACGGCGGCGAGTTCATCCTGCGTATCGAAGACACCGATGCCACGCGCTCGACGCCCGAATTCGAAACCAAGGTGCTCGACGCGCTGAAGTGGTGCGGCCTGGAATGGTCGGAAGGCCCCGACATCGGCGGCCCCTACGGCCCCTATCGCCAGTCCGACCGCAAGGAGATGTACCAGCCCTACGCCCAGGAACTGCTGGACAAGGGCCATGCCTTCCGCTGCTTCTGCACGCCCGAGCGCCTGACCGAAATGCGCGAGGCTCAGCGCGCCTCCGGCAAGCCGCCGAAATATGACGGTCTCTGCCTGAAGTATTCCGCCGAGGAAGTCTCCGCCAAGCTCGCATCCGGCGAAAGCTCCGTCATCCGCATGAAGATCCCGACCGAGGGTTCCTGCGACTTCACCGACGGCGTCTATGGCGACGTCTCGATCCCGTGGGATTCGGTCGACATGCAGGTCCTGATCAAGGGCGACGGCATGCCGACCTATCACATGGCCAACGTCATCGACGACCATCTGATGAAGATCACCCACGTCGCCCGCGGCGAGGAGTGGCTGGCATCGGTGCCGAAGCACATCCTGCTCTATCGCTATTTCGAGTGGGAACAGCCTGTCTTCATGCATCTCTCGCTCATGAGAAATGCCGACAAGTCGAAGCTCTCGAAGCGCAAGAACCCGACCTCGATCAGCTATTACTCCGCGCTCGGCTATATCCCGGAAGCGCTGATGAACTTCCTCGGCCTGTTCTTCGTGCAGATCGCCGAAGGCGAGGAACTGCTCGACATCGAGGAACTGGCCGGCAAGTTCGACCCGGAAAACCTCTCCAAGGCCGGCGCCATCTTCGACATCCAGAAGCTCGACTGGCTGAACGGCCGGTGGATCCGCGAGAAGATGTCGGAAGAAGAGTTTCAGAGCCGCGTTCTCACCTGGGCGATGGAAAACGATCGCCTGAAGGCCGGCATGGCGCTGTCGCAGTCGCGCATCTCCAAGCTCGGCGAACTGCCGGAGCTGATGGGCTTCCTCCTGAAGTCGGACCTCAACCTCGATCCGTCCGCCTTCGCCAAGATCAAGTCGCCGCCGGAAGAGATCCTCGAGATCCTGAACACGGTGCAGCCGGATCTGGAAAAGATCCTCGAGTGGAACGTCGAATCCATCGAAGCCGAACTGCGCGCCATCGGCGACCGCATGGGCAAGAAGCTCAAGGTCATCGTCGCCCCGCTCTTCGTCGCCGTCTCCGGCTCGTCGCGCTCGCTGCCGCTGTTTGACAGTATGGCCATCCTCGGCCGCTCGGTCGTCCGCCAGCGCCTCAAACTGGCCGCGCAGGCCGTGGCCTCGCTGGTGGGGCCGAAGTAATTTGCGGAGAAGCCCCTCCCCCTTGTGGGGAGGGGTTGGGGAGGGTCTTCGCCAGAAAACCCCTCCCCTCCGCTTCGCTCCGACCCTCCCCACAAGGGGGAGGGTTAAGCCGAGCCCGGCGCAAGCCACCTGAACCGACAAGATTCCATGCCCATCGATGAGGCACATGACATGACCGACAAGACCGAAACCGCCACCCTCTCCTCCGACGCGACTGAGGTTCGCGCCCAGAAGCTGAAGCTGCTGCGCGAAAAGATCGGCGACGTCTATCCGGCGCATTTCCACCGTACCATCACCAATGCCGAGCTGGCCGAGAAGTACAAGGATCTGGAATCCGACATCGAGACGACTGACGTCGTCACCGTTGCCGGCCGCGTCTATTCCTCGCGCAATTCCGGCATGTTCATGGATATCCATGACGCCGGCGGCAAAATCCAGATCTTCAGCCACAAGGACGTGACGCCCGAGGCCGCCCGCGAGATGCTCGCCATGATCGACATCGGCGACATCATCGGCGTGACCGGCACCGTGCGCCGCACCAAGCGCGGCGAGCTGTCGATCAACGCGCAAGAGATCACCATGCTCACCAAGTCGCTTCTCCCGATGCCGGAGAAGTGGAACGGCATCGCCGATATCGAGATCCGCTACCGCAAGCGCCACCTCGACATCATGAGCAACGACGAATCCAAGCTCCGCTTCCAGCAGCGCTCGAAGATCCTCTCCGGCATCCGCCGCTTCATGGAAGACGACGGCTTCATGGAAGTCGAGACGCCGATGCTGCACTCGGTTTACGGCGGCGCCACCGCCGATCCGTTCAAGACGCACCACAACACGCTGAAGCAGGACATGTACCTGCGCATCGCGCCGGAACTCTTCCTGAAGCGCACGCTGGTGTCGGGCCTCACCGACAAGGTCTTCGAGATCAACCGCAACTTCCGCAACGAAGGCGTTTCCACAAGGCACAATCCCGAGTTCACCATGATGGAGTGCTACTGGGCCTATGCCGATTACGAGGACATCATGGACCTCGTCGAGCGCCTGTTCGAGAAGCTGGCGCTACAGGTTCACGGCACCACCGAATTCCCCTTCGGCGACAAGCAGATTTCCTTCAAGGGCCCGTTCAAGCGCGTTCCCATGCCTGACGCCGTCAAGGAAGCGACCGGTATCGACTTCCTCGCCATGAAGACCGACGAGGAAGCCCGCGCCGCCGCCAAGGCCGCAGGCTTCGAGGTCGAGAAGGACTGGACCTGGGGCGAGTGCCTTGCCTTCATCTTCGAGGAGAAGGTCGAGGGCACGCTGATCCAGCCGAGCCACGTCACCCACTTCCCGAAGGACATCTCGCCCTTCGCCAAGGAAGTGCCGGGCGAGCCGCGCCTCGTCGAGCGCTTCGAGACCTATTGCAACGCCTGGGAACTGGGCAACGCCTTCTCGGAACTCAACGATCCGGAAGAACAGCGCCGCCGCATGGTCGAGCAGCTCGAGCAGGCCCATGCCCGCGGCGAGAAGGACAAGCAGCTGGACGACGAATTCCTCGACGCCATCGACCAGGGCATGCCGCCCGCAGGTGGTCTGGGCATCGGCGTCGACCGCCTGACCATGCTCTTGACCAACGCCCCCTCGATCCGCGACGTCATCCTCTTCCCGGCCCGCAAGGCCAAGGCTGACTAAGGCGGGTTACGGACACAAGAAAAGGCGGCCGCCCGAAGGGGTTGGCCGCCTTTTTTGTTTGTTTCGACGTTGGCTCTTCTCACCGCCGTTCGGAAATGAGCAAACCTCCCACTGACGTCGAGAACGACGCGCCAACACCTCCCCACCCTCATTCCTGTGCTTGTCACAGGAATCCAGCCGACGCGCGTCTGCGCGGCGAAGAGAGTCTATTGCGATCAAGGACTTGATCGCGCTGGATCCCTGTGACGAGCACAGGGATGAGGGAGAGTGTGGGGACCGCGCTCGCTAACTCACTAACGTCGCGTCACGCTGAAAGGCTCGGTACCCGCGCACCGCAAGCAACCAATCAATGCCCGCCTGAAGGCGCCGCCGCCGGGGCTGCCTCACCTTCGGCCGGTGCAGCGCCGTGGCCTCCGGCAGCAGGCTTCTCGCCCTTGGCAGTCGGCTTGCCCTCGCCGCCCTCGGTCGCGGCAACCGCGATCGGGTCGATACAATCGGACACGTCCTTGAACGACGCGTTGAGCGTGGTGATCTCGTCCTCGGGCAGGTCGACGCGTTCGCCGAAGAACAGGCCGTTGGCCGCCGCCGTGCCGTCGTAGTAGCGCGCGGTGAAGACCTTGTTGCCGTCGATGCTTTCAACGATCGGATCGGGATGCGGGATATAGACCACGTCGGCGCCGATGGCACGGCCGCGGATATCGGAGCGCAGCGTCGGGCCGTTGGCGTCGAGAACCACGACCTGCACCAGATCCGGCTTCTGCGCGTCGTAGACGGCCTTGGCCACCCTCAGCGCCGTCTTGACGCGGGTCATGCCGTCGGTCGGCTCGGTCTTGATATACTTGCGGATCCAGACCCGCTTCTGCTTCTTGATGGTGACGAGATTGACGTCGGTGCACGCGGCGCCGTTCACGGTCTCCGCGGGAGGACCGAGCAGGGTGTCCTTGCCGATATACAGCGCTGCGCCGCCGGAAACGCCCCCGAGAAGGGCAATTCCGCCGATGATCAGCACCAATTTCCGGGAAGGCCGGAAGATGCGCAGTAAGGCCTTCACGCCAACTGCTCCGCCATCAAGTCACTCCAACGCAATAAACTGGTCTGGACGCTAGAGAAATGACGTTTCGGAATACTTAAATGCGGGCAAGAAGTTTGTGCCACAAAGAGACTTATCCCAAAAAAGGTCCAGCATGGTGCACGCTTGCAATGGCCTCGGGCGCCATGCTCTAAGATGCCATGGCCTTCACGCTTCGCCAGATTCAATACTTCATCGCAGTGGCCGAGCAGGGCTCGATCACGCGGGCCGCGCAGAACCTGTCGATCTCGCAATCCTCGGTTACGGAAGCGCTGAAGGAGCTGGAGACCGACCTCGGCGTCGAGCTCTTCGATCGCCATCCGCGCGGGCTGACGATCACCCACAACGGCCACCAGTTCCTGCGCCATGCCACCAAGATCCTGGCCAGCGTCTCCGACGCCCGCGCCAGCTTTTCTAACAACAGCAACCAGCCCTCAGGCACCCTCAACATCGGCGTCACCTCGCTGGTCGCTGGCTACGTGCTCTCCGACCTGCTCGCCCGCTACCGCCGCGCCTGCCCCGGCGTCGAGGTCTCCGCGATCGAGGACAATGGCGGCTATCTCGAACATCTGCTGGTCGGCGGCGAGCTCGATGTCGCGGTCATGGTCATCTCCAACCTGCGCGACCGCATGGCGCTGCAGGCCGAGATCCTGGAGACCTCGCCGTACCGCCTCTGGCTCCCCATGGGCCATCCGCTTGTGTCCGCCGACATCATCTCGATCGCCGATATCGCCCGCGAGCCGCTGATCATGCTGACCGTCGACGAAATCGAGGAGAACACCGGCAAGCTCCTCTCCGCCCTCGGCGCCCGCCCGCACGTCGCTTTCCGCACGCGTTCGGTCGAGGCCGTGCGCAGCCTGGTCGCGACAGGCGCCGGCGTGGCGCTGCTCCCCGATCTCGTCTACCGCCCATGGTCGCTGGAAGGCGACCGCATCGAAAGTCGCGACGTCTCCGGCTCGCTTCCGGTCGTTCAGGTCGGCATGGTCTGGCGCAAGGGCTCCAGCCTGCCGCAGGCAGCAAGGGATTTCGTCGGCATCGCCGAGGCTATGAGAAGCGGGCGGCCGCGCTGACAAAAGCCTACCTATCGGAAATTCCGATATCGCCATTCTGATAAATGAATTTGCGAAAGCGGCTTTTTCGCGTCACCTTTTCCGGCGGGAACAAAACGCCACGAAGTGGCACCAAAACCGGGAGACATCAGATGAAATATCTTCTGAAATCGTGCACGGCTGCGCTTGCGACCCTGAGCTTCGTGACGCAGGTCGTGGCCGCCGAGCCGCTGAAGGAATTGGGCAAGGGCGAGGGCGCCGTCAGCATCGTGGCCTGGGCCGGCTATATCGAGCGCGGCGAAAGCGACAAGAATTACGACTGGGTCACCGGCTTCGAGAAGGAAACCGGCTGCAAGGTTTCGGTCAAGACCGCCGCCACCTCCGATGAAATGGTGTCGCTGATGAACGAAGGCGGCTTCGACCTCGTCACCGCCTCCGGCGACGCCTCGCTCCGCCTCGTGGCCGGCAAGCGCGTCCAGCCGATCAACACCGATCTCATCCCGAGCTTCAAGAACGTCGACAAGCGCCTGCAGGAAGCGCCCTGGTATACAGTGGGCGGCGTGCATTACGGCGTTCCCTATCTTTGGGGACCGAACGTCCTGATGTACAACACCGACGCCTTCAAGGGCGAGGCGCCGAAGAGCTGGAAGGTGGTGTTCGAGGAAGAGACGCTCCCCGACGGCAAGTCCAACAAGGGCCGCGTCCAGGCCTATGACGGCCAGATCTACATCGCCGACGCAGCACTTTATCTCATGGCCCACAAGCCGGAACTCAACATCAAGAACCCCTACGAGCTGAACGAGGACCAGTACAAGGCCGCCCTCGATCTCTTGCGCGGCCAGCGCAAGCTCGTCTCGCGCTACTGGCATGACGCGATGATCCAGATCGACGATTTCAAGAACGAAGGCGTTGTCGCCTCCGGCTCCTGGCCCTTCCAGGTCAACCTGATGCAGGCGGACAAGCAGAAGATCGCCTCCACCTTCCCCGAAGAGGGCGTCACCGGCTGGGCTGACACGACCATGCTGCATGCCGACAGCGAGCACCCGAACTGCGCCTACATGTGGATGGAGCATTCGCTGTCTGCCAAGGTCCAGGGCGACGCCGCCGCCTGGTTCGGCGCCGTCCCCTCCGTTCCGGCTGCCTGTAAGGGCAACGAACTGATGACCGACACCGGTTGCGCCACCAACGGCTATGATCACTTCGACAAGATCAAGTTCTGGCGCACGCCCACCGCCAAGTGCGAACAGGGCGAGTGCGTGCCCTATCATCGCTGGGTGTCGGATTATATTGGCGTGATTGGCGGGCGGTAGGCTTTAGCTCTAGCGTTAGCCTCGGCCTCTCTTCTCCCCAACGGGGAGAAGATGTCCGAAGGACAGATGAGGGGGTGAGCGACGAGGGAGCGAGCGTCTGAGCGACAAGCGAAGACGACGCCTGCCGTGCCGCCCCCTCATCCGACCCTTCGGGCCACCTTCTCCCCGTGGGGGAGAAGGGAACACCGCAAACATCGGAGCCCCCAAAATGACACCCGCCGTCCGTTTCCAGAAGGTCTCCCGCCATTTCGGAGCCGTTCGCGCCGTCGATGGCGTCGATCTCGAGATCGCGCCGGGCGAGTTCTTCGCCATGCTGGGGCCGTCGGGTTCGGGCAAGACCACCTGCCTGCGCCTGATCGCCGGTTTCGAGCAGCCGACGGCGGGGCATATCGAGATTTTCGGCGAGACCGCCGAGGGCGTGCCGCCCTATAGGCGCAACGTCAACACCGTGTTCCAGGACTATGCGCTCTTCCCGCATCTCAACATCCTCGACAACGTCGCCTACGGGCTGATGGTCAAGGGTGTCGGCAAGACGGAGCGCGCCAAGGCCGCCGAACAGGCGCTGGAACTGGTGAAACTCCCCGGCTATGGCGCCCGCAAGCCCGGACAACTGTCAGGCGGCCAGCGGCAGCGCGTGGCGCTCGCCCGGGCGCTGGTCAACAAGCCGCGCGTGCTGCTGCTCGACGAACCGCTCGGCGCGCTGGACCTGAAGCTGCGCGAGCAGATGCAGGAGGAGCTGAAGGGCCTGCAGCGGGCGCTGGGGATCACCTTCGTCTTCGTCACCCACGACCAGGGTGAGGCACTCTCCATGGCCGACCGCGTCGCCGTCTTCAACGATGGCGGCATCGTCCAGGAGGGCACGCCGCAGGATATCTACAACCGGCCGAAAACTCGCTTCGTCGCCGATTTCGTCGGCTCCTCCAATGTGATCGCCCCCGAGCTGATGACCGCGCTCGGCGGCGAGAAACGCTGGGCGAGCCTTCGCCCGGAAGCGATCCGCCTCACCGGCGATGGCGTCGAATCCCGTGTCGAAAACGCCAGCTTCCTCGGCGCCGCCACGCGGCTCACCGTTGCGGCCAGGGGCACGCGCCTGCATGTCATGCTGCCAGCAGGTATCGCCGTGCCCGAAGTCGGCGCCGATGTCCGCCTGTCGTGGCAGCCGGTCGACGTACACTACATGGACGACGCCGCATGACCGCGATTGCGCTCACCCACGAGGAGACGGCGACCTCGATCCTGCCCGGACGCGGCGGCTTCTTCGGCCGCCTCTCCGACATGTTCTGGCGCCGCCCCAAGCTGCTGCTCTTTCTGATGCTGACGCCGCCGCTGCTCTGGCTTGGCATCATCTATATCGGCTCGCTCCTGGCGCTTCTGCTGCAGAGCTTCTTTTCGATCGACGATTTCTCCGGACTGGTGAACTACGAATTCACGCTGGCAACCTATGCGCAGCTGCTGTCGCCGACCAATTTCGACATCATCGTCAGAACCGTGCTGATGGCAGCGCTGGTGACGCTCGCTTCCGCCGTCGTCGCCTTCCCGATCGCCTACTACGCGGCCCGCTACGCCAAGGGGAAATGGAAGGCGCTCTTCTATCTCGGCGTCATGCTGCCGCTCTGGTCGAGCTATCTGGTCAAGATCTACGCCTGGAAGCTGATCCTTGCCAAGGAGGGTATTCTCACCTGGTTCTTCGCCAAGCTGCATCTCGCCTGGCTGCTCGACGGCGTGCTGGCCCTGCCCGTCATCGGCGGCAACTCGCTGTCGGTGAGCTATATCGGCACCTTCCTCGTCTTCGTCTATGTCTGGCTGCCCTACATGATCCTGCCGACGCAGGCAGCACTCGAGCGCGTGCAGGGCAATCTGATCGAGGCCTCGTCCGATCTCGGCGCCACGCCGGGCCAGACCTTCCGCACCGTGCTCTTTCCGCTGGCGCTGCCCGGCATCGTCGCCGGCTCGATCTTCACCTTCTCGCTGACGCTCGGCGATTACATCATCCCGCAGATCATCGGCTCCTCGCGCCTCTTCATCGGCCAGGCGGTCTACGCGCAGCAGGGAACGGCCGGCAACGTGCCGCTCGCCGCCGCCTTCTCCGTCGTCCCCATCGTCATCATGGCCGCCTATCTGTGGCTGGCCAAGAAACAGGGAGCCTTCGATGCGCTCTGACCGTGGCCAACGCGCGCCGATCGCGCTGAAAATCGCCGCCGCCGGCGGGTTGCTTTTCCTGCACCTGCCGATCCTTTTGATCTTCGTCTACGCCTTCACGACGGAGGAAAAGAGCTACCAGTGGCCGCCGCCGGGGCTGACGCTGCAGTGGTTCGGCATCGCCTGGAACCGGCCGGATGTCTGGGCGGCCCTTGGGCTTTCCGTGCAGGTCGCCTGCATCGCCACCGCGATCGCGCTGGTGCTCGGCACGCTCTGCGCCGCCGCCGTCAGCCAGACGAAGTTCTTCGGCCGCGAGGCGATCTCGCTGCTCGTCATCCTGCCGATCGCGCTGCCTGGCATCATCACCGGCATCGCGCTGCGCTCGGCCTTCAGCCTGTTCGACATCCCTTTTTCTGTCTGGACGATCGTGCTCGGCCACGCCACCTTCTGCGTCGTGGTGGTTTATAACAACGCCGTCGCCCGCTTCCGCCGCACCCAGGGCTCGCTGATCGAGGCCTCGATGGATCTCGGCGCCGATGGCTTCCAGACCTTCCGCCACGTCATCCTGCCGAATATCGGCACGGCGCTTCTGGCCGGCGGCATGCTGGCTTTCGCGCTCTCCTTCGACGAGGTCATCGTCACCACCTTCACCGGCGGCCAGCAATCGACGCTGCCGATCTGGATGCTGGAAGAGCTGATCCGCCCGCGCCAGCGCCCCGTCACCAACGTGGTCGCCATGGTCGTGGTGCTCGTCACATTCCTGCCGATCCTGGCAGCCTACTACCTCACGCGCGATGGCGATCAGGTCGCCGGAGCAGGAAAATAACCGGAGCGCGGGATACCCCCATCCCGCCCCACCGATAACAAGGGAGAACATCATGGACACCGCGATGCTGATTGGATCCCGCTTCGAAGCGGGCACCGAGATCGAAGAAAACATCCTGAACCCGAAGACCGGCGAAACCGTGCTGAGCCTTGCCGAGGCCTCGCTCGGCCAGATCGACGCCGCCGTCGATGCCGCCGAGAAAGCCTTCTCCGCATGGTCGCAGACGACACCCGGCGAGCGCGCCGGCTATCTGCTCAAGATCGCCGACGCGATCGAGAAGGACGCCCAAGGCTTCGCGACGCTGGAAGCGCTGAACTGCGGCAAGCCGATCAACGCGGTGCTGAACGACGAGATCCCCGCCATCGTCGATTGCTACCGCTTCTTCGCCGGCGCGGTGCGCAACCTGCACGGCCCGGTCGCCGGTGAATATCTGCCCGGTCACACCTCGATGATCCGCCGCGACGCCGTCGGCATCGTCGGCTCGATCGCGCCATGGAACTACCCGCTGATGATGATGGCCTGGAAGCTGGCGCCCGCAATCGCCGGCGGCAACACCGTCGTCTTCAAGCCCTCCGAGCAAACGCCGCTGACGGCGCTGAAGATGGCGAAGCTCCTCTCCGACATCCTGCCCGAGGGCGTCGTCAACGTCATCCTCGGCCGTGGCGAAAGCGTCGGCAACGCCTTGATCAACCATCCGAAGATCTCGATGCTATCGATCACCGGCGATGTCGCAACCGGCAAGAAGGTGCTGCAGGCGGCCGCAAAGACCGTCAAGCGCACCCATCTGGAGCTCGGCGGCAAGGCCCCGGTCATCGTCTTCGACGATGCCGATATCGATGCGGTCGTGTCAGGCATCCGCACCTTCGGCTATTACAATGCCGGCCAGGACTGCACCGCCGCCTGCCGCATCTATGCCGACGCCAAGGTCTACGACAAGTTCGTCGCCGACCTCTCTTCGGCTGTCTCCTCGATCAAGTTCAACCTCGCCGACGACGCGGAAAACGAGATCGGCCCGCTGATCTCCAAGCGCCAGCGCGACCGCGTCGAAAGCTTCGTGGCGCGTGCCGGCGAGCACAAGCACATGGAGATCACCACCGGCGGCAAGACATCGGGCGATAAGGGCTTCTTCTACACGCCGACTGTCATTGCCGGCGCCACGCAGGAAGACGAGATCGTTCGCCGCGAGGTCTTCGGCCCCGTCGTTTCCGTCACCCGCTTCACCGATGTCGAGGATGCCGTCACCTGGGCCAACGACAGCGACTATGGCCTGGCTTCGTCGGTCTGGACCAGGGACATCAGCCGCGGCATGAAGACCGCCGCCCGCCTGCAATATGGCTGCACCTGGATCAACACCCACTTCATGCTCACCAACGAGATGCCGCATGGCGGCCTGAAGCAATCGGGCTACGGCAAGGACATGTCCGTCTACGCACTGGAAGACTACACCGCCGTCCGCCACGTGATGATCAACCACGGATAAGCGCGACCCGGTTTTCGAGAGCAACGCCGGCGCGAGCAATTGTGCCGGCGTCATTTTATCCGAAGCGGATAAATCGAACCGCTATCTCATTGGATATGGAACCTTTTTCGCTCTGGCGCGTCTTCTATCGGACCAACTAGAAGGAACGCCTCCATGCTGAAATGGGCTCTTATCTTTTTCGTGATTTCGCTGATTGCGGGCTTCTTCGGCTTTTCCGGAATTTCCGCGGCGACGGCGACGATCGCGCGCGTTCTCTTCGGTATCGCGCTGATCATCTTCGTGATCTTCCTGATCCTGGCGCTGATGGCCGGCCAAGCAATCTTATAGCCCGGCCTTGACCGAAAACAGCGACACGGGATCGGCGACGCCCTTGAGCGATACCGGTTCCAGCGCCTCGAAATCCATTTCCGAACTCTCGTCTGTGGCGGCATCATGCGTGCCGCCGCAGACAAGCACCTGCGAAGGTGCGGCGACCGATGCGATCCGCGCCGCCAGGTTGACCGTGTGGCCGAAAATGTCGCCATCGCGCGGCACCACCTGACCGGTCGCAACACCCACTCTCACCTCCGGCAACTGATGCGCCGCACTCTCGGCGATGAGCGACAGTGACGCCTTCAGCGCCGCCTCCGCATCCGGAAACAGCATCATCACCCCATCGCCCAGCGGCTTGACGATACGCCCGCCGGCAAGGTTGGCGAGACGTTGCGCCAGCGCCTCGAAGCTCGCCGCCTTCTCGGCCGCCCTGACATCGCCGATATCGCGCGTCAGTGCCGTGAAGCCTGTGAGATCGGCGAAAGCCACCGCCGGCAGCGCCTGATCGCCCTCGGCCTCGGCACCAAGCCCGCGCAAGGCGTCCTGCAGCCGCCCGACCACATTGTCGAACACCGCCTCCTCGAGCATTCGCCGCTGCAGCAGGAAAAGCATGCGGATGCCGATGCGCTGCAGCGAAAGCCGCGTGGCCGCACCCGCCGCAAGCACCTCGCGATGGCTGAGCCCTGCCGCCAGCATCGGCTCCTCAACTTCGGCGCGGAAGAGATCGCGCATCGTATCCACGCAGCGCCGCATCGACTGACCGAAGACCCTGAGCACCCGCTGCATGCCCTCGTCGGAAGCACCGAGCCCGGTGCATTCGGTGATCAGCCGGATGAACTCCTCGTCATCCTCCCGCAGCGCCCGCTTCGGCGACATCGGCGAAAGCCCGGCGCTGGAATGCAGCGCGTTGACGCGGCCAAGATCGAGCGACGCACCAACGAGCGCGTCCGCAAGCGACTTGTCCGACATGGTGACCGGCTCAAACATCAGCTGGCTGGCGAAATCGAGCGAGACGATCTGCTGCCTGAGACCGGTGGCGAGCGTCTCCAGCGCGATGCCGGCGGCATTCAGCGCCAGCACCAGCCGCAGCCGGCTGACATCGCTCGCCGCATAGCCATCCGGCCCGGCCTCGATGATCTGAAGCCGCGCTACGGCATCCAGCTGCTCGGCATCGCAACCGGCAAGCGCCGCCAATCTCTCGCGCGACAACGACCCCATGAAGCCCCCAAAACAACCCCAGGTGAAGAAAACCTCTCTTACACCAGATTGCCAAGCGGCTCTATCGCGCGCGCCTACCTCTAAAGGAGGCTTGCGCCGACATTGATGGCGAGCGCCAGGATGGTGGTGTTGAAGAGAAACGACAGCACCGAATGCAGCAGCGTCAGCTTGCGCATAACGGTCGAGCTCGTCGCCACATCCGCCGTCTGCGAGGCGACGCCGATCGTGAAGGAGTAGTAGAGAAAGTCCCAGTAGACGGGCTCGTCCAGCCCCTCGGGAAACTTCAGCCCGTCTCCCTTGACGCCGTCGCCATCATCGTCGCCGCCGTAGAAGCGGTGCGCGTAATGCACGGTAAACAGCGTGTGCAGGAACACCCAGGAGATCAGGATGGTGACGACGGCCGCCAAGGCCCGGCCGAGCGCGACACTGGGCGCTGCCTCCTTGACCTGATGCAGCTCCAGCCCGATGCCGGCGATGCTGGCAAGGGCCGCCGAGATCGACAGGAACATCAGAAGCGAATCCGAGAAATCGAGATCGGCCGAACGCTTGCGGATCGTTGCCACGCTCGCCTTCAGCATCCGCCGCCATGTGGCTACGATGAACATCACCGCGGCCACGTTCCAGCCGGCCAACAGATTGCGTGCCGTCACCTCGCGCGTCGTCAGAAGCAGAAAGACCGCAAGGCCGACGAGCACCGCGATCACGAAGATCGCGTGCTTGCGCAGCAACCGAAGGGGACGGCCGCTGCCGCCTGACGTAACCTCTGCCATCAAATGCTCCGCCGCTGCGAGATCACCAACGATATCAGCTTGATACCGGCAAGAGCAATATCATCTCAGCCGGTCCAGCCGCCATCGACCACATGGATCTGGCCTGTCGTGAACCCGGCCTCGTCTCCGGCGAGATAGGTGACGAGCGCCGCGATCTCCTCAGCGGTGGCGATCCGGCCCATCGGTTGGCGGGCGATGAAGTCGCTGAGCGCCTTGTCGTAATCGCCGGTGGCGCGCAGCCGCTCGTGCAGCGAGGGGCTGTCGACGGTCCCCGGGCAGATGGCGTTGGCGCGGATGCCCTTGGCGACGAAATCGGAAGCGATCGACTTGGTGAGCCCGATCACGGCGGCCTTCGATGCGCTATAGGCAAAGCGGTTCGGCACGCCCTTCACGCTTGATGCCACCGACGCCATGTTGACGATCGAGCCCTTGCCCTTGTCGAGCATCCCTGGAAGAAAGGTGCGGCAGGTCGTGTACATCGCCTTGGCGTTGAGGTTGAAGGAGAAATCCCAGTCCTTCTCCTCGCAATCGAGGATCGATCCGGCATGCACAAAGCCGGCGCAATTGAAGAGCACGTCGATCGGCCCGATCTCGTCTGCGAAGGCGCGCACCGCGTTTCCGTCGAGCACGTCGAGAACCGTGGTCGTCGCGCCCGCGAGCGTCGACAGCGACGCCTGGTTGATGTCGGTGGCGTAGACATGGGCGCCGAGCGAAATGAACCGCTCCGCGCTGGCGCGACCGATCCCCTGACCGGCCGCCGTGACGACGACCTTCTTGCCTTCCAGACCGTGGCTCATAATTCCTCCCATTATGCGTGGCGCTTGCGGCGCATTCATTCATATGCAAACATTATATTCATTATGTCGTCAATCACATTGTCCGACGCCGGACGCTGACACGGGTGGGAGGCCGAGGCCCGCGTCATCGATCAAAAATCCGGCGGGAGACTGAAGGACGGCAAGAAAAGCCTGCATGAAGGGGGAGGAACCGCATGCTCTTCGACACACATCTGCACGTCATCGATCGTAACCGCCTGCACTATCCCTGGCTCCCCGACGTGCCGGATCTGAACCGCGACAGCCTCTACGAGCACTACGCCCGCGACGCGCTTCGTTGCGGCATCACCAATGTGCTGCACATGGAAGTCGATGTATCGGGTGATGCGATCGAGCAGGAAACAGCCTTCATCAAGGAGATCGCCGAGAGACCCAAAAGCCTCGTGCGCGGCGCCATCGCCGCCTGTCGTCCGGAGGAAGAGGGCTTTCCGGCCTATCTCGAACGCTGCCTCGCCGACCCCTTCATCAAGGGCTTCCGCCGCGTGCTGCATGTGGCGCCCGACGACACTTCCGAGCGGCCGCTGTTTCGCGAGAACGTCGCGCGGATGGCTGATACCCGGCTAACCTTCGATCTCTGCGTCTTCCCGCATCAGTTCGAACGCATTCTCGATCTTGTCGACCTTAACCCCGGTGTCCGCTTCATCCTCGACCACTGCGCCAATCCGCCGATCAAGTCGGGCATGAGCGCGGTCTGGCATCGCGGCATCACCGAATTCTCCCGCCGCCCCAACATCACCGCCAAGATCTCCGGCGTCATTGCCTACGGCGATCTCGAACGCTGGTCGGTCGACAGCCTGCGCCCCTATGTCGAGCACACGATCGAAAGCTTTGGCTGGGACCGGATCGTCTGGGGCAGCGACTGGCCCGTCTGCACGCTCGGCGGCGGCCTGACGCCCTGGGTGGCGGCCACGCACGCGCTGACATCAGGCTGCAGCGTCGAAGAACGCGACAAGCTGTACCAAGGGAATGCCAAGCGGATCTGGGCGGTGGAGTAACGGATGTCGGGCGGCGCCGTCGCCCATCGCCGCCCCCTCTACGCCTGCTTTGATACGGCAAGCGCACCCCACCCTCCCTCATTCTCGCCCTTGTGGCGGGAATCCAGCCGACGCGCGTCTGCGCGGCGAAAGGACTCTTTTCTGCCAGAGACACCGCAAAGGGTCATTCACGGCGCGGACGCGCCGTGGCTGGATTCCTGTGACAAGCACAGGAATGAGGGTGGAGAGGTGCCCACAACACAAAAAAGGGCGGCGCCACCGGCACCGCCCTTTCCTCATTCACGAACCCGAAACCCTTAGGCGGCTGCGAGCTGCAGTTCCTTGGTGACCATGGCGCGCAGCGTGCCGAGGTCCTTGGCGAAGGCACGGATGCCTTCGGCGAGCTTTTCGGTCGCCATGGCATCTTCGTTCATCATCCAGCGGAAGGTCTTCTCGTCGACGGCGATCTTGGAGATCGGCTTGGCGGCCTCAGGCGACAGCTTGCGCTCCAGCTTGCCCTGGTCGTTGGAGAGTTCGTCGAGCAGGTTCGGCGCGATCGTCAGGCGGTCGCAACCGGCCAGTGCTTCGATCTCGCCGGCGCTGCGGAACGAGGCGCCCATGACGATCGTCTTGATGTCGTTGGCCTTGTAGTAGTTGTAGATCTCGCGAACGGAGAGTACGCCGGGATCTTCCTCAGGCGTGAATTCCTTGCCCGTCGACTTCTTGTACCAGTCGAGGATACGGCCGACGAAGGGCGAGATGAGGAACGCCTTGGCGTCGGCGCAAGCGATCGCCTGGGCCTGCGAGAACAGGAGCGTCAGGTTGCAGTCGATGCCTTCCTTCTGCAGGATTTCGGCGGCGCGAATGCCTTCCCAGGTGGAAGCGAGCTTGATCAGGATGCGATCCTTCTCGATGCCGCGTTCCTTGTAGCCGGCGATGATGCCGTGAGCCTTTTCAACCGACGCCTTGGTGTCGAAGGAGAGGTCGGCATCGACTTCGGTCGAAACGCGGCCGGGAACGAGCTTGGAGAGCGCTGCACCGACGGAAACGGCGAGACGGTCGGCAACGGCGGAAGCAACGGCTTCGGAATTGCCGCCCTGCTTCTTGCCCCAGGAAACGGCTTCCTTGATCGCGTCGGCGAACATCGGCGTGCCGAGTGCCTTCAAAACGATGCTCGGGTTGGTCGTGCAATCGACCGGCTTCAGGCGGGCAACGGCTTCGATGTCACCGGTGTCGGCGACGACGGTGGTGATCTCGCGGAGTTGGTCAAGCTTGGATGTCATGGTCACGTGTCCTTTTGACTTGAGCTGCGAGCCGGAGCACTTGAGGCCCGGCGAATGAGGTGATCTACGGATTGCCCGTACTGTCTTTGAAGTCGCTGTCTGTGAAATCGTGCCCGCGCGTTTGGCTTACATCATAAACGTCGGCGAGTACTCCATCGTTCCCGTCTCGGGCTGCCGCAACGAAGACGTCCAAGGGCAATCCAGCCCCGGCGCAAGACCGCTGCGATTTGCCATATGCCCGCACAGTGCCTCCTACAATGGACGGAACGACCAGTTACCAAGACTATCGCTATTCCAGGGCCATAATGTCAAGGACATTTGTGCATTTCAATTGACATAAGTGTCACACCGGTCATTATCGCGGCGACAAACCATGCCCTGTCTTGAGCAGGATCTAGGGCGCCTTTGCCTTTGGAGGAGATGTGGTCAAGCTAAAACGCGGCACGCACACCGCCTATTCGGAAGCCTCCTCGCTCAGACTGCGCGCTGCCTGGCTCTATTATAACCAGGGATTGACGCAAAAAGATGTCGCTGAGCAACTCGGCATCAGCCGCACGACCGTCATCCGGCTGCTCGACGAGGCGATGAAGCGCAGCGAGGTGCAGATCTGGATCAACGATTCGATCGGCGATTGCGTCGAGCTGTCGGTGAAGCTGGAACGCGCCTATGGCCTGGACGAGGCGATCGTGGTGCCCGCGCCCGTCACCTCCGATCCGAATGCGCTCGCCAAGAGCGTCGGCCTGGCGCTCGGCCAGTTTCTGTCCGAAGCCATTCCCGACAACTACACGATCGGCGTCGGCTGGGGCCGCACCATGACGGCCTCGCTGTCGAGCTTCCGCCCGCCGCGCCGCGACAATTGCAAGGTCGTCTCGCTGCTCGGCGGCATCGTCGCTGTCCACCAGACCAACCCGATCGACTACACCTGGCGGCTCGCAAGCCAGCTCGGCGCCGAGTGCTACATGTTCCTCGCGCCGCTTCTGGTCGATTCCACCGAGACCAAGCGCAACCTCATCGAAAAATGCGGCCTCGACACCATCTACCGGCTCGCCGAGACGCTTGATCTCGCCATCGTCAGCTGCGGCGATATCGGCCCGCATTCGACCTCGCTGTCGGAGGGATGGATCTCCAAGGGCGAATTGCAGGAGCTGATCGATGCCGGCTGCGTCTGCGACACCATGTTCAATTTCCTCGACAAGGACGGCAACACGGTCGATCATTCGATCAACAGCCGGGTGATGTCCGTCGATCTCGATACGCTGAAGAAGGCCAAGCACATCGTGCTCTCCTCCGGCGGCGCCCACCGCGCGGTTGCCATCAGCGCCACCATCAAGCGGATCGGCTGCAACACGCTGATCACAGACGAAAGCGCCGCCCGCGCCCTGATCGAGCTCGCCGACGCCGCCTGACGCATCGAGCGCATCGGCGGACATACGTCGCATCATCCAGACGCCGGTCATTTGCGTAAACGCTGCATGACCAAAGCCGCAGACGATGCCTCCACCGACCGCGCGGAAAGCCCAACCGGCAGATTTGTCCTGGCCGGCCTCTACATGATCGCCGGCTGCGCGCACCTGCTCTTTCCAGCCGCTTTCCTGTCGATCACCCCGGATTGGGTTCCCTTCCCGGCCGAGGTGATCGCGTTCACCGGCCTCTGCGAAATTGCCGGCGCGATCGGCCTGACGACTGAACGGTTACGCCGCTCGGCCGGTATCTGCCTGGCGCTTTATGCCGTCTGTGTGTTCCCGGCCAACATAAAGCACGCCATCGACGATCTCGGCTCGACCACGGCCACCTTGGGCTGCTGGTATCATCTGCCGCGCCTCGCCCTGCAGCCGGTCATCGTCTGGTGGGCGCTGCTTGCCGGCAAGGTGACGCGCTGGCCATTGCCGGCATCGCACTGATATCGGTCCAGCGGGCGGAACTGAAACGCTCGACATGGCGTGATTGGCCGGCGCATGATCGTTCTGCGTCAAACCGCCACGTCGTACGCGCCGGGCCATTTGATAATAGCCAAGGGAAGAACTGGCCGTGGGGGCACAGTCAGGAGGCAAGATTTGTCGAAGCGTAGCTTTTCGTTTCCCGTAGCCGATGTCCGTGCCCGCGCGCTCGGCGAAATCCATTCGCGCCCCTATAAGCTCATCCCCGTCTCCCGCGTCATCTTCCAGGTCGCCTTCCTCACCGAGGCCAACTTCGTCGCCGACCAGGCGATCCTGAAGGCGCTCTCGCTCGCCCAGGGTGTTCCGGCGCCCGCAGCCGACACCAGCCATCACACGATGAGCTGGGGCAGCGGCACGCTGCGCTGGGAGCGCCACACGGAATTCTCGACCTATTTCTGGGACACGCCGGCGCCGGCGGAGTTCGGCGCCGAGATCCCGGTCAATCCCTTCGGCGCCAGCTTCGCGGCACCCGGCCCCTTCATCTCCGGCGTTCGCATCGAGATCCGCCCCGATAGCGAGGATGTCGCCGACGTCATCGCCAACTTCGATCCGACCAGCCTCTGCCAGAGCATGGTGGCCGACAGCCAGGCGACCGTGATCACCGATTTCCGCCAGGACGGCGATGGGCTGACCAAGTTCCTGGTGCTCGACCATGGCATGACGGATGGCGCCCGCGGCATGCTCGCCCAGCGCCTGCTCGACATCGAGACCTACCGGACGCTGGCGATGATGGGCCTGCCGCTGGCGCAGACGCTGTCGCCCGAGATCCGCCAGATCGAGACGAGCTTCACCGCCATCACGCAGGGCATGAAGCAGCATGCGCGCGCCGAAGCCGACGCCACGCTCTCGGAGATCACCCGACTCGCCGCCGAGCTCGAGGCCAATGCCGCCCTCAGCCTCTATCGCTTTGGCGCCAGCCGCGCCTATTACAACATCGTGCTCGAGCGCGTCGCCATGCTGGCCGAAAAGGCGCTCCCCGGCAACGAGACGCTCGGCGCCTTCCTGCAACGTCGCCTCGCGCCCGCCATGCGCACCTGCCAGTCGGTCGAGGAGCGGCAGGCGGACCTGTCGCGCAAGCTCGCCCGCGCCACGGCCCTTCTGCGCAGCTGGATCGATGTCGAGCTGGAAAAATTCAACACCGAGATCCTGGCCTCGATGGACAAGCGCGCCCATCTGCAGCTGCGCTTGCAGCAGACGGTCGAAGGCCTGTCGGTCGCCGCCATCTCCTATTACGTCATCGGCCTCGTCGGCTATCTCGCCAAGCTTCTGCATGGCGTCGGCGTCGAGATCGCGCCGGAGACACTGACCGGCGCCGCCGTGCCCTTCGTCGTCCTCGGCGTCTGGCTCACGGTGCGCCGCATTCGCAGCAAGCACAGCGACGACCACGTCAAAGAGGCCAACCGCCCCGACGCGCTGAGCTGATCCGAGAGGCCGGCAGCACGCTCACCTGCCGACCACTTTGCGCACGCATCTCCGCGTCCGGCCGAAGCGTCATATATCCTTCATGACACGCTGCTTATTTGGCGCCATGAGTGGCCTTGCCGTGCGTGCTTTCATGATATCGTCATGCGGCGCAAAGCAAGACACCTCCGCAAGCGTCCGAAGCGACAAATCTGAACAGGGATCGAGATGACCACCATGAGAGGCACGCCTTCAACCGACTGGCTCGAGGCCGAACTGGCCGATACGCTGGATGAAGACTATGAGCTCGAGCTCTCCGAGCCGGCGCTGTCCGAGGAAATCCGCAAGATCTACCGCAAGGCACACCCGCCATCGATGCCGCGCATCGAATACTTCCGTTCGCTGATCGCGCTGCAGTCCGAGCTGATCCGCCTGCAGGATTGGGTCACCTATCACAAGGAAAAGGTGGTCGTGATCTTCGAAGGTCGCGATTCCGCCGGCAAGGGCGGCGTCATCAAGCGCATCACCCAGCGCCTCAACCCGCGCGTCGCCCGCGTCGTGGCGCTTCCGGCTCCGTCGGACCGCGAGAAGTCGCAGTGGTACTTCCAGCGTTACGTGCCGCATCTGCCTGCTGGCGGCGAGATCGTGCTCTTCGACCGCTCCTGGTACAACCGCTCCGGCGTCGAACGCGTCATGGGCTTTGCCGACGAGGATCAGGTCGAGCAGTTCTTCAACGACGTGCCCGAATTCGAACGCATGCTGGTCCGTTCCGGCATCCGCCTCGTCAAATACTGGTTCTCGATCACCGACGAGGAACAGCAGCTGCGCTTCCTCGTGCGCATCCACGATCCGCTGAAGCAGTGGAAGCTGTCGCCGATGGACCTGCAGTCGCGCATCCGCTGGGAAGCCTACACCAAGGCCAAGGAAGAAACCTTCGCCCGCACCAACATCCCGGAAGCCCCTTGGCACATCGTCGAAGGCAACGACAAGAAGCGCGCCCGCCTGAACTGCATCGACCATCTGCTGTCGCAGTTCCCCTACGAGGACGTGCCGCACGAGGAGATCGCCTTGCCCGAGCGCGTGTTCAACCCGGATTATGAACGCAAGGTTCTGCCGCCGGAGTTGTACGTTCCGTCGAAGTATTGATTGGAAGCGTCGGCGGGTGTGCCGTTGATTGAATAGAACCGTCGGGCGGGTGAGGCCCCCTCATCCGACCCTTCGGGCCACCTTCTCCCCGCGGGGGAGAAGGGAAATGGAGCAAGCGGCCCGCCCCGAGTCTCTTCTCCCCAGCGGGGAGAAGGTGCCGGCAGGCGGATGAGGGGGCTGCTAGCTCCGCCTCTGCGGGGGGCTACCCCAACATCTCCGCTTCCGCCTTCAATCCCAGCAACGCCGCGCCAATCAGCCCCGGCTCGACGCGGCATTCGCTGCGCACGACGAGCGGGCGGTCGAATTTGCGCAGGATGCGCTGGCGCACTGCCTTGTCGAGCTCATCCAGCAGCGGCTCCACATTGGAGAGGCCGCCGGCAACCGGCACGATGGTGGCGCCGGTGATGTTGACGGTCAGCGCCAGGGGCGAAGCAAGGAGATCGATGTAGACGTCGATCGTGCGGGTGGCCTTTTCCTCGCCGCCCAGCCACTGGCCGATGATCTCCTCGCTGGTGAAGTCGAGGCCGTGGAGGGTCTTGTGCAGGCGTTCCATGCCGCGCGCGCCACCGACGGAATCGACGCAGCCGCTCTGGCCGCAGCCGCAGGCATAATGCGGGATCTCGACCGGCGGGTGGCCGGCGCGCAGCGCAACGATGGGGCCGTGGCCCCATTCGCCGGCAAAGCCGCCCGCCTCGTTGATCAGCCGTCCATTGGCGATCACGCCGCCGCCGACGCCGGTGCCCAGGATGACGCCCAGCACGATGCGGTGGCCGCGACCGGCGCCGAGGCCGGCTTCGGCCATGGCGAAGCAGTCGGCGTCGTTGGCGACCAGAACCGGCACACCGAGCTCGGCCTGAAGATCGGCTGCGATGGTGCGCTGGTGGATGCAGGGAATGTTGGCGCAGGTGAGCAGCTGCGTATCCGGATCGACGACGCCGGCGATCGAGATCGACAGCAGCGTCGGCGTGCCGCCGGCTTCCGCGATGAAGGTTCGCAGCGTATCGACGAAGGCGCCGAAATCATCGAGGGGGGTCGGGCGGCGGCCGAGCGGCGTGATCTCGGTTTCGGAAAGGGCAACGCCACCCTTGATCGCCGAGCCGCCGATGTCGAAGGAGATGATCATTCGTATTCTGCTTGTTCCAAACGGTTAGAATCTGCTCGCACCGTTCGGTGCGATTTGCAAGCCCAAACCCTGATCAGGCAGGCAGCGTGATGCGGGCCTCGAAGCCTGAATTTTGGCCGCTGGCCGGCGAGATCAGGTCGAGCGTTCCACCCATCTGCGAGACGATGCGCTCGGCGATCGCCAGGCCAAGGCCGGATCCCGATGCGCTGGTATTGCCGCGCCGGAAGCGCTTCTTCAGCGTCGCGATATCGCCTTCCGCTACCAAAGGTCCACCATTGACGACACGGACCACGCCCTTCTCGTCAAGGCTGACATCGACCGGTAGCTCCGGGTCGCCGTGAACCAGGGCGTTTTCGATGAGGTTGCGCAGGATGATGCCGAAGGCGTCCATGTCGGCGTTACGGACCAGCTTTGTCGCAGGCGCGGCCGTGTAGCGCAGGCGACCCTGCGAGCGGCTGTCACGTTCGTAATCGGTGACGATCATGTCGAGCACCGGGCGAAGGTCCGTGGCCGTGGCGCTGCCGCCGATGCCGGCCTCGGCGCGGGCAAGCTGCAGCAGCTTTTCTGCGAGGCGCCCTAGATTGACCAGCGAGCTCTCGACCTGATGGGCGCGGGCCTTGGTTGGTCCTGGGGGCAGCTCCTCGGCAAGACGCTGCGTCTGCGCCAGCGCGCCGGCGATCGGCGTTCTGAGTTCATGGGCGCTGTTGGCGGTGAACTCGCGCTCGGCCTCCAGCGCGGAACGCAGGCGTCCGAGCAGAAGGTTGACGGAGCGGGCGATCGGCTTCAGCTCTTTCGGCAGACCGGTGCTCTCCAAGGCAGCGAGATTGCCGCCGTCCTTGGTGCCGATATCCTGGCGCAGCGTATCCAGCGGCTTCAGCGCCCGGCCGACGATGAACCAGATGGCGAAGATGCTGGCCGGGATAAGCGCGATCAGCGGAATGAGCAAGGTGACGGCGCTTTCGCGCACAGCCTCCCGCCGGTTCTTGAAGCGATCCGCGACCTGCAGGAAGAGCGTGCCGTCCGACGTCTTCTCCGTGTAGATGCGCGCCGTGTCGCTGTCGTAGAAGCCCGGCTCGAGCGGGGCGGGGAAAGGCTCCGACAGGGCGTCGTTGGAGCGCAGCACGATCTTTCCGGATGGGTCACGAACCTGATAGGTCAGGTATTCCCGGTTGGCGGCTGTGTTGAGCATCGCGATGCCATGCGGATCGCTGATGCCGCGCTGGTCCATATCGTCGAGGATGAGCGCCAGCAGGCGCTCGGTGGTTTCCTGCTGGGCGCTGTCGAAGATTTCGTCGAACTCATGCTGCATCACGCGGATGCTGAGGCCGATGGCGATGAGCCAGAAGACGACCATCACAGTCGTCAGCGCGGTGATGAGCGGGCGGGTGATACTGCGTTCGCGCTTCATTGTGATCCGAGTGTGTAGCCGATGCCGCGAGCTGTGCGGATGCGATCCTTGCCGATCTTCTTGCGCAGGCGGCTGACATAGACCTCGACCGTGTTGCTCTCGATTTCCGAGCCGAAGGCGTAGAGCGCCTCCTCGATACGATCCTTGGAGACGATCGCGCCGGGGCGCGCGGTCAGGAGGTCAAGCACCGCCCATTCGCGGCTGGTGAGAATGACGGAGGCGCCGTCGACGGAGAGCTTGTGCTGCGGCCGGTTGATTTCGATATCGCCGATCTGCACCACCGGATGCGGGTTGGCGTCGTAGCGGCGGGCAACCGCCATGATGCGGGCTTCAAGCTCGCCCAGGTTGAAGGGCTTGACGAGATAGTCGTCGGCGCCGGCGTTCAGTCCCTCGATACGATCGGAAATCTGGTCGCGGGCGGTGAGGATGATGACGGGCGCGCGAATGTCGCGGCCGCGGAGCTTGCGCAGGAAATCGACGCCGCTGCCATCGGGAAGATTGAGGTCGAGCAGCACCAATCCATATTCGACCGGACCCGTGGCGGCTTCCGCGTCGGCGAGGTTCTTCACCCAATCGACGGCATGGAAGGACGCGGCGACGTGATCGCGCACCGCCTCGCCAATCATCTTGTCGTCCTCAACCAGCAGAATTCGCACGATTTTTCCCTCTGGCACATAGTTAGCGTGCCGTTCGATCTCAGGTCAAGCATGGCTTCGCGGGCAAAGATGGCGCCGCAATGGCGGGGCTGAGCACCATCCACTGCTTGCATCGAGGCTAAAATAGATTGTGCAATTTCTCAATGCACTCGACATTTGCCCGAATTTTGTTTTGATCTGGCGCGAACATAGCTTCAACCACATGCTTTGCTGGCGAAAGCCGGCGCAGTCGCGCGCAATGGATAGTCGATGGTGAAAAAGTCCGAAACTTCTGGTCGTCTCGATGACGCGGCGCGCGCGGGCTGGCTCTACTATGTGGCCGGGCGCACGCAGGACGAGATCGCCTCGTCCATGGGGATTTCGCGACAATCGGCACAGCGGCTGGTGTCGCTTGCCGTGGCCGAGCGGCTTATCAAGGTGCGGCTCGATCACCCGATCGCCGCCTGTCTGGAGCTTGCCAATGCCGTGCGCAACAAATACGGGCTGCGGCAGGTGGATATCGTGCCGAGCGATCCGGGCGCCGGTGCCGCAACCGTCGGCATCGCCGAGGCGGCGGCGGCCGAGATCGAGCGCTGGCTGAAGAAGACCGACCCGATCGTTCTTGCGGTCGGAACCGGGCGAACGCTGAAGGCCGCGGTCGATCAACTGCCGGCGATCGAATGCATCAACCACCGCATCGTCTCGCTCACCGGCAACATCGCGCCCGACGGATCGGCCGCCTATTACAACGTCATCTTCAGCATGGCCGATGCCGTCAAGGCGCGGCATTTCCCGATGCCGCTGCCGGTTCTCGTCACCTCTGCCGAAGAGCGCGAGACATTGCATGCCCAGCAGCTGGTGCGCTCGACGCTCGACATGAGCGCGCAGGCCGACGTGACCTTCGTCGGTATCGGCGAACTCGGCATCGACGGACCGCTCTGCGTCGACGGCTTCCTGGAGAAGGCCGAGATGATGGAGCTGATGGACAATGGCGCCGTCGGCGAGATCTGCGGCTGGATTTTCGACAGCGAGGGCAAGCTGCTCGACAACCCGATCAACGAGCGCGTCGCGTCCGCTCCGATCCCCTCGCGCGAGACCTCCGTGGTGATCGGGATAGGCAAGGGCAAGCGCAAGATGAAGGCCATCAAGGCAGCGGTTACCGGTCATCAGATCAACGGTTTGATCACCGATGAAGAGGTGGCCGAGTATTTGCTCACATAGTGGGCAAAAATTTATTTCTTTTTAAATCAGCAGGATAGCTCATCGTTTCGCGGCTGCAGCAACGATTGGAGCTTGACATTTGTCGCCTGCCATTGAGTAATTGCCCATGAGCAAAGCGAATGCTCGCTAACATCTTCTGGGAGGAAGATCATGACATTTAAAACTTTTCTGCTCGGCGCCTGCTCCGTCCTGGCGTTCGCGGGCATGGCTTCGGCTGAAACGCTGACGATCGCGACCGTCAACAACGGCGACATGGTCCGCATGCAGAAGCTCACGGATGACTTCAAGGCAAAGAACCCCGGCATCGATCTCGAGTGGGTAACGCTCGAAGAAAACGTGCTGCGCCAGAAGGTCACGACCGATATCGCGACCAAGGGCGGCCAGTACGACGTTCTGACGATCGGCAACTACGAAGTTCCGATCTGGGCCAAGCAGGGCTGGCTTCTGCCGCTCGACAACCTCGGCGACAAGTATGACGCCAAGGATCTGCTGCCCGCGATCAGCGCTGCGCTGACCGTCGACAACAAGCTCTACGCCGTGCCGTTCTACGGCGAAAGCGCGATGATCATGTATCGCACCGACCTCTTCGAAAAGGCCGGTCTGAAGATGCCCGACGCGCCGACCTGGGACTTCATCGCCGATGCGGCGAAGAAGATCACCGACAAGGACAAGGAAGTCTACGGCATGTGCCTTCGCGGCAAGGCCGGCTGGGGTGAGAACATGGCGTTCGTCACCGCACTCGACAACTCCTTCGGCGGCCGCTGGTTCGACGAAAACTGGAAGCCCCAGTTCGACAGCCCGGAATGGAAGGAAGCACTTGGCTTCTACGTCAACCTGATGAAGGAAGCCGGCCCTCCCGGTGCATCCTCGAACGGCTTCAACGAAAACCTGGCGCTCTTCCAGACCGGCAAGTGCGGCATGTGGATCGACGCGACGGTCGCCGCTTCGTTCGTCTCCAACCCGAAGGAATCGAAGGTTGCCGACAAGGTCGGTTACGCTCTGTTCCCGACCAAGGGCGAGATGAAGAACCACGGCAATTGGCTGTGGTCCTGGAACCTCGCCATCCCGGCGACGTCGACCAAGGCTGAAGCCGCGCAGAAGTTCGTCGCCTGGGCGACCGACAAGGCTTACGGCGAACTGGTCGCAAGCAAGGAAGGCTGGGCAAACGTTCCTCCGGGCACGCGCACCTCGCTCTACGAAAACGCCGACTACCAGAAGGCCGCTCCGTTCGCCGCCAAGACGCTTGATGCGATGAAGGCAGCCGACACGCAGAAGCCGACCGTCAAGCCGGTGCCTTACACCGGTGGCCAGTTCGTCGCGATCCCTGAATTCCAGGGCATCGGTACGGCCGTCGGCCAGCAGTTCTCGGCAGCCGTCGCCGGTCAGATCTCCGTCGATCAGGCCCTGCAGAGCGCTCAGCAGCTGACGACCCGCGAAATGACGAAGGCTGGTTACCCCAAGTAAGCCTCCCGAGACATGCGGCGTGCGCCTGCACGCCGCACCCCTAGGCCGCCGAATTGCCCGAACTGCATCGGCGGCCCTTTTTGTCCCTAAGGCCTTGCAGCCATCCGCTTTCAGAAAAGACGGTGAACCATGGCAACGTTACACACCCGCTCCGCGGCGCGCATGATGATGGCACCTTCGGTGCTCCTGCTCTTCGCGTGGATGATCGTCCCGCTCGTGATGACGATCTACTTCTCGTTCATCGACTACAATCTCTTGATGCCGAGCGACAATCGCTTCCTCGGCTTCCTCAACTACGAATTCTTCCTGACGGATCCGGCCTTCTTCGACGCGTTGATCAACACGCTCGTTCTGGTCTTGAGCGTCCTCGTCATCACCATCGTCGGCGGCATCGCGCTGGCGCTTCTGCTCGACCAGCCGATGTTCGGTCAGGGGATCGTGCGCATTCTCGTGATCGCGCCGTTCTTCATCATGCCGACCGTTGCCGCGCTGGTGTGGAAGAACATGTTCATGAACCCGGTCAACGGGTTGTTCGCCTATATCTGGCGCCTGTTCGGCGCGCAGCCGGTCGATTGGCTCGCCAACATGCCGCTGTTTTCGATCATCCTGATCGTCGCCTGGCAGTGGCTTCCCTTCGCCACGCTGATCCTCTTGACCGCGCTGCAGTCGCTGTCGGAAGAGCAGAAGGAAGCGGCCGAGATGGATGGCGCGGGCTTTTTCTCGCAGTTCGTCTACATCATCCTGCCGCACATGGCGCGCGCGATCACCGTCGTCATCCTGATCGAGACGATCTTCCTGCTCTCGGTCTTCGCCGAAATCCTCGTCACCACCAATGGCGGCCCCGGCACGAGCAGCACGAACCTGACCTACCTCGTCTATAACAGGGCGCTCCTGCAGTTCGACATCGGCGGCGCGTCGGCGGGCGGTATCATCGCGGTCATCCTCGCCAATATCGTTGCTATCTTCCTCGTCCGCATCGTCGGCAAGAACCTGGAGACTTGAGATGGCCAGACGCATCACAACCCAGCGCAAGGTGATCGTCACGGCGGTCGCCTGGACCATCGGCATCGTGCTCTTCTTCCCGATCCTGTGGACCTTCCTCACCAGCTTCAAGTCGGAAGCCGACGCTATCGCATCGCCGCCGCAGTTCCTGTTCTTCCACTGGACGACGGAGAACTATCTGGAGGTGCAGAGCCGATCGAACTACTTCAGCCACTTCCTGAACTCGGTGATCATCTCCTTCGGCTCGACGCTGCTCGGCCTGATCATCGCGGTTCCGTCCGCCTGGGCGATGGCGTTTTCGCCGACCAAGCGGACCAAGGACGTCTTGATGTGGATGCTGTCGACGAAGATGATGCCGGCGGTCGGCGCGCTGATCCCGATCTATCTGTTGTTCCGCAACACCGGGCTCCTCGACAGCCGCATCGGCCTCGTCGTGGTGCTGATGCTGATCAACCTGCCGATCATCATCTGGATGCTCTACACCTACTTCAAGGAAATCCCCGGCGAGATCCTTGAGGCGGCGCGCATGGATGGCGCCTCGCTCAGCAAGGAAATCATCTACGTGCTGACGCCGATGGCGGTGCCCGGTATCGCCTCGACGCTTCTTCTCAACATCATCCTGTCCTGGAACGAAGCCTTCTGGACGCTCAACCTCACGGCCTCCAAGGCTGCGCCGCTGACGACGTTCATCGCTTCCTATTCCAGCCCGGAAGGACTTTTCTACGCCAAGCTTTCGGCAGCATCGACCATGGCAATCGCCCCGATCCTGATCCTCGGCTGGTTCAGCCAGAAACAACTCGTCCGCGGCCTGACGTTCGGCGCGGTGAAATAAGAAACAAGGGAGAGAAACATGGGCAGCATTACCCTTCAGAAAGTTTCGAAGGTCTTCGGCGAAGCCAAGGTCATCCCTTCGATCGATCTCGAGATCAAGGACGGCGAGTTCGTCGTCTTCGTCGGCCCGTCGGGCTGCGGCAAGTCCACGCTGCTGCGTCTGATCGCAGGCCTCGAGGATGTCAGCGGCGGCAAGATCGTCATCGACGGCAAGGACGCCACCGAGAGCGCGCCATCCGAACGCCGGCTCGCCATGGTGTTCCAGTCCTACGCGCTCTATCCGCATATGAGCGTGCGCAGCAACATCGCCTTCCCGCTGAAGATGGCGGGCATGGCAAAGCCCGAGATCGACAAGAAGGTGGCGGACGCAGCCCGCGTCCTCAACCTCACCGACTATCTCGACCGCAAGCCGCGCGCGCTTTCGGGCGGTCAGCGCCAGCGTGTCGCGATCGGCCGCGCCATCGTGCGCCAGCCGTCAGCCTTCCTGTTCGACGAACCGCTGTCGAACCTCGATGCGGCGCTGCGCGTCAACATGCGCCTCGAGATCAGCGAGCTGCACCAGCAGCTGAAGACGACGATGATCTACGTCACCCACGACCAGGTCGAAGCGATGACCATGGCCGACAAGATCGTGGTGCTGAACCGCGGCAATATCGAGCAGGTGGGCTCGCCGATGGAACTCTATTCCAAGCCGCGCAACCTCTTCGTCGCCGGCTTCATCGGTTCGCCGAAGATGAACTTCGTGCCGCAGGGCTCGCAGACGCTCGGCGTGCGCCCCGAACATATCCAGCTTTCGATGGAGAGCGGCGAGTGGAAGGGCAAGGTCGTGGTCGCCGAACATCTCGGCTCCGACACCTTCCTGCATGTCAACGTCGAGGGCATTGGCCAGATGACGGCGCGCGGCGACGGCAGCTTCCCGGCCAAGGCCGGCGACACCGTCTACCTGACCGCAGACAAGGCCCGCATTCACAGGTTCAACGAGCAGGGCCTCGCCATCTGAGCGAGGCATCCGGGGTGGGGAAGAGAGCGCGTGCCGGACGAGGTGCCCGGCACGCCAGTACCGGGGTCGTTAGACCCTGAAGACCTTCAAGAGGACTGAGACATGACGTGCAAACTATCGCTGGCAACGCTTTCCGACGCGGCTAAGACAGCCGCTGTACCGGCCTATGAGCGGGCGTCGCTGAAGGCGGGCATCGTGCACTTCGGCGTCGGCAACTTCCACCGCGCCCACCAGGCAATCTATCTCGACGACCTGTTCAACAAGGGCGAGGCTCACGACTGGGCGATCATCGGCGCCGGCATCCTGCCGTCCGATGCCGCCATGCGCGACAAGCTCGCCGCCCAGGACTTTCTCACGACCGTCGTCGAGCAGGACAACAACAAGACCTCGGCGCGCGTCACCGCGCCGATGATCGACATCCTGCCGGTTGGCGATGCCAAGACCATCATCGCCAAGCTCGCCGACCCCGAAATCCGCATCGTCTCGATGACGATCACCGAGGGCGGCTACTTCATCGACGCATCCGGCAAGTTTAATCCTGATCATCCGGCAATCGCAGCCGACGGAAAGAACCCCGCCGATCCGAAGACCGTCTTCGGCCTGATCGTCGCCGGTCTCAAGGCGCGCAAGGACAAGGGCCTCGTGCCGTTCACCGTCATGTCGTGCGACAACATTCCGCACAATGGTATCGTCACCCGCAACGCGGTGGTCGGCACGGCGGCGCTGTCGGATCCTGCCTTTGCCGAGTGGATCAAGGCCAATGTCGCCTTCCCGAACGCCATGGTCGACCGCATCACGCCGGCCACCGGCCAGCGCGAGATCGACTTGCTCAAGGACGTCTTCGATATCGAGGACAACTGGCCCGTCTATTGCGAAGAGTTCAAGCAGTGGGTGTTGGAAGACAAGTTCACCGCCGGTCGTCCGGCGCTGGAGAATGTCGGCGTCACCTTCGTGCCCGATGTCACGCCCTACGAGCACATGAAGATCCGCATCCTGAATGGCGGCCATGCGGCGATCGCCTATCCGGCGGCGCTGATGGACATCCATTTCGTGCATGATTCGATGGAAGACCCGCTGATCCGCGCCTTCCTCGCCAAGCTCGAGAAGGACGAGATCATCCCGATCGTGCCGCCGGTGCCGAATACGTCGCTGACGGACTATTTCGCGCTGATCGAGCACCGCCTGCTCAACCCGAAGATCGCCGACACCATCCCGCGCTTGGCGCAGGACGGCTCCAACCGCCAGCCGAAGTTCATCCTGCCGTCGACGCTCGACAACCTGAACCAGGGCCGTGACGTGATCGGCCTGTCGCTGGTCTCCGCCCTCTGGTGCCGCTACTTCGCCGGCAAGACCGATACCGGCCAGGACATCGTCTTCAACGATGCCAGCGCCGACCGGCTGCATGCGGCGGCGATCAAGGCCAAGGACGACCCGATGGCGTTCCTTGCCTTCGACGACATCTTCGGCGAGGTCGCCAAGTCCGAGCTCTTCCGCAAGCGCTTCGCGCATGCGCTGAAGACGCTGTGGGAAAAGGGCACGCGCGAGACGCTGCAGCTTTACCTCGACAACAAGCTCGCGGCATAAGCATCAGGCGGCGGGCGTTCCCCGCCGCTATCCAACCATCTTTGCCTGCAATGTCTTGAACCCTGATTGGATGTGTCATGGCTGATGCTGAAACACGGCTTGTGATCTTCGACTGCGACGGCGTCCTCGTCGACAGCGAGCCGATCTCCGTCACCGTTCTCGTCAAGGCCATGAACGATCTGAACGTGCCGATCACCGAGGATGAGGTGTATGGCCGCTTTCTCGGGCGCAGCCTCGCGACCGTGATCGAGACGATGAAGACCGAATATAACGTCCATCCCGGCGAAGCCTTTCTGGAGCAGATCCGCACCGATCTCTACGCGCGCTTCCGCACCGAGCTGAAGCCGATCGCAGGCATCGCGGATACGATCGACGCGCTCGACATCCCCTGCTGCGTCGCCTCGTCCAGCCAGGTGGAGCGTATCCGTCTGTCGCTCACCGTTACCGGGCTGATCGACCGGCTGCCCAATATCTTCAGCGCCTCGATGGTGAAGAACGGCAAGCCGGCGCCGGATCTCTTTCTGCATGCGGCAAGCCAGATGCAGGTCGATCCCGCCAACTGCGTGGTGATCGAGGACAGCCCCGCCGGCATCGAGGCCGCCAAGGCGGCCGGCATGACCGTCTTTGCCTTTACCGGCGGCTCGCATGCCAATTTCGCCGGCTATCGCGACGAGCTTGACCGCCTTTCCCCCGACGCTACGTTTGACGTCATGCCGGATTTGATCCACCTTATCAAAAAACATCAGCGGGACGGGAACGACCTTTAATGCCTCAGCATGTGGTTGCTGTTGATATCGGCACGGGCAGCGCACGCGCCGGCGTCTTCGATGCGCGCGGCCAGCTGCTGGGCAAGGCCGATCATCCGATCATCATGAACCGGCCCCGCGAAAACCACGCCGAGCACGATTCCGAGGATATATGGTCGGCGGTGTGCATCGCCGTGCGCCGCGCGATGGAGCAATCGGGCGCCGCGCCCGAGAGCGTCGGCGCGATCGGTTTCGACGGCACCTGTTCGCTTGTGGTCCGGGATATCGATGGCGGGCAGATCAGCGTGTCGACCGGCGGCGAGCGCCGGTTCGACACCATCGTCTGGCTCGATCACCGGGCGCTGAAGGAAGCGGATTTCTGCACCGCGACCGGCCACGAGGTGCTGGAGCATTCCGGGCATTTCATGTCGCCCGAGATGGAAATGCCGAAGCTGATGTGGCTGAAGAAGAAGCTGCCGGGCACATGGGCGAACACCGGCTATCTCTTCGACCTCGCCGATTTCATGACCTGGAAGTCCACCGGCTCGCTGGCGCGATCGCGCTGCACGCTGACGTCCAAGTGGAACTATCTGGCCCATCTCCAGGATGGCTGGCGCAAGGATTTTCTCGAGCAGATCGGCCTCGATGACCTACAAGCGCGGGGGCAGCTGCCCGATGACACCGTTGCGGTCGGCGGCAGCGTCGGCACGCTGACGAAGGAGGCCGCCTCGGCGCTCGGGCTGACCACGGCCTGTCACGTCTCTTCCGGCATGATCGACGCCTATGCCGGCGCGCTCGGAACGCTCGGCGGCGACGCGCATGATCCGGAACGGCTGGAACGGCAGCTGGCGCTGATCGCCGGCACGTCGAGCTGCATCGTCTCGTTCTCGCGCAAGCGGCGCCCGAGCCACGGCATGTGGGGACCGTACTACGAAGCCGTGTTTCCCGGCACCTGGCTGGTAGAGGCCGGGCAATCGGCGACGGGAGCTTTGCTCGACCATGTCGTCAGGATGCATGCGGCCGGCGGCGAGCCGACGGCGGCGTTGCACCAGAAGATCGTGTCGCGGATATCGCAGCTGCGTGCGGAAGAGGGCGATGCCTTCGGCGCCCGGATTTTCGTGCTGCCCGATTTTCACGGCAACCGATCGCCGCTTGCCGACCCGCACGCGGTCGGCACTGTCAGCGGCCTGACGCTCGACACCTCGTTCGATGGGCTCTGCGCTCTCTACTGGCGCACCGGCGTGGCGATCGCGCTCGGCATCCGCCATATCCTTGAGCGGATGAAGGAATATGGATACGCGCCCGACACGCTGCATGTGGCGGGTGGGCATGTGAAGAACCCTGTGCTGATGGAGCTCTATTCGGATGCGACCGGCTGCAAGGTCGTGGTGCCGAAGATGAACGAGGCGGTGCTTCTCGGCACCGCGATGGCGGCTTCCGTCGCCTGCGGCCTGCATGCGGATCTCGCCACGGCGGGTTCGGCGATGTATCCCGGTGGCGACGTGCATGTTCCCGACGAGAGCAAGCGCGCGCTTTACGATCGTGATTACCGCCGGCTGCTCGCCATGTATCGCCATCGCGCCGAGCTCGAGGCGATGGAATAGATTTCGGATCGCTACCGGTTTGGCTCTTCGCCCAGCATGACGCTGAATTCGGTCATGCGGCTCGCACGCGCGACGGCTTCGTCGCCGACAGCGCTGACAACCGCCGAGGACAGACAGTCGAGAAGCGCGATCACCGGCGGCAGGTTGTCCTGCTCTCCCGGCCGGGTCGGCGGGAGCGGCAGGATGAGATTGGCTTGGTCGAGCACCCAGTTGGCGCTCTGGGCGCTGATGAGCACGACCTTGTATCCGTAGCGCCGGGCGATGCGCGCCAGCAGGCGGGCTTTCTTGAACCGCTGGCTGTCGATGATCACAAGCAGCGCGCCTTCGCCGCTGACGCGCGCGAAGAGTTCGGCGAAGCGATTTCCGCTGCCGTCGAGCGCATGCACGCCATCGCGCGCCTGCGTCAGGCGCTGGCTGAAATGCGTGGCGAAGCTTGCCTGCGAGACATGGGTGGCGATGAACACCTCGCTTGCCGCGCGGATCATCGCCACGGCGTCGGTCCAGTGCTGCTGTCCGGTGAGATGATAGATGTGATGCAGCGCCTGGATCTGCTCGGCAACGAGCACGGCGAGCGGCTTTCCATCGGCGGCATCGACCTGCAGTTCCGACATCGAGGCCTGCATCTGCGTGGCCGAAACGCCGGCGACGTCGCGGATCTGCACCTTGACGCTGTCGAGCCCCTGATAGCCAAGCGCCCGCAGAAAGCGGCCGACGGTCATCGGGCTCAAGTCCAGCCGGTCGGCCACCGAGGCTGCCGTTTCGAACGGAAGATCACTCAAGTGTTCGGTGAAATATTTCGCGATGCGACGTTCGGCGGGCGTGCCGGATTTCGCGTATTGGCGGAGCTTCTGAACAAAGTCTTCCACGGCAGCTGTCCCGATTTTGGGTGATGTTTCCTGTCTGCTTGAAACAAATCCTTGCGTCCGCAAATATTCGGAGCGCCCTGCAAGTAATCTTAGATGCTGATTTAAATATATATTATGAAAGGCTTTTGAACAACAATTCCCTCAATCCGGCGAAATAATTTCAGCCTTGCCGTTCAAAGATCAGATTCCTACATCATCGCCACAACCGGAGACGTCACCATGATCCTCGAAGCGGCGCGCCTTTCCATCACCAACCTTTTCGCCCCGGAAACGCGATCGGTATTCTGGAAAGTGCTCGGGCTGACCGTGCTCGCGCTGATCGGCCTGTGGCTGGCGCTGCGCAGCGCTTTCATGGCTTTCGTCTTTCCCTGGATCGCCAGCTTCTTTCCCGCGATGCCTGATTGGGCAGGCTGGCTGGGCTTCGTCTTCGCCATCATGGCGGGAATCGGGCTGGCGTTGGGGCTGGCGCTTCTGCTGTCACCAGTCACCGCGCTGATCGCCGGATTGTTTCTCGACGATGTCGCCGACGTGGTGGAAAAGCGCGATTATCCCGAAGACGTGCCCGGCACCGCCATGCCGCTCGGCCCGGCGATGCTGAGCTCGATCAAGTTCCTCGGCGTCGTCATCGTCGGCAACATCGTGGCGCTGTTCCTATTGTTCATTCCCGGCGTCAACCTCGTCGCCTTCTTCCTGGTGAACGGCTATCTGCTCGGCCGGGAATTCTTCGAGTTCGCCGCCATGCGCTTCCGCCCGCCCGCCGAGGCGCGGCTCTTCCGCCAGAAACATGCGCCGACGGTGTTTCTCGCCGGCCTCGTGATCACCGCTTTCCTGGCTATCCCGATCGTCAATCTGCTGACGCCACTGTTTGCCGCGGGGATGATGGTGCATCTGCACAAGCTGCTGTCGCGCAGGGAACTCGGCGTTCGGGTCTGATCCTTCCTACTCGACGGCTTCGCCGATCACCTGCGGCGGCAGCTCGACGAGCGGCGCCGGGATGTCGCAGCTCTTTTCCGGCGAGCGACAGAGATCGGCGATGACGCAGTGCTCGCATTCGGCGCGGCGGGCCTTGCAGGTGTAGCGGCCGTGCAGGATGAGCCAGTGATGGGCGTGGTAGAGGTAGTGCTTGGGCACCACCTTCATCAGCCGCTCCTCCACCTCGTCGGGCGTCTTGCCCGGCGCCAGCTTGATGCGGTTGGCGATGCGGAAGATATGGGTATCGACCGCCATGGTCGCCTGGCCAAAGGCCATGGAGAGCACGACATTGGCGGTCTTGCGGCCGACACCAGGAAGCATCACCAGCTCGTCGCGCGTCTGAGGCACCACGCCGCCGAAGACATCGACCAGCATGCGCGACAGGGCAATCACGTTCTTCGCCTTGTTGCGATAGAGCCCGATCGTCTTGATGTAGTCGCGCACCTTCTCCTCGCCGAGATCGAGCATCTTCTGGGGCGTATCGGCGATCTTGAAGAGCGCGCGCGTCGCCTTGTTGACACCGGCGTCGGTCGCTTGCGCCGAGAGCGCCACGGCGACGACGAGCGTGAACGGGTTGGAGTGCTCCAGCTCGCCCTTCGGCTCCGGCCGCTGCACGGAGAAGCGGCGGAACATCTCCTCGCGCTCGGCCTCGCTATAGACGGAGCGGACGCTCGTTTTCTTCTTGCGGCGAACGACGGGTTTTTCAGGCTGCGACGATGTGGCGGAGGATTTGAGTTTCGGACTGGACATGGACAATCTATACTCGGCAGCCATGATGGAAAGCAACGCCGACAGCGCTGGTCAGCCGGCGGTTTTGGACCAGCCCGTGTTTTCAGCCGAGCTCTTTCCCCACCGGTCTCTCGGCCGCAAGGGGTTCAGGGTGCTCCTGCTGCTGACGGGTGGCGTTTGCCTGCTCTACGGCCTGTTCTTCATCGCCACCGGCGCCTGGCCGATCGGCTTCTTCTTCGGCCTCGATTTCTTGCTGCTCTACGGCGCCTTTCGGTTGAACTATCGCTCGGCCAGGGCACGCGAGATGGTGACCGTGTCGCGCACCGATATCGCGGTGCGCAAGATCGCGCCTTCGGGGCGCACGGTCGAGCATCACTTCAATCCGTTCTGGACACGCTTTTCCGTGCGCCGCGACGACGAGATCGGCATCCTGTCCATGCATATTTACGGACAGGGGCGGGCGACGGATATCGGCGGCTTTCTCAACCCCGACGATCGCGAAAGTTTCGCCAAGGCGTTCAAGCGGGCGCTGGCGACGGTCAAGCAGCGTATCTGACAATCATCTAATTCAGGTGCAAGAATCGGGTGGCTTCAGCGAAGCCGCTTGACTATCTCCTTGTGACAAGGAGAAAGATCATGAACATGGTAGCCAAGCTGAACCAAGACATCACGCCCGATGGTCCCGACTACGAGACTGTCCGCCAGGTGATCGAGCTGATCACCGAGGATTACCGTGAGCAGCCGTCGCTGGAAGCGATCGCCATGCGCCTCAATCAATCGCCGACGCAGCTGCAAAAGACCTTCACCCGCTGGGCGGGGCTTTCGCCCAAGGCCTTCCTGCAGGCGGTGACGCTCGATCATGCCAAGCGGCTGTTGCGCAAGGAAGAGCTGCCCTTGCTGGAGACCTCCTTCGAGGTCGGTCTCTCCGGCCCCGGGCGACTGCACGATCTCTTCGTCACGCACGAGGCGATGTCGCCCGGCGAATGGAAGGCGCGCGGCGGCGGGCTGACGATCCGCTACGGCTTTCACACGTCACCCTTCGGCATCGCGCTGGTCATGGCGACCGACCGCGGCCTTGCCGGCCTTGCCTTCGCCGATATCGGCGGCGAGGCGGCCTGCCTCGAGGATATGACCTGCCGCTGGCCGAATGCCGAATACGTCGAGGACCGGGAGGCGACGGTCGGCTACGCCGCGCGCATCTTCGAGCCGGGACGCTGGACATCCGAGCAGCCGTTGCGTGTGGTGCTTATTGGCACCGATTTCCAGGTTCAGGTCTGGGAGAGCCTGCTGAAGATCCCCTTCGGCAAGGCGGTCACCTACAGCGACATCGCCAGCGACATCGGCCGCCCGACGGCGATGCGGGCGGTGGGGGCGGCGGTGGGCGCCAACCCGATCTCCTTCGTGGTGCCGTGTCACCGCGCGCTCGGCAAGAGCGGCGCGCTGACGGGCTATCACTGGGGGCTGACGCGCAAGCGGGCGATGTTGGGCTGGGAGTCGGCGCACGCTTGAGTGTGGCTGGGGGAGCTCGCGGCTTTCGATAGGTCAGCGGGTGAGGCCCCCTCATCCGCCTGCCGGCACCTTCTCCCCGTTGGGGAGAAGAGACCTGGAGCTGGCCGCTCGCTCAACCTCCCCTTCTCCCCTACGGGGAGAAGGTGGCCCGAAGGGTCGGATGAGGGGGGCACACCCTCAGTTCTCATCGATAGTCCTATAAAGATAACCCTACACAAAAACGGCGCGGTTCTCACCGCGCCGTCTGCATTCTCACTCCGCCGCAATCGCCGGCGGATGCCGGTGATCTGCCGCGTCATCCTCACCGGACGAGACAGCCTCATCCTCCTTGCCCTTCGGCTCCTTGCCGAAGAACAACGCATAGGCCGCCGGCAGAACTAGGATCGTCAGCACCGTGGCGACCAGGATGCCACCCATCATGGCGTAGGCGAGCGGGCCCCAGAAGACGCCGCGCGAGATCGGGATCAGCGCGAGCACAGCCGTCAGCGCCGTCAGCATGATCGGGCGGAAACGGCGCACGGCCGCGCCGACGATCGCTTCCTGCCGGTGCATGCCCGCCTTGATGTCCTGGTCGATCTGGTCGATCAGGATGATCGAGTTGCGGATGATGATGCCGAGCAACGCGATGACGCCGAGGATCGCGACGAAGCCGAAGGGCGCGCCGGAGATCAGGAGGGCTGCCGCGGCACCGATGATCCCGAGCGGACCGGTTGCCAACACCAGCATCGCCTTGCCGAAGTGCTGCAGCTGCGCCATCAGAAGCAACACGATCACGACAAGCATGATTGGCGCCTTGGCGGCGATCGAGGCCTGGCTTTCGGCCGAATCCTCGGCACCGCCCTGGATCTCGACCTTGTAGCCGGCAGGCAGGCTGTCGCGCAGCGGCTGCAGGTCGGCATACATCTTCATGACCACGTCGTTCGACTGCACGTCGTCAGGCAGCGTTGCGCGCACGCTGATTGTCGGCAGGCGGTCGCGCCGCCATTCGATGCCCTGTTCAAGCACCGGCACCACCTTGGCGATCTGCGAGACCGGGACGAAGCCGCCGAAATCCGTCGGCACGTAGACCGAATTGACGGCCGACAGCAGCGAGCGATTGGCTTCCGGTTCGCGGGCGACGATCGACACTGTCTCCTCGCCATCACGGAAATCGTCGAGCGGCGCGCCGGACATCGCGGTCTGCAGCATCTGGCGGACGCGTTGCGAAGTGACGCCGAGCGCACGGGCGCGGTCCTGGTCGATCACCAGCTTCATCGCCGGCACCTGCTCCAGCCAATCGTCATGAATGGCGCCGAGCAGCGGATTCTCCTGGAACTTCGCCTTCACCTGGTCGGCTATTCTGCGGACTTCCTGGCGATCCGGACCCATGACGCGCATCTGCACCGGCCAGCCGGTCGGCGGACCGAGGAACAGACGATCGACCTTCCCACGGATATCGGGGAAGTCTTCGGCGAGAATGGTCCGGAGCTTGACGATCAGCCGTTCGCGGGCCGGCTCGTCATTGGCCATGATCAAGAGCTGCGCGAAATTCGGGTTCGGAAGCTGCTGGTCGAGCGGCAGGAAGAAGCGCGGCGCGCCCTCGCCGATATAAGTGGCGACGAACTTCTTGTCCTTGTCATCCATGATCTTGGCTTCGAGCGCCTTCGATTGCGTCTCGACTTCCTTGATGCTGGTGCCTTCAGGCAGCCAGAGATCGACGAGGATCTCGGGGCGCGAGGACTGCGGGAAGAAGTTCTGCGGAATGAACTGGAAGGCCCAGAGGCTGGTGGCAAAGGTCACCAACGTCATGGCGACGACGATGATCCGGTGGCGCACCGCCCAGCCCACCGTCGACCGCAGCCGGCGATAGAAGCTGGTGTCGAAGGCATCATGATGCGCGCCGCCGGCATGCTGGCGCTGCTTCAGGATCATGTAGCCGAGCCATGGCGTGAAATACACCGCGACGCACCACGAGACCACGAGCGCGATGCCGACGACGTAGAACAGCGTGCGGACATACTCGCCGGCCGTGGAGGCCGCGAAGCCAACCGGAATGAACCCGGCAGTGGTGATCAGCGTGCCCGTCAGCATCGGGAAGGCGGTGGATGAATAAGCGAAACTCGCCGCCTCGATCTTCACGAGCCCCTCCTCAAGCTTTCGCTCCATCAACTCGACCACGATCATCGCGTCGTCGACGAGCAGCCCGAGGGCGATGATCAACGCGCCGAGCGAAATACGCTGCAGGTCGATGCCAAGCTCGTACATGATGGCGAAGGTCGCAGCCAGCACCAGCGGAATGGCGATCGCGATGACGAGGCCCGAACGCCAGCCGATCGACAGGAACGAGACGACGAGAACGATGGCCAGCGCTTCACCCAGCGCATGCATGAACTCGCTGACCGCATCGGTCACGACATCCGGCTGGTTGGAGATCTGATCGACCGAGACGCCGTAGGGCAGCGATTCCTCGAAGCGCTTGTAAGTCGCTTCGACATCCTTGCCGACATCGGTGACCTTGTAGCCCTTGGCCATGACGACGCCGACCTGGACGCTCTCATGACCATTGAAGCGGTACTTGCGCTGATAGGGATCTTCAAGACCGGAATAGACGGTAGCGATGTCGCCGAGGCGGGTCACCTGGTTGCCGGCCTTGAGGCGGAGCTCGCGGATATCGGCGGCCTTGGTCACGTCGCCTTCCACGGCGATGCGCACCGAGCGGGTGCCCGTATCGACGGAACCGGCCGGATCGACGCTGTTCTGGCCCTTAATGGCGTTCTGCAAGCCGACGATCGTCAGCCCGCGTTCGGCAAGCGCCTGCGAGGACACGTCGATGTAGATCTTCTCCGGCTGATCGCCGATGATTACGGCCTTCTCGACACCCGGCGTCGTCAACAGCATGTCGCGCGCCTGGATCGCGAATTTCTTCAGTTCCGGATAGCTGTAGCCATCGCCGCTGATCGATTGCAGCGTGATGAAGGTATCGCCGAATTCGTCGTTGAAATAGGGACCGAGCAGGCCGGATGGCAGCTCGTTGGAGATATCGCCGACCTTCTTGCGCACCTGGTAGAAGGCGTCGGCGACGTCAGCCCCGTTGGTGTCACCCTTGATCTGCAGCGTGATGACGGCGGAGCCGGCGCGCGTATAGGATTTCACCCAGTCGATATGCGGGGTTTCCTGCAGCTTGCGCTCGATCTTGTTGACCACCTGGTCCTGCATTTCCTGGATCGAGGCGCCCGGCCACACGGCCTGCACGACCATGACGCGGAAGGTGAAATCGGGGTCTTCCTTCTGCCCCATCCGCATCAGCCCAAGCACGCCGGTGATGAGGATCAGGCCGAACAGGAAGCGCGCGATGCTCGGATGGCCGATTGCCCAGCGCGACAGGTTGAAGGGCTTCTTCTCGGTGGTGGAGTTGTCCATTGTCCCGTTCCCTCTCCTGACCGCTTAGCGAACGACGTCGCCGGTCTCGGCCGCAGTTTCGGCGGATGCCGACTGCTGGCCCGGCAGCTTGACCTTGAGATTGTCGGTCATGAACTGCGTGCCGGCGGCAACCACGAGATCGCCGGTCTTCAGCCCGTCGACGATATTGACGCCGTCACCGGTGAAATCGGCAATCGTGACGTCGCGGGCATGCACGGTCTGCTGGTCGCGATCGACCACCCATACGATCTTCTTACCGTCCTTCTCGGCAAGTGCGGCTAGCGGGATGGCGACATGGGTGTTGGCGTTGCTGACGCTGGCCTCGATCGTCGCCGTCATGCCGAGCAGGACGCGATCGTCATGCGGCAGGCTCACACGAACGGCAAAAGTGCGCGACTGCGCATCGGCACTGCCGGAGACCTCACGCACCTTGCCATCGAGCACCAGCTTGGCCGAAGACCAGAAGCTCGCCTTGACCGTCTTGCCCGGCTTGAACTCGGCTATGTCGTTCTCAGGCACCGCGATCTGCACTTCCTTTTCGCCGTCGAGCGCGACGGTAGCAACCGGCGTGCCGGCGGCAACGACCGTGCCGGTATCGGCGCTGATCGCCGTCACGATCCCGCTCTGGTCGGCCTTCAGCTCGGCATAGCTCACCTGGTTCTTCGCCTGGTCGAGAGAGGAGCGAGCCGCATCGCGCGTGGAGACGGCCTGGTCATAGCTGAGCGATGCCTGCTCGAGCTGCGACTTCGCCGTCACGCTCTTGTCGAACAGCTGCTGGGCGCGCTTGTTGGCAAGGTCCGCCGTGCCGACGCCCTTTTCGGCCGCCGCCAGATTGGCTTCCGCCGTCTTTGTCGCGAGCTCGTAGTCGGTCGCGTCGATGCGCGCGATCACATCGCCCGGCTGGACGCGGTCGCCGATATTCACGCGGCGCTCGGTGATCTTGCCGGCGACGCGGAAGCCGAGGTTCATCTCGACGCGTGCCTTAACCGCACCGGAATAATCAAGCGCGCGGGTATCGCCCGCCTTGGCGATCTCCACGACCTTGACCGGCCGCAGAATCTCCTTGGTCTCCGCTTTCTTCTCCTCGCTGCAGCCCGAAAGCGCGAGCGAAACGGCGCCGACAAGGGCCAGACTGGCAACGGACGGCAACTTGACTGTCTTCAGCGAAATCATCTTTCGCACTCCCGGTATGTTTGTGTGTTGAATTGTTGGCGGCCGCGCGGGCCGATTATCTCTTCAAAGCCCTGATGGAGAAGTCGATCAGCTCGTCCACCGTCGCTCGATTGGTCTTGGCAAGACATTGCGCCACCATGATCGGGTGGCAGAGCGTCACCGTGGCGGCACCAAAGCAGCGCGATGCGGCGGCGGGATCCTGATCGACGAACTCGCCTGAATCGATACCCTCGCGGATCACCTCGGCCAGCAGATCGTGAATGCTGTCGACATGCCTCTCGATGACATGCCAGTCGCGCTCGATGGCGACGACCACCATCTCGTGCACCTTTTCCTGATCGAGCATGGTCTCGACCGTCATCTCGTATTGCCCGCGCACGTAGCGGCCAAGCCGCTCGGAAGCGCTGAGCGGGAGATGGCAGATCTCATAGGCCTGCTGGTAGCTCGCAGCCAGCATGCGCCCGCAGATCGCCTGGTGGATTTCTATTTTCGAAGAGAAGAAACGATAGACATTGGCCGGCGACATCCCGAGGTCGCGGGCGATATCGGCGACGGTGGTCTTGGCGTAGCCATAGTGACGAAACAGCCGCTCGGCCGCATCGAGAATGCGCGTCGCATTCTCCTGTCTTGTCGCTTCGAGAATGCTTTCAGCGGTGTCGCTCATGATTTCTGCCGTGTTGATTTACGACTGACGATTTTTGAATTTCGTCAGTCGTAAGACATCAGGAGGCGAAAGTCAATCTTTTGCGTTGCGGCGAAGTCCCCTCCTCGCTTTTGCAAAAGTCCCCTCCCCAACCCCTCCCCACAAGGGGGAGGGGCTTTGCTGGGCGCACCCTCCCAGCCAAGTTGAAGCCTCTCAACAATCGCCAACGAGAGAGGGTGGCGCTGTGGGTGCCACGGCTTAGCCCCTCCCCCTTGTGGGGAGGGGTTGGGGAGGGGTCTTCCCACACCCGCAAACAAAAAATGCCGCGGCACAAAGCACCGCGGCATCTCAAACCATCGATAAATTAGTCGCTTACGCCAGCTGCGCATCCAGCGTGATCGGCACCGCGGCCAGCGCCTTGGAAACCGGGCAACCCGCCTTGGCCTTGCCCGCGAGCTCGATGAAGGTCTTCTCGTCGCAATTCGGAACCGTGCCGCGCAGCGTCAAGAGGATGGCACTGATCGCGAAGCCGCCCTCGACGCTCTCGAGCGTCACCTTCGCCGTCGTTTCCATGCTGGTTGCGGTAAAGCCGGCCTCGCCGAGGATCAGCGACAGCGCCATGGTGAAGCAGCCGGCATGGGCGGCGCCGATCAGCTCTTCGGGATTGGTGCCCGGGAGACCTTCGAAGCGGCTGGCAAAGCCATAAGGGTACGATTTGAGCGCGCCGCTCTGCGTCGAGATCTGACCCTTGCCGTCCTTGATGCCGCCCGACCACTGTGCGGAACCTGTGCGATTGATCTGCATGCCGTTCTCCTGTTGGACTGAGTGTTCTCCAACGCAGCGACCCGCCGCGTCATCCGGTCAAGAGGCGCAAAAACCCCTTCGCCCGAGCATATAAGTCTCTAATTCAGGAAGGCGACAGTCTTGTAAAATTTGATTGCATCCGTGCTGCGCTGATCAGCGGATGGTGCCCGCGGTCTCCAGCGTGAAGAGCTCCTGCGGCCGCTGCACGCCGCGCAGCGCGTAGCGCCCGACGCAGGCCAGCGCGCCACGCTCGGCCTCGGGAACGGCAGCGGCGAAATCGGACGACATCAGCACGTTGAAATCGACCGACCGGCAGAGCGAGGCGATGCGGCTGACCTCGTTGACGGCGGGGCCGATGACCGTGAAGTCGAGCCGCTCCTGGCTGCCGATATTGCCATAGAAAACGTCGCCGATATGCAGGCCGATATAGACGTCGGTGGTCGGTCGCTCCTCGAAGGCGCGCTCGTTGTTCAGCGTCACCAGTCTCTCGTGCAACACCCGTTCGGCCTTCAGCGCCGCCGAACAGGCATCGGCCGGCGCGTCGGCCTTGAAGATCGCCAGCACCCCGTCCCCGATCAGCTTCAGCACATTGCCGCCGGCCTCATGTACCGCCGTGATGACGAGATCGCTGTAGGCGTTCAGCATCGGCAGGATTTCTTCGGGCGAGGCGCTGTCGGAGATCTTCGTGTAGTTCACCAGATCAGAGAACCAGAGCACCGCCGAAATCCGCTCCGACTTGCCCCGGCTGATCTTGCCATCCAGCACCTGGCGCGCCGCATCCTCGCCGAGATAGACCTCGGCGATCGTGCGGGCGATACGCCCGAGTCCGATACACTTGATCGCCAGTGCCAGAACCGGCGCCAGCTTGCGCAGGACCATCATGTGATGATCGGAAAACCCTTCCTGATGGCGCGTGGCGAAATGCACGAAAAAGCAATCCATCTCGCCGATCGTCCCGGCCTTGTCGAACTTGCGCACCATCGCGACAAAATCGGTATGGCCTTCGGCCTGCATCGTATCCAGCATGTAGAAATCGGCGGGATCACCGAACGCCAGCCGCCGGCGAACCTCGTTCTCGGGGCCCGTCCAAAGATGGTAGAATGCCGAGCGCTGCCAGTTTTCCAGCGAGTTCCCATCGCCGCCCATCGGGCCATAGGCAAACTCGGGCTCGACATCCTGCTCGCTATCCCAGCGAAAAGCGCGCCCCTCATGCACCGGGTGCAGCGTATCCATCAGCGCCAGACTGCGGTCGAGCGGAAGGCCAAGCCTGCGGCAGGTATCGCAGAAGCCGGTCAGCAACTCGGTTTCAGTCGCGCCATTCAGCCCCTGCTCCGTCAGCCACGTCGCAACCGTACCGATATCACTGTATTCCATGCCATAGTCACCTTGTCTGATACGCAAGCCTTACCGTGATTTGACGGCCAGCGGAACGGCAAAGCTGACAAACGTCATGTCCCGCCGCAATCTCATACCGGCATATTGTCTCATGCCGGCATATTGTAAGGTGTGATGATTTCCACCGCCGACAAGGACGTCGGCGCGATACGTCCGGAAACACCACGGCTCATCACCGCCCGGAATGCGGTGCGCGCATCGGAGCGCAGATCGTGATGAAGCACGAAGCCGATCTTGCCGGCTTTCAAGAGCGCGCGGTTATCGGCATCGAGGTCATGCGCCACGAACGCCCGGATCGGCCGCCCCGCCGACTCGAAGGCCGCCAGCACCGCGCGATTTCCGCCGCCGATCGAATAGACCGCGTCGATCGTCTCGTCGGCCGCAATCGCCCGCGCAGCCAGAATGCCGGTTGCCGCATCCGTTCCATGCCCTTCGCTGATCTCGGTGATACCTATCTCACGGTATCGCTCGCGGATGACACGGCGAAAGCCGATCTCGCGCTCCTCCTCCCCCCGAAACCGCCCACTCGAGAGCGTCACCAACACCCGCCCGGGCGCGCCGGCAAACCGCTCGCCGATCAGATAGGCAGCGGTCTCGCCCGCTGCCCGGTTATCCGCTCCCGCATAGGCGATCCGCGCCGAATTGGGGAGGTCGGTCACCAGCGTCACCACGGGCATGCCCGCCTCCTCAAGCCGCGACACGGCGGCGTCGACCTCTGGCACATCGGGCGCCTTCAGCACGACCGCCTTGGTGCCACGCAGCCGTATCCGGTCGAGAAGCTGGACGATTTCCGCCGGCTTCATTACCTCGGCGAAGTGAAAGCGGCAGCGAAACACCGTCGGCAGAAAGGTCGCGACTTCGGCCTCGAATGCGGCGCGGACCGTCGTGCTGAAGCGCTCGGGCGTTTCCATCACGATATCGATCGCGATCGTCCGCCCGCCTGCCGCCACCTCCGTCTGCTGCTTTTCGAGCTCGGCGATCGCCGCCCGCACCCGCAGTTCCGTCTGCCGCCGCACGCCGGGCCGGCCGTTCAGCACCCGGTCCACGGTGGCCGTGCTCAAGCCCGCCTGAAAGGCGATATCCTTGACGAGAAAGACATGCGCCATGCCGTGAGTTTCCGATCCAATCTGATGTATTTTTGATGGTTTTCTGATCTATCACGGCCCTCGCCGCGCCGTATAGTGCCTTCATCAGGAATGGAGGAGCATCTGATGAAAACCGACAATCTGCAGAAGCTGCGTGCCGACCGCGTCTGGCTCACCGAGGATGCCTGCGATCTCGACAACTTCCGGGCGCTGGCCGAAAAGACGACGTCGCTCGCCGATTATCCGAACGCCGCCGCCGTCGAGAAAAACGTGCTGATCTATGACAGCCGCAATGTCAGGGCTGTCATCGCGGATCCCGAGGGCAAGCGCGCGTTCTTGGCCGAGATCTGCGAAGCCTTCGCCGAAGGCCCCGGCGTCGTCGTCTTCACCGGCGCCTATGAGGACACCGGCGTCATCGACCGCGCCAGCAAGATGTTCGACGACATCATTACCGAGCAGCACCGCACATCGACGGGCGGCGGCGATCACTTCGCCAAGGCCGGCGCCAACGACCGCATCTGGAACTCGCTCGAAAAGCACTGCCTCGCCGACGCCGACAATTTCGCCGAATACTACGCCAACCCGATCGTGGCGTTGGCAAGCCAGGCTTGGCTCGGCCCGAGCTACCAGATGACCGCGCAGGTCAACCGCGTGAACCCCGGTGGTGCCGCCCAATCCGCGCATCGCGATTATCACCTCGGCTTCCAGTCCTCTCAGGTGATCGAGCAGTTTCCCGTCCACGTCCACAGGCTCTCGCCGGTGCTGACGCTGCAGGGCGCGGTCGCCCATTGCGACATGCCGCTTGAGAGCGGGCCGACGCTCTTCCTGCCGAACAGCCAGACCTATGTGCCGGGATATCTCGCCCTCAAGCGCCAGGAATTCCGCGACTATTTCGAGAAGCACCACGTGCAGCTGCCGCTAAAGAAGGGCGACGTCGTCTTCTTCAACCCGGCGCTCTTCCATGCCGCCGGCACAAACCGCTCGGCTGACATCAAGCGCGTCGCCAACCTGCTGCAGGTCTCCTCCGCCTTCGGCCGCGCCATGGAAACGGTCGACCGCCAGCGCATGAGCGCCACCCTCTTCCCGGCGCTGAAGCGGCTTTCCGATACGCTCTCGAAAGCCGAAATCGCCAATGCGGTGGCGGCCTGCGCTGAAGGCTATTCCTTCCCCACCAACCTAGACCGCGACCCGCCGCTCGGCGGCCTCGCGCCGAAGACGCAGGCGCAGCTGATGCACGAGGCACTGGCCGCTGGCTGGAGCGACGAGATGTTCGCCGAGGCGCTGGCGAAGCAGGCGGAGAAGAAGCTGAGCTGAGCACGCAGCGCGGCACTCAATAACGACAACGACAAAAGGCCTCTCGCACCGCGAGGGGCCATTCGCGCATCATCAGTCACAGATCATAGGGAGGAACATATATGAGCACAGACCACAGCCGCCTCGACGGCAAGATCGCCATCGTCACCGGCGGCACGCAGGGCCTCGGCGCCACCATCGCCCGGCTCTTTGCCGAGCGCGGTGCCAAGGGCATCGTCATCTGCGGTCGCAACGCCGAAAAGGGCCGCGCGAAGGCCGAGGAGATATCAAGCGCGACCGGCGCCGAGGTGGTCTATGTCCAGGCCGATCTCTCCAAGGTGGAGGATGCCAGCAAGGTCGTACAGGCCTGCGACAGGGCTTTCGGCCGCGTCGATGCGCTAGTCAACGCCGCCGCCACCACCGATCGAGGCACCATTCTCGACACCAGCCCCGAGCTCTTCGACGCCATGTTCGCGATCAACGTGCGCGCGCCCTTCTTCCTGATCCAGGAAAGCGTGAAAATCATGCGCCGCGAAAAGACTGAGGGCACCATCGTCAATATCGGCTCGATGTCGGCCAAGGCGGGCCAGCCCTTCATCGCCGCTTACTGCGCCTCCAAGGGCGCGCTGGAAACGCTGACCAAGAACACCGCCTACGCCCTGCTGCGCAACCGTATCCGCGTCAACGGATTGAACATCGGCTGGATGGCCTCGGAAGGCGAGGACCGCATTCAACGCGAATTCCACGGCGCCGCCGCCAACTGGCTGGACGAAGCCGCCGCCGCCCAGCCCTTCGGTCGCCTCGTCGACCCCGCGGAAGTGGCCCGCGCCTGCGCCTATCTCTCATCGCCGGAATCCGGCCTGATGACCGGCTCGATGATCTGCTTCGACCAATCGATCTGGGGCGCCTACGACGGCTCGCCGCACCCGCAAGCCCCACTCTGAAACATGCCAGGTCCAAAAATACGGGAGCCTCGGCCTTTTGCGCGGCCGGGCTCTGGCACGTCGCTTCGTTTACGTTTACGAAGGAGATCAAATCGCTTTGGGAGGAGCAGCCTGTGTCGCAAGATGCGCTTGATGACGTCCGTGATGATCGTTTCAATCGCCTGATCGCGGGCAGCGCCAGGCTGGAAGAGCTCTATTCCGGATGCCGCTGGGCCGAAGGCCCCGTCTGGTTCTCCGATCTCAACTGCCTGCTCTGGAGCGACATCCCCAACGAGCGCATCATGCGCTGGGTGCCCGATGGCGGCGCCTCGGTCTTCCGCTCCCCGTCCAACTATGTCAACGGCAACACCCGCGATCGCCAGGGCCGGCTGGTATCCTGCGAACATGGCGGCCGCCGTGTCACCCGCACGGAACCTGATGGCCGCATCACCGTGCTTGCCGATCGCTACAAGGGCAAGCGGCTGAATTCGCCCAACGACGTCATCGTCCGCTCCGACGGCTCCATCTGGTTCACCGATCCGAGCTACGGCATCATGTCCGACTATGAAGGCCACAAGGCCGAGCCCGAGCAGGAAACCAGAAACGTCTACCGCATCGATGCCGGAACCGGCGAAATCGAAGCGGTCGCCACCGACTTCATCCAGCCCAACGGCCTCGCCTTCTCGCCGGATGAAAAGCAGCTATATATCGCGGATTCTGGCTCCTCGAACCACGAGGTGCCCCGCCATATCCGCGTCTTCGACGTCGTCGACGACCGCAAGCTGACCAACAGCCGCTACTTCTGCTCGATCGACAACGGCGTGCCCGATGGCTTCCGTTTCGACGTTGCCGGCAACCTCTGGAGCAGTGCCGCCGACGGCGTTCACTGCTTCGCGCCGGACGGCACCCTTCTCGGAAAGATCAAGGTTCCGCAGACGGTCTCCAACATCACCTTCGGTGGCCAGAAGAAGAACCGCCTGTTCATAACCGCGACGCAATCGGTCTACGCCATTTACACGACGACCAACGGCGCCCAGTACCCGTAAGCCAAAACTGACATTGAAAGCGCAGTCGGGCCACTTGCTGCGTCCCGTTGCGCCTCCCTCCCCGATACCGTTACCGCCGTGAGAGACTGACATGCGTTCCATCGTTCCCTATAACGAATCCTGGGCTTTCCATGAGGGTGCCGGCCAGCATCTGCTGCGCGATTTCGACGGCCGGGTCACCGTCCACCTGCCGCATACGGCGGTCGAACTCCCGTTCAACTATTTCGATGAAGCGAGCTACCAGCGCGCTTTCACCTATCAGAAACTGCTGCGCTGGATGCCGGAATTCGAGGGCCGCGAGGTCTCGCTCGTGTTCGACGCCGCCATGGCCGACGCCGTGGTCTATCTGAACGGCGAGGAAGTCATCGCCCACAAGGATGGCTACACGCCCTTCGAGGCGCGCCTGACCAACGGCCTGCAACGCGGCGACAACCTGATATCAGTCACCATCGATGGCAGCGAGAACCCCGCCATCCCGCCCTTCGGCGGCGCCATCGACTACCTGACTTACGCCGGAATCTACCGCGAGGTTTGGCTGAAAGTCACCGATCCCGTCTCGATCCACAACGTCAAGATCGAGACCACTGATGTGCTCTCGGAAGAGAAGTCCGCCTCCGTCCGCGTCCATCTCTCTAACCCCCGCAACGTGCAATTCCTGGGAACGCTGACGGCCTCGCTTGCCGATATCGATGGAAACGTGCTCGCCACCGCATCAGCGGACACGACCGGAGACGACGCCACGCTTGATTTCAGCGGCCTCACCGGTATCGCGCTCTGGGATATCGACAATCCGGAACTCTACCAGATGACGGTGGAGCTCAAGACCAGCCACGGCTCCGACAGGCTGACGACCAGCTTCGGTTTCCGCACCGCCGAGTTCACCCCTGAGGGCTTCCGGCTGAACGGCCGCCCGCTGAAGCTGCGCGGCCTGAACCGCCACCAATCCTTCCCCTATGTCGGCTACGCCGCCGGGCGCTCCGCGCAGGAACGCGACGCCGACATCATGAAATCCGTGCTGAAGTGCAACATGGTCCGCACCTCGCACTATCCGCAATCGAAGTGGTTTCTCGACCGCTGCGACAAGATCGGCCTGCTCGTGTTCGAGGAGATTCCCGGCTGGCAACATATCGGCGACCAGGAATGGCAGCATGAATCGATCCGCAACGTCCGCCGGATGATCGAGCGCGACTGGAACCATCCGTCGATCGTCATCTGGGGCGTGCGCATCAACGAGAGCCAGGACAGCCACCACTTCTACGCCGAGACCAACCGGCTCGCCCGCGAGCTAGACCCTACCCGCCCGACCGGCGGCGTTCGCTACATCACCGATAGCGAGTTGCTCGAGGACGTCTACACGATGAACGACTTCATCCTCGGCAACGAGGAGCTGCCGGGCACCAACCGCCCGCGCACGCCGCTGCGCCCGCAGCAGGAAAGCACCGGCCTCTCCTACAAGGTGCCGTACATGATCACCGAATTCGGCGGTCACATGTACCCGACCAAGATCTACGACCAGGAAGCGCGCCAGGCCGAACATGTGCGCCGCCACCTCGAAGTTCTGAACGCCGCCTATGGCGATCCCGACATAGCGGGCGCCATCGGCTGGTGCATGTTCGACTACAACACCCACAAGGATTTCGGCTCCGGCGACCGCATCTGCTATCACGGCGTCATGGACATGTTCCGCGAACCGAAATTCGCCGCTTACGCTTATGCCAGCCAGTGCGAACCGTCCGAAGACGTCATCATGAAGCCGGTGACTTTCTGGGCACGCGGCGAACGCAATATCGGCGGCGTGCTCCCGCTGATCGTGCTGACCAATTGCGACGAGGTCGAGCTGACCTATGGCTCGGTGACCAAGCGCGTCGGCCCCGACTACGAGAACTTCCCACACCTGCCGCATCCGCCTGTCGTCTTCGACCACCGCCACTTCACCGCCGACGAACTCGGCATCTGGGGCCAGAAATGGATCGACGGCAGCTTCACCGGCTATGTCGACGGCGCGCCTGTGGCGCAGCTGACGCTGGTCGCCGATCCGCTGCCGACGACGCTGCAGGTAGTGGCCGACAGCACCCGGCTGAAGGCACGCGAACGCGACACCACTCGCGTCGTTCTGCGCGCGCTTGACCAGCAGGGCCAGCGCCTGCCCTTCCTGAACGAAGTGGTGACGATATCTCTCACCGGCCCGGCGAAGATCGTCGGCCCCAGCACCATCCCGCTCCAGGGCGGCACGGCCGGTCTCTGGATCGAGACCACCGGCCTGACCGGCGAGATCACGCTCGAGGCCACCTGTCCCCGCTTCGGTAAAGTCACGCTGACGCTCGCCGCCGTGTGACAGCGGCCAGAGCCTTGGTCTTCACAGGCCAAGGCTCGACGCGTTCCCTATGGCGCTCAGACGGGTGCCACCGAGCGAACGCTGCCGTTGTTGTCGACGATGCAGGAGTATTTCTTACCCCCTGCATCTAGATCAACGGCGAACGTCCCATCCGGCTGCAGCCGCGAGCCGGTCGGCAAGACCTTGACACCGGCTCCGGCGCTGCTCGTCACCGCATTGGCGCAAAGCAATTGCAGATCGGCCGGCGCCGTCATCAGCGTTGTGCGCGCCATCGCTTCAGGTGGCGGCGGCGCCGGTGTGCAGGCGCCCAACGACAACAGTCCGGCCAGGCCCAGAAGAGCCCGACCGCCTCGCTTCAACTCTTCTCTCGACATCTGTCCCCTCCAGACGTTGATGATATCAGGCCTGATCAATCCCCGGCCAAATGCGGGCGCTATCGATCAGATACCCTTGTAGAGCGCGGCCCCCTGCATGAGCACGATGACCTTGGCGCCGATCTGCACCCGAGAATGCAGGTCTGTCACGTCGTCATTGTTGAGCCGGATGCACCCCGATGACACGTCGAGACCGATCGTCCACGGCTCGGCCGTGCCGTGAATGCGGTAGATCGTGTCCTGGTCGCCGGCGTATAGATAAAGCGCCCGCGCCCCGAGCGGGTTGTCCGGTCCACCCGGCATGCCGGCCGCCCATTTGGCGGCATTGGCATCGCGCGCCACCATTTCGGCCGGCGGCGTCCACACCGGCCATTCCGCCGTGCGCCCGACCCGGACGATCCCCGCCCAGCCGAACCCGTCACGGCCGACGCCGATGCCGTAGCGGATCGCCTGCCCGCCGGGCTGCACCAGATAGAGAAAATGCTGGTTGCCGTCGATGATGATCGTCCCCGGCGGCTCCGCGGTGCGGAACGTCACGATCTGCCTGCGGAAGGCCTCCGGCGATTGCTTGTTGCGCGCGTAATATTGCCGGGCCTTCTTGCTGTCATAATCGATCCATGTTCGCGTCTTGGCGTCATAGATCTGCGTCTGCGCCAGCACGATAACAGGCGCAAGCAGCAACGCGGCCGCCGCAACCGGCAGCCCCTTGCGCAAACGCCGCGTCACCCAACCGAATTTCATCAGAGAAGAAGACCGCGCCCTCATGGCTTCGCCCACCCATCGATCCGCGCCGCATTGCGCTCCACCCACGCCTTGGCATAGCCAAGCGGCGCCTGCCGCTCCACCTCGAGCGCATAGCTCATCGCCGTCGCCTCCTCCGGCGTCAGATCGACCTTTTCGAGGAAGGCCGCGATCTCCGGGTGCTTGCTGGCAAGCGCTGTTGAATAGGCGATGCGAAAGGTCGCCGTGTCCCAGCCCGTCGAAGCCGACGACTTCTTGATCCAGAGAGGATCGGTCGCACTTGCCAACGACCATTTGGCCGCATCATGCTTTGGCTCTTCAAGCCGGACGATCTTGTGCAGGTCGAAGACGAAATGCGGCGCGTAGCAGGCGAACACCACCGGTTGGCCGGTCGCGACCGCGGCATCGATGCCGGCCATCGCCACCTCTTCCTCGGCCTCCACGAGCGTCATCGCCTTGGCGTAACCATAGCTGTTGGCCCGCACACGCTCGATCCCCGTCGATGACCAGGTCGGCGCGCCGATCCACATCTCCCCCTTGCCGTCGCCATCCGTATCGAGAAGACTGGTCTTGTCGGGATCGCTGAGATCGGCGATATCAGTGATCCCCTTCTCCGCCGCTTCAGGCGTCGCGCAGATGCCCTGCCACGCGGGAACCGTGTGCTTGGCCAGAACGACCACGCCCTTCTCGGTCACGAATTTTTCGATGACATCGGTGAGATTGGGCTGCCAGACCTCCGGGTGGATGTCGACAGTGCCTTTCTCCAGCCCAGCAAAGGCGTTGAGCGTGCCCATTTCCTGGACGAGAGCAGGCTGTTTGAATTCTTTCTCGATCGCGACCTTGAGAATAAAGGCCGTAGCCTGACCGGACGGCCAGTTCGGCATGGCGATCTTGAGGTCATCCGCAAGGACGGGCGTCCCAGCCCCCAATACGGAGAACAAGACGGACAATAAAACGACGAACACGCCGCAACCGGCACCATCTCTCACAATGTTCCCCCTCGGCAGACACTGATCGGATCGCATGCTGATATTACAACGCCAAGATGCAGAAGCGGGCGCAGTTAGTCAAGCGTAGAGTGTTTTAGGAAAGATAGATCAACGCCGCAGGCCAGAAGCCCAGGCGCTGACGCGCGATGCCATCGCCGCCATATGATCCGCCCCCGAGAAGCCGGAGAAAGCCTTGCGCGGCTTCAGATCGTGGTCGCCATCCTCGAGCCAGAAGATGTCGGTCGTGGGCGAAAGCGAATAGCCCGCGACTTCCTCGCGCGTCCCGAACGCATCCCGCGTCCCTTGGCAGATCAGCGTCGGCGTCTCGATCGCGCTCAGATGCGCCGTGCGCAACTGCGCCGGCTTTCCCATCGGATGAAACGGATAGCCAAGGCAAAGCAATCCCGCGATATCGCCCGAGCGATAAAGATCATCGGCAACCATGCTGGCAATCCGCCCACCCATCGACTTGCCGCCGATGACAAGCGGACCGCTGGCGCCAAGGTCACGCACCGCCGCCAGATATTCAGGGATCAACGTCTCCGCCTTGGGCGGCGGCGGACGCCGACCGGACAGCCGCCGCTCGGCCATGTAACCGAACTCGAACCGAACCACCCGCATTCCGGCCGCAGCCAGCGCCTCGGAAAACCGCTGCATACCCGCCGAATCCATGGCCCCGCCGGCGCCGTGCGCGAGAAGGATCGTCACAGGGGCATTCTCTGGACCGGAAAACAGGAAGGACGTGCTCATGCTGTCTTATTTACAGGATAAGTCCGAGAGCCGACAGGGCTTAGGTTTGTTGTGCTTTTGGGAGATAAGGATTTGGTTGCGGGGGCAGGATTTGAACCTGCGGCCTTCAGGTTATGAGCCTGACGAGCTACCGGGCTGCTCCACCCCGCGCCAGCGCAAAGCCTTCGGCTTTGTCG
>NZ_JAUDSA010000035.1:0-196905 GCF_030380805.1 Rhizobium sp. S163 | reverse complement strand
GGCCGGTAAGACCTCAATGGGGGAAATGACTGTAGCGCATGACATAAGGCATGGACTTAAAGCCAATCAGCAAATCACAACAGACGGCCTTCGGCGGAGGGGTACCTCCTAAATTCGATCCTTGTAGAAAAAAATGACACTCGTTATTGACTGATCATTCCGCAATGACTATCTGATAGCTATGGCAAGACCTAGAGAATTCGATACAGCCCAAGCGCTGGATGCAGCGGTTCAGGTGTTTCGGGAGCATGGCTTCGAGGGCACCTCAGCCGCGATGCTCACAAAACGGATGCGCATCGGGCGGCAGAGCCTCTACGACACCTTCGGTGACAAGTGGAAGCTCTATCTCTCTGCAGTCAGCCGCTATTCAGCGCTGGAGACGTCGGCTCACATTTCGACTCTCAATAGCAAAGAAAATGCATTCGAGGGTGTTCGGGCCGTTGTTGAGCGAGTTGTTGCTGAGGCGCGAATGCCGTGTCTTGGCGTCAACTCGATTTGTGAATTCGGTGTCAGACAAACGGAATTGAGCGCTCAACATGCGGTCGCTGCCGAGAGGCTCCGGGTTCCTTTCGTGAAACGTATTCGCGAAGCTCAACTCGCAGGAGACCTGACCTCTGAGCTCGAGCCCGATGCGGTTGTCGACTTCCTTGTTACGACATTTTCAGGGATTCGAATCGCAGCCAGGGGCGGTGCGGACGACGGCAAGCTCAGAGCCCTGGGCGAGATAGCTTTGCGAGCCCTGCGCTAAATTTTTTTACCCTGTTTTGGAACGATCATTCAACTAAGGAGAAAAAGCGTGAAAGCTGTAAGAATGACCCACGTCGGTGACGTGGACGCACTGGAATACTACGACGAAGCCGAGCCAAAAGCCGGCGAAAATCAGGTGGTTGTTGAGGTAGCTGCCGCAGGTGTCAACTTCATGGATATCGGCGCTCGACGCGGCATGGCGTCCCGCGGGTACAAGCCTTCGATTCTCGGTGTCGAAGGCGCTGGGCGCGTGATTGAGGTTGGCCCGGGGGTTACTGAGTTCAACGTGGGCGATCGAGTCGCCTGGGTTTTCGTTCCATCGAGTTATGCGGAACGCATCGTAGCTCCCGTGTCTTCGCTCGTGAAGGTACCCGATGAGATCGATGACAAGACTGCTGCAGCAGCAATGATGCAGGGTCTCACTGCCAGTCACTTTGCGACTGATTTCTATCCTGTTCAACCTGGTGACGTGGCGCTTGTGCATGCCGGTGCGGGAGGGCTGGGCCTTCTCTTGACTCAGATCATCAAACTCAGAGGCGGTTCGGTCATCAGCCGCGTTTCCAGCGAAAGCAAAGTGGCGATCGCAAAGGAAGCGGGCGCTGATCATGTAATTGTGGACTCCGAAGGAAACTTCGCAGTAGAGGCTGTACGTCTTTCCGGTGGAGAGGGTGTGCATGTTGTTTACGACGGTTCTGGCCCGACTACGTTCCAAGGGTCACTAGATGCTCTCCGTCGTAGTGGCACTTTCTGCTGGTATGGCCCGGTACTTGGTGGCCCCGGAGCGCTCGATATCATGAGCTTGCCCAAAAGCATCAAGCTGGGATACGCCGTCTTTCTGGACCATGTTCACACCCCCGAACTGCTCCGAGCCCGCTCCGAGAACCTGTTCCAGTGGATCCAAAATGGGGAGCTCAAGGTAAATATCGGGAACACCTATCACCTTTCAGACGCGAGGCAGGCACATGTTGCTATGGAAAGCCGCGCGACGACTGGAAAGCTCCTTCTGATGCCATAATCGACGGAGGGGCATGTCGTTGGCATGCCCCTTTCCCGTTAAAATGCCACGTCACCGCTTGTCGGGTCGGCGGTCGATGACAGTTGTAATCACCTAGCAAGCAATCAAAATTTGCTGTTCACGATCATGCTCAATCAATGCGAAAAGCTTGACCGGCTGACAGGTTCCGCACTGCCCAAGAGCCTCGACATCCGGTTACCGCAAACCGCTGGACCGAGCCGATTGGGGGATTCGACGTGCCTGATGACATCAAGATCGCAACCTTGCGCACAGCGACCCCGGCAGAGGAACCGCCTCCGAAAGGACAGAGCGAGATTCCATTGCGCACTCGCGTTGGAATTCCAGCGTTTGCTGTTTCCATTGCCATTATTTGCGTTGGTATCGTGACGATCGACTGGAACCGTTGGACCTCCGGCGCAGCTTCGCAGTCAACGGACGACGCATTCGTAACTGCTGACGTTTCAACGCTGAGCGCACAGGTCGCAGGCACAGTTAGAGCGCTGAAGTTCTCCGATTATCAAAGTGTCGCAAAGGGCGACCTCTTGGCTGAGATAGATGATCGCGAATACTTGGCGTCGGTGAAAATCGCGGAGGCTAGTCTGGCGTCCGCGGAGGCCGCGCTGGCAAATCTGGCCAACCAGATCGACCTTCAGAAGGCCGCGATCCTCGCTGCCCAAGCACAACGAGAATCTGCGAATGCGCAATTGGCGCAGGCCGAGCAGGAATTCAAACGACAGGCGAGCCTCGGCGGCGCTACGACGCAGCAGATGCTGCAACAGGCTCAATCCGCATTTTTACAAGCACAAGCCGCCGAGCGGATCGCCGACGCTGCGATAGAGCAACAAAAAGCACAGCTGAACGTCCTGAGTGGGCAAGAGCCGCTGCTTACGGCCCAGGTGAGAAGCGCGCAAGGGACCCTGTGCACATCCCGAATTCGTCTCGGTTACACTCGTATACTTTCGCCGTTTGACGGCGTCGTGGGGCGGAGACTGGTGCATGAGGGCGATCTCGTCGCTACAGGCAGCGGCATCGTCTCCTTGGTCCCACTTCCTCAAGTCTATGTGACGGCCAACTTCAAAGAAACTCAACTCGCTAACATGCGGCCTGACGGTCGAGCCGAAATTTCTGTCGACTCATTCCCAGGAGTGCGGCTGTCAGGTCGCGTATCGCGGCTCGCGCCTGCGAGCGGCTCCGTATTCGCCCTGCTGCCGCCCGACAACGCCACGGGCAATTACACCAAGGTCGTTCAGCGAGTTCCGGTCAGAATTGAAGTCGATGCTGGCCAAGCTATCACGGAGCGACTGCGGCCCGGCATGTCGGCCACGGTAAGTGTCGAAACGCCTCTAGGAACCGAGTAATGGGGTCGAGGCGCGATTTTGGTCCCCTAAGCAAGGGTATAGAGGCGACGCAACCGCTCCTCATCGTAGCCGCACTGCTGCTCGCATCCTTTGTCGTCGGTCTGGATACCAGAGTGTTTAGCGTGGGGCTGAACGATCTCCGCGGTCCATTCGGTCTGAGCGTTGACGAGGCGTCTTGGCTGAATACCATAGCCAACGCTCCGCAGATCCTCATCTCTGCTGCTGTCGCTTGGCTTGCGACGGTCTTCGGAGTGCGAAGAGTGATGATACCTTCGACGCTCGTTTACACCGGCATCTCACTGATCATACCGCTCGTGCACACGAGCGAAGCGGTCTTGCTCCTTCATGCATGTAGAGCACTGCTACTGGGAGTGTTTTTGCCGGCGACTATAATGGTGACGTTCCGGAATCTTGAATCAAGATACTGGATTATTGGAATCGCCATATACACCCTACGAGTCCCCCTCTCGCAGTATCTTGGCCTCGCTTTGGTGGGCGTCTATGGGGACCACCTCGGCTGGCAGTGGCTATATTGGCAGGACGTTGTCATAGCGCCGGTCATTGCACTCCTTCTGATCATTGCGGCCCCGCACGAACAGGTGAACCGTGGATTGCTCGCGCGCGCCGACTGGGGCGGCATGCTTCTCCTCGGTTCCGGTATGACGATGTTGTACATTGCCTTGGATCAAGGCAACCGGTTGGACTGGCTGCAGTCCGGAGCAATCACGTCGCTGCTTATATCTGGCATATTTCTCCTGATAGCGTTTCTGATCAACGAGGGGCTTGTTCGGCACCCCTGGGCGCACGCGTCAGTCATACTGTCGCGAAATATCGGAATAGGTTACGCGGTCATCATCGCGTTTGCTCTGTCTACTGCCGGCACTTCGATCTCCATCCCTGCTTATGTTCAGAACGTGTTGGGGCTCCGTCCGATCTCACTTTGTGGTGTATACGTGCTTTGCGGCGTGTTGCCTGTCATCACCGCAACCGTATTGGCGACTAGACTCCAGCGCCGATTGGATCCTCGGATATGCATAATCATCGGGTTCTTCGCTATGGCTTTGGCTGCGCTGATCGGCAGCCGCCTGACCAGTTCCTGGTCCCCGTGGTCATTCGCACCCGTCGTGCTCTTAGCCAGCGTCGGGCAAACATTCGCGTTCTTCGCAACCGTAGTCTACCTGATCGCAAACTCAGATCCCAACCGTTCTACGGCAGTGTCAGCTTACATACAGGTGATCAGGATCGTCGGCGTTGAGTTTGCCGGCAGTGTCATGAATACTTGGTTGCGCCACCGGGAACAGTTTCATTCGAACAGCCTGGGATCACCGATCACTTCGTCGTCACAGGGTCTCGACACGCATGTGAGCGTGCTCGTAAGTGTGTTTGGGCCAAGTTCGCAAAGCAAGATGAGCGCGCTTACTCACGTCGGCAACGCGGTTCGAACGCAGGCCAACGTCTTGAGCTACGCCGATGGTTTCGTGATCTCCTTTTGGTTCGCTGTTGTAGCCCTTTTCTTGGTCGCATGCCTCGGGAGAACCCCTTATGGCCCTCTACATCCCAAGTTTAAGCATGCTCCCAAAAGCACCAGCGCATCGTCGGAACGCAATGGCGCTAGCGCTTGAGTCGGGATTGGCGTACTTCGGCTCAATTTGCCAGCAGGTTCTCGCGCAACGTGGCACCGCTGTATTCAGTACGGTACCGCCCTCGGCGCTGTAGCTCCGGCACGACCAGATCAACGAATTCTTCAAAGCACCCCGGTGTGTACGTAGCGATCAGCATGAACCCGTCCGCACCACCGTCGTCCATAAAAACCTCGAGTTTATCGGCGATGTCTTGGGGGGTCCCGACAAGGACGGGCATGCCCATACCTTGCGCGTAAATGATCGCAGCCTCGCCGATAGTGACCGGCTCGCCATCACGAGCATACAGTATCGATTCAAACAAGCCCTGTATCCCAGGCACCTCGATGTCCTGAATGTGCTCGTTGAGGTCGTACTTAGAGAAATCGAGGCCGAAATGGCCAGACATCCAAGCCAAGGCACCTTCAGGCGGGATACATGCCTTGATCCGATCGTACTTGGCCTGCGCTTCTTCCCTGGTCTCGGCAACGACTGTCTGCACACCGAAAATCAGCTTTACGCTTCCCTTAGGACGCCCGAAGCGTTCAACAAGTCTGCTGTTGAGGTCAGCGCTGTACTCTCGCATCCTTGCAACGGTCGGCAAGACCGCAAAAATCGCTTCAGCGTGTTTCGCGGCGAAATCTCGTCCGCGCTCGGATGATCCGGCTTGCCATAGCACTGGCTGACCTTGAGGTGACGGTGCGACGAAGTGACGGCCGCGAGACTTGAAGAACGGTCCATCATGGATGACCTCATGCACCTTTTCAGGATCGGCATAAATCCCGCTCTCCTTGTCAGCGATGATGGCGTCTGGCTCCCATGAAGTCCATAGCTTGTAGCATAGGTCCATGTATTCCTCGAGGCGCTCATAGCGGTGGCCGCGATCGCTCATCTCGGCGCCGTACGCATCCCATTCGCTTTTCGAGTACGATGAAACGATATTCCATGCTATGCGCCCGCCCGAAAGGTGGTCCAAACTCGATAAGCGCCTAGCCATCGAGTAGGGATGCTCGAAAGCCGTGGACAGCGTGACGCCAACGCCCAGATGTTTTGTCGCACCCGTAATGATCGGTGCAATTGTCGAAGGTTCATGCGTAGGGAATTGAACAGCGAACTTAACTGTCAAATCCGAGGAGTCGGCATGTGTATTGTAAGGGGCAAGTTCATCCGCGATGAACATCGCGTCGAACAACCCCCGCTCCATGGTACGAGCCATGTGCTGCCAGTACTCCGGCCGGGCGAAGTTCCAACCAACCTTGTCCTTAGGGTGTCGCCACATTCCCGTGGCATGACTGTTGACGCCATGCTGGACAAACCCAAGTAGATGAGCCTTTTTCGCTGTCATGTTTACCTTCAATTTTGCAAGAGGTTTTGCCTAAGGGTAGTTCCGGCGTAGGCCGTTCTGTAGCGGCCGCGACGTTGAAGTTCGGGAACCACGAGATCCACGAATTCCTCAAAGCAACCCGGAGTGTAGGTCGCCAGAAGCATAAACCCATCCGCCCCACCTTCGTCCATGAACTCTTCGAGTTGATCCGCAATATCTGAGGGTGTCCCCACCACTGCTGGCATGGCGAAACGCATCGAGTAAATGTCAGCCGCCTCCCCGACGGTCACGGTCGAACCTGCTCCTGAACGGACCAGAGCATCCTTTACACCCTGTATGCCCGGTATCGCGATGTCTTCCAGAGGGGTTTCAGGATTAAACTTCATGAAGTCAACGCTCAGCTGTCCAGACAACATCGCGAGCGATCCCTCTCGAGGCAGCAACATTCGTATCTCGTCAAACTTCCGTTCCGCTTCAGCTCTTGTCTCACCAACGATGGGCTGCACGCCGTAGATCATTTTTACGCTTCCCGGTGAGCGACCAGACCTAACAACGCGGGCATTGAGGTCATCCGAATAGGCTCGCATCTGCTCGACGTCGGGATGAATTGCAAAGATCGCCTCGGCGTGCTGTGCCGCGAAATCTCTTCCCCTGTCCGAGGACCCCGCTTGCCAAAGCACGGGCTGTCCTTGCGGCGAAGGAGCGACAAAATGCCTACCTCTGCACTTGAAAAATTCGCCTTCATAGAAGATTTCACGCACCTTCTCAGGATCGGCGAAGATGCCGCTCGCTTTGTCAGCGATTATGGCGTCGGGCTCCCAAGAATTCCAAAGAAGCTTACAAAGGTGAATGTACTCCTCGATGCGATCGTATCTTCTGCTGCGATCATCCATTTGGGCACCGTATGCATCCCACTCACTTTTGGAGTATGAGCCAACGATGTTCCATGCCACGCGCCCGCCAGATATATGGTCGAGACTCGAAAGCCGTCGAGCCATGGAATAAGGGTGTTCAAACGCCGTGGAAAGCGTGACTCCAATACCAAGGTTCGTTGTGGCAGTCGCAATGATCGGCACGATGGTCGACGGCTCGTGCGTAGGGCACTGTACAGCCCACTTTACCGTGGCATCGGAGCTGTCGCCGTAACTGCTGTATGGTGCAAGTTCATCCGCAATGAAAATTGCGTCGAAGAGACCGCGCTCCATCGTCCGTGCCATGTGCTCCCAGTAATCCGGCCGGGTGTAGCTCCACCCGACCTTATCTTTGGAGTGCCGCCACATCCCAGTCGCGTGGCTGTTAACGCCGTTCTGGATAAATCCGAGAATGTGGGCTCGTTTCTTTTCAGCCATGTACTGCATCCAAGCCTGCGAGAGTCTTCAAGTTGATGTTCCGGTTTGCCGGGTCGACACTTTCGTTGCAGCGTCGATCCTTCGCTCAACAAAGAATGCTAGACCAACGCCGAGCGTGGTTACGAGGACAAGAAAAGGCCCCACGTAGATGAACCAGGAAGCATACCCGATCCCAACGATGCTGATGATCGACGTGAGGAATGCCAGCGCGATGGCAATCCAATGCCCATGTTGTGGCACTACACCTTCATCGTCCTTGCCGTTTCGGAAATCCGCAATTGCGTTCTGGACCCCACGTAGATAGCCAGCCGCAAAGTAGAGAGTGGACAAAGCCGCTCCAGCAATGATTACGATTGTTATGGTCGACATACTCACTGTCCTTATTCTGCCGGGGTTGCGATTGGGCTCGTCGACGGCTGTGCGACGTCGATGTCTTTCTGTTGCCTTAGTTTAGAATAGTCGAAACGTTGAGGCTGAAGCACAGCCCCAAGAACCACCGTCAGCCCGCTGATCCCAACAATGCTAATCGTTCCGATCAAATCGCCATAGAAGTGACGGATCGGCATTCCGATTAGGATCGCTAGGATGATGCCAGCCACGAAGCCAAGCGTCGTCGTGCGCGGCCAGAGGATCGCGAGGATGAGCGGAAGGAGGATGGAGCTTTTCAGAGCGTATGTAGTCAGGACCAGCGTCGTGAAATCCACGCCCGACAGTACAATAAGAAATGCAACCAGTCCGCCAACCAGGATCGAAACCTTCGTGATAAGGAACAGCGTGCTTTCAGAGGTCTGGGGAGCAAAACGCTTGACGATGTCGATAGCGACGATGGACGAGAGAGCCGAGCTTGCGCCATCAATGGTCGAGTAGCAGGCAGCGAGGATCATCAACACGTAGATGACGACGATGAACAGCGGTAGCCCTAAGTGCGAAATCAGATACGGGCCAATAGCAGCACTGTCACCGCCGATGTCAGCCGGGGTCAGTCCGTAGGCGATGCCGATCAGACCAAGCGTTCCGAGCGCGATTGGGATGGGATAGAAAAGCGCCCCCGCCCAAACGAACGTGCGATTCACGTATTCCGCTTTTATCGCCCACGCTTTCTGCCAAAAGGTCTGGTCAGCGATAGCCGCTGCAAATATTCCGAGTGCGAGTGTGATACCAAACCCCGCGGCGGCATCCCATCGAAGGACAGAAAGGTTATGGGGGTTGCTCTGCCCAACCCGCTGCATGACCTCGACGCTACCTCCGGGTACGGCGTCAAATGCCAATGTGACAATGATCGCGGCGGGGACCGTAATCATCAGCAAATTAATGGTGCCAGTCATGACGCTGGTCCAAAGACCACCAAAGTATGAATAGGCAAGTACCGCGAGTAGGCCAACGAGAGCTGCGTAGGTCCAATCGATACCAAACACGGTCGACATGACAACCGACGTGCCCTTGAGGTTGATGAGGATCTCGAGAACAATACCGAAGATCATAGTGGCGGTAACAATAGATGTCGCGACACCCGATTGGTTGAACCGATTTCTAGTGAACTCGGAGATGGTATAGCCGTTCGGCATCTGTCGACGTAGAATGCGGGTGAACGGCACAAGGAGCATCACCGCGAGACCATTTGGCACGACAAACCAGAATAGGCCCGAAAGCCCCCATTCAAAAGTCATCGCGGACGTCATCATCACAGCCATCGACCAAGTCCAGACTGAGATGACCGAGCCAACGCCAAAACCAAAGCCTATTTTTCGACCGGAGATAATGAAGTCGTGCGTGTTTCGCACAAGAACGCGTTTGATGAAAAAAGCGAGCAGCAAGCTGGCTACGCCGAGCCCGATCAAGAGCAAGTAACCGAGAAAAGGCGTCAGCCCCGGTGTAATCTGTAGTGTGGTCTTGTCCATTGGTTTCCGTCCCCTGTAACGCGACGCAAATGCGTGAGGCGCGAACGTTAGCCAACACGATAACGAAACAAGAGATCTCGAATAGTTTTAGTAGAAAATTATGCTAGTTTTGATGCGATCAATTGTATCGGCTTTGTATCTCATAGTCTTTTGTTGGCCCGCGTTAGGAGCCACCATCTACACACGGTTACAAATGTAGGCGTCGCGCGACACATGGGAGATACTTGGATCCATCATACACCTCTTAGCAGCCGGCCAGAAAGATGGCCGGTGTGATAGAGGAGGATGGGATGACGGAGACACCGGACAATAGCACAGTTGGTGCAAGGTCGGTTTTTGTTACAGAGTTGACGAACGGAATTTTGGACCCTGCGTTGCCCATGTTGGGACCGGTTGCCAACGGTGGTATTATCATCGCCAACACGGCACCGGGCTGCTGGGGGCCGATGATCACTCCTGCCATCCGTGGTGGCCATGAGGTGACGCGACCTGTAGCGGTCGAGGGAGCGGAGGTTGGCGACGCGATCGCTATCAGGATCAGATCGCTGGTGGTCACATCGTCCGCTTCGGCCTCCGGAAGTGACGAGGCGGTGACGGGACGTTTCAACGGAGACCCTTTCTGCGCCGGTGTCTGCCCTGGCTGCGGCACGAAATGGCCGGAGACAAGGATTGAAGGGATCGGTCAAAGTGCTATCCGATGTGTAAAATGCGGTGCCGACGCGACACCGTTCACGATCGCGCACGGCTATACAATCGCATTCGACGACGAGCGGACGGTCGGTCTAACTGTCGGCAAGTCCGCCGCAGAGGAAATGGCACATAGAGCCGCAGCGGTCATGGCCGTGCCCGATACGTCCGTCCAGAACCCGGTCCTGACCTTTGCTCCCTCCGATTTGGTTGCTGTGGCCACACGCCTGCGTCCGTTCCTCGGCCAACTCGGGACTACCCCGTCGATCGCGATGCCGGACTCACATAATGCCGGGGATTTCGGTGCTTTCCTTCTGGGTGCACCGCACGAGTACTCTGTAACCGAAGAGCAGCTGTTGGCTAACAAAACGGACGGCCATCTGGACGTGAATACGGTTCGTGAAGGCGCGGTCTTGATCTGCCCCGTGAAAGTACCGGGAGCAGGCATTTATCTAGGCGACATGCACGCATTCCAAGGGGATGGTGAAATCGCCGGACACACGGCAGACGTGGCTGGCACTGTGGTCCTAGAAGTCCACGTGATCAAGGGCCTAAAAATTGACGGTCCGATTCTCTTCCCTGTCGCTGACGACCTCCCCTATCTCGCTCGGCCGCTTACGGAGAATGAGCTTCATTCTGCTCGAGCTGTAGCCGCCCGACATGGTGTTGCTGAGATCGAAGCAGATGCACCGATCACTTTCATCGGCACCGGAGCCGACCTCAACAAGGCCACCGACAACGGACTTACCCGCGCCGCCGACGTTCTTGGGATGAGCTTTGATGAAGTCAGAAACCGAGCGACCGTCGTGGGCGCAATCGAGATCGGGCGTAATCCCGGTGTTGTCAGAGTCACATTCCGAACGCCGCTGTCAGCACTCGACCGACTTGGCCTTGGGTCATTCCCACGTGGGCTTTATGGGATTTAGATAAGGCATCCTACGGCCCTAGCCAGATATCAAACTTCACCGATCGTCGCTGGCGATCGGGCGAGCCTTTGCGCGCCATGGAACGCGAACTCCCAACTTAAACTGGAGAACCTAATGTTGACCAATTCCAATCTCAGCAGACTGATCGCAACCACTGCGCTGCTCATTGTCACTGGACTGCCAATGTCCTCACACGCCGAGACTGCCGCCACGACCACCCCCGCTGCCGATCTCTCGATGAAAAGGCCGGACGACAAGTCCATCAGACAGTTCCAGTATCACGCCACCGACGAAGAACTTGCTGACTTGCGTCGACGTATCTCGGCCACGAAATGGCCGAGCCAAGAATTGGTCAAAGACGACACCCAAGGTGTCCAGCGCGAAACAATGAGAAAGCTGGCAGCGTATTGGTCTACCGACTACGACTGGCGTCGCGTGGAAGCGAAGCTAAATAGCCTTCCCCAGTTCGTCACCAATATCGATGGCGTGGACATCCACTTCATTCATGTGAAGTCTAAGAACAAAAACGCGTTGCCAATGATCGTCACGCACGGCTGGCCGGGTTCGATCATCGAGCAACTGAAAATCATTGATCCGCTGACGGATCCCACTGCCCACGGCGGGACTGAGGCTGACGCGTTCGACGTCGTGATTCCCTCTTTGCCGGGGTACGGATTCTCAGGAAAGCCTACCGAACTGGGGTGGGAGCCCGGTCGCATTGCCCGTACATGGGCCGAACTTATGAAGCGTTTGGGCTACACGAAGTACGTTGCTCAGGGTGGCGACTGGGGTGATGCGGTAACTGAGCAGATGGGCGTTCAGGCCCCGGCAGGTCTCCTTGGCATTCATACAAACATGCCTGGCGCTGTTCCGGACGAGATCCAGAAATCGTTGGATGCGAACAAGCCAGCCCCGGCGAACCTCTCGGCGGACGAGAAGCGTGCCTATGGTCAGCTGGACTTCTTCTACGAGCACGGCCTGGCCTACGCACAGGAGATGACCGCGCGTCCACAGACCCTTTACGGGGTAGAGGACTCACCGATCGGCCTAGCCTCGTGGATGCTGGATCATGACGCGAAGAGTTATCAGCTGATCGCTCGCGTATTTGATGGGCATGAAGAAGGCCTGACGCGTGACGACGTTCTGGACAACGTCACGCTCTATTGGCTGACGAACACAGCGGTGTCGTCGGCGCGCCTCTATTGGGAAAACAAGCTGGCATTCTTTGCGCCTAAGGACGTTAAGCTTCCGGTCGCTGTCAGCGCCTTCCCAGACGAACTTTACCAGGCTCCCGAAAGCTGGGCAAAGCAGGCATTCCCTAACCTGATCTACTATAATCGGCATGAGAAGGGTGGCCACTTCGCCGCTTGGGAGCAACCAGAGGCTCTGACCAGCGACCTACGGGCCGCCTTCAACTCGCTCCGATAGACCCTCGGTCATTGCACCAGCAACAAACGTGCGGCTTTTTGTTACGCGTACGGAAACATCGCGAAGGCATCGTCGTCCCCCAATCATGGAGGCGACGATGCGAAACACACTTAATTTCGACTCTGAGAACCTGACGATGGACCATCGATTTCTGCGATGCGTGATCCAGGCCGATACACCGATCCGGATTGCTTATTAATCGATCGCCCACGTTAATAATGGCATCAGGCGTTGGGCGGCGGACTACACAGGTGTCTAAGGGAAGCACTTGCAATAGCAGAGCTTGAGGAGAGCTTATCGGCTATACTCAGAGCGATGCCAAGAATCTCGGTGGCAGGTGACTTTCCAAGGGTGGACGGACATGCGGGAATTCGCCGGGTGGGTCCCCTCACCGTCTTGGCAAGCCCCTAACGACCATTTAGCCGTCTGGACCAGTCCTCAACCCTGCCGCTATCCAGACGGCGTAACGCGTAGCTCCGCCAACTGTCAGCGAGCGACGCGATAGTCGCGATTCCTCTCAACTCTTCAACGTTGAGCGTATCCACATAGAAGGCCCGCCAAATCCTGGCGAGTGTCCACTCGGGCGATTTTCGCTCGATCAATTCCAGACGCGCGTGCGGTGCTACGACGCCTTCCTGAAGCACACGGTAGTACCATCCGGTTCGGCCCGTCGACTGGACTTCATGCGCCATCGTCTTGCGACCAAAACGCTCGTCCAGCCGCCAGCAGGGTTGCCTTCCTTGGCTTACTTCGACGATCGATGATCCAAGCGAGAAGACGTCGCCTACAGCAACAGATCGTTCAGTGATGCCGACGGTCGACAGGTTTTCACCGAACGCCCCCGGCTCTCCAAGCATCTCATGCCCACCCAGGTCGTCGTTCCATTTGCTGTAGTGGTCGAACGGATAGTGGTGGACTGCCTTCTCTGGCCCGCCGTGTCTCTCCCGGTCGCCTTGCATATCCCCCTCGAAGCCAAGAGTTGATAGCCGCAACGGCTCGTGCACCTGCTTTTTGCCTGTGCCGCTCTCGACACATCGAGGGCCAAGGGGTGCCAAGGGTCCGATGCGCAAACTGAGGAGTTGATGTCCGCTCATTGCTGCAGCTCGATTCCCGTCAACCAATCCTGGAGCATCATGTGCGCCGCCATCTTGAGTCGTTGTCCATGCATTCGGGCATCGGTCCGCAATCCTTCAGTGTCGATCCCGCAACCAGCTAGCTCCGCTGAATGACCTATGAGCCATCGCTCGAACCGTCCATCCGTCTCCACTTCGGGGTGGAACTGGATTCCTAGCACATTCGGACCAATGGAGAATGCCTGCTGTTCGACAACGCTCGTCGATGCGAGGTTCTGCGCTCCTATGGGCAGCGTGTAGGTGTCACCGTGCCAGTGGAGTACTTGTACACCGTCAAAGTGAACCAGCGGACTCTCGTGCCCCTCCTCTGTGACAGTCAGCGGGGAGAAGCCGATCTCCTTGAGTCCTGTCGAATAGACCCTCTCACCGAGTGCAGAAGCGATGAGCTGTGCGCCCAGGCATATACCCAAGGTTGGCAAGCCCGCCTCCAGACGGGTGCGAATGAATTTCCATTCGGTATCCAGAAACGGGTAAGCGTCTTCGTACACGCCTACTGGACCGCCGAGGACGATCAACAGGTCGCTTGCGCATGGATCGCCCTGGCAAAAGGGCTCTTCTCCAACATCGCTGTACCTTATTTCGTATCCCCACGCGGATAGAGCGTCACCGAACGAACCGAGGTCTTCGAAGTGCACATGCCGCAACGCTAGCGCTGTCTTCCTCATTGAGAGCATCCTTTCACAGTTGGCCGACTGGCGGCGGCAGGTTCCGTTGCCTGCCTTTGTGAAGAACACAAGTGTCTCGGATATTTCGCGATCAGCCAAATTTGTAACGCAATAGGAAGCGCCACTGGATCGTGGTCGGCCATGCGCTTGGTGGGCATCAGCCATGATTTGGTCGGGCCGGGCAGCATCGCCATATACGACGGTAGGCGCTCACCGAGCGAACAGCCCCATTCAATCGAGACACTAAAAATGGACGACAGTTCGAAGACACTCACCGAAATGAGCGCTCGCGAGCGTTCCGAGATTGTCGCTAACGTCGTAGAGGCGCTCGAGAACACTTCGGCAAATGCTGAGGAAAGCGGCGATAGCAGACTGCTGGCAAACGCACATAGCATTGCATGCACTCTGCGTGGCTGTCGGCTTCACTTTGGCGAACTGGATCTGGTGGCAGCCGAACAACTGCTGACGCAAGGGATCACGTTAATGTCGATGCTTTCAGCGAAGCGGTCACTGAACGAAACCAAACACTGATAGAGCGACCTGCGGCAGTGCCTTCAACAACAACAGATAGTGCCGCAGGACTTGGCAGCTAACACACCTGAGTGTTGGGCCGTCTAGCCCGCTGGTGCTGCTTGGGCCGTCCCGCTTGTGGTTGGAGGAGTTGTCGAGGCCGTCTGCGACGCTTTCCGCGACTTCAGCAATGCCTCGATCACGGCCTGCGTCGTGTTGTAGTCAGCGGCACCGAGATGATGGTAGCGAACGATACCATCTGCATCGATGACGTACTGTTCCGGCCAGTAGACATTTTCAAACGCCTTCCAGACCGAAAAGTCGTTATCGATCGCCACGGGATAGTCCACGCCATAGCGGCTCACGGCTTGTTCAAGGCTCGAGCGATTTTTCTCGAAGGCGAATTCAGGCGAATGAACACCTACCACCACTAGCCCATCTTTTTTGTACGCTTCCGCCCACGACTTTATGGTCGGCAGAGCGCTAACACAGTCACCGCAGGCGAAGGTCCAGAAGTTAACGAGGACCACCTTGCCCTTGAGGCTCTGGGGCGTAAGAGCTTCGGAGTTCAACCAGCCTGTAGCACCTTCGAGTGAAGGAAATTCGCCTAAGGCCGGAAGTGGCCCTACTCCAGGAACAGTAACCTCTTTGATTTTGGTTCCAGCTGCCAACGGCGAACCAGTAATCTGCTTGGTACCAGAGGTGTCAGAAACGAACGGAATCGGTCCGAGTGTTTCCGGAAGGATCTCCTTGAAGCCTATCACGGCTGCCAGTACGGCCACGCCAGTGAGTGTAGTTGTTTTGAGACTCATCTCCACGCCTTTCGTGTGGTCGGCACACGATGCTGCCGACTTCGCTGAAACCGAGAACTACGTCCGGTTTACCCAAAAGATGTTTGCGCTGGCGATGTATCTGAGATGTGTCGGTGAACGCCCCGAGATGTATCGCAGTGTTGTCGGCGATCAGAGACGAGGCTGCTGGGCTAGTGGTAGTTGCTGCTTTCCGTAAAGGGATGGTGCAAGACGAGCGTCGCTCTTCACGCCCTTGGGTAGCTTTGGTTCCGAACTTCGCCTGCTGCCCTATGGTTTGACATTGCGAACGAGCTTGCCGAGTTACAACTCATGGCAATAGAGTGCTCCTCGGCAAGCGCGCTACCGTTTGGCCTAGTGACAGGCCTCGCAAATTGCCGCGACATGGCTGCAGTCGGTCCCACAGCAGCCACCATAGATATTTATCGCTGGCAGGCTCCGCGTCATGGTCTTGTACTGTTCGGCCAGGTCGAGCGCATGGCCGGCGTCAATCTGTTCGGCCCCATCAAGGCTGTCGTGGCTTTGACTGGAAGCGTTTGCCCTCACCCCGCGCAAGCGAGATGACCACTCCGCCGAAGGGTCCAGGCCAGGCATGATGTGGGAAGGGTGAGAGCAGTTGATCATGTAGTAGGCAGGGGATCGGCCTGTCGCAGCATCAATCTGATTTATCGCTTCGCCAAGCGATGTCCCGTCAAGTAGCCGGCCATTTGTCTCGACAGTAAACGATATCACACTCGGAACCCCATGATTGGCTGCCGCAAGAGCGATACCAGTGGCCTCGGCGACCGTGGTCAAAGTGTATCCAGTCACCATGTCAACGTCAGTTTTCGACAGCGACGCGATTTGGTGGCTGTGATATTCTTCAGCCTCCTCAACCGACAGATCAGATAGTTTGTAACCGTCACCCTGTGGACCGATCGTCCCATTTATTAGTATCCGAGATGCCTCGTCACCAAACTCGTCCCGCAGTCCGATCAGCATTTGCACAGATTCCCGATTGACCCGGTCCAGTTGAGTCAGATCGTAGCCAAGCCGCAGACCCCAATCACGATTTGCACGCCATGTCGGTGTTTCGAGAATGAGCCCCTTTCCATATTTCTGCGCCAGTTCGATGTACTCGAGATAATAGGCTCTGAGCTGCTGCCTACCCTCGCTTGTATCCATGAGAACGAAAGTTGCGAAAAGCGGAATTTCGATGCCGTGCCGGAACATCAGGGTCGTGTTCATCCCTCCATCCGTAATGAAATCACCATGTAGATTGGCTATGTTTTGCCGGTACATCATCCAGTCTCCTCTGCATTGCTACGCTGCAGATTTCTACGTTCCGGACAATTACCGCGCTGTTTTAAGCGTCCCAAAACTGATTACACCTGAAACCGGCGACGGACGAAAGGCTTTGACCCGTACGCCGTTTACAATTGAAATCCAAACATTTGGATTTGAAGCCGATTTGCAACTAGGCTCCTTTAAGCGGGGACTTGGACGGCCGATAACGCGGCCAATCAACGGAGCCAGAACTTGAAGATTTTGATTGTGGGGGCCGGGATCGGGGGACTTGCAGCCGCTAGAGCGTTCGAAATGCAGGGGTTCTCGCCAGACATCGTCGAACGGCAAAGTGCATCTCCCAATGCAGGCCACAGCATATTCCTGCTCGGGAACGCGATGCGCGCTCTACGCCAGCTCGGCTTGGAGCACAAAGTCTCGAGCGTTGCATTTCCTATTCAACGACAGACTATTACGTCGCCGCGGGGTGCTGTTCTCAACTCTGTCGAGACCCAGTCGATATGGGCGGATTGCGGTCCATGCGTGACGCTGCGCCGACAGTCGCTCCTCGATATTTTAAGGTTCTCGCTTTCTAGCAGTTCCATCAAATACGACATGACTGTTACGCACACCCTCGCGCGCGCAGGCAAGAGGGAGGTCCACTTCTCCGACGGAAGCTTCGAACATTACGATTTGGTTATTGGAGCCGACGGAATTCGTTCGTCTCTACGTGCTGCGGAGTTTCCCGATTCTGCCCCCGTCGCCCTTGGGCTGGGTGCATGGAGACTGCTCATTGATCATCAGGGGTCAGTCACCGACTGGACAGCAATGCTAGGAAGCAAGCTCACACTCCTTGGCATTCCCCTGACCCACTCCAAGCTTTACATATATGCCGACTGTCCGTCCGACATGTTTCGCTGTGGATCAATTTCCCGGCTGCGGCACCTTTTTAAGAACTTCGCTGGCCCTGTTGGATCGGTCGTCGCAGGCCTGAACGACGAGACAATTGCCCATCGCTCTTTGATAGAAGAAGTGCCTCTTCGCGACTACATCGCCGACCATCTCGTTTTGATCGGAGATGCTGCTCATGCGTCCTCGCCGAGCATGGCGCAGGGCGCAGCGCTGGCAATTGAAGACGCGATCGTGCTTAGCGAATGCGTGTCGCGCCGCCCACTGCTCGCCGATGCGCTCTCGAGCTACCAAGCCCGCAGGAGAGAGCGAGTTTCATGGGTTCGCGAGCAGTCACATGCCCGCGACAAACTTCGCAGTGCGCCCGACTTCGTTCGTGGCCTCATTCTCAGAAGCGTCGGCACAAAACTTTATCGTCGATCGTATAGCCCCCTCCTCGAAAGTCTCTGAACGTCCAACCTGGAGCTATTGGCGGACATTCCTCAAACGAAGGAGCCACCCTTCCTGTGCGTTAGGACAGACCTATGAAACACATTTTAGATCGACCCATTTGGAGCGCTCTTCAGACGGATCACGCCGAGTTTGCGGTAAGGCTCGGACGTGCATGGAGATATCCGGCGGCAATAGGTCCTTTTGCCGCGGCTCTGGACCTCACAAAAGAGAGCATGGACGACCTAGCACAAATGCCGTCTGCGGACGAAATGATTGCTATGTTCGAGCTGGATGACATCCCGATTCCAGCGGGCATGACGTCCCTCGGATATTTCAGCTTGCATCAGTTGGTTCTGAGCAAACGCCTCCCGCTTATCCACGATCCAGAGATAGAGTTGCTGACTGAGGCCGACGCATCCGAGATGATGGAGTTGGCAGAACTGACGAAGCCCGGCCCATTCTCGCTGCAATCTCAGCGATTAGGTCCGTTTTGGGGAGTGAAGGCACAGGGCAAACTTGTCGCCATGGCAGGCCAGCGTATGAGACAGCCAGGCTTCGTTGAGTTAAGCGGTGTCTGCACACACCCGGAATTCCGAGGACGCGGCGTTGCGTCTCTGCTCAGTAGATACGTTTCAGGCAAGATCGTTTCGATCGGCCGCATTCCCTACGTGCACGTGCATGGTACCAACAGGGCCGCCCTAGCCTTCTTCGGTGGAATTGGATTCGAACTCCGTACGAAGCTGAACCTCCGTCGGCTCACACCTTCACAATAATCAAATTCGATAGGAAACAAGATGTCTGTCATGATCGGTCGTATTCTGTCCGTTTTTGTGATCGCAGCCCTGGTTGCAGATGGTGCGGTCAATCTCGTCGCACCCAACCTCCTGCAGGCGGAAATGGAGGCAGTGCAATTTCCCTTCCATTTAGCGTCTGTGATCGGCGCTCTCTGCATAGTCTCGGCACTCCTATACGCGGTTCCCGTTACTGCGTTTCTCGGAGCGGTTATGATTACGGGGTTCCTGGGTGGTGCTATCTGCACGCACCTTCGGGTAGGCGAGATCCTGTCGCCGCCCCAGTTCGTGTCGCTTGTCCTCGGCACCGCTACTTGGCTGGGCCTATACTTGCAGGACACCAGGCTGCGATCGGTAGCGTTCACCGCGAACCGAAACTGAGCTTCCGTCGTCATCGAGCCTCGCCCGACCATGAGTGCAGCCTTCCGTATGGGAGGCTGCACATGGGGCGAGCGATGTTACTCAAGTGTGCCGGCAATGCGAGACGATATCTCGCCAAACAAAGCGACAAGATCGGCTTTGAGATCGTCAATATCCTCAAGACCTATGCTCAAACGCAGCAATAGGTCATCGCCTTCCCAGGCCCTGACCGTTCGATTGGACTTCACGGACATCGGCGCGATTAGGCTTCTAGTACCACCCCAGGACGCGCCGATCGCGAAAGTATTGAGGACATCAAGTGCGGCTGACGCATGTTTGGTCGCTTCTGGCGTCAGCTGTAAACTGAACACCGGGCTTGAGCCCGCGAAGTCTCGTTTCCATATTCCGTGGCCTGGAGAATCTGGAAGCGCCGGAGATAAAATCCGCACCACGTGTGGGTTGTCCTTGAGCAAATCGATCAGGACAGACGCAACTCTGTTCGAGTGTGCGAGCCGCACGCCGAGAGTCTCGATACCGCGGAGAACAAGAGTAGCATCGTCGGGCGACGTGCCAACCCCCAAGCGCCCGAGCGTTGAGCGTATGGGCCCAATCAAACCAGGATTGTTGACGGTTATCGAACCCATCAGAAGGTCCGAATGACCGGAGATAAATTTCGTAAGCCCTTCGGTCACCATGTCAGCACCAAGTGCGAGCGGCTTGTAGTTCAGTGGCGTCGCCCACGTGTTATCGCACCCAACCAAAGCTCCATGGCGATGGGCGATCTGGACGATGCGTGGGAGGTCTTGGACTTCCATCGTCGTCGAACCGGGAGACTCACACCAAACTATCTTTGTCTTTGCGTCGACCCGCCTCTCGATATCTGCTACCGAGGTCGGATCGTAGAACTCGACTTCAATCCCAAACCGGGCGAGATCGGTGTTGGCAAAGTCTCGAACGGGTGGGTAGACGCTGTCAGGGATAAGTATTTTGTCCCCTGCACTCAGAAACGCGAGCATCAGCACAGAGCTTGCTGCCTGCCCAGAGGGGACGAGGAAGGTCCGAACTCCCTGCTCAAGCGCACTCAATTTTTCTTCGAGTGTCCTTGTCGTGGGAGTTCCATAAAGGCCGTAACTATACCCGTCGTGTCCACGCTCTCCGCGCTTGGCATATTCTTCGGCGTTCTTGAACACGATGGTTGATGCCCGATACGTTGCAACGCCGAGGCTATCGAAACCATCCGTCCTGACGTGGGGCGTCAAAACACACTGAGTAAGGTCCTTCATCTTCATCTCCGCGAAAATCGTTTGACTGACAAGATCATGGAATGTCCTATTCCGTCCAATATGAATTCCACGGCAGCGACATCGAGTGTGCTAAGGATCTCGTCGCAGCGCAGATCGCAGAGCCTCGGCCGCTAATAACTGAAATGCATCTCCATGTTTAGAGAGATATTGCACAATGCCATCCAAACTGCGCTGGGAAAACATCGCTGAGAACATCAAGGTAACGCGAGTGTTGTCGATTTCCTCATCTATTGTGAGGCTGTAGTCGATCGTAAGAGCGCCCTGGTCGCAGTTCTGAAAATCCGGCTTTATTTGGTTGAAGTCGGAGGCGTTCAGGACAGCGCAACGCGCTTGATCACCTGTACTGGATGATCGGCCTGCAAAAGAGGTCGCGGCAGGAACAACGTGATTGCTGAGTTCACTCATTTTCCATCCTCGCTTGAAGGCGACTACGACCGGGCGCTCTAGCTCTTCGATTAGTCGCGGGTTTTGCGTACCTGCCGGCATATGGACAGCTCGCAGGTTGTGTCGTCTGCGGTCTGGATCTGCTTCGGAATTGTCTGATTGGTGTCGCACTGATGCTCGTTGCGAACGTAGCGATCGTAAAGCGTCAGCCCCGCAATCCGTTCGGAGGGATAGCGAAGAATGACTGCACCATCTCGGTCAACGATGTCTTTGGCCATTCCGCAAGTAAGCGAGGCCGCAGGCCTCCTCTCGATAGCAGAGGCGACATTTGCGGCGAAGACAGACGTCCCCACTGCCGCGATCACGGCTGTCACCCGAGTTGCCTTTGTTAGGCAGGCAATTGTTGCAACGCGACGCGTAGCGGCGAGGGGGATGGTTACAGCGCTCATGGTCATCGGGATGTCCTTTTGTCTTAGCCTATAAGTAGGCGGTTTCGTCGATCGAGTGTCGTCGACATTGCGGCGGGTTGCTCCGGCATCCTTAACGAAAGCCGGAGGATGACCTCACTTGCTGCTCGCAGCTGCTTTTTCGATAAGCTTAGCTACGGTGTCAGGGTGAGACACCATGAGGACGTGAGATGCGCCCTTGACGACGACTGTGTCCTTCGCCTTGGCTCGCTCGGCCATCCAGGCCATCGCGGCAGCAGGAATATTCTTGTCGGCGTCGCCGTAGACAAACCACGACGGAATTTTCTTCCAGGCGGGCTCGCCAGCCGGCTCCTTCAATGCCGCCTCGGTGATCGGACGCTGACCAGCAGCCATCAGCTTTGCCTCGGCTGCAGGCACGTCGGCTGCGAACTGACTGCGGAACTTCGACTGCTCGATGTAAAGGTCGTGTCCACCGTCCGGCAGAGTCACGGGGGCGGCCAGGGTTGGAGCTAAAGTGGAGCCAGGAAATTTTCCGCTAAGGTCTGCCGCACTCTCCCCCGCTTCGGGGGCAAACGCCGCTACGTAGACGAGTGCTTTTACATTGTCATGGCCATTTGCAGCGTTCGAGATCACGCTACCGCCGTAGGAGTGACCTACAAGAATGACTGGTCCTTTGATGCCTGCGAGGATCGAGGAGACGTATGCCGCATCGCCCTTGACGCTGCGAAGCGGATTCGCGGCACCGACTACCGGATAGCCATCGGCTTCCAAGTCCTTGACGACACCGTTCCAGCTATTGGACTCGGCAAAGGCCCCGTGGACCAACACAACGGTTGGCTTCTGGTCCGCCATTGCAGGTCCGGAAAGAGCCATAGCTCCTACCGTGAACGCCGCGAGAATGTGAGGATTGAGGGGCATGTGATCTCCTGTTGGTAAGAATGACCACACGATATGACCCTCGCGATGTATCCTCGTTATGTCGAGAAAATGGCTCTATGTAATGAAGTATGTAGGAGGGCGCCTCTGTACAGATCGATACAATTATTAGGGTTCGGCTTGCCCCCGATGCTAAGCCGCCAAGAGCTTTGGGCCAACCATTACGATCGTAACAAAGGGCGAGTCCGTTGAAACAAAATTGTAGCGGCAGTCGCGGAATAGAATGACGATCAAATAGTTTGTCTAAGAAAGCATTCGAGGTCGGCATGAGCGTACTCAACTATCAGTCTTCGATACATCCGTTGGTGCTCGAGGCAAGGTCGCTAAAGGATGCGCTTATTGAGCGAAGCAGCGAAACGGCTGATCTTCGCCGACTTCCAGAGCGCACGATTGACGACCTCAAGCAGAGGCGGTTGATGAGTGCGCTCGTGCCAAAAGAGATCGGCGGTGCTGAAGTCGGGCTCGACGTCTTTTACGAAATCGTTCAGGAGCTGGGAAAAGCCGATGGTTCGGTCGCTTGGACCTACTCGATTATGGGCTCTGCGAGCTGGATGGTTTCCACGTTCTATTCCGAGGCTGTTAGCCGTCAGGTATTTGAGAGCGAAAACCCCCTCACAAGTGCTGTGCTTGCTCCAACCCGGATATCGGCGCAGAAAGTCGACGGTGGCGTACTCATCAACGAAGGCGAGTGGTCGTTTAACAGCGGTATACACCACGCTGGTTGGAACATCCTGGGGATTCCCATTATCAACGAGCAGGGAATTCCAACTCATGTATTCCATGGGCTAGTGCCAGTCTCTTCACTTACCATCCTGGATGATTGGAATTCCATTGGTCTTCGTGGTTCCGGAAGTTCTTCGGTCCGGGTCGACGACCTATTCATCCCCGACGAGAGGTTGATTTCACATCAGAATATTCTGTCAGAGGTGTATCCCAACGACCGAGTGAGTTTGTCACCGCTTTACAAGCAAGCTGTTGTACCGACGATCATGGTCAAGATGTCCTCGACCGCTATCGCGATAGCCAAAGGAGCACTCGACCGTTTCATCGACAACTCGGTGAAGCGCAAGATTGCAATGACGTTCTATCCAAAGCAAAGCGACGCGCCGGTTACCCATCTTCAGGTCGGGGAAGCGACAGCGAAGATTGATGCGGCTGATACAATTGCGCGGTACTCAATCGATGAGATCGAGCGAGCTGCAAAAACGGGGCGTAGTTTTACCAGAGAGCAGAAGGCACGAATTTGGCGTGATGCGGCTTTCTCGTCTCGTCTTGCGTGGGAGGCAGTGGATTTGTTGGCGGACGGATCCGGAGGGAGTTTCGCCAGAGAAGGTAACTCGCTTAACCATTGCTGGCGTGACCTTCGAGTAGCGGTCTCGCATGCCGGCCTGTCGATAAACACTGTCTATGAAGTCTATGGGCGGGTCATCTACGATCTTCCATCCAACACTCCCCTGCTTCCTGGTTGAACTCGCGGCCATTCGGATTTCCATGTGGAACAGCGAAGTTCGATCGTTCGTCCTCGATCGAGGAGATGTGCCAGCCCTCGAGGAAGGGTGCGTTTCCCGTCTATGGAAGAATGGGAAGGTGCCCGACGAACTCGGCTCGTGGCAGGACGTTCATCGGACAATCAAAGCGGCGAAGATTGGCTACCGCCGCCCGCACCCCGATGTGCCGATCGGTACAAAGGGTTCCGATGTCCATGTAACGAGACTGTTCTGTGGGCATGCGGTCGTCCGCCTTGGCAGACGTCATCGACCGGGACTCGTGTTCCGGCCAATCGTGGCGTCGGCCAAGCCCGACGCAGTAGCTCGGACTTTCTAATTGCAACGTGGAGGTGTTCTCTCAAGAGGGCGCTTCCACACGAAAATCCGAATAGCCGAACTCGCTGAAGACGCCTCGGTCAACTAAACCTCGAAGATCGAAAAACACATAGCTTCCTCTACGCAGTTGAGGCTTCTGCTAGGCGCGATGCGACTACGCTGGACAGTTCGGTCCAATGGGCAAAAACTAGCAGATTGGGGAAGAGACTAACTTTAAACGAGAGGCTTTTTCCAAGTAAAGCAAAGGCGGAGCGAATCTGGCAACCCAGATCCACTCCGCCCGGCAAGCTTCCTTATTACTCTTTACCGCACCCTCACTGGTCGCGAAGCCACATCAAGCGTGACTTGGACATTTCGACCTGCGAGCAGACCTACGACGGCCATTGCGATACTGAGAGCAGCACATACGATAAGGGGGGTACCCCAGCCGCCCGACGCATCATGGATTGAGCCTACCAATGTCGGCCCGGTCGCGGCGAGCAGATATCCGATGCATTGCGACATTCCTGACAATGCTGCCGCGTCGCTGGCGTTCACTGTCCGCAAACTGACGAATGACAATGCGAGAATGAGTCCACCACCAGCGCCAAAGCCGAAGAACACGATCCACAATACGGCGAGGCTCGGCAAAATGTGCAGTCCCATCAGGCCGATCATAATCGAAAGGGCGAGCAGGCAGGCCGCGTGGCGCTGATCCTTCATTCGCGGCGCTAGCGGAATTAGCACCAATCCAGGCAATGCCGTGGAAAGCAAGAGTACCCCATGCATCGAACCCGCTTGTGCCTCAGTGAAGCTAGCGTCGCGTAGGATAGCGGGCAACCAACTCACCCCAACATAGTACAGAAAGCAATCAAGCCCGAGAAACAGCGTGACCTGCCATGCCAGAGGTGAATGCCATATGCGGCCCTGCCCTGCCGCCTTCTTATTGGACATCGTGGTTGGGCCGCTGGAACGCAGTTGGGGCAACCACGCGAGGGCCGCAAGAATTGGAAGCAGCACGGATGCCGCTAGAGCCAGTCTCCAGTCCGAATTTTCCATATGCGCGAACGGAACCGCCAAAGTCGACAAGCCTGCAGCAGTGCAGCCCATGACGAGAACGTACGCGGCAGTCAGCGATGCCACTCGTTCGGGAAAATCACGCTTGAGAATGCTTGGAAGAAGCACGTTCCCGATCGCTATCCCGCCACCAATGATCGCGGTTCCGATGTAAAGGCCAATACCTGATCCTGAAGACCTTACGAATATCCCGCCGGCAATAATGATCAGCGACATCATCAGCGTACGTTCTAGCCCAAAACGGGTAGCCAGGCTCGCTGCGAACGGTGAGACAATGGAGAATGCCAGAAGGGGTAGTGTGATCAAGAGCCCGGCCTGGGCTGCATTGAGATCGAAGGTGGCTTTCAACATGTCGAGCAACGGAGCGACGCCCGTGAAAGGAGCGCGCAAGTTCATCGCAATCAGGAAAACACCGAAGAGCAGCAATAAGCGTCGCGACGATCTATCCACGCCGCCGGGATTTGTGTTGTTACGCAAGGCTATGACCTCCGCTATGGGCCTATATTTCTAGACCGGATTTTTGTAGGGGCATGAAAATGGAAGATGGCTGAGCACCAATCAGGCTTCAGCCAAGCCAGCCGTCGTGGTCCGTGTCTTGCCGTTTGTTTTGTGGGTCCGATAGGAACACAAGCCACATCATCGCGAAGATCAGCACTACGCTAAAGATGGTCCACACGAAGAAGAGCGGCAGGCCAAGGATGAGCGGCGTCACGCGATTGCATATGATGCTACCGCCAAAGAGAAAGACGACCAGAAATAGCGGGATCGGCTTCTTCATCCGTCTGTCCTCACTGCGATGCTCGAAGTCGGCCACAAGGATGACCATGGATTAGGCGGTGCCTGCGGCCGCGCGAGCAGCGGTCGCAGGCACCTCGTCGTTAGCGGAGCGACCGGAATGCCGCGCGTACTTCTTCCGTGAACAGAACCGGCTGCTCCCAGGAGGCGAAGTGGCCGCCATTAGCGACCTTATTGAAGTAGATCAGATTGCCGTACGCGCGATCCACCCACGACTTCGGTGCCTGGAAGATTTCGCCTGGAAAGATACTGACCGCAACGGGTACCGACGGAATCTTGTCGAGAGCGTTGAAGTTGTTTGTCTTGTCTTCCCAGTAGATCTGAGCGGCCGACGTTCCCGTCTCAGTGAACCAATACAGCGAGATATCGTCGAGCATCTCGTCTCGGGTGAGGACCTTTTCCGGCTGCTTGTTGCTGTACGTCCAAGTTACGAACTTGTCGTACATCCACGCTGCCATACCGACCGGCGAGTCGACGAGGGAATAGCCGATGGTCTGCGGGCGGGAAACCATCATGGCGGCATAGGCAGAATTTTCACGATAGAAATCAGCGAGCTGCTTGTATGTCGCCACTTCTTCGCTGGTAAGCGAAGCGGGCGGCGGATCACCCGCGGCCAGGCTGTGGGCAATGTCCTTGGGCACAACGGCCGGCATGCTGAGGTGGATACCAAGAAGGCCTGGCACGTTCTGGTGAGCCATACGCTGCGAGATGACTGATCCGCAATCGCCGCCCTGGGAGACGAACTTCTCATACCCAAGGCGGTTCATGAGGGTTCCCCATGCCCGGCCGATGTGATCCGAACCCCAGCCAGTGGTCGTTGGCTTTCCAGAGAAGCCAAAGCCGGGAATCGATGGAACCACCAAGTGGAATGCGTCTTCTGCCTTACCGCCGTGAGCAGTCGGGTCGGTCAAGGGATCAATGACCTTCATCATCTCTAGGATGGAGCCTGGCCATCCGTGAGTCATAATGAGCGGCATTGCATTTTCGTGCTTTGACTTCACATGAATGAAGTGGATGTCCAGTCCGTCGATCTCGGTGATGAACATTGGAAGCGAGTTGAGCTTTGCCTCGATCTTCCGCCAATCGTAGCCATTCTGCCAGTAATCGACGAGGGAACGGAACTGCTCAAGCTGAAGGCCCTGCGAGTCGTCCGCGACATTTTCCTTTTGCGGCCACCTGGCCATCGCCAAACGCTGCTTGAGTTCGGTGATGGCACTATCAGGGACGTTCACCTTGAAAGGCTTGATTTCGTCTGAAGATGCGCCGGTCGCAAAGGAAAGCGCGGGGTTGATCATTGTGACCGCCCCGGCGATAGCCGCCGTGGCCATGAAATTGCGACGGTTCATATTCATTAAAGAGGATGACATCGGGATGCTCCATTTGAGATCGGAAAGTACCCCCGTTATCTGCTGGGCCGATGTATCTGTGGTATGTCTCGAACGGTAGCTTTTTGTATCGTTGGTTGTCGGAGGGACGTCGTTCTACATACGATTACAAGAACAAGATTATCTGCAACCGGGTAACCAGTCGCGATTTTGCTGATGTCGCCTCCCGGGCTTAGCCGCCAAAAGACAAGAGCTTGCCCTTGATGTTGGAGAGCAAGCGGCTGGCGGCGGGCGGGAGAGCACGCCCTCTCCTTACCATGAGACGCAACTTGGCTGACTGGCAAAGCTGGTGGTCGATATCTATCAGTGCCAACTCGCCGGTCGCAACGTCAGACGCCACAGCAACTCCGGCTCCAATAAAGGCAATTCCCTGAGTGGACTTAACGTACTGCTTCAATGCAACGACGGAGCCACTGGTGAACGCCGGGCGAAACGTTATGTGTTCCGAGTATTGCAACGCTTCGATCAGTTGGGAAACTCCGTATCCCGATGGCATCAGCGCGAGTGGGAACTCGGCCATCCTCTCGAGCAGCGGAACTGAACTGCTTCGCGTCAGGGGGTGCCCAGCGCGAACGAGAAGCTTTGTCGGAGCAGCTACGGTCGCGACGAAGTTGATCTGCGCCTCAGCTTGAGGATTATAGGCCAATCCCAGGTGAGCGTTGTCCTCCGCAAGTTCGCTCATAATCTTCCGGACAGGAAGTGCCTCGAGCGTCACGTTCAATCGCGGATGCTCAGAGCAGAACGGACCAATGACCTGCTGCACGAGGTGGTCTACGTAGCCCTCGCTGAGGACGATGCGGACCGAGCCCTCGTCGAGCCTGTCTATCGCATCCAGTCGCTCGCTGAGTTGGTGACGGTGGTCGCGGCAACCTCTCACATAATCCATGACATGTTGTGCCGCCTCATTCGGTTTCATCCCGCGCGCTTGGCGTTCGAACAGCACATGCCCGATTTCGTCCTCAAGCAGCGATATTTGGCGGGTTATCACCGATGGCGCGGTATTCAGAATATCTGCGGCTCCGCGAATTGATCTCCGTTCGAAAACCGCTTGGAAATACCTGAGCCTTGCTTGGTTGAGTTCCCGCATGTCGCACTCCATCGTTGCCCTGCAGGCAACGCTTCTACACTTAAATTGCTATTGATGGAACACAGAACTCGGCTCATGATCCTCTCATCAACCGACGGCCTCTCAGGACTTTGAGACACCAGCGATATCGTTCCGCTGAATTACCGGCTTTCGGAAAACGCATTTTTTCGCCTAAAGAAAGGAATTACCGTGAACATCCTGATTGCCGGCTTTCAGCACGAAACCAACACGTTCGCACCTACGAAGGCGACATATGCAAGCTTCTTGAACGGAGAAGACTTTCCGTCGATGGCTCACGGACAAGACGTCCTGAAGCTTGCAGATGTCAATATCCCCATCGGAGGGTTCATCAAGCATGTAACGGGGCTTGGCCATTCCGTAACGCCGGTCGTCTGGGCGGGCGCAGGTGCTTCAGCACATACGACGACCGATGCGTACGAGCGTATTGCCGGGGAAATCATCGAAGGTGTGAAGAATCTCACCTACGATGCGATTTATCTCGATCTCCATGGTGCGCAAGTAACCGAGGACCTCGACGACGGAGAAGGTGAGCTAGTATCACGCGTTCGCAGTATTGTGGGACCGGACGTAAAAATCGTCGTCTCGCTGGATTCCCACGCGAACGTCACCGACCTTCTGTGGAGCGTTGCGGACGCCGTCGTCGCTTACCGGACCTATCCGCACGTGGATATGGCAGAGACTGGAGTACGTGCGGCAAACTTCTCCTCCACCTGCAAGCGTCGGGCAAGCCCTTGGCGCTGGCATCGCGGAGATTGCCATTCCTCATCCCTGTCAATGCGATGTCGACGATGCTGCAACCAGCACGAGGCATGTACGATTTTCTGGAAGAACTCGAAACCGACGTTCTTTCCTTGTCGTTTGCACCCGGATTCCCTGCGTCCGACTTCGCCGAATGTGGTCCTACCGTATGGGGATATGACGACGATAGCGGCAAAATCGATACCGCTGTTGGGGCATTGTATAATCGCGTCCTGGATGCCGAGACTGCTTGGAGCGTCGAGTTTGAGAAGCCCGATGACGCGGTGCTTCACGCGATGCACGTTGCGGCGTCCGCAGGAAAACCCGTCATTCTGGCAGATACGCAGGACAATCCAGGCGTTGGAGGGACCTCCAGTACCACCGGGATTTTGAAGTCATTGCTCCGGAACGGAGCAAAAAATGCCGCTCTCGGATTGGTGTGTGATCCTGTTGCAGCGGCTGCAGCCCATAAAGCCGGCGTTGGTGCGCAGATCGAGATCGCGCTCGGCGGCTGCGCACAAGTACCAGGTGACACGCCTCTTGTCGCAACTTTCACGGTGGAAAATCTCTCTGACGGAAAGCTCGTCTACGGAGGGCCTATGATGCACGGAAAGCAGGCCGAGCTCGGTCCATCGGCTCAGTTGAAAATCGATGGTGTCCGCATCGTGGTCACATCGAACAAAGCTCAGCTGCTAGATAGAAACATGTATCGCGCAGTCGGCATCGAGCCCGAAAATATGAGCATCCTGGTAAATAAGAGTTCGGTTCATTTTCGCGCTGATTTTTCTGCGATAGCAGAACAGATCATCGTGGTCGAAGCACCGGGGCCGTTTTCGGCGAACCCTGCAGATTTGCCCTGGCGCAATCTGCGTGAGGGTATTCGACTGAGCCCGAACGGAAAAGCTTTTGCGAAAAAAGTCGCGGCCAATCAGGCAGCCGAATAAGACAGACAAAGGATCGGTGCAATGAGCGTTTACGACCGGCTGAGAGACCTAAATATAGAACTTGGTGACGTGGCGGTGCCGGCCGCCTCTTATCTCCCCTACATTCGATCGGGAAAGCTGCTTTACCTCTCAGGACATCTTGCGAAGCGTGGTGGTCTCGTCTGGGCCGGGCAGCTTGGGGACAGGGTTTCAATAGAGGAAGGTACTCAAGCTGCGAGGGCAGTCGCGATCGATCTGATTTCCACGCTCCATCACGCGAGCGGCGACCTCAACAAGTTGGAGATGATCGTTAAGTTGACTTCGATGGTGAACTCGACAGGTGATTTCGATAATCAGCATTTGGTTACGAACGGTGCAAGCGACTTGCTTGCCGAGGTATTCGGCGACAAAGGTCGCCATGCTCGTTCCGCCTTCGGAGTGGCGCAGTTGCCCTTGGGCGCATGCGTGGAGATCGAGCTGATCGCGCAGGTTGCCTGACGTCTAGCGACCTGAGACTGGGGGCATCGCGCAACCGATGCCCTCTTCGGCGCTATGAGCTGTCAATTTCGCGCCTTCAAACTTTGACGGCGCTGCGTCAGCGGTACATAGCCGGAGACTATGTCTGCCCTAGATGATTTCGATTTTCCGCACGGGCTCGATGACTACAGTGACGGTTAACAACCGAACTGGGAGCGTCAAATGTATAGAGAAAATGTGGTGGACGAAGACGAAAAACTTCGGTGGATCATCTCCGTGGGCAATCGAGGAGGCTGAAGCCATGCTGAATCTCTTTGCCCGTGACGTCTTTCTCTTTAGCACTCAGTCGGCTTCCCATCGCCGAATGCTTCGAGCTGTCTAAGACGAACAGCTCCTACAGGAGCTGGCCACCGCTCCCGCGGATCCAGCAGCCCTGTTCTGTGATTTCGAGAAGTTTGCCACCCACTAGCCGAACTTCTCGCAAGCCGCCTTGAAATTCTGCACGAATATCCGGGTAAGCTGAGATGGACGGCGGTTGGGGTAAACGAGTTGTTCGGTAACGTCGACCGCAGGAACGAACGGCCGCGCGGTGATCCGTTCTTGCGAGGATAAAAGAGCGATTATTCGTCGACCAACGCGATCCCAAGGCCATTCTGGACGTGAGGGTGAACACTCCCGGCCCTGAAGGGCCGGGCTTCCCGACCACCGGTGGCCACGGCCACCGGCAGCGGGAAACGTTTGTCACTAAGCGGCCAATGCCGCGACGATGGTCTCAGACTTTGGCTTGAGGAAAAGGTAGCGGCCGATCATCTCAGCGGCGTGCAGGTCGGCGTCCCAGACGCGTCCATCAGACGCTGCCCGAAAGACTTCCCCGCGCCTTTGATACTTGTCGACCTTTCCATTCTCCAGTCGGTGCTGCTCGTGTAGAAGCTCGGTATCTTAACCGAGCCGATACCTCTCCAGGTGAGAGTATTCTTGGATCGCAGGATGTACTGCCCCTTCGACCCGTTATTGATCATTTTGTTGAACGTCCGTCCCTTGTAGGTGGGATGGTCGGTCGGCACCGCCAGGATGTCGAGGTCCTCCGTCACCACCACGGCGTCGTGCTTGGCGGCGAGGTCTGCCTTTCTCTGCGCGACATAGCCGAACCACGACTTCTTCAGTCCCGCCACTGTACGGTAGACAGCGCGGCGCGCCTCTTTAAGACGACCGACGGCCGCTAGCAGACGAAAGAAGCGGGAATGCATTGCCATGTACCGGGGATTATCCGGCATGGCGGCGACTTCAGGAACGATCGCCCCTGCCTCGACGCTGGAAACCACGTTGATCTCCGACCGGATGCGGTCGAGCCGGTTGTACAGCCGGTCGATCTCCGACCGTAACCTGTCGACCTTGGCGCCATGTGAGCTAACGCGGCTCAGGAAGTCGCGGCCGTCGAACTGCGCAGTCTCCAACACTTCTACATCGTCGCCAGTGACATGTTTTTCGAGAAACAGCTTCGCCTGGGCCTTGGTCAGCTTCTTGACGTCGCCGCCGTTATGTCCGCTGATCCGGGAGAGAGCCTCTTCACCGATGGGCGCACGGCTTCGCAAAACCACGATGCTGGAGGTGTTGGTAAACCCGAAGTCTTCGGCGACCACAGTGCGGCAGCCGGCAACAGTCGGGGCCGCTGGCGCTCGGACAACAACCATCTTGGGGCGGACATGCGACGGGGCGAGTTCGGTCAAAAGCGAGCCGACCGATATGTCACCAATACCATGACGGCTGATGGTCCGCGAAACGGCGCGGACAACTCGTAACGGCACCGAGATTGGATCCTGGCGCGGGGAAACACCAGTCAGGGCGAGATCGAGTTTGATCGAGGACCTCTGCGCCAGAGTAGATCCCAAGGAACCGAGTATCGACGCAAGAGCCGCCTTGCCTCCACGAAGGCAGCGATAATCGAGATGCAACTGGATGGTCGCGTCTTGTTTCCATTCCGGGCATCCAAATCGATCGCGGACCGATGCGGTCATCGCGCGCAGCGCCTCGGCTTGGATTGCCGGAAGACCGCAATCACTAGAGGCAAGGTTACGGAACAGCCGAAGCGTTCCTGCAAAATCGCGGCTCGCGGCCACAGTGAGTAACTGGTCGATATCGTCTTTCTCCAGCAACCGGGAGAATTGCTCCGGAAGAATGACCAGTCGCATTGTTCCGTCCGCCATAGGCGTGTCGCCAAGCGCTCCGATGTTCCTGAGTTTGCCGAACAGAAGACGCTGCGCACGGTTCCACTGCTCCAACACCGCGGCTTTTGCAAGAAGCCTAGCCTTTTCGCCCCACACACTGTTGAGACCCGACTTCGACAACTCGGATTGCACCTTTAGCATCACTGCGTCTATGTCTTTCCCGTGTGGGATTGGCATCAAAATGTCGTCTGGCCAGATCGATTTTGCCATGACCTCGATTGCTGACAATATTCGCGTGCGCAGGTCCGACAGCTCTGCCGAAATCGGCAGGGTGCCGAGTTCAACCATCCTCTTGACGAGGTCTTTGTTTCTGCCGTTGCCGTAAGCCATTGCTACACCGCCCATGCAGAGCGTGTTGCATGGATGAACGATGGCGATCGCAAGCCAACGTACGGGCGGGAAGTTTCGGAAGAATAAGGCAAAACAGGGGATCACGGAGGAATACCTCAATGGGAACCCGGATCGTTCGAGGCGTCAACAGCCGGTAGAACTCAATTCGATCTGCGTAGTCCAGCTGCCCTGGGGTCGGTCCTCCTGCGGATGGCTGCCGCCTTAGGCTGACCATGGCCGCTTTCCTCCCGGCCCTGAAGGACCGGGTCTCCCCGCGGCAGATGATGAAAAGTGGGGCCTTGAGGGAAATATGCTTCCCAAGCCGGGCATCAACCTGGCCAAATAGGTTCGGCTAGCCCGGAGGAATTGGGTGGCTATCCGAGGAGGGAGGGGTGATCCTCGGATAGCCTTACCGACGCCAAACGCCAGACACGCCGGGCCGGAATTCGTTTTTAGTTATCGCTTCCGCTGCATACCGATCGGTCGCGTCGTCAGGCGTATTCAGCGGCATACTTGTATCCGCAATATTTCCGGAACAGCTTAGATTTGCATTTCAGTGTATCGGCGGCGGAGCGCCGCGGTTCCGCGGCGGCGCAGATTTGCATTACGTTACAAAACCGCACCCAACTCGACACATTGAGGATACTTCCAGGGTGTGAGCTCCTTTCAACGAAGGAGTTCTCAAATGACACCGATAAGCATCAACGCTCTTTTATGGCCGTTAGCATTGATCAACCTCTGCGTTGTTCTTACGCAAGTCATTGCAACAACGCGATTGGTACCAGTTCGCCATCTCGCTGCTTCTGCGTCTAACCGTGCATCTTCGGCGATTGCGGCTATTGCGCTACTTGCAGTAATCCCCTTGAATTCTGCTGCAGCGTCTGACGTTCGCGGACCGGGCAATCCCGCCGCGAAAAGCCGTACAGGCAACACCGAAGTCACGTCGAACATCCGAGCGTCCTTTCGAAGTGCCTTGCCCGTCGAGGGTCCTGCCCCGTCCATCGCCGGCGCAACAGATTGGATTAACTCTCAACCCTTGTCGCTCGATAAGCTCAAAGGCAAAGTCGTTCTCATCGATTTTTGGACGTACTCATGCATCAACTGCATCCGTACCCTGCCTTATGTGAAAGCGTGGCGGGACAAATATAAGGACATGGGCTTTGAGGTCATTGGCGTCCACGCTCCTGAGTTTGCGTTCGAAAAGCGCCTGGATAACGTCCGGGATGCAGTTGAGAATTTCAAGATCGACTTCCCGGTAGCCCTAGACAGCAACTACCGCATTTGGCGGGCCTACGAAAACATGTATTGGCCTGCGCTCTATCTGATCGATGCGGAGGGTCGAATTCGCCATCACCAGTTTGGCGAGGGATCCTACGAGGAGATGGAAGCAGCCATCCGCGACCTGATCCGCGAGGCTGGCTCCAGACCATCACCGGAGTATTCATCTCCCTCAGCAGCCACCGGCGCTGAGATCGCCGCGAGCGCTCAACCCGCCCTATCTGATGAAACTTACCTTGGCTACGAGCAGGCGCGGAACTTCGCTTCCATTGGCGGTGCGGCGCGGGACACCCCGAAGAAGTATTATTGGGATCGCCTTAATCTCAATGGCTGGGGACTAACAGGCGAGTGGACTGTCGGCGCGGACTCCGCCGTCCTTGATCGGTCATTTGGCGAGATCGCGTTCCGGTTCAATGCTCGCGATCTCCACCTGGTAATGGGCAGCGGACCTGAAAAGAAGGAGATTCGGTTCCAAGTCCTGATCGACGGCGCGCCGCCTGGCAAAGATCACGGCGCGGATATCGACGAGCACGGTGTGGGAACCGTCACAGAGACGCGCCTCTACCAACTCGTCCGACAAAGCGGCGTTCCCACCAAACGTACCTTCACAATCAGATTCCTTGACGCTGGCGTGAGTGCCTACGTCTTCACTTTCGGATAGGAAAAGACCATGTTCAACTTCAAAAAGCTTCTCAAGCAGACCACCGGTGTACTGCCGCTAGCCGCGGCTGGCGCTGCAGTCGTTGTATTCTATTCAACCTGGTTTACGGGCTATCCGTCGGCGGCCGAGCAGCCCAAGGTGCTGCCCGCTCCGCTGAGCGACATCGTGGAGAAGTCATCAACGCAAACGGCCGTGTTCGCTGGGGGCTGCTTCTGGGGGACACAGGGTGTCTTTCAGCACGTGGATGGCGTAATTTCAGCCAAGGCGGGGTACGCCGGCGGCAGTGCACAGACCGCCGTGTACGAATTGACGGAAACAGGCACCACAGGGCATGCCGAAGCCATTAATATTGTTTACGATCCGAATAAGGTCACTTACGGCAAGCTCCTGCAAATATTCTTCTCGGTCGCGCACGATCCAACTCAGCTAGATCAGCAGGGAGCAGATATCGGCAATCAATATCGATCTGCTATTTTCCCTCAAAACGAGGAACAGGCCGCGGTGGCTACGAGCTACATCGACCAGCTCAACAAGGCTCATTCTTTCGCATCGAAAATTGTCACAACGATGGAGCCGGGAAAAACGTTCTACCAAGCCGAGGACTATCACCAGAACTACTTGGTGAACAACCCCACGCAGCCCTACATCGCCTTCGTCGAGCAACCAAAGATCAACGCTCTGAGAGATCTGTTTCCAGCGGTCTGGCGTGACGAACCCCAGCTGTAGCGAGTGGACCTCCAAGCAGTAGACTCAAAGGTCGGCAGCGGTATCATCCCACTGCCGACCTCTTCTTATAGGGGTCTTCCTACTACGCCCTCCCCGTCCGCCTCATGCTATTCGCTATCGAGGTCTGCAAGGAACTCGCGCAGATAACGATTGAAGGCCCCGGCGTTCTGCAAAAACGGAGCGTGCCCGGCAGAAGGAACTCGGAAGCACTCTCCGCGCCAGAGGTTACCGTATGGCACGCCATCGACATAGTCGAGGTTGACGATCGGATCCGAGTCTCCGTTTGCCACTGCCGTCAAAATTTTGGTGGAACAGACCACCTCGCGCTGGTTACTCTTCTCGGCAATGCGCGCTTGCGAAAACAGTGTCGTTCGAAAATCACCGTCGGTCCTCATAGCGGCACCAATTAATTGATCTGTCGCCTCGCTTCCAAACACCCTGTCGACGAACTGCGTTGCTTGTTCCCTCGAAAATGGCCCGTTAGCCGCGAGACCCTTGAGCAGGTTACCTCGAAAGCCTTCAGCTATATTCGCGCCGACGGGTGGCGCTCCAGTTAAGAAGAGTCCTCTGAAATCATTCCCGCGAGATACCATCTCGATAGCGATGTGACCGCCTAGCGACCAACCTAAAAGAACAGGGTTGTGGACGTTTAACGCCCTCAGCGTCTCCAAGCTCGCATCGGCAAGACCTGGTAATGGATACGTCCGCTGCTTGTCGGTCGCGTCGCTAGACTCCCCATGCCCCGGCAAGTCGAAACTGATGAGGCGGTAATCCTCTCCGATTTGAGAGCGTAGCTGTTTCTCAAACACCGCGCGGCACGAGGAATTCCCATGGATCAGGACTACGTCTGGTCCGTTCGAGGGAGTCGTTTCGACTGCAACGGTACCGTGCGACGTCTCTACATTGAGGATTTTTGCTTTGACCATGACGATGCTTTCCTTTCGAATTGCTCCCGAAACAATGGAGCTACGTCGTCCTCGCGATATTCTAGATTTGTCTTTCGCCGCCCTCGTTTCAAAGCCACGACTTACGATGACAAGTGAAACAGGTTGTTCGAAATCCGTGTGGGGCGGCCATGTTCGACCATCGCTCTTCGGACAGCTGAGATTTTTACTGTGCCAATGTTCGCCGGGGGTTTAGAGGCGGTGGGATCTCCCAGCCTCAAAGAAGATTCCTTACAAAGACCCGATCAGCCGACGGCCCCTCAGCGGAACAACGAGCAGCGCATCAATGTCAGCTAACCCACTGGCGACACACCCGTTTGCATCATGTTTAATCCATTCGAAACGCCCCAATTACCTGCAATGACCCCAGCCATATGGTGTCGATCGTGGCGCTCAATCGAGCAATCTATCGGAAGTCGTCGAATGGATGCTCAGTCGCAGATGTAACCATTCAGGCGCGGTTTCAAATCGTGTTGATCGACCGAGCGACTACGGTCCGAGAAGTCATCTTGCCACTTCTCCGGGGGTCATCAACAAAATGGACAAATCTCCTTCCCAGCCGGCCGCTTCAATTAGACTTGTTACGGTCAACGGACTGCTTTTGCCCGATCTCGACTTCTACCTGCGTGATGAAAAAGCCACGTCCGAACTGAGCGAGACGCCCACGAGGCCCGCTCCCAAACAGTCTTGGTTTCGTCGGCTATTTATCAGTTATGGCTACGCTGCCTGGCTGTTACACCCCTACTTCGGCCCAGGTTCCGACCGTCAACCCGAACCGGTCTCGGAGAAAAAGGGGGCTGCCGACCAGAGATGCCGTTAGCCTTTGCCATTTGACGCAGACAGCATAGGTGGCCTGCCTTCAACCACGGCCGCCCGTCTTTTAAGGGCTTCAGGTAATCCTAAAATTATGTCTCTGAGACCATCGTTCCAAACGTACTCGGATGCATCTTCTACAGTTACCCACATCGATGCACGCTGGCCCTTCTCCGGGAAGGAGGTTGCCATTGCGCCGACTTCCAACATGAAGACCGATACACGCGTGGGAACGTGCTTTCGGGCTTTGGCGTAAAAGAAGTGCGACACAGGCTCCATCTCGCAGGTGCCAAGCGCACCAATTTCCTCAAAGGCCTCTCGCGCGGCCGCATGCCAGGGACGCTCGCCCTTGTCGATTCCACCCTTGGGGATGCCCCACCGCCCGTTGCGGCGGCTGCCGATCAACAGAATCTCAATGCCTGACACTGCTCTTCTATAGCAGATCGCCCCCGCCTGTTCGATGTGGTGTCTGGAGCCGCCGAGAGCCTTGACCATTCTAGCCGGCAAAAGGCGGACAATTCCGTGCAGGATGGCCATTTTTCCGTGTCGGTGCATCGATAATCTCATCCGTGCGATCCCTTGATGCTACTATTCGTTCGCGCTATCCGTTGAGCCGCATCATTGCTGCGGCACGTGCATATCCACCGTCCGCTCCGTCGAGAAAGTGAAGGTGAGAATTTTCACCGCCACCCGGGACGAGACAGGTCATTATGGCATGGGACTGTCGGTGAAGGCCGTAGCGCACCAGTGACGATGCGACAGCGCGTCGTAGTATCGCCTCGATCTGTTCGACTTCCTGGGGCGTGCAATCGACAGTCAATCTGAGGACATCGTCGAACTTTCGGTAATCCGAATTAGAAGCGACGACAGCCCAAGTTTTATCATCAATGCTTCTGCGGCCATCCTTCCGCGCAGGAACACGGAGAGGAACCGGGCTCGCATTACCATCGGCACTTTCGAAGACCTGGATGATTTGACGCGCGATCTGGCTGAAGATGAGATCGGAGGTGCTGTCCATGGGCTCTACGAGCAACGAAAGGATAACTCCGCGCTTGCTCTCGAACGGGTTCCACTCGCACGACAGGCCATCGAGGTTGGGCGGACGCAACTCTTCATCGCCAAGCCCCACCGAGAATTCACCCCTTTTCAGTTGTTGTTCCGCCCAGCGGACGCCGCCCCCCGCGAACATGTAATATGTCGCGTCAGGTGAGACAGCATACCTTGCGATACTAACATCCCGACCATTCTTGCGAATGTCGCGCAAAGGGATCACGCCTGCGCGCATCTCGAGATTGAAGCTCTGTTCAGAGAGTGCAACGACCTGCCTAAGTGCCGCAACTGCTTTGAGCTGATGGGCACTCGGCAGTGCGAAAGTCGCACCATCGCCCCCAAAACTGAACGGAAAATCGAAAGAGCCGATCGCATTCCCGACTGATGCGATGATTGATGCTCCGAGAAAATTGACGTCCTCGTATCGGCCCTGCCTAATTGCCTCTGTTGATCCAACGACGTCAGTCATGCCGACAATCCAGTCGTCAGGCAGCGGCTCATAGATTGAGCGGTCAAGCACGCTATCGAACTTGCGATAGACTTGTGTATGAGAAGGCAATTCGCTCATGTCGAGCCTCGGATGTTGAAACCACGGAGGAGCGCGATCGCTCAGCTAGCTTACTCCGTGAGAAGAACACCACGATGTATCGCGGTTATTTCGAGATTGGGCTGAATTGCAACGAACTGTTTCCATCAAGGCCGTGACACAGTTCGATACAATCTAAGTTCGATCAATCGGCTTTAAAAACGATCTGTGCGGCAAGCCCGCCACCAGGGCGGTTCTCGAGCATCAGCGTAGCGTTCATTTCACTTGCTAGCTGCTGTGCAATGGCGAGACCCAACCCGACTCCGGGTGTATTATCCCCAAGGCATTGGCGAAGTTTAACAAAAGGCTGTTTGACGGATTCTATCAGCTCCGGAGCTATCCCCGGTCCACGATCCATAACGGCGATGACAGTTTGTCCGTTTACCGATTTGGAAACCCTTATTTCCGCCGCTCCCGCAAACTTCAAAGCGTTGTCAATGAAGTTTGACAGAATGCGGCGCAAAGCTGCGGGCTTTACTGTTCGCACCCCATTAATCTTACCGTCTATGGTGACGTCCCGGCCGGTGTCCTGGTAATCGAACACGACGCTCTCGATGAACGAACGCAAATCGGTCGGCATGTCCTTCTCATGACTCAGGTGCGAGTTGCGTGCATAAGCTATGCCGTCTCTCACAAGCCGCTCGGCTTCTCGCAAGTCTCTGAGCAACTTCTCCTGCTCGGGAAACTGATCAGCCAACTCCACGCGCAGGCGCATCCTCGTGATCGGAGTTTGCATATCGTGAGAGAATGCCGTGAGAAGCCGAATCCTCTCTTCAACCTGCGAACTAACCCTTTCCGACATTGAGTTGAACGCCTTGGCCGCCATTAGCGCTTCGCATGGGCCATCCTCCGGCAGTCTTTCAACCTTACCATGAATTCCCAGCCTGTTTGCCGCCGCTGCAATGTCGCTTAGCGGACGAAGCATCTGGCGAACAAGATAACCTGTCGTCACCACGACAAATAAGGTTGATGCCGCAAAAGTCCCGAGTGTCCATTGAGGCGCTTGAAGATCTCCGAAGGCTATCAATGCAGCGTACGCCGCGAGCGGGCCTGTCAACGGGATGATCAAGAATCTGGATTTGAGAGACTTGGGCTGAAGCCATGACAAAGCTCCCAACCCACGCCGAACGGCGCTCTGGAAAAACAGTTCGGATATTCGAGCTACGCCGTATGACAGCCGCCTCTTCCTCAAGGTCGGGCGCGAGGAACGCCGTTCCTGCTCAGCATCCGCATCCTCGGGAAGCCAAAAATCGTCCTTGATAACCGACATTATCGCCTCCCCTCTCCCAAAATCCAACCTCGCGCGACGCGCAGCAACCCGCCCAGGTCGCTTAAAGGCTCTACTCCAACCCGCCGATTTGCGACGCCCCCGAGCAAGGGAGATGGTGTCAACTGCTCCAAAGGTTCGGGCATGCCTGCATCTCCTCAGCTGGCCAGGCGTAGCCTAACCTCCTATCGACAACTCAAGCCCTCCATCTCGCTCCAGCGGTCGAGTAACTGCGCCTTCAAGCCTGCATCCCTACTTCGCCGACTAACCCGGCTCAGGACTACATTGAAGCAACACACTCGAAGAGCTAACAACTGAGAGCCTTTAAACTTTCGGCAACCTTTTGAAAGGCTGCATCGACAATAGAACAGCGGCTCGTTCCTTTAAAATTTCAGACCCTCCAGTTGTCATTTCAAATGTAATTATCGGATAGAAGCTCGAGTGAACTTGGCTCGCTGACTAACCTCCAATGCTGGAGTTGATTTGGTGAGTTGCGCGGGAAGCATCGGAAATCTGTGAGAAAATTGATGCGAGAGCTTTGTCCAAACCCGCGGAAGCCCCCATCTGTGCCCGGATGATTGCTCCCTCGATGACAATCATAATCTGCGAAGCTACAGCATCTAAGTTCGTTAGACCTGTTCTCGATGCGACGGTGCGAATGTAGTCTTCCAGCTCTGCTTTGTGTTGAGCAGGCTCCGAAAATTCTTCGCCAAACTCCGCGAAAGTGTTGATGAAAGCACAGCCCCTAAAATCACCGCTAGAGAACCAAACGAGAAGCGCGGAACCAAGCGCCTTCAATCCTTCGTCTTGGAGCCGACGTTCGACCTCACCGGTGAACATGTCCATCCAATAAGCGTGCCGTCGGTCGAGAAAGGCCCGGACTAGGTCGGTCTTCGACGGGAAATGTGCGTAGAAAGACATCTTCGCCACGCCAGCCTCGGAAATGATGAGATCAATCCCCGTAGCGCGTACCCCCTGATGATAGAAAAGCTTCGCCGCAGCTGCGAGAATGCGCTCGCGAGCGGGCGTCTGCGCCTTCGTCATGGTTCCGGCGATCATTATTAGCCTCCTATACATCGATACTAACACTATACAGATCGGTCTGTCTATCAAACCGGCCTTCTCAGATGACACACTTTGGACGTCCCATGGCGGTTTGTTTCGGCTTGTATCAGTCTATTGACCGCCAAGTCGGAACCCCCATCTCGTACAAAACTGCTTTCCACAAGCGAACGAGAGGTACGTGATGTCGAAGCAATTGGTAGCCGATGTAATCGTGGACACCCTGCACGCAGCTGGGGTCAAGCGGATCTATGGCGTTACAGGTGACTCGCTGAACGGGCTCAGCGACGCCCTCCGACGGAAGGGAACCATCGAGTGGGTCCACATGCGCAACGAGGAGGCGGCAGCGTTCGCCGCCGGGGCGGAAGCGCAGCTAACCGGAGAGCTCGCCGTTTGTGCTGGCAGTTGTGGTCCAGGGAATCTGCACCTCATCAACGGGCTGTTTGACTGCCATAGAAGTGCCGCTCCAGTGCTCGCGATCGCGGCCCACATCCCCAGCTCGGAAATCGGAACCGGCTACTTCCAAGAAACCCATCCAGAGAAGCTTTTCTTGGAATGCAGCCACTACACGGAACTCGTCTCAACAGCATCCGTCATGCCGAGGCTTCTCGATGTGGCGATCAGGCAGGCAGTTGGAAAGCGCGGCGTCGCTGTTTTGGTTATCCCCGGCGATGTCGCCATGCAACAGGTCGAGACCCCTCGGTCTGACAGGTGGTTGGTTCCCGCCAGGCCGGTAGTTGTTCCTGACAACGCCGAGCTCGATCGGGCAGCCGCACTTATCAACGATTGGGGAAAAACGACGATCTTGGCGGGAGCGGGTTGTGCTGGAGCGCATCGCGAGATTGTCAGCCTTGCTGAAAAGCTGAAAGCTCCGGTCGTCCACGCCCTCCGCGGGAAGGAGCACATAGAGTGGGACAACCCCTATGATGTCGGCATGACCGGCCTAATCGGCTTTTCATCCGGGTATTTCGCGATGAAGGACTGCGACACTCTCCTTATGATCGGAACGGATTTTCCTTACCGCCAATTCTATCCGGAAAGCGCCCGGATAATTCAGATAGATATTGATCCAACGCGCCTCGGTAGGCGGACTCCGATCTCGCTAGGTCTGGTAGGAGACGTCAAGGCCACCGTAGACGCACTGCTCCCACGATTAGACCCAAAGCATGAGCGAGAACATCTCGATCGCTGCCAAGGCCACTATGCCCAGGCTCGAAAGTCGTTGGATGACCTGGCGCAGATTGAGAGGCCCGGCACCGCAATCCACCCGCAGTACTTGGCTAAGGTCATCAGTGAATCCGCAGACGAAGATGCTGTGTTTACATGCGATGTGGGGACGCCAACGGTTTGGGCCGCCAGATATCTAAAAATGAACGGCCGCAGGAGACTGTTGGGTTCGTTTGTGCACGGATCAATGGCCAATGCCATGGTCCAGGCAATCGGAGCGAAGGCAGCGTTCCCGCAGCGACAAGCGATTGCGCTGTGCGGCGACGGCGGATTCGCGATGCTCATGGGGGACTTCTTGACGCTCGCACAAGAAGACCTCCCGGTGAAAGTCGTGATATTCAACAACGGCGTACTTGGTTTCGTCGACCTGGAGATGAAGGCTGCGGGTTTAGTTGAGAGCAACACAGATTTGAAGAACCCAAACTTCGCCGGCATGGCGTCCGCCGCTGGCGTACTGGGTATTCGGGTGGAGGACGGTAGAGAGCTGCAGGCCGCCATAAGGAAAGCGTTGGATCACGACGGTCCGGCGCTTGTGGATGTGGTCACCAATCATGGCGAGTTGGTCATGCCACCAAAACTAAATGCAGACCAGATTGCAGGGTTCAGTCTGTGGATGGCCAAGGCCGTGTTGAACGGCCGCGGAAACGAAGTCATCGATTTGGCAAAGTCCAACATCTTGCGCTAACGCGGACAGGATTGCTGGGTGGACGAACGCGTTGTTCGCCCACCTCTCAAGTCAGTTGATCGACTTATCAACAAGTCGGTTTTTCGCGATCCACGGCATCATCGCCCGGAGACGCGCGCCGACCTCTTCGACCTGGTGGCTGTCGTTCAATCGGCGGATGCCTTTGAAGCGAGACCCGCCAGCCTTGTATTCCTGCATCCACTCGGAGGTGAACTTTCCGGTTTGAATATCTTCCAGGACGCGTTTCATCTCCGCCTTGGTTTCGGCAGTGATAATTCGAGGGCCGGAGGCATACTCACCCCATTCTGCCGTGTTGGAAATGGAGTAGTTCATGTTAGCGATGCCGCCCTCATGGATGAGGTCCACGATCAGCTTCATTTCGTGAACACACTCGAAGTATGCCATCTCGGGTGCATAGCCTGCCTCGACAAGCGTCTCGAATCCCGCCCTCATCAACTCGACAAGCCCTCCGGCGAGAACCACCTGCTCGCCGAACAGGTCGGTCTCACATTCCTCGCGGAAATTGGTCTCAATCACGCCGGCTCTTCCGCCTCCGATGCCGCATGCATAGGAAAGCGCTACTTCCAACGCGTTGCCTGAAGCATTGTGGTGGACAGCTACGAGGCACGGCACTCCACCACCCTTCTGGTACTCACTACGGACAGTATGGCCCGGTCCCTTGGGAGCGATCATTACCACATCCAGAGACTCCTTTGGCTCGATAAGGCCAAAATGTACGTTTAGGCCGTGGGCAAATGCGATCGCCGAGCCATCGCGAAGATTGTTGGCGATCTCGTTTTTGTAGATATCCGCCTGGAGCTCATCAGGTGTCGCCATCATCAAGAGGTCACCCCACTTGGCGGCCTCGCTAACTGTCATCACCTTGAAGCCGTCCGCCTCTGCCTTCTTCTTCGTCGAAGAATCCGGCTTGAGCGCGATCACGATGTTGTCTGTTCCGCTATCTTTGAGATTAAGAGCATGAGCGCGGCCTTGAGAGCCGTAGCCCACGATGACAACGTTCTTGGATTTGATGAGATTGAGATCAGCATCCCGATCGTAATAAACTCGCATTGGAGTTCCTTCCCATTTGCTAGCTATTCTGCTGCGGAGGGTCGACTTCCAACCAACCGCGAGAGACCTTTTTTCACAGGGAAGTTTTGGGGAGGTTTCAGAAATCGGGAGATGTCTTCCGTCGAACTACATCGGAAATTGGTTCGTTATCGATGTAACCGTTTCTGCGGCGTTGGCTGTATTTTCGCCATTGCGCCGGAGCCAGCTTTTGCCAGAGTGAGCGTGGCGTTCAGCGCTCCTAACCGTTGTGTGCCGTTCCCCTCGAAGAACGGGCGTTTCGTTCTTCCATTTACGGGCCATTCGTTCCAGCGAACGAATGGCCCCTTTTTTTGTTCGGACGCACCCCACCTGTTGACGTGCTGACGAGTAGCGTCATTGCGGCTTTCCAAACCGGACTAACACGACTAGCCGGCGTCGTCTCCCTGTCCGCCGCGACTGTCGTCATTACCATAGCTGGCTTGAGGTAGATCAGAGGTAGCGCTTGCACCCGCTTTGTCGGATAACTCACGCTTGAGGCTATCGGCGATATCCTTTTCGATCGCGGCCCGATCATCACTCGACATACCTCGCAGCGACTCTTCAGTCAGTCCGTGAGCGGCCAAATATCGGGCGCGCATCATCTCAGCTGGCGACATGCTCGCGATCTTCGAAAGTTCCGTGACCAGCGAACTGTGCCGGGATTTAGCGGAGACCTCGGCGTCGGTCTCATCATCTATGGTCGCCTCAATCCCGATCTGCGACGCCACGAGATCATCAGGCATCGATGGCGGCGCAATTACACGACTACTGTCAGCGTTCTTGCGATCCAATGCCCCTGTGAAGCTGTCTCCTAGCGAGACATTGCTTCGCTCGTTTAACTGCGTTGAGCGATTGACAGCGTGAGAACTTAGAAATCCACGTTCGATCTGCATTTGATCACCTCCTGGTTGCCCGGGCAGCAATGATCGGTCATCCATGCGCCAAGCTTACGCGCTTAGGTTGCTACAATATGATACAAAAAACCGGGATGCCCGTTATTGACAGATCAGTCTATAACCCTTAGCTTTCTCTCATGGCTAGACCAAGAGAATTCAACCGAGACGAAGCTTTACAAAAAGCAATGGCCGTGTTTTGGGCGAAGGGTTTCGCTGCGACATCGACCGACGACTTGTTGGAAGCAATGAAAATAGGCCGCCAAAGCCTATACAATGCCTTCGGCGATAAACGCCAACTGTACATCGAGGCGCTTACTACATACCAGCGCAACGTTACCGCAGCCCATCTCAAGCGTCTTAACGATACGCCATCGCCTCTACAGGGCATTGAGAACCTTCTGACTGGCCTGGTTGCCGAAGATGAGCGGGTTCGGAACCTCGGATGCATGGGCATTGGATCGGTAGGAGAGTTCGGCGTGATGGATGAAGAGCTAGTAGCGCTTCGTTCGAGAGTGAGCCAAGCAATCGGTAAAAGAGTTACCGAGCGAATAATCGAAGGTCAGGCACTCGGCGAAATCAGTCGTCGCCTAGACCCGAATGAGTCGTCAGCCTTTGTTCAAGTGACAATGAGCGGACTTCAGCTCGCAGCGCGAGGTGGCGGAGGGCTAGACGATCTACGGTCGACGGCTCGTTTCGCAACTGAGCGGCTGCGAGCCACCTAGAACTTGGAATGCCAAGTGGCCTTTTTTTAGCCAATTATGGACTGAACTGTCAACAATGGAGAATATGACGATGACTGAAGTAAGCACAACTCAGAAGACTGCACTCGTATTTGGTGGCGCACGTGGTATCGGGGCTGCTGCCGTCAAGCGCCTAGCCGCGGACGGTTTTGCTGTCGCATTTACCTACGTTTCTCGTCCTGATAAGGCGAACGAGCTTGCATCTGAGATCGAAGCCGCAGGCGGAAAAGCTCTCGCTATTCAGGCAGACAGCGCACATGCCGACGCGATCCGCAGCGCAGTAGGCTCCGCGGTAAGCAAGTTCGGCAAGCTGGATACCGTGGTGGTCAATGCTGGTATCTTCAAGATGGCATCTGTTGAAGAAGTCAGCGTAGAGGACCTGGACCTGATGCTGAACATCAACGTCCGTGCAGTATTCCTGTCGGTTCAGGCAGCGGTAGCACAAATGAAGGACGGCGGCCACGTTATCACGATTGGCTCCAACGTGGCTATCCGCACCGCGGGCCCGGGTGCAAGTGTCTATCAGTTCACGAAGGCCGCCGTCGCAGCGATGGTAAAGGGTCTGGCAAAAGACCTCGCGCCGCGTAAGATTACCGTCAACAACGTACAGCCTGGCCCGACCAACACGGACATCAACGCCGGTGCTATCGAAATGCTTTCCGATATGAGCCCGATGAAGCGAGTTGCCGATCCAAAGGAAATTGCAGGCCTGATTTCGTATCTCGCCAGCGATGAGTCCTCGTACATGACAGGTGCTAGCCTGACTATCGACGGCGGCTTCGCTCTGTAAGCCAGTACACGGTGGAAAACTCCCGGCCCTAAAGGACCGGGCTTCCCCTTGGCAGGCGATCAATCTGCCAACATGTGGTTCAAGCGCCGCTATCCCGATTGAGCTACTCAGCACCGAGATGTTTCCGCGGGGCGTGCCGTAGATTGGTACGCCCCGCCTGCTTTCAACTGCGAGGTATTCCAGTTAGCGTCCGAAAGTTCATCGAGTGTTCAACGGTAACAGCACAATTATCAACGCATCGAATCTTGCTGTTGTGAAGGGGATTTGGGATTTCGGTGTGACGAACACCCTTTCACTCTGTCTTTGCGTTGCGCGAAGAGGAGATCGATATTCTGTTCGACCTGATCCTGATCCGCGTCGTCGTTCGGATTGTAATCACTCAATTGAGAGCAGAGTTTTTCGAAAACCGAGATTACATCCTCCGCAATACCGACATAGCGCTGATCCAGTTTGGCACTTTGGCAGGCATGAACCGGCTAGCAGCAGTCGACGCCGTCCGAATTGCTTGCCGATAGCGAGGCCTCGGATTCAGTCAGCTTTTGAAAAGAGGCTCACCGCTGCTTTTGCGAGGCGGACGAGCCATCTCTTGACACGCTCACAGAGATTTGGCGGCCTTCCTTCCCAGCCGTATAAAAAGTCGAAGGCCTCAAGTCCGTCGGCTTCGGAGGGCTGTCTACCGCAGACCGACGATGGCGATTGCTCTTTCGAGACGATGGCTTGATCTTCAGTTTTCATCTCTGCATGCTGAGCAGCCTTCAAAACGTGTTGATTACAATTTCACAGCCTCAAGTTACCTTCGTAATCCTGTCAGCTGACCTTTCGCTTCGAGCTATCGAACTCGAAACCTAACGCTAGGGACACCGACGCTCAAACTACGGAATTAGCAATAATTTGCTTGTCGACGTTCGGCTCTCCATATCTGCATGTGCTTGCGCGGCATCGGAAAGCGGGTATTCCTTCCCGATCCTCACTTTGAGCCTTTGCGAGCAGACCAAGTCGAAAAGCTGCCGAGAGAGGATCCTGTAAAGCTTGGGCGTCAGGGTGTAGTTGGGAGGCACGGCGTGACCTATCTTGATGCCATTCGGAAGTGCCGCGATGTCAAAAGCGCGCGGGGTACCAAGGGCGTCGCCATACCAACAAAGAGTGCCGGAAGGCCGAAGACTTTTTATCGACGACGCAAAAGTCGACGGTCCCGAACCATCGTAAACGACATGGACTCCCAATCCACCGGAGAAATCCAATGCCTCTTCCACGAAACTTTTTCCGCTATCCACGACTATGTGGTCCGCCCCAGCCTCCCGAGCAACAGCCCCTTTTTCAGAAGACGAAACACGTCCGATCACCACACCGCCGTTCAATTTAATGAACTGTGTAACGAGCTGTCCGAGGCCGCCTGCGGCAGCGTGAACCAGGGCGATTTCACCCGGCTGAACTGGATAGAACGTATTTGTTAGATAGTTGGCTGTAAGTCCGTGGGTCATGATAGCCGCAGCAGTGCGGTAATCCAGCTCATCGGGAATCGGCACCAGCGCAGACTGAGGCAACGCGACCCTTTCTGCATAACTTGCAAATCCCTGCGCCCATGCCACGCGCTGGCCGGGCAAAAAGGCGCTCACTCCTTCGCCCACTTGCAAAACCCGGCCAGCGCCCTCTATGCCAAGTATCTGGGGAAACTGCATTTCTTCCCAGAAGGCACCGCGCCGCACACCCGTGTCGCGAAAATTCACCCCGGCGGCCATGACTTCAATGAGAACCCAACCGGGATATAGCGGGGGATCAGGCCAGTCGGTGTATGCGAGAACGGCTGCCGCTCCGATTTTCTGCATGATCGCTGCTCTCATGCCCGGTCCTTTCACTAATTTCGCAAAGCTAACTCATTGCCGAGTGCCCCATCGCCGCTAGCGAAATTTCACCAGGAGAAACGTGTCTCGACATCGTTGTTATCGTATGTCGGTTCGTCTCCACCGGTTATCCGACTACGAACCAGCTCAGCAGCACGCTCTCCAATCACAGTGCACGCTGCCATCGGACCGGTTGTCGGCACCTGCGGGAAAATAGAAGCGTCAGCCACCATCAAGTTATCTATGCCGTACACACGTAGCTTGCTGTCGACGACTGCCATCTCGTCACGACCGATTTTAGCGGTACCAACGTGATGACCCAGCGTGATGGCATTTTGCATGATAAAACTATCCAGATCGGCGTCGCTGCGAAAAGGTTGGGAAAGGCTAGCGTCAAGCAGGACTTTCAGCGACGCTTGGTTCGCGAGCTCGCGCGTCGATCGTACTGCAATCCGCGCGGATCGTAGGTCTTCCAGCTGGCTGAAGATATTCGTGTGAACGTCAAGTTCATCATCGGATCCGGTCAGACTTACCGATCCCCTACTTCTGGGGCGCAGAAGACCTGTCAGCAACACCGAGGCGGACTGAAGCTCATGTTCGGAATGTCGCACTCCCGGGCTGACGAGCGGCATGGTGCTGTTAGTGATCTCAATATCGGGGCCGCCTGCGTGTGAGTTTGCGCTTATATACATCGTTGCGCCGATCCCATTTCCGGCGGGAGCCGTTAGCGAGCCTCGATTATAGAGGGTTGGGACGTAAAGGTGATCTTGCAGGTTTTTGCCGACCCCGGGGAGATGGGCAGTCAAACGAATTCCTACTCGTTTCAGCTCTCTCATGTCGCCGATGCCCGATTGCAACAGGATGCGCGGGGTATTTAGAGCTCCGGCCGACAGGATTACCTGGGTCATCGCGCTGAAGCGGACGATTTCTCCATTGAACATTGCCTCAACGCCGACGGCCTGGCCTCCTTCGATCAGCACCCGGCGAGCGGGAGTATTGGCCAGAATCGTCAGGTTTTGCCGGTGTAGTGCCTTTTGGAGATATGAGCCGAAAATGGTGATCCGTTTGCCGGCCTGTGCGGTAGTTTCCGATAAGGCGCAGCCGTTTGCTGCTTCCATCATCAAGCCGTTGGGATTCAGGAAACGCGGAACTCCGATTTTGCTCGCGGCGTCCAACAGCGCCGACGACAATTCATCGTTGTCAGGTGATTGGTACACGTCAACCGGGCCACCCTTTCCCCGACCGATGTCCGTCAAGCCATGATGATTCTCGATGCGATCGTATACCTTCAGAACTGCTGGATAGCCCCACTCAGCGTCCCCTGTTGCTTCTGCAACCCGATCCCAGTCTGATTTGTGTCCTCTCGCCCAGATCATCGCACCGATGCTCGTGCTGCCTCCCGCCATCCGGCCCATTGGCATCTGTAGTGATCGGCCACCGAGCCCTCGTGCAGGCCTAGTGGTAATAGACCAATCCTGCGGTCCGCTTATGCTCTCCGTCCACCTTGCAGCGTCATCCACCGCGGCCGGGTATTCCATACCGCCTGCTTCCAAGAGCAAAACGTTGATGTTGGGATCATCCGATAGACGTCGTGCGATCACCGATCCAGATGCGCCTGAGCCGACAATAATAACATCGTACCTCCGCCGAGCCCTGTCAAAAGATATGGGAATCGCAACCATCTGATGCCTCTAGCGCAAAGATTTTCACTGCGGGCGTTATGGAAGATCGCTGTGTCGAAACGGTTATAGGCGCGACAAGGAACGTTACAATTGCAAGGTTGCGATGTGATCGCAGGGTGCTAGAAGCTGTGGTGCTGCGCTAAATGACAGGGAGGTCAAATGCAAAAGATCACGCTTGGAAGCTCGGATGTCCGTGTATCACGTATCATTCTCGGAATGATGAGGATATCGCAAATGGATTCGCCATCCATTCGTGAACTATTTGATTCAGCTAGAGCATTAGGGATCGACTATTTCGATCATGCGGACATCTACGGTGGATCGCCGCACCGATGCGAGACTCTGTTTGGCGAAGCGGTCCAATTGACTGCGCAAGATCGCAGTGAAGTCGTGTTGCAGAGCAAGGTCGGTATCAGGAATGGGTTTTTCGACTTTTCTAAAGAACACATTTTGGATTCCGTGAACGGCTCGTTGAGAGCGCTGAAAACGGATTATCTAGACGTTCTCCTGTTACATAGACCGGACGCACTGGTCGAACCCGAAGAAGTCGCGACGGCGTTCGATCAGCTTTCAGCAGAAGGCAAAGTCAGAAAGTTCGGGGTTTCCAATCACACCCCTGGCCAAATTGAGCTTTTGAAAATCGCAGTCAACCAGCCGCTCGTCGCCAATCAAATCCAGCTTAGTGTCGCCCATGCACCATCGATCGCTTCCGGCCTCTCTGCGAACATGGCGAACCTCGAACAATCGGTTGATCGCGATGGTGAGGTTGTCACCTATAGCCGGTTGAACTCGATTACCCTTCAAGCATGGTCGCCCTTCCAGGGCGCGCTAACGGGTGGGATTTTTCTAGGCAATCTACAGAGCTACGGCGCGTTGAACACGGCATTGGACGAGATCGCCGCCGAGTATGGCGTGACGCCTTCGGCTATCGCCGTTGCATGGATCACAAGACATCCAGCCAATATGCAGGTTGTGCTCGGCACGACCAATCCCGTGCGCCTGGCAGACGGGGTCGCTGGCGCGGACATCAAGTTGACTCGGGAGCAATGGTACAAATTGTACAAGGCTGGTGGTTACGTTCTGCCTTGAGCGAAAGGCTGCCGCCGGGCGGAGCTGACCGATGCGAGCCGTCACCCCTCAACTAGAAACGGACCTCGAAGATGTTGCAAGTGACAGCATCAATTTGCGTTGACGCGACATGCGTCAACGCCCGGATCAAAAGGCGACGCTCGCATCAACTATATTAGGCGGCTGGCCTTTCCGTCGACGAAGGTCGTCCGAGGGCGATGAGGGTCACACAGCAATTCGTCTGCACGAACGAGTTTGTCAGAGTCGATACAATACGCAAATCAGTACAAAGGACTGGTTACAACGCTTTTCATTGAACTTCAGGTTACTGGGCAGATTGTGAAAAGTTTCCAAATTTCAGAAGCTTGCATCCAGAGAGGCCCAAACCGCAGAGCTACAATACAATACATTTTACCCTCTTCAAGTTATTGTATTTATTGACTTATTATACATCTGCCGCGCAGGTTCTGGCGGTCGGTTTTTTTGGCCGTTTCACCCCGCTAACGGATGGCAACTATGAGCAAACTCACCACCTCCTTCGGTGCACCTGTTCCCGACGACAACAACACTATTACGGCTGGTCCACGCGGTCCCGCGCTGTTGCAAGATGTCTGGTTTCTCGAAAAGATGGCGCATTTCGATCGTGAGGTCATTCCCGAGCGTCGAATGCATGCCAAGGGTGCTGGCGCATTCGGGTCATTTACCGTCACACATGACATCACCCGGTTCACACGCGCCAAGATATTTTCTGAGGTCGGCAAAAAGACGGAGATGATGGTCCGCTTCTCGACAGTTGCCGGCGAACGCGGTGCCGCCGATGCCGAGCGTGATATCCGTGGCTTCGCGATGAAGTTTTATACCGAGGAGGGCAACTGGGACCTCGTCGGGAACAACACACCGATCTTTTTCATCCGCGACCCCTTAAAGTTCCCCGATCTTAACCACGCCGTAAAACGTGATCCACGCACCGGCATGAGAAGCGCTGAAAACAATTGGGATTACTGGACCAACCTCCCTGAAGCGCTTCACCAGATCACGATCGTGATGAGTGATCGCGGCATTCCCAAAAGCTGGCGTCATATGCATGGCTTTGGTAGCCACACATACAGCTTCATCAACGCACAGAATGAGCGCCACTGGGTCAAGTTTCACTTTCGGACCCAGCAAGGCATCGAAAACCTCACTGACCAGGAGGCAACCGATCTCATCGGTCGTGACCGAGAGAGCAGCCAACGCGATCTCTTCGACAACATCGAGGCGGGAAACTTCCCGCGCTGGACGCTTTTCGTGCAGATCATGACCGAAGACGAGGCTAACTCGTACCACTTGAACCCGTTCGACATCACAAAGGTCTGGCCAAAGAAGGACTTCCCCCTCATTGAAGTCGGCGTAATGGAGCTGAACCGCAATCCGGAAAACTTCTTTGCGGAGATCGAGCAGGCAGCGTTCGCTCCGAGCTCGATCGTTCCTGGGATCGGCTTTTCGCCAGACCGCTTGCTTCAAGGCAGGCTTTTCTCATACGGCGACACTCAGCGTCACCGCCTCGGCGTAAATTACTCACAGATCCCCGTGAATGCTCCAAAGTGCCCGTTTCATAGCTATCACCGCGATGGCGGGATGAGGATCGACGGCAATGGCGGACGTACTTTGTCCTATGAGCCGAACAGCTATGGCGAATGGTCTGCTCAACCAGATTTCTCGGAACCCCCGCTGAAAGTCGACGGAGCTGCTGCGCGTTGGGACCACAGGGTCGACGACGATTATTTCTCGCAACCTGGCGATCTGTTTCGACTGATGACTGAAGCCCAACAGCTGGTTCTGTTCGAGAACACCGCCCGCGCGATCTACGGTGCGTCCGACCGGACAATTCAACGGCATATCGACAATTGCACAAAAGCCGACCCGGCATACGGCGCAGGGATTGCACAAGCGGTCGAACGCATTCACAGGGCAAAAGGCGCGCCCAATCCGGCCACGGATGCGGCCGAGTAACCTACCCCTGCAAAGAAGCCTGCGCCGACAATTTGGCGCAGGCTCAGCTCAAGCAATTCAGAATCTAATTATCTGCCGAGCCAACGGTATTCGGCGATGGAGGCACGACCCGTCTTTTTGTCGTAGAGACATATAACGCTGCTCATCGTCTTCGCCTTACCACGGCCAACAGAGCCGCGTAGTAGCACCGCGATCTTTCCCGTTGCGTCGTCAAAGACGACCGGGGCAGAAGCTTCAGGTGTGTCGAATCCGGATTGGCCAATGCAGGTTCCATTCACTTTTGCAAATAGGGCGTTCCACGCGCCATCGCTCGAAGCCGATGCGTAGTGGCCCATGGTGGTGGCCAGAGCCAGCGCCAAAATTGCTTGTTTTCTCATTCCGATTTCCTTGGGTGTCCCAATTCAGGTTACGTCGTCGGGTGGGACTGTTCTCGCGACGACAGCTCTCAAATTTTCTTCGCCAAAGCGGTGATACAGAGCAAAAGCAGACTCAGAAGGACGAAGGTGCCAGACAAAGCGATAAAGTTTGCAAGGAAGCCGATTATGGCCGGTCCCATCAGAATGCCCGCATAGCCAAGAGTCAAAACAGCTGGGACGGCGACATTCTCGGGAACGACTTTTTGCCGAGCGCACATGGAAACCAACACCGGGAACAGATTAGAGACACCCGCGCCTACCAAGGCAAAGCCCAAAAGCGACAAATGCCAGGTGGGAGCCACGACGGAAATCAAAAGACCGGCAGAGGAAAGTACTGCTCCAAGTGCAACGACCGTGCGTGAGCCAAGCTTGTTGACAACGATGTCGCCGAAAAGTCGACCGAAGGTCATTATCAGTGCGAAGACCACGTATCCTGCACCAGCGTGCTCGACTGCCATCGCCTTGGAACCTGAAAGGAAGACCGCGCTCCAATCGAGGACCGCGCCTTCAGTCAGCGCAGCAATCAACGCGAAAATACCAATGAGCAAAATGGCCAACCGCGGCATCGCGAACGCCTGTCCGGCTTCGCCACCATATGTCAGGCAATACGGGACGGCAGCGGCGGTGACGGTCAATGCAAGTGCAACTGCGGCCCATGTGGCAGTGCTGACAGAGAAACCGATGGAGAGCAGTAACGCAACGCCAGCGGCTCCTATAAGACCACCAGCGCTGAAGCAGCCGTGGAACCCCGACATCATAGCTTTCCCACTGTCACGCTCTACAATTACTGCCTGAACGTTTGCCACGCAGTCAGCTGCGCCGATAGCTGCTCCGAAAACCAGAAGTGTTGCGGCCGTGTACGCGACAGTCGGGGCAATGGGGAGGATCGAGAGCGCCACACAGACCACCAGACCTGAGATAAGCATCACGCGGCGGCAGCCGAAGCGATGTGCCAACACTCCTGCGAACGGCATAGTAAACATCGAGCCCAATCCCAGACAGAGCAACAACGCCCCCAGCGCCCAGTCGTCGATGCCGAGCCGCAGCTTCACGTATGGGATCAGTGGAGCCCAGGCCCCCATGCAAAACCCGGGGACGAAAAAAGCCATCCGGGTCGCGTTCTGTTCCCGAACGGTCATTGTTCTAGCCAACATGCGAATCTTCTCACGGCAAGGAGTTGGGATTTTGAGGATGATGGATTAGCTCGAAAACACGTGAGCGTGTCCAGACGAATAGAGGGGTAGTTCTTAGCTACTCAGCCCGTAAATCAGTGCCAGCTAGCACATAGCAAACATTGCATCCGGATGCGGCACGAGACCGCTTCGATGCGTCAACTCTAAAAATTGGCGACCTTTCCTCAGTACAAACAATAACTTAACAGCATCTCTCTGCTTTGAGAGAGGCCAAACGGTGGTGCCATGCGGGCAACTGAGGCGGCTCAAATGCTATCCATTTCGCGGTTTTTAGCACGACAAACTTTGCCCAGAAATCAGGTTACATCTGAAACAGAGCGGAGCCTGGTCGACAGAATTGCCATACGCTACATCTGAAGTCACATTTTGAACCGGCCAAACATTCCGGTCACATCGCTTCATGAAGATGGTGCTCGCAATCGAAACCAGCGGGTGGACCAGTTGAATGGTAAAGATCGAGTTTTTGACGCGTCCGTTTCAAGTGAATGACATCAAGGAAAGATTGGACGGCATTCCAATTTTCGAACTCATAGTGTCGGATGCGAAGCACACGCTAGATGGCGAGCCGCCTGTTGATGTGGTGCGTGGAGTTGAGTGCGCCAGTGAATTTGCGCCGTGCGCCAAGGTCGAGATATATACTCGCGCGGCGGCTGCAAGCTCGATAGTTGCGGTTCTTAGCACGAACGAGGACCAACGCGATATCGCGGAGACGATGATTGTCTCCGCGATCGACGCCACCTTCGAAATCGGCTTTAACTCGGGCCGAGATCATATTGAGGTCGCGGCATGAGCGCTGCTCGGCAGCTTTGTTAGGCCATTAGTTGGTTGGTCAGCCAAAGGTGAAAGCGTATGCCTGGACGCCGGTGTCGAGGAACTTAATCTCAAAGGTTCTCGGCGCGACATCACCCATCTGTCTCACGAGCTGATACAACTTTGTCTCGGTCACAACTCCGTTGCCTTCAGCATCGATATCTGTGCCGTGGTCGGCTCCAGGAGGCTCACCATCGACCGTCACCCGAAATCGGACTGGCTTACCATCTGCGCCAGGCCCTAACACGAGATGCAGATCACGGGCACTGAACCGGTAGGTAATGCCACCGTTCACCTCGTCCAGGCTCGCCGCCTCGCCCCCAACAGTCCAAGCGCCCGAAAGCCCCCACTCGTTAAGCCCGGGATTGCCTGGCGCGTAGTCATGTCTCTCATCCGCCTGCAGACCGCCGGGCGACACGAAATTGGATGCCTGGCTGTAACCGACATAAGTTTCGCCGGAACGCAAGGTCGCCAAGTTGGCACTGACCTCGGCTCCGCTCGCACTGGGCTTGGACGATACGTTCGACACATCGGCCCGGCCCGCCTCTCGTAGGAGATCCTGAATAGCCTTTTCGGTCTGACGGTAGCTCCCCTCGCCAAAGTGGCTGTATCGGCTCTGGCCGGCGGCATCGATCAAGTAGTGGGCAGGCCAGTAGTTGTTGTTGAACGATCGCCAGATAGAGAAATCGTTGTCGATAGCTACTGGATATTCAATCTGGAAATCGGCTACAGCCTTGCGAACGTTATCGACATTCTTCTCAAAAGCGAATTCCGGTGCATGGACGCCGACAACGACCAGACCCTGATCCTTGTACTTCTCAGCCCACGCACGGACGTATGGAACCGTCCGTATGCAATTGATGCATGAGTACGTCCAGAAGTCGACAAGAACAACCTTGCCCCGTAGATCCGCCGCGGTGAGTGGCGGGGAGTTCAGCCACTGGACAGCACCGTCAAGAGAGGGTGCGCGCCCCTCGTTTGGCAGATCGCTCTTGAAGGGCACGGCCTTATTCGCAACAACCGACGCAGCTTCGCCGTTTGAGGCCTGTTCAGTCTGGGTGGGCGTTCCGTGGATCGTGTTCAGGAGAGCCTGTTCAATGACACCGGTGCTGGCGTAGGAAAACCGCGCCAGGATACTGGTATCCAGGCCCAATCCGATAGTGACAACGCCTGCCAGAACAGCTACGCCCAAGGCCTGCCGTATCCGTTCGCTCACCCCCAGCGACCCCTTCATGGCTCGAAATACCTTGCCGCTAACCAAAAGAGCGACAGCGAGAGAGGAGGCAGCACCGGCCGCATAGCTTACGAGAAGCAGAGTCGTCTGGATATTGGCTCCCTTGAGGGCAGCGCCGGTCAGCACGAGACCAAGGATCGGTCCCGCGCACGGAGCCCACAACAATCCTGTCGCGAGCCCAAGTACAAGAGAACTCCATGCCGTAGCTGGGGCGGTGCCGGTGGTGTTGAGTAGCTTGTTGCCGAAATCAACGGCCGGCTTCGTGAGACCATTGGCGACCCGTGTCGAAAGCAAACTTACGCCGAGAAGCGCGAGGATGACCAGCGCTGCAAGTCGACCATATTCGTTCGCCTGGATTGCCCAGCTTCCGCCTACGGCCGCAAGCGATGCAACAACCCCGAACATCAGCACCATTCCCAGAAGCATTGGAAGCGTGCTTCGGACGAATGGCTGCCCTGCTCGGGAAAAGACAAACGGGAGTATGGGAAGGATGCATGGGCTGAAGATTGTCAGCACACCCCCGAGATAAGCAATGATGAGAAGTGTCATAGTCGTTTCCCTTATGCAGTTGATCTGATGCCCGAGAGCAACAATTTCACACTAGATGGGGGTAACGACGTATCCGGGATGTGTCGGGTTCAGCTGCAAACTGTATCGCAACGTAGCAGCCAACGCCCACACAGCAGACGGATACAAATTTTTGAGCCCGGACGCGTCTAGACATTTGTATCAAATTGTATCTGGATGCCGGAATGTTACAAACGCATTCATTTTGCGTCGCGCGCGACACATCTGAGATACATCGCCGTCATCTAATAACAAATCCGTGAAGAGGTATGCAGCGTTATCGGCTTATGTCGTTGGCGCTCGTCGCGTTTGCGGGTTGGCAGGCTTGAGCATGGAAGTTGCAGGATCATCAGCAAAGGTTACGGGGTAGAACCATGGAGCATGTCGATCACATACTCATCGTCGACGACGACAATGAGATCCGGGAATTGGTCTCGGGCTATCTAAAGAAAAACGGCCTCCGCGCTACTGTCGCTGGTGACGGTCGCCAGATGCGCACCTTTCTGGAATCGAACGTCGTCGACTTGATCGTGTTGGACGTCATGATGCCTGGCGACGACGGATTGATACTCTGCCGCGAGCTGCGATCCGGCAAGCACAAAGCTACCCCTATCCTGATGTTGACCGCCCGCAGCGACGAGATGGACCGTGTTCTCGGATTGGAAATGGGCGCGGACGACTACCTCGCCAAACCATTCGCGGCACGCGAGCTTCTCGCCCGCATCAAGTCTGTCCTGCGGCGAACGCGGATGTTACCGCCGAATTTCCAGGTATCGGAGCTAGGGCAGATATTGAGGTTTGGTGAATGGCGGCTGGACACGGTCGCCCGCAATCTCCTCGATGAGAGTGGTACAGCCATCGTGCTCAGCGGCGCGGAGTTCCGCCTGCTCAGGGTCTTCATCGACCATCCTCAGCGGGTTCTGAACCGCGACCAGCTGTTGAACCTCACACAGGGTCGTGATGCGGAGATATTCGATCGGTCGATTGATCTTCTGGTAAGTCGCCTTAGACAACGGCTCGGTGACGATGCGCGCGAACCCATTTACATAAAGACGGTCCGCAGTGAAGGCTATGTCTTCTCAGTGCCAGTCGAGTCGGGATTACCGGAATGACCGCCTCACCGCTGCGGATGCTGTTGCCTAGCAGTTTGCGGTCCAGAATGTTTCTCATTCTGCTGCTGGGCTTGGCGGTCGCCTACGGCTTGTCATTCAGTGTGCTTTATGTCGAACGATATATGTCCGCAAAGGCGGTGATGCTCGGCACTCTTGAAACCGATGTCGCCACATCCATAGCAGTTCTCGACCGTCTCCCTGCAGACAAACGCTCCGACCTCACCGACCCGCTGAGCCGTGGAAACTATCGGTTTGTTCTTGGCTCCGGTCAGCCTGGAATTCCGGACAAGAGCGTCAAGGGTGCTGAGATTGCGGACACTATAGGGGCCGCAATAGATCACAAGTTCCCGATACGGATGGAATCCATCCCCGGCAACGTGGAGAGATTACAGGCTCATCTGAAACTATCGGACGGCACTCCTCTGACAATAGACATAACGCCCCGCGCGATCATGCCTCTGGCGGCTTGGTTGCCTTGGGTGTTTTCCTTGCAGATGGTCTTCATCGCAATACTGGCGTGGCTTGCGGTTCGGCAAGCCTCCCGTCCGCTAGCCGATCTGGCCGCAGCGGCGGACGCCTTGGACCCCATGAAACGCGGGCCGGCCTTGAGCGACCGGGGACCAACCGAGGTGGCGCATGCTGCGAAGGCATTCAATGCAATGCGCGAGCGAATTGCCCATTATCTCGAGGAGCGAGTTCAGATACTCGCAGCAATATCACATGACCTCCAGACGCCTATTACTCGCATGCGACTAAGAGCAGACCTCTCCGACGACAGTCCCGAAAAGGCGAAACTGTTAAACGATCTGGCAGAGCTGGAGCAGCTCGTTCAAGACGGGATCGCATACTCCAGGAGTTCGCACGGGAACGGTGAGAAGGCTACAAGGATAGACATTGCCTCGTTTATCGAGAGTATTTGTTACGATTACCAGGACACGGGCAAAGCGGTCACGTTCACCGATCTGGCCAGCGGTACGACGATCACAAAACCTCACGCGCTTCGACGCATTCTTACGAACTTCATCGACAATGCCTTGAAGTTCGGCGGCAGTGCGGAAGTTGGAGCAGTCCGGGACCAAAGCAATGGGATTGTCATCTCGATAGGCGACCGCGGTCCGGGCATCCCAGAGGACCAGATCGAGGCCGTCCTTCAGCCATTCTTCAGGCTCGAGCAATCGCGCAACAGAGATACCGGCGGGTCAGGGCTCGGGCTTGCAATCGCTCAGCAACTTGCTACCGCGCTCGGTGGAACGATGCGCCTGGCAAACCGTCAGGGTGGCGGTCTCGTAGCGGAAGTGCACCTGCCAGCCCGATAGCTTTAGAGACCTCGGCCGCAGCGTCTCGGGCGCTTCGCTACTGTTCGTTACAAAATAGCATGTTTCCGGAAACATGCCTGATACGTCGGTCACTCAATACTCTCTCGTCAACAACGCCGCACAACTGCGGCTCGAATGAGGAGTTCGCAATGACTAAGATCGACAAGGTACTTTACACTGGACGGACGCATACGACCGGTGGCCGTGAAGGCGCGGCGCTCAGTGACGATCGCGCCCTGGACATTAAGCTTTCGCCTCCGGGAAGCGGTCGCGCCGGCACCAATCCGGAGCAACTCTTCGCCGCCGGCTGGTCCGCTTGCTTCATCGGCGCTCTCGGCATTGCAGCTGGGAAGCGTAAAGTTGCTCTCCCGGCTGGCACTGCAGTCGATGCGGAGGTCGATCTCGGTCAGAGCGACGGCGGATACGCTCTCCAGGCACGGCTGCGAGTGAGCCTGCCCGACGTTGAACCCGAACTCGCACGCGTTCTCGTCGAGGAAGCGCATCAGACCTGCCCCTACTCGAAGGCGACGCGCGGAAACATCAACGTCGAACTGAACCTGGCCTGAGCTAGCCGTGTATCGTTCAAACTAGAAGCGGACGGGCATCTGGCCCGTCCCAAGGAGTGAACCATGAAAATCGCAATCATCTGTCTGCTTGCCATTACCGTTCTCGCCGCGCCATGTATCTACGACATCACCTCGAACGAGCCCTCCCCTCTGAATGGCCTCGTGGCAGCGGTTCAGCCGGGCAAACAAGCAATCAATAGCTACACTGCCGCAAGCGAACTGTTGTTCTAGCGCGAGGCCCCCCAGATGAAGCTGTATCTCAACGAGGTATCATCGGCCGCGTCACGTGTCCGGATCGCTTTGGCACTCAAGGGCCTCTCTGTCGAAACTCAACAGATCGGCATTCTTGGGCTCGAGGCTGAAAGTCGAAAGAGCGACTATCGGCGCATCAACCCGCTAGGACTAGTGCCAGCACTAGAGACTGACGACGGCTTGTTGATCACTCAGTCCCTCGCTATCATCGAGTACCTCGATGAGTTGAGACCCGATCCGGCTCTTCTGCCAACCGCACCGGTTGAGCGCGCGCTGGCTCGTTCTATCGCTCTGTCCATCGCATCTGAGATACACGCGCTCCTTACGCCGCGCGTGGCCTTGCATTTAACCGACGCGTTCAACGCCGACTCCCAATCGACAACGGCTTGGAACCGACATTGGGTTGGGGTAGGTCTCGACGCGGTGGAGCGACTGCTACACCAGAACCGAAGAAGCGTCTTCGCGATCAACAGCATTCCGACTGTCGCGGACATCTTTCTATATCCGCAAGCGATAGGGGCGAAGCGTCTCGGGTTCGATCTAGGACGGTGGCCGAACATCTCGGATGTGTTTAGCCGGCTGGAGACCCTGCCTGCGTTCGCTGAAAACGCTCCTGCTCCGCGCAAGTAGCAGTATTATCGCGATCCCATAACGACCCCTCTTACGGGAAGGGGTATTCAATTGAGCCGCGTGCTGCCACAAAAGCACGCGGCTAACCCTACATGTGATGCTGTTAATTAGCTCAGTCCGCACTCCGGTCCCGCGGAGCCTCAGCGGACATAAAGGGGCATGCCGGCAGCACGTCCACTGCCTTCTCCGCCGCAGATACCTCATCCAGAATTCTGAGCGCGTGTTTGTGAAACATCTCCCCAGCCTCAGTCAGACGAAGTTGCCGGGTAGACCGCTCGATCAAAACCCTCCCGATGGTGGCCTCCAATCGCGTCAACGCGCGACTTACTGAGGACTTCGGCATATTGAGCGACCGAGCGGCGCTCGAAATGCTCTTCAGATCTGCGATGAGGGCAAACGCTGCCAAGTCGACAAGGTGAAACATGTGGCTATCGTCCCATCTTTGGTGGGCGAAGTCCACCTTCAAGCTCCCGAACTTTACCCAAACTCCCGCCGAAGCCTGGCGACCTCACGCAACAAAAGGGAGGCACAACGGAGTGCCGTCAATCGGATGTTCAATGACCATTGCTTCAATGCCGAATATCGCTTTGATCAGCCGAGGGGTGAAAACCTCTGCAGGCTTACCGTGTGCAAGAATTTTGCCTCCGCTTACAGCGACGACGTTATCCGCATATTTTGCAGCATGGTTGAGATCGTGGACGACCATCACTACTGTTCGGCCATGGTCGCGATTGAGGCGCTTTAGTAGCTCGAGCACTTCAAACTGATGGGCGATGTCCAGATAGGTCGTCGGCTCGTCGAGAAGAAGGATGGGCGTTTCCTGAGCTAACGCCATGGCAATCCACGCCCTCTGCCGTTGACCGCCGGAAAGCTGGTCCAGTTGCCGCTCCGCCAGCGCGGTCAGACCAGTCGCATCGAGAGAATTTGCGACAACGTCTTCGTCCCGCGAGCTCGGCCGGGACAGAATGCCTCGATGCGGATGCCGGCCAAAGCGGCAAAGCTGACGCACCGTAAGACCTTCCGGTGAGACCGGGCTCTGCGGAAGGAGCGCCAACGCTCGAGCGACGTCGCGACCCGCCAATGTTGCGATTGCCTTTCCGTCGAGGCAGACCGTGCCCGAAAGTGGAGGACTTACACGTCCCAGCGTGCGGAGAAGCGTCGATTTTCCGCTACCGTTCGCGCCGACCAACGCGGTGATGCGGCCATCGGGAATGACGATATCGATGTCTTCGAGGACAACATTCGAAGCATAGCCAAGCTTGAGATTGTGACCAGACAGTCTCGGTTCGTTATCGTGGGTCAATCTGATTTGGCCTCTCGGAAAAGCAAAAAGATCAAATAGGGTCCACCGATGACCGCGGCAACGATCCCGGCAGGTATCTCGTTGGGTAGTGCAACGATTCTGCCAAGCAGGTCCGCAGTCGTCAGGATCAGTGCTCCCAACAGCGCGCTAGTGGTAACCAAGGCCGCCGGTCGAGAGCCTACAAGCAAGCGCGCCGCATGCGGAGCGAGTAGTCCGAGAAACCCGATGCTGCCCACGCTCGCCACGCTGCCCGCGCACAATAGCACCGACACGACGACAAGCCCCCCTCGCAGCAATGTCGGCGACAACCCGATGCTGATCAGCGTTTCATTGGAAAAACCTCCTGCATCGAGGTGTTTAGTGCCAACGAATATGAGCGGCAGACAAGCAATAACCCAGCACGACAGCGCAATCACGTCGGACGATGTGCTGCCATAAACACTGCCTGCGAGCCATACCATTGATTGGTCCGCTCGACTGGGAAACAGGACCATTACGTACTGAACCAAGGCATGTGCAAAAAGGCCCAGCGCAACTCCTGCCAACGCAAATCCGGCTATTCCTCCGGCCAGGAGGCGGCCGATCGCAAAAAGCATCAAGCAACCAGACAGCGAACCGACGATGACCCCGATCGGAATAGCCCATACGGCCCAACTAGGTGGCGTCGAGACACTCACCAAGAACGCACCTAAGCCCGCCCATTTCGTAACTCCGACGACATCTGGGGATGCGAGTGGGTTTCTTAGCGCTCCCTGAAGAAACACGCCGGCCACTGCGAGCGACCCGCCAGCCAACATCGCCACCACAACCCGAGGTCCCCTATACTGCATGACAATAAATTCGTTCTTTCCCCCACCGAATGCGTTGAACACGTCGGCGACACTGAGCGTGACAGCGCCAACTGTCATCGACAGAACGGCCACGGCAAGGGTAAGTCCAAGGACGCCTGTGCATACCCAAAGTACGCGCGATTCTCTAAAAGAGCAGAGGCCGCTGATCATGCCCTCCTGCCCTTCCACAAAATAATAAGGAACGCTGGCGCGCCTATGAGCGCCGTCACGATCCCCACCGGAATTTCGGCCGGGAACGCAGCGGTTCGCCCTAAGATATCTGCAACATTGAGAAGAAGCGCGCCGCCTACAGTGCTAAAAATGACCAAGTTCAGGTGGTCACCTCCCGCGATCTTTCGAACCATGTGAGGCACGAGCAGGCCTATAAAACCTATCGGCCCGCTTACTGATACTGCCGATCCCGCCAGGATGACGATCAGACAAGCGGCGAGGCCGCCCACGCGACGGGAGTTTTGCCCCAACGAGGTACCTGTTGTCTCGTCCAGCGCCAACACGCCAAAATGTCGAGCGGCTAAAATCGCAATTCCAGTACCGATGAGACTGAACGGCAAAACGATCAAGACTTTCGACCATTGTGCTCCGTTGATCGAGCCGGCGAGCCAATAGACGACATCCTGCGCAGCGTTGTTCGAGATCAAAATCGCCTGGACCAAGGCGGAAAGGACAAGCTGGATCGTAATTCCAGCTAAGGCAAGCTTGAGATCGGTCATTGTCCGAGATAACGACAGTGACCACATCGCGATACCAACCGCCGCGGCGCCGGCGAATGCCGGCCAAACGGTACCCCACCCGCGCATCCCGGGAATTGCGATCAGGCATGCCACGATGGCCAAGGAAGCACCCGCGTTGATCCCAAATGTCTGAGGGGATGCCAATCCGTTTCTTGTGAGAGTCTGGATCAACACACCCGCGACAGCCAGATTAGCCCCAACCAAAACCCCGAGTACGGCGCGGGGCAACCTTACCTCCCAAACGAGTGAACTGTCCGGCGATCCATCGGGGAAAAGCAATAGCGCCAGGGCGCGCGAGAGGGGAAGGTTGGCAACACCAAACGAGATCGCGGCCGCTAGAACTATCAACAATAGTCCGAGCAATGCCGCCACCGCGATTAGACGGCTCCTCAAGGCTGTGCTGGTCCGGACATCCACATACCTCAATGGATGTCATCCAGCATGATAGACTTTTGAAAGGACGTCGCGGACAATCAGCTCCGCGGTTTTAAGGCCTCGGAAGCGCGCAAACTGATTGCGGTTCACTTCGAACACGGTCGCATTCTTGACCGCAGATATATTCGCAAATGCGGTGTTTGTTTTCCATTGATCGAAGACCGTGCCTCCATCATCTGTCGCAACGAGAAGAACGTCGGGATTTACTGCAATCAACCTTTCGAGGCTGGCCCCACTTTCAACGGCACTCGACGACTGAAGAGCTGGCGTCAGGCCCATTGCTTTGAATATCGACCCTGTGAAGGACGACGACGTATGAAGGCTCATTGAATCGGTGGTCGCCACCGCCAAAAGAAACCTGCGGCTCTCGTCTTTCGGCACTTTAGCGATCAGGGCTGAAACTACCGCGTCATGCGCAGCTAGAGCACGCTCTCCTCTTGACCTGTCGCCTAAAGCATCCGCAATTTCTACCACCGACTCCCGGATCGTCGGATAGTCGCCTTCCCAACTGTTCAAAACGATCGTCGGGGCGATGGCGCTTAACTGCGCATAAATCGCCGAGTGGCGCACTTCATCGGCTATAATCAAATCAGGGCCGAGTGCGCTGACAAGTTCGAGGTTTGGCTCGAGCCGTGTTCCAACCGAGCCGTAAGCAATCCTCTTACCCAGCAGTTGCTCGATCCGACCAGGCTGGTTGTCGTCACTGATGCCCACGGGCGCAACGTCGAGGGCGTCCAGGGCCTGGACGAATGAAAACTCCAACGCCACTACTCGACTTGGACGTCCCGATATCTCCGTTACCCCGGCGCGATGGGATATCGTCCGGGATTCAGCCGCCGTTGCCGGAGCTGGGAGCACCATGGCCCCTGTCCCGGCGGCCAGAAGGCCGGCACAGAACCGGCGGCGAGAGATCGAGTTCGAAAATTCGGTCAAGAAGATGTCCTGCCTACACAGAGCGAAAGCTCGGCACCATGCGGCACCGAACTATTTCGTTATCAGAAGGCGATGGATGCGTTAACGAAGAATGTGCGCGGCTGTCCGACAAATTTGCCCCCATTGTTGTCGGTGGCGCGGGTGAAGTACTCCTTGTCGAAAAGGTTTTTTACACCGAATGCAAACTTCGGTGCATTCTCCTTGTCTTGCGGTTGGTAGGCAACGCGGAGGTTCACCGTTGCGTAACCCGGGATATCGCCCAGCCGACCAGTTGGATCTTCATCGGTGACGTACGTCGCGCCGTCGGTAGCCGTTCCGGGCGAGTGCTGTTTGGTCTGTGCCGTGACATCGGCATTGAATGCCCAGTCGTTGTACTGATAGCCGGCACCAAGGGATGCTACCTGGCGCGAGTAGAAGGGGAGGTCGCGGTCCTTGAATGCGCCTGCTTTGTAGGTCGCCTCTGTGTAGGTATAGCTCGCGCTCAACGACAAGCCTTCGAGCATAGGCGTGACACTCCCCAGATCGTAGCGCGCGGCTGCTTCGACGCCGCGGTGCTGGGTAGCGCCGAGGTCCGTCCATATCCCTTCACCGACGATCGATCGGCCAAGGTAAAGTTCCTTGTCAAAGTCGATATTGAACAAGGTGAACTCGGCACTAAAGCTGTCACCCTCATAATGGGTGCCAATCTCGTAGGTCGTCGCCTTCTCAGGATGAAGGCCGTCAGTGGTGGATGCGAGCTGGCTGTACTGCTGTGGCCCAAACGAAACGCCGACGTTCGCAAAGACGGTCCACGCATCATTGACCTGGTAGGAAGCCGAAAGGGTCGGGAGAACTTCGCGCGCATCAATTTCCCGGCTGACCGACGTGGTCGTCGTGCCGATATTTACTATGTCATTATGCGTATTGATGATTTCGTATCGTACGCCGGGCGTGATCGTCCAGTTGCCGATCTCGATTTTGTCGTCGATATAGAAGGCATGTGCGGTCGTCCCCCCATCACTCGTTTGATAGGTGTTCATGCTCAGGTTGTTGGGATTGATCCCAGTGGCTCTGTTGTAGAACCCTGTCCGCGCTGCTACTTCCGAACTCTGTTCCCAAAGATATCGGTACCCAATGGTGACTTCCTGCGAGATTCCGCCGAATTCAAATAGGCGCGAGTATCGCGGTTCGATACCATAATACTCGTAGCTTCGGGGAGCGGAGGTGAGGCGATATAGGCCAGCGCTCGCGCCTGTACCCTGTTGCTCCACATTGCTGCCGCGAAATGAGTTGACGTAGTATCCGAGTAGCTCGAAGTTGTTCTCACCGTCATCATGTTGATATCGTAGCGAGATGTCGTTCCGACGACCGGTGAAGTTGTCGTACTTTTTGGTAGACTGGTATGGATCAGCGTCATACTCAGCGGTCGTCAGGCCGCCTGGCATTTTGCCCTCGCCCTCGTAATGATGAAACTGGGCACTCAGCTTGTCAGTATCGGAAAGCTCATAACTTCCCTTCAATATGATATCATCGATATCCGATCGGTCATTGCTATCGCGATATCCTTCCCCATGGATCCCGGAATAAAGAATAGCCCCACCCAAGCCATCAGCGTTCGTACCGCCGATGAGGACGCTGGGCGTTGCTTTCACGTTGCCGTTGTTGCCTGCGATTTCAGCGCCGGACGAGAACCTAGCGGTGAAATTTTCTGGGATTGGGTTCGTGACAAAATTGATAATCCCGCCGACGTTCTGCGGGCCATAGCGCACGGACCCCGCGCCACGGACGACATCGATCGTATCGACGTTTCCCAAGACGAGCGGAAATAGAGAAAGCTGAGGCTGCCCATAAGGGGCGTAGGACAACGGGATCCCATCCATCAGCACCGTCGAACGCGGGGAAAGACGGGATGTAAGGCCGCGAACTCCCAAATTCAGCGACACATCGCTGCCGCCAGTCCCGTTACTATCCTGCACCTGGACCCCAGGAACCAACCTCAACGCGTCTCGGACATTCTGAGCCCCGCTTTCTTCGATCTGCTGTTGATCGACAATCGTACGTGCGCCCGCATGCTTCAGGACTTTCTCAGCGTTTGGTTTGTCCAGCCAATTGCCTGTGATGGCGATCGTATCTAGAATAGTCGCCGCTTCGTCGTCCTTGGCTTCCTGTGCGAGCGCGACACACGGCAACATGGCTGAAGTCGCAAGCAAAGTGAAAATCAATCGGCTCTGTCTATAAATCATTGAAATCCCTCGGCGACATAGACAACACAGGTATCCCGGGCGCGGAAGCGACTACTTCCCGCCGGATTGGAAATTGGCAACAAGGATGCCTGTCGGATCGATAACGACAAGCCGAACTCGAGCCGGCATGTAACCAGCCCTTGATCAATTCATTTGGCCGGCTGCAAGCGGCTCGAATCCCTCGGTCATTATCGCGACAACCAGAGGCCAGCGCGACAATGTCGTGAGCACTACATTATTGCAGCATGCATTTCAATAAACATAACTATAATAATCATGTTATTTGCACGAAATCTACGGTCAGCATCCACTTTCACCTGGTGCTGATCGCGGCACGCAATTTTGATAGACGCGCCTTGCTGTCAATCGCTTGCTTCTGATTGCGGACCGCCACACCGTAAGAAAGAATGTCAGCGATCACGAGCGCTCCAAGGCTCCAACTGGCTAACTTCGACGGCGTGCTCGTGCATGTGATCAAAGCCGAGACCATGCCCTCATAAGTGGCCTTCAGCTGAACGCCGCATATCAAAATGACTTTGCATCCGATCTCTGAGATTTGGCGTACGACGAGTTTGAGTTCATCAGCGTCCCGAAGGGCATGAAACATCACGACGACGTCGTCGCGGCGCAAGTCGAGGAGCTGGTTAGCAAGAGTGAAGCCGGATGCACCCGAACAGCGTGTCCGAAGCCCCACCCTGCTGAGCGCTACAGAGCAATGGATTGCTTCTGCTTCCGAGGTCCCGATACCCAGACACCATACAGTGTCTGCCTGCTCCAAGATTGACACCGCGTGGGAGACTTCGTTTTCGTCAAACTGCTCTTCGGTCGCGGTGACCACTTCCCGCGCAGCTTCGAACATCTGCTTGGCAACGTTGGTCAAATTCTCCCCCGTCGCGCGAAACCGATGCTCGAGTCGTTCGGACGTAGGAAGAGTTTGCGCCATGACCCTGCTGCAGATACGCTTCAGCTCCGGCAGTCCGCTGAAGCCCAATCGACGAGCCGCGCGGATGACGGTCGCATCGCTGGTACCTGTTTCGGCAGCGATTTCTTCGGCACTTCGAAAGATGAGAACGTCGATCGGCATGGAAACGAGATGCTCGGCAACGACTAGCTCCGAGCGACTTAGATTCGTCCGGTTTCGGTCGAAGTGATCCTTCAATACCGATGACGTCCGATCGTGTACTTCCATGCAATGAACCTTCCCGTGAACTAAGAAGGCAGATACCTGAAAAGCGTTCAGAATACAAAACTGAAGTTGCCTGATTGACGAGTGACAGCGAAAAGCGGCCTGCAAGCACCGACCGACAAAAAGGCGTATCAACGCTGCATTAGGCACGGCCAGAAATCGGTGTGGCGACGTCGACGTTCATCGCCTGATGGGTACCGCGCAACTTGCTTCTGACGTCTATCGACGGCAATCTTCGCGCTGCCGCGCGTCACCAGCTCAAAAGAACTAGCTGCGCGTTCCCTCGAAGGTACTACATTATCGTCGATTGGACGACAATTTCGGCGAGTTTGCTACGTCAGCAGGATGTTCCCGGCGTGAGTGCTCGGCAACCGGTCGATGCCCCTTGATGTGGGACCAATCCCGATAGGTTTCTCGTGTTGCAAATGTAACCGCTAAATCCCGCTTTCTAAATAGCCAGGCAGCAAAAACGCTCCAGCTTTCCGAAAACCGAGATGGAGGATGCATGAACTGCAGTGACTACCGGGATCACGTACGGCGAATCGAAGGTGCAGACAGCTTCGGCAGAGCGATCAGTTTCCCATGTTCATACACGGCTGGTGTGGCAATCGCACTATGCGGAATAGTGATGGCGTGCTTCTTGGTCGTGCCCTCTCAGTCAGCGCGCATGTCTCATCAGGCCTTCTCCCGCGAGCATCAAGACAGCCACGTGCACCTGAGAGACGACAGCCCGTTTCTCTGGCTTGGCTTCGGCAATCCTAGCGAAGGGCCTTAGCACTCGGAAACCGACGAAATTATCTCCACCAGAAGGACGTGGGTAGCTCTCCCGTTACGTTTGCAACCCGCCGCGCACGTTTTTGACATCGCTACAAAACGCCGAAGCTGGAACGTCTTCACAATAATTGATGTGAAGGAACTCAGCAGTGTACTCGACCGTGAATGGGACAGCCCTTTTCTTTGATGTCCAAGGATCAGCGCTTGAGAGCATCGACGGCGTGCTCCGAGAAAAACCGGTTATCATCGCGCTTCATGGTGGCCTTGGCTTCGATCATGGGTATCTTCGGGATGGGCTAGGACCGTTGGCGGACCTTGCACAGGTTATTTATGTCGATCTACGTAGCCAGGGACGATCGGAGAGATCACCGCTCGAGACGGCTACGCTGGAGCAAATGGCTGACGATGTCGTAGGGTTGGCGCAGAACTTGGGAGTGACGAAGCCTTTTGTGTTTGGTCACTCCGCAGGCGGGTTCGTTGCCCTGCACATCGCGCTTCGCTACCCGGGCTTCGCAAAGGGGCTATTGCTGGCGGGAACATCGCCAACGGTCCTTCCGATCGAGGATGTGCCTGGGACACGCGCCCCCTCACTTGCCGATCGTGCTTCGCCGGAGGCATTGGAGGCGGCCTCGCGGCTCTTCGGAGGCGACATTACAAGAGAGACCGTATTTCAGTTCTTCGAGAAAGTCGGACCTTACTACGCGGGTCCCGCTAACGAGCGGCTCACGGCACGCCTCATGCGATCGACGCTACCTAATATCGACATGATGAAGCATTTCATGACCGAACTGGCCCCCAAGTACGATCTCAGAGGCGCATTGGACCGTATCTCCGCGCCAGCGCTAGTGATGGTCGGTTCCTATGACTGGGTGTGTCCGCCGCGAGCGAGCCGATGCCTGGTTGAAGGGATCGAAAAGGCGATCTTCGTAGAATTCAAGCATTCCGGACATTTCCTGTTTTCTGAAGAGCCCGACGAGTTTCGCAACGTCGTCACCGATTTCTTCGGCTCCGTGGACTGGTGCGGGCCTCCCACATCGTCGTGAGTCAATGAACACCTCTTATCAGCCGATTTATGGCGGATACGAGGCGCATCAGACACGACTGCCGTCTCGCTGAAACCCCAGCTCAGCTCGGAGCGCTCTAGGCAACAATCACGCCATTCGAAAGCCGTCACGCTTTTTTACTCGAAAGCCCACCATGCCTGGCATCACCACATCTACCAATCGCAATCTCGTCGTCGCTTCAATTTTACTAGCGACGTTCATGATCGCGACCGAAGCGACAGTCGTCGCCACAGCGATGCCAAACATAGTTGGCGAGCTTGGGGGATTCTCACGTTACAGCTGGGTCTTTGCCGCCTTCCTCTTTGCCCAGTGCACGACCATGATGATTTATGGGAAACTTGCCGATATCCACGGCCGTCGACCCATCCTCATGATCGGTATCGCTTTGTTTCTCGGCGGCTCGCTTCTTTGCGGTTTCGCTTCGTCTCTCCTATCTCTCATTGCGTTCCGCGCGCTACAGGGCATTGGAGCCGGAGCTATTCAGCCCCTGACGATCACGATCGTGGGCGATTTATACAAATTGGAGGAACGTGGACGGGTTCAAGGTCTAGCCGCCGGTGTCTGGGCGGCGTCGGCTGTCATCGGCCCTCTAGCCGGCGCGTTGATCGTCGATGCGCTAAACTGGGCTTGGATTTTCTGGATCAACATACCAATCGGTATTTTAGCGCTTGTCGGCTTTGGCATTTTTCTGCGCGAGAACCCACCGCGACGCTACTCTCACATCGATTACACCGGCATGCTGCTATTTATAGTAGCAATGGTGACTTTGCTCGTCATTGTTACCGAGTTTGACGCCGGACGACCTATCTTGGCATGCTTGGCTTTAACGTGCGTCGTGAGTGGCGCATTGTTCATCAGAGCAGAACAAAGGACAGCCGAACCGATCATCTCACTCGCTCTCTGGGGTAAGCGCCCTATCGCAACCAGCATCGCGGCGAACTTCTTCGCGGGTATTGCATTGATCGGCATCACGACCGTACTCCCTCTATATGTTCAGGGCGTATTGGGGCGATCGCCCATGGTCTCTGGCACTGCTCTCGCAGCTCTCATCGTGGGATGGCCGTTGTCTACATTTCTTGCGAGGCGTTTCTACAAGTCGGTGGGCATCCGCAATACCCTCCAAGGAGGCAGTCTGATGCTGCCGGCAGGCGCGTTGCTACTGCTTTTCCTCAATCCCGCAACTCATCCGGCGGTCGCGGCGACGGGAGCTTTTCTGATGGGGTTTGGTATGGGCTTACTCAGTCTGACAAGCATAGCCGTAGTTCAGGACAGTGTTGAGTGGTCGTTGCGAGGATCGGCGACCGCATCCGTGATGTTTGCGCGCACGCTTGGAAATACCCTGGGAGCCACGGCCTTAGGATCGATCATAAATATCGGTATCGATCGCTATGGATATGGGCGATTGTCTGCGTTGATCCACGCTTCGTTGAGCGAGACCAACGGTCTAAGCACGCTCGCTTCCGTTCGCGAGCTACAGTTGGTTTTCGACAAGTCGTTGCACTGGGCATTCGCTGGCATTGTGGTCGCCGCCACCTGCGCCTTCATAGCCGCGCTCCTAATGCCCGCCGGTCGGTGCTCAGCCCAGGGTGAGAGCTGAGCTTTTTACGCGAGCCCGCAATTCCCATTCTAGGGGCAACGGCCCTTTTTTGCTTCAGCGGATAGATGGCTTCATCGCGACAGCGGTCATCAGTCGACCCAGCTAACCACCATTCACTGCCGCCCGATAAGAGCCGATGATGGATTGTGCGGCACGGCGGCCCTCTTCGACGTCCGTAAGGTAGTTGGTGACCGAAATCCGCATAACAGATTTCCCCTTCCAGCGGGCACCTCCCGCAAAAACCTCGCCGGTTTCCTGTATCAGTTGAATTACCCTTGCGGTAAGCGAGTCTCCGTCCAGCGCTACACCACCGCCGAAGCTGACGACAATCTGGTTCAATACAACGGTGTTCAGGACTTCAATACCGGGCTCGCCCGACAGGATCGAAGCCATCTCAGACGCGGCATCGCAATTCCTCTCTACGATCGCGCTCACTCCATCCCGTCCAAGGTGTTTGATAACGGCCCAGGTGGCAAAGCCACGGGCACGTCGGGACAATTCGGGGACGTACTGTGCGGGATCGCGTTCGTAGTCTGAGGCTACGGGCAGATAACTCGCCGACATGGTCATCGCGCGACGGTGCGAAAGCTCATCGCGAACGAACGCGTAGCCACCGTCGTACGGGACCTGAAGCCATTTATGACCATCGGTGGCCCAACTGTCCGCACGTTCTACGCCGGTAGCAAGATGCCTCTTGTTGACTGAAGCCCTAGCCCACAGGCCAAATGCTCCATCAATATGCACCCAAGCTCCTGCGCTCTTGGCCAAGGGGATTAACTCGTCGAAATTGTCAAAGGCCCCCGTGTTGATTTGCCCGGCTTGAAGAATCACGAGGATCAGGGCGCCTTGAGTTTTCAACTGACCCAAACGGGTTGTGAACTCGCCTACATCGATCCTGCCATCTTCATCGGTCGGAATTCGTTCGACACGCTCGTGTCCCAGTCCTAGATATTGCAGCGCCGAGAAGATCGTGGTGTGGGCGTCGTCGCCGATCACAACGGTTATCGGAGGAGCGCCAAATAGACCTCTGGCGTCGGCATCCCATCCGACTCCTCGCAAAAGCGAACTGCGCGCCGCGGCCAAGCAGGTGAAGTTCGCAGCAGTCGCACCAGTCACGAAGCCTACGGAGCTTTCACGAGGCAAACCAAGAAGCTCAAGCAGCCAGCGGGCAGCAACTGTCTCCGCGGCGGCGGCAGAAGGGGCAGCCATATGATTGCCTGCGTTCTGCCCCCACGCCGAAGCCATAAAATCTGCAGCTACTCCCACGGGATGTGATCCACCCATCACCCAACCGAAGAATCGCGGCCCGGTCGGCATGTGCAGACCAGGCTCTGCCTTTTCCCAAAGCTCTTCCAGGGCATCTTGCATTGAGCTGCTGTGCTCGGGCAGCGGTTCGTCGAACGCTTCCAGCGAAGAAGCGTAGTCTTGGGATGGCCGCTGCGGCCGGTCACGAATTTTCTCCCGGAACCGCGCCGCCCGATCGGCGGCAGCGGCGAAGAGGGAAGCGATGCCATTTTCGTACATTGTGGACCTCAGGTAACTTCTTCAAAAGGGCAGAGCCCATGAAGCCAAAAATCCATCAGCGCCATTCGCAGGCGATTTCAAAACCGCCTTGGCTCATTTCGTATGTAACAGGGTACCGCATCGTTCGTCGGGAAGCATCATTCGCCGAGTAGTTCCCTTGTCGCAGCGGCCACATCGCTCTTGCGCATTAAGCTCTCGCCTACGAGAAAGGTCGTGATGTCTGACGATGATTTCAGCCTGACGCAATCACTGTGATCCAGAATCCCGCTTTCCGCCACAATAATTCGGTCGTCCGGGACGAGTGTTGAGAGACGCTCGCTCGTGGCGAGATCGACGTTGAAGGTGCGCAGATCGCGGTTATTGATTCCGAGAAGCATCGAAGTGCACTTCAACGCTCTCTCCATCTCCCATTCGTCATGTATTTCCAACAGCACATCCATGCCGAGGCTGAATGCCTCGTCCTCGAGACGTTTTGCGCCGTCATCCGAGAGACACGCCATGATGAGCAGGATGCAATCCGCTCCCCAAGCTCGGGCCTCGTTCACTTGGTAGACGTCGAACATGAAGTCTTTCCGAAGTGCAGGCAGCGAGCAGGCTTGTCTAGCCGCGGCAAGAAACTCCGGAGCACCTTGGAAACTTGGCTTGTCCGTGAGCACCGATAGACACGCTGCGCCCCCACGTTCGTAAGACGCCGCGAGCGAGGGTGGATCAAAATCAGGTCGTATCAGCCCTTTCGACGGGCTTGCCTTTTTGATCTCCGCTATAAGGCCAAATTCTCCGGCCTCCTTCTTGCTGGCGAGGGCTCGCGCGAAGCCACGTGGCGCTTCCTGATCGGCGTGTCTTGCCTTGAGATCCGCCATTGGGACGGACTGTTTCGCGGCGGCGATCTCCTCGAGCTTGTACGCTTCGATCTTCTTGAGAATGTCAGTCACTTGGTTTCCCTTTCTATCATGGAGTTGGGTTCCATTCATTCCGACGAAAGAGCGGACGCCGGGTTGGGCCGTCATCCGGCCTTGTTCCAAAGGTTGGCCATGTGGCCGTATCTGGGATATCCTGAGTAGCCCTCGTTCAGATCATGAGCGAAGCCTCTAAGCAGCTGGTTGAATACGTCCGGTGCCGACCAATGCGGGGCGTGACCGACATGGCGTATCCGCAGACACTGGCGGGCCCATAAGTTCGGAATCACGAGACTGTCAACATAGTCGAGGTCGATTATGGGATCATCGGCTCCGTTTATGACAGCTATCGGAAAAGGGCTGTTCTGGACGACTTCGCGTTGGTTGCAGCTCAATCCGTCACGCATGCCAGTCACGAGTATTTCGCGGAACCGCGCGTCCGTACGGACGGCGGATTGCCGCATTAGCGGGACCGCCAAGGGATCGAGCGACGTCGAGATGTACTCTGATGCGTCCTCTGCCGACCAGATCGTTTTGCTTGACAGAGCTACTCGCGGCGGCGGCTTTAACCCTTGAGTGTAATACTCTGCGGCGGGAGCTGTGCCGGAAAGTACCAACGCCCGAACATCATCGAACCTAGAAGCGACCTCGATCGCAATTTCCCCGCCAAGCGACCACCCGACCAATATAATGTCGGAAAGACCGAGATAGGCGATCAGATCCAAAACGGTGTTGGCGAGCCCCGGTATCACGTAGGTTCTGGCGGGATCATACGCGTCTGACGACGCACCATGTCCGGGCAGATCGAATGCTATGAGCCGATGCTCTTCGGCCAACCTGCTTTCGAACTGTTTCGCAAAGACAGCTCGCGTTGTGGAGCCGCTATGAATGAAAAGGATCGGGCTTCCGCGCCCGACTTCTTCAACGGCAATGCTGGCTCGAGGCGTCTCGATGCGGTAGTGAATTCGCTGGGTCATTGTGCACCGTGGGCTATCGATTGATCAGAACGCGCGCGCTATCGAAATTAACGGCGCGGACGTTGCTGATGCCCAATGATTGTCCCGGATCATTCATTCATCAGAATTACGGAATATGCGGTTTGAGTTACCACTGTCATCTTCCGACGCTACCTCCCCGCCGATCGCGGAGACCAATCGAACAGAGTTGGTTGGAAGCCATACCACATGCAACTTCGCATCCCTTGGTGACGCAGCGAATCCGGATCGATAGAATCGACTGAATGAGTGGAGCTGAGATGTCTCTTGAGGATACCGGCTTTGCACTGGCGCAGAGCAACGCGGACTAACGACATCAGGTTTGGCCGGCTTTGTGTCGGCCCCAAGCTAAAGTCTCCTCAATGCCTGGAGCCATCCAAAGTCACCCATTCGACGCGAAGAGCGCATTGCCACCGCTGTTAGACGCGGCCTCATCGAAGAGAGCCCTGCCGCCGGTGATGAAGTTTGCACGTTGGATGAGTCCATGCTGTGTCGCAACCTGAATATCTCTAAGTCGCCGCTGTAGCGGGCAGTCTTCGTAAACCGCAGCGCTACCACCCAGCTCGAAACATTTTCGCACGATCTCCAGGGCCACGGTCGCGACGTGGACGCCTAGCTGAATTGTGTTCGGCAGGGAGGCGGCGTCACTGTGCGTGTTGTGGACAACATCTCCCCACACCAAGTCCACCTGTCTGTCGAGAGCTACTTGGGTGGCCTTGAGTTTGGCCTCGCACCATCCAAGTTCAAAATACGCACTTTGACGACGAAGGAGTGCTGGGCCGCTTTCGGCGGGCTTCATGATCTCAATGACGTCGTCCATCGCCGCGCGAGCGAGTCCCAGGTGGACAGCGCCGTGCATGAGCGCAAAAAGATGCGGTGGCCGCCTGTAGAGCGCGCTGTCGATTGTGAGCTCCCCTTCGGCGATCGAAAAGACAAAGTCGTCCGGAACAAAAACGTTGTCGACCTGCAAGTGGTGGCTCCCGGTCCCCCGAAGTCCCATGGCTCGCCATGTCTGATCAACGCGTACTTTTTCTGCGGGAAGCAACATTGCCTTTGTTACCGGTCCATCGGGCTTCTCTTCCTTGAAGCAAGTCAAAATCCAATCCGCGGCCATGCAACCGCTCGCCAGCGGCCAGCGCCCGGTGATGCGCCAGCCATCTTCTACCCGCCGTCCGATTCCAGCTGCCAAGGCGGAGCCCGCCACAATCTGATCAGGACCGTTCCGATAAATGTGTTCAAGCGAAGCCATCGGGAGCTTCGGAAGGACAAGGCAGCCACCGCTTGTGATGGATGCCACCCAGCCCATCGAAGCGTCTACTCTCGAGATATCTCGGATCAGCGCGAGAGCTTCCGGAAAAGATCGTTCCTCGCCTCCAAATTGCTTCGGAGCGAACATCCGGAAGATGCCAAGCCCTCTAAACCCTTCAACGACTGGACCGGGGAGGTGGCTCAACTCCTCCATCGCCTCGATATGCGGCTCAAGCATCAAGCTTAAGGCATTGATATTTTGAGATTTTTCGATTTCATTTGCGAAGCGATGATCCATCTGCAACTTTATCTCCAGCGGCCCCATCAGAGGTGACGAATGTGATTTGCGCAGCGAAACGATAGAGGGGGCGAGCTACGAGGTTGATGTCGACGGCTCCTAAACGGGCTACATTTGAAACGGTGCTGGGTGGTCTTGGCCGCGGTCATTGCCTAACCGCTGTCGTGACGTCACCCCACGAGGCCGTCGCCTTGTTGTCGCATCTGGGCGTCACCCAACCATCGTTCGAGCCAAAGCGATCGTCGCCTGGGAAAGGAACTGTCAGGATTTGAGGTGGCAAGCAATTCGAAGGTGATCACGGGGCAGGAAACGCTGCGCTAACCCGGGGAGAACGGTTGGCGTGTTTAGAACGCGTCAATATCTGGCGTAGGGCGGTTGCAACATAGATAATCAAGCTCTCGACGACGTTTCTGACGGGGACGTCTTGCAGGGGAACTAACGGCCTTTCCGCCAACAGAACCCAGTTCGATTCCCTAACCTTCGCGGATGCGACCTTTCACAACCTTGGTCAATCCATAGACGCAGGGATGCTGACGGTGAACCACAACGGCCTGGCAATTCCCGAGGTGTCGTCCGGTGGAGTAAAGGACTCCGGCTATGGAACGAAAGGTGGTTCAGAAGCAATCGAAGCGCATCTCGCGACAAAATATCTGACCACTTACAACGCATAATTAAAGATATATCGGACGGCACCGTGCGACTATCACATCAAAAAGGCCTGCGGTGACCGGCGGGCCTCGCGTCGTTTACGCACCCTAGCGAACAATCTTCTCCAAGACTGCTTCCCGAATAAGGCTTCCGAGAAGAATTTCGACTTCCTCGCCGTCTTCCGTGTCCAGCACGCAATCATAGCGGACGATTGCGTCGGCGGCCGCTATCTCAGAAAGAGCTAATGCTTGTGCTTGCAGGCGAAGAAGCGCCCGATGCTTCTGCGATTTTCATTAGGTCGCGATGTCTTTTGATCGCAGTGATCGCGAGCTGCTCGACAACCGGTTCCGGGATGCTTTGAAAAGACCGACAACGGGCCGTAAATTCAGATCTCGTGACTCATTGTGTGGGGTGTTCATCTTAGTTCCTTAGCCTAGCACGAAGCACTCCGGACGTCGGTTCGTGCGTGAAGGCGCTGCCGCTGACATTTAGGGGCATTGATGCGATCGCATTTCCAATGCAGTTTTGCATTTTGCCGGTGAAGTGAAGGCAACATCACCCCTGCCGCACCATCGATTTCGCGATGTCAACGATATCATCGCGGGACGCGGTCGGATCCTCCTTCGACCATGCAATGCCAAGCCCGATCTTGAAGTCGATTCCCTTCACCTTCTTGAGCACGAAGCTGCGGTTCGGGATATCGGTCGTCCACTCGGGTGCGAAACCGATGCCAAGACCGGCAGAGACGAGAGAGACCAGGGAATAGGTGTCGTCACAGCTATAGGCAACGTTCTTGGTCAGGTCGTATTCCTCGAACTTCTCATTAAAGTACCGCTCGGTGAAGGAGAGGTTCTGCCGGTTGAAGGCAATGATCTTCTGATCGCGTAGGTCTTCGATCGAGATCTCATTGAGTGATGCCAGAGGATTGCTCTCGGCAACAGCCAAAAGATAGCGTTCATGGGCGACGGAGAAGAAGCGCAGCGATCCGATGTTTTCGACCGGCCTGATGAAGCCGAGGTTGAGCTGTCCGGTCTCCAGCCCGCGGATGATGTCTCCGGTGTTTCCCGAGGCGATATGGATGCGGACATCGGGGAACTTGCGGGCGATCTTGCCGAGGAACAGGGGCAGCATGCCCATGGTGGCTGGATAGACAGTACCAATCTTGATCTGGCGGATGCGACTTCCGCCTGCGGCGCGTGTCAGCTCGGTCGTCAGCTCCATCTCGCTGAGGATGCGAACAGCACGATCGTAGAACGTCTCCCCTGCCCGCGTCAGCTCGACCCGACGTGTCGAGCGGATGAACAACGGACATCCAAGCTCCCTCTCCAGCGCCATGACATGGTTGCTGAGCGCTGGCTGGGCGATGTTCATCTTGATCGCAGCACGACCGAAGTGAAGCTCCTCGGCAACAGCTCGGAAAAGGGATAGTTGGCGGAGTTCCACTTTTACCCCGCTACGACAAGAGTGAAGAAAGACGGCAAGCCAGCGTGACGGTTGATAAAGTTCTGCTATTGTCGGAATCAGCCATGATCCGAGCTCCTGACAGCTTAGGTTTTGGCAGGCCGCATCCGGTGGCGAAAACACCGATGCGGCCGCTTGAACCTAAATGTTGCATATGAACGAAAATGTTTCAATGAGAAATTGGAAAATATGAGCGAAATCACCGGGGCTCAGATACGAGCGGCGAGAGCGCTTCTTAAATGGTCGGCGGAAGATCTCGCCGAGACAGCGGGTGTGGGACTTTCAACGATACGACGTGCCGAAGCCGAGAATGGAGTACCTTCCATCACAGCCGCCAACCTGAAGCTCATTCGAATGACATTGGAAAATGGCGGGGTCCTGTTTCTTTCGAGCGAAGGTGGTGGGGTTGGGGTTCGTTTCAAAGAGCCCAACTGATGCCTAACACGACGTCTGATGCCCATTCGGGGCGATCATCATTGCAGGGCCACTTGACTGGGCAAATGTCCAATCATTCCTCTCGAAATGCATGCGCCACCTGGTCAGTGAACGGCTTAGCGAGATAAGCGAGCGCCGTACGCTCATCGGTGTGTACGAACGCTTCCATCGGCATTCCCGCGAGTGGCGCGAGTTCACCAAGTCTTGCCCATTTGGTATCGAGAACGAGCACTCGAAACTATAGTACGTCTGGCCGTTTTTTTGGTCCTCGGTCGAATCTGCAGCAATCTTGGAAATAGCCTGGGGTGCCTTAATGTCCATTTGCCTGATCTCGTCTTCTGCTGCGACAAGACGTTCGGAATATTCGCCTAGCTCGCTTTCGGCCTGGCGAAGTTGATCTGATATCTCGGTTCGTTGATCATCGTCGACTTGAATGATTTGTAGTCCTGTTTCCGCAATCTCGCCGTTGGTCTCGGCAGTTGAGGCAATCAAGCTTCCAAGCTCGCCGTCTAGATCGGCAGCGTCCCTCTGCAAAGCGTAGACCCGAGTTGTCGGTATAATGCCCTGGTCGAGGAGCGGCTCGAGACTGGCAAGTTCCTTTACGATGATCCTTATTGCTTCAAGCTTGCCATACTGTTGGGCTGTGAGACCATCAGATTGTTTCGAGAGTTGCTGAATTCGTTCGGTCAGCTGAGCCTTGCGGCCCTTCTTCGATAGACGGCGATTATCAAATAGCTGCTGTTCACCATTCAACACCGCGGCAACATCAACAAGATTGCGGTCTCGAAGCAAGGCCTCGGGGCCCCTCGCGCCGCGCGGAAAGTTCACCGAGTCGTTTTACGCCTTCTCCTCGATTGTCATTCACACGTTGCGCGTGAGCCGACTTATCATATGATTTTCGATCGAATCATGTGAGATTCTATGGCGTTGGCGGGTCGCCGGCGAACAACTTTAGTACAAATCTTCAAACCGCAGGCAGCCTCAGTTCAGTGCATATCGGCAAATCATTCCGTTTACGCTCAAGGGTTACGTCGATCATTCGGCGATCACAAATCTCGAACTGATCTTCAACTAGATGAGCGTTGAAGCTTGCTTAGAAAAGAGCACCCGCCATGTAACGCGCGGATGACAGACTCGAAGATTTTCGTGGGCATTCGGCCTATCCGCAGTAGCAGCGACAAACCAGCCCAACCGAGCGCGCCCCGGTGCCAGTGGGATGGCTGCGATAGCCCTGGTGTCCAAAGAGCGCCGGTCGGGAGCGCCGCAGAGGGGCTTTACCTGTCTTTCTGTGTGAAGCATTCAAAGATTTACGCCAAGGGTTACAGTTTCTATCCCAGCCATTCGGATCCCGTCGTCGCGCGGTACCAGCTTGACGCAGCTGCGGGTAAAATTGCCACGCGCGGGGTGAGGACCGATCGGGAACACCGCGAGGCTCCACTACCGTCGTCTATCCCGTCGGGATCAGCGAAATCACTCAGAGCCCGAGGGATAGCGAACAGGTCCCACGCGGCGGCAGCAGCACCGCAGATCAAGCTCAAACCACTTGAGGTCAAGGCGTTCGAAGTCCTGGGGCTCGAACAGGTTGCAACGTCTGAAGAGATCAAAAGCCGATATAAAGAGCGCCTGAAAGCCGATCATCCCGACGCGAACAGTGGTGACCGCAAATCAGAAGATCGCCTGCGGGCGACAATCGAAGCATACGGGATCCTGAAGCTCAACGGTTTTTGCTAGAGGGCAGTCGTGTCCAGGGCCGGTGCTTTGGAGGATGCCTGTATGGAAATAAGGCGGATCAGCAACATTTGAGCAGATTGTGCAACGATGAGGTTGCGTTGTAAGGGACCGTCTGAAGCGCCGGGCCTGCTTGCGGACGTCGATCCGGAAATCACGCTGCCGATCCCCGGCGTCTGTTTGTGATTATTCGCGCGTCTTTTCGTCGGGATCAAAGTTGGTTTCCGCAAGCCGAGTGGAGACTTCCGCGGGATACATCGGCCCATATCGCGAAAAGCGAAAAGAGGGGCTCGAGAAAAAGATATTCACCATCGAATGGCGATACGCGCCCACATGGTTAACGCTTCGTTAACCATGTGGGCGCTAGAAATTATTGATCATCCCGCCGACATCAGGTGGGTGCCCGCTAAGCGTCGGCCTGCAGATGAAACAACTACTCCCGGCATTCTATCGCCGTCTAGGCTTGTTTACGGCACTGGCGTCCATCGCGCTGCCCGCGCATGGCTTCGCGCAATCGGCCTGGTCCGGGGCAACAGACAACGATTTCAGTAACGCGGCGAATTGGACCCCAACCGCGCCCGACGCCAACGATACAGCACACGTCGACGCGGGGTCTCCACAAGTTTCCAATGATGCGACCGTCGGTCATCTGGACGTGAATGGCGGCAACGTCACCATCAGCAATACCGGCGTTTTGACCAGCACGAATGGCACAACGATCACATCAGGCAGCGTCAGCATCAACAGCGGTGGCGTGATGAACTCCGACGTCAGTCTCGATGGCGGCAGCCTGTCCCTCGATGGCCAACTCAACGGACAGCTCAATCTCAACAATGGCATTGTCTCAGTCAACGGCACGCTCGGCAGTGCCATTGTCGCAACAGGAACCGCACTCACGAACAACGGCACCACAGGCCAGGTCAACGTCTCCACCGGCGCAACGCTCGTCAACAATGGCGCAGCGACCATCGACGCGGTGACAAACGCGGGCACGACATCAAATGCGGGAACCGTTGGCAGCGTCACAAACACTGCAGGCAGTTTCACAAACGATGGCACCGTGACGGGAAAAACGACCGTCTCGGGCGGAACGGTCACGAATAACTTCGTCATCACCGACGCCGATGTCGCCGCGGCCGCAACCTTCGTCAACAATAGTGGGGCCACCGCCGCAACGGTCACGAATGCCGGCACAGCGTCCAATGCCGGTACAGTCGCAAGCCTCACCAACACGGCAGGCAGCTTCACCAACAATGCCGGAGGCACTATAACAGGGAAGACCATCGTCGAAGGCGGAACGGTTACCAACAATTTCGTTATCACCGACGCTGATGTCGCCGCGGCAGCAGCCTTCGTCAACAACACCGGCGCCACCGCCGGCGCCATCACAAACTCCGGGACCACCACCAATGCCGGGACGATCGCCTCCGTGCAGAACGACGCCGGGACGTTCACCAACAATTTTGGCGGAACTGTTACCGGTGACACGAATATCGCCGGCGGCAGCGTCACCAACAATGCCAGCCTCAATAGCGTCGATGTCGGCACAGCCGGCACGTTCACCAACACCAGCGGGGCCACCGCAGGCGCTGTCACCAATGCCGGCACGGCATCCAATGCCGGCACCATCGCGAGCCTGACCAACACCGCCGGCAGCTTCACCAACAATGCCGGCGGCACGATTACAGGAACAACCACCGTCAAAAGCGGAACGGTGACGAACAACTTTGTCATCACCAATGCTGATGTCGCTGCCGCGGCAGCCTTCGTCAACAACACCGGCGCGACAGCCGGCGTCGTTACAAATGCCGGGACGGTCACCAATGCCGGAACGATCGCCTCCGTCCAGAACAACGGCGGGATATTCACCAATAATACGGGTGGAGCGGTTACGGGCGCAACGACAGTGGCCGGAGGCAGCGTCGTCAACAATGCGACATTGGCGAATGTCGATGTCGGCGCTGCCGGCACCTTCGTCAACAACAGCGGCGCGACGGCCGCTACCGTGACGAATTCAGGAATGGCTGCAAACGACGGAACGATTGCAGCACTCCAGAACAATGCCGGGACATTCTCCAACACCGGTACGATTTCAGGCGCGGCAATTGTTTCCGGCGGCTCGCTCGTCAACGATGGCACCATATCGGGCGCCGTCAGCATAGACGACGGCGGCCTTCTCTCTGGTAGCGGCAATGTCGGCGGCATCCTAGTGAATGCAGGCGGCGTATTGGCGCCAGGGCCAGGGATTGCAACGCTTGGCGTCAATGGGGACGTAACCTTCGCCGCCGGATCCACCTACCAGGTCGACATTGCGACGGGAGGCGTCTCCGACAAGGTCGATGCCACGGGAGCCGTTTCCATCCAGGGCGGAACGCTTGCCGTCAAGGCAGCGACCGGCAATTACGCCGCAGCAACCAGCTACACGATCCTGACCGGCGGCAGCATTGCCGGTACGTTCGACACTGTGACAAGCGACTTCGCCTTTCTGTCGCCAACCCTGACATACGACGTCACCACCATCGACATGCGACTGGACCGCAACAGCGTCCAATTCGCTGATGTTGCAAATACGGCAAATGGCCGGGCTGCCGCTGCGGCCGTCGAACAGATGGGATCGGGCCGTGTGGTCTACGACGCAGTTCTGTCGCTTGATTCCGCCACGGCCGCGAGTGCCTTTGCGCAGCTGAGCGGCGAAGCCCATGCCTCTGTCAAAAGCGCGTTGCTATGGCAAAGCCGCTTTCCGCGGGAAGCGATTCTCGACGAGATCGCCTGGGGGCCGCACCAGCGGGAGACCGACGTCACCTTCTGGACCTCAGGACTTCTGTCGTCCAACGTCCTGTCGGGAGGCAACAACGCAGCCGGGATCGACACCCGCGTCGACGGCGCCCTGTTCGGGGCCGATGCACCAGTGTCCGATCACTGGCGTGTCGGCGGTGTGGTCGGCTTTGGTCAACAATCGTTCGCTCAGGTCGACGCAAACTCCTATTACGCCGGGCTTTACGCCATGGGCGATATCGGCCCGGTGCAACTGGCCGGAGGCGCCATCTACGCACACAATGACGCATCCACGCAGCGCGATATCGCATTCGGCACATTTACGGACCACCTATCGGCAAACTATGCGAGCGCCACCAGCCAGGTCTTTGCCGATCTTTCATGGACTTACGAGTGGGACGCGCTCAAAGTTCAACCCTACGCAAGTCTCGCCTACATCAATCTCGACACTGATAGCTTTGAGGAGAAGGGTGGCGACGCCGCACTCTCTGCAGCCGGCGCAAACGCCGCAATCACCTCTTCGACGGTCGGATTGCGCTGGGCTATGGATTGGCCGGAGAACGAATTGCCCCTCTCCGTTTCCGGATTGCTGGGCTGGCGGCATATCGCAGGCGATGTAACGCCATACTCGCGTATGGCGTTTTCTGGTGGCTCGCCCTTTATAATCGAAGGTACCGAGATGCCCCGCGATTCCGTCGTGGCGGAGATCGGCGTCTCCGCGAAGCTTTCAAAGTCGGCGCGGCTGACGCTGAACTATTCCGGCGAATTCGGCAAAGGCCTGCGCTCCAACGCCATCCAGATGAACCTCGTAACAAGTTTCTAGGCTGTGCCGCCCCGATGGCCAGCGACCGCCTGAAGCGCTGAGGATACTTATCCCGTTATCGTATTAACGACGCGGAACCAAGCCGCGCGTGCATCGGCATGAGCGGCACAAACAAACACGCGCAATCCTCACCTAATTTAACGCATATCGATTTTAAAGTTGACGCGCGGAAAGTTTAATGATGAATAGGCGACGTCGGTTGGCTCAGGAGGCGGCCAGGTCCGGCGGTCCCAAGCACAAGCCTCGATAGGTTTCCGGGAGGAAAAATTGATTATTTCTCGCATCGCAAAGTCGCTGCTCGTTTCCGCCGCTTTCACGCTCGCCGCCGTTACCGCGCAGGCAGAAGGCATTGGCGCGTCGCTGCTGACGCAGCAGCATCCTTTCTACAACGAGCTCGCAAAGGCGGTCACCGCTGAAGCCAAGGCCAAGAACGTCTCCGTCGAGATCGCGATCGCCAATCAGGATCTGAACAAGCAGCTTGCCGACATCGAAGACTTCATCGTCAAGGGCGTGGACGTCATCATCATGTCGCCAGTCGACAGCAAGGGCGCGCTCGCAGCCGTCGCCCGCGCTGAGGCAGCCGGCATCAAGGTTATCACTGTCGACGTTCCGGTCGAAGGCGCCAAGGTTTCATCCTACATCGGCACCGACAACTACGCCGGTGGCGTCAAGGCCGGCGAACTGATGGCTGAGCAGCTCGGCGGCAAGGGCAATGTCGCGATCATCGACTATCCGCTGGTCCAGTCGGTCGTGAACCGCGTCAACGGCTTCAAGGAAGCCATTGCCAAGCACCCTGACATCAAGATCGTGTCGATCCAGACCGGCATCACCCGCGCCGAGGCTCTGGCCGTCGCGCAGAACATGTTGCAGGCAAACCCCGACATCAACGGCATCTTCGGCTTCGGTGACGACGCGGCTCTTGCTGCAGCCGTTGCGGTCAAGTCTTCCGGCCTCACTGGCAAGGTCAAGGTCATCGGCTTCGACGGCATGCCTGAGGCGATCAAGGCGGTCGACAGCGATCCTGACATGGTCGGCGTCATCCAGCAGTTCCCGGACCAGATGGGCAAGCTCGCCGTCGATACCGCGCTGGACCTCAAGGCCGGCAAAGACGTGCCTGCTGAGCAGCCGATCGTCCCCGGCGTCTACGTCAAGAAGCAGTAAAGTCCTCCCAAGGCGCACTGTGCGAAGGTCCCAAGTCTCGCACAGTGACCGCTCCTTCCGGCGGCCGGGTTCTTTTGAAGGGCTGGCCGCCGGAAAGCAGCGATATCCTCGCGACAAGTCAGAGCGCCCCACGCATCCGCCCGATGCCTGCGGCTCTTGGTGAAAGGTGACGCCATGCAAAGCTGCGGCGACAACGCGATCCTAGAGATCAAGGACATTACGAAAGTCTTCGGTGCGGTGACCGCGTTGAAGAACATGCAGCTGAAGGTTCGTCCCGGCAGGGTTCACACGATCCTCGGTGAAAACGGCGCCGGAAAATCGACGCTGATGAAGATCCTCGCCGGCGTCTACCAGCCGACATCGGGCTCGATCCTTCTCGACGGCAAGCCCTATGCGCCGGCCAACCCGCAGGACGCGGCGGCAGCGGGCCTGACGATCGTCTTCCAGGAACTCAGCCTCTGCAACAATTTGAGCGTCGCCGAGAATATTCTCGCGACCCGCGAGCCGACAAGGGCCGGCTTCATCAACGACAAGGCACTCGTGCGCCAGGCCGCGGCGATCGTCGCCGATCTGAAGCTGCCGATATCCGTCCAGGAGCGCGTCGGCGACCTGTCGATCGCCCAGCGCCAGCTGGTAGAGATCGCCAAGGGGCTGAGCATCGACGCCAAGGTCGTTATCCTCGACGAGCCGACGTCCTCGCTCAGCGACAGCGAAGCCGAGATCCTGTTCGAGATCATCGCGCAACTGAAAGCGCGCGGCGTGGCCGTAATCTACATCTCGCACCGCATGGAAGAGATCATGCGGCTAAGCGACGACATCACCGTCGTGCGCGACGGCAGCTACATCACCACGCGCGATAAGTCCGAAGCCACGATCGACGAACTGATCGCCCTGATGGTCGGCCGGGACATGAATGAGATTTACCCTCCGCGCGACGTGCCGGCTCCAGCGCTTGACGAAAAGCCGGTACTGGCAGTGAGCGGGCTTTCCAGCCACGACGAGTTTGAGGATATCTCCTTCGATGTGCGCCCGGGCGAGATCCTCGGCTTCTTCGGCCTGATCGGGTCCGGCCGTTCGGAGGTGATGAAGACCCTCTTCGGCATGACGCAGCCGACATCGGGCACCATCTCGATCGACGGCAGCGCGGTAACGATCACCTCCCCCGTCGATGCCATTAACCGGCGTATCGGCTTCGTCACCGAGAACCGCAAAGAAGAGGGGCTGGTGCTCAGCCACAGCGTCGAGAGTAACATCTCGATGGTGGCGCTGGACAACTATTCCAGCCCCTTCGGCTTCCTCAAGCGCCGCCGCGAACGCGACGACGCGAAGGTGGAAGTCGGCCGGCTAGCCATCAAGACGGCGTCGCTCGAGACCTCGGCGGGATCACTGTCCGGCGGCAACCAGCAGAAGATCGTGTTGGCCAAGTGGCTGCTGACCAAGCCGAGGATCCTCATCCTCGACGAGCCGACACGCGGCGTCGATGTCGGCGCCAAGTTTGAAATTTACAAGATCATCCGCCAACTGGCGGCGGAAGGCACGGCAATCCTGCTGGTGTCGTCCGAACTTCCCGAAGTCATCGGCCTGAGCGACCGCGCCGTCGTCATGAGCGAAGGGCGGGCCACCGCCATCGTTGCCGGCGATGAGATGACACCGGAGAAGATCATGAGCTTTGCTACGGGATTTGTATCATGAGCGACAGACACGCAGCCAATGCCGCATTCCGGCAGGTAATGAAGCAGTATGGCGGTATTTTCCTATCGCTGATCGTCCTTTGCGTGATCTTTTCGATCACCAATCAACGGTTCATGTCCGTTGCCAACTTTCTGAACGTGCTGCAACAGGTCTCGGTCATCGCGATCGCCGCCTTCGGGATGACCTGGGTGATCCTGCTCGGTGAGATCGACCTGTCGATCGGATCGATCATCGCGGTCGCCGGCATGGTCGGCGCGCAATGTTTCGCGTTCGGTATGGGCTTCGTTCCAGCACTCGTCCTGACGCTCGCAGCCGGCGCGATTTTGGGTCTCGCCAACGGCGTGCTGACGGCGAAATTCCTGCTGCCGTCCTTCATCGTCACGGTGGCCACGATGGGCATCTATCGCGGCATGGTCAGCCTGCCGACGAACGGCGCGCCTGCCATGATCATGGAGCCGACCTGGACGGCCATTGGCACCCAGAGCTTCATCGGCATCCCGATCGTCATCTGGGTCGTCGCGGTACTCTTCCTGTTCAACCACATCCTGCTCAGCAAGACCAAGTTCGGCCGACGCGCTTATCTGACCGGCGGCAACCGCGAGGCAGCTCTGTATTCCGGCATCAAGGTCGATCGCCTGAAGATCATCATCTTCATGATCTCGGGCATCATGGCGGCGATCAGCGGCATCCTGCTTTCCTCGCGTCTGTTCTCGGCCCAGACCAACGCGGGCATGAGCTACGAGCTCGACGCCATCGCAGCAGCCGTCCTCGGCGGCACCAGCCTTGCCGGCGGCGTCGGCACCATGATCGGCACGCTGATCGGCGCGCTCATCATCGGCGTGCTCAACAACGGCATGAACATGCTGTCAGTGCCTTACTTCTACCAGCTCATCGTCAAGGGCCTCGTCATCCTCGTCGCCGTCTATCTCGACGTGCGCTCCAAGCGCGCCAAGCAGTAATCCTCAAGAGCAAGATGAAATGTCGAAAATCCTCACCATCGGCGAAATTCTGGTCGAAATCGTCGCTACCAATCGCGGCAACGGCTTTCGTGAAGCCGTGCCGCTGATCGGTCCTTTTCCTTCGGGCGCACCGGCCATCTTCATCGATCAGGTCGGCAAGCTCGCCCAGGATTGCGCGATCATCTCGCGCGTCGGCGATGACGATTTCGGCTGGGTCAACATCAACCGCCTGACCGCGGACGGCGTCGATGTCTCCGGCATCGAGATCGTTGCACATGGCACAACCGGCAGCGCCTTCGTGCGCTACCGCGAGGACGGCAGCCGCGCCTTCGTCTTCAACATCCGCCACAGCGCATGCGGTGAGATCGAGTTATCGGACAAGACGCTGGCTCTGATCGACGGCTGCACCCACATGCACGTCATGGGCACCGCTCTCTATGCCCCGAGCGTGGTGAGGAGTATCCTGTCAGCAGTCGAACGCATCAAGGCCGCCGGCGGCACCGTGTCCTTCGATCCCAATCTGCGCCCTGAAATCCTCGATAGCCCGGGCATGCGCGAGGCGCTGCAGACCGTGCTCTCAGTGACCGATCTATTCATGCCGAGCGGCGAGGAACTCTTCCTGTTCGCCGAGGCAAAGACGGAGAAGGAGGCGGTCGCCGAACTGCTCGCCAAGGGCATCAAGGCGATCGTCATCAAGCGCGGCGAAAAGGGCTCCAGCTACTTCGACAGGACCACCCAGATCAATCTCGAGGGCTACAAAGTCGAGGAAGTAGATCCCACCGGCGCCGGCGACTGTTTCGGCGCGACCTTCGTCACCTTCTGGCTGAAGGGAATGCATCCCGCCGAAGCGTTGCGTTACGCCAACGCATCCGGCGCCCGCGCCGTCACCAAGGCCGGCCCGATGGAAGGCGCATCGACCCAAGCCGAACTCGACGCCCTGATTAAAGCGCAAGGACAAGCCTGACATGCAGAAAAGCTACCTCACGGATATCGCACAATGGCGCCACGGCAGCGGCGTAAAGGGCATTCCCTCGATCTGCTCGGCCCATCCCCTCGTTATCGAGGCATCGATGCTGCATGCGCTGAAGCAGGGCGCCCACCTACTCGTCGAAGCCACCTGCAACCAGGTCAACCAGGATGGCGGTTATACCGGCATGACGCCGGCCGATTTCCGCGCCTTCGTGGAAAAGATCGCCGCCAGTACTGGTTTCCCGCTTGAGAAGCTGATCCTCGGCGGCGACCATCTCGGTCCCAATCCATGGAAGAGCCTGCCGGCTGATAAGGCAATGGCGAAAGCCTCCACCATGATCGAGGCCTTCGCCAAGGCCGGCTTCACCAAACTGCATCTCGACACCAGCATGGGCTGCGCCGGCGAGCCGGTTGCCCTGCCCGACGCGATCACCGCTGAGCGCGCTGCCAAGCTCGCTGCCGTGGCCGAGGCGGCGCTGAAGGGCATGGACGGCATCAAGCCTGTCTACATCGTCGGCACCGAAGTGCCGATCCCCGGCGGCGCTATGGAAGAGATCGAAGAACTTGAGGTGACCAAGCCGGAAGCCGCGCGCGAAACCATCGCCATTCACCGCCAGGCTTTCGTGGCCGCTGGCGTATCCGACGCTTTCACTCGAGTTGTTGGCGCGGTTGTCCAGCCTGGCGTGGAATTCGGCAATGAAAACGTCATCGCCTACGCTCCGGAAAAAGCGGCTGCACTGAGCGCCACGCTTTCAGACATGCCGGGCATGGTTTTTGAGGCCCACTCCACCGACTACCAGACCCGCGACATGCTTCGACAGCTCGTCATGGATGGTTTCGCTATTTTGAAAGTTGGCCCCGGCCTGACCTTTGCACTGCGCGAAGCCTATTACGGGCTCGACCAGATCGCTGAGTTCCTGTTTCCAGACAAGCGCAAGGAGACGCTGATCACCACTATCGAGCGCGTTCTGACGGCCGATCCGAAGAACTGGGACAAATATTATCACGGTTCGGACGACGATAAGCACATTCAGCGTCACTTCAGCTACAGCGACCGTATTCGCTACTACTGGCCGCAGCCGGAGATCGACGCGGCCGTAAAGGCACTATTCTCATTGCTTGATGGCGTGCAGATCCCCGAGACCCTGATCAACCAGTATCTGACCGGCGCCTATGTCGGCGTGCGCGACGGCAAGGTCAAGCCGGACGCACGTTCGCTAGCGCTTGCCGCCGTCGACCGCGTGTTGGAAGATTACTTCGAAGCCTGCCGCGCCTAAAGGCGCGGCTTGCACCGGCGCAAAAGTTTTGATTGAAATGCGTCAAATATTTCAATCGATTAAATAAGAATGAGTGGGACGCGCGTTTGTCAGACAGGCCGATCAGAACCATGGAGGACTTTTCCGAGTATGTCGGCCTATCGCGGCCGACCGTTTCGAAGTACTTCAACGACCCGGGCTCCGTGCGGCGCAAGACCCGCGACATCATCGAAGCTGCCCTCAAGGAGAGCGGCTTCCGTCCCAACCTCTTTGCGGTCAATCTCAATCGCCGACGCAGCAACATCATCGGCATCATCATTCCCAACTCCACCGACCCGTTCTACATGGCGCTGACGCGCCGGGTCGAGCTCATCGCCAATGATGCCGGCTTTCTCGCCTTTGTGCTGTCGTCGGATGGCAATGCCCTGATGGAAGCACGCGCCATCGAAACGCTGAAGTCGATGAACGTCGCAGGTGCCATCATTGCCCCGCTTGGCGTGCAATCACACCATGAGACCCTGCTTGCGCTGTCTGCGTCGATCCCGCTGATCTTTGTTGACTCGCCACTGGACGACGTCTCTCCCTTTGTCGGCACCAACAACCGCCAGAGCTTTCAACTGATCGTTGACTATCTGTGCCGATCCGGAGAGCCGCCGTGCTATCTCGGCATGCCGTCGGTCAACACCAACGCGTCGACCCGCGAGACGGCCTATATCGAGGCGATGACCGAACTTCGGATGGAGCCGATCGTGCTGCCGATCGAAAAGGCGGCGGGCTGGGACTTCGAGAAATTTGGCTATGAAGAAACGAAGCGCATTCTCGAAGGCGGGGGCTTCCCGACCGCAACCGTTCTTTGCGCCAATGACCGCGTGGCATTCGGCGCCATCGCAGCAGCCTTTCAGGCAGGCGTGAAAATCGGCCGCACGCCCGACTGCAGCTTGCGCATCGCCGGCCACGACGACCACCCTTTGTCGCGCTACGCCTGCCCGCCGATCACCACCGTCGCGCAGAGCTACAACGACATCGGCCGCATTGCCATGCAGTTGTTGCTGCAAAAGCTCGACCAGGAAACAGAGGGATCGGCTTTGAGCGTGCCCGAGCAGGTCCTATTGAATGCCGAGATCATTCTTAGACAATCGGCCTAGACCCTGTCAGGTCGAGCGTCGCCCCCCGCCTTACAGGAAGTCATCGCGCCTTGGCGTGAAGGTATCGATCAATAGTCCCTTCTCCAGTGCGACCACGCCGTGAACAAGGTTCGGCGCGACGATGAAACTGGAACCGGCATCGAGCCTGGTTGTCACTCCGTCAATTGTCACGTCGAAAGCACCCTCTGCGACATAACTTACCTGCGTGTGAGGATGCGAATGCAGCGCGCCGATCGCACCTGGCTCAAAGCGGAAAGCGACCAGCATCGCCTCGGGGCGATGCGATAGCACGGCGCGATTGTTGCCGGGCGCGACTTCTGTCCAGGTGATGTCATCGGGAAGTGTGTAGTGATCGGCCATCATAATCTCCTATCGGGCAAGCCAGCCGCCATCGACTGGCAATACCGTGCCATGAACATAATCGGAAGCGCGCGAGGCGAGGTAAACCGCCGTGCCGGCCATATCCTCCGCCTTGGCCCATCGGGCGGCCGGAATGCGCTTCAAGATGTCGGCGCTGCGCTCGGCATCGGCGCGAAGCGCCTCGGTGTTGCTGGTCTCGACATAACCGGGCGCAATGGCGTTCACATTGATGCCCTTCGAGGCCCACTCGTTCGCCATCAGCCGGGTGATCCCGGCCAGCCCACTCTTCGCCGCCGTGTAGGACGGAATGCGGATGCCGCCCTGGAAAGAAAGAAGCGAAGCTATGTTGATGATCTTTGCCGGCGACTGTCGTGCCAATGCAGCCCTCGCGAAAGCCTGGCAGAGGAAAAAGACGGATTTCAGGTTAGTGTCGAGGACCGCATCCCAATCCTCTTCCGTAAACTCCAGCGCATCGGCGCGACGGATGATGCCGGCATTGTTGACGAGGATATCGGGCGAGGCGCCGGCGGCTAGGGCGCGTTCGATGACGTCCCTCGCCTCCCCGGTATCGGACAGGTCCGCCTTGAGCGATACGAACCGGCGCCCCGTCGATATGACCGCGTCCGCTGTCTCGTCCATTGCCGAGCGGCCGACACCGACGATATCGGCGCCCGCCTGCGCGAAACCAACCGCGATAGCCTGGCCGATGCCGGTGTTGGCGCCGGTGACGATAGCCCAGCGGCCGGTGAGATCGAACAGGCTCATCGCAGGTCTTCCATCGGCACCTTGTCCATGTCGGTAAAGCTCATATTATCGCCAGCCATCGCCCAGATGAAGGCGTAGCGGCCGGTTCCGGCGCCAGAGTGGATTGACCAGCCGGGCGACAGCACGGCATCGTGGTTCTTCAAGACGACATGCCGCGTTTCGCTGGGCTCGCCCATGAAATGGAAGATGCGTGTCTGCTCCTGCATGCCGAAGTAGAGATAAACCTCCATGCGGCGATCATGAACATGTGCCGGCATGGTGTTCCACACCGAACCCGGCTCGAACCTCGTCAGCCCCACCAGCAATTGGCAGCTGTCGCAGACATCGGGGTGGACGTATTGGTTGATCGTGCGGGCGTTGGATTCTTCCGCCGAGCCCACGATCACTTTCCTCGCCATCTCGCCCGTAATGTGCACCGTGGGATATGTGCGGTGCGCTGGCGCGCTCAAGACGTAAAAGAGCGCCGGCGCCGCCGGGTCCTTGCTGGCGAAGCTCAAGGCGCCCTCGCCCATTCCGACATAGAGCGCCTCCTGGAAGCCAAGTTCGTAAGCCTTGCCCGCGACGCTGACCATGCCCGCGCCGCCGATATTGACGATGGCGGCCTCGCGCCGGTCGAGAAAACGCTCTGTGCCGGTCTCAGCAATGGCAGCGATCTCAAGCGGCATCGTATGCGGCATGACACCGCCGACGATCATGCGATCGAGATGGCTGTAGGTGAGATTGACTTCACCTGGCCGAAACAGATCCTCGATCACGAAACCGTCGCGCAGACCCTGCGTGTTGCGCCGTGCGGTATCTTCGGGTCCGACGACCTGGCGTACTGATACTGAAATGGTCACGGGCGATGCCCCTTCTGTGTGTTGGGTGGGATCAGGTGAGCACGACATATTCGGTCAGCTGGTTGATCGTCGTGTCCGCCTTGTCGACATCGAACACCTTGGTGCCGTGGCTCATGATGACGAAGCGGTCGCAGACCTGATAGGCGTGGTAGATGTTGTGGGTGACGAGCACGCTCGAGACGTTTTCCGCCTTGAGCTTCAGCACCTGGTTCAAGAGCGCCTCAGTTTCGCGCACCGACAGTGCAGACGTCGGCTCGTCGAGGAGCAGCACGCGCTTCTTGAAATAAACGGCGCGGGCGATGGCGACAGCCTGTTTCTGGCCGCCGGAGAGATTGCCGACGAGTGTATCGGGGCTATCGATGCCGGAAATGTGCACCGCGTTTTGCAACACCTCCATGGCAATCTCGCGCATTTCACGCTGACGTAGGAAGCCGAAACGATCGGTAAGTTCGCGGCCCATGAAGATGTTGCGGGTGATCGAAAGCGAATCCACCAGCGCCGTATGCTGATAGATGGTCTCGATACCGGCATCGGCGGAGTCCGACCGGCAGGTGAACGCCGTCTTCTTGCCGTCGACGCTCAGATAGCCGTCCGTTGGCTTGTGGATGCCTGAGATCAGATTGACTGTTGTCGACTTGCCGGCGCCGTTGTCACCGAGCAACCCCACCACTTCGCCTTCGCCGATATGGAAGCTCAGATTGCGCAGCGCGGTCAGCGCGCCGAAGCTTTTCGAAATGTTGTGCAGTTCAAGAAGATTGGGGGCCGACATCACGCAAGACCTCGCCGCTCGATAAGATGGTTGAAGATGGCGGCCAGCACGATCAGCGTCGCGATGAACATGTCGAGATAAAAGCCCGGCGCACGCAGCAGCAAAAGCACGTCGGTGATGGTGTGAATCAAGAGCACGCCAAGGAAGATGCCGATGATCGAGCCCCGGCCGCCGCGAAGCGACAAGCCGCCGATGACGCAAGCCGCGATCGCCTGAAGCTCCAGTCCGGCGCCCTGCCCCGGCTGCACGCTGCCAACACGCGCGGTTGCAATGATGCCGGCCACCGCCGCCATGCCGCCGGCGATCGCGAAGGCTACCAGCTTGACGCGGTTGGTGTTGATGCCGATCGCCTCGGCCGCACCGCGATTGCCGCCGGTAGCGAACACATGGTTGCCGAAGCGGTGACGATGGACGAGGTAGTGGAAGCCGACGACGAATAAAACGATCCAGATGAAAGCGGCATTGATGCCAAGCAGCGTGCCGGAAAACAGGCTGGTGAAGATCGGCTCCGGATCGAAGCGAACCTGAACCGCACCGTTATAGAGCAGCACCGCGCCGCGCCAGAACAAAAGGCCGCCAAGCGTCACGATAAAGGACGGCAGCCCGAAGCGCAGCGTGATGTGGCCGTTCAAGAGGCCGATCATGATCCCGGCCAAGACGCCGAGCGGCGCGGCTATGAAGGCACTCATTCCGGCGCCGACAAGGCTTGCCATCAAGATGGCGGTGAAGGTGTAGACCGAACCGATGGAAAGGTCGAATTCGCCCGCGATCATCAGCACGCCGGCGCCGAGCGCCAGGCAGCCCAGCACAGGGATCGCCTTCATCAGGATCGTCAGGTTTTGTGGCGAAAGGTAGCGGAACTGATCAGGATAGAGCAAGGCGCCTGCGATGCAGACGATCTGCAGCGTCATGAAGACGAGGAAGATCGCGCCTGCCGGCATTGCCATGATCTGCCGGATCATCGGTTGTTTCTGCGTCCGCGACCGGGGCGCGGCACTGGTCTCAAGAATTGGTGTCACGGTCTGGTACTCGATCGATTGGAGACGGAGAACCTGCCGGCCTGGCCGGCAGGCCCCCACGAAACGCGGTTAGCGGAAGCTGCCGATCAGCGGCTTGACCGAGCTGATGCGCGACTTGTCGAGGAAGGCGCCCTGGCCGGTGTCGACGTCAGTCGGGGTCAGTCCGTACTTCTTCGACAGCGCGATCTGCGCGATCGGGTAGTAGCCTTGGAGATAAGGCTGCTGGTCCATGGTCGCGAACATCGCACCAGACTCGACCGCATTGACGATCTCGACCGCAAGGTCAAACCCGCCGAACGGGACCTTTACACCTGCATCCTTGATGGCGCCGGCACCGACGGTCGAAGTGACCGAGCCCGTGCCGAACACGGCCTTGACGCCCGGGTTGGCGATCAGGAACTGCGCCATGATGTTCTGCGCCTCGGCCGGATCAAGCCCGGCGCGAACTGTCTCGACCTTGATGCCGTTTTCCTTCATCGCCTTCTCGATGCCGCCACCGCGCGCGACCGCGAAGCTGGCCTCGGGGATCTCGCGCGGGTTGAAGACGACGTCGCCGGATTTCAGGCCGAATTCCTTGATCATCCGGTTGCCGAGCTCGTAGCCGGAAGAAAATTCGTTCATGCCGACATAGGCCTGGCGGCAATTGCCCTTGGCGCCTTCCAGATCGTCATTGTTGAAGCCGATGACGACGATGCCGGCCTTGACCGCCGCGCAGATGCTCTCGTCGAAGGCATCCGACGACGAGATGGCGACGGCGATACCATCGACGCCTGCTGCCGTCGCGCTTTCGATCAGGTCGTTCTGGCGAACCGGATCGTTATTGGCATATTGCACGTCGAGATCGACGCCAAATTGAGCCGCCGCGTCCTTGGCGCCCTTCACCACAGGGTTGAAGAACTGGACACTCGGATCGAGATAGATGATCATCGTTGCCTTGACGTCGGCGGCCAATGCCGTAGATGTCATCATCGTGGCGATACCCGCGGCAAGTGCTGCGGTTTTCAACCTGGTCAATTTCATTTGCGTATCCTCCCTTTGGATGTGCAATGCGGGTCGAAAGACCCAAGTCTCGGCTGGCGGGCTCCGACCAAAGATCACGCCGGCCGAGATTTTCCTCCCAGACGTCTCGCCTTCTCCCAAAGCGAAACGCCCTATCCCTTAACTCCCTGTCAGCCGAACCACGGCGCCGGTCGCCCGAACGTCACGTGCACGCCCTTGAACTGGGAATACTCATCAAAGCCATAGCGGCCGAGTTCGCGGCCGAGGCCGCTTTTCTTGTAGCCGCCGATCGGCAGTTCCGGCGTGCCGTCGATGACGCTGTTGATCCAGCAGCGGCCGGCGCGAATGCGGCGGATGCTCTGCATGGCGTTTTCGAGATTGGTGGACCAGACCGAGGCGGAAAGACCGAACTCGCTGGCATTGGCGAGCGCGACAGCCTCGTCCGCGGTCTTGAAGGTCAAGGTCGAAAGCACCGGTCCGAAAATCTCCTCGCGGGCAATCGACATCTCGGGCTTCACGCCGGAAAACACGGTAGGGGCGTAATAGATGCCCTTGTCCTTGCCGACGCGCTCGCCGCCGAGCAGCAGTTCGGCACCGGATGCGATGCCGGCTTCCACGTAAGAATGGACCTTGCCGACATGGGCTTCGGAGATCATCGCGCCGATCTTGGTGCGATCGTTCAGCGGATCGCCGAATGTCACTTTGCGCGAGATGTCGAGCAGGCGCTCCATCAATGCGTCGCGTATGCCTTCCTGAACCAGGAGCCGGCTGCCTGATATGCAGCACTGCCCGCCATTGTGGTAGACGCCATAGGCGATGCCATCGGCGGCAGCCTCAAGGTCCGCATCGGCAAAGACGATCTGCGGCCCCTTGCCGCCAAGTTCCAGCCCGACGCGCTTGACGCTGCGCGCGGCGATCTCGCCAAGCTTTGTGCCGACGCGCACCGAACCGGTGAAGGCCACCATGTCGACGCCGGGATCTTCGGCGAGCACCTGGCCGGCCGGATCGCCGTAGCCGGTGACGACGTTGAAGACGCCATCGGGAATACCGGCCTCACGCGCCAGTTCCGCCATGCGAACCGACGTGCCCGAGGTGAATTCGGACGGCTTGAGGACGACGGTGCAGCCGGCGCCGATCGCCCACGGCACGCGCTCGGAGGCGATGATGAACGGGAAATTCCAGGGGGTGATGATGCCGACGACGCCGACGGCTTCGCGCAGCACCAGGCCTAAGCGATCGTCGCCGATATTGTTGTGGGCCTGGCCTTCCAGAGCGCGCGCCTGACCGGCGGCATAGGACCAGAGGTCGGCGCAGAAGCCGATCTCGCCGCGCGCCTGGGCGATCGGCTTGCCAACCTCAAGGCTTTCGGCCAGCGCAAGTTCTTCTTGATTTCTGAGGATCAGGTCGGCCACCTTGAACATGAGCCGCGAGCGTTCCGCACCGGACATGCGCGGCCATGGGCCTGTATCGAAGGCCCGGCGGGCAGCCGCAACCGCCAGGCGGACATCATCGGCCGAGGCTTCCGGCCAGGTACCAACGACGACGCCCGCGTGACCGGGGCTGACACGGTCAATCGTGCGACCAGACGCGGCATCTACCGACTTGCCATCGACAAGCATCTGGTAGCGGGATTTAATGTTCAGCCGCGGATCACCGGAATCAGGCGCAATGAAATTGGACAGCACGTTCCCCTTAAAGCCGACACATCGTGTCGGCCCTCCCTTTTTATCCGGTTTCAGACCACCGGATTTATGTTGCGTTTGAATTGTATGGTACTGTATGGTGGTTTAAATTGGATGTCAACGCATGACGGCGACGAAAGACATGAACCTCGAATCCTTGAAGATTGAGACCGGCGAAACCGCTGCGGCCCAAGTGGAGCGTGACCTGCGCGAGCAGATCATCAAGCTGGAACTGGCGCCGGGCACGCGACTTTCCGAGCAGGAGATCGCCACCCGCATGGGTGTCTCGCGCCAACCGGTGCGCGAAGCCCTGATCGCGCTCGGGAGATCAAAGCTGGTCGATGTGCGCCCAAACCGGGGCACGGTCGTCGTTCGCATCTCGGCGCGGCAGATGATGGAGGCGCGCTTCGTGCGCGAGGCGCTGGAGACCGCCGTTGCACGCCGCGCAAGTGAGACCTTCGACAGCTGGACGCGCCGCCGGATCGACACGATCATCGGCAAGCAGCGGATGGCCATGGAAGCACATGACCACAACGCATTCCGCCGCGAGGACGAGCAGTTCCATATCGCGATCGCGGAGGGCGCCGGCTGCAGTCTTGCCTGGAGTGCCATCGCCGACATCAAGGCGCATATGGACCGTGTCTGCAATCTGCAGCTTCGCCACCCCGATTCCATGATGCGGCTGATCACCGAGCATGAGGCCATCATCACGGCCATCGACGGACGCGATGCGGACGCCGCGGTGGCTGCCATGCGCGCGCACCTCAACGGCATTCTGTCGGACCTGCCGCAGATCGAAGCGGATCATCCAGACCTGTTCGAGTGAACGCAGAAAGGGCGTCGAAACCGACGCCCTTGTGACTTTCAGCGAAATCAGCGGCTTGCCATCACCATTTTGCAGAGGCTGACGAGGCCTGCCTCGAAGCCGCCGGAGCGTACAACGTCCTTGCAGCTAGCCTTGGCCTTGGCGCGGTCTCTGGCGGACATGTCGTTGATCATCGCCAGGCTGCGGCTGCGGTCGCCGCCGGTATCGCCATTGGCATCATCGCCGGGATTGGTTGCGCCGGGGCCTCCGGGATTGCCAGGTGTTCCAGGCGTACCGGGGACACCTGGTGTACCTGGATCCGTGCCCCCCGATCCGGAACCGGGGATTGCGAGGCTGATTTCGGCTAGCGTGTTATCACCCAAACCGACGTTGGCCATGGCAGCGACACTGGGGCCGGACCCGCCAACGTTTGCACCAACACCAGCGTTCACACCATTCGTACCGCCGATACTCGCGGTGACGTCAGTGTCAACTAGACCGCCGCTTGTCGAACCGCTTCCGGTTGAGCCCCCACCGACCGTGGCATTGGCGTTTATGTCGGCGAGCGTATTGTCGCCCGCCCCAACATTGGCGATAGCGCCGACAGTCGCGAGGTTCGATCCGCCAACCGTCGCACCGACATCTGCGTTGACGCCATTCACGCCGCCGATGTTGGCGTTTGTTCCGAGATCGACGATGCTGTTTGTGCCGCTACCACCGGAGGTGCCGCCAACACCGAGATTGGCGTTGACATCGGCAAGCGTGTTGTCACCCGCACCAACATTGACCACGGCATCCACATTCGCGATGCTGGACCCGCCGACGGTTGCGCCGACATCGGCGTTGACGCCGCTTGCTCCACCGATCGTTGCTGTCGTTCCAACACCGAGGCCACCGGACGAATTGTTGCCGCCGACCGTTGTGGCGCTGTTGATGCCACCGGAGCCACCAACTGTCGCATTCACGCCAAGGCCGCCGGTCGAATTACCGCCGACATCAGCGTTCACACCGCCGGCCCCGCCGACGGAGACATTGGCGAGGTTCGAACCGCCACCAACCGTGGCATTGACGCCGTTGGCGCCGCCGATGGACACGTTGAGCCCGCCGCCATTGCCGTTGATGCTGATCCCGTTCGATCCTCCGACGTCAAACGCCGCTGCCTGCGGTGGAACGAGGACGCTGGCGCAGCCGGCGGCCAGTATGGCAATCGTTGATTTCAAGTACATCATTTTCTCCTCCGTTATGTCCTGAAAGGGCATGAGCCCCAGGGCCAAAGACCCAGGTCAAAAGCGGAAGTGCGCACTCCAGATCGTTTTAGGCGAGATCAAGCGTGATCCACAACCTTCCAACAACCTTGTCGGGATAAAGTTCCAAGCTGCCAGTCGGTTCCTGTGGTCGTTAGCGCACCAATCACGGTGGCTAAGTAAACTTTAACGCCCGTCCGGCAGTTCGCGCTGAAAGCTCCCCACGAGCGACGAAGTGACCGCGAATGGGACATTTATTGCGCATCCCACAGGATCGGCCGGCCCTGCGACCGATCTTTAAGAACCATCGCTTCTGGTCAGGAAGCAGCGCGAGTTACAATGCTCGCACCCCACTCTTCAACGGAGATCTCCCCGCGCGCGCTCAGTGCCGTGCAGATGAAATGCGACAGTCTGTCTTGCCGAATAACAGCAGCACTCAGACGACCAGTCCTATAGGCTGCGGTATCAAGCGCGATACGGTTGTCATAAACTTCCGGGCGCAGCGAGTTTGTGATCGTATGACCATGCACGACCATATGGTCGAAAGGGTCAATGTGGTCGAGAAAGCCCGCCCGGATCCAGCGCAGATCGTATTCGTCCTGTTCGGCGAGGGGAAGACCGGGGCGTATTCCCGCATGTACGAAACAAAACCCGCCGATCTGCCTATAGGTCAGCGCGTTATCGAGCAAAACAGCGTGATGTGGGAAAGCGCTTCGTATGTCTGCGGCTATAGCCTTGAAATCAGGCACCGGCCGCCGCGAATAGGCGCTGAGGGTTGCCACCCCTCCCCAGTCCATCCAGTTGACGGCGTCCGCCGGAGACAATTCCCCGCGAAGCAACGAGCGCAGATAAAAATCGTGGTTGCCGAGGATGAGCTGCGAACCGGGGTACAGCTCAAGTGTCGAGGCGACCAGATCAAGCACAGCTGGACTTTGCGGGCCTCTATCGATCAGATCACCGAGGAAAATCACGATTGGTTTTGATCGGCGTTCCTCAGCGACGGTGGCAATGTGGCGCAGTAGAACCTCAAGCAGATCAGCGCGTCCATGAATGTCAGCAACTGCATAGATATCGGACGGCGCATGATCATTCATATCGGGGATTTTCTCCCGGGGCTTATATCGCCCCGCTGACGTTTGACACGACACAGGTCTATGCTACCGCCCGATGCTTAGGCAAGGTGTTTACGCGAACCGGGCTCAGGCAGGATGCTGCTGGACGCTCAGACCGCCATCCACCGTCAGGCAGGTGGCGTTCATGAACGGGCATTCGTCCGAAATCATGAATACGGCCGCCATGGCGATCTCCTGCGGGGTGGCGATACGTCCACCGGGGTGCAACTTCATCGTTTCGGCCTTTGCCGCCTCAGGATCGGGGAATCCATTCCAATAATCGATGACCTTCTGGGTCGCGACATAGCCGGGCGCCAGCGCATTCACGCGGACGTTCTTCGGCGCATATTCGAGCCCCAGCGACTTGGTCATGCCCAGCAGCGCATGCTTTGCCAGCGGATAGGGAAACGTATGCGGGATGATGGTAAAGGCATGGGTCGAGGCGATGTTAAGGATCACGCCTCCGCCTTGTTCGATCAGCCCAGGCAGAACCGCCTTCGAGCAGTTCCATGCGCCCTTAAGATTGATGTCGAAGCAGCGGTTCCATTCCTCGTCGCTGGTCTCCAGCGGCTCGGAAAACACGTTGACGCCAGCATTGTTGACCAGCGCGTTGATGCGCCCGATCTCGGTTTCCGCCGCGCTGACGGCCGCAACAATTGCCCTGGCATCGGTGATATCGGCCGAGCGCACGCTGACGCGATAGCCCTCATCCGTAAGCTTCGCAGTCTCTTCTTGGAGTAACGCCTCATCGCGATCGATCAGAAACAGGCTCGCGCCTTCGCGCGCGAATGCCTTTGCAATCGCAAGGCCGATGCCCTGCGCTGCGCCGGTAATCATTATACGCTTGTCGAGCAGACGATTGGACATGACGGACACCCTTACCACTCGGCGAAACTGCCGTCCTCGTGACGCCAGATCGGGTTGCGCCAGCGATGCCCCTCTTTCGCACGTTCGATCACATAGGCCTCGTCCACCTCGATGCCAAGGCCGGGGCCCTGCGGGATAGACACGAAACCATCGGCATAGTGGAACACCTCCTTATTAGAGATGTAGTCGAGGATGTCGTTGCTCTTGTTGTAGTGAATGCCGAGGCTTTGCTCCTGGATGAAGGCATTGTAGCTGACGGCATCGACCTGCAGGCAGGCCGCAAGCGCGATTGGACCAAGCGGGCAATGCGGGGCGACCGCCACATCATAGGCTTCCGCCATCGCCGCGATCTTGCGGCATTCGGTAATGCCGCCAGCGTGGCTCAGATCCGGCTGGATGATATCGACGTAGCCATCGGACAACACAGACTTGAAATCCCAGCGCGAATAGAGACGCTCGCCAAGCGCGATCGGCGTCGAGCAATGATTGGCGATTTCCTTCAGCGTCTCGCGGTGCTCGGACAAGACCGGCTCTTCGATGAACATCAGCTTGTAGGGCTCCAGCTCCTTGGCGAGCACTTTAGCCATGGGCTTGTGCACGCGGCCGTGGAAATCGACGCCGATGCCGACATTCGGCCCGATCGCCTCGCGGATCGTCGCGATCGTCGCAACGGCCTTGTCGATCTTCTCGTTGCTGTCGACGATTTGCATCTCCTCGCAGCCATTGAGCTTGATCGCCTTAAAGCCACGCGCGACCACATCCTTGGCGTTGCGCGCGACGTCGGCCGGCCGGTCGCCGCCGATCCAGCTATAGACTTTGATCTTGTCACGCACCTGGCCGCCCAGCAGCGAGTGGATGGGCTGACCGAGCGCCTTGCCCTTGATATCCCACAGCGCCTGATCGATGCCCGAGATCGCGCTCATATGGACGGCGCCGCCGCGATAAAAGCCACCGCGATACATGACCGTCCAGTGATCCTCGATCAGGAACGGGTCCTTGCCGATCAGGTAGTCCTCGAGTTCGTGCACCGCCGCCTGGACGGTGAGCGCACGGCCTTCGACCACGGGTTCACCCCAGCCGACGATACCCTCATCGGTCTCGATCTTCAAAAACAGCCAGCGCGGCGGGACGATATAGGTCGTGAGCTTGGTGATCTTCATGGTCTTACTCGCTTTAGCTGAGAATGAGGTCGGCGGCTTTGCCGGCGGCGGCGAGAACGGCCGCGTTGGTATTGCCGCTGACAATGGTGGGCATCAAGGAAGCATCGACAACGCGCAGGCCGCGCGTGCCGCGGACCCGCAACTGCATGTCGAGCACGGCTTCCGGATCGCTGTCGGCACCCATCTTGCAGGTTCCGACAGGATGGTAGCCGGTCTTGACGGTGCGCTTGCAATGGGCAGCGATGCCCTCATCGCTGCTGACGTCGGGGCCGGGAAAGATTTCCTTGTCGATCAGTTCCTTTATTGGCGAGGCGTCGAGCACGGTGCGGGCAAAGCGGAAGCTTGCCATCGTCAGCCTCAGATCGTCGGGATGCGCGAAAATCTGCGTGTCGACGATCGGGTTGGCGAACGGGTCGCTCGAAGACAACGTGACCGAGCCGCGTGCCTTGGGACGCAGCAGCAGCGAGTTGATCGTCACCCCGTCGCCCGGATCGGTGCCCATCACATCGCGATCGAGGTAGACGGTCGGCACGCAAAACATCTGGATGGTCGGCCGCTCGTTGTTGCCGTCAGGATCGTAAAAAGCACAGGTTTCGACGCCCGTGGTCGACACCGGGCCCGACTTGAACATCAGATATTGCAACCCGGCCTTGATCATCGGCCAGCCGCGATCCTGCCCGTAATAGCCGAACGATCCCTTCGTGGTCGCCACGACGGGGCACTCGTAGTGGTCCTGCAGGTTCTTGCCGACACCGGGCAGGGCGACGGTCGTCTTCAGACCATGACGCTTCAGCTCCTCTTCCGGCCCGATACCCGACAGCATCATCAGCTTTGGCGTCTGGTAGGCGCCGGCCGCCACGATGACTTCGCTTCCGGCTTGCGCGCGCTTCGGCGTACCCTTTTGCACATAGCGTACGCCGGTCACTCGGTCGCCGTCCATATCAAGCGAGGTGACGGTGGCGCCGGTTTCGATCGTTAGAAGCGGATCACTCATTAAAGGCGCCAAAAAGGCGTCCACGGCGCTCGAGCGCTTGCGCGTCCTCCAGTCGATCGTGTGCTGCATGAAGCCGACGCCGAACTGGCGGGCGCCGTTGAAATCCGGATTGTAGGGAATGCCCATACCCTGCAGCGTCTTCACATAGGTCCGCGTCATCGGGCTGGTGTGGCCGAGATGCGAGATCTTCAGAGGGCCGCCGACGCCGTGAAACTCGCCGGCGAGATGGTCATTGTCTTCCTGTGCCTTGAAGTACGGCAACAGGTCCTGATACGACCAGGCATCGTCGTTCGATCCTTCAGGCGTGGAAAGCTCGTTCCACAGATCGAAATCGGCCGCCTGGCCGCGCATGTAGACCATGGCATTAACCGTACTGCCGCCGCCCAGAACCTTGCCCTGCGGCACGATCGGTCCGCGCCCGTCAAGCTGCGGCTGCGGCTTGGTCTGATGCATGGCGAGATAAGTGTCCTTTGCGAGAAACTTCATGTAGCCGGCGGGAAAATGCATGATCGGGTTCGCCTTGGCCGGCCCCCGCTCAAGCATGAGAACCCTGGCCTTCCCCTCTCGCACCAGTTTGGCCGCGACCACGCAGGCGGAGCTTCCGCCGCCAATAATGATGTAGTCGTAACGGTCTTTCGCAGACATTCACCAACTCCGGTCTTGATAGTCTCAAATGGCCTCGGGGCGCAGCCGAACGCTGCCCGAGAGGCTTTCATACGGCGCCAACACCTTCAGATCACCAAGATCGGCGAGGTGATGGCCATCCGCCAGATGCGTCATCGGCTCGAAGCAGAGATAGTCGCGCTTGAAGCTCGGGTCGAAGCCGGTATCGGACACGAAGACGAAGGCGTGTTTAAAGATGGGATCAGCCTCAAGCTTCAACGCGGTCTGCCGCTCGGGCCAGGAAATCGTCGCCCTGCCGTCCCAGCCTTCGAAGCCATTGTTGACCCAGCGATGTGGCAGCTCAGCCGGTTGTCTGAAGTCAAGATCGGTTGGGATATCCGTCCGCTCGCCCGGCAGCCAACCCTCGACCTCGGTCCAGAATTTCTGCGACCGCGCCTGAAGCGTCGTCTTCGGCGTCATCGGGAAATAAGGATGCCAGCCGAGACCGAAGGGCATGGCCCGGTCGCCACGATTTTCGACCGTCAGCGTCATAGTCAGGCCGGATGCGTCGAGTGCGAAGCGCTGGCTTGCGCGATAGACGTAAGGTGTTGAGCCGCCGCGATGGGCGAAACTCATCTCGACCATCTCATCGGTCTGCCGGTCGATCGTCCAATCGGCCTGCCAGCCCTCGCCGTGGAGATAATGCTTGTCCCATTCGGTGTTCGGCTCGAACCGATACTCCTCACCTTCGAATACGAAGCCGTTGTCGCGGACGCGGTTACCGAAAGGAACAAGCGGGTAGCAGGCGGAGGAAAGTGCGTCTGCCTCTGATGACGGCGCCGCGCGCAGCAAGGGCACGCTTTCGCCCTGCGTCTGCTTCCAGAAGCCCAGGACCAGGCCTCCCTTGGAAGAGACGCGAAGCGAAAGCGATCCGGATTTCAGATCGAGCACCGTCATCGCATCAGCCCTTGTTGCGCGACATGCTGCGCTTTATCGCCTGGATATTGGCGAGCACCGCGATGACGATGATGAGACCGCGCACGACCTGCTGGAAGAACGGATTGATGCCAAGCAAGACGAGGCCGTTCCCGATAAGCGTGATGACGAGAACGCCGAGCAGCGTGCCGAGCATCGAGCCGCGCCCGCCGGAGAGCGACGTGCCGCCGACGACAACGGCCGCGATGACGTCAAACTCGAGCCCGTTCGCCGCAGTGGCATTACCCGAGCCCAAGCGGGAAACGAGCAGGATGCCGGAGATGGCGGCCATCGCGCCGGCGATCGCAAACAGCGCCACGCGGATCTTCGAGACGCTGATGCCGCTCAAAAACGCCGCATGCGCATTGCCTCCGATCGCGAAGACGGAGCGGCCAAAGGCGGTCTTGCGGCTGACGAAGGCGAAGATCGCGAAGAATACCAGCATGATGATGGCGGCCGGCGGGATGCCGAGCACGGAGCGGTCGAGCGCGTCGAGCGTATCGTTACGGCCGATCGAAACGGGAAGCGCGTCGGTCACAAACAATGCCGTTCCTCGAAGCGCGCTCCATAGCCCAAGCGTTGCAACAAACGAGGGAACGTCGAAGTAAGCGCGCAGCGCGCCGGCAATCGAGCCAAGCAATGCGCCGATGACGATCGAAAGTGCAAAGGCCACCGGCGTTGGCACGCCCCACTGTAGAAGGAAGGCAAGAACCACCGAGATGAACGCGACCATCGGCCCGACGCTGACATCGATCTCGCCAGCGATGATGATCAGGGTCGCTGCCCAGGCAGCGATGCCGATCGTGGCGGCGTCGCGCAGGATATTGATCTGGTTGTTGAAAGACAGGAAGCCATTGGCTGTCGATGTGAAGACCACATAAAGAACGACGATGGCGACGAAGAGGCTCAGCTCGTTCATGTGCTGGGAAAAGCTGAAGCCCGACTTCTTGCTTGATGATGCTGACGTTGCAGCCTGGTCGAGTGACATGGCGTCTCTCCCTCAATGTCCGGCGATGCAGGCAGCCATCAAGGCGTCCTGATCGATGTTTGGTGATTTGAATTCTTCGCAGAGCGTTCCGTCGCGCAAGACAACCACGCGGTCGCAGACGAGCGGTAGCTCCTCGATCTCGCTGGAGACGAAGATGACGCTGCGCCCTTCGGCAGCCAACTGTCGAATGATGGCATAGATTTGCGCCTTGGCTTCCACATCGACGCCCCTGGTCGGCTCATCAAGCAGCAGAACGCGGCTGTTGGCACAGACCCAGCGGCCGATGACGATCTTCTGCTGGTTACCACCAGACAGCGTGCCGATCGGCGTGTCAGTGCGCGCCGTCTTGACGTGCAGGCGTTCAATGACCTTGCGCGTCGCCTCGGCCATCATCTTCGCCGAAAGAACGCCGCTCTTGCTGACGCCGGAAAAGTTCGTCGCAAGCGTGTTTTCGTCGACGCCGAGAAGCGGGACGATACCCTCCTCCTTGCGGCTTTCCGGCGTGTAGCCGAAACCGCGCGACAGCATGCGCTTATAGTGACCGGGCCGGACTGACTTGCCGTCGACGAGCACCTCGCCTTGGTCCTGGCGCCGCACACCCATGATCGCCTGCAGCAGTTCGGTGCGGCCTGCGCCCAGCAACCCGGCGATGCCGAGAACCTCGCCGGCCTTCAGGTGAAACGAGACCGAACTCAGCTTCGGCGCCAGCGCGAGGTTGCGAACCTCGAGCACGGTCTTTTCCTGGCTTCTGTTTTCCAGCGCCGCGGCCTGCGATCCTTCCGAGCCCAGCATGAGCCGGACGATCTCGCGCGTATCGGCACCCTTGACGTCAACAGTGTCGATGATGCGTCCGTCGCGCATGACGGTGGCCGAATGCGCGATCTGGCGGATTTCGTTCATGCGGTGACTGACATAGATGACGGCAATCCCCTCCGAGGCAATGCGCGTCACGGCGGCCATGACCTTCTCGGCCTCGGCAGCGGCAAGCGAACTCGTCGGCTCGTCGAGAATGACGAGCTTCGGCTTTCCGAGGAGAACGCGGGCGATCTCAAGCAGTTGGCGTTCGGCCGGGCTCAGGCTTGCGACCAGCGTGTTGGGCGCGCTCTCCAGACCGAGCCGACCCATCGCCTCGCAGGCTTGCGCCTCCATCTCGGCATACTGGATGACACCACCCTTTCGCGGCCAGCGTCCAAGAAACAGGTTTTCGGCGAGCGTCATGCCCGGAACAAGGCTGAGTTCCTGATAGACGACGCGAACGCCCTTGTCGAAGGCGTCCTGTGCACGGCCGGAGCCAGAGTGGCGCAGTTCCTCGCCATCGACCTCGACGGTGCCGCTGTCTGGAATTTCCGCGCCGGTCAGCATGCGGATCAGCGTCGACTTGCCCGCGCCATTCTTGCCGAGCAGCGCTCTAACCTCGCCGCCGGCCACCTGGAATGTCGCATTGTCAAGCGCGAGCACGCCGGGATAGCGGCGCGTGCATCCCTTGATGGATGCGATCGGGCGGTGAGCGAGGTTGGGCGCAAGTGATGTCTGTGTCATGAAACTTTCCACCGATGAAAGATGCCGCCAGTCGCCTGGCGGCCTCGATTGTCGTGAAACTCAGGCCCGAAGCCTCACGGAATGCCGTCGGCGTGTGCCTTCAGCCAAGCCTTGCCGTCTTCTGAAGACTTGTAAACGTCGATGTCGTAGGGAACCTTGATGTCGGCGGGCGCCTGGCCATCAACGGACTTGATCGCCTGGGCGAGCGCCAGTTTGCCGAGGCCCTGGCCCGAGATGTCGACGACGGCCTTGATGACCGTGAAGTCGGACAGTTCCTGGGCGATCTCGGTCGTCATGTCGCCGCCGAAGACCACGACCTGGCCGGTCTTGCCCTGGCTCTTGACGGCACGCGCCGCACCAAGGGTCGCACCGCCGGCTTCGCCGAAGAAGGCATCGATATCAGGGTTCGACGACAGCATGGTGCTGGCGACGGAGACAGCCTTGTCGAGGATCGCCCCTTCCTGGTTGGCGACGATCTGAGCACCCGGCACCTTGGCCTTCAGCGCTTCCTCGAAGCCCTTGCGGCGCGTCACGCAGACCTCGACGAATTCGCAGTTCAAAACCGCGATCTTCGGTGCGTCCTTTTTCTCGGCGATGAAATAATCGGCGGCGGCTTCGCCAAGCTTGTGCCCGAAATCATAGGGGTCGCCGACGGCATAAGCGGAGATGTACTCCTTCATGTCGGCGTCGTTCAGGCATGTATTGTAGCAGACGACGGGGATGCCCGCGTCATGCGCACGGCGGATGGCGCGCGAGGAACCGTCGGCAGAAACCGGGGAAACGATGATCGCCTGAACGCCGGAGGAAATAAGCGAATCGATGAAAGACGATTCCTTGCTGGCGTCACCTTGCGCATTCGTCTCGATAACATCGAGCTTGCGGCCGGCTTCGTTGGCACCCGTTTGGATACCCTTGCGAACGCCGGCATAAAAGCCCTGAGCGTCCATGTAGATTGCACCGACCTTCAGGTCTTTGTCCTGTGCGAAGGCGGGCGATAGCCCCGCTGCGGCGAATGTTCCAAGTGCCAGCATTGTGGCGCGCGTAATGAGCTTCATCGCTCCCTCCCTTGAGATCAGATGGTGAGGAATGCGGACCCGCCCGCCTCCTCCAGCGCCACCAACCATATTCTTGGTCTTACCAATGTCAATATAAATACGATTTATTTTTCGTAAGATGTGTTTTTAGTGCGGTATCCTGTGCTAAACATATCCGCACGGAGCGCCGTTTCGCCTATAAATCGTATTTTTTGGTGCGCACGCTTGACTGGTCTGGCGTCGGCAGCAAGCTGGAACTGAAAGAATCGGAGATAAATCTGTGGCGACAACGCAAACAGACAGGAAATTGACGGAAGGCGGAGTAGAGATCGCATCCCGCGGAAAGAGAAGTGTTCGCGAAACCCTGCTATCGCGCCTCGTCCATATGATCGTTGCGGGCGATTTCGCCGAAGGATCGACTTTGCCCAATGAGGCAGAATTGACCGAGAAATTCTCCGTCAGTCGCACGAGCCTGCGCGAATCCATGCAATATCTGAGCGCGCTCGGCATGGTTCGCTCGCGCACTCGGGCTGGAACAATCGTGCTCCATCGAGAAAACTGGAACTACCTGGACCCGCTGGTTCTCGACGTGATGCTTTCAATCGGCGGGGACGAGGCGTTTTACACCTCGCTGATCGATGCGCGCCAGTTGCTCGAGCCGGCCGCTGCCGCCCAAGCGGCAGCCAAGGCCACTGCCAAGCAGCTCGCCCGGATCGCTCAGGCATTCGAGGACATGGTCGATGCGAATGCGCGCGATAACGAGGAGTGGAGCAGGGCCGACCTCGAGTTTCACACGGCGATCATCAACGCCAGCGGCAACTGGGTCTATCGTCAATTCGCCAGCGCAATCCGCGCGGCGTTGCTTGCCAGTTTCCGGCTGACGAACCGCGCCAGCCAGTCTCACGAGCAGGCCATCCAGAAGCACCAGGATGTGCTCGAGGCGATCCGCATGCGCAATCCTGACAATGCACGCCGCGCAATGGAAACACTGATCGGGGTCGCGCGCGCCGAAATTACCGAGGCCCTGAAGCGCCCTTCCGCAACAGGATAAGCGGTCGGCGATCACGACAGCGCGAAAATCTTGACCTCGCGGCCGATGCCCTGCAGCGCGGCCATGCGCGACACCGAATGAACGCTGCGCTCCCGCAGCATCTCCGAGACACGGCTGTCGTGCACCACCGCCTCCGTTGTCATGATGACATTCGGATCGGCGAGACCTTGAACGCGTGAGGCGATGTTGACCGTCTGGCCGAAGTAATCCTGGCGATCGTTCAAATTGACCGCGAGGCACGAGCCCTCATGGATGCCGATCTTCAAGAGAAGATCGTCGGCACCGTGCTCGGCGTTCAGGCGCAACATGGCCTTTCGCATCCGCAAGGCCGCCGCCACCGCACGATCGGGCGTCGGAAAGCTCGCCATCACGGCATCGCCTATCGTCTTGACCACCGCGCCGGTTTCGGACGCGACAATCTCGTTGAGAACGCGAAAATGCGATCGGACGAGATCGAATGCCGCAATGTCGCCGACGCGCTCGTAAAGTGCTGTCGATCCTCTGAGGTCGGTAAACAGGAAGGTGAGGCTGGTGATCTTCAGGCGCTGATCGACGTCGAGCGTGTCGGTTCGGTATATGTCGCGAAAGCTCTGGTTCGTCAGCAAACGCTTGGCCGTGAGAAACGGCCGCCTGCGTCCCAACAGATCATGTAACTCATCGCCGGCGACACAGACATTCGGCACCACTCTACGGTCGGTGTGGTTTTCAAGCGCGAGCCGGAGCAGACCGGGACGCAGCGTGACGGTCTCGTTGAGCGCATGGCTTTGGGTAATGACCATCGAGAGCGACTGACGCTCGCTGGTGGGATCGCCCTTTACATCTATGAACTGCGCCGAGTGCGTGACAGCGTCGAAGATGATGACGAACTGGGCCGGCAACTGAAACGAGACGAAGGCTTTTTCGCCCGGAGACAGGTCGATCATCTCCAATTGAATGGGCGCGAACTTTTCTTCGAGATTATCAGGCAGATCGACACCGGAGCTGAAGAACATCTGCCGATAATATTCCAGAGGCGGCAAAAGATCGGGATCATGGGCCGCGATGCGGCGCACTCGTGGGTTCACAGTGAACGTCACCTCGACCATCTCATCAAGCGTCGGCTCATAACCCGCGGCACAAAGCCCGCAATGATAGATATCATGGACAACACCCTTGAGGCTTGCCCCTGTATCGAGCACCCCGCCGCAGCCCGGACAAAGTACATTCCACGTCATGTCGAAAATGCCGAGCCGAGCCGCATGCAAAAATGCTTCGATTGTGCGCTCCTCGCTAAGTTGGTGCCTGCAAGCAAAGGCGAGCACGTTGATACGATTGAGATCGCGATCGACGCCATCGGCGACAGCGGCCTCGATCAATGCGACAGCCTCTGCGTCAGCCGTCTGTCGCAGGGCGCCAAATAGGGTCTCGGCATCGCTCATGTGACCATTCCATCTGGACAATCGACAGCGGACATCACCAAGGTAACCATTATATCACGCCGATGCGAAGAGTACATCGGGGCGCGTGAGCGCGTATGAGGCGTTGGTTCGAGCCCACCTCTGCTTGCGATCAGAGCCAGGAGCAATCCGGCGTAGCTTAACGCCGGCCGCCGACCAATCGCAGGGCCGTCGAGGGCTCGTTTCGGTCATCGACGGTGACCTTGAATACCGAGACGAGTTCGCGCAGCCGGTTGGCTTCGCCGGCAAGCACGGCGGACGCAGCATTGCTCTCCTCCACCATGGCGGCGTTCTGCTGGGTGTCCTGATCCATGCCGTTCATCGCCGTGTTGATCTCGACCAAACCGATACTCTGTTCGCGCGAGGACAGGGCGATTGCTTCCATATGCTGGTTGATGGCGACGACGTGCCTGCCGATGCCGTGAAGCGCCTCGCCCGTGTCCCTGACGGCGCGCACGCCCTCTTCGACTTCAAGCGTGGAGCCGTCGATCAGAGCCTTGATCTCCTTGGCGGCATTGGCGGATCGCTGCGCCAGTTCGCGAACCTCGTGTGCCACGACAGCGAACCCCCGTCCGGCCTCGCCGGCACGAGCCGCCTCGACGCCGGCGTTGAGCGCCAGCAGGTTGGTCTGGAAAGCGATCTGGTCGATAGTCGCGATGATGCTTGCGATCCGCTTCGACGACCCTTCGATCCGCTCCATCACGGAGACCGCCTCATCGACAAGGACGGCCCCCTTCGACGCGCTGTCATTGGCCGCACGCGCGACCTGTTGGGCATCCTCAACACGTTTCGTCGCATTCGAGACATTGGCCGTTATCTCGTCGAGTGCTGCGGCGGTTTGCTCAAGCGAGGCCGCCTGGCGCTCCGTGCGTTGCGCCAACTGGTTTGCGCCGCTGCTGATTTCCTGGGTGCCGTTGTCGATAGAATGACTGGATTGCATAATCTCGCCCATCACCTCGGCCAGTTGTCCCAACGTCGCATTCAGATCGCCTCGCAGGCTCTCAAAATCCGGTGCGAATGGTTCGACAAGCTGGAAGGAGAGATCGCCGGACGCCAGTCGCTTCAGGCCGGCGCCGAGGTCGCCTGTTGCCTGCAGCAGCCGTTCGCGTGCGAGCGCTTCTGCCTGCTCTTGCATCTGGACGCGGTTAGCCTCCGCATCCCGGCGCGCCGCGACGGCCTCTGCCTCGAGTGCAGCAGCAGCGATCGCCTGCTGCCGAAACACTTCGAGCGCCTTCGCCATGGCACCCACTTCGTCGCGCCTTGCGGCACCCGGCGCAGTCTGCTGCGTCTCTCCGTCGGCCAGCCGACGCATCGCCGCCGTGATCATCAGGATCGGCGCGCTGATCGAGCGGCCTATCAGCCATACGCTGACCAGGATGAGGCCGATCGCAACAGCGATCAACGCGATTACGAGCGTGATGTTGCGCTGGCCGACGCGATCATTCTGCGCCAGCGTCGCGGTCTGCGCCGCTGCGTAGCTTTCGATGATGTCAGAAAGCACCGGCTGCACCGCTGAATAAGCAGCGCTAACCGCGTCCCGCGCGGAGGCCTCCTCAAGCGTCGCCTTGCCATAAAGCCGGAACGCATTCTGGTAGACCGCGAGCGCTTCGGCGGCGCGCATGCGCTGTGCGCCGGGCCGGAACGCCTTCTTCATCAATTCGGTAAACGTCGCGACTTCGGCGGTGTGCTTGGCAAGGTAATCCGGATTTCGGCGCAGAATGAAATCCTTCTCGTGTCGCCGCATCATCAACATGCTGGCCTTCAGCTCGGCATCCGCCACGCCTTCGAGCTGGCCTTCGATTGAGTGCACAGCCTCGCGCATGGCGCCTTCGAGACCCTGGGACTGATCAAGTCCCAATTCCTTGTCCTTTGCCACGAGTGCCGAAAACGTGCCGGCATAGGCGCGCAGCGCGCCACTCAAAGCCTCAAGCTTGGCGGCCTGATCGGGCTGCGCATCACCCTTCAGCCGATCAATCACCGAGTTGGCCCTTTGGAGGGCTTTGTCGAAATCTTCGATTGTGCCGAGCTGCCGCGTAAGAAGGAATTCCTTTTCCCATAGCAGGGTATCGCGAATATCGTCCCGCGCGGTTGCGACATCACGTTGCTGCCTTGCCAAACCGTCGGCGGTCTGGCGATAGCGGGCTTCGACTTGTCGCTGACCGATGAAGATGGCGGAAATCGCGACAATCCCGATCAGTGCGACCAAGGCAAGCAGCATCACGCGATGGGAAATTTTCAAGTTTGAGAGAAAGGTCACGACACACCCCCGGCAATTTTGTCGGGCGCTTACATCATCTGTGACGTTAAGCATTCACAAACCGGGGATGAAACTTTCGTGATTTTGCGAAGAAAATAACCTTGGCGCGCGCAGCCTTCTAGCCACTCAACTTTGGATGCTTGGGTAAGCGAGATGACAACTCATAAGCCGCGCCAGATAGGGAGAGGGTCGGACGTTCGATCGAATGGAAAGCAATCCCCAGTGGATCGAACGCCCTTGTTCCTGACCATCAGACAATCGAAATCATGGCCGCCTCGACCTCACTTCACCGCACTTGCCGCATAGATCTGATCGATTGCCTCCTGCATACAGCGATCGAATTCAGCGTCGCTCATCGTGACACGCAGATCCTCCGCCAGCGCTCTTGAGAAACTTGCGATCATGCCGTGGTTCTGGCTCAGCTTTTCGCAAGCCTCGGCCCGGCTGTAGCCACCTGACAAGGCGACAACGCGGATGACCGACTTGTGGTCGACAAGCGGCTTGTAAAAGTCGTCGACGCTTGGCAGCGTAAGCTTCAGCATGACCTTCTGATCCGCCGGCAGGGCGTCAAGTTCGCGCAGGATTTCTTCGCGCAGGATCACCTCCGCCTCGCGCTTGGTCGGGCTCTTGATCGAGACCTCAGGCTCGATGATCGGAACGAGGCCGTGGCCAATGATGCGCTGCCCCACGGTGAACTGCTGGTGCACGACGGCGGCGATACCGGCCCGGTTGGCTTGGGCTATCACGGAGCGCATCTTGGTGCCGAAGATACCCTTCTTGACGGCCCGCTCCAGCAAACCGTCGAGTTCCGGCATTGGCTTCATGACCTGAACGCCATTGACTTCGGCTGCCAGCCCCTTGTCGACTTTTAAAAACGGGACGACACCACGGTCTTCCCACAGGAACGCGGGAACAGGCTTGCCCTTGGCGTCACCGTCCATGGTTCTCTCGAAGAGAATGGTGCCGATCACCTTGTCGCCCGAGAATGCCGGCGCCGTCATGATACGAACGCGCATCTCGTGGACCAGGCGAAACATCTCATCTTCACTGCCGTAGTCGGTATCCGCAATGCCGTAGAGGCGCAGAGCGCCCGGCGTCGATCCGCCGCTCTGATCGAGAGCAGCGATAAAACCCGCCTTTTCAGCCATCTGGGACATCATTCTTGCATCTGGCATTATTTCCTCCCTGCTGCATTTCGCACGTCTCGGAAGACGACCTCCGACCAGGCTGAGCAACCCGGTGCAAAAGCAACGTCTCATATTCCTAAGCAAACGGCCACCTCCTTGTGTCGACGCTTTCTGCGGCCGCATGGAACAAGGCTCGTTGCCGGTCATTTACGTGCGAGGTATCGCGAAAGGAGACCGAGACGATGGCCAAGGACGTCACAAACCGCCGGGCGAAAGAGCATGTGGACGAAGATCAGAATGGTGTGATCGTTGCTGGACCCGAAGCCCATGCACGCGAGCATGCAGGCACAGATCCCGCGCATAAGGCATCGCCGAGCAAGGACAAAAGCACCGTCAAATCGGCGGTGCAGCCAGCAAGTGGTGGCAAAGGCTAACGGGCAGCTCTACGTCGATAGACACGACGATATCCGACCCATGAAACGGAAAACCTCCCCGCATGAAGCCGCAAGCGGGGAGGTTCTTTTCGAGGTCTGTAAGTAGACCCTGCGCCTTAGGCGGTCAGATCAAACCGGTCAGCGTTCATCACCTTCGTCCACGCAGCAACGAAGTCCTTCACGAACTTCTCCTTGCTGTCGTCCTGGGCGTAGACTTCGGCATAGGCGCGCAGCACCGAGTTCGAACCGAAGACGAGATCGGCACGGGTCGCGGTAAAGCGCACGGCACCGGTCTTGCGATCACGGATTTCGTACGAGTTGCGGCCGGTCGGGACCCAGGAATAGTCCATGTCCGTCAGCGTGACGAAGAAATCCGTGCTGAGCGCACCGACCTTCGATGTGAAGACGCCATGGTTGCTGCCGCCGTGGTTTGCGCCGATGACGCGCAGGCCACCGACGAGAGCCGTCATCTCTGGCGCGGTCAGCCCCATCAGCTGGGCGCGGTCGAGGAGCAGTTCCTCGGCGCTGACCACATAGTGCTCCTTCTGCCAGTTGCGGAAACCGTCAGCGACCGGCTCAAGCGGCGCAAAGCTCTCGGCATCAGTCTGCTCTGCAGTGGCGTCGCCACGACCGGCGGCGAACGGCACCTGGATATCGAACCCTGCAGCCTTGGCTGCCTGTTCGACACCGTAGTTACCGGCAAGAACGATCACATCGGCAACCGAAGCGCCGCTTGCGGCAGCGATCGGCTCCAGCACGGCCAGAACACGGGCGAGGCGTTCAGGCTCGTTGCCGGCCCAATCCTTCTGCGGCGCCAGCCGAATGCGGGCGCCGTTGGCCCCACCGCGGTTGTCCGAACCACGGAAGGTACGGGCGCTGTCCCATGCCGTGCTGACGAGGTCGGCGAGGGAGAGGCCGGATGCGGCGATCTTCGCCTTGACGGCTGAGACGTCGTAGCTCGTGCTGCCTGCCGGGATCGGGTCCTGCCAAAGCAAGTCTTCCGCCGGAACATCCGGGCCGATGTAGCGCGCCTTCGGGCCCATGTCGCGGTGGGTCAGCTTGAACCATGCGCGAGCGAAGGCATCCGAGAATGCGGAGAAATCGTCGCGGAAGCGCAGCGAGATCTCACGGTAGATCGGGTCGACCCGAAGTGCCATATCGGCGTCCGTCATCATCGGGTTCAGGCGGATGCTCGGGTCTTCCACGTCGACCGGCTTGTCGGCGTCGGCGATCGAGATCGGCTCCCACTGGGTGGCGCCCGCCGGGCTTTTCACCAAATGCCATTCATGCTTGAAGAGCATTTCGAAGAAGCCGTTGTCCCACTTGGTCGGCTCGGTGGTCCATGCCCCCTCGATGCCCGACACCACGGTATTCCGGCCGATGCCGCGACCCTTGGTGTTCAACCATCCGAGACCCTGGGATTCCGGACCTGCCGCTTCAGGATCGGCGCTGAGATCGGCGGGGTTGCCGTTGCCGTGGCTCTTGCCGATGGTGTGACCGCCGGCAGTCAGCGCCACGGTCTCTTCGTCATCCATGCCCATGCGGGCAAAAGTTTCGCGCATCTGCGCGGCGGTGGCGAGCGGGTCGGACTTGCCGTTGACGCCCTCGGGGTTGACGTAGATCAGCCCCATCTGGACGGCTGCCAGCGGGTTCGAAAGCGTGGCCGGCTTGGCGACATCGCCGTAGCGGCCGTCGCTCGGTGCGAGCCACTCCTGCTCGTCACCCCAGTAAACGTCCTTTTCCGGTTGCCAGATATCTTCGCGGCCGAAGCCGAAACCGAAGGTCTTCAAGCCGGCGACGTCATAGGCGATCGTGCCCGCGAGCGCGATCAGGTCGGCCCAGGAAATCCGGTTGCCGTACTTCTTCTTGATCGGCCAGAGAAGGCGGCGGCCCTTGTCGGTATTGACGTTGTCCGGCCACGAATTCAGCGGAGCGAACCTCTGGTTGCCGGTGTTGGCGCCGCCGCGGCCGTCTGCCGCACGATAGGAGCCGGCCGCGTGCCAGGTGACGCGGGCCATCATGCCGACATAGCTGCCCCAGTCGGCCGGCCACCATTCCTGGCTTTCGGTCATCAGTGCGCGCAGATCGCTCTTCAGCGCCTCGACGTCGAGCTTCTTCAGCTCTTCGCGATAATTGAAATCCTTGCCGAGTGGATTGGTCTTGGTGTCGTGCTGGCTCAGAATGTCCAGGTTCAGCGCGTTCGGCCACCACTGCGTGACGGATTTGCCAAGCGCCGTATTGCCGCCGTGCATGACCGGACACTTGCCGGCCGATGGTGTCTTTGTGTCCACGTTCACTCTCCCTAAAATTCGAACTCGGGTTGGCGTCGCGTGCCAAGTGTTCCTTGCGCAAGAAATGCTGCGCGGGGTCAACGAACCAGCTGTCTGGCTCAAGTCCCGAAAAAGGAATTAAGGGACCCGGTCGATAAATTCCAATTGTATATTCTGAACGCACTGATAGGTTTTGGTTATGATTGGCTTATCCATGAAGCACCTGCGTTATTTCGAGGCCCTAGCACGGCTGGGGCACTTTGGCCGCGCTGCCGATGCCTGTGCGATTTCGCAGCCGGCGCTATCCGTGCAAATCCGCGAACTCGAGGCTTTGATCGGCGCTCCTTTGGTGGAACGCGGTGGCCGGCAGATCCGTCTGACCAGTCTCGGCGAGGAGTTTGCGGAGCGCGTACGCGCCATACTGCGTTCGGTCGACGATCTCGCCGATCTGGCGCGCGCCACGCAGACGACGCTTTCGGGCCGGCTTCGCATCGGCGTCATTCCGACGATCGCCCCCTATCTACTGCCCGATGTGATCAAGACGCTCACCCAGCGCTATCCGGGGCTTGATCCACGCCCGCGCGAGGCGGTGACCCAGCGGTTGATCGAGGACCTGCACGAGGCGAGATTGGACGCAGCAATCGTTGCCCTTCCCGTATCAGAGACGACGCTTGAGGAGGTTCCGCTTTTCAACGAGGAGTTCGTTCTCGTCCGGCCTATCGAGGACGCAGGCAAACCCGTGCCGAGTTCGGAGATGCTGCATGAGATGCGTCTCCTCTTGTTGGAGGAAGGACATTGTTTCCGCGAGCAGGCGCTCTCCTTCTGCAACATCGCCGCCGCGCCGCCGCGCGAACTCATGGAAGGGAGCTCGCTGACCACGCTGGTGCAAATGGTCGGCGCCGGCATCGGAGTGACATTGCTGCCGCAGATGGCGGTGCGAACGGAGACACGCTCGGCGGATGTGAGTGTGTTTCGCCTGCTGGAGCCCCGTCCTTTCCGCACGATCGGCATGGTCTGGCGCAAGACCAATCCTCTGGCCTCTCAGTTCGGCGCAATCGCAGAAATTGTTCGTGACGCCGGCAACCGAAAGGCGTGGGAACTTGGTGAGCTCCCCGGCGTGCGCGAACAGCCACCCTTTGGCCTTACTGTCGCCGGTTGAGATGCCATGTGCAGCGCAAAGACATTTCATTGGTCCATTAGTTTATAGATTTAATGTTCTTCTTTTTAATCGAGACATCTTGCACCCCTATCTCCTCAGCTTTGGAGAGAGAGATGGACAAGATACCACATCAGATAAACGCAATTGGGGGCGCCACGGCGCATCTGGCCAGCGAAGAAGAAGCGATCTCGGCCGCGCGGACGCTGGCGGATCGCTTCAAAACCGAAGCTTCCCTGCGCGATCAGGAGCGCTTGCTTCCTCACCATGAGTTGGATGCCTTGTCACGCGCAGGTCTTCTGGCGATTACTGTTCCTCACGAATACGGAGGAATAGATGTTTCAAACAGCGTTCTTGCCGAGGTGACCGCCATTCTCGCCGAGGCCGACGCATCGATCGGCCAGATCCCCCAGAACCATTTCTATATTCTCGAAGCGCTTCGAACGGACGGCACGGAAGAACAGAAACGCTTCTTTTTCGCACGCGCACTTGCCGGCGACCGGTTCGGCAACGCGCTGTCGGAGCGTGGCACGAAAACCGTTGGAGACTACAATACCCGAATTGTCCGTGATGGGCTCGGTTATCGCATCAATGGCCGAAAGTTCTATTCGACCGGCGTCATATTTGCCGACTGGATCACGGTCTTCGCATTGAACGAGAACGATCAACTGACCATGTCTTTCGTCCAAAAAGGAAGCGAGGGTGTGGAAATCCTTGATGATTGGGATGGTTTTGGACAACGGACGACCGGCAGCGGTACGACGTTGCTTGATAATGTTTACGTCCCGTCCGATGCTGTCGTGCACCATCATAAAGGTTTCGAGCGTCCAACGACGATCGGTTCGGTGGGGCAGATCATCCATGCGGGGATTGATCTCGGCATTGCGCGCGCAGCCTTCTCAGAAATGGTCGATTTCGTGAAGACCCGATCGCGGCCATGGACCAACAGCGGTGTTGAAAGAGCATCAGATGATCCTTTGACCATCGCCAAGGCCGGGGAACTTGCGATCAGGCTGGAAGCGGCCTCCGCCCTGGTCGAACGTGCCGGCAACAAGGTCGACATTGCACAGATCGATACGACCGAAGAAAACGTCGTTGCTGCGACGCTCGCTGTTGCAGCGGCGAAAGTCCTGACATCGGAAATCGCATTAGACGCCTCCAACGCGCTCTTCGAACTCGCCGGCACGGCCTCCACGAGCACAGGTCTCAACCTCGACCGCCACTGGCGCAATGCACGGACCCACACGCTGCACGATCCGGTGCGCTGGAAATACCATGTTGTCGGCAACTATCATCTCAACGGGGCGCTACCGCCGCGAAGCGGCGCCCTTTGACCGACGCAGGTAGCCCCGCCGCAAGCGACGGGGCTACCGAGGGTCGCTAGGACCACTGTCTAACTATAGAGGCTGACTTCGGGGATCTTGTCGTTGAGAACGAACTCACCGACTTCCTTGGCCTTGTAGAAAACGGGATCATGCAGCGTGTGCGTTCTGACATTTCTCCAGTAACGGTCGAAACGATAGGATTCAGCCGTCGAGCGGGCGCCGGTCAGCTCAAAGACGCGGGATGTGATGTCGAGTGACACATTTGTGGCGTGAACCTTGGCGGCATAGGCTTCAGCGGCCACTTCCCCGCGCTCGCGCGCCGTGACATCAGCACCACGAGACAGCGCCGCCTGAACCGCGCCGGCCGCCTGATCCGCCAATGCAGCGGCCGCCTTCACTGAAGCAGTAAACTCTCCGACACGCTCAAGGATATAGGGATCGTCCTGTGCTCTGGCGACGCCCGATGTGACCCAAGGGCGTGTGGTCGTCCTGACATAGTCGACTGCTTGCGCAAGAGCGCCTTCGGCGCTGCCGAGGTAGAAATTCACGAAAACAAGCTGGATCAGCGGTGTGTTGAAGCTCGCAAGCACCGGGGGGGCCGCTCCCGCCTCGGCTGGTGCCCCAATAAAATCCTCCTCGTAAACGGGGAAGTCCCGGAATTCGACGCTGCCGCTGTCGGAAAGTCGCTGTCCGATATTGTCCCAGTCGTCGTTGGCGATATAGCCCGGCCGATTGGTAGGAACCGCAAAACTCGCGATCTTTCCGTCCAGCGTGGCATTGGCGTTGATGTAGTCGGATATCCGCGCCGCGGTGGAGAAGGACTTGCGGCCGTTCAACACATAACCGTTGCCGCGTCGCGTCAGCGTGAGGCCCGGATCGCGAGGATTGACGGCAGCACCCCAGTAAAGTCCCTTGGCTACTGTTTCAGTGCCAAGTGCATTGGCACGACCTGCGTCGTCGATCGCCCAGTAGATGTACTGGCTGTTGACGAAGTGATAGCCGAGCAGCTGCCCGATCGAGCTTTCTCCACGGGCGAGAATGCGCACGAGCTTCAAACCGTCGACCCAGTCAAGGCCGCCCCCACCTATCGCTTGAGCGTGCAGCGCGTTAAGCAGCCCGGCATTCTTGAGCTTGACGATCTCATTGAGCGGCGGGCGGCCGTCACGGTCGAGTTCGGCGCCTCGGCTCGCGAGGTCAGCTGAAATCTCCTCCGCGCGCGCGAAAAGCTCGGTCCTTGTCGCGCCTCGCGCGGCGACATGAATGACATTGGATTGGCTCATCGAAAACTCCCATTGAAAATAGAGCGGTCCGGCAGGCGAGCTGCCGGACTGGCGTGCCTGCGTCAGAAAAGCTTTGCCGGGATCCAGGGAGCGGTCACCACGTCGCTGGTGTTGAACTCGGGCAGCTTCTTCGCCAGATCCTCGATCGTCTTGACGTTGGCCGACCGCAGCGCCGCCTGCGTCAACAGGGTCGGCTTCACGGTGATATTGTGGGGAACGTCTTCACCGGCGATCTGCAGGGCCGCCGCGCGAACGGATACGGCGCCGACAACAGCAGGATTGGTCGCGACGGTCGCCACCCACGGGCTTCCCTCCTCGGTGATCTCCTGAATATCGGCGGTGGAAACATCGGCCGAATAGATCTTCAGCTTGGATGCGATGCCGAGATCATTGGCCGCCAGCTTCACCCCGCGCGCAAACTCGTCATAGGGAGCGAAGACCACGCTAATGTCGGGATTGGCCGTCAGTGCCGCCTTCGCCTGGTCCGCCGTCGATGTCGCGGTCGTGTCGCTCACATTGCCGAAGCGCGCCTTCTCGACAACGCCCTTGTTATCGGCCTTGAATTTCTCCCAGACCTCGTTGCGGCGGTCGAGCGGCGCAAAGCCCGCGACATAGACATAGCCGGCGTTGAAGCTCGTGCCATTTTCCTTCACCGCCTGTTCGAGCGCCTGCTTGGCAAGCTCATGATCGCTCTGCTCGACCTGCGGTATCTTGGGGTTGTTCAGATTGACGTCGAAAGCGACAACCTTCACGCCCTTGTCGAGTGCCTGCTGCACGACGTCACCAAGCGATTCCGGCAAGCCGTGGTCAACGACGATCCCTTGAACGCCGAGATTGACGGCCTGCAGGATCTGCTCGCGCTGTTCGGCGGCGTTCTGGCGGCCGGGGAAGACGCGCAGGTCAATGCCGAGCGCCTTCGCCTGCGCTTGTGCGCCAGCCTGATAGGCCTGGAAGAAGTCGCCTGCCGAGATGTAGCTGATCAGGGCAAGCTTGACGCCGCCCTTGTCGAATGGCGCCGGCGCGCCAGCCAACCCTTCGGCGTGAGCACCACTCAAGGCGACGAATGAGATCGCGGCGGCAGAAAGCGCCAGGCGGCTGAAGGTCTTCATGATGCGCTCCTAAAAAGATCCAATTTATCCGCGGCTTTTCTCCCGCATTTTCATTAGCGTATATTTTCTACGTTTTTAGTAGACAAATTGCTCCGATATTTCTGCTGAACGGGAAAAACTTTGTGCGATTTGCGTGTGGGGCGGGAAACACTTTGCCTGTCGCGACACCGGGTTCCGGTGCAACTTGGCGTCAATGAAACCGGGTTTTTGAGGGCCGTTCAAGACGAAGTAGCGCGCGTAAAATTCATTTAAATCAGAGCGATGCTCCCTAACTTCGCCTCTCGGCTCCCCTTCACTAGTAGTTCATCCATGTCTCTGCTCTCCGTTGAAAATCTGACCCGCAGCTTTGGCACGACACGCGCGCTGTCGGGCGCTTCCCTATCGATCGCCCGCGGTGAGATCGTGGCTCTCATGGGCGCGAACGGCGCGGGCAAATCGACACTCGTGAAAATCCTCTCCGGCGTGCTTTCCGCCGACGGCGGAGAGGTGACCATTGACGGTCGACCCTTCGCGCCGCGGACGCCGGCGCAAGCAGCAGCGCGCGGTATCGTGACCGTGCACCAATCGACCGATCTGGTCGGCGCACCGGGGCTGACGGTCGCCGATGTCTTGCTCCTCAATCGCTTCGCCGACCGCAGCCAGCCGTTCTTCGTCTCAAGAGGAGCTATTCGCGTGCAGGCAAAGGCCATGCTGGATGCCGCAGGCTTTGAACTGCCGCTTGATCGCGATTTCGCCGACCTCGGCGCCGCCGATAGGCAATTGGTGGCGATTGCGCGTGCCCTTTCAAACAAGGCGGACATGCTGATCCTCGATGAACCAACGGCCAGCCTGTCGATCGGGGAGAGCCAGCGGCTGTTCGAAATCCTGCTACGCTTGCGCGCCCAGGGTCTCGCCGTTCTCTATATCTCGCACCGGACCGCCGACCTGCAGGCGATCGCAGATCGGGCGCTGGTCATGCGCGGTGGCCGTGTGGTCGGCGCCTTCGAAAGACCGATCGACTTCAGCGCCGCGATCGAGACAATGATCGGACGAAAACTGGAGGCGGCGCGGCCGGACGTAGGTGCGCAAAATGGCCGCGTCATTTTCGAGATGGCGAATATCAAGCTTCTCGCCACCAGCACATCATTCGACCTATCCATCCGCGAGGGCGAAGTCGTCGCCGTCACCGGCGTGCTCGGCGCCGGCAAAAGCCGGCTCCTGTCAGCCATCTTCGGGACGGGAACGCTTGCCTCGGGAACGATGGCACTCGATGGGCAGCCGTACCAACCGAACGGCCCCGCAACTGCCATTGCGGCCGGTATCGTCATGGCCGCCGAGGATCGACATCACTCTTCCCTGATGCCGCCGTCATGGCCGGGAAACAGCGTGGCCGCGACGATCAGCCTGCCGCACCTGCGCAAATGGTACCCGCAGGGCTTCCTGTGGGGCAACCGCGAAACACGCGAGGCGGAGCAGGCGATCAAGCGACTGCGCATCAAGACCTCCGGCCCCGACGCATCGATATGGACCCTTTCCGGAGGCAACCAGCAGAAGACCGTTCTCGCTCGCTGGGAAGCTGAGCCGAGCCGGCTGCTGTTGCTCGACGAGCCATTCCAGGGCGTCGATGTCGGCGCCCGGCAGGACATCATCGAAGCCATCAGGGGACGGAGCGATCGCGCCACGCTGATCGCGACCTCCGATCCGGAAGAGGCCTTCGAGATCGCCGACCGCATCCTCGTCATCGATCATCACAGTGTCCGCCCCGCGCAAGTGCACGAAGACAAACCTGCTGCCGAAGGAATTCCAGCATGAGCTCCATTCAGGATGAATCCATTGGCGAGACACCTTCGCCGCAGGGCACAGGTCCGTTTCTGAGCCGCGTGGCTGCGGTGATCCGCTCCGGCGCGGTCTTCCTGCTCCTCATCGCGCTGGTGATCGGCTTCACCGCCGCACAGCCCGCCTTCATCAACATCAACAATCTGATGAGCATCCTGCAGGCCGTGTCAGTGGTTGCCATTCTAGGCGCGGGCGTCACGGTCACGCTCGCCGTCGGCGGCTTCGATCTCTCGATCGGTGCGGTCGCCGCCTCCAGCGTCATGACCGCCAGCTATGCGATGATCGTGCTCGGGCTCGACGCTTTCGCAACCGTCCCGCTGGTGCTCGCCTTCGGCGCGCTCATCGGCCTCATCAATGCCTTCGTCATCGTGCGGCTGAAGGTGCCGGATCTTCTGGCGACGCTGTCGATGATGTTCCTGCTTTCGGGCCTGCAGCTGATCCCGACGGCCGGTCGTTCGATCTCGGCCGGCCTCATCCTGCCTGATGGCTCGACGGCACCCGGCGTCTACGATCCGCGCTTCCTGCTGATCGGCCGCTACAGCATCGCCGGCACCGTTCCAGTGGCCGTCGTGCTGATGATCCTGGTCGCCCTAGTCCTCTACATCCTGACGGAGCGCACGCGCATCGGCCGGCTGCTGTTTGCCACCGGCGGAAACGAGGTCGCCACCCGTCTCGCCGGCGCGTCGACCACGCGCCTCAAGACGCTGGCCTATGTGATCTCCGGAACGCTGGCCTCGCTCGGCGGCATCATCGTTGCTGCCCGCGTCGGGCGCGGCGACGTGTCATCGGGCGGATCGCTTCTGATGGACGCCGTCGCCGCCTCGCTGATCGGCTTTACGGTCATGGGCCTTCGCCGCCCGAACGCGCTCGGCACCATCGTTGGCGCCGTCTTCGTCGGTGTGCTGCTCAACGGCCTGACGATGCTCAATGCGCCTTACTACACCCAGGATTTCGTCAAGGGTGCCGTGCTGGCGGGCGCGCTCGCGCTCACTTATGGCCTCGGCCGAACCAATCCGTGAACGAAAACTATCACACGCCATAGCCCAAGGAGAGGCTGACTTATGAAGACCACACTGAAATCCTTTGCCGCCGCGCTCATCGCGGGCGTGCTGCTTGCAAGCTCCAGCCTCGCAACCGGCATCGAAGGCGCGCCGGCGCCGTTCGACAAGCGCCAGGTCAATATCGCCGTTGTCAGCTATCTCGGCGGGGGCGATTGGCTGCAGGCCTTCGAGGCGGGCGTCAAGCGGCAGGCCGACGCGCTCGGGATCAAGACGACGATCTCCCAGGCCCGCAACGACAACGACACGGAACGCACGCTGATCGAGCAAGCGATCAACCTCGGCGTCGATGGCATCATCATCAACAATGGCCGTCCCGAGGTGCTGAAGGACGTCGCGCAGAAGGCTCTCGATGCCGGCATCAAGGTCGTGGCTTACGACGTCAACCTCGACAACCCGGCGATCCCGCAGATCGAGCAAAGCGACAAGGACATGGCGAGCCTCGTGCTCGAGCAGGCGGTCAAGGACAAGGGCGACGGCTTCGTCGGCGGCGCCGTCTATGTCGCCGGCTTCGCGCCGCTGGATCGCCGCTATGCCGTGTGGAAGGATTTCGTCGCCAAGCATAATCTGACGGAAAAAGCCGTGTGGGGCGTGGTCAACGATACGGTTCCGGCCTCCGTGGCCGACCAGACGAAGGCGGTACTTCGCGCCAACCCCGACATCTCGGTGATCTTCACGCCCTGGGACGAGTTCGCCAAGGGCGCAAAGCTGGCGATCGACGAGCTCGGCGTCGCCGACAAGGTGAAGATCTACGGCGTCGACACCTCGACGGCCGATATCCAGCTGATGATCGAACCCGACAGCGCATGGGTTGCCACCGCCGCCACCAACGCCGCCGTCGTCGGCGAAGTCTCGGTCCGCGCCGTATCGCTGGATATCGCCGGCCAGTTCCCGGGCCGCTCCGTGCTCCTGAAGCCGACGCTGGTGACCCGCGACGATCTCATCAGCAACAAGATCACCAGGATCGAAGACCTGCAGCAGAAGTTCCCCGCCTTCCTGAAGAGTGATGCCGCGACCGCTCCGTGGATCCAGCCGCTAAACTAAGCATCCGAAACAATCGAGCGCCGCCCATCGAGACGGCGCTTTTTTATTTTCAATTCACATTTTACAGGTGACCACATGGCTGACAGCCTCGACCTCCCACGCCCTGATTTCGCCCGCAACATGAAGCTGATCGGGCATTCCGACATTGGTGGACGTGGCGACGGATTGCAGCTGATGGTGCATCGGGGACATGCCTATGTCGCCCATCCCTGGTCGCAGGGCTTCTCGATCGTCGATGTACGCGATCCCAAGCGGCCCGGCGCGGTTACCTATATCCCAGCTCCCGCAAACACCTGGAACATTCATCTGCAGACGCATGACGATCTGCTGCTCGTTATCAACGCACTCGATCTCTTCGCCGATGTCGAGACGTTTTCCAGCGAGAAGGACTATTACACCAAATCAATCGGCGAGACCGTTGCCGGCCGCAAGAAAAACCGCTCCTGGACAGCCGGCATGACTGTCTACGATATCTCGACGCCGCACACGCCGCGCAGGATCGGTCAACTGGATGTCGAGGGCGTCGGTTTCCATCGCCTCTGGTACGTCGGCGGCCGCTACGCCTATGCATCGGCGCTCCTCGACGGCTTCTCAGACTACATTTTCGTGACCATCGATCTCGCCGATCCGACACGCCCCGAAATTGTCGGGCGCTGGTGGCTCCCGGGCATGAACCGCGCGGCCGGCGAAACCTCCACGGCACCCGAGGGCAAACGTTATGCGCTGCATCACGCGCTGGTTTCCGGCAACACGGCTTATGCCTGCTGGCGCGATGGCGGGTTGACGCTGCTTGACATATCCGACCACGCCGCGCCGAAGTTAATCGCGCACCGCAACTGGTCTCCGCCCTATGGCGGCGGCACCCACTCGCCTTTACCGTTGCCGGGGCGCAACCTGCTCGTCGTCGCCGACGAGGCTGTGGCCGATGGTGAAGAGGACGGCCGCAAACACACCTGGATCTTCGATGTCCGCGAGCCTTCCAACCCGGTCAGCATCTCCACCTTCCCCATCCCTGATGAAGTCGACTACACCAAGAAGGGCGGCCATTTCGGGCCGCATAATCTTCATGAGAACCGCCATGGTTCGTTCGTGTCCGAGACGCTCATCTTCGCGACCTGGCAGAATGCCGGCATCCGCGCCTTCGATATCTCCGATCCTTATCGCCCCGTCGAGACCGGCGCGCTCGTGCCCGCCGCGCCGAAAATCATGACCGACAAGCGCCCAGGGCGTCCACAAGTCATCCAGTCCGCCGACGTCTTCGTCGATGCCTCAGGCCTTGTCTATGCGACCGACTACAATGCTGGCCTTGAGATCATCGAGTACGGCGGCTGAGCTTCCGAGCGCCTCGAAACCGCCGGCGGCCGATCCGGATTCGCCCGCCAATTTCCACGCTGTATCTCGCTTTGGTCAACCTGAACGCTGCCGTCGAAAACGCCTATCCGTAGCCCTTCTTCCCTCTGGTTCATTTCCTCCTGACCTCGGCTTTTGGAAAAGCGTTTCTCTCAATTCCATTTAATCTACATATTCTATGGATATTGATTATTGAGGGACAACAAAATGACTGAACACACCAATGCCGGCCTCGGCCGTCGCGAAATCCTGAAGTTCGCCGCCGTGGCAGGCGCGACCTTCGCCGGCACCAGCCTTCTCGCAAGCGCCGGCACCGCAGCCGCGGCAGACGAAGAAGGCCTTTCCCTGAAGGGCAAGCGCATCGCCATCAGCGCCACGGGTACCGACCACTATTTCGACCTGCAGGCCTATAACGCCCAGATCGAGGAAGTGAAGCGCCTTGGCGGCGAGCCGATCGCGGTGGATGCCGGCCGCAACGACGGAAAGCTGGTCGCTCAGTTGCAGACGCTGGTGGCGCAGAAGCCCGATGCGATCGTCCAGATTCTCGGCACGCTCAGCGTCATCGATCCCTGGTTGAAGAAGGCGCGCGACGCCGGCATTCCGGTTCTCACCGTCGATGTCGGCTCGACCAATTCGATCAACAACACGACGTCGGACAACTGGGGCATCGGCAAGGATCTGGCACTGCAGCTGGTCTCCGATATCGGCGCCGAGGGCAACATCGTCGTCTTCAACGGTTTTTACGGCGTGACGCCCTGCGCGATCCGCTACGACCAGCTGGTCAACGTGGTGAAGTACTTCCCGAAAGTGAAGATCATCCAGCCGGAACTGCGCGACGTGATCCCGAACACAGTTCAGGACGCCTTCACCCAGATCACCGCAATCCTCAACAAGTACCCGGAAAAGGGTTCGATCAAGGCCATCTGGTCGGCCTGGGATATTCCCCAGCTTGGCGCCACCCAGGCGCTGTCCGCTGCCGGGCGCACCGAAATCCGTACCTACGGCGTGGATGGAAGCCCCGAGGTCCTGCAGCTCGTCGCAGACCCGAACTCACCGGCCGGCGCCAACGCTGCGCAACAGCCCGCCGAGATCGGCCGTACGGCAATCCGCAATGTCGCCAAGCTGCTGGCCGGCCAGACGCTGCCACGCGAGACCTATGTTCCGGCGTTGCTCGCCAACAAGGCGAACGTCAAAGACGTCACCAAGAAGCTTGGCATCGGCTGAATTGCGGACGGGTGATGCGGCACCGCCGCGTCACCCTCGTCTCCACTGGGGTTTCCGACATGACGGCAATACTTCCTCCGCAGCCCGCCAAGCGGCCTGACGACATCATCCGCTTCGACCGCGTCGTGAAGCGCTTCGGCGGCGCGCAGGCGCTGGCCGGCGCATCGCTGGCGATCAAGCACGGCACGATCCACGGCCTCGTGGGGCAAAACGGCGCGGGGAAATCGACGCTGATCAAAATCCTCGCCGGCCTGCACCAACGAGACGAAGGCACGATCGAGATCGAGGGCCAGAGGATCGGTCATCTGACGCCGCATCTAGCCGAAACCCACGGCATCCACTTCATCCACCAGGACCGCCTGCTCGTTCCGACCTTCACCGTCGGCGAGGCGCTGTTTCTGGGTCGCGAGCCACGACTTCCGGGAACACCATTCCTCGATCGCCGTAAGATGCAGCGGCAGGCAAACGAGACGCTCGCCGATTATTTCGGGATCAAGTTGCCCACGCACGCCCTGATCGGGGAGCTGTCGACCGCCGAAAAGCAGATCGTCCAGATTACCCGCGCATTGCTTGATCATCCCAAGGTGCTGGTTTTCGACGAGCCGACCGCGGCGCTTGTGCGGCGCGAGGCCGATATCCTTTTCCGCCTGATCCGTCGCCTGCGCGACGAAGGCGTCACCATCATCTACATCTCGCATTATCTGAACGAAATCGAAGAGCTCTGCGACCACGTCACCGTGCTCCGCAACGGCATCGACGTGGCCTCCACACCGATTGCCGAGACATCGGCCAACGACATCGCGCGACTGATGGTCGAGCGCGATATCGCCGACATGTTTCCCAAGCGACGGGTAGAATTCGGCGAAGAACTCCTCAAGGTCGAGGGTCTGACCGCCGCGAACCGCTTTTCAGACGTCAGTTTCACCGTCCAACGCGGCGAGGTGCTTGGAATTACCGGCTTGCTCGGCTCGGGCGCCAAGGATCTCGTGCGCACGCTTTTCGGGCTGGAGCGTGCGCAGTCCGGTCACATCGAGGTCGCGGGCGCGGCAGATAGAGCGTGCACGCCACAGGCCGCCGTCGTCAGGCAGATCGCCCTGGTGCCGGAAGATCGCCGCGGCCACGGCGTCGCGCTCGATCTGAGCGTTGCGGAAAACATCACGCTCGCGAGCCTTGATCGCTACACCAATCTGGGTGTCCTGAACGGCAAGCGCGAGAGGCGCGACAGCGACCATCTCATCAAGCGCCTGCAGATCAAGACCGCTGGCCGCGATGCGCTGGTGCGCACGCTATCGGGCGGAAACCAGCAGAAGGTGGCGATAGCCAAGTGGCTGAGCCGCCACTCGGAAATCTACCTGCTCGACGAGCCGACCGTCGGTGTCGACATCGGCTCCAAGGTCGAGATCTACACGCTGATCGGCGAGCTTGCCGAACGCGGCGCCGGCATCATCGTTCTCTCCTCCGACCTGCCGGAACTGATTGGGATCACTGACCGGATCCTGGTGCTGTTTCGCGGCCGCGTGACGCGCGAATTCATCTCTTCGGAAACCACAACGGATGAAGTGCTGGCGGAATCGACCGGCGCCTCGGAAAGATTGCGCCATGTCGGCTGATATCCACATCGGCGATCTGGCCGACTTTAAAGCGGAACACAGCAAGGAGCGCTCCGCCCGCAATCTGGCGGCGGCATCGCTGCGCTTCGGTTCGCTGATCGCCTTCGCGGTCATCCTCACCGTTTTTTCGCTCACCGCACCCTACTTCCTGAGCATCGGCAATATCGGCAACGTGCTCGGCCAGTCCGCCATCTCGGGCGTGCTGGCGATCGGCCTGACCATCGTGCTTGTCGCCGGCGGCGCCAATGTCGTCACCGGCGGTATCGACCTCTCACTCGCCGCGAATATGGGCCTCAGCGCCGCCGTCTACGCGACGGTAACGCAGCTTGGCTACGGCGATCCGGCGGCGGTTGCCGCAAGCCTGCTGACGGGGCTGGCGATCGGCGCAGTCAATGCGGCCGCCGTCGTCTTCGCCGGCATCGTGCCGCTGCTTGCGACGCTTGCCGTAATGAACGTCGTGGCGGGCCTCGAATTGGTGCTCACGCAGAATACGGTCGTTCCAGCGTCCACCGATTTCCTGACCGCACTATCTGCCTCTGATGCCTTCGGAATTCCTGTGCTTGCCTATGTGCTCCTCGGCTTCACCGCCGTGGTGACCGCGATCGTGCAATACACACCGCTTGGCCTCCGGCTCTATGCGATCGGCGAATTCCCCGATGCTGCGCGCGCTGCCGGCTTGCCGCTGAAGCGCCTGCTGGCAGGAGCCTTCCTGGCGAGTGGCCTGTGCGGCGGTATCGCCGGCATTCTGTCGGTGTCTTATCTGAGCGGCAGCACGACAGGCTCCAGCGAGATGCTGCTTCCTGTTGTCGTCACGGCGCTTCTAGGCGCGGTGTTCTCCCGCAGACTTGTGCCGACGATAACTGGCACGCTGCTCTCTGCACTCCTCGTCGGCTTCCTTGTCAACGGCTTCCAGCTCCTCAACCTTTCCAGCACGCTGGTCAGCGGCGTCCAGGGAATTCTCATCCTCATCGTCGTCTCGGCAACCACATTGCTTCGCAAGCGGGAGATTTGACCATGTCGCTTTCGGCCTCCCATGCTCCCGTCGCGCCCTGGCACCACCGTGTGCTCTCCGGTCTCGCGCGATACGGGCTGATCCTGGCGCTCATCGCGGTCTTTGCCGCCTTCTCCGCGGCGACGCCGACATTTCTGACTGCAGGCAATCTGCAGAGCCTTCTCGTCAATAGCTTCACGTTGCTTGCGATCGTCTCCGTGGCCATGACCTTTGCGGTATCGGCCGGCGGTATCGATCTCTCGGTTGGCACGGCAGTCGATTTCGCGAGCTTTGCCTTCGTCTCGCTGGTCCTTGCCGGACAGCCGGTTGCGATCGGTCTGCTTGGCGGCATCGCCGCCGGCGCGATCGTCGGCGCCTTCAACGCGGTGCTGATCTCAGGCATCGGCGTCTCGCCGTTTCTGGCAACGCTCGGCACGCTGTTCATCGGTCGCAGCGTGCAGCAACTGCTGACCAATGGCGGCAACCCGGTCTATCTGCCGCCATCGGGCGTGCCCGACACCTTCCGCTTCATCGGCCACGGCACGATATCAGGCTTTCCGCTGCCGCTGTTGATCGCGATCCTTGTCATTTCCGCCGCCGCGTTCATCTTCGCCCGCACACGCTTTGGCCGCGTGGTGCTGGCGATCGGCATCCAGCCGAGCGTCGTGCGCTATTCCGGCATCGGCCTTGGCCGGCATGTCGCCGTGACGTTCATCCTGACCGCGATTGTCGCCGCCATTGCCGGCCTGATCCTGACGGCGACTGTCACCGTCTACATCCCCTCCTCCGGCAACGCGTTTCTCTTGAACGCGATCGGAGCGACCTTCATCGGTACAACGCTTTCGCCGCTCGGCCGGCCCAATATTGCCGGCACGGTGCTTGGCGTGCTGCTGCTGAGCATCGTCGCCAACGGGCTGCTCCTCACCGGGCTGAATTTCTACTGGCAGCAGGTTGGCACCGGCACGCTCATCTTCGCCGTGCTCGCCTTCAGCTTCATCAACCGAAAGACCGGCGGCGCCTGATCGGCGGGCGCCCAGACAATACGCAGGAAGAATGACATGAGCCGTGAAATCAGGTTGAACGCCTTCGACATGAACTGCGTCGGACACCAGTCACCAGGTCTCTGGCGACATCCGCGCGATAAGTCCTGGACCTACAAGGACATGGACTACTGGGTGCATCTGGCGAAAACGCTGGAGCGCGGCAAGTTCGATGGCCTGTTTATCGCAGACGTCCTCGGCGTCTATGATGTGCTTCACGGTAATGTCGACGCGGCACTGCGCCATTCCGCGCAGGTGCCGGTCAACGACCCGCTGCAGCTGATCCCGACCATGGCCTATGTGACTGAAAACCTCGGCTTCGGACTGACGGCGTCGCTCTCCTTCGAACATCCCTACACCTTCGCCCGCCGCATATCGACGCTCGACCATCTCACAAAAGGCCGCGTCGGGTGGAACATCGTCACCTCCTACCTCAACAGCGGTGCACTCAACATCGGTCAATCCGCTCAAACCAAGCATGACGACCGCTATGATCTGGCGGAAGAATATCTGGAGGTTTGTTACAAGCTCTGGGAGGGCAGCTGGGAAGATGACGCCGTCGTTCGCGATCGCGCCGCCGGCATCTTCACGCATCCGGAGAAGGTCCACCCGATCGGTCATTCCGGCAAGCATTTCACGGTGCCGGGCATCCACCTCAGCGAACCCTCCCCACAGCGCACGCCGGTCCTCTACCAGGCCGGCGCGTCCAGCCGCGGCAAGGATTTCGCGGGGGAACATGCAGAGTGCATCTTCGTCGCCGCTCCCTCAAAGCCGGTACTAAAGCGTTATGTCGCCAATGTCCGGGAGGCAGCCGAGCGCGCCGGCCGCAATCCACGCGAGATCCTCGCCTTCAATCTGCAGACCGTGATCCTCGGCGAGACCGATGCGGAAGCGAAAAAGAAGTTCGATGACTATCGCCGCTACGCCTCTTTCGAAGGCGCGCAGACGTTGATCTCAGGCTGGACTGGGATCGATTTCGGCCAGTTCTCACCCGATGAGCCACTACGCCACCGCCACACCAACGCGGTGCAATCGGCTGTCGAAACATTCACGACGATCGACCCCGACAAGGTCTGGTCGGTGCGCGAAATGGCCGACTGGGTCGGCGTCGGCGGCTTCGGCCCTGTTTTCGTCGGCTCGCCGCAGACGGTCGCCGACCTGCTGCAGGAATGGGTCGAGGATACCGATGTCGACGGGTTCAATCTCGCCTATGCCATCACGCCCGAGAGCTTCGAGGACGCAGTCGATCTGCTCGTGCCGGAATTGCAAAAACGCGGGGTCTACAAGAGGGATTATCGTCAGGGCACATTGCGCGAAAAGCTGTTCGGCCATGGCCCGCGATTAGAGGCGCCCCATCCTGGCGCACGCTATCGTTATCTTGAGGCGCAGGACACGCGCCAGCCGCAGAGAGCCTGACTGTCGCCAAGCCTATCTCGAGCGCGCATCCTTCGGCGAAAATCCGAAGACCTTGCGGAAGGCCGTGGCGAAATTCGCGGCGCTTGAATAGCCGGCGACGAATGCTGCCTGCGCGATGGTCAGCTTGCCGGTTTCCAGCGCCACGCGCGCCTGATCAAGTTTGATCTTGCGTATATAGTGAAACACCGTCGTCCCATAGGCGGTGTGAAACAGGCGTTGCAACGTGTTGACGCCGACGCCGACCTCGGCAGCCAGCGCATCGACGGAAGGTGGGGGACCATCGACCGCAAGCAACTCTTCCGCGCGTTTCAGGCGCTGGCGTTCGACGGGGCTGAGGCTGTGAGGCTCGGGCTGGGCATGGCCGGTATTCGTGACCTGGGAGAAAGCATCGGCGATGATCTGCAGGATGCGGCTTTCCATATAGAGGCGCGATAGATAGGTCTCGACACCGGCTGGGTTGATCACCTGTTCCGCAAGCGCGATCAGCGAAGCGCTCGGCTTCCAGGATTGGGCCGCAAGTGTGGTCGCGGTGAATTGCCTCAGCGCATCGGCGCCGGACCCGCCAAGCACATCCCCTGATTCCAGCCATTCCGGGAAGATCTTGATGGTTAGCTTCCTCACCCGATCGCCGATCGCCGCGCGCCGGCGAAAGACCTCGCGTTCTTTCTGATAGAACAGCGTGGCGGAAGGCACCCAGCGTCCCGAACCGGATTGCTGCTGCGCCATCGGAATATCCTTGTCGCCGATACTGGCGCTGACGCCGCCCTGGAAGAACAGCTTGATGCCAAGATGCGGCGGCGCTTCGGTTTCGGTGCGCAGGTCGCAAAGATTGGTGACGTCGGAATAGTGAACGGTGAGCCCGCTGCGGATCTGTGTCTTTTGGAAGCGACCGCGCAGAAGCGTATCCTCGCCCTGCCGGTTGGATGCGAGCAGGCGGAAGGATTGGTTCTCCTTCTGCAAGTGATCAAAAAAATCCTGCGCCTTGACGAGCGAATTCATCGAACCAGTCCCGTTTTTTGATGCCGCACCGCCACCGTGTGTTCTGCAAACGAGATTGAGGCTTTTTCAAACAAGTTCGCGGTGGCCGGACATCCCCTTCGCCGTATAGAGAATAAACATGATTAATTCCATCATATTTTAAACGAGTGTGTGTTTCCGGTCGTTGGACTGGACAGCAGATGCCTCGTGGGTGACTGAGGGACATAATGGTTTCTATTCGAATTCTCCTCCGCGCAGCGGTCGTCACGCCCGCCATTCTCGGAGCGGCCACCGCCGTGGCGCAAGAACAGACGGCGACCGATCTGCAGAAGATCACCATCACGGCCGATGGCGCGAAGGACAAGGGTCCGATCGCCAAGCGTTCGCGCTCGGGTACAAAGACCGATACACCGCTCATCGAGACGCCTCAGTCAGTCTCCGTGGTGACGCAAGAAGACATCGAGAAGCGCGGCGCGACCAGCGTGGCAGCGGCACTGCGCTATGAGCCGGGCGTCACGACGGGCTCGCGACCCGGCGACCGGTTCGACAGCGTCTTCATCCGCGGCTTCGGAGGTTTCGGGGGAGCAGCAAACTACATCCATTATTGGGATGGTCTGAGGCTGCCGACGGGGCTCAATTACAATGTGCCGTCGGTCGATCCATATTTCCTGCAGCGTATCGATATCACCCGCGGACCGGCATCGGTGCTCTACGGCTCCGGCAATCCCGGCGGCCTCGTCAATCTGGTCAGCAAGGAGCCGGAAGCGGAAGCCTCTCACGAGGTGCTGACGCGCTTCGGCAATAATGGTCGCGCTGAAGCGGCTTTCGATTTCACCGGGCCGGTTGAAGGCAATGACCAGCTTCTCTACCGGCTCACCGGCATCGCCACCCAATACGATCTCGGCTTCGACTATTCCGACAGCTCGCGCGTCGCGCTGGCTCCATCGGTTACCTGGGCGCCCGACAACGACACGACCTTGACCCTGAAGGCGAGCTATACACGCGATCCGAACGCTGCGCTGACGAACTGGATGCCGGCGCTCGGCACCCTGCAGACGAACCCGAACGGCCAGATCCCCTATGATTTCTTCAGCGGCAATCCGAACTACAACCAGTTCGAGCGCACGCAGGCGACGCTGGGATACGAGTTCGAGCAGCACCTGAACGATACCTGGACGGTTCGGCAGAACCTGCGCTTCATGCATGATGAGAGCGAGTTCAAGGCCTACTCGGTCGCGCCGGGCGCCCCATGGGCAAGTGCCGCGAGCTGCGGCGGCGTGAGCTATCTGTGCCTTTCGCGCCAGTCGACCCATTATGTCGAACAGTTCAACGCGCTGGCCGTCGACAACCAGGCGCAGGCGGATTTCAATACGGGCGCGCTGGAGCACACCGTCCTGTTCGGCCTCGATTACCAGCAGGTGGACGCGAGCGCGACCTATGGAAACGGCGCAACCACCTATCTGAACTACCTCAACCCCGTGTACGAGGCCGCTCCGAACGTCAAGTTCACCGGGCATCAGGACCAGACGCGCCGGCAGACCGGCGTCTATATTCAGGATCAGATGAAGCTGGACAATTGGTCCTTCGTTCTCGCCGGCCGCCAGGATTGGGCCAGCATCGACAATGCGACGACCAATCTCACCTCGAATGTCACAAGCAATTCCGAGACGACCGACAGCGCCTTCACCTGGAAAGCCGGTCTTCTCTACGAGTTCGATAACGGCATCGCTCCTTACGCCAGCTATTCCACCTCCTTCGACCCGACCACCGGGACCGGCTACGGCGGCGTCAACTTCAAGCCGACGACGGGCCAGCAGTATGAGGTCGGCATCAAGTATCAGCCGCAGAACATGGACGCGCTCTTTACCGTTGCGCTCTACGACCTGACCCAGCAGAACGTGCTGACGACGGACACCGCCCATCCGGGCACCGGAACGAGCATGGGCTGCAGTGCAACGGTGTGCCAGACGCAGACCGGTGAGGTCCGTTCGCGCGGCGTCGAACTGGGAGCGAAGTTCGCGGTGACGGATAACCTTAACCTGATCGCGTCTTACTCCTACAACGACATCAAGGTCACGAAGAGCAACGTCGCGAATGTGGAAGGCAACGCCCCCGTTGGCGCGCCGGAGCACATGGCAAACCTTTGGGCCGACTATACGCTGAGCGATGGCCCGCTTGCCGGCCTCGGTTTTGGCGGTGGCGCGCGCTATATAGGCGGCACTTACGGCGACGCCACGAATACCGACGCGATGAAGGTGCCTGGCTACACGCTGTTCGACGCGGCAGTACATTACGACTTCGGCCAGAACAATCCTGATTTCAATGGCCTGACAGCTGCGGTCAACGTGACGAACCTGTTCAACAAGGAATATGTCGCTGCTTGCGCCTCCGCCGCGCAATGCTTCTACGGCACCGGTCGGACCGTCATGGCAACGCTTGCCTATAAATGGTGATGGAGATGAATGCGGTGACGAGATTGGTCCATTCGACGAGACGCTACATGCTTGGCATGTTTAGCCTCCTTGCCATGCTAATCGTGGTAGGCGTCGCGAGTTCGGCGCATGCTGGGCTGTCGCTGACCGATCTCAAGGGCCGCAACGTCACCCTCCAGAAGCCGGCGAGCCGGCTTCTGGTCGACGACGGGCGGCTGATCATCGCGCTGTCGTTCCTGAGCGACAATCCCGTCAGCCTGGTTGCCGCATGGCCGCATGACATCGATCGTTTCGGCCGCGAGCTCTACGCGACCTACCTGGCGAAGTTCCCGGCGATTGACACCTTGCCGAAATCTACGAGCAACACGCAGGACATGGCGGTGGAGCAGGTGATCGCGGCAAAGCCCGATCTGGTTGTCCTATCGCTGCACTCGCGTCCGGCCGAGCAGCAGCTTGCACAGCTCGATGAAGCCGGCATTCCTGTGATCTTCGTCGATTTCTCCGCCGATCCCTTCGTCAATACCGACAAGAGCCTTGATATCCTCGGCAAGGCGATCGGCCGCGATGAACAGGCGCAAAAAGTCGTCGCGTTCCGGCAGCAACAGAAACGCATGCTGACGGACAGGATCAGCAAGGCGGGCGCTCTGCAAAAGCCGGTCGTCTTCATGGAGACGCATGCGTCCACAGATGAAGCATGCTGCAATTCGCCGGGCTCGGGCAATGTGGGCCGGTTCATCGATTTTGCCGGCGGCGCCAATATCGGCGCGGTTCTGAAGGGAAGACCATCCGGGCAGATCAGCCTGGAATATGCGCTCGCAACCAAGCCGGATATCTATATCGCCAGCGGCGGCCAGTATATGGAAAAGCGCGGCGGCTTGCTGGTCGGTCCGAACTACAGTGCGTCGGAGACACAAGCGTCACTCGATCGCCTTCTCGCGCGCCCGGGGTTCTCATCGCTACCGGCGATCGAAAAGGGCAATATTCACGGCATTTCCCAACAGCTCTTCAATTCGCCGCTCGATCTTCTGGCACTTGAGCTGATCGCCCGCTGGGTGCATCCCGATCTGTTTGCCGATATCGATGTGGAGGCCGTGCGACAGGAGTTCAACGGCTTCATGGCCGTGCCGCTCACGGGAGCATATTGGACGAAATGATGGGGTTCGGTCGCAGCATGAAAAAGCATCACCAGCAATCGGCAGAATGTCCCGAGACATCGATCCGGACACCCTATGTCCTGCCCGGCTGCGAAAGGTTCCGCCAGCGATCGATCGTGAGCGGTCTCGATTACGAGATCTTCGTGTCGGTTCCAGACGTCGAACCGCCGGCATCGGGTTTCCCCGTTCTCTATCTGCTCGATGGCAATTCCGATTTCGTGACCGTCTCGGAAACGATGAAGCGCGTGTCACGGCGCCCACAGGCGACCGGGATATCACCGTCCATTGTTGTTGGCATCGGCTACCCTGATACCGAAAGCTACAACATAGACCGCCGGCAGTTCGACCTCACGCGCCATGCGCCGGATGAGGCGGCTCTACCCGATGCGTCCAGTGGCGCCTGCGGTGGACAGGACGCATTCGTCGCGTTTCTGCGCACGCAGCTACAGCCGCATATCGAGACGGCCTATCCTGCCGATCCGGCCCGCCGAATGCTGATGGGGCACTCGCTTGCCGGCTACTTCGTCCTCGACATATTGAGCCGCCGCCCTGAGTTGTTCTCAGGCTATATCAGCTTCAGCCCCTCCATCTGGTGGGACCGAGCCGGGCTGATGCAGGCGGGCGCCGCGATCCGTGCCCCTACCCCGCTGCGGCTTCATATCTCCGCCGGCCGTTGGGAGCAGGAACTCGCGCCCTGGCAGGACCTGGAAAGCCTGACGGGTCGCTATCATCAAGTGCGCGAGGCAAGACGGATGATCGACAACGCGCGAGAGTTTGCGGAGGCCATCCGTCCCGTTGTCGGCGAAAAGGCGGTGAAATTCGAGGTCGGCGCCGACGAGGACCATTCAACGATCGTTACGGTCATGCTCTGTCGCGCATTGCGGTTTGTTGCGGCACGATAGGGCGAGCGACAAAACCGTGACATCCAGCGCACACACGGCGTACCATTTCCCGCCCCTTGTTTGGCCTGCGGCCGCTTTCCACGGGCCGCAGGCCAAGGCGTCACATATCTCCCGGCGAGATACCGGTGATCGTTTTCGAGATATCCCATAGCCGATCGGCCGCTTGGGGATCCATCGCCCACGGCGCAACGCCCTTGTCTCCCGGCGCCTCTTCCTGAGGTAGAGATATCTCGCAATCTTCGCAGTAGACACCGCCTATCCCGACCAGCTGCGGTGAAGTTGCGGCCCACACACTCGTCGCGGCGCCCTGCTCCGGTGACTTCAAATCGCGGGAGGGATCGACGCGGCGATCACCGTTCTCGTCATAGACATCAAACGCATTGATCTCGTCTTCGCTGAGATGGCGGGCGAGGTCCGTCAGGATGACCCCGGGGTGCAAGGAGAACGCCCGCACACCGAATGCCGCTCCACGTTGATCAAGACCAAGCGCGAAAAGCGCATTGGCGGTCTTTGCCTGACCATAGGCTTGCCACTTGTCATAGGGGCGCGCGCGGAAGTCGATATCGTCAAAATCGACCGGGCAGATCTGATGACCCCGCGAGGAGACCGAGACGACGCGGGCGTTACCCGACTTAACGAGAGCCGGCCAAAGACCGGCCACCAGCCGGAAATGTCCAAGGTGGTTGGTGGCGAACTGGCTCTCATGGCCGTCGACATCGCGGGCCAGCGGCGTTGCCATGATCCCGGCGCTGTTGATCAGGATGGAGACAGCCCTGCCCTGTCCAACAATCCTGTTCGAGAAGGCGGCGATCGATGCGGCGTCGGTGAGGTCCATCGTCTCGATGGTCACGTTCCCTATTCCGGCCAGCGTCCGCTCGGCCTTGCCGCGATCGCGCGCCGGAACGATCACATGCGCGCCGGCGCTTGCAAGCGCCCGCGTTGTTTCCACCCCAAGCCCGGAATAGCCGCCCGTCACGATCGCCGTCTTGCCGGTAAGATCGAGGCCCTCGACGACGTTAAGTGCCGTGCTCGCTGCGCCGAATGGCGATCCGATTGGTTTTTGCTCGGACATGTCTTCACTCCTTCGTTTTTCTGGTGTCCGCAACGCATATCGTGTAGATTTTCGGTGACTGCAGCCTGAAGAATCCGGAATTTTGTCGTGATCGTCCAAAACATGCATGATGCTCTCTCCGACGTTCTGGGCGCAATCGATGCCCGCGCGCTGTTTTCCGTGCGGTTTGCTGCCTCGGGACCGTGGTCAGTCGCCTTTCCAGCGCCGAGCTATCTGAAGTTCAATGCCGTGCGGCGCGGTGCCGCATGGATTATCGAGGACGGCGCCGCACCTCGCCGTGTTGAGGCCGGAGACTGCCTTGTCGTCAGCGGCAGGTCGTTTACACTTTGCAGCGATCCGAAGGTGCCTTCGGTCCCGGCAAGCAAGGTTTTCGCCAATGCCGGCCTCGATGTGACGATCGGCGACGGCTCTGACTTCGTGTTGCTCGGCGGAAGTGTCAATCTCGACACGGTAGATGGTTCGCTATTGACGGATGCGCTGCCACCGCTCGTCGTCATCAAAAGTGACGATGCCGGCCCGATCGGCTGGCTGCTTGAGCAACTGGACCGTGAATGGAACGGTACGGCACCTGGTTCTCGTGTCGCCTGCAACGATCTTTTGCGCCTAACGTTCATTTACGTTCTGCGCGCCTACCTCGCGCAGGACCGCGCTCAGCATCCCGGATGGCTCGCGGGCCTTGCGGACAATCGCCTGGCACCGGCGCTGCGGGCAATCCACGCTGATCCCGCGCACCCTTGGACGGTCGAAACGCTTGCGCGCCTCGTTGGCCAGTCCCGCTCGACGTTTGCCGAACGCTTCAAGGTGACCGTTGGGGCATCCCCGATGGACTACCTTGTCCGTTGGCGGATGCGGATCGCCGCCGCCCGCCTTCGCCGCGGTGACGAACCCCTGCCGCGCATTGCGCAGTCGCTGGGCTATGCCTCCGACAGTGCATTCGCAGCGGCATTCCGGCGGGTTCTTATGGAATCGCCCGCGCGATATCGCAGTATACATCGCGCATCCGGTGCAGGAGCGCGGTAACTGTTATCTGCGATATAGGGCGCGGCACTTGTTGTACGCATGATGGCGATATAGCGTATACGCCACCGAAACATTCATTGAAGTCCCATGTCATCGAATTCCGACCGGGTCGATATCGCCCATCGCACCCTGAGACAGGCCATTATCGAGCAGGCGATCAAAGCCGGTACCAAGCTGCCCGAGGATGAGATCGGCAAGCACTTTTCCATGAGCCGTACTCTGGTACGCGCCGTGCTGGCAAAATTGCAGGCTCAGGGGCTGGTCGATACCTATCACAAACGCACAGCCACGGTCGCTCAGCCGAGCCTTGAGGAAGCACGCGATGCATTCGCGGTGCGCCGTGCGCTGGAGCGCGAGGTCATGAAGGCGGTGGTCAAGCGCTGGAGCCCCGCCATCGAGAAGAGCCTGCGCGAACATGTCCAGGAGGAGGAGGGCGCCCATGCCAAGGGCGACGTCCGGCTTTCGACGCGGCTTGCCGGCGAGTTCCATCTGAAGCTTGCCGACCTTGCGGGCAATGCACTCCTGCAGCGCTATCTCTCCGAACTGGTGTCGCGCTGTTCGCTGATCCTTGCCATGTATAGCCGCCCGCATTCGAGCGAATGCGCCATCAGCGAGCACTCCGGGCTCATCGCTGCCCTCAAGAAGGGCGATATCGCCGCCGCTGAGCGCTTGATGGATGATCATCTGTCGTCAGTAGAAAGCCGGGCGCTGTTCGAGGACGAGGCGGCCATTGAGCCTGATCTTGGCTCGATCCTCTCCCGCTTCTCCGCTCGCACCGCGGGCTGATTGCCGCTTTTTCAATCACGTATACATGATTTTGCATTTTATGTAGACGTGGAACCAACCGGGACTGCTTGTCGACTTGGGCGCAGCCAGGTGCGACTCGGGTTTTATATCAACGATTCCATAAATTTAGCGCCTCGGCGCATCGTTCGCCGCGACAATCGATACGGACTGGCATCAATGTTGCATACGTGATTATAGAGATCATGTAGCCAAGATTGTCATCATGCCACATACGATATCGCCACATACCGAACACCGCCTCGAGCTGCGAGGAATCCGCAAGGCCTATCCGGCCGTGGTCGCCAATGACCGGATCGACCTTTGCGTCCGTCCGGGTGAGATCCACGCCGTCGTCGGCGAGAACGGTGCCGGCAAGTCGACGTTGATGAAGATCATCTACGGCATGGTACGACCGGATTCCGGCGAGCTCCTGTGGGATGGGCGCGAGGTTTCGATCGCCTCGCCCGCCGATGCGCAGAAGCTCGGTATCGGCATGGTGTTCCAGCACTTCGCGCTGTTCGACACGCTCTCGGTGGCGGAAAACATCGCGCTGGCGCTGCCGGGCCGCCCGCCGATCGAACCGCTGTCGAGAAGGATCAACGAAGTCGCCGCGCGCTATGGCCTGCCGGTAGAGCCGGAGCGGCATATCTACACGATGTCAGTCGGCGAGCGGCAGCGGGTCGAGATCATCCGCGCGCTTTTGCAAAATCCGCGCCTGCTCATTCTCGACGAGCCGACCTCTGTGCTGACGCCGCAGGCGGTCGAAACGCTCTTCGTCACGCTGCGCCAGATCGCGGCCGAGGGATGCAGCATTCTCTATATCAGCCACAAGCTGAACGAGATCAGGGATCTCTGCCATACCGCAACCATCCTGCGCGGCGGCCGGGTCACCGGCATGTGCGATCCTAGACAGGAAAGCCCAGCCTCGATGGCCCGCATGATGATCGGCGCCGATCTCCCGAGCTTTCGCCATCGCGGCGACACGTTGGCCGGCAAAACACGCCTCAGCGTGTCCGGTCTGACGCTCCCTACCCAGGATCCGTTCGGCACGGCACTTGGCGACATTAGCTTTGCGGTGCGCGGCGGCGAAATTCTCGGCATTGCCGGCGTCTCGGGCAACGGTCAGCAGGAACTGCTGGGAGCACTCTCGGGCGAAACGCCGCTATCGAATGCCGATGCAATCACCATCGACGGCAAGCCAACGGGCCACCGCGATCCGGCCGGCCGGAGGCGGCTTGGCCTCTGCTCCGTTCCCGAGGATCGGCTGAAGCAGGGCTCGGTCCCCTCGCTGCCGCTCCTGGAGAACGTGCTGCTCACCGCCAATCGCAACGGCGCTATTCGCGCCGGTCTCATCCGCTTCGATCGCGTTAAGGCCTATGCCGAGCGCTGCATTCAGGCCTTCGACGTCAGGACGCCAGGCGCCCAGGCGCAGGCCGGCAGCCTGTCCGGCGGCAACCTTCAGAAATTCATCATCGGCCGCGAGATCCTGCAGGAGCCGGGCGTGCTGATCGTCTCGCAGCCGACCTGGGGTGTGGACGTCGGAGCGGCACTCATCATCCGCCAGGCGCTGCTCGACCTGCGCGATCGGGGTGCGGCGATCGTCGTCATCTCCGAGGAACTCGACGAACTCTTCGAGATCTCCGACAAAATCGCCGTCATAGCCGGCGGCCGGCTGACGGCGGCCATACCGATTGCCGAGGCAAACCGCGATGCGATCGGCATTGCCATGTCCGGCCAAAGTGCCGGCGACGAGCCAGACGAACGCGCCAGCAAGGAGCTTGCCCATGCGCTTTGAACCGCGCCCCAATCCCTCGCGCATCATGATCCTGATGTCGCCGGTCATCGCGATTGCGCTGACGTCGATCGTTGCCATGGCGCTCTTCGCGCTCGCCGGCCAAAACCCACTTGAAGCGCTGATCATCTTCCTGACCGCGCCTCTCGCCGATCTCTACGGTTTCGGCGAGCTGCTGATCAAGGCTGCACCCCTGGTGCTGATCGGCGTCGGCCTCGCGATCGGCTTTCGCGCCGGCATCTGGAACGTCGGCGCCGAAGGGCAGCTGACAGTGGGCGTCATCTTCGCCGGCTATGTCGCGCTGAAGTTTGGCCCGGCCGGCGGCTGGTGGGTTCTGCCATTGATGGTGATCGCCGGCGCTGTCGGCGGCGTCTTCTGGGCGGCCATCCCCGCGCTATTGCGCGTAAAGTTCAATGCCAGCGAAATCCTGGTCAGCCTGATGTTGAACTACGTCGCGGCCCTCTGGCTGTCCTGGCTGATCTTCGGCCTCTGGCGCGATCCGGCCGGGTTCAACTTCCCGCAGTCGGAGCCGCTGGCGCCGGATGCCCTCTTCCCGATCCTGATCGCGGACACCCGCGCCAATGTCAGCGTCCTCTTCGCGCTAGGCGCGGTTGTCGCGGGCTGGCTGTTCATGAACCGCAGCTTCGCCGGCTTCCAGCTCAAGGTCACGGGCCTCTCCGAAGGCGCCGCCCGCTATGCCGGCTTCGGCGTCAGCCGCGCGGTCTGGATCGGCATGCTTGCGAGCGGTGCGGCTGCCGGCATCGCAGGCGTCGGCGAGATCGCCGGCCCGCTTGCCCAGATCTTCCCGACCGCCTCGCCCGGCTATGGCTACGCGGCGATCATCGTTGCCTTTCTCGGGCGGTTGCACCCGGTCGGCATCCTGCTCTCCGGCCTCTTGATGGCGTTGCTCTATCTCTCGGGCGATGTCGCGCAGATGTCGCTCGGCATGCCGTCTTCGATCACCGGCCTGTTGCAGAGCACGCTGCTCTTCTTCCTGCTGACGACAGACGTCTTCATTCAGTACCGAATCCGCTTCCAGTCCTCCAACCGCCAGGGAGCCGCCACATGATGGACCAGATCCTTCCCATTCTTGTGGCCACACTCGTTGCCGGCACGCCCCTGATCTACGCTGCACTCGGCGAACTCGTCGCCGAACGTTCCGGCGTGCTAAACATGGGCGTCGAGGGCATGATGGTCATCGGCGCGGTGATTGCCTTCATCGTGATGATGGCGACCGGCAGCCTGTGGCTCGCAGTAGTCGCGGCCATGCTGGCGGCGATGTTGCTCGCCCTCATGTTCGCGGTTCTCGCCGTCGGCTTCCGCGCCAATCAGATCGCGGTCGGGCTGGCATTGACGATTTTCGGCACCAGTCTCGCCTCGTTCATCGGCAAGCCCTACATCGGCATGGCGATCGTGATGGAGCCTTCGACAGCATCAAGGATTGCCGCGAAAATCCCGCTGCTGGGCGTCATTCTCGGCCAACTTCATCCGCTGGCCTGGCTGTCCTGGGCCTTCTTCGCCGGCGTCTGGTATTTCCTCAACCGCAGCCGCAGCGGGCTGATCCTGCGCGCGATCGGCGAATCGCCCACATCTGCGCATGCGCTCGGCTATCCCGTTAACACGATCCGCTACCTCGCCACGCTTTTCGGCGGTGCAAGCGCCGGCATTGCGGGCGCCTACGTATCGATCGTCTACACCTCGCTTTGGACCGAGGGGCTGATTGCCGGGCGTGGCTGGATCGCCGTGGCACTGGTCGTCTTTTCCACCTGGCGGGCGGGACGCTGCTTCCTCGGCGCTTATCTCTTCGGCGGCGCCACGATCGCCCAGCTCTTTGCCCAGAGCGCCGGCATCGGGCTGCCGTCCGAGCTCATGTCCGCCCTTCCCTATCTCGTCACGATCGTCGTGCTGGTGCTGATCTCGCGCAACGCCGCGCTGATGCGCCTCAACGTCCCCGCTTCCCTCGGCAAGCCATTTGCCGCCGAGGGCTGAAACAGCCGTCCATCACTTAAACCAAACAACAACAGAGGGAACCGAAATGACCACATTTTCCAGACGCGACTTCCTGAGAACCAGCGCCGCCGGCGCGCTTGCGATTGGCGCCGGCGCCAGACCGCTTTTCGCCGCCGAAGAGCCGCTCAAGGTCGGCGTCATCCACATGGGCGCCATCTCCGATACCGGCTGGGAATACTTCCAGGCTAACGCCTGGAAATCGCTCGAAAAGGAATTCGGCGACAAGGTGAAGGTGACGGTGCTCGAAAACATCGCACAGGTTCAGGATTGCGAGCGCCTGTTCCGCCAGCTTTCCGCACAGGGCAACAAGCTGATCTTCGGCACCACCTTCTCGCAATATGCCTCGCTGAAGAAACTGGCTCCGATGTTGCCCAAGTCGCATTTCGAATGCTGCGCCGGCATCGAGGCGGGCAACAATCTCGGCGTCTTCGAAGCCCGCCACTATGAGGGCACCTACCTCACCGGCATCGCCGCCGGCCGCACCACCAAGACCAACGTTCTCGGCTGGGTCGGCGCCTTCCCGGTGCCGCAGGTCATCTACAGCCTGAACGCCTTCCTGCTCGGCGCCCGCTCGGTCAACCCCGACGTGACGCTGAAAGTTGTCTGGGCCAATGCCTGGGTCGATCCCGGCAAGGAAAAGGACGCCGTCGCGGCACTGATCGCGCAGGGCGCAGATGTCATCTCCGGCAGCCCCAACACGCCGGTGCAGGGACTGGCCGCCGAGGAGAAAGGCGTCTGGTCGATCGGCTCGACGGGCGATTTCTCCGCCTATGTTAAGAAGAAGCAGCTGGTTTCTTTCGAACTGGATTGGAGTGCCGCCCATATCAACGCCGCCAAGGCCGTCATGGCCGGCGACTGGAAGGCGGAAAGCCGCTGGCTGGGTCTCGGGCCGGGCGGCTACGTCAAGATGACGACGAGCAATCCGGAACTGCCGGAATCGGTCGCCGCCGAAATGAAGGCCGCCGAAGCCGCGATCATCAGTGGGAAGCTGAAGCCCTTTGCCGGTGAGATCAAGGATCAGAAGGGTGACGTGAAGGTCGCCAAGGGTCAGGAACTCGCCGATGCCGACATCAAGGGCATGACCTGGCTCATCGAAGGCGTGCAGGGCACCCTGCCGCAGAACTGATCGGCGCGCCGCTCCGATCGAACGACATCGTTCCTCCCCTGATGAATGGGGAGGAGCATCAAAAATGACGATAGAACAAAGACATCAAGGGAGACCCCGGTGACCGAAACACTGTTCACGAACGCCAAGCTGGCCGATGGCTCGCTCAACGACATCCTCGTCTCGGACGGCCGCATCTCGGCAATCAACAAGGCCGGCACGAGCACGACCGCCGCCAAGACCGTCGACATTGCCGGCGCGCTTCTGGTCCCAAGTTTCGTCGAGGGGCACATCCATCTCGACACCAGCTTCTACGGCGACAAGTGGATTCCGCACAAAGCCTGCACCAACGGCTTTGACGTGCATGAGCGCGTCGCCTTCCAGGCCGAGAACATGGCGGCCGCAGCACCGATGGACGAGCGCGCCCGCAAGCAGCTCGACCTCTGCATCGCAAACGGCGCGCTGCAGATGCGCAGCCATGTGATGGTCGACGGCTCGGTGGGGCTGAAATCGCTGGAGACAATTCTTGCCGTACGCGAAGCCTACAAGGATATCATCGACATACAGCTCGTTGCGTTTCCGCAGAGCGGCATTCTGAAAAGCCCCGGCACGCCTGAACTGATGGAAGAGGCGATTGGCATGGGCGCCGATCTGGTCGGCGGGCTTGATCCGCTCTCCTTCGACCGCGACATCAAGGGACATCTCGATGTGGTCTTCGGCATTGCCGAAAAGCGCGGCGTCGATGTCGATATCCACCTCCACGACGCCGGCACGATGGGCGCGATGACCATCGAGGAAATCTGCGCCCGCACGACGGCGCTCGGCATGCAGGGCCATGTCGCCGTCAGCCACGCCTATGGCCTCGGCGATCTCGGACGCGATGCGATGAAGAAGATCGCCGCACTCATTGCGAAGAGCGGTGTCGCAATCATGACCAACGCGCCGGGCAACCACAACTTCCCGCCGGTCGCGCTGCTGCGGGCGGCCGGCGTCACCGTCTTCTCGGGCAACGACAATATCCGCGATTCCTGGTGGCCCTTCGGCGATGGCGACATGCTGCGCCGCGCCGAAATCATCGCCTATCGCTCCGGTTTCTACACGGATACGGAACTCGCCGCCGCTTTCGAAGTGGTGACTGCAGGCGGCGCCAAGGCGCTCAACCTCGAAGGCTATGGCATCGCCATCGGCGCAAAAGCCGATTTCGTGACGCTCGCGGCCGAGCATATCCCGGAAGCCGTCGTCGCCATTCCGAAGCCGCGCCGCGTCTTCAAGGGGGGCCAGCTGGTTGCCGAGAACGGAGCCGTGGTCCGCTGATGAACTACCGGAGCCGGCAGACCAAAACAGCCGTCGCACAATCGCGCGACGGCATGGTGACGGCACCGCATTGGCAGGCGAGCGAGGCTGGCGCCAAGGTGCTGGCGCGCGGCGGCAATGCGATCGAAGCGCTGGTCGCCGCGGGTGCCGCGCTCGCCGTCACCTACCCGCATTTCTGCGGTCTCGGTGGCGACGCCGTCTGGATGGTTTGCGACCAGGATGGCGACGCGCGGACCTTCCTCGGCATCGGTCAGGCTGCCGCGAATGCCGAGATCAACGGCCCGATCCCGCCACGCGGTCCGGCCTCGACGCTGACGACCGCCTGCCTGGTCGATAGCTGGGAGAAGGTGCTCGATCACTCCACCACGGTATGGGGTGGCTCCGAGCAACTTGCTGCATTGCTCGACGATGCCATCACGCTCGCCGAGGACGGCTTTGCCGTCAGCCCGTCGCAGACATTCTGGCACGATTTCCGCGCGGGCGAATCCGAGACATGGCCGGGCTTTCGCGACCTCTTCCAGCGCGACGGCATCCAGCGCCAGCCGGCTTTGGCGCAAACCCTCAAGGCCATCGCTGAAAATGGCGCCAGAGAATTCTACGAGGGCGCGTTGGCAGACCGTATAGCTTGCGGCCTTGCCGCCGTAGGCTCTCCGCTGACGGCCGCCGATCTCGTGGCAACGCGGACGCGTATCGTCGATCCGGTGCGGCTCGGCTATGGTGACACCGTTCTGCTAGCGCCACCGCCGCCGACGCAGGGCGTTACCACCCTTGGCATCATGGCTGTGCTTGCCCAGCTGGCGCCCAAGGATAAGGCACCTGAGAGCGCTGCCTATTACCATGCGCTTGTGGAATCCGTGAAACAGGCTTTCCTTGATCGTCACCTGATCGCGGATCCGGAGTTTGGCGACGATGCCACGAAAATGCTTCTCGATCCTGCGCGCCTGGCCGCTAAGGCTGCGGCGATCGACCCCAGCCGCGCCGCCGAGTGGCCCGCCCCCTACAGGCAGGGCGACACGGCGCTTTTGGCTGCCGTCGATGCCGAAGGCCGCGCCGCCTGCCTGCTGCAAAGCATCTATTTTGATTGGGGTAGCGGCGTGGTCGCCGGCGACACCGGCATTCTATGGCAAAACCGGGGTGCGGCCTTCAGCGTCGATCCAGCAAGCCCGAATTGCATTCAGCCAGGCAAGCGACCCTTTTACACACTGAACCCCGGCCTCGCGCTCAAGGATGGGCGCCCGCATCTGGTCTATGGAACACAGGGGGCCGATGGCCAGCCGCAGACACTGGCGCTACTGCTCAGTCTGCTGATTGACCATGGCCTTGACCCGTTGGCGGCCCTTTCGAGACCACGCTTCCTGCTCGGCCGCACCTTCTCGGATAGTCGTGACAACCTGAAGCTTGAGGAGAATATCGGCGCAGATACGCTGGCAGCACTCAGCGCCATGGGCCACGAAGTCGCGACAATAGGCCCGCTCAGCCCGCTTGGTGGCCAAGCAGGGCTCATCCGCATCCACGAAGACGGACGAATGGAAGCTGCGCACGACCCTCGCAGCGATGGCGGAGCCATCGGTCTATGAGCAGCATGTCCGATCATCTCTTCGACCTTGTCATCCGCAATGTCCGTATCGAGGAAGATGGTGCCCTCGTAGATATCGCCGTGCGTGATGGCCTGATCGCCGCGATCGAGCAGAGTTTCAGCTGCGATGCTGTCACGAGCTTCGACGGGAAAGGAAACTTCGCCTTCGGCGGTTTCGTCGATACGCATGTGCATCTTGACAAGGCCTGCATCCTCGATCGCTGCTCGATCTGCGAGGGAACGCTTACCGAAGCGGTGCGCGAGACAGCACGCGCAAAGCCCGGCTTCACCGAGGAGGACGTTTACGAGCGAGCCGCCCGCGTCGTCGAGAAGGCAATCGCGCATGGCACGGTGCGGATGCGGACCTTCGTCGAGATCGATCCCCGCGCCGGCTTTCGCTGCCTTGAGGCGATCAAGCGCATCAGGGCGGATTACGCCTTTGCGATCGACATCGAGATCTGCGCCTTCGCGCAGGACGGCCTCACCAATGAGCCCGAAACCCTGGTCATGCTCGACGCAGCGCTCGCCGGCGGCGCCGATCTCATCGGTGGCTGCCCCTACACCGACCCCGATCCCGAAGGCCACATCGCGAGGATCTTCGAACTCGCGGTGAAACACGACGTCGCCGTCGATTTTCACCTCGACTTCAGCCTTGACCCCAACAGAACCGACCTGCCCGCCGTCATCGCCGCCACGAAACTCCGCGGCTGGCAAGGCCGGGTCTCGATCGGCCACGTCACCAACCTCTCGGCATTGCCGGAGGCATCGGTCATCGAGATTGCGAAGAACCTCTCCGAGGAAGGGATCGCCCTCACCGTGCTGCCGGCCACCGATCTCTTCCTCAACGGTCGCGGCCAGGACCATCTAGTGCCACGTGGCGTCGCTCCCGCCCATATCCTCGCGGCACATGGTGTCGTCACCTCAGTTGCAACCAACAACGTACTCAACCCCTTCACGCCCTATGGCGATGCGTCGTTGATCCGGATGGCCAATCTCTATGCCAACGTCGCCCAGCTCTCGCGCGACGCGGATATCGCGCAAGTATTCGATATGGTCGGAGTATCAGCCGCCCGCCAGCTCGGCGTTCCCTACGGCCTTGCGGTGGGCAACGAGGCGACGATCATTCTCGTCGACGCAGCCGGGCCGAAGGCGGCCCTGCGCGAAATCGGCAGGATCGTCGCCGGCTGGAAAGGCGGCCGGCAGAGTTTTCACAATGGCGACCCGCAAGTTCACAAACCGCATCGACAGTGCGATTATCCAAATCAAGCAATAACTTGCATGACGAAGCTCAGCGATCCGGTATAGATGGTGATCATCTAATCAACAGCAGCCGGACCTCCCGTGGATCAGATACTCGCCATTCGAACATTTGTCCGCGTCGCCGAGGCCGGCTCGTTTGCCAAAGCTGCGGACACGCTGAACCTGCCCCGCTCCTCCGTCAGCAAACTCGTGCAGGATCTTGAGGGGCATCTCGGGACCAAGCTGGTCGAGCGCACCACGCGTTCGGTCACGATGACCACGGAGGGTGTGGCCTATCACGAGCGCGCGCTGAAGCTGCTCGCCGATCTTGATGACATGGACGGCACGGTCGCCGGCTCCCGCAGCGCGCCGAAGGGAAAGTTGCGCGTCGATATCGGCTCCGTGCTGGCAAACCAGATCCTCATCCCCGCGCTTTCCGACTTTCAGCACCAGTATCCTGATATCGATCTCATGCTCGGCGTCAGCGATCGACCCGCCGACCTCGTGAGTGAGGGGATCGATTGTGTCATCCGCGGCGGGGCGCTGGGTGACTCATCGATGAAGGCGCGGAAACTGTGCGAGTTGGACTACGTCATTTGCGCGTCACCCAGCTATCTGGATGGTCTCCAGGTGCCGGAGCGGCCGGAGGATATCGAGACGCATCGGATCGTCAGCTACTTCTCCGCCTCATCCGGAAAGCGATTTCCATTGCGGTTTCAACGCGGCGATGAGCGAAGCGAATATCTCCCGACTTCCAGCGGCATTTCCGTCAACGAAAGCACCGCGCATCTGAACGCGCTGCTGTCAGGGCTGGGGATCGGCCAGAGCTTCGGCTTCCTCGCAAGACCACACTTCGAGAGCGGCGCGCTGGTCGAACTGTTGCCCGAGTGGAAGCCGGACAATCATCCGCTGCACCTCGTCTACCCGGCCGACCGTTTTCCAAACCCGCGGCTGCGTGCCTTCACGGAATGGGCGGCGAAAGTATTCGAAGCCGTCGATGCCAGACGCAATGTGACGACGGAGACCATCCATCCCCATGGATAATGTCTCCACCCTGAGCGGCTTCTCGCCGCCAAGCTGACGAACTAACTTCTCCTCATCGGACGGCGACGAGGCCACAGCCAACGCCACCTCCCGAACAGTTTCAGAATTTCAACAGGCCGCGCATTCGGGCTGAACCCTTTCGCGCGCCCAGCATCAGGAGAGTAAAATGACCAACAGACTTGAAAACAAGATCGCCGTCGTCACCGGAGCAACCAGCGGCATCGGCCTCTCGACCGCCAAGCTCTTCGCCGCCGAAGGCGCTCGCGTCTACATCACCGGCCGCCGCAAGGATGCGCTCGATAAGGCAGTGGCCGAGATCGGCCATGGCGCGGTTGGCGTACAGGCCGACTCCTCGAGCAATGCTGATCTCGACAAGCTGTTCGCCCAGGTGAAAGCGGAACAGGGTCGCCTTGACGCCCTCGTCGTAAACGCCGGCGGCGGCAGCATGCTTCCGCTTGGCCAGATCACCGAGGAGCAGGTCGACGACACCTTCGGCCGCAACGTGAAGGCCGTGATCTTCACGGTGCAGAAAGCTCTTCCGCTGCTCGGCAACGGCTCGTCGGTCGTTCTGACCGGCTCGACCGCAGGGACCGAAGGCACCGCCGCCTTCTCCGTCTACTCCGCCTCCAAGGCCGCCGTCCGCAACCTCGCCCGCTCCTGGGCGCTTGATCTCAAGGGCACCGGCATCCGCGTCAACGTCGTCTCGCCCGGCGCCACACGCACCCCTGGCCTCGTCGAGCTTGCCGGCGACGACAAGGAGCAGCAGCAGGGCCTGCTCGACTATCTCGCCTCGCGCATCCCGCTCGGCCGCGTCGGTGAGTCCGAGGAGATCGCCAAGGCAACTCTGTTCCTCGCTTCCGACGATGCAAGCTTCGTCAACGGCGCCGAGCTCTTCGCAGACGGTGGTCAGGCCCAGGTCTAACCGCAAAACAGGAGCGGCGAACAGCCGCTCCACTTCTCATTCTCAAGGAGAGCTCGCGATGCGTGCCGCAGTCTATTTCAAGCATGGCAAGCCTGAGGACGTTCTTCAGGCAGTCGACGTCGAAGATCCCAAACATCCAGAGCACAACGAAGTGCTGATCCGGGTGCTTCTCCGGCCGGTCCACCACGGCGACCTTCTCGGTATAGCAGGACGCTACCAGCCGGGAGCAACGCTGCCGAAAGAGGGCGTGCGCGTCGGCTTCGAAGGCTACGGCATCGTCGAGGAAGCGGGCAGTGGCGTCGATCTGAAGCCAGGCACCCGCGTCGCCTTCTTCCCCGGCCGAGGCGCGTGGAGCGAAAAGGCAATCGTCTCGGCCGAATACGTCACCGAAATCCCCGATAACGTATCGGACGAAGCCGCAGCACAGCTGCACGTCAATCCGCTGACGACCGCACTCCTTTTGCGGGCCGTCGAGACATCCGGCGCGAAGCCGGGCCGCGACGTCGTCGTTCTCACCGCCGCAGGCTCGGCGGTCGCCAGACTGGTGATCGGACTGCTTCTCGATCGCGGCTTCGACGTCGTGGGTGTCGTCCGGCGCGAAGCCGGCGTGAACGAGCTCAACGTTGTGTTTCCGGATCTCCCGGTGGTTTCCACAGAGAAGCCGGACTGGCAGGACAAGGTCGTTGCGGCTGCCGACGGCCATCCCATCGGCGTCGTGCTCGACCCTGTTGGCGGCGAGACCGCCAGTGCGGCGGTCGGCCTGCTTGCCCAAGGCGGTAGCCTGGTCTCCTACGGCGACCTTTCCGGACAGCCGATCTCGGTCCCCGCGCTTTACTTTTCGACACGTGACATCCGGCTGTCGGGCGTGACGGTCGGTCGATGGGCGGGCTTGCCCGTAGACGTCCGCAGAGCCGATCTGAAGCTCGCGCTTGAGCTCGCAGCCGGCAAGCCGGAGCTCTTTCAGGTCGAGCAGAACTTCGATCTCGCGGATGTCGGCAAGGCTGCCGCGCTTGTCGAGAAGCCAGGCAAATCCGGCACGGTTCTGATCGCGTCACGCTAGGCGCGACGCATCCCAAACACACAGCCACCCAAAGGAGAAACGGCCATGGCCGATCACGACAAGACACTGCCGACGAACATGCTCGTCAGCGCCTATTATCGCGTTCACCCTGACGATCGGCAGACCTTCATCGACGCGGTGATCCCTGACATGAAGGCGGCAACTGAGATCGACGGATGCGTCTTCTACGCCTTCGCACAGGATCTGACGGATCCGAACACCTTCCACCTTGTCGAGGGCTGGAGAGACGAAGCCGCCTACGAAGCGCACGAGAACTCGCCGATCTTCCTCGAGGCTCTGAGCACTGTCGTGAAGAATGTCCGAATCCTCGACCGACAGGGTATCCGCTACGATGTCGCAAAGCAGCACATCGATGACCCGCGCGGCCGCGTCTCCTGACGCCATCGGGATCGGATCGCGCCCCCCAGCGGACGCCTCCGATCCCGAAACGCTTGAGAGCGGGCTCAAACAGCAATCAAATCGAGGAATAAGAAATGACCGCCCCATCGACCGTCGCAACGCGCCGACGCATCCTTCAGTTCGCCCTTGCAGCACCTGCCGTTGCGTCGCTGGCATCCCAGGCGATTGCGGCGCAAGCGGAACCAATGCTTTCACCGGCAACCGACGCGGTGACGCCTTTCAAGGTGTCCGTTCCGCAGGCCGCGATCAACGATCTGAAGCGCCGTCTCAAGAATACGCGATGGCCCGATCAGGAAATCGTCTCGGACTGGTCGCAAGGCGTTCCGCTCCACAAGGCTAAGTCTTTGATCGCCTATTGGGAGCGCAAATATGATTGGCGGAAATTCGAGAAGCGTATCAATGCGTTTCCACAGTTTCGCACCCGCATCGATGGTCTCGGTATCCACTTCATCCATGTGAAATCGAAGCATGAGAACGCCCTGCCGATCATTCTCACGCATGGATGGCCGGGATCGGTCGTCGAGTTCCTCAAGGTCATCGGCCCCCTCACCGACCCGACCGCGCACGGCGGCTCGGCTGAGGACGCTTTCCACGTCGTCATTCCGTCACAGCCCGGCTTCGGCTTTTCCGACAAGCCGGCCTCGGAAGGATGGACTGTCGTTCGGACCGCCAATGCCTGGGCCACGCTGATGAAGCGCCTCGGCTACGACAGGTGGGTCGCGCAGGGCGGAGATTGGGGATCGGGCGTGACCCATGCGCTCGGACATGTCCGCCCCGAAGGACTTATGGCAGCCCATGTGAACTGGCCGCTCGTCTTTCCGGAGAAACTCCCGGAGAACCCGACGCCCGAGGAAAAGGCAGCGATGGATGCGGCGATGAAGTTCGCGAACGATCAGTTCGGCTACTTCAAGGAACAGGCGACGCGGCCGCAGACGATCGGATATGCGCTCGCCGATTCACCGGTCGGCCAAGCGACATGGATCTACGAGAAATTCCAGGCATGGACGGACAATCGCGGCGAGCCGGAAGACGCGCTGACGATCGATGAGATGCTCGATGAAATCTCGCTCTACTGGTTCACGGACACGGCCGCCTCGTCTGCTCGCATCTACTGGGAAAACGCCCGTAACGGCGGCGGCTTCGACGCCGGCCGGATCGAACTGCCGATGGCCGCCACGATCTTTCCGAAGGAGATCTACCGCGCGCCGAAGGCGTGGGCGGAAGCCCACTGGCCGAACCTGTTTTACTGGAACGAGGTCGACAAGGGCGGTCACTTCGCCGCCTTCGAGCAACCCGACCTCTTCGCGCAGGAAATGCGCAAGGCCTTCAAATCCATCCGCTGATCCAACTCTAGCAAAGCCAAGGAAACAACATGTCTACCAACGAAGAAATCATCCGGGAACTCTACCGGACCGCCGAAGTGAAGGATGTGGCGGCATTCGTCGCTCTCTTCGCCGAGGACGGCTATTTCTGGGACGTGTCGGCTGGCGCGAAATATTACGGCGCCGACATCGGCAAGACCGTCGACATCTACGCCACTGCCTTCCACGACATGCACCGCGAGCTCGGAAACTTCTACGTGACCGACGACGTGGTCATCGTGGAGCTGACCCTCAACGGCACCCATACCGGCCCTCTCGCGCTGGCAGCCGGCACGATTGCGGCCACAGGCAAGGAAATGCACGCGCCGTGCTGCGACGTCTTCCATCTGAAGGATGGCAAGGTGACGTCCTTCCACTGCTACACTGCCGCGACGATCATCTTCGGCCAGCTTGGCGTGTTGGGCAACCTTGGCGGGTCCCTCCAGCAAGCGTGAGAAAATAATTTGCTCCCCTCGGGAATGGAATCTGCGCCCGGGTGTCTACCTCGATGTAGCAACAAGGAAGAAGCCGATGAACCTCTGGTCCTCCCGAAAGTCGATGGCTCTTGCGGCCACCATTCTGGCAACTGCGGGCGCCTGCGCTGCCTCCGCCCATGATCCCTCGCAGCACGATCATTCGGCGATGCAGATGGATGACTCCGGTCCTGAGGCGGCCTATCTCGCGGAAAACGACGCGGCCATGAACAAGATGATGGCGGACATGGAGGTCAAGCCATCAGGCGATGTCGATCGCGACTTCGTGGCGATGATGACGCCCCATCACCAGGGCGCCATCGAGATGGCGCTCGCCGTCCTCAAGTACGGCAAGAACGAACAGCTCAAGCGCATCGCGCAGGAGATTATTGTGGATCAACAGCAGGAGATCGCAGCGATGAAGCTTGCGATCGGCGATCCGCTCCCCCCATCCGAAGCGGCCCCAACCCAGGTCGCTCCGGAGACTACCCCCACCGGATCCGCGCCCAGCAAGACCATGCAGGGCATGGACCCCAACATGAAGATGTAACCCAGAGGTCCTCCCAATGAACATTCGTACATCTTTTGCCGCCAGCTTGCTGGCGGGCAGCATGCTATTGCCTTTTTCCGCCTTCGCCGGACAGGCGCCCTTCGCCGCCGCTGATCCGGACATTCCAGTCAGCAGCAAGGACCGCGTCTACGCCGCCGAGCAATTCTCCAACACCGTGTCGGTGACCGATCCCGCGACCAACAAGCTTCTCGGCGTCATCAAGCTCGGCGATCCCCAGCCCGGCAATCTCTCGCCGCTCTACAAGGGCCAGGTGCTGGTCCACGGCATGGGCTTTTCGCCCGACAAGAAGACGATCGCGGTGGTCTCGATCGGCTCGAACTCGGTGACCTTCATCGACACCGCGACGAACGCGGTGAAGCACACCACCTATGTCGGCCGCTCTCCGCACGAGGCATTCTATACGCCGGATGGCAAGGAAGTCTGGGTAACGGTCCGCGGCGAAGACTATATCTCCGTCATCAACGCCGCCACCTTCGAGGAGAAAACGCAGATCAAGGTGCCTGCAGGTCCCGGCATGCAGATCTTCTCGCCTGACGGCAAGTACGGCTACATCTGCTCGTCCTTCAATCCCGAGACCGTCGTCGTCACCGTCGCCGATCACCAGTTCGTCGGCCACGTGAAGCAGGCAAGCCCCTTCTGCCCGAACATCGCGGCATCGCCGGATGGAAAACAGGTCTGGTTCACGCTCAAGGACGTCGGCAAGACCCAGGTCTTCAATGCCCAGCCGCCTTTCGATCTGATCCAGACGATCGACACCGGCCCGATTACCAACCACGTCAACCTCGTCACCAACAAGAACGGCAGCTTCGCCTACATCACCGTCGGCGGCCTCAACGAGGTCAAGGTCTTCCGCACCGACAATTTCGAACAGGTCGCGACCATCCCCGTCGGCAAACTGCCACACGGTGTCTGGCCCTCCGGCGACGGCACGCGCGTCTATGTCGGCCTTGAAAACGCCGATGCGATGGCCGCAATCGATACGCTGACCAACAAGGTCATTGCGACGATCCCGATCGGCCAGGCGGCACAAGCCGTCAACTATGTGCCCAACGCCGTTCCTGAAGGCGACGGCATGCAGAACCTGCAGCCGCTCGGCACCGCAGGCGTCGCTGCTCATCTGACGCTGTCGGCAAAGGGCGACAAGGGCAAGACGGCACCGACGAGCGTCACGCTCTTCGACCAGGGGCTGACGCAGGTGTTGCAGGCATCGGTGACGGGACTGGAACCGAAGACGATGTATGTGCTGGCGCTGTCAGACAAGGCGGATGGCAGCGGCCCCCTTCAAGGCCTGTCCAACTTCATGACGAACCCGGCCGGTTCCGCGATCGTCAACGCAGTCGGCCCGATCCGACAGATCGTCGAATCCAAGCACAAGGACGAACGCAGGTATATCGTCGTTGCCTCATCGGTCGACGGCAAGCCCGGCAAGGTCCTGCAGGTGCAGGCCGATTGATGTGACCTGACTGGCACAAACCAGATGGTCCGCGGTTTGACTGCGGGCCATTCGCCCTCGAGGATTTGAGACATGGATGATCTGCTGACGCAGGTAGAGCCGATGATCCCGGCGCTGAGACGATACGCGCGCGGGCTGATCCGCGATCGCGAAACGGCTGACGATATCGTCCAGGATTGCCTTGAGCGGGTCGTCACGAACTGGGCGCACCGACGCGATGCCAATGCCCGCTCCTGGGTATTCGCCATCCTGCACAATCTCGCGGTCAACAGGATACGCCAGGAGGCCAGGCGCGCCGGTCTCGTCACGATCGACGAAATGCCGGAAGCGACCGCGGCGGTCGATGCCAGCCAGGACAGCACCTTGTTCGGCCAGGATGTCCTTGCGGCCATCGAGCGGTTGCCGCCGGACTATCGGAGCATCCTACTACTGGTCGCAGTCGAGGACCTGAGCTATGCCGAGGCAGCGACGGTGCTTAACGTGCCCGTTGGAACAGTGATGTCACGCCTGTCTCGCGCACGGGAGCAATTGAGACTTCTTCTTGAGACCAAACCAACGAGCGCCAAACCTGTTGGTCCATTTATCCGGAGGGTCAAATGACGAATAGACCGATCAACGAAGATGACCTTCAGGCTTTCGTCGACGGAGCCCTCGATGCAGAACGGCACCAGGAGGTGGCTGCCTTCCTTGGGACGAACCAGGATGCCGCGAAACGCGTCTCAGCCTATCAGCAGGGTTCTACGGCGCTCAGATCGGCTTTGGGTCCGATCGCTGCCGAGCCTATTCCAAGCCGGTTGAACCTCGCAAACATCATCGAGAAACAACGACCCGCGAAGCGAAGCCGAGTTGCCCCGATGGCTGCCGCTGCCGTCATCCTGTTGGCAATCGGCGCTTCAGGCGGCTGGCTGTTGAAGGGCTACAGTATGCCTCCGACGGAAGGCGTCGCGGCCTTGGCGCAGGAGGCGTCGGCGAGTTACAGCGCGTTTGCCGCTGATCGCCTGCGACCGGTCGAGGTGCGGGCAGACGGCGGCGACGATCTGAAAAACCTGGCGTCCGCGACAATCGGTGGTCCGGCCATCATCCCCGATCTCAGCAAGGCCGGCTACCGGCTCATGGGCGGTCGCGTCGTCCCAACGCCACATGGATCCGGCCTCATGCTGATGTACGACGACGACAGGGGGAACCGGCTGGTGATGCTGACCCGTCGCATGCAGGTCGACCAGGATAAGCCGATCGTCGCGAGCGACCAGCACGACATTCGTGGATGGAGCTGGGCCAGTAACGGGCTCGGCTATAGCCTCGTTGGCGCAATCGGCTCGAAATATCTTCACACGATTGCTGACGAGATCAGATCACAGATCTGAGGTGCGGCCGTCGATCATGCTAACCAGTGCGTAGTCGGATCAAGCGTGCAGAGCTGCAGTCAGCCACGCCGCGGCCCGATCGATTGCCAACGTCCTACGAGGCCTTATTGGCAAGACAACATTGTAACGGGCGCCGGATGGGAGCCTCGTGTCATCGAACGGAACAAGGGTTCCTCGAACCCGCAAATATCGGGTTCCGATTGAATAAGGATATTGGGCCGGAAACGGCGGCGATCGGGATTGCCGCTGGGATGCAACGTCTTCAGATGGTCCACCGAGGCGCTTGTCAGAGATGCAGCGGCGATACGTCATACCGATCGAGCGCGAACGCATCGCGCCGGCTCGCTTCCAGCGTGCGCTTATAGGGTCGCACGTCTGCATCGAAGCCTAAGAATTCGCTGAGGCTGGCGGCAAGGCCGGGGTCGTCGACGGATTGCCAATCGCATTCCGGCACAAGAATCTCGATGCCAGTGGCTGCAGTCCTCGACCTTATGAAGATAGCCTCGCCTACGTCTATCCCGCTCCGGATGCGCAACGATACCCGTTGCGCGATCGACCAGGGCATACCGGCGATCCCCGATCATCCCGGCGCTGGAGACTTCAACCTTGTCCACCTGTTCGCCTGTAACGGAACTGACGGGATAGCGCCAAAGCTCAGTAATGGCCCCAACTCGGTGCATCAGTTGGCTCCCGAAAGGGTGGAACGCAAGCATGACGGCGTCTGCCCGTATTCGCGTTTGAAAGAGCGGGTAAACTGCGAGGCTGTGTGAAAGCCGACATCCATGGCGATGTCGATCATCGGCAATTTTGTCTGCGCCAAAAGTACCTTGGCGCGCTCAAGCCGGACCTTTGCATAGGCTCGCGCCGGCGACATGCCCGCCTCTCTCTCAAAAATCCGTTCAAGCTGCCGGCGCGTAACGCCGACCGATGCTGCAAGTTGCGCGATCGGCATGTCACCGTCGAGATGCTGCTCCATCAGGATCATGACCGCTCTCAGGCGCGAATCTTTGTATTCCTCATAGAGCGGCCTTCGCGGCTGGACTTCCAGATGAGAGCGGGCCTTCTCGATCTGCAGCACCTCAAGCGCGTTTCGCTCCGCTTCGGGACTGATGTGGCGCCGGACGAGGGCTGCAGCCATATCGGCGGAACTGCTTCCTCCGGCGCAGGAGCCTCGACGTCTGTCGAGATTGAATATCCTGTCCGAGCGTACAGACAAGTCGGGAAACCGGTCCCGGAAAGCCTTTGCGTGAAGCCAGCTGACGCAGACGTCGTGGTTCTTCATCATGCCGGCCTCGGCAAGAATGAACGTGCCGGTGCAAACACCGAGCAATGGGATCTTCTTGGCATCTGCCAGCTTTAGAAAAGCCACTGTCTCACGGTCGACAGGCTCTTCCCTGTTGAGCAATCCGCCAACGACAACAATATAATCGAACCGGCTGGGATCTACGAAATCCGACGTCGGTGCGACTTGCACGCCGCAACTCGAAGTGATGAGGTGACGCGTACTTCCAAGCACCTGCCAGTCGGCTTTCACTCGTCCGGACCGGTCCTGCTCGTCGCTTGCAAGACGCAATGTGTCGACGAACATCGCAAGTGCAGACAGCGTGAACGATCGCGCGAGAACGAAGCCGACCTTGAGCCGGTTGTTGTGAGCCTGGCTATTCTTGTCGTCATGGAGGGACGGTGTCATCAGATCGATCTCACGCGTGCTGTTGTCGCTCATCGGATCTGGAAACCATGCGCGAGCGAATCGCGATCATCAACAAAAATCGTATTGTGGCCAATAACGCGTGCCCATGCGCCGATGCTGGAAAGCACGCCTCGAAAGTCCCAGATCACGCATCAATCATGAAGGAGCATGTCGCTGATCGACGCGCTGGCCTCATCGGTAATCAAGGTATCCAGATAACAGTCCACGGGTGCCGCCGCGGCCTGCTCGCTCGACGGCCCCGGTGTCGCACGCAGACCATGATCTGGAAGATGGCGCGCCGCAAACACGGCCAGCAAGAGCAGCAGCAGCCTTAAGATAAAGGCGCGCAGGATTTTTTCGGTCACGTTCATGGTGTTTCCTGGTTTTCCCAATGGCGTCCGAATAAAATGCGGAAGGCGACTTGGCACAATGTGGAAGATACAAGGGAAGCCTTCGTCAAATCCGAAGGGTCCTAGCCGGGAGGAAATATGCGCTTTGACATGACGGATCTTCGCCTGTTTCTCCATGTCGTGGAGGCGGCGAGCATCACTCAAGGATCCGAACGCTCAGGCATGGCCCTAGCGTCCGCAAGTGCGCGTATTCGTGGGATGGAGAACATGAGCGGAGTTCCGCTTCTTGACCGCAGCGCGCGTGGCGTGCGAGCGACGCAAGCAGGTGAGGCTGTCGCCCACCACGCCCGCATTGTGCTCGGGCAGATGGAGCAGATGCGGGGCGACCTCCAACTATTCGCGACCGGATTGCGCGGCCAGATCCGCCTGCTTTCGGGCCGCGCCGCAATGGCCCATCTGCCAGAAGCCCTTCGGCGCTTTCTTGTGGATCATCCGACGATAGACATAGATCTGGAGGAACGGCAGAGCCCTGACGTCGTTGCAGCCGTCGCTGGAGCTCTTGCCGATCTGGGCATCGCTGCTGATACGACCGACACCGGCTCGCTCGAGACCCGACCGTTCAAAACCGACAGACTCGTTCTGATCACTGCTTTCGACCATCCTCTGGCGCAACGAAAATCGGTAGCGTTCCGCGACGTGATCGACGAACCATTTATCGGCTTGCCTGCTGACAGCGCGTTGCAGGGGCATCTCGCGACCCATGCCGCCCGCGAAGGCCGGCAATTCAAGTTACGCATCCGCCTTCACAGCTTCGCAGATATTTGCGCGATGGTCGCAAGTGGGGTGGGGCTTGCGATCGTTCCAGATATCTACGCCAAGCGATATCAGGACGTGCTTCCACTTGGCGTGCTTACACTCACGGACGCTTGGGCGCTAAGACACCTTTTGGTCTGCTCGCGTAACTTCGCTGCCCTGCCCGTTCACGCGAGACACCTCGTAGAGCACCTGACGGCCGAATGACCCTTGAGGGACGCCGTGCGTGCGTAGGCCCGAATCCCTGCAGAAAGCTTGCAAAGCAACTGCGCAATTGGCTGAGTCCGCAAGCAGGCCTGGCACCATCAGTTAGATGCGGTCGAATAAACGATCCATTCCTTGGTCCACCGATGTCGAAGATCCCATTTACCCGCTTGTCGAGCGGATACGCTGCGCGAGCAAAGATCAAACTTGGCCTGTCCACCAGTAACAAGACTTGTCAAGGCTCAGTGCGCCGCAGCCTCAGACGGACGAGATTCGCCATTGGCTAGCAATGCTGTTAACGGTGGGGCGTTGCGGAATGAAGGCGCAGCGGCTCGTCGACTACGCGTCCTCCTCACGGCGAGCGTAAAATGGCGAAGATATTCTACGATCCATGTGAATGACCCTAGCCAGCCGTTCAGGTGCAACGGCGCAATACTCGGCAATTACACATTCCTTATGCGTAAATCGTCCAGCAGATGGGCGATGCGTCCCTAATATGGGTCATTGCCGTGACCACTCATTGACAAGACCTTAATTCCACAAATATCTCGCCGAACTTTTCATTGATGGAGTGGCAGGATGCGCCTGAATATATGGACTGCGTTTGCTTTGACCTGCGCTCTCGTGCTGACAGCGTCGCCTCCGGCTCCGGCTTATGCCGTGACTGTCAACATTCACGTCGGCTCTGATCTCAACTTCGGCCGCGCGATCAGCTGCAGGCAAGGGCAACAGCTCCTTCAGAACCGCGGGTTCCGCAATGTGCGCCGCGTCGATTGCAGGGGCAGAACATTCATTTATCACGCAAGGCGCGGCAGCAGCGATTTTGAGATCGCTCTCAGTGCTCACACCGGCCGCGTGATCCGCATGACCAGGCTTCGCCGATGACCATCCATTCAGCCTGACTTCATAGGAACTTGCCATCACGTTCGCTCGGCGCGCCGAGGATCTCCGCTATCCAGCGCGTCGCGGAAAAGCGTGTGCAGAAGGTAAGGATCGCGATCGTGATTGGGACGCCTATGAAAGCGCCGAACACGCCCCAGACGAACGACCAAGAAAACACCGAAAACAGCACCAGGAATGGCGACATCGCGAGCGCGTAACCTGCAACACGCGGCTCGATGTAACTTCCAATCACGAACTGTATGACGTTGAGCCCGACGAAGATGACGATCGCAGCTTCCGGCGAGCCGAATTGCGCCAGGGCGTAAGCGCTTGGCAGCAACGTTGCCACGAAAGGTCCCATAAACGGTATGTAGTTTAGCGTAAAAGCGATGACGCCCCATTCTGCGGCAAACCGCAGACCGAAGAGCGCGGAAAGCGCGCAGACCAACGTGCCGGTGGCTAGGCTCATTACGGTGCGCACGGCCATGTAGCGCCGCAGCTTGGCTGCCGTCTGCAACGCGCCGCCGATGATCGCATCGGCCTTCTCTTCGCTTAGAGCCTTTCGAATATTGCGCGCGACGGCCTCGGTATCGAGCAGCCCCAAGAGTACATAAACGACCACGACGACCCAGAAGGAGATCATCGTGTTCAAGCGAACGGTCACGCCTTGCAGTACGCGGAGCAGCGAACTGAAGTTGAAGTAGTCCGCCCAGACGCCGGCGATGACGATGCCGTGCCCGTCGAGCCATTGAACGAGATTGCCATAAAGCAACTGGAACCGAGCGGCATCGCTGACGACTGAGCGACCGATGCGCCCGAAACCCCAAGCGGATATCGACGCCAGGGCAATGAAGACGCAGACTATCACGGCGACCACCACCGCAAGCGCCAACAGCTTGGGGAGAGCCCGTTGCAGGCTCTGCTGGAGCGGCCAGGCCAGACCGATGATGAAAAGCGCGCCGGCAACGGGAGCGAAGACGCTGGCAGCCATTCGGAGAACGCACAAGACCGCTATCGCAGCAAGGATCGCCAGGAGAGTGATGACCGCTCGGCTATTCATCCAGTCGACATCCCCTCCGATTGCCTTCGAGCGACCATCCTCACAAATATCATTGGCCGGGCAATCGGTTGCCTGTCCCAAAAGCATGCCTGACGTCTCTAATCGGTATGACGGTGACCTGTTCGCGGTCGCCTGCTCCTGACATCGACACCTAGTTGAACGGCCATATCCGCGGGACCAGGAAGACGGCGACGATGAAGAACCACGCCATAAGCGGGGTGCCGAGTTTCCAGTAGTCGCCGAACCGATAGCCGCCCGCGCCCATCACCATCATGTTGGTCGTTGTCGCGATCGGCGTCATGAAGGATGCGGATCCGGCGATGCAGAGGCTCATCAGCACCGGGTGCGGCTGGATATGCATGGCGGAGGCCGCCGCCATTGCGATAGGAATGACCAGCATGGTCGTCGCCGTGTTGCTCATGACCTGCCCCAACACCGCCGTGAGCACGAAGAGACCTGCGACCAGAGCGCTCGGTCCGGCCGAGCCGAGCGCGGAGACCAGTTCGTCGGCGACGAACTTCGCCGTGCCGGATTGTATCATCGCCGTTGAGATCGGCATCATCGCGCCGATCAGGATAACCGTCGTCCAATGAACGGCGCGATAGGATTGCTCGACGGTGATCGCGCCGGAAGCAACAAGCACGCAGGCGCACAAAATGCCCGCGACGGCGGGTGGGACGATGTTCGATGCCAGCATGATGACAAGCCCGATCAACGTCGCAACGGCGACCTTGGCACCAGGCCCCATCGGCACGGCGTGGCGGCGAACGAGGTCAGGGGAATCGACGACGAGGACGTCGGGATCATCCAGGCGCATATCGAGCGCTTCCCAGCTTCCTTCGAGCAGGATCGTGTCGCCGGCCTTGAGCTCAGGCCTGGCATAGTCAATTTCCGCGCCGCCGCGATGCACCGCCAGGACGACGAGATCGCCGCTCTCGGTAGCCAAGCCGGGAAACATCGATTGACCGATCAGCTTGGATCGCGGCGGGATCATCACCTCGGCCAGGCCGGACCTGCGATTGAATGCGGTGCTGCCGCTGCCAGTCGGCGCATCCTCGCGGACAGCCAAATGGAGCCGTGCAGCAACCTCGGCGACAGCCTGGGCGGCGCCGCGCACGAGCAGGTAATCATCGGCAATCATGGCCCTGTCGCGCACCGGATAACCGGATGCGGTAGTCTGGACGGCCATCACCTGTATGTCGCTCGCAGCACCCAAGTCGATGTTGTCGGTGGGCATCCCAACCAGAGGCGAGTCTCGCCGTATGCGAAGTCGGAAAAGCCCGTCTTCAAGGCCGTAATGTTCGACCAGCGTCTGGGCGTGGCCGCTGAAATCGGCGGGGAGCCGTGCATTTGTCTGCCTGGGGAGCAGATACTTGCCCAACAGCAGGATAACGAAGACGGTTCCGGCGAGAAGCGGAACGCCGACAAGGGCGAATTCGGTAAAACCGAAGCCTTCAAGCCTGGCATCTTCAAGTGCCTCCGAAACCAGGAAATTCTTAGGCGCCCCGGTCAACAGCAGGTTTGCTCCGGCATGGGCGGAGAAGGCCAAGGGCATTAATAACTGCGCGGGCGATTGATTGAGCCGCACCGCCGCGAACACCGCGATGGGGATGAGAGCCGCCACGGCACCGCTGCCGCTCAGAAGCGACGTGAGACACCCAACCGCGATCATGAGAACGAACAGAAGCCGGCTACGGTTGTTCTGACCGGCCAGCGAGATGAGCGCTTGTCCGCACCACGCGGTGACACCGGTTCTCTCAAGCGCGGCACTGACGATGAAGAGGCTGGCGACGAAAAGAACGGCGCGATCGCCAAAGCCGGCCAATGCCTGATCCAGCGTCACGAGCCCTGTCGCCCATAGTGAAAGCGCCGCCGCGAAGGCGACGGCGATGACGGGCAGCCTGTTCCACGCAAAAAGAACGATCGTCGCGAGGATGATGCAGCAGGTCGTCTGGATCGGGGTCAAGAAAGACCTCCCCGTCTAGCGTGCCGGCATCGATGAAACCTCCCATGCATGGCGGCGTTACGAGGTTGCCGCTGGCGCCGTCTCCGCTTCTGCCTGCGCCGCGGACAGAGCTTCGCGCAAGGCGGCCTCCCTGGTCTCATCGAAGGACGTCTGCAGCAGTTCGCCGCCAATACCCTTGAGATCGGCCAGCACCTTATCAACAGTCATCTTGCGCACGAGCAGAAAGAGCCCCGCCGTGCCCGGCTGCAAGGCCGACGCGGCCTTCTTCATGAACTCGTCGTTGATGCCGACATCGCTGAGTTGGCCCGCAAGCGCACCGGAAGCAGCGCCCAGCGCGGTTCCAACCAACGGCATCAGAAAGATCGCCCCGATCAATGTTCCCCACAAGGCGCCCGAGGCAGCACCGCTTGCGGTGAGATTGACCATCTGATTGAGCTTGATCTGAGCCTTCTCGTTCTTCACGACGACAACCGCGTCTTCCAGTTCGATGAGATATTCCTGTTGAAGCGACAGGACCTTCTGCCGCACCTCTTCGGCCTTCGCTTCCGTTGGGAACCCGATGAAAATCAGATCGCTCATGCCCGCACCCTTTTGCTGAAAAGTCGACCTTTGGCGATACTCACGCACGCGCCGCACTTACGCTAGCAATTGCCGCGGCAATAATGATGCGCGGCGAATCCCAATATTGCGCCGGTCGTCCCATTTTTGGCTTGGGCGTCTCATTGGCTGGTCGCCATGTCGAAGATCAATATTGGCGCGGCAACCGCAAATGTCGCGGCGGCGCCGATAGCATCGACAGCCGTCGTGGGTCTCGCAACATCAGCGTCCGAGATTTGCTGCCCCTGCACCAGCCGATCGCCGATCAGCCGGACGGCCTCGGGGCTGGTGGCGAACAGCGCGTGATTGACCCGATCGCCCGAACTCAATGCGCTCAGATCCAGCACCGTAACACCCTGTAGATCCGAAAGGGCCTTGCGGTAATCTTCCTGTGAGGGGTCGATGCCGCCAAGACGGGCATCTCCACGCGCAATGAACCGCGACAGCCGAAGCGCCAAATCGTTGCGCGCGACGAAAATCGTAATCTTGGGCCGATTCGGCCCCATATCCTCCACCTGCCGGCGAAAGACGCCGACATCCAGATCCGGGGAAGCGAGGATGAGGCTTGAGACCTTGCTCGGCACACCGCCCCGCCGCAGAGCGACCTGCCTGATCGCCTCGACCGTGAGCCACGCGCCCATGGAATGGGCGAGCACCACCACCTCGTTGATCGACTGGCTGTCGATCGCGGCCTCAAGCAGATTTGCCAGATCCGATCGAGAGTAGGAGGCGTTATCAAGGTCGCGCTTGTAGTCGAGAAACCGCCCCCGCGACGGCCATGAAAACAGGATCGGGACAGCATCCGCATCTGAATCGTGCACGAGTTGCGCAAAGCGGAAAACCGCGCGGTCGAAAGTCGTGCTGTAGCCGTGCACGAAAACGAAGGCGCGCCGTTTGTGGACCCCTGGGGCACGAAACGCGGCGGCGACATCTTCGCGCTTGATCGGGGTTACGGATGTCGCGGCGAAGGTCCGCTCGGGATCGCCGGGAGAACGGCGCGGAAGTTCAAGCGTGCCGGCCTTTCGATTTGGAGGAACTGAAATCCCGATCCTGGTGTAAGACACCGATGTACCTCGCTCCCCGCCGTAGAGCACCGAGGGGTCCTCGACAGGCGCCCGTGTCGTCGCCGCGATGAGCGTGATCTGATCGGCTTCCTTTGCAGGGTGGGTTACGTTCAAAAGCCCCGCCTGCGGGCCGGCGCATGTCACGAGACATGCGGCGAGAGCCAATACCATGAACAGCCGCCGCCAGCGCATCGTTATCTCGGCACGTCAGGGCGGCGATGCGAGACCCTTTCGCCAACACACACGGTTACCATCGCAAGAACGCTCTCCAAGCCCTATCATGTTCACCTGCTTCTAGGCCCCGCACGGGGTCAATAGCTCCAGCCATGAAATCGATCGGACCCGGAATACTCCGGGACGCACAGCGTAGCTTCGGGACGCCCGGCTCATGACATCTAGTATCCCACGGCTCATCCTGTCGGTCGATTTCACTGGCCTGGTCGGCAGTCAGCACCGTTGAAATCACCTCAAGATCGGGTCTTCTCAAAGGGATAGTGGAATTGAGCCCGGTAGCCCTCGTTGCGATCATCGTCGCTGCAGCGATCGTTCTTTTCGTGTGGAACAAGCTGCCGGTCGCGGTTGTCGCCATGCTGGTGTGCTTGTCCCTGTGGGCCTCGGGGATCCTCAGTCTTGATCAGGCGCTTGCGGGGTTCGGCGATCCCGTTGTCATCTTCATCGCGACGCTCTTCGTTGTCAGCTCAGCGCTCGAAATTACCGGTGTGACCGCCTGGATCGGTAAGCACCTGATCCGCGCCGCAGGCGAAAAAAGCCGCAACCGCTTTCTCGTCCTGATGATGAGCCTCGCAGCGATCCTGGCGATGTTCGTCGGGACGACCGGGGCTGTCGTGGCGCTGTTGCCCGTCGTCATCGTGATTGCAGTCCGCCTTGGCCGAAAGTCCTCGCAACTTCTCATGCCGCTTGCCTTCACGGCACATGCCGGCTCCATGCTGGCGCTGACCGGTACGCCAGTGAACGTCCTTGTCTCGGACGCCGCGATCGACGCGGGTTTCGCAGGCTTCGGCTTCTTCGAATTCGCCCTGGTCGGCCTTCCGCTCCTCTTCGGCAGCATGGCGATCATCGTGCTGCTTGGCGAGCGCCTTTTGCCGCAACGAAACGGAATAGCCATCCCCGCGGATTTCAGCCAGCACGCCCGGACGCTGGTCGAGCAATATGGATTGGGCAATGACATGCACCGCCTGCGCATTCGTGGCTCTTGTCACTATGTCGGCAAGACGCCATCGACAATCGAGATCGCGCCTCACCAGGGAATGCAACTGGTGGCCGTACACGAGGGCGACACGGCGCGGCCGATCAGCCGGCCGCGCATCGCGGAAGGCGATCATGTTCTCCTGCGTGGCGATGCCGATGTCGTCGCGAAGTTCGCGGCGGAGACGCACCTCTCCTTCCGCGAGCAGACGGCAGGCGCAGATGACATCCTCTTCACCCACAAATCGGGATTGGCCGAGGTGGCGATCCCACCGCGATCCGGCCTGATTGGGCAAAGCGTCTTCCCGGGCATGGTGACCGAGAGCGGTGACCTGATCGTCCTCGCGGTCCAGAAGGCGGGGGAGCCGGTAGGTGACATCGAGGCGAACAACCAAACCGGCGCGGTCGTGCTCGGCGCCGGCGACACGATGCTGTTGCAGGGAACCTGGAAGGCGCTGGACACGCGCCTCAGCGACCCGGATGTGCTGACCGTTGGCTCCCCGGATCTCGTTCGTAGGCAAGCGGCGCCAATGGGCGGCGACGCTAGGCGTACCGTCGCGATCTCGGCAGCGATGATCCTTCTTCTCGCGACCGGCCTCGTGCCGCCAGCGGTGGCAGGCTTGCTGGCAGCAGGAGCAATCGTTCTGTCGGGAATCCTCACAGCGGAGCAGTCCTACAATGCGGTCGGCTGGTCGACGGTGGTGCTCGTCGCCGCGATGAAACCGCTCGGCACCGCGATGACGGAAACCGGCGCGGCGCAACTCGCCGCCGACCACCTTCTCTATATTCTCGGGCAGAGCAGCCCGACCATGCTTCTCGCGGGTCTGTTTGTGACGACTGCGGTGCTTGGACAGTTCATCAGCAATATGGCGACCGCCTTGATCGCGATCCCGATCGGCGTTGCGGCTGCGGCCGGCATGGGCATCTCCCCACGTCCCGTCCTGATGAGCACCGCCGTCGCGGCAGCGGCAACCTTCTTGACGCCGATAGCAGCGCCGGCGAACGCCTTAGTCATGGGCCCCGGCGGCTACACTTTCGGTGAGTATTGGAAGCTGGGCTTGCCGCTACTTGCCTGGTTCTTCGTCGTTGCCGTCTTCATCGTCCCGCTCATCTGGCCGTTCTAGGTGGTGGGCAATGCCATTACAGATCATTTCGCGGCCATGCAGATCGGCCGCAACGCAATGAAACCAGGGAGGAAAGACAATGCTGCGGATGGGAGAGAAGTATCGCCACCTTGTCCACGACGCGGGCTGCGGCTGCTCGCATCCTGACCTGCAGAGGGCTTCGCGTCGGCTCGAAGCATTCTCGCGACGTGATCTCCTATCGGGCTTAGCGGCGACCGCCCTGGTCGGCGCCCTGCCCGCGCAGGGTCTGGGGCAGACGGCAGCCAAACCAAACAAGACCCTCTTGAGCAATGCCCGGCTCTTCGACAGCAAGGCCGGCACTGTCGTCGATAATGTCCAGGTGCTGATCAGCGACAACCAGATTGCCGATGTCGATCGCTCCCACGCGCCGCCGCCTGACGGCGCAACCGTTCTGGACTGCCGAAACGGCGTAATCATGCCGGGCCTTATCGATGCGCACTGGCACACGATTTTCGCAGCGGTGCCGCTGAACCTGCTCCTCGGCGGAGATCCCGGTATCGTCTTCGCCGCTTCCACCGCTGAAGCCGAGCGCACCTTGATGCGCGGTTTCACGACCGTGCGCGATCTTGGCGGCCCCGTTTTCTCCTTCAAGCAAGCAATCGACGCCGGCCTTATTCCCGGGCCACGGATCTATCCGTCCGGCGCCATGATCACCACGTCAGGCGGGCACGGCGACCTGCGTCTTCCCACCGAGATTCCGAGGGACGGAAACAAGCTAAGCAGCGGCGAACTCTTTGGCGGCGCTGCGATCGTCGATGGTGTAGCCGAATTGCAGCTTCGGGTACGCGAACAGCTTCTGCAGGGCGCATCACAGGTGAAGATCGTCGGCAGTGGCGGTGTTTCATCGCCCCGCAGCCCACTTGATATGATCACCTTCAGCGAGGACGAACTGCGCGCCGCGGCCGGCGTCGCGGCAGATTGGAACACCTATGTCGCCCTCCACGCCTACACCACCCGCGCCGTTCAACGCGCCTTGCGCGCGGGCGTCACCTGCATCGAGCACGCTCATCTGATCGACGAAGAAACAGCGATCATGATGGCCGAAAAGGGTGTCTGGCTCAGCACCCAGCCCTTCCTCACGATGGCGGACGCAGCCTCTCAAAGCGGACCCGGCGTCGAACGCGCCAAGCAGATCTTCCTCGGAACCCCAACGCTTTACCAATATGCGCGCAAGCACGGCATCAAGACAGCCTGGGGATCGGACGTGCTTTTCTCTCCAGAACTCGGACCGCGGCAGAACATCATGCTGACTCATCTGAGCAACTGGTACAAGAACGCCGAGGTGCTGCAGATGGCGACATCAGGCAATGCGCAACTGCTCGAACTCTCCAACATGCGCAATCCTTATCCCGGCAAGCTTGGCGTCATCGAGACAGGCGCCCTGGCGGACTTAGTGGTCGTCGATGGCAACCCGACGGAAGATCTGACCCTAGTCGAAAATCCGCAGAAGAATTTCCTGGCGATCATGAAGGACGGGCGGCTGCACAAGAACACCCTTTGACACAGCGGACCTTTCACGGGCGGGGCAGCCTGATTCCAGCTCCCCACCATCCGGAAACACGTTAACCGGGAAAACGGACACGCTTTGCGTCTTTCTTTTACATAGCAAGAATTGTATTAGTGATCTTCGCTTTAGGTTTACCTTCTGCACACAGTCAACATTGCCGTCATGGTGTAAATCAGCTTCCCTCCGGGGGCACCATCGCTTACGTCGATACTGGTCACTTCATGCTTGCTTAGTCTTGTGTTCAAGGAGCGACATCATGAATGCACGGGTAGAATTGGGGTCGACATCCGCCGCGGCTTTCGCGGACGAACCACTGAGATGCGCAATCGAATGTGATACTTCACGCGCTCGCGCGCCAGAGCGGTTCGAGGTTTTCCGAAACTGGCATTCGTCCATCCTCGATGTCGGCCTGAAGAGCGGCGAGACGATTACCTTTGAGGCGACGGAGAAAGTCTGGCAGATCGGCGATATCGCCTTTGCCGTCATCGATGCGTCTCCCGATCATCTCCTGCGGTGGGAGCACAAGAAAAAGCCGGCCGTCGACAATTGGGTCGTCAGCGTCAAAAGCAGCGGAGCATCGAGCACCGCCGATAGCACCTCCCGACGAAAGCTTGGCATAACGAACCTCACGGCGCCGCATGCCTGCGAAAGCAAGGGGAGATTGATCGCGCTCTTTTTGCCGTACAACACGGTTGATGCCTCCCTCGACCCAGAGATCGCGGACGAAGACGCCCAATTCCTCGCCGACTATCTGATCCTGCTGCATCACAATCTCACTCATCTGCGCCGGAGCAACGTTGCGAGGGTCGCCGAAGCAACCATACACATGCTCGCAGCCGTGCTCGCGCCGTCTCACGACAAGCTGGCGCAGGCACAGGCTCCCATCGATGCCGTGATAACGACCCGCGCAATCAGGGCGATCGATGCCAAGCTTGCTGACCCCGACCTAAGCCCGGAGTATCTGTGCAAGAGTGTCGGCGTATCGCGCTCGCGCCTCTACCGGATTTTCGAACCCGCGGGTGGAATTTCGAACTATATCCGTCGAAAACGCCTGCTTGAGACGCGCCGCGCGCTAGCCGATAGCGCCAATGTGCACTCGATCGCGCAGATCGCGGAAAATATGGGCTTTACCGATCCATCGACCTATAGCCGCATGTTCAAGCGCGAATTCGGACTGTCGCCGAAGGAAGTGCGGGCGCTGGGCTGGCAGGGAATGCTGCATCCGGGCTCGCTCAAGATGGATCAGGCAGGTGGCAGCAATCCCACATTGAACACGCTGCTAATCAGCAACTCTCTTGGCATGTCGATGGGCAACTGACGATTTTGGCGAGATTTCGTTCCTTCCGCTTGGTGAGGCAGAAATGGACACTCTGCACAGGATTGGGATGGAATGCATATATTCAAACCGGAACATATGAATAGAGTTGCGTGATATCGACACGCAATTGCAACCACTAATGTCCTGCCTGAACTCAGCTTTCTAAGTTCGACCGAAATGGCTTTCTCGTCCTGCCGGCCAGCGCCTTGTTGCTGACAAGCCGACGCTTCGTGATCGCCATCGAACACGGAGTAATGCTTATGAAAGCCACAAGCGCATTGGCGATCCGCCACACCCTGCCCGTAAACGCGCGCTACATCCTCCCCTCCGGGCAACCAACCTTCTGTCAGACATAGATGATCAACAGCAGGATGGATCATGCAGCACGACATCAACATTACCGGCAAGGACGAGGGCCAAGCTCCCCTCACATGCGTCGTCGACATCGACACATCCGCCGCGCCCCCGACCGAACAATTTGATCTCTACCGATCCTGGAATGCCAATCTCGGCGATGTCACGCTGCTGCGCGAAAAGTTCAGTGCGTTCAGCGCGCGCCAGCAGGTCTGGCAGCTCGGAAGCCTAGCGCTGATGTCCCTGGATTACCGGGGCACCGGTTATCGTCGCCGTTGGACTAGCAAGAAGGATCCCGTTTTCGATCACTGGATTCTTAGCGTCCCGCTGACGGTCTCGGACAATGGCGAGCTGACCACCCCCGGCCAACTGCATTGGCATTGCCTTGCCGCCCCCTATGAGGCGGAAGGCGAGGATGACGGAGCGCTTGCGCTGCTGCTTCCCCGCGACTTCGCGTTCTCACAACCCTTTGATCTCGCCATTCGCCCCGAGATGGCGGCCATGATCGTGGATTACCTCCAGCTACTGCACCGCTCGCTTCCCAACCGGATGGAGCGAGACGCCGAACATGTCGCGGTCGCGACGACCACATTGCTTGCCGCCTGCCTTGCGCCATCGCGCGATCACATCGTCGAAGCCGAAGGACCAATCAACGGCGTGATCATGGCGCGCGCCAAGAAGCTCATTTCCGCGCAACTCGCCAGGCGCGATCTATCGCCGGAAAAACTGTGCCGCGACCTCAACATCTCGCGGTCCCGGCTCTATCGGATTTTCGAGGCCAGCGGCGGCATTTCCAACTACATCCGCCGCCAACGCCTGCTGCGCACCAGGGATATCCTTTCCGACGACAAAGACACGCGCTCCATCTCGCTGATTGCCGAGGAATGGGGTTTTATGGACCCATCGACATATAGCCGAACCTTCCGGCGCGAGTTCGGGATGACGCCGAAGGAAGCCCGCGAGACCGGATGGCTCCGGACCAACGAGGCGCCGAGACTTTCCGCCGCCCATTTCGCCGGCGGCCCGCCTTGGAGCTCTCTGCTGGCGAGCGGCGATACAGCGAACCGCTCTTAACCGCTCCCGGAAACATCCTCCTAAGCCCACCGGACCACTCGCGGCGCCGTTCGCGTTCGTGACAACGCGGCCACTTGCTCGTGCCTGTGCAGTTTATCCCAGCGTCGTGCACAGTATCCATTTCTACGACAATGAGCGTGAAACCACTTTTTAAACGGCATTTTCCGCTTTCCGGGCCATGCCCTGCAGAAATAAGCTTCGAGTGCCGCCGTCGGAGCGGAACGTCTGAACTCGCGTTCCATCCACCGCTTCGGCCATGGCCATTGACGCTTTCAGGAGTGTGACGGATGAGAATTCCTGGCAGATTTTCTAGTGTCTTTCTCGCCTCGTTCATCGCAGCCTCGCATTCAACGGCACAGGCTCAGGACGTGCCGAAAGTGGCAACCATCACCGTTGCAGTTGAAGATGTTTCGCCAAAGCACGAATTCGTCGGGCGCGTCGAAGCACTGAATGCCGTGGACATTCGCTCCCGGATTGATGGCTTCGTCGATGAAAGACTGTTCGAGGAAGGCGCCGTGGTCGAGGAAGGCCAGGAGCTATTCAAGATCGACAGCCGGGCGCTTGAGATCGCCCTGGCCGATGCCAATGCCAACCTCGCCCGCGCCAAGGCGACGCTGCTCGATGCCGAGCGCCAGATGGTGCGTAACCAATCCCTCAACCAGACCGTTGCGCGCGCGACGATCGAGCAAAGCGAAACCGCGCGAGACACCGCCGCAGCAAACCTGCAATCGGCGGAAGCGGCCGTCAAGCAAGCGCAGCTCAATCTCAGCTACAGCCGCATCGTGGCTCCGTTGAAGGGCCGGATCGGAACCGCTGCCTTTTCTCCCGGAAGCTTCATCACCACCGCCTCACCCGCATTGGCGCGCGTCGTGCAGATGGATCCCGTGAGGGTGGTCTTTTCGGTCAGCGACCGCTCATTGCTGGATCTGCGCGAAGCCGCCGGCAATGTCAGCAAGGACGAGCTGGCCCAGCGCTACCAGACGCGTCTCAGGTTATCCAACGGACAGATTTATCCGCAAAACGCACCCATCGCCTTCCTCGGAAACGAGGTGGATGAAGGTACCGGCACTCTAGCTGTCCGCTCGGTCTTTCCAAACAGCGATTCCTTGCTGATCCCGGGCCAGTTCGTCACCGTCGTCGTCTCTGAAACCGCGCGGAAGGAACGGCCCACGATTCCGCTGGGGGCGGTGCAACAGGACCGCGAGGGAAAGTACGTGATGCTGGTCACACCTGACAAGAAGGCCGAGGAGCGCAGGATCAGCGTCTCCGAGCAGCGGGAAGGAAGCTGGATCGTCGAGGACGGGCTGAAAGGTGGTGAAAGCGTCATCATCGAGGGGCTTCAGAACGTCGCCACGGGATCCGCGGTCGAGATCGTCGAGGACAAGGACGCGTCCCAGCCGGCGGTGTCCAAATGAACATTTCCGCTCCCTTCATCGGCCGCCCACGCTTCGCGATGGTGATCGCGGTCGTCATGCTTATCGCCGGCACGGTTTCGCTCATGCAGATCCCGGTCGCGCAGTTCCCGCAGATCACGCCGCCGGAAGTCCAGGTCACCGCCAGCTACCCGGGGGCCAACGCGCAGGTGATGACCGACAGCGTCGGCGCGCCGATCGAAGAGCAGGTCAACGGCGTCGAGGGCATGATGTACATGTCTTCCTCGAGCTCCGACAACGGCACCTACAGCCTGACCGTGACCTTCGAGGCCGGGACCGATCCCGCGATTGCCCAGGTCAATGTCCAAAACCGGCTCGCTCTGGCGACCCCCCGCTTGCCGGCAGCGGTCACGCAAGCGGGCGTCACGGTGCGCAGCCGCTCGTCGAGCATGCTGCTCGGCCTTGCGCTCTATTCGCCGAAAGGCACTCGCGACGAAGTCTTCATCAGCAACTACGCGACGATCAACATCCGCGACGCCATCTCCCGCCTTCCCGGCGTTGGCGAAGCCGCCGTGTTCGGGCCGACCTACAGCATGCGCATCTGGATGATGCCTGATCGCATGGAGGCGCTGGGCGTCACGGCGGCCGACCTCATGACCGTCATCCGAGCCCAGAACGCCCAGGCATCAGCCGGGCAGATCGGCTCGCCTCCGGCGATGACCGGGCAGCAGCTACAGCTCACGGTGACGGCGCGCGGAAGACTCGCCGATGCCGCCGAGTTCGGCAATATCATTGTTCGCAGCAATCGCGACGGCGGCGTTGTCCGTCTGCGTGATGTCGCCCGCGTGGAGCTCGGCGCCCAGTCCTACGACACGGCCTCGACGCTGAACGGCCGCCCCAGCGCGACAGTCGTCGTCTATCAGGCATCCGATGCCAACGCGCTTGCGGTGTCGAACGCCGTGCTTGGCGAAGTCGAGCGGCTCTCTAAGCAGTTCCCCGATGATGTGGCCTACACGCTCGTCTTCGACACAACCTCTTTCGTGCGCGAAACCATCCGCGAGATCTTCGTGACGCTCGCCATCACCTTCGTGCTCGTCGTGGCCGTCGTCTACGCGTTCTTGCAAGACTGGCGCGCCACCGTCATCCCGACGCTGACAATCCCGGTCTCCCTGATCGGCGGCTTCGCCGTTCTCTACGTTCTCGGCTATTCGGCGAACACGATCACGCTCTTCGCCGTGATCCTGGCGATCAGCCTCGTGGTCGACGACGCTATCATTGTCGTGGAAAACGCCCAGCGACTGATGAGCGAAAAGGCGATGGATATACGAGCCGCGACGCTCGCCACCATGCAGCAGGTCACCGGACCGATCGTCGCGACCACGCTTGTGCTCGCCGCACTCTTCGTCCCGGTGGCATTTCTGGCCGGGATCACCGGCGAACTCTACCGCCAATTTGCCGTCACGATCCTGGTGACCGTGGTGTTTTCGACGATCAACGCACTCACGCTGAGCCCGGCGCTCTGCGTCCTCATTTTGAGGCCCGCCCCTGAACGCAAGACGGGCCTTTTTGGGCGGATGAACAACGGCCTGGAGGCCTCCCGCCGCTTCTATCTCGGGCTGTTTACGATGTTTGCCCGCCGTCTCGTCCTGGCGGGCGTGCTCTTCGTCGCCGTCATCGGCGGCATCTACGGCTTCTACCGCGTTCTGCCCACCGGCTTCGTGCCGGCCGAGGACCAGGGCTACCTGTTCATGAACGTCCAGCTGCCGAACGCCGCATCGCTGGAAAGAACGCAGCAGACGATTACGCAAGTCAGCGCTCTCCTGCAGCAGACCCCCGGGATCGCCAATACGATCGGCATCGCCGGTGTCAGCATGGTAGGCGGCGGCGGCTCGAACACCGGCATGATCATTTCCGCGCTGGAGCCATGGAGCGAGCGCCCAGCGGACCAGAGCGCCTTCGCGCTCATCGCCAAGCTGCGCCCGCAACTGGCTGCCATCTCGACGGCATCGATCGTGCCCTTCAACCCACCGGCGATCCCCGGCCTCGGCACGACAGGTGGCTTCGACCTCCGCCTGCAGGCGCGCGCCGGTCAGAGCCAGCAGGCGCTCGCCGAGGTCATGCGCGACCTGATCATCCAGGCAAACCGGACACCCGGCCTTGCGGGCGTGTTCAGCACCTTCTCCGCCGACGTGCCCCAGGTCTATCTCGACATCGACCGAAAACGGGCCGACCTCTACGGCGTCTCGCCGGCGGCGATCTTCAGCACGCTGCAGGCACATCTCGGATCAGCCTATGTCGACGACTTCAACATTTTCTCGAGAGTGTATCAGGTCCGGCTGCAGGACGAGCCCAGCTATCGCCAGCGTATAGACGACATCCAGCGGCTCAGGGTGCGCAGCCAGTCCGGCGAGCTCGTTCCGCTGCAGAGCATGATCTCTATTCAGACGATCTATGGGCCGAGCTCGGTCAACCGCTACAACCTGTTTTCATCGGCCGCGATTAACGGCCAGGCTGCGGCCGGCACCAGCTCCGGTCAGGCGCTCGGGATCATGGGCAACCTCGCCAATGAAACCATGCCCGACGGCTTCGGTTTCGAATGGACCGGGCTCGCGCTTCAGGAGCAACAATCGGGCAACGAGACCGTGATCATCCTGATCGCAGGCATCGTCTTCACCTATCTCTTCCTCGTCGCCCAGTATGAGAGCTGGAGCGTGCCCGTTGCCGTCATGCTGTCGGTCACGGTCGCGGTGGTCGGAGCTCTGGGCGCACTCGTCATCGGCGGGATCGACCTCAACATCTACGCGCAGATCGGAATGCTGCTGCTGATCGGCCTCGCGGCCAAGAATGCCATCCTGATCGTCGAATTCGCCAAGGAGCGTCGCGAGGAAGGGATGAGCACGCTGGACGCGGCCTCCGAGGCGACGTCTCAACGCTTCAGGCCCGTCTTGATGACCGCGCTCGCCTCGATCTTGGGTGTCGTGCCGCTGGTGGTCGCAACAGGCGCCGGAGCGGGGAGCCGCCAGGCGATCGGCGCCACCGTTCTTGGGGGCCTGCTTCTCGGCACGGTTCTTGGGCTTGTCGTGATCCCGGTTCTCTACCTGGTCGTTCAGAGCCTTCGCGAGACGCTGAAGCAGCGGCTCTTCGGCGTCGAACCCGATCCGGTGACCAACGTCGCTGCGGAATAGGTGCTTGCGCCGGCTCTATCCGGCCCGGGTTTCCTTAGGCGCCGTGGGCTACTCCGCGGATGCCGGCTCAAGCGCTTTGAACGCTCCCTGCCCCAGGAGCATCAGCCATGTCACGAGCACGAAGGTGGAGGTCAGGACCGGCATTGCGATGGGTGTCAGGAAAATGGCGACGGAGGCCCAGAGCCAGCTGGAGATGACGGCGCCGAAGACCGCATAAATCAGGCTGCGCCAATTGAAGGCAAGAAAAACACCACACAGCGCCATCGCCGTCAGCGCGGAATTGTAGCCGAAGAGACCGTCGCGAACCGCGCCCTCCGGACCTCCATAGATGGCCGCCACCAGTGTGCCGACCACAGCACCAAGCAGCCCCATCGCGGCGCTGATGCGGGAATTCAGGGCAATGGCGGCTATGATGAGGTAGCCCGAAATCCAGTTGTCCTGGAAAAATATCTGCCCGATCGAGGTCCCTATCCCCTCGTACCAGGTGGCAAAGACATAGGGCACCGTATCGGAAAACTGTTCCGGCGACACCGGCTTTGCCATCGGCCCCGCATCGATCGCGTCGAACTTCAGCACCGCGAACAGAAATAGCCACCCGACGAGAACGAAAGGCATGGTCAGAGGCGCGGTCTTGTAGGGTGCCAGAACCGCGCCGATGCTGGCGAAAGCCATTGTGGTGAAGGCGGCGGCGCATACGAGATAGACAACCATGGCAACGGACGGGACGGCGCCCGTGCGAAAATCCTCGCTGGTGAAGGCGACGAGCGCCAAGCCCACCAGCGCACCGTTGAAACCATAAAGCCCATCCCGCATCACCGCCCTGTCGGCCTTTAGAACGAGCGCGGTCGCCGTGCTGGCGATGACGCCGAGAACGCAGATCGCGGCATAGATCCACGAGTTCCACGCAAGTGCTACGAGGATGACAAGTCCCGACAGCGGATTGTTCTGAAAGACGACCTGTCCGACGCCGCGCAGCGACCAATCCACGAAGAACAAGGATGGATGATCACGGAAACGATCCAAATTCATTGATCTCTGCTCCTTCGCTCGGCCTGGAAGAGACAGCGTGCCTCGTGCCCGCGGCGTGTTGGTCCGACCCAAGCGCGACCTCACGCCCGGGCTTTAGGCTTCCTAGAAGAGGAAGTATCGCTGCGACATCGGCAATACATCCGCCGGCTCGCAGGTGATGAGCTGGCCATCGACGCGGACATTATAGTTCTGCGGATCGACCTCCAGCTTCGGCGTCAGATTGTTGTGCACCATGTCCTTCTTGCGCACCGTCCGCGTGCCCTTCACGGCTGCGAGCTGCTTGGAGAGCTTCAGCTTTTCGCCAATTCCGTCGTCGAGTGCGGCCTGCGAGACGAAGGTAACGCCCGTCGAGCCGAGAGCCCTTCCGAGCACGCCGTACATCGGACGATAGTGCACCGGCTGCGGCGTCGAGATCGAGGCGTTGGGATCACCCATCGGCGCGATCGCGATCATGCCGCCGATCAGCACCAGCTGCGGCTTGATCCCGAAGAAAGCCGGTTTCCAGAGCACGAGATCTGCGCGCTTGCCGACCTGGATCGAGCCGATCTGATCGGCAAACCCATGTGTCAGCGCCGGGTTGATCGTGTATTTGGCGATGTAGCGCTTGACGCGGAAATTGTCGTTGCGCCCGCTATCCTCGGGCAGCGGACCGCGCTGCACCTTCATCTTGTGCGCCGTCTGCCAGCACCGCAGCGTCGTTTCGCCGATACGGCCCATAGCCTGCGAATCCGACGACATCATCGAGAACACGCCGAGATCATGGAGAATGTCTTCGGCCGCGATCGTCTCGCGCCGGATGCGGGATTCCGCGAATGCGACGTCCTCGGGGATTTGCGGGCTCAGATGGTGGCAGACCATCAGCATGTCGAGATGCTCGTCCACCGTGTTGATCGTATAGGGTCTTGTCGGATTGGTGGACGATGGCAGCACATTGTCCTCGCCCGCTGCCGTGATGATATCCGGCGCATGGCCGCCACCGGCGCCCTCAGTGTGGAAGCTGTGGATCGTGCGTCCCTTCATGGCCGCGAAGGTGTCGCGTACGAAGCCGCTTTCGTTCAGCGTATCGCTGTGCAGTGCCACCTGAACGTCCATCTCGTCGGCAACCGTCAGGCAATTGTCGATCGCCGCCGGTGTCGTGCCCCAGTCCTCGTGAAGCTTCAACCCGACAACACCGGCACGCACCTGTTCGCGCAGCGGATCGGGCAGGCTGATATTGCCCTTTCCGAGCAGCCCGACATTGATCGGTAGCGCTTCCGCCGCCTCAAGCATGCGGTGGATCGCCCATGGGCCGGCTGTCACGGTGGTCGCGAGCGTGCCGACCGTCGGGCCGGCACCGCCGCCGACAAGCGTCGTCGTGCCGCTCGCCAGCGCCTCTTCCGCCTGCTGCGGCGCGATGAAGTGAATATGCGTGTCGATCCCGCCCGCGGTGAGTATCTTGCCCTCTCCCGCGATCACATCCGTCGCGCCGCCGACGACGATGTTAACGCCCGGCTGGATATCGGGATTACCCGACTTACCGATCCCGGAAATGCGTCCGTTCTTGATGCCGACATCGGCTTTGATGATGCCCCAGTGATCGATGATGATGACATTGGTGATGACGACGTCGGCGACTTCGGCATAGGGGCGTTGCCCCTGCCCCATGCCGTCGCGGATCACCTTGCCGCCGCCGAAGGTCACCTCTTCGCCGTAAACCGTGCGGTCTTCCTCGATCTCGATGACGAGCTCGGTATCGGCCAGCCGAAGCCTGTCGCCCTTGGTCGGGCCGTAGAGATCGGCATAGGTCTGCCTTGTGATCGTTGCCATCATAGCCTCCTACAGCTTGCCCATGATCTTGGCGTTGAACCCATAAACCTCACGCTTGCCGTCGAGCGCCACAAGCTCCACCGTTCTTTCCTGGCCCGGTTCGAAGCGGACCGCCGTGCCGGCCGGAATGTTGAGCCGAAATCCCCGCGTGGGCCCGCGATCGAATAGCAGAGCCTCGTTGGTCTCGTAAAAATGGTAGTGAGAACCGACCTGAATCGGTCGGTCGCCGGAATTGGCGACATCGACCTTCAGGGTCTGCCGGCCCGCATTGATGTCGATCGAGCCACTCTCGATGAAATATTCGCCAGGGATCATGATAGCCTCCTCAGGGAATCGGGTTGTGGACGGTCACGAGCTTCGTGCCGTCGGGAAAGGTTGCTTCCACCTGGATGTCGTGGATCATCTCTGGCACGCCCTCCATGACCTCCTCGCGGGTCAGCAGCGTCGCGCCGTAGGACATGAGGTCCGCCACCGTCCGCCCCTCGCGGGCGCCTTCCAGGAGGGCTGCCGAGATATAGGCTATGACTTCGGGGTAATTCAGTTTCAGACCCTTCGCCTTGCGCCGCTCCGCGACCAATCCGGCCGTAAAGATCAGGAGCTTGTCTCTTTCACGCGGTAGCAGTTCCATGAGCTTGCCTCCTTGTTTTGCTGTTCACGTTGCCCAGATGCGGGGAGCGACGGCCTTCTTCATCAGGCCGCGTTCGCGAAGAATGCTCCACGCTTGCAGAAAAAGTGCCTTGCCCTCGGACATGCGGCTTCCGAGATAGCGGCAGACGATCACGCGCTCTAGCTGGCTGGCCGAGAAGACGCCGCGCGCCTGCTCGCCGAGTTCGTCGCGGATATGCTGAACGGTGTTTTCCAGCGCCGGCCCCGCATAGACCATCGTCCCGACGATGGGCTTTCCGGCAAAGAAAACCGGCGCGTCCAGAACGTCAGGTGCGCGCGAAAACGCCATTCGTTCGAACCAGATCAGCTTGTCGCCGCGAAAAATCTCGACGCGCTGGGCAAGTCGTCCGGTTGCGAAGCCCTCGCCCGCGGCGGGGCGGCCTAGGCTGACGAAATCCCAACCGACGTAGGCTGCATCCTCGCCGAGCGTCACGCTTGTGCTGATCGAGGCATCCGCGCCTTCGAAAAGGATCGTCTCCTGCGGGAGGTTCTCGCAGACCGCACCGGCGCCGACATCGATCCGTATGCGCTGCGTACTCGTGCCGATTTCGCTGCGGTAGAACTTGGTCGCACCAGGCGTCGTCAGAACGCAGCGCGCCTCGGGCGCAAGGCCGCAGGTGATGTTGAGAACATCGCCGCCGGCCACGCCGCCTGGCGGATGCAGGATGTAGACATGCGCCGACCCATCGTCTTCCGGGTGAAAAGCGCGCTGCACAGCCAGCGGCCCGACATGCCGCCGGCGCATCAGACGCGTCTTCCCGTGGGAATTCGCGAACCACAAATCGAGCTCGGCATGCCAACCATTGACCATTAGCGAAAAACCTTTCTCAATCCGGCCTGACGGCCCTTGCTGTCCCTCTGTTATCTCGGCGTGTTACGTCCCGTTCGAAGTCGACCGCGATCGCTGAAAGCGCTTCACGCTTGATCGCCTGGCTTCTGCTTCTCGCTTCTGTCGTGTCGTTTCTCTTCCGAAAGATGGTGCGAACTGGCGGTCAACTTCATCGCGCCTGCGAGAAGCAGCGCCGACACCGGCAACACCAGTGCCTCCCATTGCGGAGGCGTTTGCGTTTCACCTACCTGGGCCGCAAAGTGCACGACGAGGTAGAGAATGATCATCTGGAAGAAGAGGTTCTTCAGTTCCGCGACGGTATCGATGATCATCCACTGCGGTAATCTCGATCGCTGTTCCGGCGGGATATCGAGGGCAAAGCCAAGCGCGATGCCGCAGCCGACCACCATCAACACGATGCCCAGGAGGATCTTGTCGGTCGCACGCAGGACCGATACGATGACCGACATATCCGGATTGAGCCGGGTCATCCGGAAGGTTTCCACGAGCATCAAGATCGCTTCCCAGAACATCAGGAAGGCACCGAAAAGCACACCCGCGGCAGCAAGTATCAGAATGGACCGAAGGCCGCGGAACAACGAAATCAATGCACTCATCCCCCTGGATCAATTCGGCTGCATCCGCGCGGCTCTCTTTGCCCAGTCAGGGCCTAGGAGCGAAACAGCCGGCTGTATTGCGTTTCATGCCATGCGCTTGCCATTGCCATTGCCGGCGCCGCATTGCCGATCTCATCGTCACCAGTCGTCTCCGCCGTGCGCGCGGCACGCTCGATGATCTCGGCCGCGGCGATAAGAAGGCGCTGGCCGGCGGTATGCCCCAGCGGCACCAGCCGAATGGCAGCCGATACCTGCCCTTCCACCGCACTCCACAGCAGCCCGCGCAGCGCATCTGCCGGCGCGATCTTCCAATATGTGGCCGCGAGGGCAAAGACCGCCGGGTAGGTCAGCTTCCTGCCGCTGAAAGTCTTGGCGGAGGAGACGCCGAGATCGCAGAGGACCGTCAGCATCGATGCGCCCATCTGCTTGTCCTCCAGCTCCACTTCCTTGCTTTCTCGCGCGGCAGACAGCCAAGCATCGGCTTTCAGGAACGCCGCGCGATCATCAGCTTCGAGCGCATGCATCATGCGCAGGAACAGCGCCGCATCACAGACGGCGTAGCTGTGTTCGATCAGCCTGAAGATCCAGTCTCGTGCAGTCGCCTCGTCGCGAACGGTCCGATCGTGGACCGCCCATTCGAGGCCACGGGAATAGGCGAACGCGCCGACCGGCTGGCTTGGACTGACCAGCCGCAGCAACTGAAGCGGCAAGCCGCCCGATATTGGTTGGCCCAATGTTGGTTGAAACGTCACATAAATCTCCCGAAACAATCGCCCGTGGCTGGGCCGAACACCGACCCTCGCGGTTCAAATGCCCATGCGCCTCAGCTCGCCAGCAGCAGCACGCCGCCAAGCGCGGTGGCTCCACCGGCTATCCGCAGGGCTGTCGTGCCGCGCGTCAGGCGACCGGCGGCGATGCCGATTCCCATCCCCACCGCGTGCAGGAATGCCGTCGCCAGCACAAAGCCCACGCCGAAGGAAAAGGCGTTCGCACCTGCCATCTCGGCGCCATGCGCATGCCCGTGAAAGAATGCGAAGCAGCCGACAATGGCCGCGACTAGCGTGGGCGATGCCGGCCGCGCAACCGCGACCAACAGTCCGATGACGACGGCCGAGGCAAGAATAACCGGCTCGACAACAGGCAGGTGCATACCCGCAAGGGCGGCGACAAAGCCGACGATCATGACACTGACGAAAGCGACGGGGATGGCGAGCCGCGCGCGGCTCCCAAGCATCACCGCTGCCAGGCCGACTGCGACCATGGCGAGAACATGATCCGGCCCCGTGAGAGGATGCAGGAACCCGGAGACGAAGGACCCATGGTCACCGGGGCCAACATGCGCGAATGCCGGCGTACTTGCCATCAGCAAAGGCGCGACGATCAAGAGATGCATCTTCTTCATGGCACGAATCTCCCTAAGGTTGGTCGAATAGGAACGATTGACATCCAGTCTTTCAGGCACTCCATCGAACTCATGCTGGCACTACGATCTGGCCACTTCAGAACGAGCCGAACATCGACCCAAGCACGAAGACCGCGACAAGCGAGATAATGACGCCGACGATCACGGTCATCACCATGTCGAGATAGCTTCCTGAGTGCGTCTGCTTGCTGATCTGCAACAGCAGAAGCACCGTGCCGTTGTGCGGCAAAGCATCGAGCGTACCGGCGCTGATCGTCGTCAGGCGATGCATCAGCGCGGGATCGATACCGTGTTCGGCTGCAAGCTTCATGTATTCGGCGCCCAGCGCATTGAGCGCGATGGCCATGCCGCCGGAAGCGGTGCCCGTCAGCGCCGCCAGCGCGTTCATCGCCACGACCAGCGATACGAGCGGGCCGCCCGGCATCTGCAGGACGGCATCGCGGACGACGTTGAAAGCCGGCATGGCCGCGACCACCGCGCCGAAGCCGACGAGGCTCGCAACAGTCATGATCGGCAGCACTGCCGAATTGGCGCCTGCGTCGAGGCTTTCGCGCAATGCACCCAGCCGTCCATAATTCAGTCCGATCACCGTGACGATCGCCGCAGCCAGCGCAATCAGCACGGCCCAGACACCAACCGTCGAGGTGATATTGATGCCGAGTGCTGCTTCGGCGCTGGAGAAATCGATCTGGGGCAATACCACCAGCGCCATCAGGAAATTGACACCGATGACGACGATCAGCGGCAAAACGGCGAAGAGGAAGGACGGTCCCTGTTCGCTCTTCTTGCCATGGGTGAGTTCGCTCGGGTCGAAGTCGCCCGAGGTCGTTGCCTGTTCGCGCACCTTTTCGCTTATGACGACAGGCGTTTCGTCCTCCGTATACCCCTCATTGGCGGCCCGTGCCCTGGCCTCGATATGGGCCAGCCACCACATCCCGAAGGCGAAGGTGATGATCGAGGCGATGATGCCGAGGCCGGGCGCCGCGAAGGTCGTCGTGCCGAAGTAGGGCATCGGGATGGCGTTGTTCGTCGAGGGCGTGCCGGGCATCGCCGACATGGTGAAGGTGAACGCGCCGAGGCCGATCGCCGCCGGCATCAGTCTGGCCGGAATATTGGCCGCGCGGAACATTTCGCGCGCCATGGGTACGAGTACGAAGAAGGCGACGAACACGCTGACGCCGCCATAGGTGACGACCGCGGATGCCAGCACCACCGATAGCATGGTTCGCTTCACGCCCAGCCTCTCGGTCAGGAAACGCGCGATCGAGGTAATGGAGCCGCTGTCATCCATCATCTTGCCGAAGATGCCGCCGAGCAGGAACATCGGGAACCACTGCGTGACAAACCGCGCCGTGCCTCCCATGAACGTTGAGGTCCAGTGCGGCAACAGCGGCTGGCCTGAAGCCGCGGCAACGATGAGGGCAGCCGCAGGCGCCAGAAGCAAAACGCTCCAGCCGCGATAGGCGAACCACATCAGCAAACCAAGTCCCAGCAGAATTCCGAACAGCCCCATGGATCCGCCTCTCAAAGCAGCCAAGCCGGCGGAGATGTCTTGCGATCCATAGCTTTCGCCCTTCAAGGTGCAGCTACGATACGCGTCACAACTCACGGCCTTCTCCGGTTTTCATGAACCACACATGCGTATGTGTCGACCGGTCGGGCGCGCAAAGCCCAGGGGCGGCGCAAGAAATGGACGCCGTGCTCACTCCTGGGATTTCTTACTCAGCATAGCCAGAGATTGCTCCTGTTCGAGGAGAACGACATCCAGACTACGCGCCGCAAGGTTGCGTCGGGATGAGTTGGGATCGGTGGCCACGCGTCCAATCGCTCGGGCCACAGCCCGACGCTAAACTAAGCGCTTCTATGAACGAACAAAACCGACATCGAGATCGAGCACTCATTGGCTCCAAATGTGCCCGCGACACACCCAAGTCGGAACGGCATATGCCTGCGCCCTCCTGGCGAACGTTCCATTACTGCGGATACGACGAAAGCAGTTGACTGGCTGCCGTAGGGCCAAATCGACACGACGTGCACCACGGCGGTCTCGATCGGCCGAAAGATACCAACCAGTTTGCTATTTGGCGAAGTGCGTTAGATCATCGCAATCCGCACTCCGGCACCACCGACCGTACCCTACTCATGGTCATTGCAGAAGTCCTGCCCTTTTAATCGCGGGAAGGGGACACGCTCTGCCCGGTCGGCTTGTCGATGCCGACGAGATCGATTATCGGGCTACCGTTCTCCCCGAGAGCCGAATTGCGTGAACTTTTCTTGACCTAGATACAGCTGGTGCATTTGGTCGCAGAACTCTGGTGTAGGTGTGTTCACGGAGCTGATCTTCGATGGTTGTCAAGCGACGGCGAGCTTCTGCGATCCGTCAATTCTTACCGTGGGGAAGTGCAAATTAGAATCTCGCCAAGGCGTGAGCATTGGCGACTCATCCCGCCGCTTTGAAGAAGCGGATCCAAGGGCGCAATTATACGTCGCTCACGCTACGTGCCCGGCGGACGTTCGGTTGGAACCGTCGCACTCTTTTGTCGACGGCTTGGTGAATCCGCGTGAAACTGGTCTCTGAACGAGATGTCAGCACCGGCAGGCAAGGCAGCACGAGCAATTCTGGTTCCAATGCAGGAGCCGATTGCCGCGATCCGTGGATTCATCGATTCTTTTGATGCGAATGAAGCCTTCGTATTCATGGAGCGCAACGTGGAGATGGGCGTCGATAGGCAACTCACAAAGGAACTCGCCGATCGAAATCGGGACCAGCAAGAACGTTGCACTCGGTCGCGACCTCTTCGAACGTCTCCTTAGTGCAATGGAATGACTATCAACAAACAACGCCGCCCTAAGCAATTCTAGCAAGGTCGGCCCAGGTGATCCCGTAAGCCAGTGGCATACCACCAAGGTGTCGCTCTATCTCGTCGACGGCCATCTCACCCAGTCGCACCCGCTCTAGACCGATGGCGCCGGCAACGTGAGGTGTGAGGAACACGTTCGGCAGGTCGTAGAACAGGGACGCAGCCCCTGGTATCTCAGGGTCGGTCACGTCTATGATTGCATCGATTCGGCCGGTCGAAAGCGTCGCCAGAAGTGCTGTTTCGTCGATGAGAACACCACGTGCAGTATTGATGAGCGTGGCACCATTCTTCATAAGCGCTAGAATTTCAGCATCGATCATGTGCCGCGTCGACGGCAGGGAAGGCGCATGCAGCGAGACGATGTCGGCGGTGCGCATCAGGGTTTCAAGGTCAGCTTTCTCAGCACCGATTGCCGCGCACTCCGATGCGCACAATGTGGGGTCGAAAAGGATAATTTTGAAACTGAAGGGCTTCAGCAGCTCGATCACGCGCCGGCCGATGCGCGACGCGCCGATTATGCCAACCGTGCGGCCGTAGTTTCCAATCGCAAGCCTCTGCATCGCATTGGTACGATCGCGGTTGCGGTCCGCGACGTAAGTGTCGCGGAAGCGGAAGACCTGCTTGCCGGCGAAAAGGATAGCGGCAAGCGTGTACTCGGCTACCGGGATCGAATTGGCCTCAGCCGCATGGCTAACGGAAATGCCTGCGCGAAACACTTCCTCGTCGATGAGCCCCTTAACTGTTCCTGCGGCATGGACGATAATCTTCAGCCCTCCGGCCAGTGAAAGCGCATCGCGGCCGACATACGGGGCGCCCCATCCGGTTATGAGGATTTCCGTGTCGGGCAATATTCGCCTGGCTCTCTCGTCAGCGAAGGTCTGAAGCGGTTCCCGGTCGAGCAATCGGCCCAAACTTTCCAGCCGGTCAAGAAGGCGATCGGGGAGGACATGCTCCGTTCGACGCGGGTGCATGGCAAGTGCAATACCCGGTCGGTTCATGACATTTGCCCCGGCGCTTCGATGGCGCTGACAGTGACGCTATCCTCGGCAATCCGGGCTTTAAGCGCCGAAATGTCCGGTGCCAACGGGGGGCTAATCCATGCGCTGGAAACCGCGGCCGGGTCATCGAGCGCTAGCACGGCCGTGACGAAAATAGTCTCACCGGCCGGGATTTCGCCGCGCAATTGAGGGATAAGTGTCTTGGCGACGATCACGTTGGTGTTAGGGAGAGCCTTCTGCGCCAGCCCGGTTCGCTTCACCGTCGAGCCCAGGTCAAGAATGCCGGAGAAGTCAGCTTCCCCGATAACGTGAGCACTCCCCGGCGCTGCCCCAAGCACATCGAGATCGAAGTCGCGCTTGGCAATCGCAAAGCCACCTTCGGCCGTCTGCAGCTGGCGCGGCGAATTGATCCGGTGGACGCGAATGTGCCAGGGCGCTGTTGGAACCAGCCAAGTTTCGACGGAAACATCCTTGAATGGCGACCATCTTGAATAGAGCACGTCGCCTGCGACTTTCGCTTTAACATTGGTCTCACGCACGCGGTAGTGCAGTCCATCGTCGCTGAAGGCAAGCGCGGAATCGAACGCACCGCCGGCGAAGCTCCGTTCATCGGCTTCGACGCTGAAGCCATAGCGCGCCGAATAGGCGAACTTCGCATATTTCTCCGTGCCGAAGCGCATCTGGAGATTTTCTTGTCCCGATGACAGGGCCACCACATCGCCACCTGCCCGCATCAGGACCATGCCGGGATGGCGCTGCTGCGAGACGCTTTGGCTCGGAGCCGGAGCCTTCTCTTCCGCAGTCCAGAACGGGTGGTCATCCGCGATCGCCAATGGCAGAAAGGCCTTGAACGCCCAATAGGGCGATCCCGCCGAGTTGTAGCTTTCCGACATCAACAGGTTCGGATAGCCGAAGCCGATCGACAGGATGCCGTCGCGATTGGTCATCGGCTTGTCCTTCCACCAGCGCAGGTGCTGCAGGCAGAGATGCTTGATCTCGCCCCAGGGAAGCGCCTCCAGATCGGCAAAGGCGAGTGCCGACCAGAAGCCGGCGCAGGCGAAGCGATAGGTCAAACTGCGGCCGAAGGGGATAGTCGCGCCATCGGGCGCAAACCAGTTGCGGAAATCCCTGGCAAACAGAACAGCGCGCTCGCGGTAGCGCTTGGCGTAGTCGTCATTGACGAGCTTGGAATAGATCAGCCCATAGAAATGCATGGCGAAGGGGATGTAGTGGTCGATGCGGCGCACATTGCCATCGCGATACCAGCCGTCACCGATATAGAAGCCCTCAAGCTCCTCGAGGTACTGCCTTGTCAGGCTGCGGTCGAACTCGGCGCCGACGCGATCAAGGGCGATGTCGACGAAGATGCGGAAGAACTTCCAGTTGTTATCCGCATAATCGAACTGCCGCGCATGCTTGAGATAGGCGATGACATTAGCTCGCGCCGGCTCGCTCAGGGGCTCCCAGATCTTGTCGGGGACAAGCGCCAGCGCGAAACCGAGCGCCGCGAGCTCGACCATTCGCTGATCGCGACCGTTGACCGCGCCCCAATATTCCGGGTGCTCGGGATCCGTGCCGTTCGCAAGCCCCTCCGCAAAACGCTGCCAGTGGGCAAAGTCGCCTTTTCCCGCTCCAAACGGCGCCAAACCCCAGAGAGGACGGGCAAACCCTTCCAGGTCCGCGGCGGCGCGGTCAAAATGGGCGCCGGCACCATCCAGACGAACGCGTGCGTTGCCCTTTGAGAAATAGGGGAGCAACGGATCGAAGAGAGCAAGGAGCGCGCGGCTCATGTCCTCGCGCGTCTCCAGCGGGTTGCCTGCTAACGGATTGGCGCTGGCCGGATCATAGGTCATCTCTATCACTCATCGGTTTTCTGCATTGGCACGGTGCCGCCCACAACAGGGACGACCGCGTGGCATACGTGGCGGGCCGGCGCCGACCGATCATGGAACCTGTCGATCATCAGGCCAATGGCCTCGCGGCCGAGAGCGCCCCGATCGACGCGCATGGTGGAGAGCGGCGGATTGGTCATCATTGCGCAGGGCAGATCGTCGAAGCCGACGATCGCGAAGTCTTCCGGCACACGAAGGCCCGCCTCGGTGACGGCCTCCAGAACACCGACGGCAATAAAGTCGTTCATGCAGAAAGCGGCGGTGAATCCTGCGCTTTCATCCAGGATGGCGGCCATCAATTCGTGGGCTTCCCGGCTGGCGCTGCCTTGGAAACTCATCGGAACCATCCTGCTCGCGGCTCCCTCCACGGATGCGATCGCCGCGTCGAAGCCCCTGACGCGTTCGCGGATGGTGTGGCGGTGAGAACCGGTGAAATGCAGGATATTGCGATGTCCCGCCGCAAGCAACCGTTCGCCGGCTTGTAGGGCGCCGAAGAAGTTGGCTGGAGAGACGCCGTCGAGGCGAAGATTCGGATCAGTACCGTTGACGAGAACGACCGGAATCTTCTCCGCCTCGATCCACTGTCGAAGCGCAGGGTTGGGGTCGATACCGACTAGGAAAAGGCCTTCCGCGTTAGTGGCCTCCATCTGGTCGCGAATGATATCCGGCATGGCGCGATCCTCACGGACTAGCCTAACTTCGAAGGACATTCCCGCGTTCGCCGCCCCCCCCCGCAAGCCTTCCACGATCGTTTCGTAAAAGACGCTCAGCCCCCCAGTTGCTCCATCGCTGGCAATCAAAGCAAGACCGCCCGCCATTGGCTCCGAGGAGCCTTTGGTTTGGTAGCCGTGTTCGGCGGCAACGCGCAGAATGTGCTGCCGAACACTTTCGCTGATACCGGGCTCATTCGCCAGCACACGCGACACGGTCGATACGGAGACGCCTGCGGCGGCGGCAATATCGGCCTGACGTGGCCGCTTTGTTTTAATCTCGTTCATAGACGCAGACTTATGCAATTTACGCAAATTTGCAACAGAAAGATATTTTATTGCAAACAGAAGGTTTTTGCGTAATCTTCCCGCCACATGCCCGAAAGGCGTTGGAGGACGCCGGGCAGACAACCGGAGGAACCAGCATGCAGATCAATCGACGTTCATTTCTGATGGGCTCCGCCGGCGTGGCGAGCGGCCTTGCACTCGGCGCCGGCATGCCGGCCTTCGCGGCGGACACACAGCTGCGCGCCATGTGGTGGGGCTCGAACGATCGGGCGAAGCGCACGCTCGATGTCGCCCGGCTTTATCAAGGCAAGACGCCAGGCGTGTCGATTATCGGCGAATCCCTTAGCGGGGACGGATACTGGACCAAGCTTGCGACACAGATGGCCGGCCGCTCGATCGCGGATGTGTTTCAGCTCGAGCCCGGAACAATCTCGGATTATTCCAAGCGCGGCGCCTGCCTGCCGCTAGACGAATTCATACCCTCTACGTTGAAGGTCGATGCTTTCGGCAAGGACATACTGAAACTAACGACCGTCGACGGAAAGCTTTACGGCGTAGGTCTTGGCCTCAATTCCTTCGCGCTCTTCTTCGATCAGACGGCATTCGAAACGGCAGGCATCCCGTTGCCCGCGCCTGATCTCACCTGGGATGAATACGCCAAGCTGGCGGTCGAGCTCACAAAGGCGATCGGCAAGACCAATTACGCGGGCGGCCCCTACGGCGCGCGCTACACCTACGTGTTCGACGCCTGGCTGCGGCAGCGCGGAAAGAGCCTCTACAAGGACGCGGCGCTTGGCTTTGACGTCGAGGACGCCACGGAGTGGTACAGCTTCTGGGAGGACCTGCGGAAGAAGGGCGGAACCGTTGCCGCCGATGTGCAGACGCTGGACCAGAACACGATCGACACCAATTGCCTGGCGCTCGGCAAGTCGGCAATGGGCATGGCCTATTCCAACCAGCTCGTGGGCTACCAGCTCCTCTCGAAGAACAAGCTCGCCATCACCATGCTGCCTCGCGAGAAGAAAGGCGGGCCATCAGGCCACTACTATCGCCCCGCTCTCATCTGGAGCGTCGGCGCGACGACGAAGAACGGCGAAGCCGCCGCGCAGTTCATCAGCTTCTTCGTCAACGACCCGGAGGCCGGCAAGATCCTGGGTGTCGAACGCGGTGTCCCGCTGTCGCCGGTTGTCCGCGAGGCGATTTTGCCAAACCTGAACCCGACGGAGCAGGACACCGTGAAATACGTGGACCTGCTCAAGGATCAGGTCGGCGACTACCCGGCACCCGCGCCTTTGGGATCGACCGAGTTCGACCAGCGCGTCCTGCGCCCGATCGCCGACGAGCTGGCGTTTGAGCGCACGACGCCCGCCGAAGCGGCGGCGCGGCTAGTCGAAGAAGGGAAAGCCACGATCCGCAGCTGAGATCGTTGCACAGTGTTGAACCGCCGGCGCGCCGCAGCCCGGCGGTTCAGCACATCAGAGATAGGGAAAGATCATGCGCAAGGCGATCATCGTTTGGGGCGGCTGGAAGGGTCACGAGCCGGAGCAATGCGCTCGCATCGTCGCCGGCCTTCTTGCCGAAGACGGCTTCCAGACCGAAGTCACCAACGATCTCGGCATCTTCCGTTCGCCGCAGCTTGCTCAAGCCGATCTTCTCGTGCCCGTGATCACGGGCGAAAGCCTCGAAAGGGCCCATGCCGACGCCCTCGTGGAAGCCGTACGCGGAGGACTTGGGCTCGGTGGACACCACGGCTCGCTCGCGACCTCATTCAAGGAAAGCGCGCCGTTCCGCTATGTCTCCGGCGTCACCTGGGTCGCCCATCCCGGCAATATCATCGATTTTCGCGTCGCGGTAACCCGCCCGGAAGACCCTTTGATGCGAGACATTCCGGATTTCGAGTATCGATCCGAACAATATTACCTGCACTACGACCCCTCGATCGAAATCCTCGCGACCACCACCTTCACCGGCGAACATGATCCGGCAGCCGCCAATGTGAGTATGCCGGTTGTGTTCAAACGTAGATTTGGCGCCGGCCGTGTGTTCTATTCTGCCCTTGGTCACGTCGCCGCAGAGTTCGATAATGCACATATGCGACTGATATTGCGGCGGGGATTGGTCTGGGCAGCACGCAGCTAACGGATACACTAAATTCGAGCAAAATCAGCGTGTTGTGGCGAGAGCCAAGCTAGTTCGATGCTCTCGAATGAGCATATGATTGTCGGCGGAACGAGGAGTAACGACTGAAGGCTCCATCAACCAAACATGCGGCTCAAGACGACGAGCTGATAGGGATGCTCAGTTCGAACTTGCCCTACAGCGGGCCTTAAATCTGTTCTAAGACTTGTCTCGAAAAGAAGTTTTGGTTGCGGGGGCAGGATTTGAACCTGCGGCCTTCAGGTTATGAGCCTGACGAGCTACCGGGCTGCTCCACCCCGCGCCAGCGCAAAGCCTTCGGCTTTGTCG
>NZ_JAUDSA010000034.1:0-169459 GCF_030380805.1 Rhizobium sp. S163 | reverse complement strand
GTAGTCGGCGTGGCCGGGGCAATCAACGTGGGCATAGTGACGGTTAGCCGTCTCGTACTCGACGTGTGCCGTCGAGATGGTGATGCCGCGTGCCTTTTCTTCCGGTGCAGCGTCGATCTGGTCGTACGCCTTGAACTCGCCGAAGTACTTGGTGATCGCTGCCGTCAGAGACGTCTTGCCGTGGTCAACGTGGCCGATCGTGCCGATGTTAACGTGCGGCTTGTTGCGCTCAAACTTACTCTTTGCCATTTGAATGCTTCCTGTGAACGAAATGGATGACCCCGGCGAACCGGTTTAGTGCCGCCGTTTAAGGCTTTCGGCGGAATTGCGCAAGACTTAATTGCGGACGCTATTCCGCACTGCCGCCGCATATGGGAACGAAGCATTCGATCGGCAATATAGAAGTGCGACGAAGCGTGCGCGATTTCACCATAAGCCGCCACAAGCGATTGATGCTGTGATATTACTTGCCTTGTCGGAGCCACGCCGGCGATCGCTTGGGGAGAGCATGGCATGGAACCGAAGGACATCGCGAAACGATCGGCCGGCAATTTTCTGATCTTTGCCGGCTGCGCATTCATATTGTGGATATTGGCGGCCGCGATCGACTGGATCGCGCAGGTCGTGCGGCTCTCGACGCCCGAGCGGCTACCGGCGCTGGCCGCCTCCATAGTCAGCTCGTCGACGCTGCAGGCGATCGTCGCCATATGGCTGCTGACGGCCGCCGTCGCCATCGCGTTTCCACGTGTTCTCAGGCCGCTATCGACCACGACGACGATGATGTTCGATGTCGGCTACGGCATCCTCGGTGCACTCACAGGATTCGGCATCGCGATCGGGCTCTTCGGTGGCGGCTGGTCGATCCTGTTAAGGGCGCTCATCTATAGCGCCGTCATCGCCGTCGGTTATGTCGCCGTGCGCAAATGGCCGTCGCGGGACGAATTCACGATGGATGGGCGCACGCGCTGGATGGCGGCCGGCATCATCGCGCTCGCCTCCCCCTTCGTTTTGCTCTGGGGCTGAGATCGGGCACAGTGCGTCAGTGCGATACGGTAACGCAAACAAGCGCTTGCGCGCTGTGGGTAACGTTTGATTTCGACTTGAAATGGAGCGGGTAGCGGGAATCGAACCCGCGTATTCAGCTTGGAAGGCTGCTGCTCTACCATTGAGCTATACCCGCGGGGTTTGGTCCGATCCGAGGACGAATGGTGGAGAGAGTTGGATTTGAACCAACGTAGGCTGAGCCAACGGATTTACAGTCCGTCCCCTTTAACCACTCGGGCATCTCTCCAGTTTTTCGTCCGGATCGTTAGACCAAGTCTGCTAGACTTTCGAAGCGTTGCCGCCCCTCGGTCTGCGCCGCGTATATGACGGGCCCGATTGCCTATGTCAACATGATGACGATGGAAAATATGCGAAAAATGTCATCGGCGATGGAAAGCCCCTGTGGACAAAGAAATCCTATGCGGAAAGAAATGCCACCGCTATAAAGCGGCATGAGCAAAGACAACAAAACCGGGGGCCCGCCCTCCGACGAAAAATCCGCCAAGGATACGCACTACGCGAATTTGCGTCGTGCGCATCGCGACAACAAGCGCGAACGCGGCGAAATTCCAACTCCCGGCTTCCAGAAGCGCAAGCGTGGCGGCGATGACTGGAAGCCGCCGGCACTCGCTCCTGATCAGGTCCATCTCTATGGCCTGCATACGGTGCGCGCCGCTCTCGAGAATAAAGAGCGCAAGAAGATAAAGCTGTCGGTGACGCCGAACGCGCTGGCCCGCCTTGAGATCGATGTCGAGAAACTCGGCATACCGTACGAGATGGTTTCGCCGCAGGATCTCGACAAGGTGCTTGGCCCCGACGCCATTCACCAGGGCGTGATGCTGGAAACGCGTCCCCTGCCCGTGCGCCGTCTGGAAGCGCTGAAGGACAGCCCGCTGATCCTGGTGCTCGACCAGGTGACCGATCCGCACAATGTCGGCGCCATCATGCGCTCTGCCGTCGCCTTCAATGCCGGCGCGCTGATCACGACGCAGCGCCACAGCCCGACCGAATCGGGCGTGCTTGCCAAATCCGCCTCCGGCGCGCTGGAACTCATCCCTTATATCCAGATCACCAATCTCGCCGATGCGCTTGGCGAACTGCACAAGCTCGGCTTCGTCACCATTGGCCTTGATTCGGAAGGCCCGGCTCCTCTCGAGGGCACCTTCTCCGGCGACAAGGTCGCGCTGGTGCTTGGCGCCGAGGGCAAGGGATTGCGCCAGAAGACGCGCGAGACAGTGAATGCGCTGGCGCGGCTCGATATGCCCGGCGAAATCAAGTCGCTCAACGTGTCCAACGCTGCGGCGATCGCGCTCTACGCGGCGCGCATTCATCTGAAGGGCTGACAGGCTCACGAACGGGCCACCATGCCGAAAGATGCCGCTGCTGATCCTCGACCGCCTCGGTTTTGACGTCAGCAGCGGTTATCATCCAGCAATGCTCCGACCAACAAGGAGAAGCATCCGACATGGCAGTTCGTCCCCTCATCATCGGCATTCTCTTCATCGGCATCCTCGTCGCCATCATTCTCAGCATCGGCTGGATCGACAAGACCCAACCCGTGCACCAGCCCGATCCACTCGCCCCGGCAGCCTCAGGCGCCAATCCCACCACGACAGCACCGCCGCCAGCGCAATAACCACCAAGCCCGCTCCGGAACTCAATTGCCTTATTTGCGTTTCTTCCTCGTTCAAAAGGAGAAATCGCGTGCGAATAATGATCGCTGTCATCGCTCTCATGGTTGTTTCGGTTCTCAGCATCGCTGCCATGCCGTCTTCCGGCGATGGCATGGGCGAGAATGGCGGCCACCTGCAATCGACCGTTCGGCAGACCACTCCAAACTAGCCTACGTACGGCCTGTTGAAATCACTGAGCGAAATCAGATCGTGGCCGATTTTCCTTTACAGAGCAGCAAAATCTGCTAATTGGCGGGCGTTGCCCTTGTAGCTCAGTTGGTAGAGCACCTGATTTGTAATCAGGGGGTCGCGGGTTCGAACCCTGCCGGGGGCACCACAATTCTTCGAAGGAATCGATTGTTGCCACACCGACGGGCCTCGGTAAACGAGATGCTCGCGTTGCAACATTTGGTTCCTATTGCCCTTGGTTTCCCAGGGTTCCCCTGCATTCACGGCTGATCCGTGCAACATGCCAAGAGGTTATTGAAATGGCTGAACTCACCCCGGCGCAGATCGCGGGACTTAAACTCGCCCGTGATGGCGATCTCCATCCGCAGGCGGCCGGCAAGTGGACGCATGAGAACGCAACCGTGACCTACGCGAAAACGGACCGCTGGAAAGAGCGCCCGCAGAAGATCAAGACGGTCACCGCGAAGACGCTTGTGGACCTTTGCGAGCACGGCTTCCTGGAGCGCCGCAATCTCACCGACGATGGCACCACCGATACCTATGGCATCACCATGGGCGGAAAGATCTGGCTGCTTCAGAACAAGTAAGGCGCTGTCGCCAAGCCGACGAGCCACGGGCGCGAGTCAACCAAGACCCGCTCGAAGCCGATCACAAACAGGGGGCGCCATGAAATTGGCACCCTTCTGCCCTCTCCTCACCTATGCAGAGAGTAGTCCCGGCGAACAGCTGCGACCTTAAAATGCCTTGTCGCGCCAGCCCATTATCATTTAGCTAGGCGGACTTTATCAAAGGGCATTGCATGAGCGTATCCTTTCAGACCCTCTGTTTTCTGGCTTCCCCTACCGCTGAGGCGCTGGCGGCGCGCGACGAACTGATTCGTGTTTACGGGGATGTGCCCGCAAAGGATGCCGATGTGATCGTGGCACTCGGCGGCGACGGCTTCATGCTGCAGACGCTGCACAGCACGATGAACTCCGGCAGGCTCGTCTATGGGATGAACCGGGGCTCCGTCGGCTTTCTGATGAACGAGTACCGCACCGATGCCTTGCGCGAGCGGATCAATGCCGCCGTTGAGAACACATTCCGGCCGCTGAGGATGACAACCACGAATGCCGATGGGACGAGCGATACCGCGCTTGCGATCAACGAGGTCTCGCTGTTTCGCCAGTCCTACCAGGCCGCCAAGCTCAGGGTCGAAGTGGATGGAGTCGTTCGGCTTGAGGAACTGATCTGCGACGGGCTGATGGTGGCGACGCCGGCCGGTTCGACGGCTTATAATCTCTCGGCGCATGGGCCGATCCTGCCTCTGGACGCGCCGCTTTTGGCCATGACGCCGGTGAGCGCGTTTCGTCCCCGCCGCTGGCGGGGTGCGTTGTTGCCGAACAAGGTGACCGTGGACATTCATATTCTCGAATCGGAAAAGCGGCCGGTGAACGCGGTTGCCGATAATTCCGAGGTCAAATCGGTGCTGCATGTGCGCATTGCTCAATCCGAGCACATGACGGCTCGCATTCTCTCCGACCCCGACCGCTCTTGGTCCGACCGTATTCTATCCGAGCAATTCGAGGATTGAGGCGATGAAGCGTTTCGGACTGACAGCCTGCGCGCTGCTGATCGCCGCAGTTCCGCTTGCCGCGCATGCGGCGGAGACCACGGATCCCATATTGCCCGCGAGCATCACATTTGCCACGAGCACGGGTTACTGGGCGGACGACGGCAATGCGCCGGCGGTGACGCGCCCGCCGGTTGCCGCCACCCCGAACGCGCCAGCGACGGCGACGCCCGCCGCGCCAAGCCAACCCCGCCACGGCTATTACAAGCTGTTTGCGGTTCGCCAGGCCGATCGCACCGCCAAGGTCTATCTACAGCAGATCGCGCAGACCGAGACGGGGCCCGAAATCGTCTCAACGGTCGAGGTTCAGGAACTGAACGACCTCAATCCCTATGTGACGGATATTCGCCCTGAAAATTCGACCGGCCGGCTGAACGAGCCGGGGCTTTTCGCGATGGTTTATCTGAAGACCGATCCGGATAGCGACGCGAATAGCTGGACCGTCATTATCGACGAATTCGGCGATATCAGCGTCGAAAAGTCGGGGCATTAAAGTCCGTCGCGCTTCGAAAGACCCACAGCCAGAATCAGAAAAGGCCCCGGATGGGGCCTTTTCGATATCATATCGATTAGGATTGATCAGTCGACGTCGTCGACCACGGCATCCGCCTTGCCGCTGATGCGGTGGGCGAGCGCTGCTTCCATGAACTCGTCGAGTTCTCCATCCAGCACGTCGTCGGGCGCTGTGCTGGTAACGCCGGTGCGCAGGTCCTTGACCATCTGGTAGGGCTGCAGGACGTAGGAGCGGATCTGGTGGCCCCAGCCGATATCGGACTTGGAGGCCGCTTCGGCGTTGGCCGCGTCTTCGCGCTTCTTCAGTTCCGCTTCGTAGAGACGTGCACGCAGCATGTCCCAGGCCTTGGCGCGGTTCTTGTGCTGCGAGCGTTCCTGCTGGCACTGCACCACGATGCCCGAGGGCATGTGGGTGATGCGGACGGCGGAGTCGGTCGTGTTGACGTGCTGACCACCGGCACCGGACGAGCGGTAGGTGTCGATGCGGCAGTCGCTTTCGTTGATGTCGATCTGGATCGAGTCGTCGACGACCGGGTACACCCAGATGGACGAGAACGAGGTGTGGCGGCGCGCGTTGCTGTCATAGGGCGAAATGCGGACCAGGCGATGAACACCCGATTCGGTCTTCAGCCAGCCATAGGCATTGTGGCCCTTGACGAGCAGCGTCGCAGACTTGATGCCGGCTTCTTCGCCATCGTGCACTTCGAGCAGTTCAACCTTGAACTTCGAGCGTTCGGCCCAGCGGGTATACATGCGCAAAAGCATGTTCGCCCAGTCCTGGCTTTCCGTGCCGCCGGCGCCGGAGTGAACTTCGAGATAGGTGTCGTTGCTGTCGGCTTCGCCAGACAACATCGCTTCGACCTGCTGGCGCGCGGCTTCGGCTTTGAGTGCCTTCAGCGCGTCTTCGGCTTCCTTGACGATGGCTTCGTCGCCCTCGTCCTCGCCCATCTCGATGAGCTCGATGTTGTCTTTGATCTGCTGTTCGAAGCGGCGTACGCCGCTGATGCCGTCATCGAGTTGCTGGCGCTCGCGCATCAGCTTCTGTGCTTCGGTGGCATCGTTCCAGAGGTTCGGGTCCTCTGCCTTGTTGTTCAACCAGTCCAGTCGTCTTATCGCCTGGTCCCAGTCAAAGATGCCTCCTCAGCAGGGTGATAGCCTGCTTGGTTTCATCGACTACGTTCTGGATTTCCGCTCGCATTGTCCCGCTTCTTTTGCGTTGTATTCAAAAGTCGTCCGTCAAATAGTTGTGGCGGCCGCGGATGTAAAGAGCCGCGACCGCCACGCTATCAGTCGAAAATGTCAGTAGAGACCGCCGGCGCCGGATTGAACCGCCTGGTTTGCCTGCGGCGAGGTCTTCAGGATTTCCTCCGGCGCCATGGTGTTGTCCATGCCGATAACGGAGTAGCTGTCGGCCGGGCCGGTGCCGGGCTTGAAGGCTTCGATGATGGTGTTCGGATCGCCCTGCGTCGCGGCCATGCCGGTCTTGCGGTCGATCGGGATCAGGTTCATGCCGGCAGGGATCACGAACTTCGATACCGGCGTGTCCTTGACGGCCGCCTGCATGAACTCGTTGAAGACGGGCGCGGACAGCGAGCTGCCGGTGCCGCCGCGGCCGAGCGTCGATGGCGAATCGAAACCGATATAAAGACCGGCGACCAGATCAGGCGTGAAGCCGACGAACCAGGCGTCCTTTTCATCGTTGGTCGTGCCGGTCTTGCCGGCGACGTCGCGTTCGCCGAGCTGAACCTTGCCGGCGGCGGTACCGCGCTGGATAACGCCCTGCATCATCGAGGTGATCTGGTAGGAGGTCATCGGGTCGAGAACGGTTTCGCGGTTATCCACCACGTTCGGCTCTTCCTGGTTCTGCCAGTCGCTGGCGTTGCAGGCCTCGCAGACGCGCTCCTCATGCTTGAAGATGGTCTTGCCGTAGCGGTCCTGGATACGGTCGATGAGCGTCGGCTTGATCTGCTTGCCGCCGTTGGCGATGACCGAATAGGCCGAAACCATGCGCAGCACGGTCGTTTCGCCGGAGCCGAGCGACATGGCCAATACCGGCATCATCTTGTCGTAGATGCCGAAGCGGTTAGCATATTCGGCAACGACGTTCATGCCGAGGTCGTTGGCGAGCCGCACCGTCATGCGGTTGCGCGAGTGCTCGATCGCGAAGCGCAGCGTGTTGGCGCCACCGCCCTCGCCTTCGTAGTTATCAGGCGCCCAGACCTGGCCGTTGCCGACCTGAATCTCAAGCGGATCATCGCTGACGACCGAGGCCGGCGTGTAGCCGTTGTCCATCGCGGCTGCGTAGACGAAGGGCTTGAAGGACGAACCGGGCTGGCGCATCGCCTGCGTCGCGCGGTTGAACTCCGACTGCGCATAGGAGAAGCCGCCGACCATGGCCAGCACGCGGCCGGTCTTGGGGTCCATGGCGACGAAACCACCGCCGACCTTAGGCGGCTGGCGCAGACGGTAGGACGTGGAGCTGTCGCCGCCAAGGCGCTCGACGAAGACGACGTCGCCCGGCTGCAGCACGCCCTGCGGCGACTTGGAGGTCTTGCCGCCGGTGGCCGAACGGAAGGCCCACTGCATGTTCTTGGCTTCAATGGTGCCGCGCTGGCGGTCGGCGCCGATCTTGCCCGCGCCATCCTTTTGCGGCTGCAGGCCGATGTCGACACTGTCGCTGGCAACAGCAAGCACGACGGCGAGGTCCCATTCCGGAACGTCGGAGAGAGCCGGGATATCGGCGAGCGCCTTGCCCCAGTCCGACGTCGTGTCGATCTGCTTGATCGGGCCATGGAAACCACGACGTTCGTCATAGTTGATCAGGCCATCCTGCAGCGCCTTGCGCGCGAAGACCTGCAATTGCGGATCGAACGATGTGCGAACCGAGAGGCCACCCTCGTAGAGCATCTTCTCGCCGTACTGGTCGATCAGCTGACGGCGGACGGCTTCGGCGAAGTATCCCGATGCGAAGAGCGACGGACCGCTGGTGCGGCCAGTAACGCCGAGCGGCTGCTTCTTGGCTTCAGCGCCATCCGACTGGCTGACATAGCCATTCTCGACCATGCGGTCGATGACCCAGTTGCGGCGGGTGACCGCGGCTTCCGGATGACGGAACGGGTGGTAGTTCGCCGGGCCCTTCGGCAGCGAGGCCAGATAGGCGGCATCGGCGATGGTCAGTTCGTTGACCGACTTGTTGAAATAGGTGAGTGCTGCACTGGCGATACCGTAGGAGTTCAGGCCGAAGAAGATCTCGTTGAGATATAGCTCGAGAATCTTGTCCTTGCTGTAGGCCTGCTCGATGCGGAAGGAGAGAATGGCTTCCTTGGCCTTACGCTCCATGGTCTGTTCGCTCGACAGCAGGAAGTTCTTGGCGACCTGCTGCGTGATCGTGGAGCCACCCTGCGTCGGGCCGCCGGTCAGATAAGCGACCACGGCGCGGCCGAAGCCGGTGACGTCGATGCCAGGGTGCTGGTAGAAATTCTTGTCTTCGGCGGAGAGAAACGCGGCCTTGACGCGATCGGGCACGGCCTGGATCGGCAGGAACAGGCGACGCTCCTTGGCGTACTCGGCCATCAGCGCGCCGTTGCCGGCATGAACCCGCGTCGTCACCGGCGGCTCGTAGCTGCTCAGCACCGCGTAATCAGGAAGGTCCTTCGTCACCGTTGCCAAATAAACGGCAACGGCCGCCGCTACGCCCAGGAACAGGACGCAAGCCGCTCCGAAGAAATATCCAAGAAGTCTGATCATATCTAAGCTACCGGTATCTCAATTGTCGATCGGCGCGCGCATAACAATCGCATGAACCGCGGCACTTTGCACGCTGCGCGAATTACTCCATGCCGGATGCGGCCACAAGCCAATTCCGTTTTGCACACGGAAACATAGCCGTGAGTAATGGCCTGAATGTGAGGAAAGTAGGGCTTTTGCCTGCAATTCCACACGCATACATGTTTACCCACGCAAGTGTCACATCTGAGCAACGGCCGCCCGTCAGCCGCCATTGGCGACCATGGATGCGTGATAATGCTTCACCGCCTCAGTCAACAGGTCGCCCATCTTGGCGCGCCAGGTGTCGTCGAGCAGCAGTTTCTCGTCTTCCTTGTTCGAGAGGAAGCCGAGTTCTAGCAGGATGGAGGGAACATCGGGCGCCTGCAGAACGCGGAAGCCGGCGTGGCGGTGCGGGTTGTTGATCGTCCCGACCTGATCCTTGAAGGAGGCCAGCACGCTTTCGGCCATCGAGATCGAAAACGCCTGCGTCTCGCGGCGCGTCAGGTCGAGCAGGATGTCGGCCACTTCTGGCGGCTCGGTCGCGGCCGCCTTGCCTGCGATCTGGTCGGACAGGTTTTCACGGTCGGCGAGATCGGCGGCGAGCTTGTCGGACGCCTTGTCGGAGATTGTGTAGACGGTGGCGCCGCGAATATCCTTCTGGCGCAATGTGTCGGCATGCATCGAGACGAAGAGTGCGGCGTGGTTCTGCCGCGCGATCTGTACGCGCTCGGACAGCGACAGGAACGAATCATCCTTGCGGGTCAGGAAGGCCTTGATGCCGGGCTCGCGGTTCAGCCGGTCCGCGAGCGTCTTGGCGAATGCCAGCGTGACATCCTTTTCTTGGGTCTTCGTGTCGACACCGATCGCGCCGGTATCGATACCGCCATGGCCGGCGTCGACGGCGACGATGAAGTCGCCGGGCTCGGCCTTTTCGGGCGCTGGTATGGCGCTGGTTGTCTGCGCGGCCTCGGGCTCGTTCCAGGATTGGGCTTTCACCAGTTCGGCGAAGGTCGCCTTGTCGGTCATCTCGGCTTCGAGAACGAGGCGTTGTCCCTTGCCGTTTTCATCGGCCTGAACCTTCGCCATGCCGATGCGAACGGGCTTTGTCGCTGTCAACACGATACGGGCGCTGTCGCCATCCATGGTGCCGTAGCGGATATCCTTGAAAAGGCCCCTCGCCTCCAGATCCTTGGCTGGGAAACCGAAAGCGGTCGCCGGAAGATCGACGACGACGCGTTCCGGATTGGCGATGTAGTGAATGGACAAGCTCGGGGGGCGATCGAAATCGATGACGATGCGGGTCCTTGCGTCGTCGCCGACGATACGCGCGCCATAGGCCAGCAAGCGATCTTCACCGGCCGCGGTCGCCACCGAATGACCAACCAACGGAACAGCCACGGCCATTACCGCGGCAACCAGCCAAGCCCTGAAGTTTTTCGTCCGCAAGCTGGATTTCACCGTTGCGCGCCGCGTCTCGCTATACAACCGACTGTCATGCCCCAATTGTCATCAATGCCGGATCCCGCGATACACGCGATTGCGACCGAGAACAATTGCCATGGTCGCCGCGCCGGAATCACCTCGTCCACCGCTATTTTTTATGATGCTGCAAATCCATCAATATTATGGCACATTTGGCTTTTCCCTTGCTATTGTGACGGAGAAAACATACAAGCAATTTTAGGGTAGAAGCACTGACGGGATAGAGTCGCCGACAAGGCAGCCAACCGCAAAGGACCTGGCGCCACAACCGGCAATCGTCCGCCGTCTTACATGCTTCCACTCGACAATGGATCCTGATTTTTCCGGAGTATGCGGAAACTTCATCGGTGGATTGCCACCAACCGCTCTTTAAAGAGAGAGCAAACTCATCGGGCCTGAATAAGGTCTTTGTTTTGTCGATCTCGCTTGGTCTTTTATGGTGTCGCAGCAGGTTTTATCTAAAGTCTACAGACCCCGGGAAAAGAGTTTCCCCGCTGCTGTCTGGCTGCTGCCTTCCACACCGAACCAATCGCGACTTTCACTATCCGGCGCTGCTATGACGGTCCGCACTCCCCTTGTCTTATCGACTGCGGAGACTGCCGACGATCGACCGCGCCGAGGAGCTCAGCTTACATGGCAGACAAAATGCTTATCGACGCGTCTCACGAGGAAGAGACGCGCGTCGTTGTCGTTCGCGGAAACCGCATAGAAGAATTTGACTTCGAGTCGGAACACAAGAAGCAAATTCGCGGCAACATCTACCTCGCAAAGGTAACGAGGGTCGAGCCTTCGCTGCAGGCTGCTTTCGTCGATTACGGCGGCAACCGGCACGGCTTCCTGGCCTTTGCCGAAATCCATCCCGATTATTACCAGATCCCGCTTGCCGACCGTCAGGCCCTGTTGCGCGCCGAAGCCGAAGAGCATCGCCGCGACGACGATGTCGAGCATGTTGATACGGCACGGATCGACCCCGCGACCCAGGACCAACCCGATGTCGGCATCGTTGCCAAGGACGAGCCTGATGCGCCTGTCGAAGCCGCTGTAGAGGTCGTAGAGACCCTCGAAGCTGCAGAGGTTGTCGAAGCCGTCGAGGAGGCGCCTGTAAAGAAGGCAGCCAAGCCCCGCCGGAGCCGTAAGAAGGTCGTTCCCGCCGCTGACGAAGCGACGGTTGAAGTTGACGCCGCGGCATCGTCCGACGACGAAGGTTCCACCGGCGGCGAGATGGCCGCCATGGTCGAGACCGACACGATTTCCGAAGACGTCGATGCGCGCCGCCGCGGTGACGACGAGGACGACGACGATCATGATCACGAAGAAGAAGTGATCGAGAACGTCGGCGCCGAAGACGCCATGGAAGAGGTTCCCGATCGGGTGCAGCGCAAGCCGCGCAAGCAGTACCGCATCCAGGAAGTCATCAAGCGTCGCCAGATCCTGCTCGTTCAGGTCGCCAAGGAAGAACGTGGCAACAAGGGCGCCGCCCTGACCACCTACCTATCGCTTGCCGGCCGGTATTCGGTTCTGATGCCGAACACCGCACGTGGCGGTGGCATCTCCCGCAAGATCACCAGCCCTCAGGACCGCAAGCGCCTGAAGGAAATTGCCAAGATGCTCGAAGTGCCGCAGGGCATGGGCGTCATCCTGCGCACCGCCGGCGCCAACCGCACCAAGGTCGAGGTCAAGCGCGACTTCGAATATCTGATGCGCCTGTGGGAAAACGTCCGTACGCTGACGCTCGCATCGACCGCGCCTTGCCTCGTCTACGAGGAAGGCTCGCTGATCAAACGTTCGATCCGTGACCTCTACAACAAGGATATCGGCGAGATCATCGTCTCCGGCGAAGAAGGCTATCGTGAAGCGAAAGACTTCATGAAGATGCTGATGCCGAGCCACGCCAAGGTGGTCCAGCCTTACCGCGACATTCACCCGATCTACTCGCGCTCCGGCATCGAAGCCCAGCTCGACCGTATGCTGCAGCCGCAGGTGACGCTGAAGTCGGGTGGCTACCTGATCATCAACCAAACGGAAGCGCTGGTTTCGATCGACGTCAACTCCGGTCGTTCGACCCGCGAGCACTCGATCGAAGACACGGCACTGCAGACCAACCTCGAGGCCGCCGACGAAGTCGCTCGCCAGCTGCGCCTGCGCGACTTGGCCGGCCTTGTCGTCATCGACTTCATCGACATGGAAGAAAAGCGCAACAACCGCGCTGTCGAGAAGAAGCTGAAGGATTGCCTGAAGAACGATCGCGCCCGCATCCAGGTCGGCCGCATCTCGCACTTCGGCCTGCTCGAAATGTCGCGTCAGCGTATTCGCGCATCGGTTCTCGAATCGACGACGCAGGTCTGCTCGCATTGCGGCGGCACCGGTCACGTTCGCTCACAGTCTTCCGTTGCCCTGCACGTGCTGCGCGGTATCGAAGAATATCTGCTCAAGAACACGACCCACGACATCACGGTTCGCACGACGCCGGAGATCGCCCTTTATATCCTCAACCACAAGCGTCAGACGATCGTTGACTATGAAGCCCGCTTCGGCGTCGCCATCATCATCGATGCCGATGGCGCCGTTGGCGCGCAGCACTTCGCGATCGATCGCGGCGAAGCCGTCGAGAACCCGGTCAAGATCGAAACGCTCTTCAACTTCGCGGCCATCCCCGAAGATGACGACGATGACGTCGTTATCGAGATCGACGAGGAAGAAGACGAAGAACTGGAAGAAAAGCAGGCGTCGGAACGTCCGGCTGCTGCTGCCCGTGCAGAGGGCGAAGGTGACGGACGCAAGCGCAAGCGTCGCCGTCGTCGTCGTGGCCGTAACGGCAATGGCGAGCAGCAGGCATCTGACGAGAACGGTGCCGAACAGGCTGGCGACGAGGATGGTGGTGACGAGGACGGCGACGACGCCGAAACCACGTCCGCTGCCGGCTCCGAAGAACGCGCCGAAGGCGATGACGCACAGCGCCGCAAGCGCCGCCGTCGCGGCAAGCGCGGCGGTCGCCGCAACCGCGAGGAAGGTGCCGAAGGCGCAGAAGGCGACGATGTCGCCGAAGCTGATGGCGATGTTGCCGCAAGCGGGGAAGCAGTTGAGACCACGGACGAAGCCGCAGCATCAACCGAAGACAGCGCGCCGGTCGATGTTGTCGTCGAAGCTGCCGCAGCGGAAGCTGTCGAAGCCTCTTCGGCCATGGCCGCCGTCGAAGCCGGCGCCACGGTGACCGAAGACGTAAAGCCGAAGCGCGCTCGCCGCAGCCGCAAGGCCTCGCCGGTCGAAGAGCCTGTCGTCGAAGCAGAAGTGGCGCCTGCCGTGGAAGCCGCACCGGTTGCCGAAGCAACTCCTGCCGCCGAGCCGGAAGTGGCTGAAGCCTCTGCCGATCTGGCAGCGCCCGCTGAAGAAGACGCAAAGCCCGTTCGCGCCAATCGCGGCGCAAACGTTGCCTCCTCCGAACCAACCGTCAAGTCGTCGACCACGGAAGCGGCTGATAGCGATGGCAAGCCGAAGAAGGCCGGCTGGTGGCAGCGCCGCGGTTTTTTCTGAGACTGATTTTCGGACGTGACTGATTGAAATCCGGCTGCGGCGACGCAGCCGGATTTTTTCGTTCACGGGTTATGTGTTGAGAGATCCTGGACGCATCGGTTGCCCGGTGGCGGGGACTGGATGTCAGTCTTGCCGCCACGGCAAACAGGGCGCGCTATATCCGCCCTCCGGATGCCTGAGCGCTTTCCACACGCGGCGGCGTCTCATCCCTACCCTGCCAGCAACCATCGCTCACGCCTAGCTCGGCTATGCACACCGACGCCGCCGGCTGTCATGAGCGGGAAACTGGTTCCAGCCGGAAGCTGCAACGGTTTAGCGATAGGCAGATAAGCAGACAGCGAGATCGGCTTCCGCCAGATCTCGCTGAGGCAAACTTGATGATTGCTGCAAGGCGCGTCAGCCGCGCAAGGCTAGCCGCACCCGCGCATTAGCGCTGCAGGTCGTGGCTCCGAATCAATCGCGTTCGGAAATAACCGTCGCGTGCGGGTATTCGCCGTAGAAGCCGCGCCAGTTGGCAATGGCGAAGCCGAAGACGACGAGTGCGCCGCCCTGGTGCAGCAGACCCCAGTCGAGCGGGACTTCGAGCAGCAGAGTGGCGATGCCGATCGAGGCCTGGATGGTGACGAGGGCGAACATGACGACGGCGCGGCGCGCGTGGGTCGTTGCCGGTGCTGCGCGCAGCAGCATGATCATGTTGATCAGCGTCACGGCAAACAGCGTATAGGCGCCGATGCGGTGGATGAACTGCACCGTCTTCGGGTTTTCGAAGAAGTTGATCCAGGCGGGCTGCTGGATCAGCAGATCGGACGGCACGATGGCGCCGTCCATCAGCGGCCATGTGTTGTAGGTGAAGCCCGCATCGAGACCGGCGACCAGCGCGCCGAGATAGATCTGGAACAAGGTCAGCGCGGCGATCACGCCGGCCCAGACACGCGCGCTTTTGGTCGGTGCCGTGTCTTCGGAATGCGGCGAGAGCGCGCGCATGATCCACATGCAGGATGCGAAAATCAGACAGGCGGTGATGAGGTGCGTCGCCAGGCGGTACTGGCTGACATCGGTGCGCGCGGTCAGTCCCGACGAGACCATCCACCAGCCGATGGCGCCCTGGAAGCCGCCGAGCGCCAGGATGCCGACGAGAGGCCAGCGCAGGCGGCGCTCGATCCTGCCGGTTGCCCAGAAGTAAAGGAGCGGCAGCGCGAAGATCACGCCGATGCCGCGGGCAATCAGGCGGTGGGCCCATTCCCACCAGAAGATACCCTTGAACTCATCGACGGTCATGTCGCTGTTGATCTGCTGGAATTCGGGAATGCGCTGGTAGAGCTTGAATTCCTCTTCCCATTCCGTGGCGTTCAGCGGCGGAATGACCCCATGGATCGGCCTCCATTCGGTGATCGACAGGCCGGAATTGGTCAGGCGCGTCGCGCCGCCAACGATCACCAGACAGAACAGTGCGAGAAGGACGATGCCGAGCCAAATTCGTATGGCTTTGCGATTGCTATCCTGCTTGCGCACCTGGCGCAGAATTTCCTGTTCAGTCGTGAGATCGGCGACGGCCATGGACGGACTCCTTCGTTCCGACAGTTGATTTGCCTTAGCCACTGATGCAAAACAAGTCCGAACATTTGCGGCATGCCGTCGCGGTGGCCTGCCTGCACATCCCATACCGGAATTCACCAGATGCCTGTCCGCCTTCGCAAGTTCATCGGCACCATCCTCATCGTCGTCCTCGTTCTGGTCTATGCGCTGGTTGCGAATACAATCGCGGTTGCGACGCTCGGCAATGCACCTTGGTGGGGGCACCTGCTCTATTTCTCGTTGACGGGACTGCTCTGGGTGTTGCCGGCGATGGTCATCATCAAGTGGATGGCCGGACCGAAGCAGCAATAGGCATTAATCGCGGACTAACCGTGATTGACGGAAAAGCCGTCGGCATCGCGCGTGTAAAGGAAATCGACGCGCTGCCGCGCTATTTTCGCGGGCAGTATCTTTTCCCGGAGAACGCCCGTGCAAACGCAGAAGCTTCCATTGGAATCCGCGCCGCGAGACATCGCCGCAGACGCCGATGCCGGATTGGCGAAGCTCAGGGAGATCAATGCACGGCTGTCCTTCGATGCGATCGAGATCGACATTGTCGATTCCATCGCTGCTATCGAGCCGGAATGGCGGGCGCTCGAGCGTGACAATCTGAATTCCCTGCACCAGGGTTATGACTGGTGCGCATCCTGGATGAAGGCCTACGGCAATCCTGCCGCCATCATCCGTGGCCGGTCCGGAACACGAACCGTCTTCATCCTCCCCGTCGAGATCATCCGCTCGCGCGGCGTGCGTGTCGCGAAGTTCATCGGGGCTGACCACAGCAATATCAATACGGGGCTGTTTGCCGCCGATCTCGCGGATGGCTTCGAGGCACTCGATGCGCATGACCTTGCCGCGCGTATCTCCGGCGCGCTCAAGGGCAAAGCCGATCTCCTGCTCTTGCAAAACATTCCCCTGACATGGCGCGGCCGTCGCAATCCGCTGGCGCTGCTGCCGATGGTGCAGAATCAGAACCACGCCTATCAACTGCCGCTTTTCGACATGATGGAAGCAACGCTGAAGCAATTGAACGCCAAGAGCCGACGGAAGAAGTTCCGGGTGCAGTCGAAGCGGCTGGAGGAGCTGGGTGGCTTCGATTATGTCCATGGCACGGATGCCAAGAGCCAGCACGCGCTTCTCGACCAGTTCTTCCGGCTTAAAAGCGAACGCTTCAAGGCGATGGGACTGCCCGATGTCTTCGCCGACGCCGAGACGAAGGCCTTTCTGCACGGCGCGATTGATGTCCGTGATGCCGAGAAGGAACTGTCAGGTCTCGAAATGCATGCGATCCAGCTGAAAGGAGAGCATGCCGGTCACGTGGCGGCCGTCGCCGGCATCTCGCGCAAGGGTGATCACGTCATCTGCCAGTTCAGCGCGATCGACGAGAACATAGGCGCCGAGGCCAGCCCGGGCGAGTTTCTGTTCTGGCAGATGATATCCGGCCTGCACGGCAAGGGCGTCAGCATGTTCGATTTCGGCCTGGGTGACCAGGGCTACAAGCGCTCCTGGGCGCCTGCCGAAACGGATCACTACGATGTGGTGTTGCCCCTCACCGCTCGCGGCATGGTCGCCGGCGCGGTGCATCGGCTCATCACCCGCGCCAAGGCCTACGTCAAATCGCAACAGCGGCTTTATCGCGCCGCCCAGCGCCTGCGCCGGTTCGCCGGCGTCTGATCAGGCCGCCTGCTGAGCGACCGTCGCATTGCCATCCGTATTGCCGCCGGACATCAGCACGACGCGCTCGTAACCCGCCTCCTCGAAGCTGGTCATGGCGGCCACGAACTCTTCCTCGACGATCTCGGGCATGGAGAGGATGATTTCGACGGTCTTGCTCTGCGTGAGCTTGGAGACGCCGGCCACATCGGCAGCGCCGGATTCGACTAGCACCAGATCGTAGGCCGAGGAGAGAGCGTCGAGCAGCAGCGAGAGGCGGTCGGCCCCGCGCATGGCGCGGCGCATGTCGCTGGTGCCCTGCGGGATGAAGTGGGCGTCGGAGAGGTAATCACCATGGATGGTGTCGCCAAAGGCTGCCTCACCGCACAAAAGGTCGGTGACGCCAGGCAGCGAGCGGCCCTGCGCCATCAGTTCCGTTGGGTGACCGGAGCCCGTCATGTCGACGAGCACGACACGAGAGCCAGCGGACGCAAGCGTGCGCGCCAAGGCTACGGTCGCGACCGACCCATTGTCACCGGTCGGTGAAATTGCGATCGCCAGCGGCGCGCGGCTACCGATGAGGTAATGCGCGACAGAAGCGATGGAGAACTCGTTCTCCTCCTCAGGCTGTTCCAAGACGAGCTCTTCGGCGACTTCGTCTTGCTGTTCGTCCTTCTCTTCCTGTTGGACGGCGAGCATGCTCGACGCCGGTGTGTGTGCCGGTGGCGCAGCGACGACAACTTCGACCGTTTCCCGTTCGATGCGTTCCTCGACCTCGGCTCCCGACGTCGGCCGCAGCGCGCGGCCGCTGAAAAGCTCGGCCAGCATGATGGCGATCGAGGTCATGATGAAGGTCGCGAGTGCTGCGACGACAACGATCGGGACGACCTTGGGGAAGTAGGGATCGACCGGCTGAACAGCGGTCGAGACGATGCGGGCGTCAGCCGGGCTGGAATTCTTGTCGGCGCGCGAGGCGGCCTCGCGGAAGCGCGACAGGTAGGTTTCGAGCAATTGACGCTGGGCGGCTGCCTCGCGCTCAAGCGCGTTCAGGCCGACCTCATCCTCACCAGCCTGGGCGCTGTTGGCCTTGACCTTGTTGGACTGCTGCTCAAGCTCCTGTTCGCGAAGCGTCGCGACCTTGGCTTCGTTTTCGATGCTGGCCAGGATCTTCTGCGTTTCCTGACGGATCTGCGTCTTGATATCGACCAGCTGGGCGCGGAGGCTCTTCAAGCGCGGATGGTTGTTGAGCAGTGACGTCTGAAGGTCCGAGATCTGCGACTGCAGGCCGGATTCCGTTCCCTTCAGCCGCTGGATCGACTGAGACGACATGATGTCCTGCAGCGTATCGGACGCTTCGCCCGAGGACAGCGCATTGCGCACGGACTGCGCGCGCGCCTCGGCATTGGCCCTCTCGCCGCGGACACGTGTGAGTTCGGCGGAGATATCGTTCAGCTGCTGTGTCTGGAAATTGCCGCCGCCATTGGTCGGCAGCAGGCCATGGGCGGCGCGGTATTCGGCAACCTTCTGCTCGGCGTCGCTGACCTTGGTGCGGAGGTTCTCGATTTCAGGTTCCAGCCAACGCGTGGCTTCAGAGTTGGAATCGAGCTTGGCGCCGCTCTGCTTGGCGAGATAGGCAGCCGCCATGGCGTTGGGGATCGTTGCCGCAAGCGCCGGATCCTTGGAGGTAAAGGTGATGCCGATGACGCGGGAACCGGGGACCTGATAGACCTGCAGGCGCTCCACGAAGGCGTCGATGACGCGCTCTTCCGGCGGGTTCGCAAGCGGGCTCTTTTTCAAATGCAGCGCGATCAGAATGTCGCCGAGCGCGGAGCTGTTGGCGGCTGCGTCAAACTCCGGAAGATCGTAGAGCTTCTGGCTGCTGATGACCTGCTTGATGAGATCGGCCGACTGCAGGAGCTGCACCTGGCTGGAGATATTCAATTCGTCGAGGAGCTGGCCTGCATTCGCATCCGTCGCCTGCGCGGTGGCAAAGGCCGGCGCGCGTGGCTCGATCAGAATGCGGGTCTCGCTGCGATACTTCGGCGAGATCATCTTGGCGCCGGCAAAGGCCACCCCTGCCCCGAGCAAGGTGATCGCCACGACCTTGAGCCGACGGGCCCAGACGCCGCGAACCAGCTGGGCAAGATCGATATCGACATCCTGATTACCCGTCACGCCGGACATGCTCGTACTCCAAGAACAAAGGTGCCGCGAGGGTAAATGACTATAGTAACTCAAGGGTTAATGCTTGCGGGCGCAGGGCTGACAGCCTTCGCAGCTCAAGAAGGAGCGAATTTGACGGCAGTCTTTACCGGTCATTAACCCTAACGGATCGATAACGGGGCAAGAGTTTCGTTTCCTGTGAGAAGCAGATGCCTGTTGCACAGCCCAAGTTTCTGATGGCTTTGAGCCTCGCCGCCATGACAGCAGTCTTGGGCGGCTGCAACAGCTATCAGCCCGCGCCGCGCGCATTCAACCAGGCAACGATCCAGCCATACTCGCTGGATAGCGGCGACCGGCTTCGTATTACCGTGTTCGACCAGCCGAGCATGACCAACACCTACACGATCGACCAGGCCGGCTACATCGCCTTCCCGCTTGTCGGCCAGGTGCCGGCGCGTGGCCGCACGCTGCAGCAGCTCTCCGGCCAGATCGCGCAGAAGCTGAAGCAGGGCTACCTCCGCGATCCCGACGTCACCATCGATGTCGACCGCTATCGTTCCATCTTCATCATGGGTGAAGTCGGCCAGCCCGGCCAATACGCCTATGTTCCCGGCATGACGGCGCAGAACGCGATTGCCGTTGCCGGCGGCTTTACGCCGCGCGCCAACCAGAGCGCCGTCGACGTGACCAGAAAGATCAACGGCCAGGTGATGACCGGACGCGTCAACATCTCGTCCGCCATCATTGCCGGCGATACGCTCTATGTCCGCGAACGGCTGTTCTGATCATAGATGAGCGAACAGCGGCCCCTTCGCATCATTCACTGCTTCAGGTCCCCGGTCGGCGGCATCTTCCGCCACGTGCGCGATCTGGTGATTGAGCACAGCAAGGCCGGCCATGAAGTAGGCATTCTTTGCGACAGTTCGACCGGCGGAGAGCATGAGGACGCACTGTTCGACGACATCAGGCCTTATCTGGCGCTGGGGCTGACGCGTGTGCCGATCCGGCGCTCGATCAGCCCTTCGGATATCGGCGTGCTTTGGGACGCCTACAAGAAGATCAAAAGTTTGCGGCCGGATGTGCTGCACGGACACGGCGCCAAAGGCGGTGTGCTCGCGCGGCTAGCCGGCTCGGCCCTGCGGGTGAACAGGTATTGCGTAGCCCGCCTCTACACTGCCCATGGCGGAAGCCTGCATTATTCCCGCTCGTCGCTTTTGGGGCAGTTCGTGCTCCGCATGGAGCGGCTGCAGGAATATCTGACAGACGCCCTGGTGTTCATCTGCGAGTACGAGCGCGACACCTACACCAAGAGGGTCGGCCGCCCGCGGACGCAGACGCGGCTGATCTACAACGGGATCAGCGAGCGAGACTTCGAGCTCGTCCCGACCCGGTCCGACGCCGTCCACTTCATCTATGTTGGCATGTTGCGGGACCTTAAGGGTCCCGACCTTTTTGTGGACGCGTTTGCAAAGACCGAACGCCTGATCGGCCGGCCGCTCTCTGCTCTTATGATCGGCGACGGGCCGGATCGGGATCGCTACCGCGAAATGATGGTCGAGCGCGGCCTCGGCAAGCGTATCGGCATGCTGCCTGCGATGCGCGTGCAGCAGGCGTTCGCGATGTCGCAGAACCTCGTCGTACCCTCGCGGGCCGAAGCCATGCCCTATATCGTGCTTGAGGGGCTTGGCGCCGGCAAGACGATCATCGCGACCCGCGTCGGCGGCATTCCGGAAGCGCTCGGCAAGGATAGCGAGGCGCTGGTCGCCCCTGACAATGCCGACGACCTTGCACGGGTGATGGCCGATGCCATCCGCGTTCCCGAATGGCATGAGAAAACCATGCCTCCGATCGATGAGGTGCGGTCGGTCTTTTCTGCCACCGTCATGGCCAAGGATGTGTTGAAACTCTATCGCGAACTGCTTGAGCGCCGGGCCGCAAAGACAAGTAAAGCCACTTCGTAAAACGTTTCTTAGGGGCTTTCTGCTATTGCCGACTGGTGAAACAGCGGCGGTAGCCTCATGAACAAGGCAGAGAACAACGATCAATTTGATCTGGAAACCCTGCGCAAGCAAGTTTCCGACGTCAATCGACGCAGCGGCGGCACTGAGAAAACCACCTCGGAGCCGCTCAACGACTACGCGCGTCAGATCGCCGAGCAGTTCAGCGATGGAACACGCACGCCCGCGATCATGATCGGCCAGTTTCGCCTGATCGAGTTCTTGTCGCAGTTCGGCATCGGCCTCCTCTCCTTCCTGCTGTGGATGGATACCGAGGAAACGATCTCCATGCGCGCGGTCGCATCCATATGCGTCGGCGCCGCGCTGGTGCTCGCCCTGCAGACGGCTGATTGCTACACGATCCCGGCGCTACGCGCCCGCACGCGCCCGCTGCCGAAGGTGCTCCTGACATGGACGCTAGTCTTTGGTGCCATGGTCGCCATTGTCGCGATCGTTAGCCCTGTCGATGCGGCGCAGCTGCGGTCCTATCTCTCGTGGTTCATCCTCGGTGGCGTCTTCCTGCTCGCATCGCGCTTCCTGCTTGCCTACGGCATCCGCAACTGGGCGCGAAACGGCATCATGGAGCGTCGCGCGGTTCTCGTCGGCGGCGGCCAGCCGGCCAAGGATTTCATCCGTCTGCTCGAACAGCAGCCAGACAACGACATCCGCATCTGCGGCATATTCGATGACCGCGGCGACAAGCGGTCGCCGGCGATGGTCGCGGGCTATCCGAAGCTAGGGACGATCGGCGAGCTCGTCGAGTTCGCTCGCCTGACACGCATCGACATGCTGATCATCGCGCTGCCGCTCAGCGCCGAGGCGCGCATCCTGCAATTGTTGAAGAAGCTGTGGGTTCTGCCTGTCGATATCCGTCTCGCCGCGCATTCCAACCGGCTGCGCTTCCGTCCGCGCGCCTATTCGCATGTCGGCTCGGTGCCGATGCTCGATATCTTCAACAAGCCCATTCGCGACTGGGATTCGGTCGCCAAGCGCTGCTTCGACATCTTCTTCGCCGTGCTTGCGCTTCTCGTGCTCTGGCCGATCATGCTGGCGACAGCCATTGCCATCAAGGCGACGTCGCAGGGACCCGTCTTCTTCATGCAGAAGCGGCATGGCTTCAACAACGAGGTCATCAACGTCTTCAAGTTCCGCTCGATGTACACCAACATGAGCGACCCGACCGGAAAGGCGGCAGTCACCAAGGGCGACCCGCGCGTCACCCCCGTCGGCCGTTTCATCCGCAAGACGTCGATCGATGAACTGCCGCAGCTGTTCAACGTGCTTCTTGGCAATCTGTCGCTCGTCGGCCCGCGCCCGCATGCCGTGCTTGCACAGGCCCGCGACCGCGCCTTCGGCGATGTCGTCGAGGGCTATTTCGCGCGCCACCGCGTCAAGCCCGGCGTCACCGGCTGGGCGCAAATCAACGGCTGGCGCGGCGAAGTCGACAATGACGACAAGATCAAGTTCCGCACGGCCTACGATCTCTACTACATCGAGAACTGGTCGCTCTGGTTCGACCTGAAGATCCTGTTCCTCACGCCGTTTCGCCTGTTCAACACGGAAAACGCCTATTGAGCGCGATCGAGGCGACATACCCACGCGTCGCCCATCCACAACGGGCAACACTACGGCTGATCGGCTCGGCGGCCGTGACGGTCGGCGTGTTCCTGTCCGGCTTCGTCATCAGCGAGCCCGCCCCCTATGAACTCTGGATGGCCGGCCTAGTCGGGCTGTGGTTCATCCTCGGCCTCAGAATCTCCCGCTATACCGTTCCGCTTCTCGCCCTGCTGATCACCTTCAACGTCGGCGGCATGCTGTCGCTGACGCAAATGAAGGATCTCGCCGATGGTCCGATGTATGTGGCGGTCTCGACCTTCCTCGCACTGACGGCCGTCTTCTACGCCGCGATCATCGAGGATAGTCATCGCCGACTGCCGCTCATCTTCAATGCCTGGACATTCGCGGCCGTCATCACGTCTATGCTCGGCATTCTTGGCTATTTTCACGCCTTTCCGGGCTCCGAGGTCTTCACGCTTTACGACCGCGCCAAGGGTGCCTTTCAGGACCCCAACGTGTTCGGACCTTTCCTCGTGCCCCCTTCCCTCTATCTCGTGCACGGCATCCTGACGGGAAACCTGCGGGCCGCGCCGATCAAGGCTGCGGCGCTGCTAATCCTCGCGCTCGGTGTCTTCCTGTCGTTCTCGCGCGCGGCATGGGGATTGTTCCTGCTCACCATCATCCTCCTGATCTTCGTGATGCTGCTCAAGGAACGCAGCGGCGCCTTCCGGCTGCGCATTCTCGTTCTGTCGCTGGCCGCGATCCTGATGCTGGTCGCGTCGCTTGTCATCGCCTTGCAGTTTCCAAAGGTCAGCGACCTGTTCTCGACGCGCGCGCAGCTGGTGCAGCAATACGACGGCGAGCATCTCGGGCGCTTCGATCGCCACCGGATCGGCTTCACGATGATGATGGAGCGACCGCTCGGCATCGGGCCGATGGTGTTCGGCACCATCTTTCCCGAAGACGAGCACAACATCTGGCTGAAATCGCTGACGACCTACGGCTGGCTTGGCTTCGTCAGCTATGTCGGCATGCTCTTCTGGACCTTCTATCTCGGCTTCAAGAACCTGCTGAAGAACCGGCCTTGGCAGCCCTATCTGATGATCGCCTGGATCGGTGTTCTCGGCCACGCCGCGATCGGCAACGTCATCGACATCGACCACTGGCGCCATGTCTACCTCCTCTTCGGTGTCGTCTGGGGCTGCGCTGCGCTCGAGGCGCGGCATATGCGCGATCCAAACGCTCGCGACCGCCACTGAGCCCTTGCGAACCGCCACCGGCGCGCTAGTCTTTCCTTATGATCACAGCCATGCAGATACGCGCCGCCCGCGCCATGATGGGCATCTCCATAGAGCAACTGGCAACCGCATCCGGCCTGCCCGTCGCAACCCTCGAAACTCTTGAGCGCGACGAGACGCAAGGCGAGCCGCAGGCGCTGCTGGCGGTCAAGCAGGCGCTCGAAACGGGTGGCGTGTTGTTCATTGCCAGCGGCAATCATGACGAGGGTGGCCCAGGCGTCCGGCTGAAGGCGCGCACCGGCAGCGACGAGGGTATCCGTCCGGAAAACCTGAACTCCGCAAACGACGACTGAACGCTGGAACCAAAATCGAGGTTTCGCGTTATTCCCGCGCATTATCAAAATGTTGGGGGATGTTTCTTGAGAAACTCGAACGGTCTTTATGTTGTTATCGGCGCTCTGATTGTCGTCGTCGCCGGGCTTGGCGCCTATATCTATCACGAACAGACGAAGCCCAAGGGCGTCGAGATGAGCATCGGCCAGAACGGCGTGTCCATCGAGCAGAAATGACACTTGCAAGCGACTGGCGCGACGCGACCGCGCTCAGTTCTTGATATTGGCGGCGCGCTGGGAATACAGCGCGTCCTCAATGATGACACCGGCCGTAACCCTCATGAAATGATCCTCTGCAAGCTCCATCAGCAACAGCGCGACATCATGCTCCGGCCAACCGGCCTGAATAGCATTATCGATCAACTTCGAAATTGCCTCTGACATCCACTCACGAATAGATTGACTTCCAGCGATATCAATCATGAACAACCTCATGCATCTCCTGTATATCCATGCCACAAATCGGCGCGATATTCGAGACGACCATAGGTTTACCAGCTGATTTATTCTCAGCGTCGGCTTAATCCAATTTAATACTGGATATCCACGTCAAATGTTGTTGACAGATATCGAATCAAGAATTCGCGTTGCGCCGCGACGCGGCTGCCAAATCCAGTTATTCATCAGAGTTTTGATTGTGATCTCGGCTCCTGGGGGCTGCCGAAAATCTGATTAAATGGTCGGGGCGACAGGACTTGAACCTGCGACCCCTTGACCCCCAGTCAAGTGCGCTACCGGGCTGCGCTACGCCCCGACCTGCCTTTACGGCCTGATCCTGTTAGTCTTTTGGGATTTTCGGCGCAAGCGAAAAATCGACATCACTCAGAAATTCACCAGTTCTTTTCGGCAGACCGCGTGCGACGAAGCTCTCCGCCGCCGTAAAGAGCTTGCCCTGCCGCGCTCATCTGACTATTGGGACGTCAGATTGCTCAGGGAGACATAGCATGGAAATCGAGATCCCCTGCCCGAAGTGCAGGAACACCAGAATGAAGTTCGAACGCCCGCAGCCGCTGGATAGCGACATGCTGACGTGCTTCACCTGCGGCCACGAGCTCGGAACGCTCGGTTCCGTCAAGGCGAAGATGATGGCTGCGTTTGAGCGGATGCAGAAGCAAGGCCTGCCGCGCAAGCAGTGAGCGCTAGCCGCGCGTAAAGCCGATACGCCCGTCTTCGGCGATCGCAACACCGCAGCCGAGATAATCGGCGATCGACATATGCGGGGTCTCAAAGGGCGTGGCGTGGGTTTGGGTCAGAACGACCACATCCGCGCCCGCCGCCTCGCCCGCGAGAATGCCGGCGACCGCGTCCTCGAACACGAGGCACTTGGCCGGATCGACGCCGAGGCGTTCGGCGCCAAGGCGATAGCCCTCCGGACTTGGCTTTCCGGATGAAACCTCTTCACCCGTCACGATCACTTTCGGCATCGGGATGCCGGCTGCGGCCATTCGGAGCTTGAAAAGCTCTGTCGGCGCCGATGTGACGACGGCCCAGCGCTCCGGCGGCAGGCTGTTCAGAAATTTTACGGCGCCCGGGATCTCGATGATCCCGTTCACATCCTCAAGTTCTTCCTGCAGCAGCAATTTTGCTTCGTGCTCGGGATCGACACCCGGCAGCGACAGGCCACAGATCACGTCGCTGGCGCGAACACCGTGAATGGTCTTCAGGAAAACCTCGGGCTCAAATCCATGGCGCACCGCCCAGCCGGTCCAGACGCGCTCGACCACGGCGATGGAATTGAGCAGCGTTCCGTCCATGTCGAAGAGGAAGGCGTCATACATTTTTGTGGGAACCGGCACGCTAAGCTCCTGGCTGGCAATGTGGTATCATCCCGGACGGCTTGACGCCGGCCTTAGCGGACTTGGTCGAGAAGGCGCTTGCATTCCAGGAGATCATAGAGCGCCTCCTGCAACAGCGCCCGATCTTCCTTGCCGACGCTCGATTTGCCGAGCGACACCTCGGCCGCCTCGTCGTCGCCACCGCCGAAGTTGAAGAAGCGGCGGGAAGCGGGCGCCTTGGCGCGTCCGACCAGCTGATCTTCCTCGGACATGCCGACCCTGGGTTCGCCGGCTTCGCCTTCGCTCTGCCCTGTCAGCGCTTGGACGCTCGCAAGATCGCCATGGCCGATGGCGATGACGAACTTGTTGCCATTGGTCTTCAGGAGCTTCTGCACACCCTTGATGGTGTAGCCGTGATCATAGAGCAGGTGCCGGATGCCCTTCAGCAGATCCACGTCTTCCGGCCGGTAGTATCGCCTGCCACCGCCGCGCTTCATCGGCTTGATCTGCGGGAAGCGGGTCTCCCAGAAGCGCAGCACGTGCTGCGGAAGATCGAGGTCATCCGCTACTTCGCTGATGGTGCGAAAAGCATCCGGGCTCTTATCCAAGGTTCTCACTCCCTACGCGATTTTCAGCACGCGATCTTCAGCGCGTCGCGCTTACCGTTTATCGGCAAGGCGAAGGGGCTCGCACCTGACATGTCCGAGCCGCGACTCATCATATTTCAACGGTTTGCTTGCGTTAATTCAAGTCACGTCTCGAATTCGCACAGAAAACGTTGCGGAAAATTCACGGGAAGCGTCGATCGGCCTCGTGGGGCGACGATATCGGAAAGCGATCAGGCGGCCGGATTGGCCGGCTTGGTCTTGACCTTGCGCAGGGTGTGCGCCTTCAGGATGCGGGTCTTCAAGACGTTCGATGCCTTGAAAGTCATCACGCGGCGCGGAGAGATCGGCACTTCTTCGCCGGTCTTCGGGTTGCGGCCGATGCGCTCGTTCTTGTCGCGGACCTGGAAGGTCGCGAAGGAGGAAAGCTTGACCGTCTCACCGCGAACGATGGCGTTGCAGATCTCGTCGATCACAGTCTCCACGAGCTCCGCCGATTCCGTGCGGGACAGACCGACTTTGCGAAAAACGGATTCCGCCAAGTCTGCGCGCGTGACTGTTTTGCCGGTCATCTTTTTCCCTGCCCATCGGTTTTGTTTTGTGAGGACGAGCAAAGAGTATTTGTCTTGCGCCTTACGGTCAAGCCCTTGTTCGTTGTCAGCTTTTTGGGTTTTTAGGCCGTTACCAGCGCAGCAGGACAGCACCCCAGGTGAAGCCGCCGCCCATCGCCTCGAGCATGACGAGATCGCCCTTCTTGATACGTCCGTCGCCGGCTGCAACCGCGAGCGCGAGCGGGATCGAAGCCGCCGACGTGTTGCCGTGCAGGTCGACAGTGACGACAACCTTTTCAGGCGCGATGTTCAGCTTCTTGGCGGAGCCATCGATGATGCGACGATTTGCCTGATGCGGCACCAGCCAATCGAGATCGTCCGAGGTGGTGCCGGTGCTGTCGAAGGCTGCCTGGATGACGTCGGTGATCATGCCGACCGCATATTTGAAGACTTCGCGGCCTTCCATGCGCAGCTTGCCGACGGTGCCGGTGGTCGATGGTCCACCATCGACGAAGAGCTTTTCCTTGTGCGAGCCGTCTGAACGCAGATGCGCGGTGAGAACGCCACGGTCATCAGTGGTCCCCTCGCCTTCGGCTGCTTCAAGCACGATCGCGCCTGCGCCATCGCCGAAGAGCACGCACGTCGTGCGGTCATTCCAGTCGAGGATGCGCGAGAAGGTTTCGGCGCCGATGACGAGCACGCGCTTGGCGAGGCCGCCACGGATGTAGGCGTCGGCGGTGGTGACCGCGTAGACGAAACCGGTGCAAACCGCCTGCACGTCGAAGGCAAAGCCGTGGCTCATGCCGAGACGGTTCTGGATGCTGACGGCGGTTGCCGGGAAGGTGTTGTCCGGCGTCGATGTCGCGCAGATGATCATGTCGATGTCATCGGGCGTCATGCCGGCCTTTTCGAGCGCGGCCAGAGCCGCCGCCGCGCCGAGCGAGGACGTCGTCTCATCTTCTCCGGCGAGATAACGCTGGCGAATGCCCGTGCGCTGGACAATCCATTCGTCGGAGGTGTCCACGACATCTTCCATGTCGCGATTGGTCATAACGCGTTTCGGAAGCGCGGATCCGAAACCGCGAACCACTGAACGGATCATATTCTTCAAATCCCGTCGCTCATGCCGCTTCCGGCCCGATAGGGGGCAGCCGCTTGGCATGATACTTTTGCAAATCGTTTTCTATTTTCTGATTGAGGCCATTCTTGGCCATGTCGTAGCCGACCTCGATCGCAGATGCGATCCCTTCGGCATTGGCGCCGCCGTGGCTCTTGATGACCACGCCGTTGAGGCCGAGAAACACGCCGCCATTGACCTTGCTCGGGTCCATCTTCTCGCGCAGCATGTCGAAAGCGCTCTTGGCGAAGATATAGCCGATCTTGGCAAGCAGGGTGCGCGACATCGCGGCTTTCAGGTACTCGCCGATCTGGCGAGCCGTGCCTTCTGCGGCCTTCAGCGCGATGTTGCCGGCGAAGCCTTCGGTGACCACGACATCGACGGTTCCCTTGCCGATGTCATTGCCCTCGACGAAACCGAAATAGTCGAGCGAGTCGATATTGGCCTCGCGCAGCAGGCGTCCGGCTTCCTTGACCTCTTCCTGGCCCTTGATCTCTTCGACACCCACATTGAGCAGGCCGATCGTCGGACGGTCGATCTCGAACAGCGCGCGCGCCATGGCGCCGCCCATCAGCGCAAAATCCATCAGCTGCTGGCTATCGGCGCCGATCGTCGCGCCGACATCGAGCACGATGCTTTCGCCGCGCATGGTCGGCCAAATCGCCGCGATCGCCGGGCGCTCGATATTGGCCATCGTGCGCAGACAGAACTTGGCCATCGCCATCAGCGCGCCGGTATTGCCGGCGGAAACCGCGACGTCGGCGTCCTTGGTCTTCACGGCCTCGAGCGAACGCCACATGGAGGAGACATAGCGGCCGCGGCGCAATGCCTGGCTCGGCTTCTCGTCCATGCGCACGGCAAGTTCGCAATCGTGGAGAACGGATTTCTCCTTCAGCTTCGGAAACTGGTCGAGGATTGGCTCGCACTGTTCCTTCAAGCCATACATCACGAACGAAATGTCCGGATGCCGTTCCAGCGCCTTTGCGGCACCGGGGATGACTACCTGGGGACCAAAGTCGCCACCCATGAGGTCGAGAGAAATTCTGATCACGCGTCCCTGATCCTTTTTTTTCGTCCCAGGAGGGCGAAATTTTGGCCAAAATACCGGTTTTACCGTCGCTGACAACTGAATTATGTCAAACCGCGAGCGGCTTTCAGTCCTTTTTCCAGTCTTTCAGAACAGCAAAGGCGGAAGGCTTCTTATCGTTCTCTCCGGTGTCTTCTATGTGACCATCGAAGGCAACGCCCTCTTTGCGGGGATACGGATCGATCGCCATGGCGGCGAATTCGGTGGCCACTTCGCCGGCGTCGATCGTATCGCCGACAAAGCTTTCCGGCAGATCGGGACCATCGGGGTCCAGCATCATCTCGCCGGTATCGTTGGCCGGGCGGCGCGCAAGCTTGGAGTTCTCGGGAACGAAGATTTGCTCGAAGGGCTCATCGATCTTCGACGGCACCGGTTCCAGCGTGACGACGCAGCTCTGGACGATGCTCGCCCGCACCCTGCCCTTCACGCGGATGCCATCCTTCTTCCATCGCGCGATCTGCAGATCGGCGCGGAAATCGTCGACGGCGATCACATCCCAGGTTTCGGCGAGCGCCTGCAACTCGTTCTTGTCGGCTTCCAGATGGACGTCGACCGGGTTGGCCGAGACGTTACCGACCTTGACCAAGTAGGAGAAAGGCGTGTCTTCGTTTGAATTCTTCATCATTGTCTCCTCACGCGACGGCCGGCAGCGTTGCCGAGCCGGTCGCGATCGTATCTTCGGACTGTGCCGACAGGTGTTTTTCAGCGGAAAACATCCAATCGGCAAGCGCGCGCATATCGACCGGATCTGTTTCCTTCGGATGAATGTTGCGGCCAAGCGCCACGGCGAGAGCCTCGGCGTCGCCAGTATCCATCGCCTTGGAATAGGCTTCGAGCCGGCCGTAGAACATGCCGGCGAGTTTCTTCATGCGCTTGGGGACGGTGTTGTCGCCGATGCCGAGTTCGCGGATCGAATAATCGATATCCTGGAAGAATGCATCCACGATTTCCTGCGCGATTTCCTGGCCACTCGTCTCGGATGCACGCGTGCGGCGAAAAAACAGGATCATGACAGCCGATAGCATTTCGAAGCGACCCATGACCGTATCCGGCACGCCGAGTCTCTCGTAAAGAGCAGGCATGCGGGCGGCCGATGTCAGCGCCTCATATTGTCGGTCGACGATCGCCTGGTTGTTGTTTTTCTTGCCGAAGAGCCCGAATATCATTGTTTTTTCCGGAAAGGCCTCGTTCTTGGCGCCAACCTGCGTCCGGCCTTGTTGCATGATTTCGAAAGCTGGTTTACCGAAGCATGCGCGAATTGCAATGGCGAAGGTGGCCACTTTCGGGACAGCGCTTCGACGATGGCCACTCGGCAGATGGCTCACGTCCGACCCCGGAAAGGCCACAATGGTTTTGCATCAGCGTAACATTGCATGGCCGATGGCTGGTATCGATACGTTAAGGGAGTAGATGTCGTTGAAGAAACGGTATTTCAAGTCTGACAAGAAATTCCTCAGCAATGCCGCCATTGCCATCATGATCGCCTCCGCCGGATTGACCGGCTGCCAAACGGGTACGGTTCTCAACGGCGGCTACGTCGCCGACGAGCAGTCGCTCAACCTGGTTCCCGAGGGTTCGAGCCGCGAGCAGGTTCTGCTGTCGCTGGGCACGCCCTCGACGACCGCCACCTTCGATGGCGAAGTCTTCTATTACATCTCACAGCGCCGCGAGCGCTCCATGGCGTTCCAGAAGTTGAAGGTCGTGGACCAGAGCGTTCTCGCCATCTACTTCGACAAGGACGGCGTCGTAGTCCGCCGCGCCAACTACACGCTCAAGGACGGCAAGCCGTTCGACACGATCACGCGCGTTACGCCGACTGGTGGTAAGGATCTTACCTTCCTGCAGCAGCTGCTTTCTGGCGGCAGCGCCGCGAACATGGCCAAGGGCCTGTTCGGCGCCGGCGATCGTCCCTCGCCGCAGAACCCGGCCAGCTTGCGCTAAGCGCCAAGTCATTCGCCCACACAAAACCCGCCGGATCGCTCCGGCGGGTTTTTCATTGGTTATCGATCTAAGGCCGATCAGCCCGCAAGGATGGCAAGCAACAGCAGCGCCACGATATTGGTGATCTTGATCGCCGGATTGACGGCGGGACCCGCAGTATCCTTGTAGGGATCGCCGACGGTGTCACCGGTTACGGATGCCTTGTGGGCTTCCGAACCCTTCATGTGGCGCGTGCCGTCCTTGTCGACGAAACCGTCTTCGAAGGACTTCTTGGCGTTGTCCCATGCGCCGCCGCCCGAGGTCATCGAGATCGCCACGAACAAGCCGTTGATGATGACGCCCAGCAGCGATGCGCCAAGGGCTGCGAAAGCCGAGGCCTTGGAGCCGGAGATCAACAGCACGCCGAAATAGACGACGATGGGCGCTAGGACGGGCAGAAGCGACGGAATGATCATTTCGCGAATGGCGGCCTTGGTCAGAAGGTCGACCGCTTTGCCGTAATCCGGCTTCTCGGTTCCCTGCATGATGCCGGGCTTTTCGCGGAACTGCTTGCGCACTTCCTCGACGATCGATCCAGCCGCACGTCCGACGGCCGTCATGGCGATGCCGCCGAAGAGATAAGGGATGAGGCCGCCGAAGAGCAGTCCGGCGACGACATAGGGATTGGAGAGATCAAACGAGATCGCGCCGATATTGGCGAAGTACGGATACTGATCACCATGCGAGGCGAAATATTGCAGGTCGTTCGAATAGGCCGCGAAGAGCACGAGGGCGCCGAGACCGGCCGAGCCGATCGCGTAGCCCTTGGTGACGGCCTTGGTGGTGTTGCCAACCGCATCGAGCGCGTCCGTGGACTTGCGAACCTCCGGCGGCAGGTGCGCCATTTCGGCGATGCCACCGGCGTTGTCGGTGACAGGACCGAAAGCGTCGAGCGCCACGATCATGCCGGCAAGGCCGAGCATGGCGGTGACGGCGATGCCGGTGCCGAACAGACCGCCCAGCTGGAAGGTCGCCAGGATGCCGCCGACGATGACGATCGCCGGAAGTGCTGTCGATTCCAGCGATACGGCAAGCCCCTGGATGACGTTGGTGCCATGTCCCGTGACCGATGCCTGGGCGATCGAATTGACCGGGCGCTTGTTGGTGCCGGTGTAGTATTCGGTGATGACGACGATCAGCGCTGTGACGATGAGGCCGACGATACCGCAGATGAAGAGGTTCATGCCGGTAACGTCATGACCAGCGACCGCGCCGATCGGACCCCAACCGACTGTCAGCGACGTTGCAGCACCAAGACCCAGGATCGACAGCAGGCCGGTGACGATGAGCCCCTTATAGAGGGCGCCCATGATCGAGCCGTTGCTGCCGAGCTTCACGAAGAAGGTACCGATGATCGAGGTGATGATGCAGGCGCCGCAAATCGCCAGCGGATAGATCATCGCCGACGCAAGAACCGGCGTGCCGCCGAAGAAGATCGCGGCGAGAACCATCGTCGCGACGACGGAGACGGCATAGGTTTCGAAAAGGTCGGCCGCCATGCCGGCGCAATCGCCGACATTGTCGCCGACGTTATCGGCGATGGTCGCGGGGTTGCGTGGATCATCTTCCGGGATACCGGCTTCGACCTTGCCGACGAGGTCACCGCCGACATCGGCGCCCTTGGTGAAGATGCCGCCGCCGAGACGGGCGAAGATCGAAATCAGCGATGCGCCGAAGCCGAGGGCTACCAGGGAATCGATGACTTCACGCGAGGCAGGATCGTGGCCGAGCACGCCGGTGAGGATCAGATAGTAGATGGAGACGCCAAGCAGCGCCAGGCCCGCAACCAGCATGCCGGTGATGGCGCCCGACTTGAAGGCGATGCCGAGACCGGCGGCAAGGCTATGCGAGGCGGCCTGCGCGGTGCGCACGTTGGCGCGAACCGAAACGTGCATGCCGATGAAGCCCGCGGCACCCGAAAGCACGGCCCCCACCAGAAAGCCGATCGCGGCCGTGGCGGAGAGCAGCAGCCAGGCGGCGATGAAGACGACGACGCCGACAATGGCGATTGCCGTATACTGGCGCGTCAGATAGGCCTGCGCGCCTTCGCGAATATATCCTGCAATTTCCTGCATGCGGGCGTTCCCCTGATCGGCTGATAGCACCGACCGGATTGCCCAGATGGCATAGACCACCGAAAGCAAGCCGCACGCTATTACGCATAAAAGAATCGTCATTTCGCTCTTTCCTCCAAAAGAGCCGGAGCTCACTCCCTCTCCGGCTGCGAACACGCCGTCCTCATTTCCTCCCACAGAAATGCTGCAACGCCGAGTGGAGATTGCGGGGAGGAAAACGGGACGTCAAGCCCGCAAGGGCTGAAAACCCTTACGGAGCAATGGGAAAGAGGAGATTAGCCGAACGGAGGAAGGGGCTGTTTCTTGCGCGCGAAACGCTACTTTTTCTGCTCGCCGCGAACTTGCTTGGCGATGCGGTCGAGAACAGCGTTGACGAGCTTGGGCTCATCATCGCTGAAGAACGCCTGAGCGATCTCGACATATTCGGTGACGATGACCGCCACCGGTACGTCCTTGCGGTCGAGAAGCTCGAAAACGCCGGCGCGAAGAATGGCACGAACGGTGCTGTCGAGGCGCGACAGCGCCCAATCGTCCTGCAACGCCGAGGCGACCAGCGGATCGAGGCGCTTCTGTTCGCGCACGACGCCGGAGACGATCGAACGGAACCACGAAGGATCAGCCTTCAGGTAGGTCTCGCCATCCAGTTCCTGGCCGAGACGATGGGCTTCGTATTCGGCGACGATTTCCAGAACGCCGGTGCCGCCGATATCCATCTGATAGAGCGCCTGAACGGCGGCGAGACGCGCGGCGCCACGCTGGTTCGCTGCCTTGACCGGACGCTCTACGTTTTCGTTGCTCATGCCTTATGCACCCAGCTTTTTCTTCAGCTCGATCATGGTGAGAGCTGCGCGAGCGGCAAAGCCACCCTTGTCCTTATCCGAACGGCGTACGCGCGACCAAGCCTGCTCGTCGTTTTCGACCGTCAGGATGCCATTGCCGATGGCAATGGATTCGCTGACAGACAGGTCCATCAGAGCGCGCGAGGATTCGTTCGATACGATATCGAAGTGGTAGGTCTCGCCGCGGATGACCATGCCGAGCGCGACGTAGCCGTCGTAGTTCGTGCCGTCATTATCCGCTCCATCGAGAGCCATTGCAATCGCAGCCGGAATTTCCAGCGCGCCGGGAACGGTGACGACGTCATAGGTCGCGCCGGCTTCGGTCAATGCGAAGGTTGCGCCTTCCAGGAGAGCATCAGCCATGTCGTCGTAGAAACGTGCTTCAACGATCAAGATATGAGGAGCGGTTTCTCGCGCCATGGGTCACCTTCATTTCCTAGAGGATTTGCCGTTCGACAGGCGGCGGTCAAAACATGCCTTCGGCAGAATGGCAAGCAAATTCGGCTCATGGCTGCGGTGCAAAATCGCGAATCGTCCCGGCGGGTGCCGAGGTGCTGGCGGACCACAGGGGCGAAAACGCCGAACCTTGATAGATAACGGGTTGATTTCCCGCACAAACTCATAATTCCTCGGGGCAAAGGGAGACGAGAATGAACGATCAGCAAACACCCGTCGTCAACGTGAACGCACTCAGCCTCGATCGCTGGAAGCAGGGAGAGCTTTACGAGAGCGCCGACATTTCGTTCGGTGCCATGCTCGGGCTGAAAGGTCTCGGCGTCAGCTATAACGAGGTACCCGCAGGCAAATCGGGCTGTCCCTTCCACAACCATCATGCAGAGGACGAGATGTTCTTCGTGATCGAAGGGACCGGCGAGTATCGTTTCGGAACGGAGCGCTATCCAATCCGCAAGGGCGATGTGCTCGGCGGGCCGGCGGGAGGGCCGGAGACGGCGCACCAGATCATCAACACCGGCGAGACCCCGCTGATCTATCTCGGCATCTCGACAAAGGCTGCAACCGATATCGTCGAATACCCGGACTCGGGCAAGTTTCTCGCGAAGACGCGCCGCGAGGGATCGCCCGACCAGTCGTTTCGCGTCATGGGCCGGGCCGGCGACGATCTCGACTACTGGGATGGCGAGCCTGGGGCCTGACGAACAATGAGATCGCGATGAACGAGATACCGACGATCGAGACCGAGCGGCTGATCCTGCGGCCGCACACAGTTGAGGATTTCGAGGCTTATCACGCGCTCTGGAGCAACGATGCGGTCGTGCGCTTCATCAGCGGGGCAGCATCGACACGGGAGCAGAGTTGGGGACGCATGCTGCGCGTCGCGGGAATGTGGCACCACATGGGCTTCGGCTTCCTCGCCATCGAAGAGAAAGAGAGCGGCCGGTTCGTGGGCGAAGCGGGCTTTCTGGAGATGAAGCGCGACATGCAGCCCGTCAGCACCGAGGGGACGCTGGAAACGGGCTGGGCGTTGATGCCGGAGGTTCAAGGCAAGGGTTATGCGACCGAGGCGCTGCGGGCTTTGATCGGCTGGGCGGAGCATCGCTTTCCGGCACGGCCGATGAGCTGCATCATCGATCCCGACAATGCGGCCTCGCTGCGCCTTGCCGAAAAGCTCGGCTTTGGCGATGCGAGGCGTACGAACTACAATGGCGAGGTTATTCTGCTTTCGCGACCGGGAACTCGGCCAATCTAGCGGCATATCGCGCCATGGTGTCGACCTCGAAATTGACGAAATCGCCGGCCTGGCGCTTGCCCCAGGTCGTGACCTCGAGCGTGTGGCGAATAAGCAGAACGTCGAAGTCGGTGCCATCGACGGCATTGACCGTCAGCGATGTGCCATCGAGCGCGATCGAGCCCTTGGGCGCGACGAACTTTGCCAGATGCTCCGGCGCGCGGATGCGGAAACGGGTGGCATCGCCCTCTTCGGTCACGGAGAGGATCTCGGCCTTGCCGTCGACATGGCCCGAGACGATATGCCCGCCCAATTCGTCGCCGATCTTCAGCGAGCGCTCGAGATTGACGGGGCTGCCCTCTGTCCAGGTGCCGATCGTCGTCAGGCGCAGCGCTTCTTCCCAGGCTTCGACCTCGAACCAGCGACCGTTGCTGCCTTCTTCGGGCAGGCCGGTGACGGTCAGGCAGATGCCGGAATGCGAGATCGAAGCGCCCATGTCGATGGTCGCGGGATCATAGCTGGTCGTGACGCGAAGCTTGATACCCTCCTTGAGAGGCGAAACGGATTCGATCGTGCCGACGTCGGTGACAATGCCTGTAAACATCAAACTTCTCTTTCGTATTCGTCCAGGCTGTCGTCGCCAACTCTGCGCGTGCCCACATGCTTGAAATCGGATGGAATATCGGTTTTGCGGATCGGCGTTTCAATACCGCCTTGCCCAATCGTGCCCGGTCCTTGGTAGAGCAGTATGCGGTCGACATAGCCGGCCTCAAGGAAAAGCCGCGCCGTCTTGGCGCCGCCTTCGACCAGCAGCGAGGAAATGCCGCGGGAGGCGAGTGCCGGGAGAAGCTGCTCCGGGTGGTAGGGGTGGCAGTAGACGACTTCGACGCCAGCGGATTCGAGGGATTGGCGGCGGGATTCGAGTTGGGCGGTGGTTTCGTTGGCGTCGGCGGTCGGGATACCCCCCTCTGCCCTGCCGGGCATCTCCCCCACAGGTGGGGAGATTGGCTGGGTGGAGCCGCTCGCTTCAACATCGACTTTCTGGCCGGACGGCTGCAGCGAGTCGATCTCCCCCCTTGTGGGGGAGATGTCCGGCAGGACAGAGGGGGGTAAATCTTGCTCCCACGCCTCTGAAACCTCCTCACGCCCCACCACGATGACCGGCACCTGCCGCACCGTCCGCACCAGCTTCGACGTCAACGGCAGCTCCAGCAAGGGATCAAGCACAACACGCACCGGCGAGCGCCCCTCAAGCCCCGGAATACGCACCGTCAGTTCCGGATCATCCGCAACGGCGGTGCCGATACCGACCAGTATCGCATCCGTCTCGGCGCGCAGCTGCTGCACCTCGGCGCGAGCCGCCGGACCGGTGATGGCGATCTGGCCCGCGCCCATGCGGCCGATCATGCCGTCTTGAGAAACGGCAAGCTTCAGAATCACATAGGGGCGGTTCTTCGTCTGGCGGGTGAGATAGGCGGCGAGCGAGTGGCGGCCCTCTTCTTCCAGCAACCCGGTCTCGACCGTGATGCCGGCGTCGCGGAGCATGGATATGCCCCTGCCCGACACGCGCTCATCGGGATCGGTGACGCTGATGACGACGCGGGACACGCCGGATGCGATCAGCGCATCGGCGCAGGGCGGCGTCCTGCCGTGGTGGGAGCATGGCTCGAGCGTCACATAGGCGGTGGCGCCGCTGGCGAGTTCACCTGCCTCGGCCAAGGCCTGAGGTTCGGCATGCGGACGGCCGCCGACAGCGGTCGTGCCGCGGCCGACTATCTTGCCGTCGCGCACGACGACGCAACCGACGGAGGGGTTTGTGGATGTCTGGCCGAGATGGAGGAGACCCAGGCGGATCGCCTCCTGCATGAATTGCGCGTCGTCTGGCGAGGCGCTCATCGCTCAGCTATCCAAGGGATCGCGAGCGATCTTGGCGTTGATCTCCGAGATCACCTTCTCGAAATCCTCGGCGTGAGAGAAGTCGCGGTAGACCGATGCGTAGCGCACGAAGCCGACGTCATCGAGGCTCTTCAACGCTTCGAGAACCTGCAGGCCGATCTGCTCCGAGCTGATCTCGACTTCGCCGGAGCTTTCCAGTCGCCGGACGATGCCGGAGACCGCGCGCTCTATGCGGTCGCGGTCGACGGGGCGCTTGCGCAGTGCGATCTCGAAGGAACGCACCAGCTTGTCGCGATCGAAAGGCACCTTGCGGCCGGTCTTCTTCGAGACCATGAGCTCGCGCAGCTGCACGCGTTCGAAGGTCGTGAAACGACCGCCGCAATCAGGACAGATACGCCTGCGGCGGATGGACGTATTGTCCTCCGCCGGGCGTGAATCCTTTACCTGTGTGTCTTCCGATCCGCAGAATGGGCAGCGCATGCGCTATCCTTAGCCGATGTAGTCGTACATTGGGAAGCGGCCGGTGAGGTTCATCACCTTGTCGCGTACGGCTGCTTCGACGCTGGCATTGCCCTCGTCGGAGTTGGCGGCCTTCAGGCCATCGAGAACCTCGACGATGAGATTGCCGATTTCCTTGAATTCCGCTTCCTTGAAGCCGCGCGTCGTGCCGGCAGGCGCGCCGAGGCGCACGCCAGAGGTGACGAAGGGCTTTTCAGGGTCGAACGGGATACCGTTCTTGTTGCAGGTGATGTAGGCGCGGCCGAGCGCGGCTTCCGCGCGCTTGCCCGTGGCGTTCTTCTTGCGAAGGTCGACCAGCATCAGGTGGTTGTCGGTGCCGCCGGAGACGACGTCGAGGCCGCCTGCGATCAGCGTATCCGACAGCGCCTTGGCGTTCTTGACGACCTGAGCCGCGTAGTCCTTGAACTCGGGCTGCAGCGCTTCGCCGAAGGCAACGGCCTTGGCGGCGATGATGTGCATGAGCGGACCGCCCTGGAGGCCCGGGAAGACGGACGAGTTGAACTTCTTCGCCAGATCTTCGTCGTTGGTCAGGATGACGCCACCGCGCGGGCCGCGCAGCGACTTGTGGGTCGTGGTGGTCGCGACATGGCAGTGCGGGAACGGCGACGGATGCTGGCCACCGGCAACGAGACCGGCGATGTGAGCCATGTCGACCATCAGATAGGCGCCGACTTCATCGGCGATCTCGCGGAAGCGCTTCCAATCCCAGATACGGGAATAAGCGGTGCCGCCGGCGATGATGAGCTTCGGCTTGTGGGTACGGGCCTTCTCGGCAACGTCGTCCATGTCGAGCAGGTTGTCGCCTTCGCGAACACCGTAGGAGACGACGTTGAACCACTTGCCGGACATGTTGACCGGCGAACCGTGGGTCAGGTGACCGCCCGAATTCAGGTCCAGGCCCATGAAGGTATCGCCCGGCTGCAACAGCGCGAGGAAGACGGCCTGGTTCATTTGGCTACCGGAGTTCGGCTGGACGTTGGCGAAGTTTACGCCGAACAGCTTCTTGGCGCGTTCGATCGCGAGTTCTTCCGCGATATCGACGAACTGGCAGCCGCCATAGTAGCGCTTGCCCGGATATCCCTCGGCGTACTTGTTGGTCATGATGGAGCCCTGGGCTTCCAGAACCGCGCGGGAAACGATGTTTTCCGAAGCGATCAACTCGATCTCATGACGCTGGCGACCGAGTTCCTTTTGGATCGAACCGAAGATTTCCGGATCGGTATCGGCAAGCGAGCGATTGAAGAAGGTCTGGGTAGAAGCATTGGTCATCGGCGGGCTCCTCAACTGGAATGCGCTAGGCTATTAGCGCCCTGCCCCGCCAAGGGCAATACGGAGAGCGACATTTGCTGGGCAATCCACGCGCAACAAAAAACCGCGCCATGAAAGACGCGGTTTTTTGTAACTCAAACGCAGCTTGCGGCTCTTACTGAACCGGCTGCTCCATGCCCGCGGTCGTGTCGAGCGCGAGTTCGGCATTGCCGTCCATCTGGTAGATGTCGTCGCGGAACTGCACGATACCGTCAGGCATGCCCCAGGCGGAGATGTAGACGAAGTATACAGGCACTTCCTCGGCCAGCTTGATCGGCGTGTTGACGCGGGTGGTGATCACCTGCTCCATCTGCTGGCGAGACCACGGAGGCGTGTCGCGCAGCAGCCAGGTGGTCAGGTCGCGAACGTTCTGAACGCGCACGCAGCCCGACGATTCGAAGCGCATGAGCTTGTTGAACAGGCCCTGCTGCGGCGTGTCGTGCATGTACTCGCCGTTCTTGTTGTAGAAGTTGATCTTCGTCGAGGCCATGGCGTTGATCTTGCCCGGGTCCTGGCGGAACATCAGGTTCGGCGCCTTTTCGGCATTCCAGTCGATCGTCTCAGGGGCCACTTCCGTGCCCTTGCCGTCGATCAGACGAATGTTGTTCTTCGTGAGATAAGTCGGGTCCTTACGCATCAGCGGCACGATGTCCTTTTCGACGATCGAGCGCGGCGCGGTCCAGTAAGGATTGAGGATGACCTCGTAGATTTTCGAGTTGACCAGGTGTGTCGGGCGGCTGAGACGGCCGACAACGGCGTTGTGACGCGTGACGACGCTGCCGTCCTCGATGCCCTCAACATAAGCGGCCGGGATGTTGACCATCACGTGACGACGGCCGAGTTCTTCCGGGAAGGTCTGCAGGCGGATCAGGTTGGTGTTCAGCTGCTGCAGGCGCACGTCGGCCGGGATGTTCATCGCCTTCAGCGTGAATTCACCGAGCACGCCGTCAGCCGGGAGGCCGTGACGCGCCTGGAAGCGCTTGACCGCGCCATCGACGTAGGAATCGAAGGACGAGGACATGCCGGCTTCCTGCGGCAGGTCGCCGGTGACGAAGAGGCGCTGGCGCAGGGCCTGGACGGACTGATCGGTGACGCCGATCTGCAGGCGCTGCTGGCCCGGATTGACCTGCGGCCAACCGCCTGCGGATGCGATCTGCTGATACTGGGCAATCGCCTGCTGAATGCTGGGGACGGACTGCGGTCCGAGGATCGGGGTGTTCGACACCACGGCGGTTGCCGTACGGGACGCGGCTTTCGCATCGAACTGGTCGTCCCAGTCACCGCGCTCCGGTGCATTGATAAGCGAATCGATCGCCGATTGCGCCAGAGCTGGCGCCGCTACCGAGCTTGCGCCAACGGCTGCGGCCGAAGCAAGAAATGCCCGCCGAGAGAGAGCTTCAGTACCTGTTTTTTTAGACATGCATCCCAACCACAATAATGCCGCCGCTTGAGAGACCGGTGGCTTTGCCCTTCGTCACCGCGAATAACGCAGTCACTACCCATCCGTTGCCACGGCGCACCTCAAATTCTCGCTGCCGGCGATCACATGATCGCGAGCAGGAAAGGCGAGGTTCTCAAAACCCCGGATTCGAAAAGCGCCGATTGCCGTGTATTTCCGCTGCCATGCTAATATGGCCAATTCGTGTCTCCGCCGAAAAGTGCAACTTTCGATAGCGATCGAAGCGAAGAATGAACCAAACCATTGCAAGGTTTCTGCCGGCTAATAGCGGCTAAAAGGCGACTTGAATACAGGGGTTTACCGCTTGAAGCGCGGTTGGCCGGCCATGCGTTGCAAAGATGCCACGTCGGCGCAAACGGCAAAGCCGGACGCGCAGGGAAACGCATCCGGCTTTCTTTGACCTTGGAGGGGTCTTGTTGCTTAGAGACGATACATGATCGAGTCGTTCCAGAAGCGGTCGAGACGGGTCAGCAGCTTGTTCATCTGCGCGAACTCGTCGGTGCCGATGCCGCCGACCTTGTCGATCGATGCCGTGTGGCGCTCATAGAGCTTGGCAACCGTCTCGGCGATTTCCTGGCCGGTTTCCGTCAGGCTGATGCGGACCGAGCGACGGTCGATGCGCGAGCGCTGGTGGTTGATGAAGCCGAGGTCGACGAGCTTCTTGACGTTGTAGGAAACGTTGGAGCCCAGGTAGTAACCGCGAGAGCGAAGTTCGCCGGCGGTCAGTTCCGAGTTGCCGATGTTGAAGAGGAGGAGAGCCTGGATGGCGTTGACGTCGCTGCGACCCTGACGGTCGAATTCGTCCTTGATGACATCCAGAAGACGACGGTGAAGACGTTCAACAAGATGAAGGGATTCCATGTAAAGATCGCGGATACCCAGGTCCTGCTGTTCACGGAAGTTCGATACCGCCTGCGGCTTGATTTTCGTATTCATGGTGACTGCCTCACTGTTTTGTTTGGCGGTGTTGGTTGTCTTCCCGCCTTGAGACAGACCCTATCGAATACAGATAAAATTCTACTTAAACTGCAGGCTTAACAGTGCCTTACCAAAACGCGCTGTTGTATCAGGGTAAATCAACGCTTACCTGCTGCCGGCGCCGGCGCTTCTCCTGCCAGAGCAAAAAGCGGAAAACGGCATAGATAACGGCCACTGCCGCATGCAGGAGAATGATGAGTTTGTTGGCTCCGAAAATCTCCGGAAGAAAGCCATACATTATGATCTGGCCACCGGCCGCGAGCACCCAGATGACAGGTCCCCAGGAGACAGCCAGCCAGAGCCCGAGGGCAGCCACGGGAAACAAAACCGCAAGGCTGGTGCTCGCCACCTTCCACGGCAGGCTCAGAAGATCGAAGCGTCCCGCACCGATCAGCGAGTAGCCGACCAGCATCGCCCAATACTGCAATCCGAACCAGAAACACGAGATCGCGATCATGCGCAGGAACAGGACAAAGAGAACGCCGGTGAGCGTGCTTTTCGGTATGGTCGGAGAATCAGCGTTCATGGGTCAGACAATAAGAGTGCTGCGGCGTCTTCGCCAGCGGTTGATCGCAAGCTGTTGATTGGTTGCGGCCATTCGCCCGGTTTGGATTTGTCGGATGGCATGATAATGAGCGCAGCAACAATTGGAACTGCCAAGAGCTGGAACGATCATGCAGGACAAGACACACCTCGTCGATGAAATCACGGGCCACCGCCGGATGCGGCGCAACCGCAAGGCCGACTGGACGCGCCGGATGGTGCAGGAAAACCGGCTGACGGTCGACGATCTGATCTGGCCGGTCTTCGTGGTTCCGGGCTCCGGCATCGTCGAGCCGATCCCCGCCATGCCTGGCGTCAACCGCATGAGCGTCGACAAGCTGGTGGAAGCCACCAAGGAAGCGGCCGATCTCGGCATCCCCGCTATCGCGACCTTCCCTAACATAGAGATGTCGCTGCGCGACGAGACCGGCTCCAACAGCCTGGAAGCGAACAATCTGATCAACCAGGCGACGGCCGCCATCAAGAAGGCCGTGGCGAATATCGGCGTCATTACCGACGTGGCGCTCGATCCGTTCACCAGCCATGGCCATGATGGCATCCTGCGCGGTAACGAAATCGTCAATGACGAGACGGTCGAGCAGGTGGCGCGCGCGGCCGTGATGCAGGCCGACGCCGGCTCCGACATCATCTCGCCGTCCGAAATGATGGACGGTCGCATCGGCGCCATCCGCCGGGCACTCGACGCCGCCGGGCACCAGGATGTCGGGATCATGAGCTACGCGACGAAGTTCGCCTCCGCCTTCTATGGCCCCTACCGCGAGGCGATCTCTACCGGCGGGCTGCTGAAGGGCGACAAGAAGAGCTACTATATCGACCCGGCCAACGGCACGGAGGCGATCCGCGACGCGGCACTCGACGTCGAGGAAGGCGCCGACATGCTGATGGTCAAGCCCGGCCTGCCCTATATCGACATCTGCTGGCGGATGAAGGAAGCCTTCGGTCTTCCGACCTTCGCCTATCAGGTATCGGGCGAATATTCGCAGATCAAGGCGGCGGCGATGAACGGCTGGATCGACGGCGAAAAGGCGATGCTCGAGACCCTGCTCGCCTTCAAGCGCGCCGGCTGCGATGGCATCCTCACCTACTTCTCCATCGAAGTCGCCAAGATTCTCGCCAAGCGCTGATCGCTTCGCGCCAATATTGCATTCGGGGCGAGCGTCACCATATCAGCGGTAGCCACTCTCGAAAGGAGATCGTAACGATGTCGCTCAACCCGAACCCGCTTTATGCCGCACCTGACGATTGGCGCGCCTATAGCGGTACGCTGAGCCGGCGCGTTTTTGCGTTCATCCTCGACTATGTGATCGTCCTGCTGCTCTGCATTCCGGCGGCGGTGATCCTGTTCTTCCTGTCGATCGTCACGCTCGGCCTCGGTTTCTTTCTTTACCCGGCGCTGTTCGTGATCGTCGCGGGCCTCTATTTTGGCTTTACGGTCGGCGGCTCGAGCCAGGCATCGCTTGGCATGCGGGCGATGGGGATTGCGATCGTGCGCGTCGACGGGCGGGAGATGGATTTCCTGACGGCGATCGTTCACCTGGCGCTGTTCTGGATCCTGAACTCGGTTCTGACGCCGCTGATTCTGCTGGTTGGCCTGTTCACCGAACGCAGCCGCCTGCTGCACGATTTTCTCGTCGGCACGGTGACGGTCAGAACCGCCTGAGTTCGCTCAAGCCTCTGAAATAAGCGGATTTCCCCTCCTTTTGAGGGGAAATTTTCGGCCAATATCCGAAAGTATAATCGATCAGAAAGCGCGGCTGACTGCCGCGCTGTTGACGTTTTCTTTTCTTAAGTCATGCTGTCATTTCAGCATGCAACCCAAGGACATCTCCGCAGCAGATGAATACGCAGACCACGCCATCTCCGCAGTTTTATCTGACGGCCCCGGCTGCCTGCCCTTACCTTGCGCATGAGATGGAACGGAAGGTTTTTACGCATCTCGTTGGGCCGCGCGCCGCCGAGATGAATGACATCCTGACGCAAGGCGGATTTCGCCGCTCGCAGAACATCGCCTACCGTCCGGCCTGCGAGGCCTGCCGGGCCTGCGTCTCGGTCCGCATCCTCGCCGACGAGTTCGAGCCGACCAAGTCGATGAAGCGGGTCATTGCCGCCAATTCCGATATCATCTCGACCGAATTTCCGGCGCAGCCATCGAGCGAGCAATATTCGCTGTTTCGCCGCTATCTCGACTATCGCCACCAGCAGGGCGGCATGTCAGACATGACGGTGCTCGACTACTCGATCATGGTCGAGGATACGCACGTCAACACCAAGATCATCGAATATCGCCGGCGTGTCGAGGGATCAGGATTGGAAACGCGGCCAAGTGGCGAGCTGATCGCGGCGGCCTTGACCGACACGATGAGCGACGGGCTCTCGATGGTCTATTCCTACTTCAATCCCGATCTCGACAAGCGCTCGCTCGGCACCTTCATGATCCTCGATCACATCAGACGGACAAAGGCGCTCGGCCTGCCGCATGTCTATCTCGGCTACTGGGTTCAAGGCTCACGGAAAATGGACTACAAGACCCGCTACCAGCCGCAGGAACACCTGACCGCGCGCGGCTGGGAGCGCTTCGATCCCACATCCCTTCCCGAAGGTAGCCAGCCCTAAATGAGTTTCCCTCACCTTTCCGATCATCGGAAGGGCCTGCTGCTGACGGCGATCGGCGGCCTTGCGCTCTCCATGGACATTCCGCTCGTACGCCTCGCCCATGGCGACATGTGGTCGATCGTCGGCATGCGCAGCATCACGACGGTTGCCGTGACGTTGCTGATCCTTTGCGCGATCCGGTGGATGAAGGGAAGCTGGCCGGCGATGGTGCCCGGCAAGCCGGGCCTGCTCGCCGGATTTCTCTACGGGCTATCGACTATAACATTCCTGCTTGCGGTGTTTAACACGACCACCGCTAACGTGGTCTTTATCGTCGCCTTCAATCCGATGTTCGGAGCGCTGCTTTCCTGGCTGTTCCTGAAGGAGCGCCCATCCATATCGACGCTGGTGACGATGGCGGTGATGATTGTCGGCGTCGGCCTGATCGTCGGCGACGGGCTGGCCGGCGGCCACAGCTTCGGTGATGCGATGGCGCTTTTGACGGCGCTGGTGCTTGCTGGCGCGATTACCGTCGGGCGCGCGTCACGTCGCGCCATGGGCTTCGTGCCACTGCTTGCCGCGGCCTTTCCCGCCGCGCTTGGCCTCGCCAACGCCCTGCCGGCAGGTCTCGTGATCGAGCATCCAGCCTGGATCATCTTCAACGGCGCCGTCTTGATGCCGGTGTCGTTCTGGTGTCTTGCCAGCGGGCCACGCTATCTGTGGGCGCCCGAGGTCGGGATGTTCTACCTGCTCGAGACCATTCTGGCGCCGATCTGGATCTGGCTGATTTTCGCGGAAACGCCGCCGGTCATGACGTTGATCGGCGGCTCCATCCTCGTCATCGCGATTATGGCGCACTCGCTTTGGATGGTTCGGAAACAGCCTGCGACGCAACAAGCTCCGGCAGCTTGACCGTGTGAGCCGCATCGAGCTCGCGCTCCAGCCCGTTCAGAACGTGTGTCCAGCCGCGATGGGTCTGCTCTTCGAAGGCTGACCATTCAGCACACATTTCGTGCGACAGCGTCAGGCGCGTGCCCTCGCCCAGCGGCTCGATCTCAACACGGATGCGATCGGCGTTGTGATCGTGTTCGGCGACCGAGAATGAAAACACCATCAGGCGCGGCCGACGCATTTCGAGAAACACGCCATAGTGAACGGCATCGCCGGTCGGCCGTCTGTCGATGACGAGAAAATGGCCGCCGACGCGAGGCTCGATATCGGCGCGGATGACCCGGCCATCATCGGTGGCGAAGAGGAAGCGTTTGGCGATTTCGGGATTGAGCCAGGCGTCGTAAACCTCGCAGGGCGAGGCGTTGTAGGTGTGGCCAACTGAAAGCGTAATGGTCTTGCAGGCGCTCATCAACATTCCTCCGTGATCGGACCTCCATGATCGGACATGCCGCCTTCCACGAAGACGCCATATACGATCATTCCGTCCGCCTTCGGAATGATGTTTGTCCATGTTGTGATTACAGGACAAAACTAGAGGAATTGCCCCGCTCGCCAAGAGCGGGGCGCTGATATATTTCAGCCGGCAAACTTGCCGCTGCGGGGGAAGCCCTTGGGAACCGTGCGGCCGGCGGAAGCGCGGTCGGCAAGCCACTCGGCGAGTTCTTCCTTATTCTTGCTGAACGTCCGGCCGGCGCTGTCTTCCCAGACAAGGCCATCCGCGATCGCAAAGCAGCGAACGTCGGAAATACCGCCATCCTTGTAGCGCTGCAGGCGAACGCCCTTGCCACGCGACATTTCCGGAACCTGATCCAGCGGGAAGACGAGAAGCTTGCGGTTTTCGCCGACGACGGCGACGTGGTCGCCGGATACGGGCACGAGCAGCTTGGTCTCGTCGGGCATGGAGACGTTCATGATCTGCTTGCCCTTGCGGGTATTGGCGACCATGTCTGTCTCCGCGACCACGAAGCCGTTGCCAGCCGTCGAAACGATCATCTGCTTGCGCTGCGGATCGTGGACGAAGGCCGTCAAGACGTCCTGGTCGTTGTCCATGTCGATCATGATACGCAACGGCTCGCCATGGCCGCGGCCACCCGGCAGCTTGTCGCCGCCGAGCGTGAAGGCCTTGCCGCCAGTGGTGATGACAAGGATCTTGTCCGTCGTCTGCGCCGGGAACGCGATCCTCAGCGCATCGCCTTCCTTGAAGGTCAGCGTCGCGGTGTCGGAGATATGGCCCTTCAGCGCGCGGATCCAGCCCTTTTCGGAGACGACGACGGTGATCGGTTCCTTCTCGATCATCGCCTGCTGGATCGCCTGCTCGTCGGCATCAGGCGCTTCGGCGAATTGGGTGCGACGGCGGCCGAGTTCGGTCGCCTTGGCGAACTTCTTCTTCACCTCGCCGATTTCCCAGGCGACGGTCTGCCACTGCTTGTCCTCGGAGGCGAGCAGCGCTTCGATCTCGGCCTTTTCCTTGCTGAGAGCGTCGAACTCGGTGCGGATCTCGAATTCTTCCAGCTTGCGCAAGGAGCGCAGGCGCATGTTGAGGATGGCTTCGACCTGGATCTCGGTCAGCGACCAGCGCGCGACCATCACGGGCTTCGGCTCATCCTCCTCGCGGATGATGCGGATTACCTCATCGATGTTGAGATAAGCGATCAGCAGGCCACCCAGGACTTCCAGGCGACGCTCGATGGCGGCAAGGCGGAAGCGCGAGCGGCGCTGAAGCACGTCGCGACGATGGTCCAGCCATTCCTTCAGGACTTCGTTCAGGGCCATGACGCGCGGAATGCGGCCCATGGAGAGAACGTTCATGTTCAGCGGGAAACGGCTTTCGAGTTCCGTCAGCTTGAACATGGATTCCATGAGGATCGTCGGGTCGACGGTGCGGTTCTTCGGCACCAGCACGACGCGGACATCTTCAGCCGACTCGTCGCGGATGTCTTCCAGCAGCGGCAGCTTGCGGGCGATCAAGAGCTCGGCGATCTTCTCGATCAGGCGCGACTTCTGCACCTGGAACGGAATTTCGGTGATGATGATCTGATAACCGCCGCGGCCGAGATCCTCGGTCTCCCACTTGGCGCGCGTGCGGAAGCCACCGCGGCCGGTCTTGTAGGCGTCGATGATCGTCTGGCGGTCGTCGATGATGATGCCGCCGGTCGGAAAATCCGGGCCCGGAATGAACTGCTCCACCAGCGTCTCGACCGTCGCATCCGGATGCTTGATCAGATGCAGCGCCGCGTCGCACAGTTCATGCGCGTTGTGCGACGGGATCGAGGTCGCCATGCCGACGGCGATGCCCGACGAGCCGTTGGCGAGAAGGTTCGGGAAAGCGCCGGGGAGAACCGTCGGCTCCTGGTCTTCCTCGTTGTAGGTCAGCCGGAAATCGACGGCGTCCTGATCGACACCCTCGAGCAGCAGCCCGGCGACATCGGTCATGCGGGCTTCGGTGTATCGATAGGCAGCAGCGCTGTCGCCATCGATGTTGCCGAAGTTCCCCTGCCCGTCGACGACGGGATAACGCTGCGAGAAATCCTGGGCGAGACGGACCAGCGCATCGTAGACCGACTGGTCGCCGTGCGGGTGGAATTTACCGATGACGTCACCGACGATACGGGCGCATTTCTTGAAGGCCGAGTTCGGGCGGATGCCCATCTCGCTCATCGCGTGGATGATGCGGCGATGGACCGGCTTCAGGCCGTCGCGAACGTCGGGCAGCGCGCGATGCATGATGGTCGACAGCGCGTAGGCGAGATAACGCTCTTCGAGCGCCGCCTTCAGGTCGATCGGAAGAATGCTGTCATCGTCTCCGCCAGAGGGCGGCAAAATCTCTTGTCCCATACCTTCTGACTAACCGAGATGGTTGATGTGAGCAAGGAATCCGGGCATTGCGGCTGTGGATGAAGTCTCCGAACAGAAAGAAAACGACCGCTAAAACCTTTCTGCCCGAATTTGGACTTTGTTTGCTTATCCCTTCAACATAATTTTAGAAAACACGAAATATAAACCGGCACAAATCCACCGTAGATTATGGCCAACCGCCCACCTGGATCTGAGGAACACCCATGACATTTTACCGGACGACACGGCTCATGCTTTCGGGCGTGGCATTCCTTTCTCTCGCAGGCTCCGCTTTCGCGCTCGATGGCCAGGACCTGCTGAAGAAGATCAATGCCGCCTACACGCTGCAGGGCGGCACGCTCGCAGCCGATGGCGTCGATGTCGACGGCAAGACCGTCACGCTGAAGAACGCCAGCTTCAAGCCGAACAATGGCGGCGCTCTGCCGATCGGCGAAATCACGCTCTCGGGCGTCGAAGAAGATGACGACGGTGGCTACTATATCGAGGAAGCAGCCTTCCCCGACATCAACACAACCAATGACGGCGCGACGCTGACCGTCAGCGAACTGACACTCGGCGGCATCTCTGTCCCGGCCGATCCCAAGGGCGAAGGCCTCTCCTCCATGCTGCTTTACGAGAGCGCCCACAGCGGCCCGCTGAAGGTCGTCAAGGATGGCGCCGAAGTGTTCTCGCTCGGCGGCAGCGATGTGAACCTGACGCTGCGCGAAGACGAGTCCGGCTTCGATTTCGACGGCGCCTTCAAGAGCCTCAAGGCTGACCTCAGCAAGGCGGCCGATCCGCAGAGCAAGGAAGCGATCGAGAAGCTGGCGCTGCAGCAGGTCAATGGCGACATCACCATGAAGGGCGCCTGGGACCTAGCACCGGGCACGATCGACGTGTCCGAGTTCGCCTTCGACTTCAGCAATGTCGGCAAGCTCAACCTCGCCTTCAAGGTCAACGGCTATACGCTCGCCTTCGTGAAGTCGCTGCAGGAAGCCGCCCAGCAGGCTGAAGCCAACCAGAACAAGGATCAGGCCCAGCAGGCCTTCGGCCTTGCCATGCTTGGCCTGCTGCAGCAGCTGTCCTTCGAAAGCGCCCAGATCCGCTTCGACGACGCCTCGATCACCAAGCGCGCGCTTGATTACGCCGGCAGCCAGCAGGGCATGTCGGGCAAGCAGATGGCCGACTCGCTGAAGGCGATGGCGCCGATCATGCTGGCGCAGCTGAACATCCCGGAACTGCAGAACGCCGTATCGGCCGCCGTCAACACCTTCCTCGACGACCCGAAGAGCCTGACGGTCAACGCCGCACCGGAAAAGCCCGTGCCGTTCCCGATGATCATGGGCGCCGCCATGGGTGCACCGAACACGCTGCCGCAGGTGCTCGGAGTGAAGGTTTCGGCGAACGACTGATCGCCTTGATGTGAATTCAGGAAGGCCCGGCGCGCATTGCTCGCCGGGTCTTTTTTCATCGTATGCTGTGGCGTTTCAATTCGCTGATCGCGTGATCGGCTGCTGCCATGAGCTCGTCGGCGCCCGCACCGTCACGCGCCTGGACCGACATTCCCTGAACCATGGCGCCGAGAAAACGGGCAAGCGAGCCGGCATCGGTGTCGGCGCGCATATCGCCCTCCTCTACCCCACGCTCGATACGCGCCTGGAACGCGCCGAGCGTCTGCAGCCGCAGGGATGAAACGTGAAAGGCGATGTCCTCGTTTTCCGCCGCGCAGTTCAGCACCGCCGTCGAGATCATGCAGCCCTTGGGGTGTTCGGGTGCCGTGAACAGGAACGCGGAGTTCCGCAGAAAACGCGTGAAAGCCGTTACCGTATCGATCTTTTCCTGCAACGGGTTGCCCGGCTCCTGCCGTGGCATGCGGCGGTACTGATCGAGCGTCTCGCGATAGAGATCAGCCTTTGAGCGGAAGGCCGCGTAGAGGCTTTGAGGGGTAATCCCCATGGACGCCGTCAGGTCGGCGATCGACGAACCATCGTAGCCGTGCTGCCAGAAGACGTCACGCGCCGCCGCGAGAACGACCTCCCTGTCGAAAGCGGGCGGGCGGCCGCGCTTGCGTTGAGCTTCGGGTTTCGAGCTTTCTGTATTTTTCACAACGTTCACTCTGGAATTATCTTGCGATCCATTATATTCAGGAATGATCATTGTGATTATAGAAGGTTTGATCTCATGAGTCTTCCCCCAGACATCAAGATTGATAACGCAGCGGTATCCTTCGGCGCGGGCGTCGATAAGGCGATCGATGCCGCACTTGCCGACAAGCGGCTAGTGGGCGCCGTGGTCCTGATCATGCAAGATGGAAAGCCGGTCTACCGGCGCGCAGCCGGGCTGGCGGACCGGGAGGCCGGACTGGCGATGACGGAGGACACGATCTTCCGCCTTGCCTCGGTCACCAAGCCGATCGTGACGATTGCCGCCATGCGACTGGTCGAACAGGGCCGGATGGGTTTGGACGATCCGATCACACGCTGGCTGCCCGACTTCCGCCCTCGGCTTGCCGATGGCGGGGAAGCGGTCATCCGCCTTCGCCATCTGCTCACCCACACCGCCGGTCTCAGCTACTGCTTCATCGACGAGGATGGCCCCTATACCCGCGCCGGCGTCTCGGACGGCATCGGCGAGCCTGGAATGGCGCTCGCGGAGAACCTGAAGCGCATTGCGAGTGCACCGCTGCGGTTCGCGCCGGGTGAAGGCTGGTGCTACTCTCTGGCGATCGACGTTCTCGGCGGCGTCATCGAGCAGGAAATGGCCATGTCGCTCGACGATGCGGTCGCGGAACTCGTCACCGGCCCGCTCGGGCTTACAGACACCGCGTTTTCGGTGCGCGACCGGAAGCGATTGGCGGCCGCGTACTTCAACGCCTCGCCCGAGCCGGAGCGGATGGGTCAGGAAGCCGTCATTCCAGCGCTGACGGGCTCAGTGCGGTTTGCGCCGGACCGGATCTTCGACCCTTCCTCCTATCACTCGGGTGGCGCAGGAATGGCGGGCACGGCGGACGATATACTCCGCATTCTCGAAACCATCCGCCAGGGCGGCGGCGCGTTGCTATCTGAGGAAACGGTCGCGACCATGATGACCGACCAAGCCAGCGGTCTGCGGCAGCAGGTAGAGCCCGGCTCGGGCTTCGGCTTCGGCTGGGCCGTGGTGACCGATCCTGATGCCGCGCAGGTTCCGCTGTCTCGCGGCAGCCTGCAATGGGGCGGGGTTTACGGCCACAGCTGGTTTGTGGATCCGACAAAGAAGCTGACGGTGGTCGCGCTCACCAATACGGCGCTGGAGGGCATGTGGGGCCGGTTCACCGTCGACCTCAAACAGGCGATCTACGCGGCTCTCTGACATTGCCCGGAAATGAAAAAAGCCCGACTCGCGCCGGGCTTTTCTCATTCAAGCGATGTCCGCTCAGTCCTTCTTGACCGGCGGCATGACGCGCAGCGACAGTTCCATCAGCTGCTTCGGCGTTGCCTGCGACGGGGCGTTCATCAGGAGGTCCTGCGCCTGCTGGTTCATCGGGAACAGCGTGATTTCGCGCAGGTTCTTCGCGCCGAGCAGCAGCATCACGACACGGTCGATACCGAAGGCGCAGCCGCCGTGCGGAGGCGCGCCGTACTGGAAGGCGCGGTACATGCCGCCGAAGCGCTCCTCGACGTCCGTCTGGCTGAGGCCGACCAGTTCGAAGGCCTTGACCATGGCTTCCGGCGACTGGTTACGGATCGAGCCCGAGGCGATTTCGAAGCCGTTGCAGACGGCGTCGTACTGGTAGGCCTTGAGCGAAAGCGGATCCTGCGTCTGCAGCGCTTTCAGACCACCCTGCGGCATCGAAAAGGGGTTGTGGGCGAAGTCGATCTTCTTGTCTTCCTCACTCCATTCGTAGAACGGGAAGTCGATGATCCAGCACAGTTCGAAACGGTCGCGATCGACAAGGTTCAGGTCTTCACCCGCCTTGGTGCGCGCTTCGCCCGCGAACTTGTAGAACTTCGCCGGTTCGCCGGCGACGAAGAAGGCGGCGTCGCCTGCTTCAAGGCCGAGCTGGACGCGGAGCGCTTCCGTGCGCTCTTCGCCGATGTTCTTGGCAAGCGGACCGGAGCCGCCGACCTTACCGTCCTCTTCCTTCCAGAAGATGTAGCCGAGGCCCGGCTGGCCAAGCGACTGCGCCCAGGCGTTCATGCGGTCGCAGAATGCTCTGGAGCCGCCCGTCTTGGCCGGGATCGCCCAGACTTCGACCTTCGGGTTCGAGGCGATCATGCCGGCGAAGACCTTGAAGCCGGAGCCTGCGAAGTGCTCGGTGACGGCCTGCATCTCGATCGGGTTGCGCAGGTCGGGCTTGTCGGAACCGTACTTGCGGATCGCGACGTCATAGGGGATGCGCGGCCATTCCTTGGTGACCGGCTTGCCTTCGGCGAACTGCTCGAAGACGGAGGTCATGATCGGGGCCATCGTGTCCCAGACGTCTTCCTGGGTGACGAAGCTCATTTCCAGGTCGAGCTGGTAGAATTCGCCCGGCAGGCGGTCGGCGCGCGGGTCTTCATCGCGGAAGCACGGCGCGATCTGGAAGTAGCGGTCGAAACCGGCCACCATCAGGAGCTGCTTGTACTGCTGCGGCGCCTGCGGCAGGGCGAAGAACTGGCCGGGGTGGATACGTGACGGCACGAGGAAGTCGCGCGCGCCTTCCGGCGAGGACGCCGTCAGGATCGGAGTCGTGTATTCGCCGAAGCCGGCCGACGTCATGCGGTTGCGGATGTCGGAAATGATCTGGCTGCGCTTGACGATGTTCTTGTGCAGCGTCTCGCGGCGCAGGTCGAGGAAGCGGTACTTGAGGCGGATGTCCTCAGGATAATCCGGCTCGCCGAAGACCGGCAGCGGCAGTTCCTTGGCTTCGGAAAGGACTTCGATCTCCTGAGCGTAGAGTTCGATCTCGCCGGTCGCCATGTTCTTGTTGACGGTGTCTTCCGAGCGCGCCTTGACGACGCCGTCGATGCGGATGACCCACTCGCCGCGGACGGTCTCGGCGATCTTGAAGGCCGGGCTATCCGGGTCGGCGACGACCTGGGTCATGCCGTAATGGTCACGAAGGTCGATGAAGAGAACGCCGCCATGGTCACGAACGCGGTGGACCCAGCCGGAAATCCGGACATTGGCGCCGACATCCGACTTGCGGAGGGCTGCACATGTGTGGCTGCGGTAACGATGCATCATCTCAATTTCCAGTATTTGGCTTGAAGACGGCAGCAGGGGCTTCAAAAGCTCTCTCGCGCCGACAAGAAAATCGGGCGGAAAAGCGCATGGACGGCCTGATTTGTCAAGACTTGGCACGGCTCAGGCGTGCTTTGCGCGCGGTTTTCGACGCGGCTGCAACCTTATCATATGCCAAGCTCTGCGGCAGTTTGGCTACACGAGGCATATTGCTGAAGGTCGTGGTCAACTTTAAAGAGGATGCATCATTCTTCTCCGGAGTTCCGCCATGTCCCTCCTCACCCGCCGCAACCTTCTGAAGGCTTCCGCCGTCGCCGGCGCTTACGGGGTGGGCATCGGCATCGCGGGTAAGTTCGGCATGGCGGAGGCGGCACCCGAGCCGCAGGTGCTGAAAGCACTGAAGACACAGGCGACGCTGACCGATGCCGGTGTGACCAAGAACATCATGACGTGGGGTGCTGTGGGGGGTGACGCGCAGGGCGGTGCGGGAATGCCGCCAGTGCTGCGCATGACCAAGGGCAAGCCCTATGCGGCGCGGCTGACCAACACGCTCGACGAACCCACCACCATTCACTGGCACGGCCTGCGCATTCCCAACAAGATGGACGGCGTGCCGTTCATGACGCAGCCCTACGTCTATACCGGCGACAGCTTCGACTATGCCTTCACGCCGCCCGATGCCGGCACCTTCTGGTATCATCCGCACTGCAACACGCTTGCACAGATGGGTCAGGGCATGACCGGCGTGATCGTGGTCGAGGATGCGGCCGACCCGACATTCGATTCCGAAGTGGTGCTCAACCTGCGCGACTGGCGCCTTGGCGGCGATGGCCAGTTCATTGCGGCGTTCCGGCCGCGCGATGCGGCGAAGACTGGCACCTATGGCACGGTGCGCACCGCGAACTGGCACCAGGAACCGCAATACGATGCGCCGGCCGGCGGACTGATCCGCCTGCGCATCGCCGTCACCGACGTAACACGCATCTTCTCGCTGAAGATGGAGGGCGCCGAAGCGACCGTGATCGCGATCGACGGCAATCCCGTTCCGAAGCGCTTCCCGCTCGACCTGCTGCTGATCGGCCCGGGCCAGCGGCTCGATCTCGCCGTTCGCATGCCAGATTCCGAAGGCGCGGTTGCGACGCTGGAGGACATTCGCGGCACCACACCGAAAACGATCGCCAAGCTGCGTTCGGTGGGCACCTCCCTGAAGCGAAATGTCGGCGATCTTGCAGCGCTCGCGGAGAACCCAGTCGCCAAGGCCGACCTCTCCACGGCGGAAAAGATCTCGGTCGTGCTCAGCGCCACGGCCGAGAATGCGCCCGTCGACAGCATCTGCGGCACGCTGGGCTACAGCTTCTGGGCCATCAACAAGGTGCCGTGGCCGGGCGACACGAGCGACCCGACAGCACCGCTTTCGGAACTGAAGCTCGGCAAGAGCTATATCCTGCAGCTGGAGAACGTGACGCCGCATACGCATCCGATCCACCTGCACGGGATGAGCTTCACGGTGCTCTCATCGTCCACGCGCGAGGTCATACCGCTCGTCACCGACACCTATCTGGTGCAGCCGGACGAGAAGGTGCAGCTTGCCTTCGTGGCCGACAATCTCGGCGATTGGCTGTTGCATTGCCACATCATCGAGCATCAGAAGACCGGCATGACGAGTTATGTCAGGGTTGTTTGACCACTCTTTGCCGGTAGCGGTTGACATATTGGGCCGAAAGGAGAAGGAAAGGTTCAACTATGTCTATCCTGCGAATGAATTGAGATGATTGAAACAACCGCCGATTTGGAGGCGGCCTGCATCGAGCTGGCCAAGTCAGAATTCATTACTATCGACACCGAGTTTCTGCGAGAGACGACGTTCTGGCCGGAGCTTTGCTTGATCCAGATGGCGAGCCCGACGACGGAAGTGCTTGTCGATCCGCTGGCCAAGGGTCTCGACATGAAACCCTTCTTCGAGCTGATGGCTAATGCCAGCGTGCTGAAGGTGTTTCACGCCGCGCGCCAGGACATCGAAATCATCTACAATCGGGGCGGCCTCATTCCGCATCCGATCTTCGACACGCAGGTCGCGGCGATGGTTTGCGGCTTCGGCGATTCCGTCTCCTACGACCAGTTGGTCAGCCGCACAAAGGGCGTGCAGATCGACAAGTCCTCGCGCTTCACCGACTGGAGCCGCCGTCCGCTTTCCGAAAAGCAGCTCGACTATGCGCTGGCCGACGTGACGCATCTGCGCGACGTCTACCTCTATCTCAAGGCAGAGCTCGAGCGCGAAGGCCGCTCCTTGTGGCTCTCCGAGGAGATGGATGTGCTCGAGGCGAAAGAGACCTACGACATTCATCCCGACGACGCCTGGCAGCGCCTGAAGATGCGCCTGCGCAAGCCGCAGGAGCTTGCCGTGCTGAAATACGTGGCCGCGTGGCGCGAGCGTGAAGCACGCAGCCGCAACGTGCCGCGTTCGCGCGTCATCAAGGACGACGCGATTTACGAGATCGCCCAGCAGCAGCCGAAGGACGCCGAAGCGCTCGGTCGTCTGCGCACCATCCCCAAGGGTTGGGAACGGTCGTCCGCTGGTGCCGCCGTCGTCGAGGCGGTGAATACGGCTCTCGCGCTGCCGAAGGCCGAGATGCCGCATGCGCCGAGACAGACCCAGGCGCCGGAGGGGGCCGCGGCCGCAGCCGAGCTCTTGAAGGTGCTGTTGAAGCTGATCTCGGAAAAGCACGGCGTCGCGCCCAAGGTGATCGCCAACAGCGAGGATCTGGACAAGATCGCCGCGGAGGGTGAGAACGCCGATGTGGGCGCGTTGCGCGGCTGGCGCCGCGAGCTGTTCGGCGATCCCGCTTTGCAGCTGATCAAGGGCGACGTCGCGTTGCGCTTCGTCGGCAAGAAGGTCGAGACGGTCGCTCTGTAAGTCGCGACGCAAATTTTGCGTCGCCTCGCTTCAGGCCATAACTGCGCCCAATCATTCAGCTAAATCTTTTCGGGAGGGACTTCCAGTCCCCTTCCGAAAGGGCTTACGCGCGCCTACATTGCTTCAGACGCACGCTGGCCAAGGCTGAACGAAAAGACCCTTATGAGAGAAGTATCTCCAGTCCAGAACTGGCTTCTGATCATGCTCGTCATGGCGGGAAGCGGCGTGCTCTATAGCGTGATGTTCTTCCAGGACAGCCGCCCGCTCGTCGGCGCCGTCTTCGCGCTTTGCATGGGCATGCCGATCATCGCCTTCGAGCGAAAAGTGATTTTTCGCGGACTGCGCAACCGGGTCGAGGCGCTGCCGACGCTCACCTTCTTCCTCGCCGAGCTTTTCATCTACGAAGTGCTGATGAGCATCGGTTTCGCAGCCGCAGGCCTCTCTTTGTGGGGAACGGGCATCGTCATCCCCCATTCCTGGGTCGACATGGTGGTGCTGCCGTTCAACGCTTTTCTTTACGCGCTTGCCGTCTGCTCGCTGATGATCTTCGTTCTCAGAGTTCGCGAGTTGCTGGGCCGTGAGGTGTTCACCAGCATGCTCATCAGCCGCTACCGCAAGCCGGTCAGCGAAGAGCGGGTGTTTCTCTTCATCGACCTCGTCGATTCGACGACCTTCGCTGAGAAGCATGGCGATCTGCGCGCGCAGCAGATGCTGAGCTCGCTGTTTGCTGCCTTTGCCGAGCCGGTGCGCAAGTACAAGGGAACGATTGTCGATTATGTCGGCGATGCCGCCATCATTACCTGGCCGCTGGACCGCGGCGTCAAATTCGCGCGATGCGTTAACTGTATCTTCGACATCATCAATGCGATCGAGGCGGATGCCGAGAGCTGGCTGACGACCTATGGGCAAGTGCCGAGGCTGCGCGCGGCGCTGCATGGCGGAAGCATCATCACCGCGGAAATCGGCGTCGACCATCACAAAATCACCTATTTCGGCGACACCATCAACACGGCATCGCGGCTTGAATCGCTCTGCAAGACGCTGAATCGCTCGGTGCTGATCTCGACCGACCTCGCCCAGCGGATCCAGCTGCCGACCAAGGTTGTGGCGGAGGATCTCGGCCAGCACGCGGTCAAGGGACGCGGACAGAGCCTCGGGGTGATCTCGCTCGTTAAGGCGGACGACCGCATAGCGTCACCAAAGCTTCACGCGGGTGTCAAAGCGCCGACATAAGAGGCCTGCTAATCGAAGCCCGCATTCTAGTACATGGGGGTTTCGATGAAAAATGCTCTTCTTGCTTCTGTTTCATTTGTTCTTTTGATCGCCGGTTCGGCCATGGCCGACCAGCAGCAGTTTCCCGCAAAGCTTGCCGGCCAGGCTATTCTGCCGGCGAACACCATGGTGCCGGCTCCCACCGATGCACCTGAGTTCCTCAAGCACTCCGGCAAGTTCACGACGCCGGATCGCAAGCGCACCGAGGCGCTCGGCACCGTTCCGGGCAAGGACGGCGCGCGCGTGACCGACCTCAAGCTTCCCTTCGACGGACAGCCTATCCAGGGCTTCTCCGGCATCAAGACCATGGAAGACGGCACATTCTGGACGCTGTCCGACAACGGCTTCGGCTCGAAGGCCAACTCCAGCGACGCCATGCTTTTCCTGCATCAGGTGAAGTTCGATTGGGCCACCGGTAAGGTCGAGGTCGTCAAGAACCTGTTCCTGTCCGATCCGGACAAGAAGGCACCCTTCCCGATCGTGCTTGAAGGTGCCGAGAAGCGTTACCTCACAGGCGCTGATTTCGACATCGAATCCATCCAGCCGGTCGCCGACGGTTTCTGGATCGGCGAGGAGTTCGGGCCCTACATCCTGAAGTTCGACACCGAGGGCAAACTGACCGACGTCGTTTCGACCGTCGTCAACGGCAAGCCGGTGCTGTCGCCCGACCACCCGACGCTCTCGGTTCCGGCAAACCCGGTTGCCAAGATGCCCGCCTTCAACGTGAAGCGTTCCGGCGGCTTCGAAGGCCTTGCGATGTCGAAGGACGGAAGCAAGCTCTACGGCCTACTCGAAGGGCCGCTCTTCCAGGACGACGGCAAGGTTGAGGCGGTCGATGGCCGCACGGGCCTGCGCATCGTTGAATTCGACACGGTGGCCAAGAACTGGACCGGCCGCAGCTGGCTCTACCCGCTGGAAGAAAAGGGCATCGCAATCGGCGACTTCAACATGCTCGACGACAGCACTGCGCTGGTGATCGAGCGTGACAACGGCGCCGGTAGCAAGGACAAGGCTTGCGCCGATCCGAAGCAGCCGAAGGCCGATTGCTTCGAGGCTCCCGCCGAGCTGAAGCGCATCTACAAGATCGAGTTCAACGACGCCAACGCAAACGGCGCCGTTCGCAAGATCGGCTATATCGATCTTCTCGACATCAAGGATCCCGACAACAAGAAGAAGGCCGGCACCAAGGATGGCGTCTACGACATGCCGTTCGTGACGATCGAAAACGTCGACCGCGTCGATGCCACCCACATCGTGGTCGGCAACGACAACAACCTGCCTTTCTCGGCCGGTCGCGCCGTCGACAAGGCTGACGACAACGAGTTCAGCCTACTCGAAGTCGGCGAACTGCTGAACGCCAAGTAAGCATCGATCGAAATCAAGACGGCCCCCGTTCGAAAGAGCGGGGGCCGTTTTCTATGGTATGGGATTGAGCGGCGGCAGCGCTATTCGAAGCGGAAGGCCAGGCGCTTGTTCGTGAGCTTGGCAAGCTGCTGCAGGCGGCCATCGAGACGCTCGCCGGCGAAATCGCGATACTCCGCGGGCACCACGAATTCGAGGTCGAGATCGGGATCGTTGGACTTCCGGAAGGTCAGGTTGCGGACGATGCCGGGCATCGAGGCCGAGAACAGGTAGACCACGCGCAGCATGCCGCCCAAGAGCTTGGCGCGCTCGACATATTGCGGCGTTGCGATCGTCGCCAGCGGGCTGGTCGCGCCGTCATCGTGCAGGCCTTCGAAGCGGTAGTAATTGGCGAGCGCGATGAAGGCGCGGCCGGGATGGCTGATGCCGACGAAGGAGGTGTGGGCGATGATGTTCAGCGCCTGAAGACCACGATAATCGGGATGGGCGCGCCAGCTGATATCGGCAAGCAGGCAGGCAGCCTGGCGATAGCGGGCTTCTTCCGGCGTCTCTGCGATATCGAAGAACGGCATCATCCGGCCGGTCCATTCCGAGAGCTCGCGGGCATGTTCGGGCGAGCGGGCGCGCAGGATTGCCAGTTCGCGAGCCGCCTCCAGCAGCGGATCGGCGCGGCGTTCGCTTTCGGAGAGAAGCGAGTAGAGATAGCCTTCACGCACGCCCTGGCCGGAGAAGGATATCACCGAGGGCTTCATGACGCTCAGCACTTCCTTCATGGCGATCGCGCCATAGGGAAGGAGCGCACGGCGGTATTTCGAAACGGCGGCCCAGGCGGGATCCTTGGAGTCCCTCGCGGCATCGACCTGGTCGAGAAACAGCATCATCTGCTCGAGCGAAATCTCGTAGCCCTGCATCATGTGCAGCGGATAGTTGGTCATCTCCATGTGCAGCTTGGCGATGTTTCGCCAGGTGCCGCCGACTGCATAAAACGTCCGGCCCTCGCCCTTGGCCAGGAGCTTGGAGATGGTCTTCACGTGCTTGCGGGCGAAGGTGCGGGCTTTCTCCATCGAGCCGCCGGCATATTCCGACAGGCGCAGGCCGCCGAGCGGCAGCGTCACGCCCTGCCCGAGTTCCTTGCCCTTGATGTCGATCAGCTCGAGAGAGCCGCCGCCGAGGTCACCGGCGATACCATCCGGCGTGTAGAAGCCGCTGACGATGCCGAGCGCGGAGAACTTGGCTTCTTCTTCACCAGACAGAACGCGCACCTTGCGCTGCAGGATGGTTTCGGCGCGATGGATGAAATCCGGGCCATTCGAGGCCTCGCGGGCCGCAGCCGTCGCCAGCACGTACATGGTGGCCGCACGCGCCTGATCGGACAGCGCCTTGAAGCGATGCAGAGCGGAAAGCGCACGTTCGACGCTGGCCTCGTCCATCTTGCCTGTGAGCGCTATGCCCTTACCGAGACCGCAGAGAACCTTTTCGTTGAAAAGGATCGTGGGCGACCTCGACAAGCCCTCATAGATGACCACACGGATCGAGTTCGACCCGATATCGACAACGGAGACCGGAGCAATCCCTGGAAGGCGCCCCTGGGCTTCTGATTCAACCATGCAGGTCCAGTTTTATCGTTTCGTGCGGCCGGAAAGAAGGCCGGCGATCAGCTTTGGCGCACTGGATTTCAACGCTTCACCACGGCCCGAAAGGCTGGGATTGGTCATGAAATACTGTTGCGCGTTGAACGGCTCCTCGCCCTTGCGCACCTCCATGCGCCTTGACGTCCCGTCGGCCAATATCTCGTAGCTTTGTTGATTGTCAATGAGGTTGCCCAGCATGATCTGTGACAAAACCTGCTCGTGCACGGTCGGATTGATGAGCGGAACCAGCGTTTCGACGCGGCGATCCAGATTTCTTGGCATCATATCGGCCGAGCCGATGTAGACGAGCGCCTTGTCCGACGGCAGGCCATGACCATTGCCGAAGCAGAAGATGCGGCTGTGCTCGAGAAAGCGGCCGACGATCGACTTGACGCGGATGTTTTCCGACAGGCCGGGAACTTGCGGGCGCAGGCAGCAGATGCCCCGGATGACGAGATCGATCTCCACGCCGGCGTGGCTCGCCGTATAGAGCGCGTCGATGATTTCGGGATCGACGAGCGAGTTCATCTTCATCCAGATGGCCGCCGGCGCGCCGTTCTTGGCGTGCTTGATCTCTTCGTTGATGTGACGAAGGATGCGCGAGCGCAGCGTATAGGGCGACACGGCGAGCTTCATGCTCTCTTCCGGCTCGCCATAGCCGGTGATGAAGTTGAAGATGTTGGCCATGTCGTGGGCAATGACAGGATTGCAGGTGAAGAACGACAGGTCGGTATAAATCTTCGCAGTGATCGGGTGATAGTTGCCGGTGCCTAGATGGCAGTAGCTGCGCAGCTTGCCCTCTTCGCGGCGAACGACCAGCGACATCTTCGAGTGGGTCTTCAATTCGATGAAGCCAAAGACCACCTGCACGCCGGCGCGTTCGAGGTCGCGCGCCCAGCGGATGTTGGCCTCTTCGTCGAAACGCGCCTTCAGTTCGACCAGCGCCGTAACCGACTTGCCGGATTCAGCGGCGTCGATCAGCGCTCGAACGATCGGGCTGTCGTTGGAGGTGCGGTAGAGCGTCTGCTTTATCGCCAGGACGTCAGGATCGCGCGCAGCCTGGAGCAGAAACTGGACCACCACATCGAAGGACTCGTAGGGGTGGTGAACCACCATGTCCTTTTCGCGAATGGCGGCGAAGCAGTCGCCGGCGTGTTCGCGGACGCGTTCGGGAAATCGCGCATTGTAGGAGGGGAAGCGCAGATCGTCGCGCGGCGCCTTGGTGATCTCCGACAGCGTGTTCAGCGCCAGCAGACCCGGCAGAACCGCGACGCGGTTATCGGGCACGTTGGTCGCCTGCACCACGAACTGGCGGAGCGACGCCGGCATTTCGGAATCGGTTTCGAGGCGGATAACCGAACCGCGGCGGCGGCGCTTCAGCGCGGTTTCGAAGAAGCGGACGAGATCTTCTGCTTCTTCCTCGACTTCGATATCGCTGTCACGGATGATGCGGAACGTACCGGAACCCTGCACCTCATAGCCGGGGTAGAGCCGGTAGATGAAGATGTTGGCGACGTCCTCCAGCGTGATGTAGCGGATCGTGTTGCCGTCATCGGGCAGGCGCACGAAACGATCGAGCGCCGGCGGCAGGCGCAGAAGCGCCGTCATCGGCTCGCGGCCATTCTTGCTGACCAGCTGCAGGCCGATCGAGAAGCCGAGATTGGGGATGAAGGGGAACGGATGCGCGGGGTCGATCGAGAGCGGCGTCAGCACTGGGAAGATCGCCTGCTCGAATTCGGTCGCAAGCCAATTGCGATCGCTCTCGCTGAGCGCGCCGGGGCGCACGATCAGGATGTCTTCCTTGGCGAGGTACTGCTGCAGCACGGCCAGCGAGGCCTGCTGCTCCATCTGCAGATTGTCGATTTCCTGCAGGATGGATTCGAGCTGTTCGGCCGGCGTCTTGCCGTCGGGCGTGCGCACAACAATGTTCTGGCGCACCTGCCCTTCGAGACCGGCGACGCGCACCATGAAGAATTCGTCGAGGTTGGCAGCCGAAATCGACAGGAAGCGAACGCGCTCTAGCAGCGGATGCTCGGTGTTCAGCGTCTCCTCGAGAACGCGGCGATTGAACTGCAGCCAGGAAAATTCCCGGTTGATGAAGCGCTCGGGGCTGGAGAGCAGTTCTTCAAGCGGAGGAACGTTCGCCTTGGTTTCGGGAGCCGTTTCCTGGTTTCCCGCGACTGCACTGTCCATCGTTCGATCGTCCCCTCAATTATTGCGCCAAGCCGAATATATCAGTTTCACGACGGAACTGTGACAGTCAATCAGCCGGATCGGAATTGCCCAATTCATTCAACACTTCAGCGGCAAGCGCGCGCGTGATCTTGGTGCCTCTTGAGAGCGCCAGCCGATCCAGCCGCTCGACGATCGTCTGCGCGGCGTTCAACGATCGCTCCATCCTGACGACAATATAGAGCACCAGTTTGTCATCTATATAAAGCTGGCGGTCGGCGAAGAGCTTGACGATGACCTGCGACAGCAGTTCCTCGTCCGGCTCGCCGATCTCGACGACGGTCGCCGCCTTCAGGCGCGAGCGCAGATCGGCCAGCTCGACCGGCCAGGACATCGGCCAGAGGCGGCTGGTCATCAGCAGGCTGTGGCCGTTTTCGCGCACGCTGTTAATGACATGAAACAGTTCGGTGTCGTCGAAGCCGAGGCGATCGACATCCTCAAACAAGACCGGGCCGTTGGCTGCATCGACCGCCGCATTCGCGCCGGCCTTCGGATGGATGATCGTGGCGCCGCTGTGATCCTTCCAGATGTTGGCGAGGTGCGACTTGCCCGATCCGACCGGGCCGGCAAGGATGACGACCGGCGACGGCCAGTTCGGCCAGGCATCGACGATCTCGACAGCCGCCGCCAGCCGCTCGGAGATCAGGAGATCGTCACGACCGGTCGCGGCATCATGAGAAAAGGCCAAGGGCAGCTGCTCCACGGGCTTGCGCCTTGAGTCAGCGTTTTTCACGTCAGTCATTTCGGGCCAGCTTTTGTCTTCCGTACCGGGGTGGCCTTCGCCTCGCCCGCATACAGGTCGCTCTCAAGATACCGTGAAAGCGCAAAGCGAACAAGGACGCCGACAGCGGCGGCGGCCGGCACCGCGACCAGCAGGCCGACGAAGCCGAACAGCGCACCGAAGGCAAAGAGCGCGAACATCAGCCAGACCGGATGCAGGCCAACGCTATGGCCGACGAGCTTCGGCTGCAGGATGTTGCCTTCCATGAACTGGCCGCTGAAGAAGACCACGAGAACCGCGCCGACCCAGATATAGTCAGGCCAGAACTGCACGATCGCGACACCCACCGCCAGGATCAGGCCGACCATGGAGCCGACATAGGGGATGAAGCTGATCATGCCGGCGAAGAGGCCGATCAACAGGCCGAAATTCAGCCCGACCAGCGACAGGCCGACCGCGTACCAGATACCGAGGATCAGGCAGAGAGATCCCTGCCCGCGAATGAAGCCGGCGATCGCATCATCGATCTCGCTCATGATCTGATGAACGTTGGCGACATAATCGCGGGGGATATACTTGTCGATATTGGCGACCATGCGGTCCCAATCGAGCAGCATGTAGAAGGCGACAACTGGTGTCACGACCATCAGCGAGATCACGTTGACGACAGCGAGGCCGGAGCTCCAGACCTGGCTGAACAGCCCGGTGAGCAGGCCGAAGCCCTGCGAAAGGATTTCGGAGAAATTGTTCTTGATGGTACCGAGCTGGTTCTTGATCCAATCCGGCAGCATCGAGTTCTGCTGCTTTGCGATGAAGGTCTGCAGCTGATCGATATAACCAGGCAGGCGGCCGGCGAAATCGGCGAACTGGCTGGCAAGGATCGGGATCAGGATCATCAGCGCCAGCACGATCAGGACGACGAAGGCGATCAGGATGACGATGGTCGCCATCAGGCGGCTGAGGCCGAGCCGCTCCAGCCGGTCGGCGACCGGATCGAGGAAATAGGCGATCGCCATGCCGGCCAGGAACGGCAGCAGGATGGAGCTGAACACCAATAGGAAGGCGATGAAGGCGGCAAGCACGAACAGCCAGAAGATAACCTGGCGCTTCAGACCGGCGCCGCTAACCTGGTGTGGCATCATGTTCTCCGCTGATCGAACGTCGGTACTTGCCGCATCGCAGCGATACGGCCTGCGAGCCACATAGGATGCACCCGCGAGAATGGTCAACCCCAGCGTCCAATTTCCCAGAAGCTCCGTTCAAAAGAGCGGGAAATTGGGGCTTTTGCCACGCAACGCCTTGCATAAAGGCCCCTGTCATGCAATTGCGACCCGCATGTGACGCGGGGATATTTCCCGCCCGACGACAGCCATCGGAGAGCAGTATGAGCCAGTCCGGAAAAAACGGTCTCACCTATAGCGATGCAGGCGTGGATATCGACGCTGGCAACCTTCTCGTCGAAAAGATCAAGCCCGCCGTACGCTCGACCCGCCGCCCCGGCGCCGATGGCGAAATCGGCGGCTTCGGCGGCCTGTTCGATCTCAAGGCCGCAGGCTTCACCGATCCGGTTCTGGTTGCCGCCAATGACGGCGTCGGCACCAAGCTGAAGATCGCGATCGACGCAGATTATCACGACACCGTCGGCATTGACCTCGTCGCCATGTGCGTCAACGATCTCGTGGTCCAGGGCGCCGAGCCGCTGTTCTTCCTCGACTACTTTGCGACCGGCAAGCTCGATCCGGACCAGGGTGCGGCGATCGTCGAAGGCATTGCCGCCGGCTGCCGCGACGCGGGCTGTGCGCTGATCGGCGGCGAGACCGCCGAGATGCCGGGCATGTATTCCTCCGGCGATTACGATCTGGCCGGCTTTGCCGTCGGTGCTGCCGAGCGCGGCAAGCTGCTGCCTTCGGGTGATATCGGCGAAGGCGACGTCATCCTCGGCCTCGCCTCCTCGGGCGTCCACTCCAACGGCTTCTCGCTGGTGCGCAAGATCGTCGGCATTTCCGGCCTCGCCTGGGATGCGCCGGCACCCTTCGCGGACGGCAAGACGCTCGGCGAAGCCTTGCTGACCCCGACCCGCATCTATGTGAAGCAGCTCCTCAGTGTCATCCGTGAGACCGGCGCGATCAAGGCGCTGGCGCACATCACCGGCGGCGGCTTCCCCGAGAATATTCCGCGCGTTCTGCCCAAGCACCTCGCCGCCGAGATCGATCTTGCGGCCGTCAAGGTTCCGGCCGTGTTTTCCTGGCTGTCGAAGACCGGCGGCGTGGAAGCAACCGAGATGCTGCGCACCTTCAACTGCGGCATCGGCATGATCGCCGTCGTCTCCGCCGAGAATGCCGACACCGTCATATCGGCGCTGGAAGCCCAGGGCGAAAGCGTCGTGCGGCTCGGCCGGATGATTGCGCGCGCCGAGGGCGCTCACGGCACGCTCTACAAGGGCACGCTCGCCATATGACGTCTCCGCGCAAACGCGTCGTCGTCTTCATCTCCGGCGGCGGTTCCAACATGATGGCGCTGGTCGCCGCCGCGAAGGCTCCGGACTTCCCGGCCGAAATCGTCGGCGTGATCTCCGACAAGCCGGATGCTGGCGGGCTTGCCAAGGCATCAGCCGAGGGCATCGCGACCTTCGCCTTTCCGCGCAAGGACTACGCCAGCAAGGAAGCGCACGAGGAAGCGATCTTCGCCGCTCTCGACGCGCTGTCGCCCGACTTTCTCTGCCTTGCGGGCTATATGCGTCTGCTGAGCGGGACGTTTATCCAGCGCTACGAGGGAAAGATGATCAACATCCACCCTTCCCTGCTGCCGCTATTCCCCGGCCTGCACACGCACCAGCGCGCCATCGACGCCGGCATGCGGATCGCCGGCTGCACGGTGCATTTCGTCACCGAGGGCATGGATGAAGGTCCGGTCATCGGCCAGGCCGCCGTGCCGGTACTCTCCGACGACACCGCTGATACGCTTGCAGCACGTGTGTTGACGGTCGAGCACAAGATTTATCCGCAAGCGCTGAGGCTGTTCGCCGAGGGCAAGGTGCGGATGGACGGTGGCAAGGCTGTTAGAACGGCCGATGCGTCCGATGCCACCGCAACCGGTGCCGTTATCTCCGCCTGACAAGCGATTGGCCGGCGATTGACCGGCGAGATGATGCGGATCATCATGTGCGTGGCCCACGGAGCGACGCCATGACCATTACAGTCAACATCGATGAAGCAAGCCTTCCCGAACTCCTTGCCAAGGTCGAAGCTGGCGAGGAGATCGTTATCCTGCGCGATGGTTTGCCGGTGGCGAGGATGGCGGCCGTCAACGCGCCACGTCAAAACCAGGAACTTGTCGACGCCATCATTCGCGAGCGTGCCGGTCGCAAACCGGTGACGCAGGCCGAAATAGCCGAGTGGAAGCAAATCGGACGGCGCTGATGACATTTGTGGTCGATGCGTCGCTTGCGCTTGCCTGGTTTCTTCCAGATGAAGCCAACCAGGCTGCCGATGATATCTTGAGGCGTGTGGCGCATGAGGGCGCCTACGTGCCAGACCTGTTTTGGCACGAAATGCGCAACGTGTTGCTCACCTCATGTCGCCGAAGACGATTGTCACGCGACGAGGCAAGACTTTCTCTATCGCGTCTTACTCAACTTCCACTCGTCACCCGAACTATTACCGATAGTGTGACCGTTTTCGATCTGGCCGAACGCCATCAGCTGTCGGCCTATGATGCGGCCTATTTAGCGCTTGCTATCGACTTGGAGCTGCCGCTTGTCACCGTGGACAAGAAGCTGATGGGAGCAGCGACCCATCAAGGCGTGCCGCTGCTCCGCTGAATTGACCTAATCGTTACGCCGCAATCGCCCGCGGCTGATGCAGCGTACCGTCGCTATAAACGAAGCGGCCGCCGCGGAAGGTGGCGCGGATGCGGTGGATGTCGCCGGCTTCCACGACCACGAGGTCGGCGCGCTGGCCGATGGCGATTTCGCCGCGGTCGGTAAGGCCTGCGGAGCGCGCTGCGTTCTTCGTTGCCATGGCAACGGCGGTCGGCAGGCTGGTGGCCTCGGCGATCTTGAAGATGCCGGGCACGAAGGCGGCCGGATGGTAGTCGGCGGCGATGACGGAAAGGACGCCGGCGCGGGCGGCATCGAGAGCGCTCAGATTGCCCGACATCGACTGGCCGCGCAGCGCATTCGGCGCGCCCATCAGCGTCCAGAGGCCACGGCGGCGCGCTTCCTCGGCTGCCGGCAACGTTACCGGGAACTCGCTGATCGTGACGCCCATCGCATGCATCTCAGCAACCTTCTCGGCGCTGTCGTCGTCATGCGAGGCGAGCGACAGCTTGTGGCGCAGCGACAGGTCTACGATCTGGCGAAGCCTGGTCTCGATCTCGGGATTGTCACGCATGGCGATGCGCTTGGCGACCATCTCGGCTGCCATTTCCTCGGAGATGGCACGGCGCTCGGCCATGCTCAGGATATAGCTCTGAATGTCGTTATACTGGCCCTGCCCCGGCGTATGATCGGTCAGAGAGACCATGTCGACATGGCCGGCATCCAGCAGCTTTTCGAGCGCAGGGGCCGCGCCGACATTGGTGATCTCGTAGCGCGCGTGAACGCGGTGATCGATCAGGAGATCATCCTTGAAGCGGCTGACGCCCTCGATGACCGCGCAGGTGGTTTCCAGCGAGCGGACATGGCCGTAGACACTTTCGGTCGCGAAGGAGACGGCGGCATAGGCCGTCGTCACGCCATGGGCGGCGAGCTTCTTGTCGAGTTCGTGGATGGAAAAGCCGATCGGCATCATCGCGTTGGGGCGCGGCGCGATCTCGCGCTCGATCATGTCGCCGTGGAGATCGACGAACCCTGGCATCAACAGGCGGCCTTCGCCATCGATTGCGGCATTGGCGACCGTCTCAGGGCGGATCTCGGCGATAACGCCATCCTCGATGCGAACCGAGCCGTTGTTCACGACCTCATCCGGCAGAACGATCGTGAAATTGCTGAGCCACATCGGCTTTCTCCTCATATCAGGCAATTATGACAAGCCGGAGCCGATAGCCCCGATTCATGACATGCGAATGAACGTCTCAGGGCTTATTCAAGGCAGCTCTGTTCAGGGCCGCCCATTGCAGCAGAATGATCGTCTTGAAGTCGATGATCTCGCCGCTGGCGATCATCTGCACCGCCTCGTCGAGCGGGATTTCGACGACTTCGATATCCTCGTGCTCCTCGGCCAAGCCACCGCCTTCGGAGACGCGGTCTTCGGTGTCGATCGAGGCCGCGAAGAAGTGGACGAGCTCGGCGTTGGCGCCGGGCGAGCTGTAGGCCTTGAACAGGAAGCGCACGTCGCGGACGCGGAAGCCGGTTTCCTCGATGGCTTCGCGGCGGATGGCCGCCTCGGGCTCGTCGCCATCGAGCAGGCCGGCGGGCGTCTCCAGTATCCAGGCCGGCTCGCCGTGAAGATAGACGGGCAGACGGAACTGGCGGACGAGGACGACGGTGTCGCGCTTGGGGTCGTGCAGCAGGATCGTCGCGGCCGGGGTGCGGTGGTAGATCTCGCGATGGATGCGGTGCGTTTCGCCGTCGGAGTTGGTGTAATCGATCTCGTAGGTGCTGAGCCGCGTCCAACCATCCGAGAGCGTCCTTTCCTGGATGATCTCGGCCTTCGCCTTTTCAAATTTCGTCATGCCGCATCCTTGCGAAGCCAAACCTTGTTGTCGTGGACGGCAGCGCCGCCATAGGGCGCGACGGGGTCGGCGCCGGTCAAAACGTTGATGCCCTCTCCATCCACATGCGCCTTGTTCGGCCACAGGCCCTCGGCGATCAGCACGCCCGGCTTGACCTCGATCGTCAGCTTGGCGTGCAGGCGCACCTCGCCTCTGGCGTTGCCGACTTGGACGAGATCGCCGTGGGCAATGTCTTGGGCTTCCGCATCAACGGGATTGATCATCAGCTCCGGCCGCCCTTCCTTCTGCCGCGAGGTCTTGGTCTCGGCGAAGCTGGAGTTCAGGAAGTTGCGGGCGGGCGATGTGGCGAGGCGGAACGGGTGCTCTGCATCGGCCACTTCGATAACGTCGACCTGATCCGGGAACTGCGGCAGCTCCGGATAAGGGCCGAGCAGCCCGACTGCCTCCGGCGGGCGGTTCGGCGCCGGCTGATTGCGCCAGTCTGGACGAAAGTGGAAGCGGCCGTCGGCGTGGGCGAAGCCGTTGATGAAATGCGCGTCGTCGAAATCAGGCTGACGGTCGAACCATTTGTGTTCTAGGAAATGGTCGTAGCCGGGCAGTTCGCTAGACTGGAGAACGCGGTCGATCATCTCGCGCGCCGTGAAGCCGAAACCCGGGCGATCGGCCACGCCGAGGCGCTTGGCGAGTTCCTCGATGACGAAGAGATTTGTACGCACCGTTTCCGGCGGCTCGACCAGCTTGGGGCCGAGCAGGATGTGGTTCTGGCCGCCGGCGCGGTAGATGTCGTCATGCTCGACGAACATGGTGGCGGGGATGACGATATCGGCCATCTCGGCGGTATCGGTCATGAACTGCTCGTGGACGGCGACGAAGAGGTCGTCGCGGGCGAAACCGCGCTTCACCAGCCGCTGCTCGGGCGCGATATTAACAGGGTTTGTGTTCTGGATGAGCATGGCGGTGACGGGGCCGCGATGGCGCAGCGCCACGGCATCGCCCGTCAAGGCGCGACCGATCTGCGACTGGTCGATCATGCGGATGTCGGCATCCTTCATCGACTTGCCGGTCAGTTCCGCATTGTTCATGCGGAAGATGTCGCTGTTCGAATGGAAGGCGCCGCCGCCTTCATATTGCCAGGAGCCGAGAACGGTTGCGACCGAGGCCGCCGCGTGCATGGCGACCGCGCCGTTGCGCTGGCGGGTGAAGCCATAGCCGAGGCGGAAGAAGGTCTTCTTCGTCGTGCCGACGAGCTTGCCGAAGGCCTCGATCTCCTCGACCGAAAGGCCGGTGATGGCGGCGGCCCATTCCGGCGTCTTCGTTTTCAGATGCGCTTCGAGGCCAGCGGGATCATCGGCGTATTTCGCCATATAGGCGCGGTCGGCATAGCTGTCGCGGAAGGCGATGTGCATGGCGGCGCAGGCGAGTGCTGCATCGGTGCCCGGCTTGAGGATCAGCGCCAGGTCGGCCTGCTTCATCGTCGGGCTGTCGTAGATATCGATCACGACGATCTTGGCGCCGCGTTCCTTGCGCGCCTTGATCGCGTGGGTCATCACATTGACCTGGGTGGCGACCGCGTTGGTGCCCCAGATGACGACGCAATCGGTGCGCGCCATTTCGCGTGGGTCCGGGCCTCTCAATACCCCTGTCGCCATGGTGAAGCCGGTCCAAGCCGGGTTAGTGCAGATCGACGAGAAGAAGCCGGAATAGCGTTTGGCATGGCGCAGGCGGTCGATGCTGTCGCGCTGCACCCAGCCCATGGTGCCGGCATAGTAATAAGGCCAGATCGCCTCGCTGCCGTCTTTGGCCTCGGCCTTGACGAAGGCTTCGGCGATTTCATCCAGCGCGTCGTCCCAGGAAATCTGCTGCCACTCACCCGCCCCCTTGGCGCCCCTGCGGCGCAGCGGGTGCATCAGCCGGTCGGGATGGTAGAGACGCTCGGCGTATCTGGCGACCTTGGCGCAGATGACGCCCGAGGTATAGCTGTGGTCGTTTGCGCCACGTACGCGGCCGATCCTGCCATCATCAGTGACCTCCACTTCCAGCGCGCAGGTGGAGGGACAGTCGTGCGGACAGGCAGTGTGGCCGATCCGGACGGAGGACTTCGGGGATTTGGCTTCGATGGGGGTCGCAATGTTCATGGAGTTTCTATATTCCAACCGGAAACCGGCCAAAAGCCGGAAACGACGTCCCCCACGCGAATTCATGTAGGCATCAGCGAAAATGAACTACCGCCATATCTACCATGCGGGCAACTTTGCCGATGTCCTGAAACACGCGGTCCTCGCGCGCCTCGTCCGCTACATGCAGAAGAAGGACGCGGGCTTTCGCGTGCTCGACACGCATGCCGGCATCGGGCTCTACGACCTCTCTTCGGAAGAGGCGCAGAAAACAGGCGAATGGCGCGACGGGATCGGCAAGATCATGGAAGCCGAGCTTTCGCCGCAGGTGGCCGAATTGCTCGAGCCCTATCTGACCGCGATTCGCGAGCTCAATCCTGACGGCGGCATGCGCTATTATCCCGGTTCGCCGAAGCTGTCGCGCATGCTCTTCCGTCCGCAGGACCGGCTCTCGGCGATGGAGCTGCATCCCGAGGATTTCCAGCGGCTGCATCGCCTGTTCGAGGGCGATCATCATGCCCGCATCACCGAGCTCGACGGCTGGCTGTCGCTCGGAGCACATCTGCCGCCGAAGGAGAAGCGCGGCATCGTGCTTGTCGATCCGCCCTTCGAGGAAGGCGGCGAGTATGAGAGGCTGGTCGACGGCCTCGCCAAGGCCTATCGCCGCTTTCCCGGCGGCACCTATTGCCTCTGGTATCCGATCAAGAAGGGCGCGCCGATCAAGGAATTCCATGAGGCGCTGCAGGCGCTCGATATTCCGAAGACACTCTGCGCCGAGCTCACCGTGCGCAGCGACCGGGGGATGGTGACCGGACTGACCGGCTCGGGGCTCATCATCGTCAACCCGCCCTTTACGCTGAAGGACGAGCTGCACCAGCTGCTGCCGGCGCTGAAGGATCACATGGCGCAGGACCGCTATGCCTCGCACCGGGCGTTCTGGCTGCGCGGCGAGAACAAGGCCGTGAAAGAGGATTGACCGACTCTTTGCGGCGCGAAATAGTCCGGCCACATTCCAAGTCCGTTGCCAGGCATTTTGAAAGAGACCGACGATGAAGATCCTTTGCGCGCCCGCCTCCCCCTATTCCAGCAAGGTCCGGATGGCCGCGCGCTATCTCGAACTCGACGCGACCGAGATCCGCGTCGATACCAATGCCGGGCCGGCGATCCTCGTCGACAACAATCCGCTCGGAAAGATCCCGACCGTGCTGACGGATGACGGCGTTTCGGTCTTCGACAGCGTCGCGATCATGCACTATTTCGGTCGCCTCAAGGGCAAGCAGCTCTATCCGTCGAAGAACGGCAAGCGGACGGAAGCCGAAGTGCTTGAGGCGCTTTGCGACGGCATCTGCGATTGCCTGCTCGCCATCGTCTACGAACGCCGGTTCCGCGACGAGGAGAAGATCCACCAGCCCTGGATCGACCGGCAGTGGAAGAAGGTCGTGAGCGGCCTCAATCACCTGAGTGTCCACCTGCCGAAGATCGGCAAGAAGCTGCATGGCGGCCACTTCGCGCTGGCGGCAACGCTCGGCTATCTCGACCTGCGTTTCCATGGCCAGTGGGAGGCCGAGCACTCAGAGCTGATCGGCTGGCTCCGGACCTTCGAGAAGAAATTCCCCGCCTACGCGGAGCTCAAGCCTCAGGGCTGAGCGCGATCGCGCTCCGCTTTCACGAAATCGATGAAGGCGCGTAACGCCGTCGGCAGCTGCCGGCGGCTCGGATAGTAGAGGAAGAAGCCCGGATAATAGGGGCACCAATCCTCAAGAACCCGCACCAATTTGCCACTCTCGATCTCGTCACGCACCTGATCCTCGAACAGATAGCCCAGCCCGTCGCCCTGCAACACCGCGTCGCGCATGATGTCTTGGTCGCCCAGAGTTAGCGGGCCCCGCACCTCGATCTCCACTTCGATACCGCCGCGCTCGAACTCCCAATGATAGAAGGCGCCGCCGGCAAAGCGGAACCGGATGCAGACGTGGTCTTTCAGATCATGCGGCGTCTGCGGCCTGCCCCTGCCCTCGAAATAGCCCGGCGTGCCGACGACCGCGAAGCTGTGGCGTGGACCGATCGGGATCGCGATCATATCCGCCGCGATGCTTTCGCCGAAGCGTATGCCGGCATCGAAGCCTGACGAGACCATATCGATAAGCGCATCGTCGATGACGATATCGACCTCGACGGATGGATGAGCTTTCAAGAAGCGCGAGACGATCGGCAGCAGCACGAGCTTGGCTGCAGCGCGTGGCGCGTTGATGCGCAGCTTGCCGTAGGGCTGGCCGCTGAATGTGTCGAGATCATCCAGCGCGGCGTCGATATCGAGGAAGGCCGGGCGGATGCGGTCGAAAAGGCGCTCGCCTGCCTCCGTCAGCGCCACGCCACGAGTGGTGCGGTTGACGAGGCGGACTTCCAGCCGCTCCTCGATCGCTCTCAGCGCGTGGCTCAGCGCCGAAGGCGTGACGGCGAGCTCGACGGCGGCCTTGCGAAAGCTTCGGTGATTGGCGATCGCCAGGAAAATGGCAAGGTCGGTGGAGCGCACACGCTTCATTGATGAGTATTTCTCACTAGCCCATGGAGTAGAAGGTAAATTCTCTCACTTATGTGCATAGGCTAGTTTCGGGGTGTCAGCAAATCACAACCCGAAAGGAAAACGTCATGCGTGTTTGGTTCATCACTGGTGCGTCGCGCGGTTTCGGCGCCCTTATCACCCAGGAAGCTCTCAATGCCGGCGATGCGGTCGTCGCCACGGCGCGCAATCCGAAAGGTCTGCAGGAAAAATTCCAGAATCATTCGAATCTGTTGACGGTCGCGCTTGATGTGACGGATGAAGCCTCGGCGCACGCCGCCGCCGAGCAGGCCGTCAAGCGCTTCGGCCGGATCGACATCCTGCTCAACAATGCCGGCTTCGGCCTGCTCGGTGCAGTCGAGGAAGCAACCAACGACGAGATCGAGAAGCTCTACGCGGCCAACGTCTTCGGCCTGCTTAAGGTGACGCGCGCGGTGCTGCCGCATATGCGCCGCCAGCGTTCCGGCCATATCCTCAACATCTCGTCGATCGGCGGCTATGTCTCACATGCCGGCTGGGGCGTCTATTGCTCGACCAAGTTCGCGGTCGAAGGACTGACGGAAGCGCTTGCCGCCGAGGTCGCGCCGCTGGGCATCAAGGCGACGGTCGTCGAGCCCGGCTTCTTCCGCACCGACTTCCTCGACGAAACCTCGCTGTCGGTCAGCCCAAGCTCGATCGCCGACTACGCCGAGACACCCGTCGGCGCGATGCGAGACTTTGCCGCCAGCCATAACCACCAGCAGCCAGGCGACCCTGCCCGCTTCGCCAAGGCGATGATCACGCTGGCGCATTCCGACAATCCGCCGCTGCGCATGCCCTTCGGCAGCGACACAGTGGCTGCGATCGAGAAGAAGAACGCAAGCGTTGCCGAGGAACTGGCCGCATGGCGGGAACTCGCGGTGTCGACGGACTTTCCCAAGGGGGAATGACGGTCCCCACCAAACGATACGCAACAAAAAAGCCGGAGCGATGCCCCGGCTTTTTTTCATTTCCCTGATCGGATGATCAGAACTTCATGCCGATACCGACCTTGACGCTGTGCTCGTCATAGCCGCGCGAGATGTTCGCGCCGCCGACGTTGAAGTCGTTCTTCTGGTAATCGGTGTAGCGGTATTCGATACGAGCCGTGATGTTGTTGGTCACCATGGCTTCGGCACCGGCGCCAACCGTGTAGCCCAGAGCGCTGTCGCTGTCAGAGCCAGCGGCGTTGCTGAACTTGTTCTTGGTGGCGGCCAGACCAGCCGTACCATAGAGCAGGAAGGGGTTCAGGTCGTAACCGATACGGCCGCGGATCGAGCCGTTGACTTCGTTCTTGGCAGTGCCGCCATCGACAGCGCCGTCAGCGCCGGAGTAGCCGATGTCACCTTCGACACCGTATACGATCTGGCCCTGCTGCCAGTTGTAACCGCTGTAGATCTGGCCGCCGAAAGCGCGAGCGTTATAGTCGTGAGCGAAGCCGCCCATGTTGTAGGTGCCGGCGCCACCGAGGTAGAAGCCCTGCCAGTTGCCGGTAGGCGCTACATCGTTCTGGGCGACCGGAGCTTCCGGGATCTGATCGACGGCATCGGCCGCGTAAGCAGCGGAAAAGCCACCAAGGGCAACGGTCGAAACCAACAGGCTAGCAATAAACGTACGCATACTCATCTCCTTATCGAACCCGCGCCCTTCATCAACTGTGTTAACGTGAAGCATTCGCGAGCAATTACGCATGTCCCTTTCGGATCGAGAGGGAAATTGATGCGCAAATGAGGATTTGGAAGAGCCAAAATGTGATTTGATTGTGGCTTAGCGGTGGCTGAAATTCGATGTTGCTTTATCGCAACAAACAATTCATTAACCCTAACCAAGCGTTAAATCATGAATACTTATTTTATCGAATTATATTCTTAAATAATACGCACAATATCCAAGTTCCGTGCGCAATCAAGACGCCTATTTATAAGATCTGATCGGCCGCCTATATAAGCACCGCAGAGATTTGCGGGATGAAGAGGCAGGATTTTGAGCGAGACAAGACTTCGAACAGCGTTGGTGACGGGCTCGGCCAAGAGAATAGGCCGGGCGATAGTCGAAGATCTTGCAGCGAGCGGCTTCTCGGTTGCGATCCACGCGAATGGTTCCATCGCCGAGGCGGAAAATTTTGCGGCGGAATTGCGGCGAGAGGGCAAAACCGCGATCGCGCTTCACGCCGATTTGAAGAATGTCGAGGCCACCAACGGACTGATAAAAAAGGCGTTTGAGGCGCTCGGACCGCTCGATTTGCTCGTCAACAACGCCTCGGCCTTCCATAATGATTCGGCGCACCACTTTGACGCGGCAGCCTGGGATGATCATTTCGCGCTGCACGTGCGCGCACCGTCGATATTGTCTGCCGCCTTTGCCGAACAGCTGCCCAAGAGTGCCGCGGGGCTGATCGTCAACATCATCGACCAGCGGGTTTGGGCGCTCAATCCGGGCTTCTATTCCTATACATTGTCCAAGGCGGCGCTGTGGACTGCGACGCAGACGATGGCGCAGAGCTTCGCGCCACGCATTCGCGTCAATGCGCTCGGGCCGGGGCCGACGGTTCGAAGTGCTAGACAGAGCGAAGAGGACTTCCAGCAGCAGGTCGACGGCCTTATCATGAAGGCGGGGCCGGGATTCGGCGAATTCGGACGGACGATCCGCTTCCTCTATGATACGCCCTCCATCACCGGCCAAATGATTGCCCTCGACGGCGGCCAGCATCTTGCCTGGCAGACGCCCGATGTGGCGGAGATTACGGAATGAATTCAAGGAAGCTGCCGGATGGCGGCGTTCTTTACGACGAAAATGACGAGACCGACGACGATATCGAGGTGGAAAGCGAAAGCTCTGCCTCGCCCGTTGGCGCGCCGGCTGCCTCTGCCATCGACTGGAACGAAGGCGGAAGCAACGAGACCGGGCTTGTCGGCGCCGACCTGATCGCGGAATTCGTCAAGCGGCTGCCGAACAGCCCCGGCGTCTATCGCATGTTCAACGAGGCCGGCGACGTGCTCTATGTCGGCAAGGCGCGCAGCTTGAAGAAGCGCGTGAGCAATTACGCGCTCGGCCGCGTGCACTCCAACCGCATCGCGCAGATGGTGCGGCAGACCGCGCATATGGAGTTCGTGACGACGAGGACCGAGATCGAGGCACTTCTGCTCGAAGCGAATCTGATCAAGCGGTTGCGGCCGCGCTTTAACGTGCTTTTGCGCGACGACAAGTCGTTTCCCTATATCCTGATATCGGGCGACCACCGCGCCCCTGCCATCCTGAAGCATCGCGGCGCGCGCGCCCGCAAGGGCGATTATTTCGGTCCATTCGCTTCGGCAGGCGCCGTCGGCCGCACGATCAATTCGCTGCAGCGCGCCTTCCTGATCCGCACCTGTACGGACAGCGTGTTCGAGACGCGCACTCGCCCCTGCCTGCTCTACCAGATCAAGCGCTGTTCGGCGCCCTGCACGCATGAGATCAGCGATGCGGGGTATGGCGAACTGGTGCAGGAGGCGAAGGACTTCCTTTCCGGTAAGAGCCAGAAGGTGAAGGCGCATATGGCGGACGCGATGAACCAGGCGGCCGAGGATCTCGATTTCGAGCAGGCCGCCGTCTATCGCGACCGTCTTGCCTCGCTGTCGCATGTGTCCAGCCACCAGGGCATCAACCCCGCCGGCGTCGAGGAGGCCGATGTCTTCGCGATCTATCACGAGGGCGGGATTTCCTGCATTCAGGTGTTCTTCTTCCGCACCGGGCAGAACTGGGGCAACCGCGCCTATTTCCCGAAGGCCGACCCGCAACTGACCGGCGCCGAAGTGCTGAGCGCCTTCCTGGCGCAGTTCTACGACGACAAGCCGGTGCCGAAGCAGATCCTGCTTTCGGAAACGGTGGACGAGATGGAGCTGCTCGCCGCAGCCTTCGCTGAAAAGGCAGGCCACAAGATTTCCGTGCTGGTGCCGCAGCGTGGCGAGAAGCGCGATCTGGTCGACCATGTCATGGGCAATGCGCGCGAAGCGCATGGACGCAAGCTTGCGGAGACCGCGTCGCAATCACGGCTGCTCGAAGGCTTCAAGGATACGTTCAAGCTTTCCTACGTGCCGCAGCGCGTCGAAATCTACGACAACTCGCATATCATGGGCACGAATGCCGTCGGCGGCATGGTGGTGGCGGGGCCGGAAGGCTTCGTGAAAAACCAGTATCGAAAGTTCAACATCAAATCGACCGACATCACGCCCGGCGACGACTTCGGCATGATGCGCGAGGTGATGACCCGGCGGTTTACACGTCTGCTCAAGGAAGAAGGCATCCCCGACAGGAGCCAGCCGGTCGCGGCAGTGGATGCCGCCGACATGCCCTTCCCCGCCTGGCCGGACGTGATCCTGATCGACGGCGGTCAGGGGCAGATGACGGCGGTGCGGGCGATCCTGGAAGAACTTGGGATCACCGATAGCGTCACCGCCATCGGCGTCGCCAAGGGTGTCGACCGCGATGCCGGGCGCGAGCGCTTCTTCTTGCCCGGCGGCGAAAGCTTCACGCTGCCGCCGCGCGATCCGGTGCTCTACTTCACCCAGCGCATGCGCGACGAGGCGCACCGGTTTGCCATCGGCTCGCATCGGGCGCGGCGCAAGAAGGAGATGGTCAAGAACCCGCTCGACGAAATCGGCGGCATCGGCCCATCACGCAAACGTGCGCTGCTCCAGCATTTCGGCACAGCCAAGGCGGTTTCGCGGGCGGCATTGTCGGATCTGATGGCCGTCGAGGGCATTTCGGAGACGGTTGCCAAGCAGGTTTACAATCATTTTCACGACGACGCCGCGAAATAGGTGGCGTCGGTCGCAAATTCCACGCAAAGGCAGCGAAAAAACAGAAAGAATGTTGACGCTTTGCGGTCAAAGCCGTCATCTACGGACGTATCAAACCAGAGACAGATTTCATGGCATCGCGCGCATACAATATCCCCAACCTGCTGACCTACGGCCGCATTCTTGCGGTTCCGCTCATCGTCCTGTGCTTCTTCGTCGAAGGAAAACTGTCGATCAGCAATACGGCCCGCTGGGTTGCGCTGTGGATCTTCGTCATCGCGTCGATCACCGACTTTCTTGACGGCTACCTCGCCCGCATCTGGAACCAGACGTCGAACATCGGCCGCATGCTCGACCCGATCGCCGACAAGCTGCTGGTCGCCTCGATCCTTCTGCTCGTGGCCGCGGACCAGACAATCGCCGGCTGGTCGATCTGGGCCGCCATCACCATCCTTTGCCGCGAGATCCTGGTCTCGGGCCTGCGCGAATATCTCGCGGCGCTGAAGGTCAGCGTGCCGGTAACTCGTATCGCCAAGTGGAAGACCACGGTGCAGCTGGTGGCAATCGCCTTCCTGCTCGCGGGACCGGCCGGCGACGAAATCTTCCCCTACACCACGATGACCGGCATCGGGCTTCTGTGGCTCGCCGCCATCCTGACGATCTATACCGGCTATGATTACTTCCGCGCCGGCATCAAGCACATCGTGGAAAACGACGAATGACCAAGCTCATCTATTTCGCCTGGGTGCGTGAGCGGATCGGCAAGGCCGAGGAAGACATTGCTCTACCTGCTTCCGTCGTCACCGTCACCGATCTTCTCGATCACCTGAAGACGCTTGGCGAGGAATACGAGACCTCCTTGCAGTTTCCCGACGTGATCCGCGTCGCGCTCGACCAGGAACATGTCGAGCACGACGAGCCGATCGGCGACGCCCGGGAGATCGGCATTTTCCCGCCGATGACGGGCGGATGACCACCTCCCCCACCGTCCGTGTCCAACGCGAGGATTTCGACCTGCAGGCCGAAGTCGATCTGTTGAGCAAGGGAAAGCCGGGTATCGGCGCCGTGGTCACCTTCTCCGGCCTTTGCCGCGACGAAGGCGGGACGCTTGATGCGCTGGAGCTCGAGCACTATCCTGGCATGGCCGAGGCGGAGATGACGCGGATCGCCGAGATGGCGATCGAGCGCTTCAAGCTCAATGGCCTGACCGCCATTCACCGCTACGGAAAGATCGCGGCGGGCGAGAACATCGTGCTCGTCATTGCGGCCGCGCCGCACCGCCAGGCCGCCTTCGACGGCGCGAATTTCGTGATGGACTTTCTCAAGACTTCCGCACCCTTCTGGAAGAAGGAGCACGGCAAGGACGGCGTTGCGCGGGAATGGGTCGAGGCCAAGGGCCACGACGATGCCGCGCGCGACAAATGGAAGTGACTACGGGATCACCCGTTCACGCCGGCTGAGCACCAGCAGAAGCACAAGCAGCGAAAAGACCACGAAGTCGCGCCAGATGAACGGGCCGTAAGCGGTCCACAGCGTCTCGACCAGACCGAGACCGGCAGCACCGCCCGCCGATTTCAGCGGGTCCGAGTAACCGCCGACGGCAGCCACCATCAGGACCTTCAGCCCGAACATCAGCCCGGCGCCGAAATCCATCGTGCCGTAATAGGCGGTCGAGAGGATGCCGCAGAGCGTCGCCATCAGGACGGCGGCGGCATAGGCCGCGAGGAAGACGCTGGTGGCGCTGACGCCGCAGAGTTCGGCGGCTTTCGGATCATCCGTGACCGCGCGCCAAGCGCGGCCCCAGGACGTTCGCCTCAGGATCACGGCGCCGATCGCCACGAAGCCGCACATCAGCGCCGTGTTGATCAGTTGCATCTCGGTCAACACCGCCTCGAAGCCGGCGTTCTGCCAGAAGATGACATGGCCGTTCAGAAACGGCGACAGCCACAGGCTGCGGGTGTCGGATGCCAGGCGCGCCGTCTCCATCAGGACGATGGTGACGCCAAGTGCCGCGACGATGACCGTGTTCGAGGACTGACGCACCAGCGGCAGCATGACGGAGCGGCCGATCCAGACCCCCGCCCCCATCGCGTAAACCAACGAGGCCGCAGCACCGAGCGCGAGTGCCGCGGGCAGGACCAGCCAAAGCTTGTTGTAGCCGAAATCGGTGAAGAGCAGCAGGATCTGGCCGGAAAAGGCGAAGAGCGCGCCATAGGTGATGTCGGGGCGCTTGGTGACGCCGAAGGCGACCGCATAGCCGAAGGCAAGCGCGGCATAGAGAGCCGCCAGCGGCACCGCATTCGCCAATTGCTGCAAGAGATAGGCCATCGACATATCCTATTTCCACGAAATCATAACTGGCAAAATTGCTTTTACCAGTTATATTTTACCGATGACCTTCTCGTGGACCCCTCACCGCTTCTCGGGCGGCGCGCTCGCATTCGATGTCGCCAACAGCGTCGTGCTGCGGCACGACGAAACGCGCCGTATCGATCGCTTTGCCGTTGATGCGCAGCTGCATGCCTTTCCGCAGGCGGCGGCGAATTTCTGTGCCGAGCGGGCGATTTTCGGGGACGTCGCGCCGGCTTCGCCTGGTGACAGACCTGCGTTCATTGCGCTGCGCGAGGCGACCGATCGCTATTTCCGTGACCGCGTGCTGTTGGGCGGCAGCGATGAACTACTGGCGGAGTTGCTGGACACGGTAGCGGTCGTGCTGAGCGGTAGCTCGGGTGCCGCCGGAATCGATCGGGCCACGGCGCATTCTGTGCTGAGGCTGATCGCCTCGCCGGAGCCGGAGCGAATGAAGATCTGCGGCAATTGCGGCTGGCTGTTTCTCGATCGCAGCAAGAACAGGAGCCGGACATGGTGCGACATGGCGGTCTGCGGCAATCGCGCCAAGGCGATCAAGCACTATCGGCGCCGGAAAGAGGAGAACGGGTCATGAAAGCGCTTGGAGCGGCCGTGATGTCGGCGATGCTGGTGCTTGCCGGATGCCAGCGCGAGAGCGATACGCTGGTGCAGGTCAGCGGCCATATCTTCGTGTTCAACTACCGCATCGCGATCGCGACCTATCTGGTGACGCTGAGCAAGAAGGCACCGCTGCCTGAGGGGGCGGTGGCGATCGCCGAGTTCGAGAACCCGGCAGGCGGTGCGCCGCTTGTGATCAACGAGAAGATCTTCCCGGCGTGGGAGAAGATCAGCCTGCAAAGTCCGCCCATCCATTGCGTGAAGAAGGACAGGCCCTACGCCGTGAGCATCCGGTTGGTCGATGCCACCGGAAAAGAGCTGCAGAGCCTGAAGACGACGGTCACATCCGATGTCGATCAGTCGATCATGCCCGGCAAGCCGCTGGTGGTGGGGCCGCTCTACACCAAGAACCCTGAGGTCTTCAAAGCGGATGGGACCGTCGATTACGACAGCGCCGACACCTGCCCCAAGACGTGAAAAAGCCCGGCGCGGTGGCCGGGCTTTCTGAGTCATTTCAAAAGGTTCAGCCGTGAGGCTGAGCTTTTGAATCAGCCGACGATTTCGGTTTCTGCGAACCAGTAAGCGATTTCCTGAACAGCGGTCTCAGGAGCGTCCGAACCGTGAACCGAGTTTTCGCCGATCGACAGAGCGAACTGCTTGCGGATCGTGCCTTCGTCAGCGTTGGCAGGGTTGGTAGCGCCCATGATTTCGCGGTTCTTCAGGATGGCGTTCTCGCCTTCCAGGACCTGAACGATGGTCGGGCCGGAGGTCATGCCGTCAACCAGTTCGCCGAAGAAGGGGCGTTCCTTGTGAACGGCGTAGAAGCCTTCAGCTTCGCGCTTGGACATCCATACGCGCTTGGAGGCGACGATGCGCAGGCCGTTGTCTTCGAATACCTTGGTGATGGCGCCGGTCAGGTTGCGCTTCGTTGCGTCCGGCTTGATCATCGAGAAGGTGCGTTCAATCGCCATTGTAATAATCCTCATTCATCGGGGAAAAGTGGGCGGTGTTTACCCGTCCGATAGGCTGAAAACAAGGGGGCTGCGCGAATTTCACGCGTCCGTCACAGAGCGGGACAGTTTGGTGCGAGGCGATGACGGAAATTCATGAAGCCATCAGCACCATTGCTGGCAAAGCTCCATAGGATAGAACGGATAACGAGATGGAGGGCAAAATGCAGAAGCAATATGCGATGTTTGCGGATTACAACCGCTGGGCCAACGGGCTGGTCTATGCGGCGGCCTCGGAACTGACGGATGCCGAATACCGCGAAAACCGCGGCGCCTTCTTCGGCTCGCTCAACGCAACGCTGAACCACATCCTGTCGGCCGACCGCATCTGGATGAAGCGCTTCACCGGGTCCGGCGACGCGCCGACGACGCTCGACAGTATCCTCTATGACGACCTCGCTGGCCTGCGTGCCGCGCGTGAGCGGGAGGATCGCAGGATCAGCGACTGGGTCGATACGCTTAATGCCGAGGCGCTCGCGGGTACGTTCACCTATACCCCTGTCACCCGCCCCGGCGCGATCACCCAGCCTCTGTGGCCGGCGCTGTCGCATTTGTTCAACCACCAGACGCATCATCGCGGCCAGTGCCACATGACGCTGACCTCGCTCGGCAAGCCCAGCCTGTCGCTCGATCTCAGCTATTTCCTGCACAGCGACGGCAAGCGCTGGCTGAGCGCATGACGGAAACGCGGCATTAACCGCGTTGGCGAAATACCGGAAATGGTTTTACTCGGCAAAGGTGCAAATTCAGCCCATCTTAAATAGTCCGGTGCATAGGGGAGAGAACGAGGCCGGACAGGGCCGACGAGCGAGGAGTGCAACATGGCAAGTTCAGCATCAAGCCCGCAGGCTCAACGCGAGACATCCCGTCCGGCTCCGGTCACGGATATCCAGCGGATCAGCCAGCACATGACGCGCCTCGGCGTTTCCGGCCTGCCACGCAATTACGAACTTTTTCATGAGGCCATCGTCGGCCAGAACGCCGCCCTTGCCCAGGATATCGCCTCGCTCGGCGCTGCACCCCGGCAGCCATCGCTCGATGAACTCGGCCTCAAATATCGCCTCGTCAGCCATTGCGGACTGGTCGGAGAGACCTCGCAGGCCGAGATGAGCAAGATGATGCGCGATGCCGTCGAGCGCCTGACATCGGGCGTAAAGCAGAAGCAGAGTTTCATGCGGGCGGCGGAAGCCGCGCTTAAATCGATCACCGGTAGCCCGGACCAGAGCCTCTCCTCTTTCATGAGCGAGATGGAGTTCCTGTCGACGTCGCTCGCCGGCCTCCTGACTGCCGAGACCGATCTTGAGACCAAGCTGCGCCACGACGTCGACCGGATGGAAGCGCTCGAGCGCGGCGTTGCCGCTGCTCAAACGGCGTCCTCGACCGACCGCCTCACCGGCCTTCCCAACCGCACCGCGCTGAACAAGACCGTGCTCGATCTCTATGAGCGCGAGGAAGGCTCGGCCGGAAGCGCGCTGATCATGATGGATATCGACGACTTCAAGGCGCTGAACAGCCGCTACGGCACGCAGACCGGCAGCCGTCTTTTGAAGAAGCTTGCCGACCTGTTTCGCAAGTCGATCAAGAAGCACGACTTCGTGGCCCGCACCGATGGCGACGAGTTCACCTTCCTGTTCGCCAATGTCGGCATGCAGGAGGCGATGGCGATCGCCGAACGCCTGCGCAATTCCGTGGAAGAAAACGTGGTCTTCGCGACCTCGGAAGCCGGACAGAACGCCAAGCTGACGGTGTCGCTCGGCGTTGCCCTGAGTGCCGATGCCGCGACCGCCTCGCAGCTGCAGGCCAATGCCCGTATCGCGCTGCATGCCGCCCAATCGAACCGACGCCTGCCGGTACAGGCATTCGGGCGCTGAGAGGCCTCTTCAAGCTCTTGCGCTGATCGCGGCTTTCGGCCAAAACGCCGGGCATGATCACGATTAGCGATATCTCCGCCCGCATTGCCGGCCGCCTGCTCCTCGACCATGCCAGCGTCTCGCTGCCCGCGGGCACGAAGGCTGGCCTTGTCGGCCGCAACGGCGCCGGCAAGTCCACTCTCTTTCGCATCATCACCGGCGATCTCGGGGCTGAGACCGGCTCGATCACGATCCCCAAGAATGCGCGGATCGGCCAGGTCGCCCAGGAGGCGCCGGGCACGGAAGATTCGCTGATCGAAATCGTGCTGTCCGCCGACAAGGAACGCGCCGCATTAATGGCGGAAGCGGAGACGGCCAGCGATCCGCACCGCATCGCCGAGATCCAGATGCGCCTTGTCGATATCGACGCGCATTCGGCCGAAGCGCGCGCAGCCAGCATCCTGTCCGGCCTCGGCTTCAGCCAGGAAGCGCAGGCGCGGCCGGCATCGTCATTCTCAGGCGGATGGCGCATGCGCGTGGCGCTGGCCTCGGTGCTCTTTACCGAGCCCGACCTGCTCCTGCTTGACGAGCCGACCAACTATCTCGATCTCGAAGGCACGCTCTGGCTCGAGGATTATGTCCGACGCTATCCGCACACGGTGCTGATCATCAGCCACGATCGCGACCTCCTGAACAATGCCGTCAACTCGATCGTGCATCTCGACCAGAAGAAGCTGACCTTCTATCGCGGCGGCTACGATCAGTTCGAGCGGCAGAAGGCGGAAGCCGACGAGCTGCAGACCAAGGCCAAGGCGAAGAACGACGCGGCGCGCAAGCATCTGCAGAGCTTCATCGATCGTTTCAAGGCGAAGGCCTCCAAGGCCCGGCAGGCGCAGAGCCGTGTCAAGGCGCTGGAGCGCATGGGCACGGTGGCCTCGGTCATCGAGGATCACGTGCAGCCGATCACATTCCCCGAACCGGAAAAGCAGCCCGCCTCCCCGATCGTCGCCATCTCGGGCGGCGCTGTCGGCTATGAGCCGGGCAAGCCGATCCTCAAGGGGCTCAACCTTCGCATCGACAATGACGACCGCATCGCGCTTCTCGGCTCGAACGGCAACGGCAAATCGACCTTCGCGAAGTTCATCTCCGGCAGACTTTCGGCCGAAAGCGGCGAAGTGAAGCTGGCGCCGAGCCTGAAGATCGGCTTTTTCGCCCAGCACCAGCTCGACGATCTGATCCCCGACCAATCGCCGGTCGAGCATGTGCGCCGGCTGATGCCGGAAGCGCCGGAGGCCAAGGTGCGGGCCCGCGTCGCGCAGATGGGGCTGGCGACGGAAAAGATGGCGACGGCCGCCAAGGATCTGTCCGGTGGCGAAAAGGCACGCCTGCTGATGGGTCTTGCCGCCTTCCATGCGCCGAACCTGCTCATTCTCGACGAACCGACCAACCATCTCGACATCGACAGCCGCCGGGCGCTGATCGAGGCTCTGAACGACTATGACGGCGCCGTGATCCTGATCTCGCACGATCGCTACCTGATCGAGGCCACCGTCGACCGGCTGTGGCTGGTCAACAATGGCACGGTCACCACCTTCGAAGGCGACATGGACGAGTACCGCGACCTGATCGTCGCCTCCGGCAAAAAAAAAGACGAAAAGCCGCAAGTGACTGAGGAGACGGCGACCAAGGCGGACCAGCGCAAGCTCAACGCCGACCGGCGCGCCTCGCTCGCCCCTCTCAAGAAAAAGATCAACGAAATCGAATCCTTGACGGGGAAGCTGGAGAAACTGATTCAGGGGCTTGATGCGGAACTTGCGGATCCGGTGCTCTACGAAAAGGCGCCGGCGAAGGCCGCGGAGAAGGCAAAGCAGCGCGGCGAAGCGGCCGCCAAGCTGGCCGCCGCCGAAGAGCAATGGCTGGAGCTTTCGTCCGAATACGAAGAGGCTATAGCCGGATAGCCACAGTCTTTATTCGAGCGCTTCGAAATTAACATTTGTTAGCGCGCGAACGGTCGAAAGAAACCGATCGTTAACCATAATCATCAAGGTTGTCTCAACATTCATTACTGATTTGTTGAGACACTCTTCATGCATCGTTTCGCTTTTTACTCCGGTCTTATTCTGTGCGCCGCCGCCCTCGCCGGCTGCCAGACTACAAAGCAGCCCGCGCCCGACAAGACGATCAAGACCTCGTCGATCGTGGCGCCCGAAGGCAAGCAGGACACGATCGGTAGCGATGCGGCCGAGCAGCCGCGCGCACGTGGGTTCGGCAAACAGCACCATCTCGCCGGCCGCACCATGACCGTTTCGTCGATCCACGATATCCGGCTGCAAGACAAGGAAGTCATTCTCAGCTTCGACGACGGCCCGATCCCCGGCCGCACCGACCGCGTGCTGGCGACGCTCGACGAGTTTGGCGTCAAGGGCGCCTTCATGATGGTCGGCGAGATGGCGGCGCTGCATCCCGAACTCGCCCGCAAGGTTGCGATGGACGGAAATGCGATCGGCAGCCACACCTACAAGCACGACAACTTGGCCTCGCTGACCTTCGACATGGCGATGGCGGAAGTCATGCGCGGCGAAGCGGCGGTGACGAAGGCCACGGGTGTCGAGGTCAACTTCTTCCGCTTCCCCTACCTCGCCGACAGCCACAAACTGCGCGCCGCGATCGCCATGCGGGATATGATCGTGATGGACGTGGATGTCGACAGCAAGGACTATTTCAACACGACGCCCGTCGCCGTGACAAAACGCACGCTCGACCTTCTCCACAAGCGCGGACGCGGCATCATCCTGATGCACGACATCCACAATCGCACGGCAACCATGCTCCCCACCCTGCTCACCAAGCTCGAGGCCGAGGGCTACAAGGTGGTGACGCTGAAATTCAAGAAGCCGGCCGCGCCGACCGTTATGGCGTCGCTTTAAATCGACTGCGGAATTCGAGGTTCACGGCAGACGCCGGCGCTTGCCCGCCGGCGTCTTTCTGTTAAAACAAGCGCCCAATAATCATACTTTTGAGCGAAACACCGAAGCGAGCCAACAGCATGTCACCCATCAACCTCGCCATCGTCGGCGTCGGCAAGATCGTCCGCGACCAGCACCTTCCCTCCATCGCCAAGAATCCGGATTTCAACCTGATCGCCACGGCGAGCCGTCACGGCACCGTCGATGGCGTCCAGAGCTTTACAGCGATCGACGCGATGCTCGACGCCGTGCCCGAGATCGACGCGGTGTCGCTGTGCATGCCGCCGCAGTATCGCTATGAGGCCGCGCACAAGGCGCTTTCGGCCGGCAAGCACGTGTTCCTTGAAAAGCCCCCGGGCGCGACGCTGAGCGAAGTGGCCGATCTCGAGGCGCTGGCAGCCTCCAAGGGTGTCTCGCTATTTGCCAGCTGGCATTCGCGCTATGCGGCGGCCGTAGAGGCTGCCAAGTCCTTCCTCGCGTCAACGACCATCGAAAGCGTTCACGTCGTCTGGAAGGAAGACGTGCGCCAGTGGCACCCGAATCAGGATTGGATCTGGCAGGCCGGCGGCCTTGGCGTGTTCGATCCCGGCATCAACGCTCTGTCGATCGTCACGCACATCCTGCCGAAGGCGATCTTCCTGACGAGCGCAACGCTGGAGTTCCCCGAGAACCGCGACGCGCCGATCGCAGCCGATCTGCACTTCAAGAACGCCGATAACGTGCCCGCGCATGTCGAATTCGACTGGCGCCAGACCGGCAAGCAGAGCTGGGATATCTTCGCCGAGACGTCAGCAGGCAAGATGGTTCTTGCCGAAGGCGGCTCGAAGCTGTCGATCAACGGCGAACTGAAATTCGAGGCGCCGGAAGAGGAATATCCTTCGCTCTATCGCCGCTTCGCGGAGATCGTCAAAGCCGGCAAGTCCGACGTCGACCTCGCACCGCTGCGCCACGTCGCCGATGCCTTCATGCTCGGCCGCCGCAAGTTCGTGGAAGCCTTCCACGATTGATTCGAAATTGCCGAACCTCGTGATACAGTAAGGTCATCTTGGGTATCTCAGAGGTTCGGCATGCGCGACGATGAAGCTTTCGGTCTAGGCTTGAAAAACCTGACGGTATCGCTCTCCGACGCAAATGCCTTATGGCATGAGGCCTATGAAGAAGAGGCCGAGGCGATCCGCCAGGCGCTCGGCGACACCGTTATCGACATCCAGCATGTCGGCAGCACATCGATTCCCGCTATCAAGGCCAAGCCGATCATCGACATCATGGTCGGCATTCGCTACTTCGCCGATGGCCCCGCCTGCGTCGGCGCGATGGAGAGCATCGGCTACGATTATGCCGGCACCGATCTCGTTCCTGATGACCACATCTTCGGGCGCGGCATCAAGGGCGAGACAAGGACGCATCTGGTGCATGTCGTGGAATATCGCGGCGAGAACTGGAACCGCATGCTGGCGTTTCGCGATGCGCTGCGCGCCGACCCCGATCTCGCCCGCGCCTATGAACAGCTGAAAATCGACCTCGCCGGCACGCATGCGGCAAGCCGGGCGGAGTATACCCGAGCCAAGCACGATTTCATCGAGAAGGTGGTCAAGGATGCGGGCATCGGCTGATCCCGCCAGCGTCTGTCTCGGCTAGGCCTTCTTTTCCCAGCGCCCTTCGGGCGTCTGCTGCCAATATGTGAGGCTATGCCCCTCGCCTTTCAGCTTCTTCCACTGCGCGCGTGCACCTTCGAGCTGCTCCTGGTCATAGCCATCGAACATGAAGACGACTCGCTCATAGGGATCGAGCGGAGGCGGTTCGGCGCCGGCGACGATGAACCGGACAGTGGCGCCGTTGATGTTGTCGTCAGCGACGGTCAGGAGAACCGGCTGATTGCCGGCGAGCTCGCCCTCATCCGTGCCATGCGGCAGGAAGCTGTCTTCGCGAAAGGTCCAGAGATGCGCATCGAGCGCATCCCTGTGAGTCGCTTCCTTCATCTGAACCGCAACGCGCCAACCGCGCTCGACGCTTTTGTCGAGCAGTGGCGGAAGCGCGTCTTCCAACTTGGATTCAGTCAGATGGTAGAACAGGACCTCGGTCATGATTCGTAGTTGGCGCGCACCAGCTGATCGAGCAGCCGCACGCCATAGCCGGAACCCCAGGACTGGTTGATCTCGTCGAGCGGCGAGCCCATGGCGGTGCCGGCGATATCGAGATGCGCCCAGGGCGTCTCGCCGACGAAGCGGCCGATGAAATGCGCCGCCGTGGTCGAGCCGGCATGGCGACCGCCGGTGTTCTTCATGTCAGCGAACTTGCTGTCGATCATCTTGTCGTATTCCTTGCCCAGCGGCATGCGCCAGAGGCGCTCGTGGGTCTCGGTTCCAGCCGCGATCAACTCACCCGACAGCTTGTCGTCGTTGGAAAACAGGCCGGCTTGGATATTGCCCAGCGCCACGAGAATCGCACCCGTGAGCGTCGCGAGATCGATCATGAACTTGGGCTTGAAGCGATCGTTGCAATACCAGACGGCGTCGCAGAGCACGAGGCGGCCTTCGGCATCGGTGTTGATGACCTCGATGGTCTGGCCGGACATGGAGGTGACGATATCGCCGGGCCGCTGTGCGTTGCCATCAGGCATATTCTCGACCAGGCCGATGATGCCGACGACGTTCGCCTTGGCCTTGCGGGCGGCCAGGACATGCATGAGGCCGGTGACGGCGGCAGCACCGCCCATGTCGCCCTTCATGTCTTCCATGCCGCCGGCGGGCTTGATGGAGATGCCGCCGGTATCGAAGACGACGCCCTTGCCGATGAAGGCCAGCGGCGCATCGCCGCTCTTGCCGCCCTTCCACTGCATGACAGCCAAGCGCGGCGGGCGTACGGAGCCCTGAGCGACGCCGAGAAGCGCGCCCATGCCGAGCTTGCCCATTTCCTTTTCCGTCAGGATCTCGACCTCGACGCCAAGCTTCTCGAGTTCCTTGGCCTTGGCGGCGAACTCGACCGGGCCAAGCACGTTGGCCGGCTCGTTGACGAGGTCGCGCGCCAGATTCACGCCATCGGCAACCGCCTGCGAGACCTCGAAAGCCTTGGCGGCCTCAGATGCCTTTGCGGTTACGATGCGGACCTTGATGGGCGCGCTGCCGTCCTTGCTGTTGCTGTCGTCGTCCGACTTCTTCGTCTTATAGCTATCGAAGCCATAGGCGCGCAACATCATGCCGAGCGCGAAGTCGGCGGCCTGCGTGGCGGTGACATACACGCCGGGCGCGTCCACAAAGATCGTCACATCCGTCGTGTTCTTGATCTTCGAGGCGGCAGCACCACCAGCCTTCAGCCAATCGAACGAAACCAGGGCGTCGGCCTTGCCGAGACCGATGACGAAGATGCGCTCGGCCTTCGATCCCTCGGGCGCCACGATATCGAGCGCGCCGGCGAGCTTGGCCGAGAAGGCGGCGATCTTGGCGGCCTTGGCCACCACGCCCGATGGGTCGGCGACACTTGCGCCGGCGGCTAGATCCTGCCCCTTGGCCTGCAACAGAATGGCGTATCCACCGGCAATTTCGGCAGAGTTTTCAAACGAGATATCGAATTTGGCTGACATGTCTTCTCCAGTGGGATCGTTTTAAATCCTCTTGCCCGATCATTCAGGTTTTCACCACTGAAGACAAGTCTTTGTCGCGGCCATCACGTTCAGGATCGCGGGAGTTGCGTCAACAAAGCGTCATGGATGACGACTATTGATCCCAGCGAATTGACAGGATGAGGATCGGTCTTGAACTCCATATTGAAGGCTTTCAGTCCGACTGCCATACGCGGCGCGGATTACAGCGCCCCCGACATCTTCAAAGTCCTTCTCATCACCTGGTTCGCGCTGCTCGTCATTTTCAATCTGTTTCCACAGATCGACCAAGAAATCTCAGCGCATTTCTTCACCCGTGAAGCCTGCAATGTCGGCGTTTCGCTTCGCGAGGTCTGCGGGCACTTTCCCTATCGCCAGGAATTCACGCTGCAGGTCCTGCGTACGCTTTTCCTGCGTCTTCCCTACATCGCCGCGTTTGTGCTGCTGTGGAAGCTCATCGATTGCTATGGCCATTTCGGCGCCACCTTCGACGCCGAGCGCGCGCGCAGGCTGAAGATCGCCCTCGGTTCGTTGATCGCCGGTCCGATCGTTCTCGTCAACTTCATCCTCAAGGACCATTGGGGGCGCCCTCGTCCATTTTCCACAACCGATTTCGGCGGCGCGCTCGACTTCGTTCCGGCGGGGTCGACAGCGGGCAAATGCCTGTCCAACTGTTCTTTCGTTTCAGGCGAAGCGGCCGGAGCGGGCTGGCTGCTCTGTCTTCTCTTCATCATGCCGCGCGCGTCGCGACGCGCGCTATTTTTGCCGCTGGCCACGATTTCGTTACTGGCGCCGGCATTGCGTCTGGCCTTCGGCGCGCACTATCTGTCCGACGTCATTCTTGGATGGTTGTCATCCTTCGTTGTTTTTGCCGGCATCCTGGCGCTGACCGATTCGCCACAGCGGGAAAAAAAACTGAAAATTGAATGAATTTTCGACGGTAGCTTGTCGCAAAAGCAAACCAAAAAGCGTAGATGGTTTTCGCTGCGTGGCGGCAAGAATTCGCGAAGAGCGTTCAAGGGCGTGCATGAAACTGCTTGAAACATACATATTGCGGCGCGTGGGCCAGATGTTTCTCGTCGCCCTGTTGCCCGTGCTCGCGATCATCTGGACGACGCAGGTGCTTCAGCGCATCAATCTGGTGACGGATAGCGGCCAGTCGGTCGGCTCGTTCGCCAAGCTCGCCACGCTTATCCTGCCTTCGATCATTCCCGTCGTCCTGCCCTTCGCGCTGGTTATCGGCGTCACGCAGACGCTGACGACGATGAACAACGATTCGGAGCTAGCCGTTATCGATGCCGCCGGCGCGCGCCGCAGCATCATCTGGCGCCCGATCATCATTCTCGCCGCCGTCATCAGCGCCTTCTCCTTCTTGGTCGACAACGTCGTCGAACCGAAAGCAAAGACCGGTGCAAGGCAAATGATTGCAGCGGCTTACGCCGATCTGCTCTCAACCGTGATTGAAGAGAAGAACTTCCGCCAGATCGATACCGGCCTCTATGTGCAGATATCCGAGCGCCTCGCCGGACGCGTGCTCAAGGGCCTGTTCGTCGTGGACGAACGCGACCCGGCGTTCCAGCTGATCTACTATGCCCGCGAAGGCGCTGTGGACGAAAAGGGCACGTCGCTGATCATGCATGATGGCGAGGTCCACCGGAAAACCACGACCGGCGACGTATCCATCATCCGCTTCGATTCTTATTCGTTCGACCTCTCCGACCTCACGCAGAACCGCGGCCAGTCGACGCTGCGCGCGTCCGACCGCGAGCTGCCGTTCCTGCTCAATCCCGATCCTGCGGACAAGGATTATATCGCCAAACCCGGCAGCTACACTGCAGAGCTTCACAGGCGCCTGACCGACTGGATGCTTCCGCTTGTCTTTTCGCTGATTTCGCTTGCGATTGCCGGCGATGCGCGCTCGCATCGCGAGGCACGGCTGCACCCGATGGTATCGGCACTGGTTCTCGCGTTTGCGGTTCGATGGGCGACATTCTACGCCGCCAACCAGATCGAAACGAAACCGATATTCATCGGCATCCTCTACGCCCTGCCGCTTGGGATCAGCGCGTTGGCGATTGTTTCGCTGGTTTCGCATAAACGAATCTCGCTGCTTGGCTTCATCGGCAACTGGATCGCCATCGGCTGGCGCAAGCTGCAGCAGCGCTTCCCCCGCTCGGCCGGAGGTGACGCATGATTTTCGGTACGCTTGGCCGCTACTTCTTCCGCCGTTATGCAACGACGGCGATGTGGTTCTTCCTCGGTGTCATCGGCATCGTCTACCTCGTCGATTTCAGCGAGACCGCGAGCCGCATGTCCGGCCTGCCCGGCTATACTGTCACCGGCGGATTGCTGATGACCGCCGTGCGTCTGCCGCTCATCCTGCAGCAGACGGTTCCCTTCATCGCACTTTTCGTCGGCATGACCGTGCTGATCGGCCTCAATCGCAAATACGAACTGGTCGTGACGCGCGCCGCCGGCATTTCCGCTTGGCAGTTCATGTCGCCTTTCATCGCTGGTGCGTTTCTGCTCGGCATCGGCGTGATGACGATCCTCAATCCGCTTGCGGCATGGGGTCAGAGGCAGGCAGCCAGCGTCGAAAGCAATTGGCGCGGCGATGCAGGCGCCTCGAAGGGCGGCCCTCAGGTGCCGTGGATCCGCCAGATTAGTGGTCAGGACGATGTCATCATCGGTGCGCGAAGCGTTCTCGAGGACGGAACGCTGCTCGTCGACGCGGTGCTGGTGCACTTCGATTCGAGCAATCACATCGCGCTCAGACAGGACGCGGCGTCCGCAAAATTGGAAGATGGTTACTGGCTTCTTAAGAACGTTATCGAGCGTCGCCCCGGCGAAATCGCTCAGCGTAAGGATGAGGTACAGGTCCGTACCAATTTGAAACGGGATTTCGTGGAACAGAGGCTTACCGCCCCTGAAACCATTGCATTTTTTGATCTCTCGAACCGAATCAACATTGCCAAATCCTTCGGGATTCCGACCAAGGCTCTTGAGACTCAATTCCACTCTTTGTTGTCCCAACCATTGTTGCTCGTGGCGATGACTCTCATTGCTGCAACAGTGTCCCTAAAATTTAGCCGGTTCAACCAATCGAGGTCCGTGATTCTGGGTGGCATCCTGGCAGGCTTCGTGCTTTATGTGGTCACCGTGCTTGTGAAAGCATTCGGAAGCAGTGGGGTTGTCCCGCCTTTCGTGGCGACGTGGATTCCGGTCATCGTCGCCTTGGCTTTGGGTGCAACAATTCTGCTTCATCAGGAGGATGGCTAGTGGCGGCAGGCAACCGCAAAAGTGTTCGTAAGCAGTTGGTTGCCCTGTTCGCAGGCGTAGCCCTGTGCGGCTATACCGGCAACGTGCCCGTTGCTATCGCTCAAGACGCTTTGCAAAACATGAAGCCCAATGTTTCGAAGGAAGCCAAGATGCTTCTTTTGGCCAATGAGCTCGTCTATAACAAAGACGCTGAGGTCGTTTCGGCCGTAGGTGGCGTGCAGATCAATTACGCCGGCTACAAGATGGTCTCGCAGCGGGTCGAGTACAATCAGAAGACCGGCCGGATGATGGCGCTCGGCAATGTCGAGCTCGTCAGCCCCGACGGCACGCGCATGTATTCCGACAAGCTCGACGTCACCGATGACTTCGCGAACGGTTTCATCAATTCGCTCCGAATCGAGACACCCGACAACACGCGCATCGTCGCCGAAACCGGCGAGCGGGTCGGTGGGACCGAGATGATTCTCAACAAGGGCGTCTACACCGCCTGTCTGCCCTGCGCGGAAAAGCCCGAGAAGCCGCCTTTCTGGCAGGTGAAGGCCGAACGCGTCATCCAGAACGGCGAGAAGCACACTATCCGCCTCGAGCACGCACGCATGGAGCTTTTGGGCCATCCGATCGCCTATGTTCCGTGGCTCGTCGTTCCCGACAATACCGTAAAGCGCAAATCGGGCTTCCTGTTCCCGAGCTTCGTGAGCGCGCAGAATCTTGGATTCGGCCTGTCCGTCCCCTACTACTACGTGATCTCGCCCAGCATGGACGCGACGGTGACGGGTACCGGGTATACGACGCAAGGCTTCCTAGCCGACGCCGAATTCCGCCAGCGCTTCGAGAACGGTACGCACACCTTGCGTATGGCTGGCATCAACCAGATGAATTCCAGCCAGTTCACTGAAGGAACCAGCGACGCGCAGAACGATGCTCGCGGCATGATCGCCTCGAAGGGAGCGTTCCAGATCAACCCTCGTTGGGCTTTCGGCTGGGATGTAATGGTGCAGAGCGACAACAACTTTGCGCGCACCTACAAACTCAAGGGCTACGACAACTCGACGCAGACCAACCAGATCTACCTGACCGGTCTCGGGAAGCGGAACTACTTCGACCTGCGCTCCTTCTATTTCGATGTACAGGACGCCGATCCGTCGAACACCGCCGAGAAGAAGCAGGCGATCGTCTATCCGGTGATGGACTACCACTACGTGGCGCCTCAGCCGCTCGCCGGCGGCGAGGTCTCGGCCGACGTGAACTTCACCAACCTCTCGCGCGGGCATGACGACTTCTACGATGTCGCCGGCTTTGATCGCTATCGTGGCCTTAGCGGCCAGACGTCGCGCCTGACGGGTGAACTGACGTGGAAGCGTACGTTCGTGACGCCTGCAGGCGTTCTGATCACGCCGCTGCTTTCGGCCCGTGGCGACGCGCTGTCGCTCAACATGGACGACCCGGCCGGCTACGGCGGCAACTACGACACGAGCGATGCTGCAACACGCGGCATGGTGACGGCTGGCCTCGAGATGCGATATCCGATCCTGGCCACGACCGACAACAGCACGCACGTGTTCGAGCCGATCATGCAGATCTACGCCCGTCCGAACGAATCGCTGGCCGGCAGACTGCCGAACGAAGACGCGCAGAGCATGGTCTTCGACGCGACCAATCTGTTCGAACGCGACAAGTTCTCCGGTTACGACCGTATCGAAGGCGGTACGCGCGCGAATATCGGCTTCCAGTACACCGGCACGTTCGACAACGGCTACAAGCTGCATGGCATCTTCGGACAGTCCTTCCAGTTGGCCGGCCAGAATTCGTTCGACACGGCTGACCTCGTGAACGTCGGCGCCGATTCCGGCCTTGAAAACACGCGGTCCGACTATGTCGGTCTCGGTGGCATCGAAACGCCGCAGGGCTTTTCCTTTGCCGCTTCGTACCGTCTCGACGAGAAAAGCCTCGAGCTTCGCCGCGGCGACCTGACGGCCGGCTTCCAGACCGACACGTTCCAGAGCCAGCTTCTCTACACGCATCTCTCCGCGCAGCCGGAATATGGCTACGACACGGATAATGACGAACTCCAGACGCGCGCTCAGATCAAGTTCAAGGACTACTGGTCGATCTTCGGCGGTATCGCATACGATCTGAACAACAACACGTTCACGCGCCAGACCATCGGCCTTACCTATGAGGACGAGTGCACGATCTTCACCATCGCCTACTCCGACAAGCGCGACACCAGCGACCAGTCGGCAAGCGATTGGACGATCGGCGCGAGGCTGACATTCCGTACGCTTGGCGACATCAATCTCGGTGATGCCAGCGATCTCGGATACGGTAACATCTACAACAACTGATCGATTTTGTAGCACGGCGAAAGAAAGGAGCCTTTCTTTCGCCGTAACGCTATGCAGGACATTGTGGCCATTGGATATATGCGGCATATGCTGCTGCGTCTCGAAGGCAGCAACGCTGACGTTATCTCGGTAAGATAGGCGCGCCGCGACGCGAAGCGCGGCGTTAATGGGAAGGGTCGACAGATGATTGGCGCGAAGAACACCGTAAGAACGATGATCGCAGGCTTGGCGTTCGCCACTGTCGCGGGCTTGGCACTGCCGAAGGCCAACATGGCCTATGCCGCGAGCGAAGTCCGAGTGGTCGTCAACGGCACGGCTCTGACCAGCGGTGACGTGGCCAAGCGTCAGGCCTTCCTGCGCCTGCAGCACCAAAAGGCGGATGCCAAGGCTGCTGAAGACCAGCTTATCGAGCAGACGTTGAAGGAACAGGAAATCTCGCGCGTTCGCATGTCGGTGTCCAAGGACGACGTCGATGCTTCCTTCGCGCGCTTCGCCACCGGCAACAAGCTGACGCCTGCGCAGATGACGCAGATCCTCAACCAGGCCGGCGTCGGCGTCGATCACTTCAAGGCATTCATTGCCGTGCAGATGAGCTGGCCGCGCCTTGTGAACGCCCGTTATGGCAACAGCAACAAGATGTCGAACGCCGACCTCGTTGCCCGCATGATGGAAAACAACAAGCAGAAGCCTGAGACAACCGAATATATTCTGCAGCAGATGATCTTCGTCGTGCCCGCCAGCAAGAAGGGTATCGTCGGTAAGCGCAAGAGCGAAGCGGAAGCCTCGCGCTCGAAGTATCCGGGCTGCGAACAGGCCAAGGTTTTCGCCGCCACGATGCGTGACGTTTCCGTTCGCGACCTCGGCCGCATGCTGGCGCCGGAACTGCCGCCTGAGTGGAAGCCGCTTGTCGAACAGGCCAAGGGCAACACGACCGCGACGCGCGTCACCGAAAAGGGTGTCGAGTATCTGGCGATCTGCAGCCAGCGTCAGGTTTCCGATGACCAGGCGGCCGAAATGGTCTTCCGCGAAGAAGACCTGAACAAGGCAAAGGACAAGAACGCTCCGCCGGAAAACGCCAACGCTACCAAGTATCTCGACGAACTGCGCAAGAAAGCGCAGATCGTTCGCCGCTGATGTCGATGACGCTCGCGTTCTCCCGCCCGCTTGCTTTGAGCCAGGGCGATCCCGCCGGGATCGGCCCTGACGTCACATTGATGGCTTGGCTGCGCCGCCGCGAGCTTGGCCTGCCGCCTTTTATTTTCATCGGTGATCCTGATGTCCTTGCCACCCGCGCACGGATGCTGGATTTGACCGTTGCCATCCGCGAGACGGATTGCGCCGGCGCGATCGACGTCTTCGCCGATGCCCTTCCCGTTCTGCCGATCCCCGCAGGCGTCGAGGTCACCGCCGGCGAAGCCCACGTGGCCACAGCCAGAGGAACGATCGCCGCAATCGAGCAGGCTGTGTCGCTGACGATCGGCGGTGAAGCGCTCGGCGTCGTCACCAACCCGATCGCCAAGTCCGTCCTCTACGAGAGCGGCTTCCGTTTTCCTGGCCATACCGAGTTTCTGGCCGAGCTTGCGAAACGTGCAACCGGCACGCCTGTGACGCCCGTCATGATGCTCGCCGGGCCGAAGCTGCGGGCGATCCCTGTTACAATCCACATCCCGATCAAGGATGTGCCGCAGGCGCTGACGGCAGAGCTCATCGTTGAGACCTGCCGAATCGCACATGCCGATCTCGTAGAGCGTTTCGGCATCGCCAACCCGCGCCTTGCCGTTGCGGGGCTCAATCCGCACGCCGGCGAAGACGGCGCCATCGGCAAGGAAGACGCCAGCGTCATCCACCCCGCGATCCAGTTCCTGCGCGCCGAGGGTATCGATGCAATCGGCCCCCTGCCCGCAGACACCATGTTCCATGACGAAGCGCGTGCGCGCTACGACGTCGCGGTCTGCATGTATCACGATCAGGCTTTGATCCCGGCCAAGGCGCTCGGCTTCGACGATGCCGTCAACGTGACGCTTGGCCTGCCCTTCATCCGCACATCGCCCGACCACGGCACCGCCTTCGGCATCGCCGGCAAGGGGCTGGCGCGCGAGAGCAGCCTGGTTGCCGCCTTGAAGCTTGCCGGGCATCTCGGTCGCGCCTCCAAGAGCAATTCCTGATGGCCGCACTCGACGGATTGCCGCCGCTGAGCGACGTCATCAGGCGGCATGGTCTCGATGCGCGCAAGGCGCTCGGGCAGAACTTCATTCTCGACCTCAACCTCACGCAGAAGGTGGCGCGCAACGCAGGCCCTCTCGAAGACGCGACGGTGTTCGAGGTCGGCCCCGGTCCCGGCGGCCTGACGCGGGCGATCCTGGCGCTCGGGGCCAAGAAGGTTATCGCCGTCGAGCGCGATCCGCGTTGTCTACCGGCGCTTGCCGAAGTGGCCGCGCACTATCCCGGCAGGCTCGAGGTGATCGAAGGCGACGCCTTGACCACTGACTTCGAGGCGCTGGCGCCTGAGGGGCCGGTGAAGATCATCGCCAACCTTCCGTATAATGTCGGAACCCAACTCCTGGTGAACTGGTTGCTGCCGAAGCAGTGGCCGCCGTTCTGGCAATCGCTGACGCTGATGTTCCAGAAGGAAGTGGGCTTGCGTATCGTCGCCGATCAGGAAGACGATCACTATGGCCGTCTCGGTGTGCTCTGTGGTTGGCGTACGAACGCGCACATGGCGTTCGACATCCCGCCGCAGGCCTTCACGCCTCCGCCGAAGGTCACCTCGACGGTGGTGCATCTGACGCCGAACGAGAACCCGATCCCCTGCTCCGTTGCCAATCTCGAAAAAGTGACCCAGGCAGCATTCGGACAGCGCCGCAAGATGCTGCGACAGAGCCTGAAGCCGATCGGCGGCGAGAAGCTGCTCGAAAAGGCCGGCATCGATCCGCAGAGACGCGCTGAGACGCTTTCCGTCGAAGAGTTCTGCCGTCTGGCAAACAGCCTCTGACGCCCTGCTTTCGGGCAAACAGCGCGCTTTTCTCAAACGACTACCGTGTTGCTTATCGCGCCGCGCGTGGAGACATCCGCCTGCGCGAAAATCTTCGTTCTTTCTCGCGTTGCTCCGACATGAAGCCCGACACCTTTGTGGTTCGGAGCCGCCCGGCTGCGATTCGGCTGGCAACTGTCATGAAACTGTTATCCAGGGAGAATAGCCCGTTCCGCGACGAGGTTTCTTTGCATCCGCAAAACCGTATCCCCCATACGGCTCGTCGCCATCCTTCAGCTTTTAGGAAAGCGAACTCCTATGCGTACCAACACATTTTTATCGACCTGTTTCGGCATCGGCCTCGCGGCCGTGATGGCCGCTTCCGCCTCCGCCGCCGATATCACCGGCGCCGGTTCCACCTTCGTTTACCCGGTTCTCTCCAAGTGGTCGGCTGACTACAACAAGAAGACCGGCGACAAGCTGAACTATCAGTCGATCGGCTCCGGCGGCGGTATCGCCCAGATCAAGGCCGCAACGGTCGATTTCGGCGCATCAGACAAGCCGCTCGAATCCAAGGAACTGACGGATGCCGGCTTCGGCCAGTTTCCGCTGGTTGTCGGCGGCATCGTTCCGGTTATCAACGTCAAGGGCATCAAGTCGGGCGAACTGAAGCTGACCGGCAAGGTTCTGGCCGACATCTACCTCGGCAACGTCACCAAGTGGAACGACAAGGCCATCGCCGACCTGAACCCGGGCGTCAAGCTGCCGGATTCGCAGATCGCCGTCGTTCACCGCTCGGACGGTTCTGGCACCAGCTTCAACTGGACCAACTACTTCTCGAAGGTCAATGCTGACTGGAAGTCCAAGGTTGGCGAAGGCACCGCCGTCAACTGGCCTGTCGGCATCGGTGGCAAGGGCAACGAAGGCGTCGCCGCCTACGTAACGCGCGTGAAGGACTCGATCGGTTACGTCGAATACGCCTACGCGCTTCAGAACAAGCTGCCCTACGTGCTTATGGAGAACGCCGCCGGCAAGTATCCGAAGCCGAATGCGGAAAGCTTCGCTGCTGCCGCAGCAAGCGCCGAGTGGGACAAGGCCCAAGACTTCAACCTGATCCTGACGAACGCACCTGGTGAGAAGGCATGGCCGGTCACGGCTACGACCTGGGCGATCATGTACAAGCAGGCCAAGGACGAGGCTCGCTCCAAGGCTGCCTTCGAGTTCTTCAAGTGGGCGCTCGAGAACGGCCAGAAGCAGGCTTCCTCGCTCGACTACGTTCCGCTTCCCGATAGCCTCGTGAAGCAGATCGAAGCCTACTGGACCGCCCAGTTCAAGGGTTGATCCCCACACTGTCGAAACGGCCGGAGAGCTCTGCTTTCCGGCCGGCTTAACTTTGATTGCCCCTCAAAGATTAGAGAACAGACAATGAGCCAAGTTTTGGCATCGCAGCGCGCCGAGAGTGTCGGCGTGAAGCGTCGCCATGGCGCGACCGGCGACATGGTATTTTCCGCAATCGTGCTGTGCTGCGGCATGTTCGTACTGATTGCACTTCTGGCAGCGACCTTTTCCATGGGTTGGGGCGGCCTGCTGGCGTTCCGCACCTTCGGCCTCGAATTCATCTACGGCACCGAATGGGACCCCGTCGCACAGAAATTCGCCGGCCTCGTGCCGATCTACGGAACGTTGGTCACCTCAGCGCTCGCGATGATCATCGGCGTTCCCGTCAGCCTCGGCATCGCGGTGTTCGTCACCGAGGTGGCGCCACGCTGGGCGCGCGGACCGATCGGCGGCGCCATCGAGCTGCTCGCCGGCATTCCAAGCATCATCTACGGCATGTGGGGTCTCTTCACCTTCGCGCCGTTCATGTCCGACTATATCCAGCCGGTCCTGATCGACTGGCTCGGTCCGCTGCCTGTCATCGGAGCGCTGTTCTCAGGCATACCGATGGGGATCGGCATGCTGACGTCGGGCATCGTGCTCGCCATCATGATCATCCCCTATATCGCTTCGGTCATGCGCGACGTCTTCCTCGTCGTCCCGGCGCAGCTGAAGGAATCGGCCTACGCGCTTGGCTCGACCAAATGGGAAGTCGTACGCGATATCGTCATCCCGCATACGCGCACCGCCGTCGTCGGCGGCATCTTCCTCGGCCTTGGCCGCGCGCTCGGCGAGACCATGGCCGTGACCTTCGTGCTCGGGAATACGCATAATATCGCGATCTCGCTGATGGAGCCCGGCAACTCGATCGCCGCGGCCATCGCCAACGAGTTCACCGAAGCCGACACTGATCTCTATCTGTCGTCGCTGATCGGCCTCGGCTTCATCCTCTTCGTGGTCACCTTCATCGTGCTGGCCGCCGCCAAGCTGATGCTGCTCCGGATCGCCAGGCAGAAGGGAGAATAATCATGACGACGTCCAACTCCCTTTACCGCTACCGGCAGATCAAGAGCGCCATCGCCTTGTCTCTCGCGACCGTCGCAACGGTCATCGGCCTCATCTTCCTCGTCTGGATCCTGTGGACGACGCTGATCAACGGCATCACGGCGCTCAGCCCTCGCCTGCTGACCGAAATGACCCCGCCACCCGGCGAAGACGGCGGCCTGGCGAATGCCTTCATGGGCAGCCTGATGATCGTCCTGATGGCCGTCGTTCTCGGCACGCCGATCGGGATCCTCGCCGGCACCTATCTTTCGGAATACAGCCGCGGCAAGAAGATCGGCGATCTCGTTCGTTTCGTGAACGACATCCTGCTCAGCGCGCCGTCGATCATCATCGGCCTGTTCATCTACGAGCTGGTGGTGCGCCAGACGGGGCGCTTCTCGGGCTATGCCGGTGGTATCGCGCTCGGCTTCATCTTCCTTCCGGTGGTGGTGCGTACCACGGACGAGATGCTCCGGCTGGTGCCGGACGTGATGCGAGAGGCGGCACTGTCGCTCGGCATCCCACGCTGGAAGGTGACGGTGCATGTGCTTTATCGCGCAGCGTCCGCGGGTATCCTGACCGGCGTGCTGCTTGCTGTCGCCCGCATCTCGGGCGAGACCGCACCGCTTCTCTTCACCGCCCTCAACAACCAGTACTGGAGCACGGACATGTCCGGGCCGATGGCCAACATTCCGGTCGTCATCTTCCAGTACGCGATGAGCCCCTATGACGAGTGGCATACGCTCGCCTGGGCCGGCGCCTTCGTCATGACCGCCATCGTGCTGCTGCTCAGTGTCGGATCACGAGTAATCCTGAGCAGACGGGGGAAATAATGCTGCAATCTTCCAGCACACTCGATACCGGCAGGACCGCGAATACCATGAAGACCGACAAGATCACGCTCGAAAACGTCAACTTCTTCTACGGGAAGACGCAGGCGATCCGCGATGTCAGCATCAGCTTTCCGGAGCGGCAAGTCTCGGCCCTGATCGGCCCGTCCGGCTGCGGCAAGTCGACGCTGCTGCGTATCCTCAACCGCATCTACGCGCTCTATCCGGGCATGCGGGCAACGGGTGCCGTGAAGCTCGATGGCGACAACATTCTCGACCCCCGCTATCCGATGAACGAACTGCGCGCCCGCGTCGGCATGGTGTTCCAGAAGCCGGTCCCCTTCCCCATGTCGATCTACGACAACGTCGCCTATGGCATTCGCCATCATGAGCGGCTGTCGAAGACGGAGATGGATGGGCGTGTCGAGGAAGCGCTTCGGCAGGCGGCTCTGTGGGACGAGGTCAAGGACAAACTGAAGCAGAGCGGTCTCGGCCTATCCGGCGGTCAGCAGCAGCGTCTGTGCATCGCGCGCGGCGTGGCGTTGCGGCCGGAGGTTCTGCTGCTCGACGAGCCGACATCGGCGCTCGACCCGATCTCGACCGCCAAGGTCGAGGAATTGATCGCGCAGCTGAAGGCGAATTTCACGATCGTGATCGTGACGCACAACATGCAGCAGGCGGGCCGTATCTCGGACAATACCGCCTTCATGTATCTGGGCGAGCTTGTCGAGCATGGCCCGACATCGCAGATATTCGAAGCGCCGAAGAACAAGCGGACCGAAGACTACATCACCGGTCGCTACGGCTGATCATTTCAAGGAATGACGCCGGCGCAAAGGCGCCGGCGGATGGATCAGAGAACCGGCGTCTCTTCGATCAGGCCGGTCACGAAGTCGAACATGCCATGGCGGCGGTCGCGGCGCAGGCGTTCGGCGCGGACGATCGACTGCACGGCCTCGAAGGCGGTGTTCAGGTCGTCGTTGACGATGACGTAGTCATATTCACGCCAGTGAGCGATCTCGGCGCGGGAGTTGGCCAGACGCGTCGCGATCACCTCTTCGGCGTCCTCGGCGCGGCGATGCAGGCGCGACTGAAGCTCGGTCATGGTCGGCGGCAGCACGAAGATCGATACGATATCGGCCTTCATCTTTTCCTGCAGCTGCAGCGCCCCCTGCCAATCGATATCGAACAGCATGTCGCGGCCATCGGCCATGGCGGCCTCCACCGGCTCGCGCGGCGTGCCGTAGAAATTGCCATGCACTTCCGCCCATTCGAGCAGCTCGCCGCTGTCGCGCATACGCTCGAATTGCGGGATGGTGATGAAATGGTAGTGCGTGCCGGCAATCTCACTCGGGCGACGCTGACGCGTCGTCACGCTCACCGAGATTTCAAGGCTGCGATCGCGCTCCAGGAGATTGCGCGCGATGGTCGACTTGCCGGCGCCCGAGGGCGAGGACAGGACAAGCATCAGCCCGCGACGGGGGATCACGGTGGGGCTGCTCGACGTTGGGGGGCTCGACGGGGTCGGGCTCATGGTTCACTCCAAATTCTGAACTTGCTCGCGGAACTGGTCGATGACCACTTTCAACTCAATACCGGCCGCTGTCACCGCGGCCGCATTGGACTTCGAGCATATTGTATTCGATTCCCGGTTAAATTCCTGTGCAAGGAAATCGAGCTTGCGGCCGATAGGGCCGCCCTTGGCGAGCAGGTCCCGGGCAGCGGCCACGTGCGCCTTCAGGCGGTCGATCTCTTCGCGCAGGTCCGCCTTGGTCGCCAGGATCGCCGCCTCGGCATGGAGCCTGTCCTGATCGAACTTGCCGGATGCATCCATCAGCATTGCAACCTGGGCCGCAAGACGTGCCGCAATCTCGCGCGGCGAACGCGACGGGTCGTTTTCCACGACACCAGTCAGACGCTCGATGATCGCCACCTGGTCGAGGAGCACGCGGGACAGAGCCGCCCCCTCCTGCTCGCGCATATGCCTGAGGTCGGTAAGTGCCAGCGCAAGGCCATTCATGATCTCGGCATCGCGCGCGGCGATGGCTTCGGGGCTATCCTCGGTCTCGCGGAAATCGACGATGCCACGGATGCCGAGAAGCGTATCGAGCTTCAACGGCGCCGGATCGATGATATCAGCCAGCTGATCACGCAGCGACAGAACGGCGGCAAGCGCTTCCTGGTTGAGGACGGTCTCGACGCGGCTCTCGGGAGACGAGACGGACAGCGACACCTGCATGTTGCCGCGGCTGAACTGCTCGCCGGCAAGCCGCTTGACATCGTTTTCCAGTCGCTCGAGGCCCGGCGGCAGGCGCAGGCGGATATCCAAGCCCTTGCCGTTTACCGAGCGCAGTTCCCAGGCCCAGCGCCAGCGATCGGTCGTGCCTTCGCGCCGCGCAAAACCCGTCATGGACTGCAAAGCCATGGAAGCCTCCGATATTATCAGTTTCTCTTTTTCTTCGGAGCCGGAGCAGGCGCTGCCGGCGCATCGGCGGGCGTTGCCGCATCGGGCTGCCCGTCGACCGCGATATTCGGATCGGCGCCCTTGTCGGCTTCCAGCTTGCGCCAGCGCCGGACATTGGCGTTGTGGTCCTCAAGCGTGGCGGCGAAGACATGGCCACCCGTGCCGTCGGCCACGAAGTAAAGGTCCTGCGTCTTCCAGGGATTGGCAACGGCCTCCAGCGCATCGCGACCGGGATTGGCGATCGGCGTCGGCGGAAGGCCCTTGATCACATAGGTGTTGAAGGGCGTCTCTTTCTTGAGGTCCGACTGGTAGATCGGCCGGTCGGCCGGCTTGCCGTCGCCACCGAACAATCCATAGATAATCGTCGGGTCCGACTGCAGGCGCATGCCCTTGCCGAGACGATTCAGGAAGACCGAGGCCACATGGGCGCGCTCGTCTGGAACGCCGGTTTCCTTTTCGACGATGGAGGCGAGAACGATCATCTCGTCCTTCGACTTGAAGGGCAGCGAAGGATCGCGCTTGTCCCAGATCTGGTCCACAAGCTTCTGCTGGGCAGCGGCCATCTGCTCGATGATCTCGGCGCGCTTGGTGCCGCGCGAGAACTTGTAGGTATCAGGGCGCAGGCTGCCCTCCGACGGCAGGACGGTCGGCAGATCGCCCTCAAGTACCTGATCCTCGTTCATGCGGTTGAACATCTGGCGGACGCTCAAGCCCTCGGGGAAGGAGATCGAATAGAGGATGGACTTGCCGGATTTCAGCAGTTCCATGATCTCGTTCATCGAGGCATGCGCCTTGATCTCGTATTCACCGGCCTTGAGGCTTTCGCCATCGTTCAGATGGGTGGCGGTGAGATAGCGGAAGACGCGGCCATCGGAGATGATGTTGTTGCGCTCGAGATTGAACGCGATCTCGGTGATCCCTGCGCCGTTGCGCACGATGAAATTGGTGTTGGCCTCCAGCGGACCGGGGCTCTGGTAGGTGGAAATCGCATAGTAGAAGACGACGACCGCGGCGGCGCAGCCGAGCACGACCAGCGTCATCAGGAAGTTCAGGAAGATGACGACCTGGCTTCTGGCCTTCTTGGAGCGCTTCGGCGGCTCCGGCACGCGCTCCGGGCGCAGCGCTTCGGTTGGCGATTTCGGAATGATCGGGCCACTCTGCGACTGCTGGCCCTGCTGGCCGGTCGTGTCGTTGCTCTGGTTCGTATCGCTCACCGGCAATCCTCTAAATTTGGCCCCAAAAGCTGCTTCTTGCGAAGCAATGCGGCGAAATGCGGGTGGGCAGCCATCGGATTGGACTGCCCTGCCCGTTGCGGACGTCGTGGGTCAGTCTCAGGCGACGTAGCGGCGCAGCACCAGCGATGCGTTTGTACCGCCGAATCCGAAGGAATTCGACAGCGCCACGTTCACTTCCCGTTGACGCGCCTTGTGCGGGACGAGATCGATCTTCGTCTCGCGCTCTGGGTTGTCGAGATTGAGCGTCGGCGGCACGACGTTATCGCGGATCGACAGCGTCGCGAAGATCGCCTCGATTGCACCGGCAGCGCCCAGCAGGTGGCCGGTGGCGGACTTGGTCGAGGACATGGAGATCTTCGACGCGGCGTCGCCGACCAGGCGCTCGACGGCGCCGAGCTCGATCGTGTCGGCCATGGTCGATGTGCCGTGCGCGTTGATGTAATCGATATCGGCAGGCGTCAGGCCAGCGCGCTTCAGCGCCATCGCCATGCAACGGCCGGCGCCCTCGCCGTCTTCCGACGGCGCGGTGATGTGGTAGGCGTCGCCCGACAGGCCATAGCCGACGACTTCGGCGTAAATCCGTGCGCCGCGCGCCAGGGCATGTTCGAGCTCTTCGAGAACGACGATGCCGGCGCCCTCGCCCATGACGAAGCCGTCACGGTCCTTGTCGTAGGGGCGCGAGGCCTTCGTCGGATCGTCGTTGTGCTGCGTGGAGAGCGCCTTGCAGGCCGCGAAGCCGGCGAGCGAGATGCGGCTGACCGGCGATTCGGTGCCACCGGCGACCATCACATCAGCATCGCCGAAAGCGATCAGACGGGCAGCATCGCCAATGGCGTGCGCACCGGTCGAGCAGGCAGTGACGACGGAGTGGTTCGGTCCGCGCAGCTTGTGACGGATCGATACCTGGCCGGATACGAGGTTGATCAGACGGCCGGGAATGAAGAATGGAGAAATGCGGCGCGGGCCCTTGTCGCGCAGCGTATAGCCCGCCTCAACGATACCCTCGATGCCGCCAATGCCGGAGCCGATGAGGACGCCGGTGGCAATCTGGTCTTCGTCGCTCTCGGGATGCCAGTTGGCATCGTTGAGCGCCATGTCGGCCGCGGCCATTCCATAGATGATGAAGGGATCGACCTTGCGCTGTTCCTTGGGCTCCATCCAATCATCCTGATTGAAGGTGCCGCCGGTGCCATCGCCGACGGGAATACGGCATGCGATCTTGGCCGGAAGGTCATCGACTTCGAACTCGGTCACGAGGCGTGCGCCGTTTTCGCCCGCCAGCAGGCGAGCCCAGGTCACTTCCGTGCCGCATCCCAAGGGAGACACCATGCCAGTGCCCGTAATAACCACCCGTCTCATCGACTGCATTCCCCCGCCTTTTGTGTTCTATGGAGACCATGCCAGAAATAAAAAGGGCGGACTCCGGGTCCGCCCTTTCTAAAGTGCTCAGGATTAAGCCTGGGCCTTTTCGATAAACTTAACGGCGTCGCCGACCGTCAGGATCGAGTCCGCAGCGTCGTCAGGAATTTCAACGCCGAATTCTTCTTCGAACGCCATGACCAGTTCGACGGTGTCGAGCGAGTCAGCGCCCAGATCGTCGATGAAGCTTGCGCCTTCGACAACCTTGTCGGCGTCGACGCCAAGATGATCAATAACAATTTTCTTTACGCGTTCTGCGATATCGCTCATGTCGGTTTCCTCGACCTTATAATCCTGATCAGAGAGCCTTTATGGCACCCTACCCTGTTTCAGCCTGCGGCGCCCTAAAGCCACCTTCGGCAAACTCGTTGTACCCGGCTACCAGAGATGTCCCAGGCTTGCTTGGAAAGCCCGCCGGTCCGTCTTCTTTCTCGGGAGACTGTTCACAGTCATGGCCCGATTAACACGGTTTATGTCTGCCGCAAAGCCAGAAAATCAACCCCATAGCGTTGGTGAACAGGCTATTGCGGGGAAAAACGGCCCGAAAGCCAGTTTTCCGTTTCAGATCATGGCCATGCCGCCATTTACGTGCAAAGTCTGGCCCGTCATGTAGGCCGCTTCCGACGAAGCCAGGTAAGCAACCGCGGAGGCCACTTCGGCGCCGGTGCCCATGCGCTTCATCGGGATCGCGCCCATGATCGCGTCCTTCTGCTTGTCGTTCAGCTTGCCCGTCATCGCGCTTTCGATGAAGCCCGGAGCCACGCAGTTGACCGTCACGTTGCGGGTCGCGATCTCCTGCGCCAGCGACTTGGTGAAGCCGATCATGCCGGCCTTGGAGGCGCAGTAGTTGGCCTGGCCCGGATTGCCGGTGACACCGACGATCGAGGTGATGTTGATGATGCGGCCATAGCGGCGGCGCATCATCGGGTGCGTCAGCTCGCGGGTCAGGCGGAACATCGAGGTCAGGTTGACTTCGATGACGCTGTCCCAGTCCTCGTCCGACATGCGCACGAAGAGGCCGTCCTTGGTGATACCGGCGTTGTTGACGAGGATATCGACGCCGTCGAGTTCGGCTTCAGCCTTGACGCCGAGCGCCTTGACTTCGTCGCGATCGGCAAGGTTCGCCGGGAAGATCTTGACGCGGTCGCCGAGTTCGTTCGCCAGCGCCTCGAGCTTTTCGACGCGGGTGCCGTGCAGGCCGACGATGGCGCCCTGCTTGTGCAGGATACGGGCGATTTCTTCGCCGATGCCGCCAGAGGCACCGGTTACCAGAGCCTTGCGGCCGGAAAGATCGAGCATGGAAGAATTCCTTGTAATCGTTAAATCAATCAGGCCAGAAGAGCGGCAACCGCCGCGTCGATATCAGCCGGTGTGTTGACCGAGACGCCGGTCACGTTCTTGTCGATGCGGCGCGCGAGGCCGGTCAAAACCTTGCCGGCGCCGAGTTCGTAAAGCGTGGTCACGCCGTTTGCCGCGAACCATTCAACCGTCTCGCGCCAGCGAACCTGGCCGGTGACCTGCTCGACGAGCAGCTTGGCGATTTCCTCGGCGTCGGTGACGGGCGCGGCGCGCACGTTTGCGATAACAGGCACGACCGGGTTCGACTTCACGACGCCTGCCAGCGCTTCGCGCATCGCATCGGCGGCCGGCGCCATCAGCGCGGAATGGAAGGGTGCGGAGACCGGCAGCAGGATCGCGCGCTTGGCGCCCTTTTCGGTGGCGAGAGCAGCAGCCTTTTCGACCGGTGCCTTCTCGCCCGAAATCACGATCTGGCCACCGCCGTTGTCGTTGGCGATCTGGCAGGCGCCGAGTGCCGAGGCTTCCTCGCAGACGGCGATCACGTCGGCATGTTCGAGGCCGATGATGGCGGCCATGGCGCCGACGCCGACGGGCACGGCCGCCTGCATCGCGTTGCCGCGAATGCGCAGGAGGCGCGCGGTATCGGCGATCGAGAACATGCCGGCGGCACAGAGAGCGGAGTATTCGCCGAGCGAGTGGCCGGCGACGTAGGAAACCTTGGCCTTGAGATCGACGCCCTTGGCTTCGAGCACACGGATGACGGCCATCGACACGGCCATCAGCGCCGGCTGCGCATTGGCGGTCAGCGTCAGCGTCTCTTCCGGACCGTTGAACATGGTCTCGGACAGCTTCTCGCCGAGAGCGTCATCGACCTCTGCAAAAACGGCGCGCGCTTCGGCAAAATTCTCGGCAAGATCCTTGCCCATGCCGACGGCCTGACTGCCCTGGCCAGGGAACGTGAAAGCGATGGTCATCCTATGTCCTTTTTATATGGACCCGCGGTCATTTCGCCTCCAATTGACATTCTTTCCCTGAGAGTCAAGTACCGGAGGCCTGCGTTCCAAGGCTTTCGCGACTGCAACAAAGCAGCACTTTTGCTCTTGCGCTTGCTCAATTCCGGCCTAAATTCGCGCCGTCCTTCCAAGACCTCTTTCTTTTAAGATCACGATTAAGGCTCCCCAATGAAGCATAAGAAACTTGGCCGCACCGATATTTCGGTGTCCGAAATCTGCCTTGGCACCATGACCTGGGGCACGCAGAACACCGAGGCGGAAGCGCACGCGCAGATGGACTATGCGTTCGAAAAGGGCGTCAACTTCTTCGACACCGCCGAGCTTTATCCGACCACGCCCGTTGGCCCCGAGACCCAGGGCCTGACCGAAGACTATATCGGCACCTGGCTTGAGAAGACGGGCAAGCGCAAGGATATCGTCCTCGCCTCCAAGGTTGCCGGCCCCGGTCGTTCCTATATCCGTGGCGGCGAAGGCGCCGATGCCAAGAACATGCGACTGGCGATCGAGGCCAGCCTGAAGCGGCTGAAGACCGACTATATCGATCTCTACCAGATCCATTGGCCGGTTCGCGGTCATTTCCACTTCCGCCAGAACTGGCACTACGACCCCTTCAAGCAGGATCGCGCCAAGGCCGTCGCCAACATTACCGGCATCCTGGAAACGGCTGGCGAACTGGTGAAGGAAGGCAAGATCCGGACGATCGGCCTCTCCAACGAGACGACCTGGGGCACGCAGAAGTATCTTACGATCGCCGAGCAGCTCGGCCTGCCGCGCGTCGTCAGCATCCAGAACGAGTATAACCTGCTCTATCGCCACTACGATCTCGACATGGCGGAGATGTCGCACCATGAGGATGTGGGCCTGCTCGCCTACTCGCCGCTCGCCGGCGGCATCCTCAGCGGCAAGTATATCGGCGGCGCCGTACCCGGTGGCTCGCGCGGCTCGATCAACGGCGACATCGGCGGACGTCTGCAGCCGCTGCAGGAAGCGCCGACCAAGGCTTACGTCGAGATCGCCAAGCGCCACGGGCTGGACCCATCGGCCATGGCCATCGCGTTCTGCCTGACGCGCCGCTTCATGACGTCGGCCATCATCGGTGCCACGACCATGGCGCAACTGACAACCGATATAGACGCGGCCGGCATCAAGCTTTCGAGCGATATCCTCGCCGAGATCGACAAGGTGCATCGCGAGTATCCGATGCCGATCTGATATCGGCCCGCCGCGGCAGTCTGTCGCGAATGTGCGAAATCACCCGAATTTAACAGGAGCCGTCATTGTTTACCCGCAATGGCGGCTCACTTCGTTTTTGCCTGACGGCACTGACCGCAGCACCAGAATTTCGGCCTGCGATCATTTCATATTGCTTATATTTCAATACTTTATGGAAACTCAGATGACTGGTTCGCTTTACAGGTCCCTCACTCACAGGATCATTCTTGGATTTGCCGCGCTTCTGGCCGGTGTCGCCGTCGCGTCCGCTGCCTCGGCGGCGGATCCTTCTGGTCAGGTGACGGTCGGCAGCACCGTTCGCAGCTTCACCCTGCATGTGCCTGATGGCCCGCGCCCGCCAGGTGGCTTTCCCCTGGTGCTTGCCTTTCACGGCGGCGGCCAGCAGGGACCGGCCATGCGCCGGCTGAGCGGTCTTGATGCCGTCGCCGACAGCCGACGCTTTATCGTTGCCTATCCCAACGGCATCGACAAGCACTGGAACGACGGACGTTCGACTATCCGCAATCCTCAAGACGACGTCGGCTTCGTTTCCGCGCTGATCGATCAGCTGCAGCGGAGCTATGATATCGACAGCAAGCGCGTCTACGCGACGGGCATTTCGAACGGCGCACTCTTTGCCGAACGGCTCGGCTGCGACCTCTCCCGACGCATCGCCGCGATTGCGCCGGTCGCTGGAACACTGCCAAGCGACATAGCCGCGAAATGCAGCCCCGAACGTCCGGTCGCCGTATTGCAGATCGACGGCACTGCCGATCCAATCATGCCGTTCAAGGGCGGTGATGTCGCCGATTTCGGGGGCGCGGGCGAAGGAGGCAAGGTCTTGTCCGTCCGCGACACGGCGGCGTTCTGGGCCAGAACCAATGGATGCGCTCTGCCAGGGAAATCGGCGCCGCTCGCTCCGACCGCTCGACTCGACCGCACGCGCGTCGTCGCCACGCGATACGACGGATGCCGACCATCGGGCGCCGTGGAGGTGCTGACGGTTACCGGTGGCGGCCATACTTGGCCAGGTGGCGTGCAATATGCCCGACGTCTGTTCGTTGGCGTGACCAGCCGGCAAATCGATGCCAGCCGCTCGATCGCCGACTTCTTCCTGTCGCAACCGCCGCGGTAAGTACGTTTTTGCCGGTGGCGATATGTTTTCCGGGGCGGCCTTGCGTTTTCGTCAGAAATCCGTATAAGCCGCCCTGTTCGCAAAACCCGGTCTTCTGGCTGGTGGCTGAACGGAGGGCCGGTTTCCCGCGGGAAATCGTTCGGAACGGAAGCGTTCCAGCCTCCCGTGTCTCCGCTCTCGACCGTCTCGGAACGCTTTTCTTGCCTGGGTCTACCCAATCAGGAGCAGTCGTTGAGGCTTAGCCGCCGAATATCGGGTTGAATAAACGCAAGAAAGGCAAAGCTGTCATGGCTCTTTATGAACATGTATTCCTTGCCCGACAGGATATTTCCGCTCAGCAGGTAGAAGCCCTCGTAGAACAGTACAAGGGCGTACTCGAAGCTAACGGCGGTAAGGTCGGGCGCGTAGAAAACTGGGGCCTCAAGTCCCTGACCTACCGCATCAAGAAGAACCGCAAGGCTCACTACGTTCTCGTCGACATCGACGCCCCGGCTGCTGCCGTGCAGGAAATGGAACGTCAGATGCGCATCAGCGAAGACGTCCTTCGCTACATGACCATCGCTGTTGAAGCTCACGAAGAAGGCCCGTCTGCCATGATGCAGAAGCGCGACCGCGACGACCGCGGCCCGCGTGATGGCGCCGACCGTGGCCCGCGTCGCGAATTCGGCGATCGTCCGCCGCGTCGTGATGGCGACTTCCAGCGTGGCCCGCGTCCTGATCGCGCCCCGCGCGAAGACCGTGCATAAGGAGAACTGAGAATGTCTGAATCTTCCTCCGCACCGGTACGTCGTCCGTTCCACCGTCGTCGCAAGACTTGCCCGTTCTCCGGCGCAAACGCTCCGAAGATCGACTACAAGGACGTTCGTCTCCTGCAGCGCTACATTTCCGAGCGCGGCAAGATCGTTCCTTCCCGTATCACGGCTGTTTCGCAGAAGAAGCAGCGCGAACTCGCTCAGGCGATCAAGCGCGCTCGTTTCCTCGGCCTGCTGCCGTACGTCGTCGCTTAATCAGCTGACGAGACCAAATCGAGGGAAGGCAGCAATGCCTTCCCTTCTCCCTTTCGCGATGGGCGCGGATCGGAACCCTTAAAACCCATGTTGAGGCCTTTCTGAAACTGATTCAGGAAACGCCCTCTAACTGCTTGATGAAGCAGGACAGCGACCGTGAAACCACTGAATGCAAAAATGCTGGGCGTTGGAGCCCTCGCCGGGTTCGTCGCCGCACTTCTGGTGCTGGGCGCTGGCCGGCAGCCGTCGTCTTTCAGTGCTGTTCTCTACGCGGCTTCCGCGCTTCCCATTCTTCTTGTCGGCCTCGGCTGGGGCAACATGGCGGCGATCTCGGCCGTCGTTACCGCTGCCGTCCTCGGCGCGATCGCCATCTCGCCGTCCTTCGCGCTGATGATGACGCTGGTCACGCTTCTGCCGGCAGGCTGGATCAGCCACCTCGCCAATCTCGCGCGCCCCGCTTCCGAACTCGGTGGTCCCGATCATCTGATGGCGTGGTATCCGCTGTCGGATATCCTGCTGCATCTTTGCGGCCTCGTGACGTTCGCCGTCATCGTCGTCGGCGTGATGATCGGCTACGGCCCCGAACTGATCGACCGTCTGGTCGACGTGCTCTTCACCTCGGTGGCGCAGCAGCAGTCCGACTTCGCGCCCGACGCGGCCGTGATCGCGCAGACCAAGTCGCTCGTTCTCCTGCTCCTGCCGGCCATCCAGGGCGGTATGTGGGTGGTGATGCTGTTTGCCGCCTATTACATCGCGACGCGCATCGTTGCTGCATCCGGCGGCGGCCTTCGGCCGCGCGAGGATATCCCCTCGTCGCTCCGGATGAACCGCAACACGATCTTCATCTTCCTTCTCGGGCTTGCCGCTACCTTTCTGGGCGGCATCCCAGCGATGGTCGGAGCAACCGTCGTCGGCACGTTCGGTGCCGGCTTCCTTCTCTCCGGTTTCGCCGCGCTGCATTTTCGCACGCGCGGCAAGGAATGGCGCCTGCCGGCGCTTATCCTCTGCTACCTGGCATCTCTCATGTTGATGCTGCCAGCCTTTTTCATCCTCGTTCTGGGGCTCAGCGATACCCGCAAGGCGATCGCGCTCACCCCGAACAAGGATGCTGATGCCCCCAAACAGACAGATTCGAAACTCTAGGAACACGAAAGGAAAACTGACATGGACGTCATTCTTCTCGAACGCATCTCCAAGCTCGGCCAGATGGGCGAAGTGGTAAAGGTCAAGGACGGCTTTGCCCGTAACTACCTGCTGCCGCTCGGCAAGGCTCTGCGCGCCAACGACGCCAACAAGAAGCGCTTCGAATCCGAGCGTGCAACGCTCGAAGCCCGCAACCTCGAGCGCAAGTCGGAAGCACAGACCGTTGCCGACGCTCTCGAAGGCAAGTCCTTCATCGTCGTTCGTTCGGCTGGCGAAACCGGCCAGATGTACGGCTCGGTCGCTGCTCGCGACGTCGTTGAAATCCTAGCTGCCGAAGGCTTCAACATCGGCCGCAACCAGGTTCACCTGAACACCCCGATCAAGACGATCGGTCTGCACCAGGTCGAACTGCAGCTGCATGCTGAAGTCGAGATCAAGATCGAGCTCAACGTTGCTCGTTCGGCTGACGAAGCTGAGCGCCAGGCCAAGGGCGAAACCCTGACGTCGGTTGACGCCATCTACGGCGTCGACGAAGACGCTCTGCGTCCGGAAGACTTCTTCGATCCGGAAGCCGACGGCAACGCCGAAGACGAATAAGGTTCGGGAGAGCAATCTCCAGAATGCGAAAGCCGGGCCTCGCGCCCGGCTTTTTGCTGTCCGCTATTTTGAAGACTAATTGGCCGCCGTGTTCTGCTCGGGCTCAGCGCTCTTGTCGACGCTGACGACAACCGAGAGACCTGGTCCAAGGTTCTTGGCGGCCGGCTGATCCGGATCGATGCTGATGCGAACGCCGACGCGCTGGGCGATCTTGACGAAATTGCCGGTGGCGTTGTCGGCCTTGATCACGGCGAATTCGGAGCCGGCAGCTGGCGAAAAGCGTTCAATGCGGCCGGTGAGCCGCTGGCGCCCCAGGGCATCGACCACGATCGAGACGGGCTGACCGACCTGCATGCCCTCAAGCTGCGTCTCCTTGAAATTGGCGACAACCCAGATCTCTTCGGGCACCACCGCCATCAATTGCGTGCCTACGGCGACGTACTGGCCGAGGCGAACGCCGATCTCGCCGAGGTGGCCGTCGCGCGGCGCCAGGATCGACGTGTTCTGGAGATCGATCTCGGCCAGATGCACGGTGGCTTCCGCGCTTGCGACATTGGCCTCCAGCAGCGAGCGATTGACGATGATGGTCGCCAGATTCTGCTTCGACACCTCCAGCGCCGACTGCGCCTGGTTCAACGCGGCCTTCGCCTCCTCAAGCGTTGCCTGCGCCTGCTCGGATTCGCTTGCCGAGGCGATGCCCCTGTCGTTGAGGTTGCTGATGCGATCCCAGGCGAGTTGCGCGCGCTTCAGCGACGCATTTGCGCTATCGATCTGCGCCTGGCTGGAGGCGATGGTCGCCTTTGCCGACAGTTCCGACTGGCGGGAGTTCTCCAGCGACGCCTTCTGGCCCTCAAGTGCCGAGCGGGCCTGGGCGAGCTTTTGCGTGTAGATGCGGTCGTCGATCTTAGCCAGCACGTCACCCTGCTTGACCTGCTGGTAGTCCTTCACCGGAACATCGACGATATAGCCGTTCACCTGCGGGCTCATGATCGTCACGTAACCCCTGATGTAGGCGTTATCGGTCGTTTCGACCGATGTGACGAAGGGCGGCAGGCGCCAGGCGTAAAGCACGAGCAGGATGCCCGCGATACCGGAGATAATGGCGATGAGGCTGGCAGGCGACCGGAAGAATTTCGACATGCGGTGAACTCGTGATCAGGATTGAACGGCTGCGGAGGCATTCGGCTCGGCGGCCCCGCGCTCGGAGAGGCGCAGCCATGCCTGATGAAGAAGCATGACCAGGAGACCGAGAAGAGATGCCACGCAAATTGCGAGGAAGGTGTCGTTATAGGCAAGCGTATAGGCTTCGCGCGTGACCTGCTGGGACAGCAATGCCAGCCCTTCGGCATTCAGCAATGTCTGGTCGGTGATGACCTTGCCGTAGCCGGCGGACAGCTGCGAGACGCGTTGGGCCACCAGCGGATCCTGCAGCAGGATATGCTCGACCAGCACGTTCGAGTGGAACTTCTCGCGGATGGTGACGAAGGTGCCGAGCATGGCCGAGCCGAAGAGCGAGCCGATACTCTGGGTAAAGAGGAAGATCGCCAGGAAATTGACGATGAAGGGCATTCCACGGGCCATGGCCGCCTTGAAGCCGCTCGCCATCACCGGCGGCAGGAACATCGCCGCGCCAGCAGAGACCAAGGCTTGGCTGAGATACATCTGCTCCGGCCGTGTGAGGCTGGTTGACTGGCTGTCGAGATAGGCGCCGGCCGCGATGAGCACCAGCGATATCAAGTGCGCGGTGCTGACGTAGCGCGTGGTCATCAAGAGCGTGCAGAACAATCCGCCGAGCACCGAGGCGACCAGAACGATGGCGTACAGCTTCGTCGTCTGATCGTTGAGCAGGCCAAGCTGCTGATAGAAATTGGCAGCGGTCGAGGATTGTTCTGACGAGACGAAGCGGAACATCAGAAGCACGCCCGCCATCCTCAGATTGGGACCAGACAATACCCAGCGGATATCCAGCATCGGATTTTCGCGCGGTAGCTCGATCGCCACCACGAGCGCCAGACAGCCTGCAGCGACCGCAAGCAGAACGCCGATCCACGGCGCTTCGAACCACCAGTAGAGACGCCCGAGTGTGAGGACGACCGCGAGACAGCCGAAACCGGTGGCCAGCAGGAGATAACTCAGAATATCCATGCGCTGGATGACGACCGCGCGTGGCGGCGAGGTCAAAGGCATGGTGTAGATGATGGCGAAGGCCAGCAGCGCCAGCCCCATTTCCAGCGTATAGAGCGCGTGGTAACCGCCGAGATCAAGCAGCGGCGGCGAGATGATACGTGCGATCGGCGCGGCAAATAGCGTGCACATCAGTGCAAGGCTGATGCCTGTCGTAAGCTTGCGCTCCGGTGGGAACAGCTCGAGCATGTAGAGAAAGCCGAGCGTGGAGATCGGCGCCGCCGCGATGCCGCTCAGCGCCCGGACGACGATGGCGGAGTGCAGATCGGTCACGAGAAGGTTCAGCACCGCCGCAAAGACGAAGCAGATGATGCTGAACTCGGCGAAACGTCTCAGGCCATATTGCGTGCGGATCTTGAACAGCGCGATCGACAGGCTGGCATATGGCGCCATATAGGCCGCCGACAGCCACGAGACCTCAGCCGTCGTCGCCGAAAACGACCCCTGGAGCTGGTAGATATTGGCATTCACGAGGTTCATGCCGAGACCCTGCGTGACGAAGAGCAGGACCGATGCGGCCATGTAGAAGGGCTTCTTCCAGCCGGCCATCGCCACGACGGGCGGGGGCGCAGGCTGCGGTTCCTGTGCCGCCGCCTCGTCCGCGGCTTTTGGCGCAACACCTTCGCTGGACGCCTGGACGAGGCTCATTACTATTTCCTCACACTCCGCGGATGCCCTGCAAATTCGCCTGCATGGCCCGTATCGTATCCAAGGTAGTTCTCAGATCGCGTTCGGGAATACCTGCGATCACCTGGGCACGCACGCTGACGGCGATGTCGTCGATCTCGCCGGCGACGACCTTGCCTGTCTCGGTAATATAGATCTCCTTGGCGCGGCGATCGGAGCCTGCGACACGGCGCTCGACGAACCCCTGCCCTTCCATCGCGTCCAGGATACGGACCAATGTCGGCGTTTCCAGCTCCAGCCGATCGGCAAGCTCCCGCTGGTTGATGCCGTCCTTCTTGTTCAGCGTGAAAAACACCCGCGCCCGCGGCAGCGTCATGTTCCGTTCCCGGACGATCTTGTCGAAAACCGCTCTAAGCTTCCGGTTGAAAGCCGCCAAATCTTCAATCAACTCTCGTCCGAGAGGCGCATTTGTCATATTTATCAGTCCATTTAATTAGCGTGCTTATTATTTGTTTTATACCTACAGTCATTTTCCGCGTTTTTCAAGCGGTGATGACGAGAGTCTCAATGCACACTCCCCTATCAATGCCTAAAATACCACGAACGCGTTGATTCGCGTGAGTCGCTTTGTACCGTGTCCGGAAGGCTACACCGCCGGTATTTTCGCGTGATGGCAAGATGCGCTGTGGAGAAGTCGAACAACGTGCCAAAGCCAAAGCGTTTTGGCCGCTCGCCATGTTCAGCACTTGATTTTGCCGTTGGTGAATTGCAAACCCGAAGCTGAATAAGACAGAACGGATCAAGATGAACGACGCCGCCCGAAAGATCGCCGCTGTTGCCCAGCCGGAGCAGCACTACCGCGAAGCACCCAACAACATCGAGGCCGAGCAGGCGCTTCTCGGCGCGATCCTGATGAACAACGACGCCTATTACCGGGTGTCGGACTTCCTCAAGCCGCCGCATCTTTACGAGCCGCTCCACCGCAAGATCTTCGAGGTTGCGGGCGATATCATCCGCATGGGCAAGATCGCCAATCCCGTGACGATCAAGACCTTCCTGAAGGCCGACGAGAAGGTCGGCGACATGACGGTCTCCGAGTACCTCGCCCGTCTGGCGCGCGAAGCCGTGACCATCATCAATGCCGAGGACTACGGCCGCGCGATCTACGATCTGGCGCTGCGCCGGGCGCTGATCACCATCGGCGAGGACGTCGTCAACATCGCCTATGACGCGCCGCTCGACATGCCGCCACAGGCGCAGATCGAAGACACCGAGCGCCGCCTGTTCGAGCTTGCCGAAAACGGGCGCTACGACGGTGGCTTCCAGGCGTTCAACGACGCGGTAGCGCTGGCGATCGACATGGCGGCTGTCGCCAAGGAGCGCGATGGCGGCCTTTCCGGTATCTCGACCGGCATCATGTCGCTCGACGGCAAGATGGGCGGCCTGCAGCGGTCCGACTTGATCGTGCTTGCCGGACGCCCGGGCATGGGCAAGACCTCGCTTGCGACCAACATCGCCTACAACATCGCCGCCGCCTATGAAGGCGAAGTGCAGTCCGACGGCAGCATGAAGGCGAAGCAAGGCGGCGTCGTCGGCTTCTACTCGCTCGAAATGTCGTCCGAACAGCTGGCCACCCGTATCATCTCCGAGCAGACCGAGGTTTCCTCGTCGAAAATCCGCCGCGGCGACATCAACGACGCCGATTTCGAAAAGCTCGTCGCCTGCTCGATGATGATGCAGAAAGTGCCGCTCTATATCGACCAGACCGGTGGCATCTCGATCGCCCAGCTATCCGCCCGCGCGCGCCGCCTTAAGCGCCAGCGCGGCCTCGATTGCCTCGTGGTGGACTACATCCAGCTGATGACGGGCGCCGGCAAGGGCGACAACCGCGTGCAGGAAATCACCCAGATCACGACGGGCCTCAAGGCACTCGGCAAGGAACTGAACGTGCCGATCATCGCGCTGTCGCAGCTGTCGCGTCAGGTCGAAAGCCGCGAGGACAAGCGCCCGCAGCTCTCCGACCTTCGTGAATCGGGCTCGATCGAGCAGGACGCCGACGTCGTGCTCTTCGTGTTCCGCGAGGAGTATTACGTCAAGAACCTCGAGCCGCGCGACATCCACGATCCGAAATATCCGGAGTGGGAAGCGCTGTTCGACAAGGTGAAGGGCACCGCCGACGTCATCATCGCCAAGCAGCGCCACGGACCGACCGGCACTGTCAAGCTCGCCTTCCAGTCGGAGTTCACCCGCTTCGCCGATCTGGCCGAGCCGAGCTTCACGCATTACGAAGAGCAGTAAGGGCTGAGCACGCGCCCGACTGGTCTTCCACTCATCACACTTGCTCTCTAAACTGGCCGGAGATTGCATCTGCCGGCCAACTTTCTTGATGTGAACCATGACCGATTTTGCCGACGACTACGAAGAAGAAGACCGTTTTGCCTCTGCCGGATTGCGCCTGACGGTGGATCTTGCCGCGCTGACCGACAATTGGCGTGACATGGCGCGGCGTTCCGGCAAGGCGCGCACCGCAGCCGTGGTCAAGGCCGACGCTTACGGTACCGGGATGGAGGACGCCGGAGAGGCGCTTTATCTGGCGGGCGCGCGGGATTTCTTCGTGGCGACCGTCGATGAAGGCGTAACGCTTAGGCTATATGCTCCCGACGCCCGTATCTTCGTGCTCGCAGGCATCTGGCCGGGGACCGAGCGGCGCTTTTTCGAGAACGATCTCGTGCCGGTCATATCGTCCGAGGAACAGCTTGCCTTCTGGATGGCGGTGCTGGCCGAGTATGGCGACTACCCTTGCGCGCTGCATGTCGATACCGGCTTCAACCGGCTGGGCCTCGATATGAACGAGGCGATCGCGCTCGCCGACGACGTGTCGCGTCCGGCGAGTTTCGCGCCCGTGCTGGTCATGAGCCACCTTGCCTGCGGCGACGACCCGAACTCGGCGATGAACCGGCAACAGCTTGAATCATTCCGCAAGGTTAGCGCCGCCTATGAAGGTATCGATTCAAGCCTTTCGGCCTCCGCCGGCATCTTCCTCGGCAGCGATTATCACTTCGACCTGACGCGCCCCGGCATCGCTCTCTATGGCGGCGAGGCGGTCAACGGCATGGCCAATCCGATGCGCCCGGTGGTCACGGCGGAGGCGCGTGTCATTCAGGTGCGTGATGCCAAGGCCGGCCTAGGCGTCGGCTATGGCCGCGCGCTGGAACTTACCCGCGACAGCCGGCTCGCCATCGTCTCGGCCGGCTACGCCGACGGCTATCTGCGCAGCCAGTCCAGCGGCGGTGTCCCCCTGCGCCAAGTGGCGCCGCAGGGCGGTCATGGCTTTATTGCCGGACGCAAGGTGCCGATTGCCGGGCGGGTGACCATGGACATGACCATCTTCGACGTCACTGACCTGCCCGAAAACGCGGTGAGCGCCGGCGATTATGTCGAGCTCTTCGGGAAGAACATCTCGGTGGACGAGGTCGCGCGCGCGGCCGGCACGATCGGCTACGAAGTGCTGACCAGCATGGGGTTGCGCCATGAGCGGCGGTATCTGAGCGAGGACGACGGCTAGGGCTTGGAATCCCTGCCTGCGCCTCTTGGAAGCCGGAAATCTTCGTGCTAAAAGAGAACAAAAGGAGATCGAAATGACCGAGATCCATCTCAGCGAGCAAGACCTCACCTTCATCGAGGAGCAGATAGCAGACGGACGATACCGAAACGCCGAAGACGTTATTGCGGCCGGGTTGAGACTGCTTGGCAGCGAAGAAGGCGAGATACAGGAACTGCGCCATCTGATCCAACAGGGCATCGATGACATCGATGCCGGACGCGCCGTCACATTCGAAAACGCCGAAGATCTGACAAAGCACATTCTCATGATGGCGGAGGAACGGAAGAATGCGGCCGCGTCAGCTGAAAATGTCGTTCGAGGCGCTGGACGATCTTCTCGGCATGTATAAGTCCGCGCGACTTCATTCCCGGGTTGCGGGCTTTCCCTTATCGTAATCGCTGTATCTATTTCTTCATTGATGATGAGACGCTTTCCGTCGTGCGCGTGCTGCATGGACGGCAGAAGATCGAGCTCTCACATTTCCTGCGTTTTTATCAGACAGAACAAGAAGACTGATCCTTCCTCATGGCAAAAGCAAGAACACAATTCATCTGTCAGGGCTGCGGCACCATCCACAGCCGCTGGGCCGGCAAATGCGAGGGTTGCGGCGCGTGGAACACCATCGTCGAGGAAGACCCGATGGGCGGGATCGGCGGCGGGCCGGCGAAGACGCCGAAGAAAGGCCGTCCGGTGGCGCTGACCGCGCTGTCGGGCGAGATCGAGGAAGCGCCGCGCATCCATACCGGCATTTCCGAGCTTGACCGGGCGCTGGGCGGCGGCTTCGTGCGCGGTTCGGCGGTGCTGATCGGCGGTGATCCCGGCATCGGCAAGTCGACGCTGCTCATGCAGGGAGCGGCGGCGCTTTCGCGGCGCGGGCACCGGATCATCTATGTCTCGGGCGAAGAGGCCGTTGCGCAGGTGCGGCTCAGGGCGCAGCGTCTTGGGGCAGCGGATACGGATGTGCTGCTCGCGGCGGAGACCAATGTCGAGGACATCCTGGCGACGCTCGCCGAAGGCAAGCGGCCCGATCTCGTCATCATCGATTCCATTCAGACGCTGTGGAGCGATCTGGCCGAATCCGCGCCGGGCACGGTAACACAGGTGCGCACCGGTGTGCAGGCGATGATCAAGTTCGCCAAGCAGACGGGTGCCGCCATGGTGCTCGTCGGCCACGTCACCAAGGACGGGCAGATCGCCGGTCCGCGCGTGGTCGAGCACATGGTCGATGCCGTTCTCTACTTCGAGGGCGACCGGGGTCACCACTATCGCATCCTGCGCACGGTCAAAAATCGCTTCGGGCCAACCGACGAGATCGGCGTGTTCGAGATGTCGGACAAGGGCCTGCGCGAAGTGGCGAACCCGTCCGAGCTCTTCCTCGGCGAGCGCAACGAGAAATCGCCGGGAGCCGCCGTCTTCGCCGGCATCGAGGGCACGCGGCCGATCCTCGTCGAAGTGCAGGCGCTGGTGGCGCCGACATCGCTCGGCACGCCGCGACGGGCGATCGTGGGCTGGGATTCGGCGCGACTGTCGATGATCCTTGCAGTGCTCGAAGCGCATTGCGGGGTCAAACTCGGTCAACACGACGTCTATCTCAACATCGCCGGCGGCTACAGGATTTCAGAGCCGGCAGCGGATGTGGCGGTCGCTTCGGCGCTGGTTTCGTCGCTTGCTGGTATTGCCCTTCCCGCCGATTGTGTCTATTTCGGCGAAGTCAGCCTGTCGGGCGCCGTCCGGCCGGTTGCGCACACGAACCAGCGCCTCAAAGAAGCCGAGAAGCTCGGATTTTCTGCAGCGCTGCTTCCATCGGGGTCCGCCGAACTGCCAAAGGGCACGGGCGGGCGCTGGAGCGAGATCGAAAGCCTGCCGGATCTGGTCGCCCGGATCGCCGGCTCGAAGGGCGCTTTGAGACGTGTGGAAGAAGAGGTTTGATCCTTTCATCGCCGCAACAGGTGATGATATAGGATGCACGCAATGAGGCGCGACTGAGCTGCGAATTGGCGGCCGTCCTGGAGTTGGATTTATATGCCCATTACGATTTTCGACGGTATTGTCATCGGCGTCGTGCTTTTTTCCGCCGTGCTCGCCATGGTGCGCGGCTTCTCCCGCGAAGTGCTCTCGATCGCAAGCTGGGGCGGCTCGGCTGCCGCAGCCTATTATTTCTACCCCTATCTCGTGCCCTACGCCAAGAAGTACACCGACGATGACCGCATCGCGCTCGTCGGCTCGGCCGCGGTCGTGTTCCTGATCGCGCTGATCGTCATTTCCTTCATCACCATGAAGATTGCCGATTTCATCATCGACAGCCGTATCGGCGCGCTCGATCGTACTTTGGGCTTCCTGTTTGGCGCGGCAAGAGGCATACTTCTGCTCGTCGTCGCCACCGCTTTCTGGAACTGGCTCGTCGATGTCGATCACCGCCCGAACTGGGTGAACAACGCCAAGTCCAAGCCGTTCCTGGATTCGATGGTGACGAAGCTGCAGTCGGTTCTGCCTGCTGAATTCGCCCAGGTGATCCGCGCGAGCGTGATGGAGAAACTACAGCCGCAGGGCGGCAATGCGGAAGGCGACAATGCGCCGGCTTCCGATCAGGCGCCGGCCGAGGATGCCGCGCCCGCCCCGGCCAATGGTGCACAGCAGCCGTCTAATTGAACGCAGTGTTCAACAGCTTGACCCAGCCTGTGGCAGTTGCCATTTGAGGGGGACGCGAATAAAGGTCCGGCCGGGCACACGCTCCGCCGGGCTTACGCCGTTTTCGGAAGTGCCATACCATTCTTGTGAGAGCAAAGGCCCGCAGCAATGAACCAGTCCCATTCCTCCACGCTCAACGACGAACTCGATGGCGATACGCTGCATGAGGAATGCGGTGTCTTCGGCGTTCTCGGCCATCCCGATGGCGCAACGCTGACAGCGCTCGGGCTGCATGCCCTGCAGCATCGTGGACAGGAGGCGGCCGGTATCGTCACATTCGACGGCAAGCAGTTCCATACCGAAAAGCGCATGGGCCTCGTCGGCGACCACTACACCGATCCGGCAACGCTGGCGAAGCTTCCGGGCTTCATCTCGATCGGCCATACGCGCTACTCCACGACGGGCGAAGTGGCGTTGCGCAACGTGCAGCCGCTGTTTGCCGAACTCGAAGTCGGCGGCATCGCCGTTGCCCATAACGGCAACTTCACCAACGGCCTGACGATGCGGCGCATGCTGATCGCCGATGGCGCCATCTTCCAGGCGACGTCGGACACAGAAGTGGTGCTGCACCTGATCGCCCGCTCCAAGCAGACCTCGTCCTCCGACCGCTTCATCGACGCCATCCGCCAGATGGAAGGCGGCTACTCGATGCTGGCGATGACTCGCACGAAGCTTATCGCCGCGCGCGACCCGATCGGTATCCGCCCGCTTGTCATGGGCGAGCTCGACGGCAAGCCGATCTTCTGTTCCGAGACCTGTGCGCTCGACATCATCGGCGCGAAATATATTCGCGACGTCGAGAACGGCGAAGTCATCATCTGTGAAATCCAGCCCGACGGTTCGATCACCATCGACAGCCGCAAGGCCGACCAGCCGAAGCCGGAACGCCTCTGCCTGTTCGAGTATGTCTACTTCGCTCGTCCCGATTCCATCGTCGGCGGCCGCAGCGTCTACACGGCGCGCAAGAACATGGGCATCAACCTCGCCAAGGAAGCTCCCGTCGAGGCCGACGTCGTCGTGCCGGTGCCGGATGGCGGCACGCCGGCAGCGCTCGGCTTTGCCCAGGCGAGCGGCATTCCGTTCGAATACGGCATCATCCGCAACCACTATGTCGGCCGCACCTTCATCGAGCCGACGCAGCAGATCCGCGCCTTCGGCGTGAAGCTGAAGCATTCCGCCAACCGCGCGATGATCGAAGGCAAGCGCGTCGTGCTCGTCGACGATTCGATCGTTCGCGGCACGACCTCGCTGAAGATCGTGCAGATGATCCGCGATGCCGGCGCCAAGGAAGTGCATATCCGCGTCGCCAGCCCGATGATCTACTTCCCCGATTTCTATGGCATCGACACGCCCGATGCCGACAAGCTGCTCGCCAACCAGTATTCGAGCCTGCAGGCGATGTGCGACTATATCGGCGCGGACTCGCTCGAGTTCCTGTCGATCGACGGCCTCTACCGCGCCGTCGGCGGCGAGAACCGCGATGCGGCCAATCCGCAGTTCACCGACCACTACTTCACCGGTGACTACCCGACCCGCCTTCTCGACAACGACAGCACCAGCAATGTCCGCAAGCTGGCCGTCATGGCGAGCAACGGCTGATCTCGACTGACCTTTCGATCGAGGGGCCGATCGCGCCCCTCGCCTCCCCGCGCATACGGATAAGGCTACAATGAGCGTCAATCTCACCGGCAAGGTCGCACTCGTCACCGGCGCATCGCGCGGGATCGGTTATTTCACCGCACTCGAATTGGCCAAGGCCGGCGCCCATGTCGTCGCCTGCGCACGCACGGTCGGCGGTCTCGAGGATCTCGATGACGCGATCAAGGCTGTCGGCGGCTCGGCGACGCTGGTGCCCTTCGACCTCGCCGACATGAACGCCATCGATGCGCTCGGCGCCTCGATCTTCGAACGCTGGGGCAAGCTCGACATTCTCGTCGCCAATGCCGGCGTGCTCGGGGTGATCTCGCCGATCGGCCATATCGAGGCGAAGGTGTTCGAGAAGGTGATGACCATCAACGTCACGGCGACGTGGCGGCTGATCCGCTCGGTCGATCCGCTGCTGACGCGCTCCGAAGGCGGACGCGCCGTCATTCTGTCTTCCGCCGCCGCCCATCGCTGTCGTCCGTTCTGGGGAGCCTATTCGGCGTCCAAGGCTGCGGTTGAGGCTTTGGCGCGCACCTGGGCTGGCGAAACGCAGAGTACAGCGCTTCGCGTCACCAGCGTCGATCCGGGCGCCACGCGCACCGCAATGCGCGCGCAGGCCGTGCCGGGCGAAGATCCGGAAACGCTGCCGCATCCGTCCGAGGTTGCCAAGGCTATGATGCCGCTTCTCGCTCCCGACTACACCGAGACTGGCAAGCTGTTCATCGTGCGCGAAAACAAGCTCGTCGGCTACCAGATGCCTGGCTAAGCCGTTTCGGCTAGCGCGACGTTTGCGCTGCTGCCTCGAAGAGACCCGATAGGTCGGGCTCGTCCGGGCAGAGCGCGTTGAGATCGACAGGCCCTTGGATGCCGGCAAGGCTGCCGGTGTCGGCGAACTGCCAGATCGACCATATCGAGCAATCGCCCGCCGACGGCTCCTCCGCTATGCTGCGTAGCCAGAGATGGTGCGCGGGAAACATCTCCTCGTGCCCTTTCAGATATTGATCGAAGAAGGGCTGATCGACGTAGAAGATCGGCTTGCCGGGATAGGCGCCGTTCAACTCATCAAAGAATGCCTGGAGCTCGGCGCTCAGTTCCTCGCGTGTCGGCACCTTGCCGCAATTGCCGGTGAATTCGAGATCGATGGCGAGCGGCAGCGTTCCCTGTTCTAAGGGGACCGTCGCCAGCACGTTCTGCGCCTGCTCGCGACCCGGGCGGCAGAAGGTGAAGAAGTGGTAGGCGCCCCTGACGATGCCGGCATCCTTCGCCGCCTGCCAGTTCTCGGCAAAGCGGGTATCGCGGTGATCCCCGCCTTCCGTCGCTTTCATGATCGCAAAACGGACATTCGGCTGCGTCGCCAGAGCGTTCCAGTCGATCGCGCCCTGATGGTGGCTGATATCGATGCCCTGGATCGGATAATCGGTGAGCGAGGGAGATGAGAAAGGGGCCATGGCGCGATCGTATGCCAGATAGGCGGCTGAAGCGACAGCCAGAAGGATGGCGGCAAGCAATGCCTGACATATTCGCTTCAATGGTGGCTCCGCTTTGCCCTTCGTTGTTGCCTGATATAGGGCGGACTTGAGCGATGTCGTGACCGCCCGGCCCTTCGCTTGCGCTCCGGGCGTTCGACGCTGCAATCGATTCGCCGGATCGATTGCTCGGGCTCAGCCCGACCGCGTCTCACCCCCCTTGACCAATGCCCGAAGCCGGGCCATAAAACCCGCCATGAAGACGGTTACCTGCATCATCTGCCGGAAGATTATTCGCTAGCGCGCTCGCTGGCCTGGCCGTTTTCGTCTCCCAATACGCCAAGATGACAAACGCCCCGGCCCGCCGGTCGCGATACGTTGTTTTTCGGATTATGGCATTTTGGGAGAATAGACATGGACGGCCAGTCGCGATCGAAGACGCCGGAACTCAAGCTGTACAACACGCTCACGCGCGAACGGACGGTTTTCGCACCGATCGACGCCGACAACGTGCGCATGTATGTCTGCGGCCCGACCGTCTATGACTTCGCCCATATCGGCAATGCCCGCCCCGTCATCGTCTTCGACGTTCTCTTCCGGCTGCTGAAGCATGTCTATGGCGACGATCACGTCACCTATGCGCGCAACATCACCGACGTCGACGACAAGATCAACGCACGGGCGCTGCGCGATCATCCGAGCCTCTCACTCAACGACGCGATCCATGCCGTGACCGAGAAGACGGCGCGGCAGTTCCACGAGGATGTAGCCGCACTCGGCTGCCTTGAGCCATCGGTGGAGCCGCGCGCGACAGATAACATTGCGCAGATGATCGAGATCATCGGGCGGCTGATTGCGCGTGGCCACGCCTATGAGGCCGAGGGCGAGGTGTTGTTCGACACCAAGTCGATGGCCGATTACGGGCAACTTTCGAAGCGGCCGCTCGACGAACAGCAGGCGGGAGCCCGCATCGCGGTCGACGCGCACAAGAAGAACCCCGGCGACTTCGTTCTCTGGAAGGCCTCCAGCGACAGCGAGCCCGGCTGGGAAAGCCCCTGGGGCCGCGGCCGTCCGGGCTGGCACATCGAGTGCTCGGCAATGAGCCAGCGCTACCTCGGCGACGTCTTCGATATCCATGGCGGCGGGCTCGACCTGATCTTCCCGCACCATGAAAACGAGATCGCCCAGTCGCGCTGCGCGCATGGCACCGAGGTGATGGCGAATGTGTGGATGCACAACGGCTTCGTGCAGGTCGAAGGCCGCAAGATGTCGAAGTCGGAAGGCAACTTCATCACCATCAACGAATTGCTGGCGACGGAGAAATTCGGTGGTCGCAAGTGGCCGGGCGCGGTGCTGCGCCTTGCCATGCTGATGACGCACTACCGCGAGCCGATCGATTTCTCGGTCAAGCGTCTGGAAGAGGCTGAACGCCTGCTGGCAAAGTGGCCGGCGGCGGAAGCCGCCGATGCCGCCCCTTCCGAGGCGGTCCTCGGCGCGCTCCGCGACGATCTCAACACGGTCGCGGCCGTGCAGGCGCTGCATGCGCTGGCACAGGAAGCCAACGCCGACAAATCGCTGCTGCCGGCCTACGCCGCCAGCGCCGCCCTGCTCGGTCTTCTGCCTGAAATGGCGGAGATCGACGAGGCGGTGGCGATCGAGATCGACCGGCGCGTAAAGGCGCGGCTGGAACTGCTGAAGGCCAAGAACTTCGCCGAAGCCGACAAGATCCGCGACACGCTGCTGGCCGAGGGCGTGCAGCTGAAGGACGGCAAGGATGCGGCAACCGGCGAGCGGGTGACGACGTGGGAGGTGAAGCGGTAGCCATGGTCAGCGCTGCGGCTCGCGATACCCCCCTCTGCCCTGCCGGGCATCTCCCCCACAAGGGGGGAGATCGGCTGGGCGTGGCCGCATCGCTCCCTTACCAGCGTTTCAAATCCATGCAACGTTGCGTGGGGCAGCGCCATCGCTACTATCCGATCTCCCCCCTTGTGGGGGAGATGTCCGGCAGGACAGAGGGGGGTAACACGCCCGCTGCGCTAACGAAGGAGCATGCAATGACCCATGCCCCCGTTCCCCCGCGTCGCCGCGCCAATGCCAAGCGCATGCGCAAGGCCCTGACCGAAGCAGAACTCAAACTTGGGAACGAACTGCGCGCCCATCGGCTGATGGGTCTCGGCTTTCGCAGACAGGTCCCGGTCGCCGGCTTCATCGTCGATTTCGCCTGCCCCCAGCATCGGCTGATCGTCGAGATCGATGGCTCGCAGCACGCGCGCGAGCCGAATGCTGTCTATGACGAAGCAAGGACCCGTCGCCTCGAGGCCGATAACTGGACAGTCCTGCGCTTCTGGAACGACGACGTCCTGCGCGATATCGACAATGTCTGCCTGCATATCCTGACAATCATAGGAAGGCACAGCTGATGACCTCAACCTACACCGGCGGCTGCCAGTGCGGCGCGATCCGTTTCCGGGTCCGGGGGACGCTCAAGGACTCCTCGATCTGTCATTGCCGCATGTGTCAGAAGGCATTCGGCGCCTATTATGCGCCGCTGGTATCGGTGCGTGGCGCGGAGCTTGAATGGACGCGGGGCGAGCGGAAGCGGTTTCAGTCGTCCAACGTCGTCGAGCGCGGCTTCTGCGCCGATTGCGGTACGCCGCTCACCTATGAGGCGCCGGATGGGATCGCGATTGCTGCCGGTGCCTTCGACGATCCCTCGGCGCTGCCGCCCGTTATCCAGTTCGGCACCGAGCGCAAGATCGATTTCGTCGACCACCTGCACGAACTGCCGGCCCGTGTGACCGAGGACGATGCCGAGGCGGCACCCTTCGTGCTCGATCTCGTTTCCTACCAACACCCCGACCACGACACCGCAACCTGGCCCGAGGGAACGCGTCCGTGACGACAACAGCGGCGATGAGTGGAGGATGCCAGTGCGGCGCGGTTCGATATCACGCGGCAGGCGAACTCGGCTATCCGCATCTGTGCCATTGCCGCATGTGCCAGAAGGCGTCCGGCAACTACTTCATGCCGCTGGCGGCCGCGAAACGATCCGAGTTTACACTGACGCGCGGGGAGCCGGCGTGGTTCCAATCCTCTGGCCTCGTGCGGCGCGGCTTTTGCGCGGCCTGCGGGACGCCGCTGTTCTACGACATACCCGAGGCTGACTTCGTCAACCTCGTTCTCGGCACGCTCGACGATCCGCAGGCGGTCAAGCCGGTGGCGCAATCGAATACCGGGCGCAAGATGCGTTGGTTTCATGACCTCGACAATTTGCCCATCGAACCCGACGAAGAGACGCCCGATCGCGAAAATGCGATTGCCGCGAGCAATCATCAACATCCCGACCACGACACGGCCGAATGGCCATCTGGAGCATCATCATGAGCGAACCCATCCGAACCGGCGGATGCCAATGCGGCGCAGTGCGTTTTCGTATCTCGGGCAAGCTCGGGCGACCGTCGATCTGCCATTGCCGCATGTGCCAGAAGCAGTTCGGCGGGTTCTTCTCGGCGCTGGTGACGACGCCGGAGGAAGGCATGGAGTGGACGCGTGGGGCGCCGAGCTATTTCCAGTCTTCCGTCAACATCGAGCGCGGCTTCTGCAAGGATTGCGGCACGCCGATGATCTACCGGCATCCCGGCGGGCTCGAGCTTGCGATCGGCACCTTCGACGACCGCAGCGATCTCGCGCCGCAGGTCCAGGTGAACTACGAGGCGCGCATCCCCTGGGTCGAGACGATCTTCGACCAGCCGGTTCATACCGACCCCGATTTCTACGCGCGGCAGGAGGCGATCATCTCCTTCCAGCATCCCGATCACGATACCAATATCTGGCCAGCCCAAGGCGTGAAAATATGACCGAAGTTCTGAGAACGCTCTATCCCGAAATCGAACCCTATGCATCGGGCCATCTCGATGTCGGCGATGGGCATGTGATCTATTGGGAACGCTCGGGCACGCCGGGCGCGAAGCCGGCAGTCTTCCTGCATGGCGGTCCCGGCGGCGGCATCGCGCCGAGCCATCGCCGGTTGTTCGATCCCGCGCTCTACGACGTGACGCTGTTCGACCAGCGCGGCTGCGGCCGCTCTACGCCGCATGCCGATCTCAACGCCAACACCACCTGGTATCTCGTTGCCGACATAGAGCGGCTGCGCGAGATGGCGGGCGCCGAGAAATGGCAGGTCTTCGGCGGCTCCTGGGGATCGACGCTGGCGCTCGCCTATGCAGAGAAGTATCCGGAGCGCGTATCGGAGCTGATCGTGCGCGGGATCTACACGCTGACGAAGGCCGAGCTCGACTGGTACTATCAGTTCGGCGTCTCCGAGATGTTTCCGGACAAATGGGAGCGCTTCATCGCGCCGATTCCTGAGAACGAGCGGCATGAGATGATGCACGCCTATCATCGCCGGTTGACCCATGAGGACAAGGCGGTGCGGCTCGAAGCCGCCAAGGCCTGGAGCATCTGGGAAGGCGAGACGATCACGCTGATGCCGGAGCCTTCTACCAGCGGCAAGTTCGAGGACGCCGAGTTCGCCTATGCCTTCGCGCGCATCGAGAACCACTTCTTCGTCAATGCCGGCTGGATGGAGGAAGGCCAGCTTCTGCGCGACGCGCACAAGCTAAAGGACATTCCCGGCCTCATCGTCCACGGCCGATACGACATGCCCTGCCCGGCCAAATATGCCTGGGCGCTGCACAAGGCCTGGCCGAAGGCGGATTTCCACCTGATCGAGGGTGCGGGGCATGCCTATTCGGAGCCGGGAATCCTCGACAGGCTGATCCGGGCGACGGATATGTTTGCGGGGAAGTAAGTTCTCCGGAGCGAGTGAGCTGGCGCTGGTGGGTGGACGCCCCCCTCTGCCCTGCCGGGCATCTCCCCCACAGGTGGGGAGATTGGCTGGGCGCACGCGCTCGCCACAAATCGATCTCCCCCCTTGTGGGGGAGATGTCCGGCAGGACACAGGGGGGTGGCCCCACATGAAAGCATTCGAGGCCTGGGAGGCTTGGCAATGAAAGACCGTATCTATCTCTTCGACACCACGCTGCGCGACGGACAGCAGACGCCGGGCATCGATTTTTCCGTCGAGGACAAGATCGCCATCGCCACCATGCTCGACGAGTTCGGGCTGGATTATATCGAGGGCGGCTATCCGGGTGCGAACCCGACAGATACGGCGTTCTTCAACGAGAAGCGCACCCGCAACGCTTCCTTCGTCGCCTTCGGGATGACCAAGCGCGCCGGCGTTTCGGCTTCCAACGATCCGGGGCTCACCAGCCTGTTGCAGGCGAAGAGCGATGCGGTCTGTCTGGTCGCCAAGAGCTGGGACTATCACGTCAAGGTGGCACTCGGCTGTTCCAACGAAGAGAACCTCGAGAGCATCTCGGAGAGCGTCAAGGCCGTGGTCGCGGCGGGCAAGGAGGCGATGGTCGATTGTGAGCATTTCTTCGACGGCTACAAGGCCAATCCTCAGTATGCGATGGCCTGCGCCAGGGCGGCCCATGATGCCGGCGCGCGGTGGGTCGTGCTTTGCGACACCAATGGCGGCACGCAGCCGCCCGAAATCCGCGAGATCGTCGAGGCGGTGATCGCATCGGGCGTTCCCGGTCACTGTCTTGGCATCCATGCGCATAACGACACCGGCCAGGCGGTCGCCAATTCGCTTGCCGCCGTCGAGGCCGGCGTGCGGCAAATCCAGGGCACGCTCAACGGCATCGGCGAGCGCTGCGGCAATGCCAATCTGGTGACGCTGATCCCGACGCTGGCGCTGAAGGAGACTTACTCTTCACGCTTCACGACCGCCATCGACCCTGATCGTCTCCTCAACCTGACGCGGCTGTCGCATGCCTTCGACGAGCTTCTGAACCGTTCGCCCGATCACCAGATGCCCTATGTGGGCGCCTCCGCCTTCGCGACAAAGGCCGGCATCCATGCCTCGGCGCTTCTGAAAGACCCGCGGACTTACGAGCATGTGACGCCCGAGAGCGTCGGTAACTTCCGCAAGGTCATGGTGTCGGACCAGGGTGGCAAGGCGAACTTCATCAACGCGCTGAAGCGGCGCGGTATCGAGGTGGGCAAGGACGATCCGAAGCTCGACCGGCTGATCTCGCTGGTGAAGGAGCGCGAAGCATCCGGCTATGCCTATGAGGGTGCGGATGCCAGCTTCGAGTTGTTGGCACGGCGCACGCTCGGCACAATCCCCGAGTTCTTTTCGGTCGAGGGCTTCAGGGTGATGGTCGAGCGCCGCTTCGATTCGCACGGCAAGGTGAAGATCGTTTCCGAGGCCGTCGTGAAGCTCAGCGTCGATGGCCAGACAATCATGTCCGTGGCGGAGGGCGATGGCCCAGTCAACGCGCTCGACCTCGCGCTGCGCAAGGATTTCGGCAAGTACCAGCACGAGATCGACGATCTGGTTCTGGCCGACTTCAAGGTGCGTATCCTCAATGGCGGCACGGAAGCGATCACCCGCGTGCTCATCGAATCCACCGACAGCGACGGCGTGCGGTGGTGGACGGTCGGCGTGTCGGAGAACATCATCGACGCTTCGTTCCAGGCGCTGATGGATTCGGTCATCTACAAGCTGATGAAGAACCGGCAGCTGGCGGGAAAGATCGCGGCGGAATAGGAACGCTCAATGAAGCGCGGCCATGACGAGGCCCCAGCGCTCCTGCGAGTACCACTCCTGCTCCGTCTTGACCGCATTCCAGCGCAGCGCGTGAATGCGGTTGAGCCCTCCTGCGTGGAAGGCGCGATCAAGCGCGGCGTAGGTGGAGAGTTCGCCTGAGATCCCCTCGCCCCAGACGAAATTGACCGGCTGCAGGAAGCGGGCACTCAATTCATCCCCTTGCCTGCCGATGAGGAAGAAGGCGGCCTGCGAGGTCACCCCAAGCAGCCGGCCTTCGGCGCCCATGGCGGGCGTGCCGAGCGGAAACAGCAGGCGCCCGCCGGTCGCGAGCTTGTCGATCCAAGGTTCGGCCGGGTGGTGCAGCGCAAAATTCACATAGATGGCATCCGCCGGCTCGTGGGGCCATTCGAGACCGTCTCCGTTGATGACCTCGACATTTGCGTAGCGCGCGAGATTGCGCCTGGCCTGTTGCGCCAACTCCGCATCGAACTCGACGGCCACGACGCGGCCGGTCTCGCCGACGATTTCGGCGATGATCGCGGTGTAATAGCCGCTGCCGGCGCCGATGTGGCAGACCGTCTCGCCCTTGCGCAGCGCGAGACGGTGCAAGGCGCCCGCGTGCAGGCTCGGGCTGCCATTGTTGACCTGGCGATCAGCCTGGAGCGCGAAGAGCAGGTCCTGGTAGAGAACGACCGGGTCGCTTGACGGCACCTCGACGTAACGCTTCCAGTCCCGCATCTTCCAAGGGGGCGGCCCCAGGAAATCCTCGCGCGGCACAGTGGAGAACGCGTTCAGCAGTTCATCATCCCGATCGACGCCGGCTTTGGCCAGCATTTGCGCGGCGTATGCACGGCGGCAGATTTTCAGCTCGGCTTCATCCACGGTCTGATCCTGATAATTCAGCAATAGCGAATATCGCTTCAATGAAATGAATTGGCCTATTCACGGCCTTTGCGCTAATCGGGTGCCAATCATAAGAACCAATGGAAACACCCAATGTCCGCCGATGCAAGCATTCCCCTCGTGAAAAACGAGGACAGTCCGCGTGGCTTCGCCTTTGCGCTAACGGCCTATCTGCTCTGGGGCTTTCTGCCGATTTACATGAAGGCGGTCGCGCATATTTCGCCGGCCGAGGTTATCGCGCATCGCATCCTCTGGTCGCTGCCGCTGGCCGGCATCGTGCTCATCGTGCTCGGGCGCACGCAGGACATCCACATCGCTCTGCGCTCTCCGCGTATGCTGGCGATGGCCGCACTCACGGCATCGCTGATCACGGTCAACTGGGGAACCTATGTCTGGGCGATCGGTGCCGGCCATTCGCTGGATGCCGCACTCGGCTATTTCATCAATCCGCTCTTCAGCATCTTCCTCGGCGCCGTCGTGCTGAAAGAAAAGCTGCGGCCGGCGCAGATCGGCGCGATCGTGCTGGCGGGTCTCGCCGTCGTGGTGCTCGCAGTCGACAGCGGCGGTATTCCGTGGGTTTCGCTGACGCTAACGATTACCTGGGGCCTCTACGCGCTATTTCGCAAGACGCTGCCGCTCGGCCCGAACCAGGGGTTCTTTCTCGAGGTGCTGATCCTCAGCATCCCGGCCTTCTTTTATGTTCTCTATCTGGAGCTCGGCACCGGAGACGGGCATTTCTATCGTACCGGCTGGAGCGATACGGCGCTCCTTCTCGGCTGCGGTTTGATCACAGCTGTCCCGTTGATGATCTATGCCAACGGCGCCAAGCTCCTGAAGCTGTCGACGATAGGCATCATGCAGTATATCGCGCCGACGATGATCTTTCTCATCGCCGTCTTCATCTTCAAGGAGCCGCTTGGCACCGCGCGCATGATTGCTTTCCCGCTGATATGGGCGGGGCTTTTCCTCTACACATGGTCGATGCTGAGAGGCAGTCGGGGGCGATAAGCCCCCGCTTATTACAATTTCGAGATAACGGCTTCCTCGCCGTCGCGGTCGCTGGCAAATTCGGCGGCCTGCGCCATGATCGCAGGGATAATCTCCTCGATCATGTCGATCACCAGCGGCTGCACCCGGTGAGCAGTGTGGATAAAGCCCTCGTCCGTCATGTGGCGCAAGAGCTCCATCATCGGGTCCCAGAAGCCGTTGATATTGGCGAAGATCATCGGCTTTTCATGACGGCCGAGCTGCGCCCAGGTCATGATCTCGATGATTTCCTCCAGCGTACCAATACCGCCGGGAAGCGCCACGAAGGCATCCGAGCGTTCAAACATCGTGTGTTTGCGCGCATGCATGTCAGGCGTTACAATCAGCTCGTTGAGCTGGCCGAGGGAGTGGCGGGTCGCCTCCATGTCGATCAGGAATTCGGGAATGATGCCGGTCACCTGACCGCCGTTCGAAAGCGTACCGCTCGCAACCGCCCCCATGATCCCCTTGGTGCCGCCGCCATAGATCAGGCGCAGGCCGTAATCGGCGATCTCCTTGCCCAGCGCACGGCCGGCGGCCATGTGGCTCGGGTCGCTGCCGGGGCGCGAACCGCAATAGACACAGATGGAGCGAATGGAATGAGATTGATCTGTCATGGGAGCAAACAACTATTCTCTCTGGGTCCAGTCAAGAAAAATGACGGAAAACATACATCTTACATTTGCCCGGCTACTTTGACTGCTTGTGCAAAGCAACGGGAATCGCTAGCAATTTCAGGAAGTCTGGCAAGATTGCCGCTTGGGGAGACCTGATGATGAAAAACCGTGCCGGCTTGCTGGCCCTTGCAGTGCTTGTAATCGCAATTCTGTTGATGGTCTTTGTCGTCATGCCCCGTATCGGTGGCGATGCCGGCAAGGTTGGTGACGCAATCAATCAGGCAAGCTCCGAGGTCAAGAAAACCGTAACCGAATCCGCCAAGACCTCGCGTCCGTCGGCACCCGACGATGCCGCGACCGCGCAGAAGCTCGGCGGCCTGACGACGGCAGCCGGACAGGCACTTGGCGAACTTAAGGCGCTGTTTGCCGACGGCAAGGGCCCGACAGACGACGTTTTCGCAAGCGCCAAGACGAAGACGATCGGAGCGCTTCAGGCACTCGCCGATTTCGCGACCCCCGAGGGCACCAACCCGATCACCACGGCCGCGATCGACAAGGCCAAGGCCGGCGCCGCCAAGGCGCTCTCCATCATCCAGTCGCTGCCCGAAAACATCGCCGACGCAGCCGCCGCGATTGCACGCGCCGAAGCAGCCCTGACGGGCGCGCCGGAGCCAGCGGCACCTCAGACGCGGGACAACCCAGCCGCACCGGTTGCCGAAGGCCCGAAGCTGCCGACATTCGACGTGCTGCGTGTCGAGCCCGACGGCTCCACGGTCATCGCAGGTTCCGCCGAGCCGAACAGCAAGCTTGAAATCCTCGACGGCGACAAGGTGCTGATGGGGACCGATGTCGGCGACAATGGCGATTTCGTCGCGGTTCTCGACAATCCGCTTGCCGCCGGCGACCACCAGCTGCAGCTGCGCGCGACTGCCAAGGACGGCAAGGTGACGACTTCGGAAGAGATCGCCACGATCTCGATCCCCAAGGACGGCAATGCATCGCAGCTGCTCGCCATGGTCTCCAAGCCGGGCGCCGCCAGCCGCATTATCACCGCGCCTGGCGTGACGCCTCCTGATACCGCCAACAACGCCACCCCGACCGACCAGGCCTCTGCAGCGCCACAGGCACAGGCTCCCGCGGCATCAGACACGGCAACCGCGCCGGCAACCGCAGCCGCACCGGCTGACGTCCGGGTCAATGCCGTCGAAATCGAAGGCGACAAGATCTTCGTCGCCGGCACCGCGAAGCCTCAGGCCAACGTCTTCGGCTATGCCGACGACAAGCTGATCGGCAAGGCCAAGGCCGGCGAGGATGGCCACTTCGTCATCGACGGCGTGATGCCGCTTGCCGTCGGCGACCACAAGATCCGCGTCGACGTCGTCGATGCGGCCGGCAAGGTTCTGGTTCGCGCTTCGGTCAACTTCAACCGCCCCGAAGGCAACCAGGTCACGGTGGCCGCGCAGTCCGGCACGCCCACGGGCAACGCGGCGACGCCGATGATCTCGCTCGACGAAGGCGCGCTCGGCAAGCTGAAGAACGACGCGGCCAAGGCATTCGCGCTTCTGAGCGGCCTGTTCAGCGACGGCAAGGTGCCCGGCAACGAGCAGCTCGCGGCCGCCCGCTCGGCCAACGAGTTCGCGCTAAAATCGATCGTCGATTTCCGCGCCGCTGCCGATGCGACCGCCGACTTCAAGGAGCGGGTCACCACCGCTTCGATGAAGGCCAGCGATGCGCTGAAGCTGCTGCAATCGCTGCCGCGCGACGCCAGCTCGGTCGGCGCCGCACTCGCAAAGCTCGGCCAGATGGTGGCCGATCTGACGGCACCGCCGGCTGCACCCGCGGCACCGGCTGCCCCCGCGAACGAGGTTGCGAGCGGCGACGCCGGTCCCGCGACCATCGAGCAGGCGCCGCTGCAGGAAAGCAAGGAAACCGTGATCATCCGCCGTGGCGATACGCTGTGGCAGATCTCACGCCGCATCTATGGCGCGGGCGTGCGCTACACGACGATCTACGTCGCCAACGAAGACAAGATCGTCAATCCGGATCGCATCCTGCCAGGCCAGGTTTTCGGCCTTCCGAAGGACGCTTTGCCCAACGCTGAAGAGATGCACCGCAAGCGCATGTCGGGCGAGCATCTCTAGAACATACAATAATACAGGGGCCGGCATCGATATGATTGCCGGCCTCTCTTTTCCTTTGATCTTCTTATGTTGTATTGCTCCGCCCGCAACCCTATTTGGCGTTGACGGCGATCATGTCAGGCGGCGGCCCTTACGCTGCGCCCTTCCCCTCTTTGCCGACAACGCGACACTTCCAGAGCCTGACGCAGGCCGGAGACATGCATGGCAAACGGCAAGACAGTTTCAGACTCCAATCTGTTGCGGACCCTCTTCAATCTCTGGCCCTACATGTGGCCGACGGGGCGTGGTGATCTGAAGATGCGGGTCGTCTGGGCGTCGGTCTACCTGCTCATATCGAAGTTCGTGCTGCTGCTCGTGCCCTATTTCTTCAAGTGGTCGACGGATGCGCTGAACGGCAAGTCCGACCTTGCGGGCAAGGTGCCGGATCTTCTCGTCGGCGCCATCGCGCTCGTCATCGCCTATAACCTGACGCGGCTGATCCAGCTCGGCCTGAACCAGCTGCGCGACGCGCTGTTTGCCAGCGTCGGCCAGTATGCGGTGCGCCAGCTTGCTTACAAGACCTTCGTACACATGCACGAGTTGTCGCTGCGCTTTCACCTGGAGCGCAAGACGGGCGGCCTGTCGCGCATCATCGAGCGCGGTACGAAGGGCATCGAGACGATCGTGCGCTTCACGATCCTGAACTCCGTGCCGACGCTGATCGAGTTCCTGCTGACCGCCATCATCTTCTGGTGGGGCTACGGCTTTTCCTACCTCGCGGTGACCGCCTTCACCGTCTGGGCCTATATCTGGTTCACCATCCGGGCCAGCGACTGGCGCATCTCCATCCGCAAGACGATGAACGACAGCGATACCGACGCCAACACCAAGGCGATCGATTCGCTTCTGAACTTCGAAACGGTCAAATATTTCGGCAACGAGGACATGGAAGCCAAGCGCTTCGATACCTCTATGGAGCGTTACGAGAAGGCTGCGACCAGCGTCTGGACGTCGCTCGGCTGGCTGAACTTCGGCCAGGGCGTGATCTTCGGCCTCGGCACGACAGTGATGCTCATTCTTTCGGCGCTGGCCGTGCAGCGCGGCGAGCAGACCGTTGGCGACTTCGTCTTCGTCAACGCGATGCTGCTGCAGCTTTCCGTGCCGCTCAACTTCATCGGCTTCGTCTACCGTGAAATCCGCCAAGGCCTGACCGATATCGAGCAGATGTTCGACCTGCTCGAAGTGCAGGCCGAGGTGAAGGATGCACCCGATGCCAAGCCGCTGAACATCGAGCAGGGCGCCATCTCGTTCAAGGACGTGCATTTTGCCTACGACCCGGCGCGCCCGATCCTGAAGGGCATCTCGTTCGACGTGCCGGCTGGAAAGACGGTGGCGATCGTCGGGCCCTCAGGGGCCGGCAAGTCGACCATGTCGCGGCTGCTCTATCGCTTCTACGATATCCAGAGCGGGTCGATCACCGTCGATGGCCAGGATGTGCGTGGGGTCACGCAGAAGAGCCTGCGCACCGCGATCGGCATGGTGCCGCAGGATACCGTACTCTTCAACGACACGGTTGCCTACAACATCCGCTATGGTCGGCCATCGGCCACTGAGGCTGAAGTGAAGACCGCGGCCGAGATCGCGCAGATCGCCCACTTCATCGACCTTCTGCCTGAAGGGTTCAACACCATGGTCGGCGAGCGCGGATTGAAGCTTTCGGGTGGCGAGAAGCAGCGCGTGGCGATTGCCCGCACGATCCTGAAGGCGCCGCCGATCCTCATTCTCGACGAGGCGACGTCGGCGCTCGACACGACCACGGAACGCGAGATCCAGACCGCGCTCGACGTCGTCTCCAAGAACCGCACGACGCTTGTCATCGCGCACCGCCTTTCGACCGTGATCGGCGCGGACGAGATCATCGTCTTGAAGGCCGGCGAGATCGCCGAGCGCGGGACGCATGCGGAGCTCTTGTTGAAGAACGGCCTCTACGCCTCGATGTGGAGCCGCCAGCGCGAGGCAACGCAGGCCGAGGAGCATCTGAAGCAGGTGCGCGAGAACGACGATCTCGGCGTGGTCAACCGGCTGGCGCCGGCCACCTGAGCCTGCAAACGCTTGCTGTCCATCAGCACGCTTAGATGTGCATGAGAGGGCATCGGCATTGCCCCCAGGAGTGTTTCCCTGTAACCAGCGGAGACGAAAACGCTAGGAGAGCGGCATACATGAGCTTGTTCAATACGGTACGCAACACGATCGTTCCGGTGCACAAGGAAGGTTATCCCTTCATCGCGGCCTTCTTCGTGGCCTCCCTCATTCTCGGCTGGATCTTCAAGCCGCTGTTCTGGATCGGCCTGATCCTGACGCTGTGGTGCGCCTATTTCTTCCGTGATCCGGAGCGCATGACGCCGCAGGACGACGATCTGGTGATCTCGCCCGCGGACGGCAAGGTGTCGTCCGTGCAGTTGGTCGTGCCGCCGGCGGAGCTCAATCTCGGCTCGTCGCCGATGCTGCGCATCTCCGTCTTCATGAACGTCTTCAACTGCCATGTGAACCGCGCGCCGATGCGCGGCCGCATCGTCAGCGTCAATTACCGCTCGGGGAGCTTCGTCAACGCCGAGCTCGACAAGGCCAGCGAAGACAATGAGCGCAACGGCCTCGTCATCGAGACCGCCCATGGCCAGATCGGCGTCGTGCAGATCGCCGGCCTCGTGGCGCGCCGCATTCTCTGCTGGGCCAATGCCAACGAGCCGCTGGATGCCGGCGAGCGCTTCGGCCTGATCCGCTTCGGCTCGCGCCTCGACGTCTTCCTTCCCGAGGGCGCGCAGCCGCGCGTCACGCTCGGCCAGACGGCAATCGCGGGTGAAACGGTGCTGGCCGAATTCGGCTCCGCCAAGGGCCCCGTCGTCAGCCGCCGCGCCTGAGAACCACTAGGAGCGCGATCATGGAAACGCCCTTCCCGCCTTTCGAACCCAATGGCCCACCCGATGATTCGGGTCGCGGTCCACGGCTTCGTGAGATTCCGTTGCGGCTGGTCGTTCCCAATCTGATCACTATCCTGGCAATCTGCGCCGGCCTGACGGGCATTCGACTTGCTTTCGAAAACCGATACGAGCTTGCCGTCGGCATGGTTCTCGTCGCCGCCTTCCTCGATGGCATCGATGGGCGCGTCGCGCGGCTGATGAAGGCGACGTCGAAGTTCGGCGCGCAGATGGATTCGCTGGCCGACATCGTCAATTTCGGCGTGGCGCCGGCGCTGGTCGTCTATGTCTTCGCGCTCGATCAGGCGCGTTCGCTCGGCTGGATCGCGGCTCTCATCTATGCCATCGCCGCCGGCCTGCGGCTGGCGCGCTTCAATGTCATGTCGGAGCGCGAAAACAAGGCGAGCTGGCAGTCGGAATATTTCGTCGGCGTGCCGGCTCCTGCCGGCGCCATGCTGGTGCTTCTGCCCGTCTATCTCGGCTTCCTCGGGATGACCACGGACAAAACCTTCGGCTATCTCTCCGCCGCCTACACGGTGCTCATCGCCTTCCTGCTGATCAGCCGCCTGCCGGTCTGGTCGGGCAAATCGGAAGGCACGAAGCTTCGGCGTGATCTGGTGCTGCCGATGATGCTTGGCGTGGTGCTTTATGTCGCCATGCTGTCGAGCTTCACCTGGGAAGTCATGTCGCTCACCGCCGTGGTCTACCTCTGCACGCTGCCGTTCGGTGCGCGCAAATGGAAGCGCAAGTACGGGACGCTGACGATCGAAGAGCCGGGTGTCGGCGAAGACGATATCGGCCGTCACATCTGAGTTTCTCCAGACAATCCTAATCTATCCCGCTCCGCTCAAGCCTCGCGAATTATGGTTTGCCGACACAAATCATGATGTGTCTTGCCTCCATTTTGTCGCTATTTCGGGCAAAAGAGCAATAAATATAAGAGTCTAGGGACAGAAGTTAAGGAGAGTAACGTGACCCCGAAGAAGACGAATGTGGAACAGCCTGCAAAGACCGATCTCAGCGCGCACTACCGCCCGCTCGGCCTGAAGGCCGTTCTGGCCGCAGCGCTGATGCTGAAGAAGCCGGCGCTCGCCAAGAAGATCGCCTGATCACGACGTCAGGACACGGGCGCCGAGGCTGATGGCCAGAAGCGCCATGACGATGCCGATGAGCACGTCGAGAACCCGCCATGCGGCGGGTTTGGCAAAGACCGGTTGCAGCAGACGCGCACCGTAGCCCAGACCGAAAAACCAGATGAATGACGCAGCCGCGGCCCCAAGGCCGTAAGCCAGGCGATCCGCGCCGTGATAGGCGGCCGACAAGCTGCCGAGCAGCACGACCGTGTCGAGATAGACGTGCGGGTTGAGGAAGGTGAAGGCGAGGCACGTGGCCACCGCGGCCTTCAGCCCCAACGGCTCCGGCGTTCCCGCCTCGATCGCGCCGGGATGAAGCGCGCGCCGGAATGCCATGAATGAATAGGTGCCGAGAAACAGCATGCCGCCGAGGCTGACGACGGTGATCAGCGTCGGCGATTGCGAGACGAGCGTGCCGAGACCGGCGACCCCTGCTGCAATCAGCAGCGCATCCGACAGCGCGCAGATCAGGCACAGGATGAAGACATGCGAGCGCAGCAGCCCCTGCCTCAGAATGAAGGCATTCTGGGCACCGATGGCGATGATGAGGGAAGCGCCGAGGAAGAGACCGGAGAGCGCGGCCGAGATGGAGAACATGTGATTTTCCGGATGTGACTGCGGTGGGAATACAGAATCAGAAGAAGCTGAGCTGGCCGTCATCCGGCTTTTTCTTGTCAGCGGGCGGCAGCGGCTTTTCCAGCGGCACCGGGGTCTGCAGGTCCTCCCCCATATTGGCCACCTTGTTGACCTTGTCGGAGACCGGGATCGCCTCGAAGAAATCCTCCTCGACCGGCCGCATGAGATCGGCCACCTCGCGCGGTTCCTGCGTCTTGCAATCGAGCCAACGGGCGAAATCCTCGGGCTTGATCACCACAGGCATGCGGTCGTGGATCGGGGAGATCGCGGCGTTGGCTGATGTGGTGAGGATCGCGCCGGTATCCACTTCGGAACCGTCGGCCGAGGACCATGTTTCCATCAGCCCGGCGAAGGCGACCACGCCGCCGTGGCGCGGCTTGATCCAGTAGGCCTGCGATTTCTCGCCGCTCTGCTTGGAAGGGCGGTGCCATTCATAGAAGCCGGAGGCTGGAATGAGCACGCGGCGATGGCGCATGGCGGCGCGGAACGATGCCTTGCCGATCGCTGTTTCCGAGCGGGCGTTGATGAGAAGCGGAAACGCCTTGGGGTCTTTCACCCAACCCGGCGTAAAGCCCCAGCGAACGAGAAGCGCACGGCGGTCCGGCAGATTGCTACCCCTCTCCTGTCCCTCACCCGAGACGACCACCAGGATCGGCTGAGTCGGCGCGATGTTGAAGCGCGCGGGAAAATCCTCGAGGTCGAGGATACCCAGAACTTCCTTCAACTCCTCGGGGGATATGGTCAGGGCGTAGCGTCCACACATGCCAATCTATTTGCACCCTGCCCTTTCAGGGTCAAGGGACCGGCCAGGTATGGTCCCGTCGGATCAGCTTCTCGGCGCGAAGAGGATGATCGCAGTGCCGGCAAGGCAGACAATAGCGCCGCTGATATCCCACCGGTCAGGAACGCGGTGCTCGACAAGCCACAGCCAGATCAACGACGCGACGATGTAGATGCCGCCATAGGCCGCGAAGGTGCGGCCCGCCGCTTCGCTCGGCACCAGCGTCAGGAGCCAGGCGAACAGGGCTAGCGACACCATACCGGGCGCCAGCCACCAGATCGGTTTTGCCATGCGCAGCCACGCCCAGAAAGCGAAGCAACCGGCAATCTCGAAGAGGGCCGCGGCGGCGTAGATGATATAAGTCACGGCACGTGCCTTCGAATCGCTTGGATCAGATTGTTTTCCTGATTGAGATAGGCACGCGACGGCAATCACCGGCAAGCAACAAACGGCATTTCTGATGACTTCCAATCCGACAGCTGCATCTTCCGCGATTCTCGAGCGCGACGGGCGGTTCCTGCTGGTGCTCCGGCGCAATCCGCCATCGGCGGACATGTACGCCTTTCCGGGCGGCAGGGCGGAGCCTGGGGAAACGCCTGACCAGACCGCATTGCGCGAGTTCGAGGAGGAGACAGGTATCCGTGCCCGCAACCCCGAGATCTTCGCCACCTACGATCTGAAGCAGCATGGCACGGACGGGCGGCTCACCAGCCACTTCTTTCTCTCGGTTTTCCGCGTCGAGGCCGATGCCGATTCGGTTGCCGTCGCGGCAGACGATGCGGCGGCGCTCGGCTGGTTCACAGTGGACGAGATTCGCCGCCTGCCGACGCCGCAAAGCGTGCTTGAGTGCGCCGAACGGCTGGCAGCCGCCCAGAAATGAGGAAGGGGAATAAGCAAGGGGAAAGGCAACCCCGCACCTTGTCCCCGTCATCTTCAGGGTGTCCAATACGCACATGATTCCCTTTCGCCGCGTTTTGTTGTGTGTTGTTCTTGGCGTCTCCACGGCGATACCGACATTTGTCTCGGCGCAGGGGCCGACAGCGGTTGCGCCGGACGAACCGGTTGCGCCGAAGGATGTCACCGTTCCCTACGACGACAAGCTTGGCCGGTTGGCCGAGGTGCTCGGGTCGGTGCATTACCTGAGAACGCTTTGCAAGGCTCAGAACGGCGAGGAATGGCGGGTGCGCATGCAGCAACTGCTTGATTCTGAAGCGAAAGATGAGCCCGCATGGAAAGAGAAACTGACGGCGGCCTTCAATCGCGGATACCGCGCCTTTGCCTCCGTTTATACCGATTGCACACCGGCGGCGATCATGGCAGAAGAACGCTACCGTAACGAAGGCGCAACACTCGCCACGGAAATTACGTCACGCTTTGGAAATTAACGATAAATTAACCTCTTTTTACAGGGGGACGTGTCGTTTTGGGAAAAGGCTGATAGTGTTGTTAACCAGACAGTAAGGCATGCAGTTCGAGGAAAAGCTAATGGAACCGAGCCTCAACGACATCGACGACATGATCGTCCACGAAAAGATGCAGGCGGCGCTGGAGTACCATAACGAAGCCTGGGCCGACGGCATGGCCGACGGTATCGAACCCGAGATTATCGCCGACACGGCGATCATTCACGCGCTTCGCGAAACCATTCGCCTGCACGGCGAAAAGAACGCGGAAGCCTTGCTGGAATCGTTGCGAGAACGCATGCTGGCCGGTGAGTTTTCTCCGACCCGCACCCTGCAATAACACAGAGAGTTCCATGCGCACCGATATGAACAATGCTTCGCGGCCCGCGATCGCGCCGCTTTTGCTTGCAATCAGCCTCGGTGCCAGCAGCCTGATGAGCGCCCCATCGGCGTTTGCGCTGTCTGAGCTGCAAAAGACCCCCACCGCTTCCGACGGCACATCCACCGACAAGCCGCCAAGCGCGCCCGACGCATCGTCGGGCGTGCCCGCGCCCGGCCCCGTCATCAGCAAGCCGGCTGGCCAGAGTCCCGACACGACGCCTGGCGCACAGGACAGCTCGAAGCCGGTCGAGGTTCTCTACGACATCAGCAAGGTGCCGGAACCGGTTCGCCACATGCGCGAGCAGATCGTCGAAGCCGCCGCCTCCGGCGATCTCGAGCGGCTGCGGCCGCTGTTCGGCACTGGCGCGACGCAGACGCAGGTCAGCGTGGGCGAGGCAACCGACGATCCGATCGGCGCGCTGAAGGATCTCTCTGGCGATCCCGATGGCGACGAGATCCTGGCGATCATTCTCGACATCATCTCGACGGGCTTCGTCCATGTCGGCCAGGGTACCCCTGATGAGATGTATGTCTGGCCTTACTTTGCTGAGAAGGACCTGAAGAAGCTGACGCCGCCCGAGCGTGTCGAGCTGTTGCGCATCGTCACCGCAGGCGATCTCGCCGACATGCAGGAGTTCGGCGGCTACAATTTCTATCGCCTCGGCATCACTGCCGATGGAAAGTGGAAGTTCTTCACCGCCGGCGACTGATGCTTGCGATCCCCGCTCCGACGACATACTTCTGAGCGATAACAACGCGACAGGTGCGCCATGCCAGCCGTATTTCTGAAAGACCGCGCGCTCATTCGGGTGAGCGGCGCAGAGGCTCAGTCCTTTCTGCAGAACCTCATCACCACCGATATCGTGTCTCTGGATGCAGCCGAGGCGCGACCCGGTGCCTTGCTGACCCCGCAGGGCAAGATCCTGTTCGACTTCATGATCTGGCGCGATGGCGACGACTTCATCATCGAGACCGACGAAAGCCAACGCGAGGCCCTGACGAAGCGCCTGACGATGTACAAGCTGCGCGCCGCCGTGGCGCTCGCCACTGAGGGCAATGGCGTGACCGTCTCGTGGGATGAAGCGTCGACCAATGGCTTCAAGGACAGCCGATTCGCCAAGGCGGGCATCGACGTTTTCCGCCGTCCGGGCGAGTACGGCAGCGACGATGTCGCACTTTACGACGCGCTGCGCGCCACCCATGGCGTTGCCGTTTCCGGATCGGACTATGCGCTTCAGGACGCCTTTCCGCATGACGTGCTGATGGACCTGAATGGCGGGCTCTCATTCAAGAAGGGCTGCTATGTCGGCCAGGAAGTGGTTTCACGCATGCAGCACCGGGGAACGGCGCGCCGTCGCGTCGTGACCGTGAGCAGCACCGAGCCGCTTCCCGCCTCCGGCACCGAAATCACCGCTAACGGCAAGCCTGTCGGCACACTTGGCTCGGTCTCGGGACATGGCGGGCTGGCTATCGTCCGAATCGATCGCGCCGGTGAGGCCATGTCTTCTGGCACGCCGCTGCTTGCCGGCGACGTTGCCGTGACGGTTGCGCTGCCCGCATGGTCGGCGCTCGTCTTTCCGGCCGCCTCCGATGAGGCCAGCGCTTGACCACGAAGGCTCCTCGCGCCTGGCAGCGCATGCTTTCCGGGCGCAGGCTCGATCTGCTCGACCCCTCGCCTCTCGATGTCGAGGTGAGCGACATTGCCCACGGCCTGGCGCGCGTTGCCCGCTGGAACGGGCAGACATCGGGCGATCACGCCTTTTCGGTCGCGCAGCACAGTCTCGTGGTCGAGGACATCTTCCGGCGGCTGAACGAGGCGACGCCGGATCAGTGCCTGATGGCGCTGCTTCACGATGCGCCCGAGTACGTCATCGGCGATATGATCTCGCCTTTCAAATCCGTGGTCGGGGGTGGCTACAAGACCGTCGAGAAACGGCTTGAAGCGGCGATCCACCTGCGGTTCGGGCTGCCGCCGCATGCGTCCCGCGAGCTCAAGGACAACATCAAGAAGGCCGACACGATCGCGGCCTATTTCGAGGCGTCGCAACTGGCCGGCTTCAGCGCCAGCGAGGCGCAGAAGCTTTTCGGGCAACCGCGCGGGATCACCAAGGAGATGCTCTTGCTGACGCCGTTGCCGGCGGTCGAGGCGCAGCGGCTGTTCTGCGAGCGCTTCGCCGTTATCGACGGCCTGCGAGGAAAGTCATGACATCGATCGTCGTGACCCCGCTTGCCCGCATCGCCGAAATGGCCGTGCGGCACCGTGCCCGCGAAATGATCAGCCTGATGGCGAAGGAGCAGAGCTTCCATCGCCCGGCGGTCATTCAGGCGCACCGGCATCTGCTGCTCCACATGAACGACATCGCCTTCAAGGGCACGGGCAATCTCGTGGCGCCCGATGAAACGCATGTGCGGGAGATTATCGACTTTGCCGCTGAGTGGGATCAGACGGCACCGCTCATCGTTCATTGCTGGATGGGCGTATCGCGCTCGCCGGCTGCTGCCGTGATCGCGGCCTTGTCGCTGAGGCCGGACCAGAGCGAAGAGGCACTGGCGCAGCGTCTTCGTGCGGCCTCGCCCTATGCCACGCCGAACATGCGGGTCATCGAGATCGGCGACCAACTGCTTGGCCGCGATGGGCGGCTGGTCAAGGCGATCAAGGCGATCGGCCGCGGCGCCGATGCGGATGGAAACGCGCCCTTCGTGCTTGCGCTTGACAAAGCGTGACCGTTTTAAACGGTTGACGCGCCTGCCTTCTGTCCCATCTACGCAGGTCAACCGATAATCATTTCAGATATTTGGCGAGATCATGGAACAACAGGCAACCGACGTAATCGTGGCAACCCGAACGGCTTTGAGCCAGGCAAGCGCGCTTGCGGTCCAATATTCATTCTCTATCCTTGGCGCGCTCATCCTGCTGGTGCTGGGCTGGTTGATGGCGAGCTTCGTCAGCCGCTGGGCGTTCGAGGGCATCTCGCGGGTGCGTGGGATCGACGAGACGCTGGCCCGTTTCTTCACCAATGTCCTGCACTACGCGTTGCTAATTCTTGTCTTCATCACCGTGCTCGGGCAGTTCGGGGTACAGACGGCGTCGATCATCGCGGCTCTTGGTGCGGCCGGTTTGGCCATCGGCCTGGCATTGCAAGGTACGCTGCAGAATATCGCCGCGGGAATCATGCTGCTGATCCTGCGGCCTTTCCGGGTCGGCGAATATATCGCGACGGGCAGCGTCGCCGGCACCGTGCGTGAGATCGGGCTGTTCGCGACCGAGTTCCGCACTGCCGACGGGCTCTATCTGCTGGCGCCGAATTCGACGCTCTGGAATACGCCGATCACCAATTACAGCCGCGAGAAGACGCGCAAGAACGATCTCACCATCAATGTGCGGGCGGGCGACGATGTCGATCTGGCGATGAAGACGCTGACGGATATTGCCAAGGCCGATTCGCGGGTGGAGAAGTCGCCGCAGCCGAAGACCTATATCGATGCGGTGACGTCGGACAAGATCACGCTGACGCTGCGCTACTGGGCAAAGACCGGCGACTGGGACGATGCCCGCCGCGAGATTCTCGGCCGGGTGAAGGCCAGCTTCGACGAGAAGGGCCTGCCTATTCTGTAAAAAAAGGTGGCCGCCAAGCTGGCGGCCACCTTTGTTTCTGCCATGGCAGGGGTCAATGCTACTTGATGACGGCGCATGCGAGCCTAGCGCCGGCATCGCCGGCTGGCTGGCTACGATAGTCATCCGAGTATTCGTGGATCATCAGGGCACGGCCGCGAATGCCGTTATCCTTGCCATCGAGGGTCACCATCCCATCGAAGACCTGCGCCCTCAAGACACCGTCCTGCCCGACATACTGGTTCGGCATATCGCCGGCATGCGGACCCTTGGCGGCGAGCAGACCGTGCTCGGCCTTGGTCGGGTTGAAGTGCTTGCCGGCCGATTCGTGATGACTGGCGGCGTCGCACTTGCCGGTTTCGTGGACGTGGAATGCGACCCACTTGTTTGCCGGTAGACCGGATACTTCAAGCTCGATCAAGACGCCACCGGCGGCGGCCGCCGTCAATGTGGCGCGCCCATCGTCCTTGCCATCGGCACCGACGAAATTCGCCTGCGCAGTCTGCTTGTCTTGCGCGAAGGCAACGGTTGCCAAGGCCGCGACGGTCGCGAATGTCATGGATAGAAGTCGTCTCATCGTGTTTCCCTCCTATTGGCCCTCTCTGACAAACGCATCCCGCGTGTCGGTGTTCCAAGCGGCTGGTGCTCCGGGTAAGAGCAGACAAAGAAAAAGCCGGCCAACCGGCCGGCTTCATCTTCGATTAATCCAAGATAAGCGATCAGGACGCGATGTCGAGATCGTACTGGCCATAGGTGTTCTGATAGAGAACATTGGCCGAATTTGCCTGGCTTTCATAACCGGAGCTCAACGCGCCGGACTGACGTGCACTCATCATGAATGCGAGCACGCCATTCGACAGCTTGGGCGCTTCCTGGGTATTCTGGGACTGGCTCGCAACGGACAGGATTCCCGGCTTCTCATCAGCCGCACGCTCACTCCGGCTCAACACGCCGTCACTGTTGGAATCCAATCTCGAAAGAGTGCCGAGATACGCATAGGACGTATCAACTGCAGACGAAATACGGTTCATACAAACCTCCGTTCACCGCATTACCGATGATGTTTGTACGCAATACGAATAGGGAAAAATCGGAACTAAGCCGGTGGTTAAACTGATTTGCGAGGCCGGTCAATAAGTTGTTAATGCCGCATTAACCATGATTGACAAAATCTGACCTTTTGATCGCTGCCGACGCTCGACTTCGATCCACCGCAAGACGCTGGGCGCGAGGGTGCACGCCAGCTAATAAATATAGCGCTATTGATATATCTTTTTTCGAGGGAACCAAATATTAATGCGACCAAAGGATTATGCCCGCTGGATTTGCCACACAAAATCAACCTTCGATTGCAATTTTATATTGCTCTAAATGCTTCAGGAATGTCTTCGCATGTCGCGTGTGCCACACGGGATCTCAACATCAAGGCAGTCAGTTCATTTTAGCCTGTTCGCGCTTTCGTGCGCGACGGAGAGCGGCGTCCATGGAAGCTGAAGCGCTCTTCAAGCGCCAATGCGCGGCATCTCTGAATGAAGACGGCACGGCCGACGGGCAGCGCCTGATCAAACTCGTTCTGGACACCTACCGAAAAGCAAACCGGAACCTTGCCGAACAGAGCCGACTTCTTGAAATCGTCCTCAACCACCTGCCGCTTGGCCTGTGCATTTTCGATTCGAGCCAGAGACTTGTCGTATCCAACATTCGCTTCCAGCAATTGTTCGGGCTGACGGGAGAGGACACGCAAGCCGGGACATCGATCAGTTCACTGATAGCGAAGATCGACGGACTGGAGAAGCAGGACGTCAAAGCCGCCAGCCACGAAAGCCGGCCCGATGCGGGGCGTATCCGCCGCCGCGAATGGGAGATGAATGACGGCCGTATCATTCAAAGCGTCGTCACCGTGCTTCCCGATGGCAGCAACATCTCCATTCACGCCGATATCACCGAAGACCGAAAGGCAGCCGATCGCATCGCGTTCCTGGCGCATCACGACCCCCTCACCGGCCTGCCCAACCGCATCCGGTTCCGTGAACAGCTGGATACGGCACTTGCCGCGCGCAAGGCCGACGATCAGATCGCGCTCATCCATCTCAATCTCGATCGCTTCAAGTCCGTCAACAACACGCTCGGCGTTTCGGCGGGCGACAAGATCCTGCGGCAGGTCGCCGATCGTTTGCGTGCCCTTGCAGGCAAGAACAACATTCTCGCACGCCTGGGATCCGACGAATTCGCCATCCTGCAACATGGGCGCGAGCAGCCGTGGAATGTCATGGCGCTTGCCGACCAGATCAGGCGTGAGCTCTCGGCGCCCTTCTTCCGCGGCGACAAAGCCGTCGAACTCAGCGTGTCCATGGGGATCGCCATATGCCCCAAGGACGGCACGGAGACCGAACTGCTGCTGAAACATGCCGGCGTCGCACTGTCACATGCCAAGAGCGGCGGCAGACGCGGCGAGCGCTTCTTCACCTCGGAGATGGAAGCGCAGCTCGAATCGAGGCGAGCGCTTGAAGCGGATTTGCGCAGGGCCATCCACAACGAGGAATTCGAGCTTCACTACCAACCGCTCTATGATATGGCCGAACGGCGCATCTGCGGTTTCGAGGCCCTGCTTCGCTGGAACCACCCAACACGCGGCCGGATCGCACCGTTGGAGTTCATCCCACTGGCCGAAGAGGTGGGGCTTATCGTCGATATCGGGCGATGGGTGCTCAAGCGCGCCTGCATGGACGCCGCGACATGGCCCGCCGAGATCAAGGTTGCCGTCAACGTTTCGGCCATTCAATTTATCTCCAGCAACCTGGAAGACGACGTTTCCGCAGCGCTTGCCGTATCCGAACTCTCACCGGGACGGTTGGAAATCGAGATCACCGAGAGCGTGCTGATGGAGAACCGCGACGAGGCGCTGCCGGTATTGCATGCGCTTCGTCAGCGCGGCGTTCACATCTCCATGGACGACTTCGGCACCGGTTATTCGTCGCTGAGCTATCTGAGCAGCTTCCCCTTCGACAAGATCAAGATCGACAAGTCCTTCGTCAACGACATTGTGGACAACAAGGAAGCCTTCGCGATCATGCGCGCCATCATTCTGCTCGGCGACGCGCTCGGCATGCGGGTCACCGTCGAAGGCGTGGAAACGGCGCAGCAGCAGGATCTGCTCGCTCAAGAAGCATGCGACGAGATTCAGGGTTATCACATCAGTTCCCCTCGCCCCGCCTTCGACGTGCCCAAGATGCTCGCAGGCGCCCACGCAGATGGCAAAGCCCAGGCGGTGTGACACTGCATTGCGACTCGTCACCGCCCGCTCTAAGAGAGGCGGTCTCCGTCTACTCTTGGTGCGCACATGAAAGAGGCTCAGGCCTTCCGTCCATACGAAACGCTTGCTGAAGCGCTTATCCCGCATTCCCACGAAGGCGACGATGGTTCGCATGATCTCGCGCATATCCTGCGCGTCTTCAAGAACGCCATGCGCATCCAGGCAAGCGAAGGCGGAGATGGCCGCATTCTTGCCGCTGCAGTCTTGCTGCATGATTGCGTGGCCGTAGAGAAGAGCTCGCCGCTCAGAGCACAGGCGTCCGCGCTTGCTGCCGAGAAGGCCTCTGGGGTGCTGGCAGACCTTGGATGGTCGAAGGACGACATTGCCGCCGTCGCCCACGCGATCCTGACGCACAGTTTCTCGGCGAATATCGAGCCCGAGACGCTTGAGGCAAAGATCCTGCAGGATGCAGACCGGCTGGATGCGATCGGCATGGTCGGCGCGGGCCGCTGTTTTTATATCGGCGGGCGCATGGCGTCGTCGCTTTACGACCCGCTCGACCCGGCTGGAAACGAACGACCGCTTGACGATCGGCGTTATGTCATCGACCATTTCCAGACGAAACTGTTCAAGCTGGCCGATGGGTTCAAGACGGTCGCTGGCCGGGCGCTCGCTGCGGAGCGCGACAAGAGGCTGCGAGATTTTCTCGACGCCTTCATGGACGAAATCTAGGAGGACTTACATGCGCGTCAGCGATCTCTTCATCTATCCGCTCAAGAGCGCCCGTGGCATCGCGCTTCAAAGCACCGAGATCAACGCCTTCGGCCTGCCCGGAGACCGGCGCGCGATGCTGATCAATCCGGATGGCAGCTTCATCACCCAGCGCGAAATGACGGATCTGGCGCGGCTCGACGTTCGCCAAGAACCCAACGGCTTTCATCTCGGCATGAACGGAGAGACCCTGTTCGTCCCCCTGCCCGATGGCAACAAGCGCATCGATGTCTCGATCTGGAAGTCGATCGTCAATGCCGCTGTCGCCGACGACCACTCCAACCAAGTGCTCTCGCGCTGGTTCGGCCGGGACCTGAAATTCGTGTTCTTCGACGAGGACGCCAATCGCATCGCGAGCCCGGAATGGGCGGGTGACGACACGCCGGTGACCTTCGCGGATGGTTACCAGATCCTGGTGACCACGACGGGGTCGCTGAAGGCACTCAACGCCGATATCGAGGCGCACGGCGAAGGCAGCGTCGGGATGGAGCGGTTCCGGCCGAACATCGTCATCGACACGGACGAAGCCTGGCCGGAGGATCGCTGGGCGGCCATCGAGATCGGCGGCATCCGCTTCGATCTGGTGAAGCCGTGCGCGCGCTGCATCATGACCACGCAGGACCAGCAGACCGGTTCGCGCGAGGTTGCGAACCCGATGCCGGCCATGGGCCGCATCCGCATGTCGGCAGACCGCCGTGTCCCCGGCCCGCTGTTTGGCTGGAACGTCACGCCGCGCGCGGCTGGCGCTATCGCAATCGGCGATACGGTGAAAGTGCTCGACGAGCGGCCGGATGGATGGGCGTTCAAGGTGCGCAAGCGCGCCTGAACGGTGGGCTAAGCAGCGGCGGGCTTCAGCGCCTTGAGCGCGGCCTGCACGAAGCCCTCGCGGGCTGTCGACGGCTCCAGACCGCGCGGCTCATAGACATGGCGATGCAGGAAGAAAGCCGTCAGGCGAAATGCCTCAGACAGGCTGTCGAAATCGGCGGCCTGTCGCTTCTCCACGGATAGAAACGCCGGCAAGGCGAACATCCTGTCGGCCCAGGGTGCGCCGGCGTCGCGGCTGACCGCGCGACCCGACTTCGGCGAGACATAGGCAAGATCTGCGCGGGTGCCAGTTGCAGCACATTCGTTGAGGTCGAGACCGAAACCGAGATCGTTGAGCACGGCGAGTTCGAAGCGAACGAACAATTCGCCCGCATCGGCTGGGTTATCGAGATTGTCGAGAATGACTTCCAGGGCTTCGAAGAGATGTGGATGCGGATCGCGCTCGGGCAGAAGCCTGAGCAAGGCACCCATGGCCTGCACGCCGTAAGCCGCGGTCGCCGTTTCCATCAGCCGGGCGGCGCGCAGCGTAAGGGGCTCGATCTTGAACTCACCCATATGCTCATCGAGACGCGCGCGCCAGGTGACCTCGACCTCATTGCCGGGCTGCAGCACCGGCTGCATGGCGCGCGAACGCCCGGATCGCACCATGCCCAAGTGACGGCCACGATCCGGCGTCATCACCTCTGTGATGACGCTTGTCTCGCCATGGCGCCGAACGCCAAGAATAATTGCACGACCTTGCCACTGCATTACAAATCGACCTTCCGACCACGCGCTATCCTAGCGCATGGCGCAAGCCCTGTCATGAAAGCCTATCAGGACTCGGAGGGGAAAAGCCGGCGCAGGAAGTCCCGCATCGCGTCCTCGTCGAACGGCTTGACGAGAAGCGGCCTGTTTTGCAGGTCTTCTGGGAAATCCAGCGTGTCGGAGTAGCCGCTGACGAAGCCGAAGGGGATTTCGGCGGCGACCAGCCGGCGGGCGAAGTCGAAGCTCATGACCTCGCCGAGATTGACGTCAAGCAGGGCGAAATCATAGCTGTCGGCCTGGATCGCCTCGTTGGCCTGCTCGACGCTATTGCAAATATCGATGGTCTCGACACCGACGGCGCGCAGAATGTCTTCCGCCTCCATCGCGATGATCAAGCTATCCTCGAGAACCAGAACACGTCTCGCGACCATGATCAGAAAGCCCTCTTCCGGGCGCCGCCATCGACGCACCATATATCCCAAAATCGCATCTCTACCCCTGACAACCCACGGCCTCAGCCGAAAAGTTCACGCCGCCTATGCTTGCATAGCGGCTTTTTCACTCCCGGTCGATATTAGCGAATCTCGACACAAGAATGACTCGTGCTGGACATTAGGGTCCGGCCCTGGAATTTGCATTTAAAAAAGACATAGATAGAACCGCTTAGAGGAAGGGGCGCACCCTTTCGTCGAGCCCATCCCAGGCAGCAATTTTGGCGAGCGTTTCGCCATCCAGCACCTCGCAGGCGCGCTCCTGCCAGCGGATAAGATTGCGCGAAGCAAGCTTTTTCAAGGTCTTGTTGGTGTGCACGATCGAGAGGCCGAGCGTGTCGGCTATGTGCTGCTGGGTGATCGGGATGGCGCTATGGCCGTTGAAGAGATTGAGCTGCTTGCCGCGCTGATAGAGGAAGGCGATCAGGTAGGCGGCGCGCTCCAGCGCCGTTCGCCGGCCGATGCTCAGCAGGTGTTCGTCGAGTATCCGCTCTTCCTGCGCCGCCATCCAGGTGATGTCGAAGGCGAGCGACGGATGCTTGTTATACAACGTCATCAGCTTGTCGCGCTCGAATACGCAGAGCGATACCGGCGACAGCGCCTCGATCGAGTGCTGCATCTCGCCCATGATGGTGCCCTGGAGGCCGATCAGATCGCCGGGCATGATGTAGTTCAGGATCTGGCGGCGGCCGTCTTCGAGCGTCTTGTAGCGAAAGCCCCAGCCGGACAGCACCGTGAACAGGTGGGCGCTGTGGGCGCCTTCGACCAGGATCGTGGCGCCTGCATCGGCCGCCAGTTCACCCTTCTTGAACTTGGAAATGAAGCCCAGCTCGTCGCCGGTGAACTCGCGGAAATGCGGCAGCGGCCGCAAGGGACACTGTTCGCAGGGTGTCTTGAACGAATGCGTCGGCCGTGATGTCGCCATGCGTGTCCCATAATCCAGAAAAAGCGGCGCCCCGAAATCGGGACGCCGCTTTCTAAGAACTCATCACTTGCAACTTTGTTCCGCCGACCCTTGGATTTTTCCAAGGAAACGAGGGACTTGCGCCATAACCGGGGCCGCTTACTGGCGCGGGAATTCCAGGCCCATCTCGCGGAAACGCTCGGGGTCGTCGCCCCAGTTCTCGCGCACCTTCACGAAGAGGAAGAGGTGCACGGTCTGCTCAAGGATTTCCGACAGTTCCTTGCGCGATGCGGTGGAGATCGCCTTGATCGCTTCGCCGTTCTTGCCGAGAGCGATCTTCTTCTGGCTATCGCGCTCGACGTAGATCACCTGCTCGATGCGAACGGATCCATCCTTGCGCTCTTCCCACTTTTCCGTCTCGACATGCGATGCGTAGGGTAGCTCCTGATGCAGGCGCAGGAACAACTTCTCGCGGGTGATTTCGGCGGCCAGCTGGCGCATCGGCAGATCGGAGATCTGGTCTTCCGGATAATACCACGGCCCCTCGGGAAGCGTCTTGGCGAGATAGTCCATGACGTCGTCACAGCCCGAACCGTTTTCGGCCGAGATCATGAAGGTCTGGTCGAAAGCGACGTATTCGTTGGCGGCGGAGGCCAGAGCCAGCAGATCCTCGCGCTTGACGCGGTCGATCTTGTTAAGAGCGAGGATCTTGCGCTGGGGCACGTCCTTCAGGCTCTCAAGGATCTTCTCGGCATCGCCGCGCAGGCCACGCTCGCTGTCGATCAGGAGCATGATGATATCGGCATCCTTGGCGCCGCCCCAGGCGGAGGTTACCATGGCGCGATCGAGCCGGCGACGCGGCTTGAAGATACCAGGCGTGTCCATGAAGACGATCTGGGCGTTGTCATGGGTGGCGATGCCGCGGATGACCGCGCGCGTCGTCTGCACCTTGTGGCTGACGATCGAGACCTTGGCGCCAACCAGGCGGTTCAGCAAGGTCGACTTGCCGGCATTGGTCGGCCCGATCAGGGCGACGAAGCCGGAATGCGTCGGGCCAGCGGGTTCAGCGGCGCTATCCGCGATGTCGTGTTCTTCGGTCATTGTTCCCGTCAATTTCCGGCAGACGATTTCTGCCAAATGCCTTCGCGTTCGAGCATCTTCGTCGCGGCCACCTGCTCGGCGGCACGCTTGGAGCGCTCGACGCCCGTTTCCGGCTTCACGCCGGCGACTTCGACCGTCACCGTGAAGCGCGGATCATGATCCGGTCCGGTGCGCTCTTCAACCCGGTAGTTTGGCGTCACGCCGAATTTGGCATGCGACCATTCCTGTAGTTCCGTCTTGGCGTCGCGTCGGGCGCCATCGGCGCGCACCGCCCGCTTCTCCCAATACTTCACGATGAAGTGGCGCGCGACCTCGAGGCCGGCGTCGAGATAGATCGCGGCGATCAGGCTTTCGACGACGTCGGCGCGGACATTCATCATGCGCTTGCCGGTGAGCTTTTTCACGTCGGCACCGGTGCGAATGTAGAGATGCAGGCCGAGCTCGTCGGCAACTTCGGCGCAGGTGTCGGCGCTGACCAGCTGGTTCAGGCGGACAGACAGCTCGCCTTCCGTGGCGGCGCCGAAGGTCCTGAAAAGCATCTCGGCGACACACAGGCCAAGAACCCGGTCGCCAAGAAACTCAAGCCGTTCATAGTTCGCACCCTTCTGGGTGCGGGCGCTTGCATGCGTCAGTGCACGATCGAGGCGCTCCTTCTCGGCAAAGACATGGCCGATCAGCGCCTCGAGCTTTGTTCGGTCAGCCGCCGAAAGCGTCGGCGACTTGCTCATTCAACGCCCTTGAACAGTCGATCCCAACGCATGTTGGAAGGCCACTTCCAGATTTCGCGGAAGGAGGTGTCGTTGCCAAGCGAGAAGAAGATGACGCTGGCGCGGCCAACCAGATTTTCGGCCGGTACGAAACCGACGTCGAAGCGGCTGTCGAGTGAGTTGTCGCGGTTGTCGCCCATCATGAAGTAGTGACCTTCGGGAACGATGAACTCGCGAGTGTTGTCGCCACGCGATACCGGAGACTGGTCGAGCGTGTCGTAGGTCACACCGTTATCGAGGGTTTCGCGGAAAACCGGAACGTCCTGGCCCGGGTCCTGCGCGTAATCGGAGTTGAACGTGCCATCCGGCACCTTCGGAACAGCCTTGCCGTTGACGTAAAGCACGCCATCGGTGACCTGGATATGGTCGCCGGGAAGACCGACGAGACGCTTGATGTAATCGACATCGGGATTCGGCGGGAAGCGGAAGACGACAACGTCGCCGCGCTTCGGCTCGCTTGCGAAGATACGACCGCTGAACAGGTTTGGCGAGAACGGCAGGGAATACTTCGAGTAGCCGTAAGAAAATTTGTTGACGAAGATATAGTCGCCAACAAGAAGCGTCGGCATCATCGAGCCCGAGGGAATGGTGAATGGCTGGAACAGGACCGTGCGGATGACCATCGCCAAGACCAATGCCTGGACGATGACCTTGATGTTCTCCCAGAGGGCGTTCGGCTTGGCTTGAACTTTTTCGGACACGCAGTCTATTCCTTCAGAGCGCCAAAACGGCGCAAGTCTTTAATCGGTTCTGTGTAGCGGCTTCGGCTGATTGCGGCAATGCCACGAACATTAAAAGCCAGACAGGTAACGGTCAGTTGCTGGGCGGTCAGCTGCCCAGCGGCAGAGCCTCGATGATGACGAAGGCCTGAGCCAAGGGATAATCATCGGTAATTGTCAAATGGATGGCGGCGCGATGCCCCGCCGGCAACATCCTCTGCAAAATCTCGCCAGCGCCGCCTGTCAGTTTCATCGTCGGCTTGCCGCTCGGGAGGTTGACGACGCCCATATCCTTCCAGAAGACACCCTGGGCGATACCCGTGCCCAAAGCTTTTGAGCAGGCCTCCTTGGCGGCGAAGCGCTTGGCGTAGGAGGCGGCGCGGTTGGCGCGGCGGTCGGATTTCTGCTGTTCGATCTCGGTGAAGCAGCGATTGGTAAAGCGCTCGCCAAATCGCTCCAGCGATTTCTCCACGCGCCTGATATCGATGAGATCGCTGCCGATACCGATGATCATACTGTTTCCTCAAGCGAAACTGGCTCAGCGACGCGCAGGCGCGCACGCTCAAGCAGGCGGGCACGGCGGCGTCCCTGGAAGCCCCTCACCGTGTAGAATGTCGCGAAGTAGATGGCCACGGCGGTGACGGCTGCCGGCGGCAGCGAACCGATCAGCATCGGCTCCAACACCGGGCGCCAAAGCTCGCTGAAATGCAGCTCGTGGAAGAGTGCGGGAAGATCGACCGCATTGCCCTGCATCGTATCCTTGCGGCTCAGGAGCAGGTGCCCGATTTCCCAGGTCGTTCCCCAGATGAAGGGATAGGTCAGCGGATTGCCGAAGGCCGCGCAGCCAAGAGCGGCGGCGACCATATTGCCTGACAACAGATAGGTGATGACGAAGGCCATGATGAAATGGACGCCGATGAACGGGGTCCAGGACACGAAGATCCCGGCCGCAACGCCAACGGCCACCGCATGTGGCGATGCCCTCAGGCGAAGCACGCGCATCACGAGATAGCGCGGAGGCCTCAGGAATCCCTTTCGTGGCCAAAGCAGCTCACGCAGCTTTTCACGAAATCCAGCGGGTTTCCGACGACGAAATAACATGGCGCGTATGTAGTGCATGCCGCACAGGCCTGACAAGAGCGCCAGACCTCCTCAGTCGCTATTTGATGTGCGCCGACTGAGTATCTACCGGGGCGTAACTCAAACGCCCCTTCCCACTTGCAAATCCAGTAACCGATTAACGGGTACGGAACAGACCACGGTCAACCTGACGCTGGCGGTATTCGAGATCGATACGGTCGAACGAGCCGTTCAGGTATGCGGTTTCGCGTTCTTCAGCGCTCGGAGCGCGCAGGGCACGAGCGAACTTCTTGATCGGTGTAAACATTTGGATGCCTCCTTCTTTCGGTCACTTGTTGATGACCAGAAGATAGGCGGAGACGAGCGTTTTTACCAACGCTCTAACTCTCAGTCAGCCATGCGCCAAACGCATATCTGGCCCCTCATCTGCGACAATTTGACCATAAAACGATCACATATTGTGCAAACCGGGTGCAGATGCGCCCGCTTTACTCGTAAAGCCGGCGCACAGTCGCAACACAATCCAGCTCATTCAGCTGTGCAAGCAATTGATTCAGCTGGCGAAGATCCCAAACTTCGACATCGAGCGCCATCTCCGTGAAGTCGGTGGCGACGCGAACCGTGTTGAAGACGCGGATGTTGACGTCGACATCGGCGACTGTGCGGGCAAGCTTTGCGAGCGTACCGGGCTCGTTCAGCGCGTTGACCAGGATGCGGGCCATGAAGCGCGACTTGTTGGCCTCATCGAGATCCCAGCGCACATCGATCCAGCGATCGGGCTGCTCGTCAAACCGCTGCAGCACGGGGGACTGGATCGGATAGATCGTGATGCCCTTGGCGTTTTCGGTCGTGTTAGTGATGCCGACGATGCGGTCGCCGGGGACAGCGCCCGTCGGGGCGAACTGCACGTCGATATTGCTCGAGATGCCACGGATCGGCACGGCCTCGGCATCACCCAAGGCCTCCGGGCCGTTTGGTGCATGCTCGGTCGCCTTGCCCTTATCCGGGATCTTGAAGATCATGCCGGTAGCGCTGCGAACATTGAACCATCCATCGTCGCCCGAGGGCTTGGAGGTGATGCGCTCTTCCTGGTGATCGGGATAGACGGCGCGCAAGACGTCGAGCGACGACATCTCGCCGCGGCCGACGGAGGCAATCGCGTCCTCGACATCCTTCTGGCCGAGGCGGTGCAGCGCCGGCTTCATCGCTTCACGGGAGAACACCTTGCCGGCGCGATCGAAAGTGCGCTCGAGAATGCGGTGACCAAGGCCGGCATATTGCTTGCGGATGGCCATGCGCGTGGCACGGCGGATGGCGGCGCGTGCCTTACCGGTCACGACGATCTCTTCCCAGGCCGCCGGCGGCACCTGCACGCCGGAGCGGATGATCTCGACCTCATCGCCATTCGCAAGGCGGGTGACGAGCGGCATGATGCGGCCGTTGATCTTGGCGCCAACGGTGGTGTCGCCGATGTTGGTGTGAACGGCGTAGGCAAAGTCGATCGGGGTGGCGCCGCGCGGAAGCGCAATCAGCTTGCCCTTCGGCGTGAAACAGAAGACCTGGTCCTGAAAGAGCTCGAGCTTAGTGTGCTCCAGGAACTCTTCCGGGCTATCACCCTCGGCCAGCGCCTCGATCGTGTGGCGGAGCCAGGAATAGGCGTTGGATTCGCGCGAGAGGATGTCGCTATCGGCGTTGGTGGCGCCGTCCTTGTAGAGCGTGTGGGCGGCGATACCGAACTCGGCGATCTCGTGCATGCGCTTGGTGCGGATCTGCAGCTCGATGCGCTGGCTGGATGGGCCGACGATGGTGGTGTGCAGCGAACGATAGTCGTTCTGCTTCGGCGTCGAGATGTAATCCTTGAAGCGGCCGGGTACGACGCGCCAGCGGGTGTGGACGATGCCAAGGCCGCGATAGCAGGACGGAATATCGTCGACGATGATGCGGAAGCCATAGACATCCGACAGCTGTTCGAAGGAGAGCGACTTCGACTGCATCTTGCGGAAGACCGAATAAGGCTTCTTCTGACGACCTTTGACGTAGGCATTGGTCAGGCCGTTGGCGACCAGAAGATCGCGCAGCTCGGTCTCGATCTTCTTGACCAGACCTTCGTTGCGTCGCGACAGCTCCTCGAGGCGCTTGGTGACAGTGTCGTAAGCCTCGGGGTTGATGTGGCGGAAGGACAGGTCCTCCAGCTCCTCGCGCATATCCTGCATACCCATGCGGCCGGCGAGCGGCGCGTAGATATCCATCGTCTCTTCGGAAATGCGCGCGCGCTTTTCCGGCGACATGTGGTCGAGGGTGCGCATGTTGTGCAGGCGGTCGGCCAGCTTGACCAAGAGGACGCGCACGTCGTCGGAGATCGCAAGCAGCAGCTTGCGCAGGTTTTCGGCCTGCTTGGCCTTCTTGGTGACGAGATCGAGCTTCTTGATCTTCGTCAGGCCTTCGACGAGGCGGCCGATGTCTTCGCCGAAGAGTTCATCGATCTCGGCGCGGGTCGCGGTCGTGTCTTCGATGGTGTCGTGCAGCAGGGCGACGGCGATCGTCGACTCGTCGAGATGCATGTCCGTGAGGATGGCGGCGACTTCGAGGGGGTGGGAGATATAGGGATCGCCGCTTGCCCGCTTCTGCTGCCCATGCTTCTGCATGGCATAGACATAGGCTTTGTTGAGCAGGGCTTCGTTGGCGTCGGGCTTGTATTTCTGAACCCGCTCCACGAGCTCGTACTGCCGCATCATGCCGAAACCACTCCATCACAAAAGAAAAGCGCGCCAATCACAGATTGGCGCACGTGATACTCAATCATATGCCGAAGCAATAATGGCGCAAGATTGACGATTAGTAATCGTCGCTCTTTTCCGGCGGCACGAGGCCTTCGATACCGGCCAGAAGCTCTTCTTCCGACATCTGGTCGAAGGTGATCGTCTCCGGAGCGTCTTCCTGCTCTTCGCCATCGGCAGCAGCCGCGGTGGTGATGAGGCTTGCCGGATCGGGCTCGGGCTCGTCGACTTCGACGTGCTTCTGCAGCGAATGGATCAGGTCTTCCTTCAGGTCGTCGGGAGACAGCATCTCGTCGGCGATCTCGCGAAGGGCGACGACCGGGTTCTTGTCGTTGTCGCGATCGATGGTGATCGAGGCGCCCTGGGAAATCAGCCGGGCACGGTGGCTGGCAAGCAGAACCAGCTCGAAGCGGTTCTCAACTTTGTCAATGCAATCTTCTACTGTGACACGGGCCATTGCCTGTCCTTTACGGTCGGGATCTCGGGATTAGCACGGCGATACAATTAAAAGCAGGCGAATTCAAGTTTTTAGTGAAGGAGCCGTTCGAGCCTGTGGGAACTTTCTAATTTTAGAGGTTTCCACTAAAAGTTGCTTGGAATATGCCGAATCCTGTCCTAAATCTGACTTATATGAATAGTTCATAAAGTAAGAATTGTTCTGAATTTTTCAGATAACCCATTGTTTTCGTGGGCTATCTGCAGCCGCATAATAGATTACTCAAAGTGGATTGGTACGCGATGTTCGACCCGCGAGAAAAAATTGCACTTTTCATTGATGGCGCCAATCTCTACGCGGCGTCCAAGAGTCTCGGCTTTGATATCGACTACAGAAAACTTCTGAAAGCCTTCCAGAAGCGCGGTTATCTGCTGCGCGCCTATTATTACACGGCCCTGATCGAGGACCAGGAATATTCCTCGATCCGCCCGCTGATCGACTGGCTGGATTACAACGGCTACAAGGTCGTGACCAAGCCCGCCAAGGAATTCACCGACTCCATGGGCCGCCGCAAGATCAAGGGCAACATGGATATCGAGCTCGCGATCGATGCGATGGAGCAATCCGAAACCGTCGACCACCTGGTGATCTTCTCCGGCGACGGCGACTTCACGACGCTGGTCGAGGCGCTGCAGCGCAAGGGCCGCAAGGTCTCGATCATCTCGACGATGGCAACCCAGCCGCCGATGATCGCCGACGACCTGCGCCGTCAGGCGGATCACTTCATCGACCTCTTGTCCCTGAAGAGCGAAATAGGCCGCGACCCGTCCGAGCGCCCTGCCCGTCCGGTTGAGCCAGCGGCATCCAGCGACTTCGAAAGCTGACGCGAGCAACCAATGCTCCAAAAGAAAACCGCGGCACTTGCCGCGGTTTTGATTCAGGCCGCTATTTGATCAGCCATTATCCTTGAGAAGCCGGCTCTTCTGCCGGTTCCAATCGCGTTCTTTTTCAGACTCGCGTTTGTCGTGCAGCTTCTTGCCCTTCGCCAAAGCAAGTTCCATCTTCGCGCGGCCGCGATCGTTAAAGTAGATCTTCAACGGGATGAGCGTCATGCCTTCGCGGTTGATACCGGCACGCAGACGGTTGATCTCGCGGCCCGACAGCAGGAGCTTGCGGCGGCGGCGCGGCTCGTGGTTGAAGCGGTTGGCCTGCAGATATTCCGGAAGATAGGAATTGATCAGCCAGATCTCGCCACCTTCGTCCGAGGCGTAGGATTCGGCGATATTGGCCTTGCCCTCGCGCAGCGACTTGACCTCGGTGCCCATCAGCACCAAGCCAGCCTCGTAGGTATCGACGATCTCGTAGTTGTAGCGCGCCTTGCGGTTTTCGGCGACGATCTTCTTGACGACGCGCTGGCTGCCTTTGGGGGCCATGACAAATTCCAATTGCTCGGGGGCGCGATATCCGCGCCCGCACTTCTCGGCTTTATGTAGAGGCGCGGCCCATCTTTGTGAAGGCCGCGCGTTTTATCGGTTCAGCAGGCTATCAGTTCAAAAGGCCGGCTTGGCGCAGCGCTGCGTCGAGTGCGGCTTCCGTGCTTGCCTCCAGCGAGGAGACGAGCGGAGAGCGAACCGTGCGGTTCATGCCGCGGATCTTCGAGAGGCCGTACTTGGCGCCACAGAGGCCTGGCTCCAGGAAGATCGCCTTGTGCAGCGGCATCAGGCGGTCCTGATATTCGAGCGCTTTCGCGAAATCGCCAGCCAGCGTCGCGGCCTGGAACTCGGCACAGAGGCGCGGGGCAACATTGGCCGTGACCGAGATGCAGCCGACGCCGCCATGGGCGTTGAAGCCGAGCGCGGTTGCGTCTTCGCCGGAGAGCTGGCGGAAATCCTTGCCGCAAGTGATGCGCTGTTCGGAGACGCGTTCGATCTTGCCGGTGGCATCCTTGACGCCGACGATGTTGCCGTATGCCTTCGTAAGCGCGCCCATGGTTTCTGGCGTCATGTCGATGACCGAACGGCCCGGAATGTTGTAGATGTAGATCGGCAGCTTGATGGCTTCCGCGACCGCTGCAAAGTGGGCGTAGAGGCCCTTCTGCGTCGGCTTGTTGTAATAGGGCGTGACGACGAGAACCGCATCGGCACCGGCCTTTTCGGCGTGCTGCGCGAGCTCGACGGCTTCGCGGGTGTTGTTGGAGCCGGCACCAGCCATGACGGGAACGCGCTTGGCGGCGGCCTCGATACAGAGTTCGACCACGCGTTTGTGTTCGGCATGCGACAGGGTCGGGGATTCGCCGGTCGTTCCGACTGGAACGAGACCGCTGCTGCCTTCCTTGATCTGCCAATCGACATGGGCGGCGAAGGCCGCTTCATCCACAAGGCCAGCATCGGTGAAAGGCGTGACGAGTGCGGGAATGGATCCCTGGAACATGCAGAACTCCTTACGACCGCAATCCATGCTTCGGCCGCATTCCTTGAATACGAAGGAGCGCACCATAGTGCGCCACAAAGGGTCCGACAAGCGTACAGAGCTTTGTTGCAACAAATTCCGATCGCAAATGTGAATGAAATTGAAGGGCTTCGGTAAGGTTTCGTTAATATGCGTCCCAGCAAATGTAGGGACGCGTTTCCATTGCGAGTATCCCTGATGAAGAGAGCTGTTCTGATCCTGTCCGCGCTCGGCCTCACGGCCGCCGCATGGGGCACATTTGCCGCGCAGCTCCCAGGCGAAGACGCGCCCGTTCCCGACGTTCGTCCAATCGGCTACATGCCGCAGACCTCGCTGCCGGAATCGATGACCACGGGGGCCATACCGCGAAGCCAGGCAATCGCGCCCGTCAACAGCGACCTGAAGACCGGCCTCGACGCGCTATCCGCAAAGGATCCGATGCAGGCGATCTCCATCCGCGACGGCATGGCGCAAGGCACGCTCGACCGTCACATCCTGACCTGGGCGATCGCCGTCTCCGGGCAGAAGGGCGTACCCTCTGTCGAGATCGCCACCGCTGCCCAGGAATTGAAGGGCTGGCCTGGGCTGGCAAAGCTCAGGATATACTCCGAACGTGCGCTCTATGACGAAAACCCCTCGCCCTCGGCCGTTCTCGCGGCCTTCGGCGAAACCGCTCCGGAGACGACTTCCGGCGCGATGATCCTGTCGCGCGCGCTGGTCGCCACCGGCAAGCAGCAGCAGGCGGCGAAATACATGCGCAAAGTCTGGCGTGGCGAGACGCTGGACAAGGCGACGGAAGACAAGATCCTGGCCGAATTCGCGGGCTTGCTCACCGTTGCCGATCACAAGGCGCGCATGGAATACCTGATGTATCGCAACCGCACGGCGCAGGCCAAGCGTTTCGGCGATCTCGGGCAGGCGCAATCACTCTACAAGGCGTGGGAAGCCGTCGCCAGCAAGGCGCCGAATGCAGGCGCGCTTCTTGCCGGCGTCGACGGCAAGTGGAACGGTGATCCAGGCTATCTCTTCGCGCGCATCGAATATCTGCGCAAGCAGGAGAAGTATCCCGAGGCCGCCAAGCTTCTGCAGCAGATGCCGCGCGACCGCGACGAACTCGTCAATGCCGGCGAATGGTGGAACGAGCAGCGGATCGTCAGCCGTGGGCTGGTCGACCAGGGGCAGTTCAAGCTCGCCTACGGCATCGTCTCGAAGTACGCGGCGACGACGCCGACCGATATCGTCGAGGCGGAATTCCATGCGGGCTGGTACGCGCTGCGCGGGCTGCAAGACCCGACAACGGCCCAGACGCATTTCCGCAAGATTCTCGACTTCTCAAACGGCCCGATTTCCGTGTCGCGCGCCTACTACTGGATGGGACGCTCGGCCGAGGCCGGTGGTGCCGGCAAGGCGGCGGAGTTCTACGCCAAGGCTGCGAGCTATCCGACGACCTTCTACGGCCAGCTTGCGGGCGAGAAGCTCGGCCGCAAGACGATAAATGTCAGCTACCCCTCGCCAAGCCCGGCGGATCGTCAGCGCTATCAGGCGCGCGAGGCCGTGCAGGCGATCGCCCGGCTTGACGCCGCCGGCCACGGATGGCGGGCGAATGCTCTCTATCTCGCTCTCGGCGAACAGATGCAGAGCCCGGGCGAACTCGCCATCCTCTCGGCGCAGGCTGAGCGCTCCGGCGATCACCATCTGTCGCTGCAGATCGGCAAGAGCGCCTATGCGCGCGGCGTCGATGTCGCGGCGCTGGCCTTCCCGATCGGCGTCATTCCCGGCACCGCCAACATCTCCGGCTCCGGCAAGGCGCTCGCCTATGCAATCGCCCGGCAGGAGAGCGCCTTCAATCCGACGGCTGTCTCCATCGCCGACGCGCGCGGCCTGCTACAGATCCTGCCCGGGACGGCGATGGCAGTCGCCAAGCGCCACAACATCGCCTATTCCAAGGACAAGCTGACCGCAGACGCCGGCTACAACGCGACGCTCGGCGCGCATTATCTCGGCGAACAGATCGACGCGTTCGGCGGCTCCTACATCATGACTTTCATCGCTTACAATGCCGGGCCGAAGCGCGTTCCGGAATGGATCGGCCGCTATGGCGATCCGCGTGGCAAATCGATCGACGCCGTCGTCGATTGGATCGAGCGCATCCCGTTCCCCGAGACGCGTAACTATGTGCAGCGGGTGATAGAGAACTACGAGGTCTACAAGGCCCGGTTGGGTCAGCCCGTTAGCATCCAGCAGGACCTGATCGGCGGACGCAACGCGTCGTAA
>NZ_JAUDSA010000033.1:0-127167 GCF_030380805.1 Rhizobium sp. S163 | reverse complement strand
GTTCGGCAGTTCCTTATCGACGAGCAATGTGATCCGGAAAAGATCGAACGCATCATCGCTGATGAGCTAAATACATAAGGTCTGCGGCCTAGCCCGGATGGTTACTTTAGGAGTGACGGCTTGGCTGGATAACAGTTGTAGTCCGTCTGCAGAGCAGCTGTAATCGAGCTGAAACCGAGACGAGCCACCTATTTCCAATCTAACACGATGGAAACCCCATATGGCTGAGCATCTCGATGAAACACACACACGCCCACGCATATGCGTCGCCGGAGCAGGCGCGATTGGCCTAACGCTTGCCGCGCGGTTGCGCCTGAGTGGCCTCCAAGTTGACTTGGTTGCCAGGGGTGAGAGCCTGGACGTCATCAGGAAGCAGGGAATTCGGCTGCTCGACCGCGAAGGAGACCACCAAGTGGTGGTTAACGTCGGTACGGCGGGCGATTTCCAACAGCCGGACGTTCTCTTCATGTCCCCAAAGTCGCAGGATATGCCCGCCTTGGCAACGTCGATCAAACACCTGATCGGCCCCCGCACGACAGTGGTTCCAGTCGTGAACGGCATACCTTGGTGGTACTTCGACGGAATTGACGGTGGATGGGCTGGGCAAGAAATTCAATCGGTCGATCCAAATGGAATCCTCAAGGAAATCATTCCATCTAGACAGGTTGTTGGAACTACAACCATGATCACCGTCGAGCGAATACAGAAGGGTATCGCACGGACGTTCAATCCGTTGCAAATGACCCTTGGAGAGCTCGACGACACGAGTTCAGAGCGATTGGACGGGCTGGCCTCCCTCCTCGAAAAGGCGGGCCTGGTTGTGCGGAAGGCACCTCGCATCCGGGATGCGATATGGAGCAAAGTCGTACGGAATCTAATCTCTAATCCGGTCTCCGCCATTACCGGCGCTACGCTTCGGCAAAACTTCGGTGATGCACACCTAGTCGATATCAGTCGTCAGATGCTTCACGAGGTCCTCCCGGTGATCGAGGCTTACGGTGCGAAGCTCGAAGACGATCCGCAGGCAATCCTGGAGACCGGGCGGCTGCTGGGAGACGTAAAAACCTCCATGCTTCAGGACCTTGAGCGAGGAAATCAGCTTGAGTTGGCGTCCATTTGCGATGCTGTGCTGGAACTGGCGCACCTTAGAGGGATCGAGATGCCGGTGACGCAAGCGATCAGCAATCTCGCACACTTCAAAAGCAGGCAAAGCGGAGACGCTTTCGCGGCGTAGCTGCAATCGCGACTTGGCTATGTACGGATGGAGTCCTCTTGTACGCCCGAATTAACGAAACCGAGATATTTTTCGACACCGAAGGTAGCTCCCTGCGCAAGGTCAACGGAGGTCTATACGAAGTACCGACGATCGTCGTTCTACACGGCATACTCGGACTCGATCACCGATATCTCCGGGAAGGTCTCGGGCAGCTCAGCGAGTTTGCTCAGGTCCTCTTTGTAGACTTACGAGGGCAAGGGCGATCCGCGCATGCACCTGTTGAGACGGTGACATACGAACAGATGGCCGATGACATTGCAGCGCTAATCGGAGCACTCGGGATACGAAAGCCCTACGTTTTTGGTCATTCGCTGGGTGGGTTGGTCGCGTTGCATCTTGTGCTCAGGCACCATGGATTAGCGCGTGGTGCTATCCTCGCTGCCGCCACGCCAACCGCCGCTCCCATGCAAAAAGAAGTGACGCGGACAGCACCATCGTTGACAACCCGGGCATCGCCTGCCGCCATGGAGGCAGCTGCCAAGCTATTTGCGGGTGAACTGAACACGGCTAGTATAGCGGCCTACTTTGAGAAAGTCGGTCCACTCCTCGCAGCCCCTATGAACGCCGGTCTTGCAGAGCGTCTCATCAAGGGTGCTACGCCAAACATTGAGTTGATGCGCCACCTGTTGATGCACTTGCCGTCGGATTTTGACATATCGAGTCGACTTAACCAAGTAAACGTCCCAGTGCTACTACTAGCGGGAGCGCATGACTGGGTTAACCCACCACGCACCAGCCTTGCGATGGCGGAAAGCATTCCGAGAAATCGATACGTCGAATTCGAGAACTCGGGGCATCTCCTCTTCTCTGAAGAACCGGCCAACTTCAGATCGGTTGTTGAGGATTTTCTCGCAAGCGATGCCGCACCGGGTTGGTATTGACTGCATGGGGGAGGCGGCTTCATGGGCCGCCTACCTCGACACGTTAGTCAATCACCGATGTCCACACCGTCGAACCGATGGGCGTCGGACGGTTCAATTTGATAGCCGGTGACCCGCTTCGACGTCGCAACCGTAATCAATCCGTTTGCAAGCGGAATCCACGGGCTCTCGTCGGCGGCGATCTGTTGAGCGCGCTCGTACAGCGACGAGCGTTTAGCGGAATCGGTCTCCGACCGAGCCTGCTCAAGTAACTGATCGAAATCCTTGTTGCACCAAACGGCCTTGTTGTTGCCCCCGACCGACGCGCATGCCAGCAGCGGGGTCAGGAAGCTATCCGGGTCTCCATTGTCGGCAGTCCAACCTGCTAGGACTGCTCCGTCATGTTTGGGATCATTCGACCGCTTCAGGTATTCGCCCCATTCGAACGAGATGATCTCCGCGTCAAGACCGACATCATGGAGATTGGCCTGTAAGATCTCGGCGGTACGGCGACCGTTAGGATTATAGGGACGAGATACAGGCATGGCCCATAATGTCGCCTTCGTTCCTGAGAGTCCTAGCTCTTCAATTGTAGCCTTTGCAGCTTTTGGATCGAATTGAATGGTGTTTAGCGATCTGTTGAAGCCTGCCATATCAGGAGGAAGAACGCTCTCCGCAATTACGCCACTGCCTTGATACACGGCGTCAAGAATAGCCTTCTTGTTGACCGCTTGCGTTATGGCGCGGCGAACACGGACATCATCAAACGGCTTCTGGGTGGTGTTGAAGGCGAGATATCCCACGTTCAGACCAGGCCGTTGCAATACGTTGAGGGATGAGTCTTCTTTCAGAGCCGCGATGTCCGCGGGTGTAGGGTAGACGGCAATTTGGCACTCGTCCGCCTTCAATTTCTGTATGCGAGTCGATGCGTCGGTTGTGATCGCAAACACCAGGTCATCGATAGGTTGCTTGCCTCCCCAATAGTCAGCGAACGCCTGATACCTGATGACGGCGTCCTGTTGATAGGCTACGAGCTGGAACGGGCCGGTACCGACGGGCTTGTGGTTGAAATCATCCACACGATGAGATGCTACCAGTTGGTCGGCGTATTCCTTCGAGACGATGGACGCGAAATCAAGAGCGATAAGGCCAAGAAACGGAGCGTTGGGTTTTTGAAGCGTGAAACGGACCGTGAGATCGTCCACTTTATCAATCGCCGCAACGGATTGCGGTAGTCCGACGTCGTTGTAGTAGGACCAGCTTGCACCTTGGGAGTAGGCGGCGAACTCTTTCTTTCCGGTCTGGCGTTCGAAGCTAAACACGACATCGTCTGCATTGAGATCGCGGGTTGGTTTGAACTCTTCGTTCGTCTGAAATTTCACGCCGGGACGGAGGTGGAACGTGTATACCTTGCCATCATTGGAGACTTCCCACCGCTGTGCCAGTGCGGGTACAATCTCGGTTGTCCCTCGCTTGTATTCCACAAGCCGATTGTAGATTGTCTTTGAAGAGGCATCGAACGTCGACCCTGATGTATATCGTGCCGGATCGAACCCTTCTGGGCTGGCCTCGCTGCAGTAGACTAGAGACTTCGCGTGCGCGGCGTGCGCTAACCCGAGCGACAACGCGAGGGCCGTTCCAATAATTAGTGGCTTCATTTGTTAAGTATCTCCTGGATCAAGTCGTTTGCCGTGTCGAGGCGGCGGGAATTGAACACGCGTGATATCCGTTCTTCTCGACGTATCGCTGGTGCTTCTCGTCGGCTAGCTCGAGTTCGACGAATGGGATCACCTGGGTGGTGGCAGGCAAAGGCGAGTTAGCGTTGAAATGCGCTTTCAGTTCGGTTGCCGCGGAATACTGCTGGCTGTCATGGGTGAATATCGCAGAACGAACTCCTTCACCCGCCTCATCGCCTTGCCTATCGAACGCTGTCGGATCGTGGCTCTTCCAAAAGAGCTCGATGAGCGTCCGATAACTCAAGACTGTCGGATCGAAATCCACCTGGACCACCTCGATGCGACCAGGATCGGTTGAACCGTCAGTGCCCGTCGAATGGCCCACGCGCGTGTCGATCACGCCATCTATACCCCGGAAATAGGCCTCGGATCCCCAGAAGCATCCTGCTCCGAACGTTGCTAGTTGGTTTGGCATTGCAAAACTCTCTTGAATGAAATGCGGCGCTCGATCGGCTTGAGCCGATACACGTCGGTATGAGTGTTTCAGATGACGATCACGCCTTGTTGTCCGCGCAGTCGTCAGCTCAAAGCGAGCGCAACAACTATAAACATAGCTACTCGACTGGGGAGAAACGCGTTTGTGAATTGAACCCGTTTTTCGAACTTTTGTTTGTCGATATGCGGGTCTGAAGGATTGCTTTTACAGATTTAAAATCAGCCGGTTAGCCGCGCTTAATTGTACAAGTTTGTATCAATCGCCCCTCACGTTACGCTGGAAAATAAAACGACCCATCTTCGAAACAATCCAGACAAACTGAGCTGTTTATCTCTGTTCATTGAGGAGCACTCGTGTCGGAAGGCTGGACGTCCGATAGCCGCACGGACGGCACCCGAGCCTGCCCAGCTGGGCAGGCGGAAAACAGATGGAGATAGCGATGCTAAATTCTTTTCGGCTGGCCTGTGCGGGGTTCGGTTTGGTCGGTGCAACGTTGGTCACCGCCGTAGCAGTTTTTGGTGAGCCGCCTATGAGCTTTGCCAACTCAGCAGTGTCTACAGGGGCGGCAGAGCAAGCGGTCCCGGTGTCGGTTATCACCGTTAAAAGCCAGAGCGTAAGGCTTTGGGAAGACTTTTCCGGAAGGCTGGAAGCCGTTGACAGGGTGGACATCAGGGCACGGGTATCCGGGGCGATCAAAGCGGTCCACTTTCGGGAAGGGGCTTTGGTAAAGGCTGGAGACCTCCTCTTTTCAATTGATCCGGCACCGTATCAGGCGTTGGTTGCCCAAGCGGAAGGACAGGTTGAGCTGGCGCGAGCAAGGCTCAGCCTGGCCGAGACGCAACTTGATAGAGGTCACAGGCTATCTGGAAATCATACCATTTCGCAAAGCGACCTCGATCAACGGCAAAGCGCGCTCGCGGAGGCAAAAGCTTCGTTGAGTTCAGCGACTGCAAACCTGCAGGCCGCACAGCTCAACTTGGGTTATGCGGAGGTAAAGGCACCCGTGGCCGGGCGTATCGGGAAGATTGACGTGACGGTCGGGAACTTGGTTGCAGCTGGTTCAACCTCTGCCGTCCTCGCGAAGCTCGTTTCTGTTGATCCAATCTACGCCAGCTTCGACGCAAGCGAGGAGTTGGTAACGATGGCTCTAGCAGAGCTCCCAGCGCGAACGGGTGGCCTTCCAGCAATTGAAGACATTCCGGTTGAAGCCGGGACCTTGGCTGACAAGGAGACGCCACTGAGTGGGACCCTTCAGCTTGTCGACAACGAAGTAGACGCGGCCAGCGGGACGATCACCGTCCGAGCTGTCTTCCCCAATCCGCGGGGTGCATTGATCCCCGGGCAGTTTGTCAGGATTCGGATGGGTGAAGCCATGCCTCAAAGCAGGCTATTGGTTCCAGACCGTGCGATATCAACCGACCAAGACAAGAAGTTTGTTTATGTGGTCGATGGTCAGAGCCACGTTGCGTACCGCAGCGTTACGCTTGGCGGCTTGGTCGATGGAATGCGGATTGTAAAAGCCGGATTGAAAGACGGCGAGACGATCGTGGTCGCGGGCTTGCAAAGAGTGCGTCCAAACGCGCTCGTTGCAGCAACGCCCCTAAAGCAAGAATCCAATAACGAATAGCTCGGCTTCCCACCGACCTAAGCCCTTCCCGTAGATCTCCGAGGGCCGGGACGCTGTCCGCCAAATTCAATCCTTCAGGGATAGTAAAAGTACCTGACATGAACATTTCCCGCTTTTTCATTGACCGCCCCGTGTTCGCGGGCGTCATATCGGTGGTGATCGTCGTAGCAGGCCTTATCGGGCTTCGAGCGCTGCCGATCTCCGAATATCCTCAGGTCGTCCCACCGTCCGTGGTCGTGAGGGCGACGTATCCCGGGGCAAATCCCCGAGTGATCGCGGAGACTGTCGCGACCCCGCTTGAAGAGCAGATCAATGGGGTCGAGGGTCTCCTTTATATGTCGAGTAATTCCACGTCCGATGGTGCGATGACACTTACGGTCACTTTCAAGCTCGGAACCGATCCCGACCAAGCACAACAGCTTGTCCAGAACCGAGTCTCCCAAGCTGAACCGCGCTTGCCAGAAGAGGTGAGGGCCCTCGGCATCACGACTGTCAAAAGCTCGCCTGATTTTACCTTGGCGGTCGATTTGGTCTCCACCAATGACCGTTACGATATCACTTACCTCCGTAACTACGCAGTTCTGAACATCAAAGACCGCCTTGCGCGTATCGAAGGTGTTGGAGATGTGCAGATCTTCGGCGCGGGCGATTATTCGATGCGCGTTTGGATAGATCCCCAGAAAGCGGCTCAATACGAGCTCGCCGCAAGCGATATAACGAGTGCTATACAGGGCCAGAATGTGCAGGCCGCTGCCGGCACCATAGGTGCTTCTCCGAGCCCCATGGGAGTCGATTTGCAGCTCAACGTAAACGCTCAGGGACGTCTTCAGACACCAGAAGAGTTTGGCAATATAATCGTCAAAACGGGCGCTAACGGCCAAGTGACGCGCCTACGTGATGTCGCACGCTTGGAGCTGGGCGCAGCCGATTACTCCCTTCGCTCCTTCCTCGATGGGAAGCCGGCGGTCGCCATCCCGATTTTCCAGGCCCCTGGCTCTAACGCACTCGAGATTGCCGACGCCGTACGCAAGACGATGGACGAACTGCAGCAGTCCATGCCTGATGGCGTGAAATATTCGATCGATTACGATACCACCAAGTTCGTGGAAGCTTCGATCGAGAAAGTAGTTCACACGCTCTTCGAGGCGATTGCGTTGGTCGTGCTTGTGGTAATTCTGTTCCTACAAACGTGGCGTGCCTCGATCATCCCATTGATAGCGGTTCCGGTCTCGATCATCGGAACCTTTGCGGTCATGTATGTCTCCGGCTTCTCACTCAACGCGCTCAGCTTGTTCGGCCTTGTCTTGGCCATTGGTATCGTCGTCGATGACGCGATTGTGGTCGTCGAGAACGTTGAGCGCAACATCGAGAATGGTCTAAGCCCGCGGGAAGCCACCTATAAGGCGATGCGAGAGGTTTCAGGTCCGATCGTGGCCATCGGACTGGTGCTGGTCGCGGTGTTCGTGCCGCTCGCGTTCATTTCGGGATTGTCTGGCCAGTTTTATCGGCAGTTCGCTCTAACGATCGCCATCTCGACGATTATCTCCGCCTTCAACTCTTTGACACTATCACCCGCGTTGGCAGCGCTCTTGCTCAAAGGGCACCACGAGCCGAAGGATCGATTGACGCGCTCTATGGACTTTGCCTTTGGTTGGTTTTTCCGAAGCTTCAATCGAGCCTTCGGATCAGCCTCGAGCGCTTATGGAACAGGTGTCGGCCGACTTGTCTCCCGAAAAGGCGTCGTGATGGTCGTGTATCTTGTGCTTGCGGGTGCGACATACGCGTTGTTCAACGCAATTCCGGGTGGGTTCGTACCGGCTCAAGACAAGCAGTATCTGATTGGATTCGCCCAATTGCCTGATGCTGCAAGCTTGGATCGAACTGAAGACGTAATAAGGCGGATGAGCGATATTGCCGTGAAGGAACCCGGAGTCGCTCATTCCATCGCTTTCCCCGGCCTCTCAATTAGCGGCTTCACACATTCTTCGAACGCGGGTCTGGTTTTTCTCACTCTCAAGGATTTTGACGAACGAAAGACGCCCGAACTTTCCGGACCAGCGATTGCCGCGTCTCTGAACCAGAAGTTCGCGGCTATCCCGGATGCCTACGTCGCCATGTTCTCACCACCCCCAGTCAACGGTCTAGGCACTACAGGTGGCTTCAAACTGCAGTTGGAAGACCAGGCCGGTCTTGGCTACAAGGCGCTCGATGATGCGAACAAGGCGTTTCTCGCGAAAGCCGCGGAAGCTCCTGAACTGGCCGGCATCTTTTCAAGCTACCTGATAAATGTTCCGCAGCTCTATGCGGACCTCGATCGAACAAAGGCTGAGCAGTTGGGGGTTTCGGTGTCGGACGTATTTCAGACCCTACAGATCTATCTCGGCTCGCTGTACGTGAATGACTTCAACGCTTTCGGTCGAACGTATAGTGTGCGGGTCCAGGCAGATGCGAAGTTTCGTGCTAAACCGGAAGACATTGGCCAGCTCAAGGTCAGATCGATGTCTGGCCAGATGATCCCACTGGCCGCGCTGCTTCGAGTGGATGCCACTACAGGCCCGGAGCGTACGAACCGCTACAATGGCTTCCTGTCTGCGGATATCAATGGAAGTCCAGCGCAAGGTTATTCATCAGGGGAGGCGCAAGCTGCGATCGAAAGGATTGCCACCGAGGTGCTGCCAAAGGGGATCAGCTACGAGTGGACGGATTTGACCTACCAGCAGATCATCGCCGGCGATTCCAGCTACCTTGTTTTCCCGCTGGCTCTGTTGCTTGTTTTCCTGGTCCTCGCGGCGCAGTACGAGAGCCTCTCGCTCCCGATTGCGATTATCATGATTGTCCCAATGGGCGTCTTGGCTGCTCTTGCGGGTGTCTGGTTGACAGATGGCGATAACAACATCTTCACTCAGATCGGCCTCGTCGTGTTGGTCGGGCTGTCCGCGAAAAACGCGATCTTGATCGTTGAATTCGCTAGAGAGCTTGAGTTGGAGGGGCGCTCGCCCCGTCAAGCTGCGATCGAAGCCAGCCGTCTTAGACTGCGGCCAATCCTTATGACGTCGATGGCGTTTATCATGGGTGTTGTGCCTCTGCTTACGTCAACAGGCGCGGGAGCCGAAGTTCGTGCCGCTCTTGGTGTTACGGTATTCTCGGGAATGATTGGCGTCACCCTCTTCGGTATCTTCATGACGCCAGTCTTCTATGTCCTTGTGCGAAAGGTAACGGGTAACCGACCTCTGGCTCGTCATGATGCTGCCAACGATGATGGGAAGACCATGATCTCTCACGCCGCGGAATGAAGAAGACTTAACGGGAAGGAATCGATTCGTTCTCGTCTAAACCTAGACCGGAGGGCGGCGCGCCCTCCGGTCTAGGTGCGTTCTTGGCTTCCTCAGGCCGCGTTCATCACTTGCCGCAGGGGCTGGGCCTCATAGCCGGGAGGTAAGGGGCGTTGGTGGCCCAAAGGCCAAGCCGGTCGGCCGACCGCTTCGCCCCCATGATGGAATGTGCGCCGGCCGTTGACCTGTTGTGCAGCCCGGGCGCCTATTGTCGTTGGTCGTAACGGGCCTCGATACCCTCGCGGTGCCGACCGAATACCCTGCTAACAAGGGCAGGACGGTCACCAAGATGATGAATGACGCATCGAAGAGGCCGTACATCCTGCAATTCCAGGATTAAGCTGACCCGCCGAAGGATCGCGAGCTGGCGACAAACAGGGCTCTTTCGGTCAAGCCTTTACGGTCGAGTCAGCGCCGCCAATTGAGAGGTGCGCGAATGACATTGCTATGCAAGACGATCTACGACCATTCGCACAGACCGGTAACAGCTGGCTAGCTATCATATCAACGAAAACGTCCCGCAAGTGTTCGAAAACCTGCGAGACCAAGCGATGTAGCTATTTGGTGGGATGTCTAAAGATTCGGCTTAGCCGGCTACCTCAAGGGGCATAGCGCGTGAAGACATAGTCGTGGTCAACGACGTTGCCAACGTGACAGGCAAGACAGGTCTCATGCTGTTTCACATCGACCGGCTTTCCGTTCACGAAGCGTCCGAAGCCCCAACCATGGCTGTCAGGATACTTCTTGGAATCCTTGACCATGACCTGGACAGTCGTCGGCGCACCGGGAACCGTAGCCGGCGCGAACTCCGTTGACTGTTTTCGCTTGTAGGCGAGCTTTACCAAGATCGAGCCGTCTGGGAAAGGTAGTGTACCTTTCTTGTACGCATCGATCGCTATGTCGTTTCCGAGCACTGCTCTGAGCTCATCAAGCGGCGGAGCCTCCTGCGCTGGAGCGATGAATTTCCAATCTCGGTAGCCCTCTGGGATACTGACGCCATAAATGGGCGAGACGTCTTGCGCGGCAGGCTCGTCCGCCCACGAATAAGAAACGAAGGCTCCGACAGCCAAAGCTGACACAACCAAGCCGGAAGCGATGGCAATCTTCATCGATTGACTCCTATTATGGGATACTAATTCCAATAGGGTCGCTGGGAATTGTATCTGTCTGATTTCAGAAGGTGCCGTTTTTGTAACGGAGTGTAAGCCTCACAGAAACGTGTCACGAGTCCTCTCAGAGCCGTGTATTTGATCGCCAATACTTGAACGATCGTTCTTTACAGTTGTAACTCAGTTTTTGACTATCGCACTTTTGGTGAGGGACGCGCGCGGTTACTATAAGGAAAAAATTGGTACCGTTAAATGTCCTGCACAGAGACCCCTGGCGTCGCAGACGATGCTGCCCCCGACGTTCCACACATGGATTGGAGGGAGCAATACCGTGTTAGCGGCATTGTCGCACTGGGCGGCTGTCTCGAATTCTACGACTTTGCAATTTTTCTGTTCTTCACTGACGTCATCGGGCAGCAGTTTTTTCCTGTCGGCATGCCATCTTGGCTGACCACCGTTCAGACTTGGGGGCTGTTTGCAGCTGGGTATCTCTTCAGACCGCTCGGCGGGATCGTGCTTGCCCACTTTGGTGATCTATTTGGCAGACAACGGGTATTTGCCTTCTCTATCCTGTTGATGGCAGCGTCAACACTAGGCATCGGTCTACTGCCTACCTATCAGGCTGTTGGCGTCGTAGCGCCATTCATGCTGCTATTTTTCCGCATTCTTCAGGGCATCGCAATTGGGGGTGAGCTACCTGGTGCTTGGACTTTCGTTACTGAGCATGTGCCGCCCCGTCGCGTTGGCCTGGTGTGCGGGATAGTCTGTTGCGGGCTGACGCTGGGTATACTCTTGGCCACCTCCGTAGCCGCCGCTGTGACATCGACCCTTTCGCTGGACGATACGCAGCAATGGGGCTGGCGACTGCCCTTTCTGCTAGGTGGTGTTTTCGGGTTGGCGGGCATGAAGCTGCGACGGATGTTGAACGAAACACCGGTTTTCATGAATTTGCGGCGGCGGCGGCTGCTGGTTCCCGAGTTGCCCCTTCGGGCCGTACTGAAAACAGAGGTCAGAGGCGTCGTCAGATCGGCCTTCGTCACCTGGGTCCTGTCAAGCGTTGTCGTCCTGACACTTATGCTGCCGATGACTCTTCATGGTACCTATGGATTTGATAAGGAGGGCGCACTGTGCGCTGCGAGCATCAGTACAGTGTTCCTCGCAATTGGCGTTGTTGTAGGAGGCGCGCTTCTTGATCAAATCGGCGCTGCAAAATTTTACATACTTTTTGGCGTGTTGCTGCTCGCCGCAGCCGCCTGCTATTACAACATGGCGGGTGCATCAGTGCTTGAGCTTAACGTGATGGCTGGAATGGTAGGTCTGGCAGGGGGAGTCTGCGCGGGGACACCATATGTGATGGTGTCGTCGTTCCCAGCCAGGATCAGATACACAGGAGTATCTTTCGCTTACAACGTGTCCTACGCGCTGTTCGGAGGCGTGATCCCCCTGATCGTGAACTCTCTTTCGCCGCTAGGGGCTATGGCCCATGTCCTCTACTTTTCCGTCATCTCCCTCTTTGCCTTTGGTTTGGGCGCGTCGCTGCTGCTGCGCAGCGGGCAATTGAGGCCGAGCGATTGAGCACTATCCCTCTGAGATTTCGGCGTCGAGCGATCGCGGAAGCCCACTCAGGAGGTTGTAAAGCGTAGTCGCTAGACTGACTGAGCTGATAGGCTTACGAAGAATAGTAGTATCTTTGATCGATCTCGCGTCCAACATTGCGGTTTCTTGATCGGCGACAAAAACAACGGGGACGGGCGAAAATTCTCCGATCACCGTCCGACAATCAGGCGATTTCTGCCAAATATCGAGGTCAAGAACGATTAGATCAGGCTGCACATTGTGACGGTCGATCCATGCTCTCAAAGCTGTGAGCGATGAGAAACCGACTGGCTCATAACCCAGCGCCGCGATTTTTTCTTCAAAGAGTAAGCGTAAAGCGCTGTCTCGCTGACCGAGAAGAACGGTCTGGCCTGACCCAATAGGGACGGTGCGCTCGTTGAAAAACTCAGCGAGGGGTATGGCTTTGCGGAAAGAGGCGGGGAAATAGAGTTCGAAGCGGGTCCCCACATTCTGTTCACTACTCACGTTGATCTTGCCGTTCATTCCGACAACGTGTCCATGCACGGCCGCCAGCCCCAACCCGGTTCCCCCTCGCTTGGATTTGGTAGTGAAAAAAGGCTCGAAAATGTGCGGCAATACCGTGTCTGGAATGCCGGATCCGTGATCCTCAACCGAAACGACCACATAAGTCCCGGGGGTGAGTTCTCCATGCGACAGAATAACACGCGAGAGGAAGTCGCGTTCCACGACCGAGATGTCGATTTCACCCTCGTCGCCTGAAGCATGTGACGCATTCGTGCACAAGTTCATCACGACTTGTTGCAATTCGATCGGATTGCCCATGATGGCCGGGACTCGTTCCGAGAGGTCGAGGTTCAGCATAAAACGATCAGGAATCGCCATTCTGACCATGGGGATGATGTCGTGGAGCGCCGCAGTCGCGTCAAACGGGTTACTAACCCGATCACGCTTCCTACTGAAAGTCAGTATCTGGTCGATGATAAACTTTGCTCGGTGACCGCTTGATACCATTTCCTGGACGTAGCTCCGCGTCTTCGCAGAATTTCGTCCAAGCTGCAATGCCATCTCGCCATACCCAAGAATCGCGCCAAGAGCATTATTGAATTCATGTGCAATACCTCCTGCCAGGGTGCCGAGCGCTTCAAGCCTCTGTGCATGCTCAAGACGCGCTTCCAGTGTCTCGAGCTCGGATTTATCTCGCTGCCCTTTGAGGCACTGGGAAAAGGCTATCATCGCCTGGCCTAGTAGTCGAACCTCGTCGCGATCCGGTTTCTTTCTTATTTCCCTATGCTCCAGAAACAGAAGGCCGATCGAATTGTGCCCGATATCTGTGGCGAGCAACGAGCCCGCACTTAGTGAACCTTCCGGAAAATGCTCCAAATCTCGCTGTTGAAGGTTTTCATAGTGATATGGATCCCATTTTTTCGGGCTCTTGCCACTTTGATCCTGAACATCAGCCCGAAAAGTCTCGCGCAACGCATCAAACCCTGCGAGGCCGTCGTCGCCATATGTGGTCTCAGTTGCCCCGTTCTCACTATTCACGACAGCGAAAGCATAGCGACTGGAATCAAAGAAATTGGCTATCATGGAGAGCGCTTCGACTAGGGGTACTGAATGATCATCGGTACCGTTGGTGAACCGCTTCTGCATGTCGGTGATCATTGTTTCCAGCTCAAGCTGCTGAGCGAGCTTCTGTGTCTGACGCCGCAGACGGTAGATCAAGGACGCAACATAAACGCAGAGCAACACCGCGATCGACCCAAGCAAAAGCCTGCTCCACGAGGACCGTACGCTCAACTCGCCATAAGCATCGAGATATACTTTTTGGAGCCTGCGTGCGTCTTCAGAAGTCTGCGAGGCTTGGATTGCCTGGATTATCTTGTCGACAGCCGGCAGAGTATCCAGAATCATCCGAGCATGAACGACGTAAGCTTGCACATCTTCTAGATCGCCGGCCGGCGATCTCAACATCCGATCGAGTTGCGTGCGAATTGTTTTGTCCAGGGTTTGACTTGGCTGGTTTGCAAACCTCATCATGAGGTTTCCAAGGTCATAAGGTACATCCATCGACGCAGTTTGGCTCTCCGGCGACCCTTCGTGCAGTTTTGTGAGCATCTGCGTGGCTATGGAAAGGGAGTTCTGGAGCAGAGCGTTGTCTGTTTTGAATTCCTCGACCAAAACCTCGTCGCGGTCGATCGACGCTGAAAGCTTCCCAAGTTCCGATGCAAGGGCCGCAGGCACTTCCACACCGCTTTCCTTGAATAATTCTCCTAGCCGAGCAACCGTAGAGTGGAGCGTTTTCACTGGTTCGACCAGAGGATCGTAATCGCGAAGCAGACCGGCGCGAGCCTGCAACACATCGCGCTGCAGGGATGCATGATTAATGTCGACCGCCCGGAGGGATGTCAGGATGTCTTCGTGTGTCTCACGCGAGGGTACGCGACCAAACGCGAAAAGCGCGAAGGTGAAAACCCCCGCGACCAGGATCATAATCCTCCAGAGTTCAATAGTGTTTCGCCGAGGAGAGCGCTTGTAGCTTGCTTCCATTGTACTCGCCGGTAAGAGTTTTAAGGAACGCCAGCAGCGCCTTTATTTCATCTGAGGTCAACTTCCTGCCAAGCTGGCTTACTCCCATGATCGCGATTGCTTCTGAGAGGTCGGTCACCCGTCCGTCATGAAAATAAGGCCCGGTCAACTCCACGTTTCTCAGGCTGGGCACACGAAACACACCTTTGTCGGCTGGATTGTGTGTAAGAGTGAATCTGCCCAGATCACCATCACCTGATGAACTTCCCTGAGGCGGGCTTGTGAATATGCCAAAGCGCTGGAACATGTTCCCACCCACGTTCGCCCCCTGATGACACGATGCGCAACCGTAATCCTTGAAAAGGCGATATCCCTCGACTTCCAGGCCGGAGAGCGCTCCAGAGTCACCAGAAATAAAGCGATCAAATGCCGAGTTGGGCGTAACCAGCGAGCGCTGAAACGTAGAGAGCGCGTCAAGAATAGCTCGTTTGTCCGGTTGGTGACCGTAGACTTCTTCGAACGCTTCCGTATAGCTCTGGTTTTGGCTTAGACGGTCGACAATGACTGGCCACGTGACGCCCATCAAATCTTCGTCGAGTAATATCTTCTCGTTCTGGCTTTCCAGCGAGGTGAAATCGCCACGCCAGCCTAGCCGGTATATACTCCCGACATTGAACACCGTCGGCGCATTGAACCGATAGGCCTGCCCATGCTGACCGGTTGGACGCGCTGTATGCTGTGTTCCCCCCGACGCGAGGTCATGGCAAGTCATACAGGACTGGTTCTGGTCTGCGGACAAAATGTTATCCGAGAAAAGCCTCTTACCAAGAGCGACCGCCCGTTCGTCAAGCTGTGGAGGTGGTCTCAAAGGAGCAAGAGGCTCGCGGCCGTCAACTGCCGCATTGGTCGCAGCAATCGCACTAATTGCAAGTGAAAGAACTAACCCAGCGGTACAAAGAGCAAGATAGCGCCGAAGCCAGTGTGGCGTTCGACTATGTTTTTGCCTTGCCTCAACCGGGGCGTCTCCGCTCTTCAACGGCAACCTCCGTGTCGAACATGTAGCCCGCGCCACGCTCGGTAAGAATAAGCTTCGGATTCGATGCGTCTTCTTCCAATTTGCGCCTTAGGCGTAGGATCAAAACGTCGATGCTTCGATCGAATATCTCCTCGTCATGAACGCGGCTTGCGGACAGCAACTGTTCGCGTGAGAGGACCTGCCGCGGGGTGTCCAAAAACGCAGTCAGTAGATTGAACTCCGCTGCAGTCAGCTTAACCTCGTCACCTCCTTCACGGATTAGCTGACGCCTTTTCACGTTCAACTCCCAAGCAGCGAAGGAGTATATTTTTTGATCTCGCCGCTCTTGAACCTGGGGCTTCACGCGCAACGCCGCCCGCACTCTGGCTAGAAACTCCCGCAACCCAAAGGGCTTGGTCATGTAATCCGCAGCGCCAAGCTCTAAACCGAGTACCTTGTCGGTTTCTTCCAAGCGATCGCCGCTGATTATGATGCTTGGGGCATCTGTCTTCGCGGAGAGCGTCCTCACGATCTCCAAACCGTCTTCATGGCCGAGATTGAGATCGACAACCACAAGGTCGACGGTCTCAGCCGCCAGAATCTGCCCGAGTTGATGGCTGTCCTTGACCCCAGTGACGCGAAACGCATGCTGCGACAGGAAGTCAATCAGAAGTGACCGTAGTTTGCTGTCATCATCAACGATAAGAATGTGCTTCACGGACTATTCCACCACGGGCTGATAATAGGAGAGGAGCTGTCGCGAGAAATGTAAATCGCACGACCTTGCTGCTTGACATTGTTTTCGCCACCCGACGCCTTATGTCTCATGCCGTCGGATCATTTTTCATCGCCATTGGACGTCCACGCAATCTGTTTGCCGACTTTGACCGCATCTAGCGTTCTTTTTAAAGCGCTGAGTTGTATCGCATTGTATCAAACTCACCATCAGACATATTTGGATACAAAACTACAGTTTTTTTGTCGTGCGCGCTACAGAAAGTGTGGATAGCGAGCTCGCGAATTTTGGGGTGGATTTGTCACTGCATGTTTAAGAGAGGTGAGACTGTTCCGGTTGTCTGCTTTGAAACGGCGAGAGCGGACCTCTGTGAGGTCGCCATTCCGCATTACAAATAGTTTCGTTCGTAGTCGGTCGAGCCTTCGGAGAAATTGCTCGGTAATACGCCGCCACCATTGTCTCTTCGCGGCCTCAGGGGCCCAATGCGAAGGAGACTATGTTGAGATACCTAATGCGACTGATAGGCGGTCAACTACGAAAGATCAGACTGCGTCGCGCGGCAGCGGAACTGCTCGAACTCGACGATGCTCATCTTTCTGATATCGGAATTTCGCGCGGTATGATCGATTACTATGTAGCTAATGGCCGAAAGCTGTAGCCCATAGAAGTGAGCGCTGGTTGGAAACCCGCCGGCCAACAGGCCGGCGGTATGATTCTGTCGAAAGTTACAAATGTCACTATGTCGGTGCTGGTTGTCATCGGTCTGTAATTATATAAGTTCGCAATGGATATGGGTTAGGCCGGTGAATTCTTATCGGTGGAGCAGGGGCTAATAGTGGCAGTGGCGAAAGACTTCAGCATCCGGCCCAACCGCGCAGCTATCTTATTGACACCTCTGACGGGCCGACTGCCGGAATGCGGCCGCGACGTCGAAACCGACCTGCATTCTCGGTTTGACGGAGACGTCGAATGCTGATCATGATTTCAGTGGCCGGGACGGTCGCGCTCGCGGTCCTGTTGGCGGGATTTTTCGAGAAAAACAAGCGGGCGGTTACCGTAGATCAATGGGCGCTTGGCGGGCGCAGATTCGGCGCTTTGTTGGTTTTCGTCCTCATGGCAGGCGAAATTTACACCACATTCACATTTTTAGGCGCGAGCGGCTTTGCGTATGGCCGTGGCGGGGCGGTTTTTTACATCCTCGCGTACAGCTGCCTTGGGTTCGTCATGTCCTACTGGCTGCTTCCTCCGATCTGGCGGTTCGCAACAGAAATGCGCCTTGTCACACAGCCCGATTTTTTCGCAAAGAAGTACAACAGTGCTCTGCTAGGGATCGTCGTTGCAATCGTGGGGCTTATCGCACTGATTCCGTATCTTATTCTCCAGCTCAAAGGGCTTGGAATCATCACGGAAACCCTCTCCCAGGGTCGGATCAAGACACCTGTGGCGGTTGGTATCGGTGCGGTCGTCATGTCTCTATATGTTGTGATGTCTGGAATGAGGGGATCCGCGTGGGCGGCCGTGGTAAAAGACTGCACGACGTGGATCGTCTGCGCGTTCCTTGGTATTTATCTGCCCTATCACTACTATGGCGGGATCGGAGAGATGTTTCGCCAGATTGAAATTGCGAGGCCAGGATTTACCGCCTTACCGGAAACAGGCCAGACAATCGTTTGGTACTGCAGTACCATCTTCCTGTCCGCTCTCGGCCTATATATGTGGCCTCACACGTTCTGCTCCGCCTATACCTCGAAATCAGCGATCGCGTTTCGCAAGAACGCCGTGGTGATGCCTATTTATTCGCTGGTGATGATGTTCGCGATGCTGGTGGGCTTTGCGGCAGTCCTTCAGGTGCCAGGGTTAGAGGGTCAGCAGATCGACCTAGCGCTCTTAAAGCTGTCGATCGCGACGTTTGACCCGTGGGTAGTTGGCTTGATTGGTGCGGCAGGTGTCCTTGCCGCACTGGTGCCAGGGGCAACTATCTTGATCACAGGCGCTACCGTGATCTCAAATAACATCTGTTGGAAGCTGTTTCCGGGTCTTAGCCCATATCAGCTGACGAACTGCGCAAGGATTTCTGTCTTTTTCATTACGGCTGTTGCGGTTTACTTCACTCTGACTGGTGGCGAGAGCATCGTCGCGATCCTCATTATGGGATACAGCATCGTCACGCAGCTTTTTCCTGCGTTGTTTGCTAGTTTGCTCCGTCAGAATCCTTTTACCAAGGAGGGGGCAATGGCCGGCATCGTCGTCGGCGTTGGGACCGTTGGCATCGTCAGCACAACTGGCTTGAACATTGCGACTTTCTTTCCCGATGCGCCAACGTTCGTGAAGGAGGTCAATACTGGCTTCATTGCGATGAGTTTGAATGTCATGGTCGCACTCTTGGTCAGCATTGCCACCGAACAATGGCCAGCTCCATCTGAGCGCCTGCGCTAGGGCGATTGTCGTTGCACGCGGCCACCCTATTTGAGTTAGAGTAAATCACATTACGCTTCACTTCTGAAGTGTGAGCGTCGTATGCGAGGTTCTGGTTTCGCAGACATTCTAGTTTTGCGTGGGCATAGCTTCTCTTTGCTTTGTAAAGTTCTCGCTGTGAGCGATCCGATGCGTTCCGTGGGCCTTTGTCGGATCGCCTTCTTCGTGCCGCTGAACCTGCGATATGACCAGGAGGCTACAGCTGGATACAAAAAGCGGTATTCGTCGACACATCCCGTATTCGAATGTGCGTTGTAATAAAACGGCATCCAAGCCGGATGCCGTAACAACGAAGGAACCAAACGACATGAGGACGTTACATGTAGCCGTGCTGGCCGCTGCGGTCAGCGCATCTGCTGCCATTGGACCGGCCTACGCTCAACAGCCAATCAAGCGGACAGACCTGATCGACAGCCCGATCGATGTGCCGGGCCACAAGGTGGTTCAGGTGCGGGTGGATTTCGGGCCTGGCGTTCTCGCAGGTAACCATTCGCATCCAGGGGAAGAGATCGCATACGTGGTCAAAGGAAGCGTCGAGTACGCTTTGGAGGGCCGGGATCCGGTCGTCCTGCATGCGGGACAATCGCTCTTTATCCCGAGCGGCGTGAAGCATTCTGCGAGAAATGTCGGCGAAGGAAGTGCATCTGAACTGGCAACCTACATCGTCGAAGAAGGCAAACAGCTCGTGGTCCTGGCAAAATGAGTCCACGTAGGTTTTGATTCGGATCGGATGCGCAGCCTCACTGAAGCACGTGAGCTGCGCATTTTGATTCCAAGAAAATCACCCTCGTGCATGGTGAGTTTCGCCCCGAAATTAGGACTTCTCCGGACAAATTCTGTATCGAATTGTATCTCCAGCCGCCCTCGGTACATCAGGTTTCAAATAGGAGATATCCGGACATACCGTCGATACATGCAGAGCGCTTCATGCGTTCATCAAATCACGGAGGTGTTCATGACTAAGTCCTTTGAGTTCAAGCGGAGAAGCTTTTTCGCGGTCGCGGCGGCATCCGCCGCAGCAGTGCAATTCGTTGGAATCGGAAAGGCGCTCGCTCAGACCCCTGCCGCTTTGAGCGCCGCTGCGGGTGGCTCCTCGGCGAGCCTCGGTCCTCTCAAGGAAATCAAAGCCGGCGCATTGAACGTGCAGTACGCTGAAGTCGGGCCTGAAAACGGTGCTCCGGTCATACTCCTCCATGGCTGGCCGTATGATATCTACAGTTACGTCGAGGTCGCGCCGATCCTCGCGGCAGCGGGCTACCGGGTGATCGCTCCGTATTTCCGTGGTTACGGCGGCACACGCTTCCTCTCGGAGAAGACTCCTCGCAACGGCCAACAGGCCGCGATCGCCAAGGACATCATCGACCTGATGGACGCCCTCAAGATCGAACGGGCCGTAATCGCTGGATACGATTGGGGTGCGCGCACTGCGAATATCATCGCCGCTCTGTGGCCCGAGCGCTGCAAGGCGCTGGTATCCGTCAGTGGGTACCTGATCGGAAGCCAAGAGATCAACAAAAAGCCCCTGCCTCCCAAGGCAGAGCTGGCTTGGTGGTATCAGTTCTACTTCACGACCGAGCGCGGCGAAGCGGGTTATGACGCCAACCGACACGACTTCAATAAGCTGATTTGGCAGCTTGCGTCCCCGAAGTGGAATTTCAGCGATGCGGTCTATGACCGTACTGCAGCGTCATTCGACAATCCGGACCACGTTGCGATTGTCATTCACAACTATCGTTGGAGGCTCGATCTGGCCAAGGGTGAAGCCAAGTTCGACGCTCTCGAAAAGAAGTTGGCAAAGCTGCCTACCATCGGCGTACCCACCATCACAATCGAAGGTGATGCAAACGGTGCGCCGCATCCAGAGCCAGCCGCGTATGCCAAGAAATTCACAGGCAAGTACGAACATCGGCTGTTCACCGGCGGTGTCGGTCATAACCCTCCGCAAGAGACACCGGCAGAGTTCGCCAAGGCAGTTATCGACGCCGACAATCTCTAGCATTCGCGACGTCACGTGAGGTGACGTCGCTCTTATACCGGCGCGCAGTCCTCCCGCTCGTCGCCGGTCGGCTATCCGGAATCCGCCCCCTCATCCGGATAGCCGCCCCCCTTTCTACCAATACGGAGTTCGTTCGATGGGATCGTTTAGCGCCTGGCACTGGGTGATTGTACTGGCAATCGTCATGCTTCTATTCGGCCGGGGAAAGATACCCGCCCTCATGGGTGATGTCGCTTCAGGAATCAAAAACTTCAAAAAGGGCATGCAGGACGAGACCAAGGATCATGCTCGGTTGACCGCGTCCGAGCGTGAGCCGCAATAGCGTCCCCGCCGCACATATAGCGGCCCGAGGTATCTATGGAACACACAGACCACATTCTTATCGTCGACGACGATCGCGACATCCGCGAACTCGTGCAGGGCTATCTGACTAAGAGCGGCCTGCGAGTATCAGCGGCCGTAGACAGTCGACAAATGCGAACTCTTCTCGAAACCAATGCTTTCGACCTTATCGTTCTTGATATCATGATGCCTGGCGACGATGGATTGGTGCTCTGTCGGGAGATTCGATCGGGAAGGCACAAGAACATTCCGATCATGATGCTAACCGCGCGCGCCGATGAGGCTGACCGCATACTCGGCCTGGAAATGGGTGCGGACGATTATCTCGTTAAACCTTTTGCCGCGCGCGAGTTGTTGGCAAGGATCAACGCGATCCTAAGACGGACGCGAATGATGCCGCCCAATCTGCAAAAGACCGAGACTTCGGAGATAATCAGCTTCGGCGATTGGAAGCTGGACACTGTCGGGCGGCACCTTGTGGATCGCAAGGGCACTGCTGTCGGACTAAGTGGCGGCGAGTACCGCCTGATCCGCGTGTTCTTGGATCACCCCCACAGGGTGCTTAACCGGGATCAGCTGCTCAACCTTACTCAGGGTCGCGAAGCTGATATTTTTGACCGATCGATTGATCTACTGGTGAGCCGTCTGCGACAGCGACTCAACGACGATGCCCGCGAACCTGTCTACATAAAAACGGTCAGAAGCGAGGGCTACGTCTTTGCTTCAGCGATAGAGAGCGTCGAGCCGAAATGAAGCTAATGTTCCAGCGGTTGCGCCTCGGCGGTGTGTTTAGCACACTGGGTGCGCGATTGTCTGGACTACTGTTACTGGGGGCCGCCGCTGGAACGATTGTGCCAATAAGTGCTTTTCCACTTGGCCCCGTCGTTAGTCTCTCGGTCGATAGACCAGGGCCAACTTCGATGCTGGCGCACGAGAAGTTAAATCGCGAAAATTTCAGGGCGCACCTCGCGCCTGAGATACGTTCGTTCTTGCCAGCCCCTTTCTCTAGATTGTTATCTTCACCCGAGGTCCTCTCTCCAGTGGTTTGGATGATTCAACTGGCCGCGGCAGTGACACTGGTATGCCTTGCGGTTCGGAGGTTTCTGAAGCCCAGGGCTGCCATAGTCGCTACAAAAAAGGGCTACCCGACCTATGGTGGTACGCTCCCATCAAATCTTGACAATTTCGAAGCTTGGAGCTCGGCAAACCCCGGCACCGAAGGCACGACTGAAGCTGCACTTTTCGCGCTGGAGAAGGCAGAAATGCTGGCGGCGATATCACATGATCTGCAGACACCGGTGACCAGGCTTCGTCTCAGGATTGACACTCTGATGGAAGGGGAAATGCGGGAGCGGCTCCTTCGCGATCTGACGGAAATCCAAAAGCTGATCGAGCAAGGCATACTTTACGCGAAAGCTGCCAAGGCCATAGAGCCCAATGTGAACGTCGACTTGGCAGCATTCGCAATGACGATCGCTCGTTCATATCAAACTAAGGGCGCTGCTGTCGTCGCGGAACAAGCATATCCGCTGATGGTGTCTACCAAAGCGGTCGCCCTGACCACGATTATCTCCAGTCTGGTCGACAACGCGTTGAAGTTTGCCGGCTCCGCGGAGATAGGTGTAGCTCGAGACGAAAGTGGCAGAGCGGTAATACAAGTCCTGGATCGAGGACCGGGAATCCCGGAACTTGAGCTGGAATTGGTGCTTCGGCCGTTCTACAGGCTCGAGATATCGCGAAATCGGGATACCGGTGGTTCGGGACTGGGGTTGGCGATCGCAAACGAGCTGTCTCGAACAATGAGCGCTCGCATTACACTCCGTAATCGCGAGCGAGGTGGGCTTGTCGCTCAGCTTGCCTTCGCGGACTAAGCCACTCCGGCGGAGCTATGTTTTCGTACCAACCTATTGCGATGACACGATATTCGTGCACAGTACCGGGAATAAGAATGACCGATCTGCGGTGGTTCTCCGAAATGTGAAAGCCGTGCCATGAAAATCGCAGCTCCACTTATCTTGGTATCGCTGGTGTTCCTTGGGAGCATCGCAAGCAATCGCGTGACGCCATTGATTTTTGGATACCCGCCGTTTTTCGCATGGCACGTATTCAGCGTTTTTCTCCTCTCGGGAGGTATGTGGCTGATTTTTAGAACGGACCCGCAAAACCGCGCGAAACGAACCGAGCCCGACGAGGATAAGCACCATTAGCGAGGTCATGCGGGCCGCACCCGGCAGACCCGGGTGTGGCAGGGCTTTCGAAGGCTTATGACCCACGTTTTCGTCTATGCTCTCGGAGAACCGGACTTTCTGGCATGGTGGAATCCGGGCAACAGCTCTTCAATCTTTGACGGCGTAAGAAATTCGAGACCGAATTCCACACCCTTGTCGATCGCATCTTGGACGTCGGCCATTGAGTAGTTGATCGCGCCCGTGGGCATGTCGAGCTCAACAGCGGGCGAAGACATCATCGCTCTGAAATAGCCTTCCGCACCGCCAGGCTGGCAGAGGAAGAGCATCCTGAAGCGATCGGTTCGTACGATGAAAGCGTGCGCTTTGGCTCGCGGGAGAAAAATACAGTCGCCGGACGAAACCTGGACCTCATCTTCGCCGATGAAGACAGAAGCGCTTCCTTCTAGGACGTAATACAACTCGTCTTCGCTGTGGTGAATGTGGGCCGGCGGCTCGTTGCCCGGCCTCATGAGCAGTTCGAAAAGGGAGAACGTTCCTCCCGTATCCTTGCTCTCCGCAAGGAATGTAAGCAAGCTCCCCATGTAATAGACTGACGATTCGCGTGATTCACGCCGCAGGAACGGTTTCAGATCACCCATTGGATTTCCTTTGTTTGCATGTTGATCTTGAGATTGCTGTGCTTGAATTCCGACTTGGAGAATTCTCTTTTTTTGAAGGGCTTGCACCGCGAAGTTACAGCGCCCAAAAACGCTGGACATCGTAACGAGGTCGAAGGCCGATTGGGGCGAGCGTCTGGCGCGATAGTCAGGGGGCTGCAGCGATTGAGCGGTTGAATGCATCGAAGTCCGACGGCATCAGGTAATCGACAAAGAGAATTCCGTTGAGGTGGTCAATCTCGTGTTGCAGGCAGGTGGCCAGTACGCCCTCGGCTTCTATCACATTTGATGCGCCATCAAGATCCGTATATCGCACGGTCACTTCCGCAGGTCGCTCGACGACAGCCATGTATCCCGGAATTGAAAGGCAACCCTCTTTAAACGAGTTCAAGCGGATGGAATGAGAAACCACCTCCGGGTTCACAAGCACCATCGGCTTCTTGGGTTCTTCGCCACGTGATACGTCGATCACTACAACTCGTTTTGGCACCCCGATTTGTACCGCGGCTAAGCCGACGCCGCCGGCTGCATACATCGTCTCAAGCATATCAGCGGCCAACGCCTTGATGTCCGCATTGATCGTCTCGACCTGAACCGACCGTCCCCGCAGTGTCTCATCCGGTACGGTTACAAACTGTCTCAGTGTCATACTAACCTCCTCGTAACGCCTTAACGTCGGTTCCAGCAACGGAAGCGACGGCGAGGGTGAAGTTGGTTTGTGGAGAAGACAATGCTGTTACAGTTCGGCGCGGATTAATCGCATTTGAAACGAAGTTCCAACTTTGAGGGCAAGGTGTCGATGGGGGTAGTCGTTGCACCGCGAGATTTGACCGCGGGTTGAACCCGCGGTCATCGGAAGCGTTTACTTTCTGACCTCAGTCGTCTGCGCCCCTGCTGGCGCTTCGTCGATCACCAGAAGCTTCAATGGCTTGCTGCCCGGGTTGGTGCCGCTATGCCATTTTGCTACCGACTCTACGATGACGTCTCCCGGCTTGAACGTCTGCGAGAGCTTTGTCTCCTCATTATAGACTTTGATCTCTCCAGAGAGGACATATCCTAAGCGTGGGTAGGCATGCCGATGCACGGGAAGTGACGCACCGGGTTGAATGGTAAAGATCGAAGCCGCGATCTCAACGGGTCCGCCGGGCAACTCTACCGGTTGCTTCGCGATTGTCGTGCTTGAGTGGAATATGGGTTCGACAGTGACCTGAGAGTCGGCCGACGCATTCGTGGCGAAGGCCAAAGCTGCTGCTGCGATAGCTAATCTAAACACATATGTCTCCGTTCTTTGTTTTAAACGGTAGTATTTTCTCGATCGCGGATTTCTTGCCGATGTGGAAATTGCGCATTTTCGTTGCATGTGAAAGGTCGGCTATTCGGATTTGCGTGTGGACCTTTTCCAGGCAAGGCAACGGCTGGTCTGCGAATGCGACTGGCGACCTTTGCCTAGTCTTACAGAAGCAACAATTTCATCGGCTAGGGCGGCAATGACGTAAACAATGGGTAACATTGAGCCTGTCTGTTTGCGGTCTACGACAAGTGCACGAGAATCAAAGTGGAACCGAAAATTCAATGACAGTGATCATATCCTCGCGGGCGCAAGGTGGACCCCGTTTTTCCCGTCGTCAGGCCGCAGTCCTCGAACACGCGTTGCAACTGCTTGCTGACGGTGGAGAACGGGCTTTGACAACCGGACGACTGGCGCGAGCGGCAAGCTGCTCGAAAGAGAGCCTATACAAGTGGTTCGGTAACAGAGCTGGGATCATAGCATCAATGATTGCCTATCAATCCTCGAAAGTTCGGACGTTCCCGTTCGGAGGACGACGGCTTACTGCCAGAGCTCTCTTCGATCACTTATTAGTCTTCGCGAACGACCTTTTGGAGGTCCTTGAAGGAAACAATTCACTAGCGCTCAATCGGCTGGCGATCGCCCAGTCTGCAGATGGAAGTTCCGAGTTCTCCGGCGTGCTATTGGAGCACGGCCGAAATCAGGTCGAGGGACGCGCTAAATCCTTGTTGGATGCTGGAAGGGTATCTGGGTTACTATCGTTCATAGCGTGGATGAAGCCTTTCACGTCTTATATGGACTGGTCGTGTCCGACAGGCATGTACAGGCCCTGATGGGGGCGGCAAGCAAACGAGACCGAAGGAAAGTGGCTAAGTTGGCCGTGCGACTTTTCCTGAGCTTGTACGGCTCCGAAAGGTTGGTGGAAAAGCTATCAGAGAATGAACGAAGCACTTTGGATGGGAATAGTGCCGGCCTGCGTCAGGAGGGGTACAGCCAATGATGAGGATGGCTTCAACGAGACGGATCTCAATCGCACTCGGAGCTACCGTCGTCGCCTCGATCGCTTGGTTTACGCTTCGATCAAATCCTAACGCTTTGTGGTCTATTATCCAGGATCGCTGTCTAATTGACGTTGGACGCCGAGACGGCTTGCCACCGTGTGTGAGGGTGGAACGACAGGAAGGTTACGTCGTAATCAAGGACCGTAAGGGATCACACCACTTCCTTTTGCTTCCTACCGAGAAGATGACCGGGATAGAGGATCCCAGGCTTCTAGACGCACAGTCGCCAAACTATTTCGACCGAGCGTGGGGGAATCGAGAGCTACTGTCTGGCGAGAGGGATGTGAGTGATGAGCAAATCCTTTTGGCAGTCAACTCGGAGTATGGGCGCAGCCAGAACCAGCTTCACATCCACATCTCGTGTACGCGGCCGGACGTAAGACAGAAGTTGCTTGAGCTGGAGACCGGAATCACCGACACGTGGGAGCCCTTGAGCGTTGAATTCTCGGGGCATGCTTACTGGGCACGAAGGGTGACGATGCCTCAATTTGCCGAGGTTGGGCCCTTCCGTCTCTTGGCATACGGATTGCCAAGATCGGTTTCTTCGATGGGCAGGTATTCCGTCGCAATGACCGAATTGAAAGGCGAGGTTATTCTACTGGCGACCGAGCGGAATCTTTACGACCTCAATTTCGCGTCTTCAGAGGAATTACAAGACCACGAGTGCGCGCCGTCCGCGGGATAGCTGTGAGCCGTCGGGTCAAACGCCCGGCCGACTTGCCGGCCCTTCGTGCGCTGATGAAGGCGGCCATGGTCCGAGGAATAGGCTTAATCGACGCTATCGCGGATAGACGGGGTAGGAGTCGAGGAACTCATCCACCGCCGCAGAGAATGCTTTCGCAATCTCCAGGAAGGCAAAGTGCGTACTTCCGGGGCCGTCGAAGATTACGGTCCGGGAGCTAGGTATCATGGTCCCAATAGATGCCATTGCCTGCCAAGGAACGACACTTTGCTTTCCACCGATAACAAGGGTGGGTTTGTCGATACGACGGACTACGTCGCTCCAGTCGTGGAAAGCGTGGTCTGTAAGAAGCGCGGCCGCCCTTTCACGTGGGAGAAGCATGTTATCTGCAACAAGCTGCTCGAACACCCGCATTGGCAGCTCAGCGCTCACCATCGACCGTAAGGTTTCGCGCGTTGCTAAATCTCCCTTGCGCGAACGGAGATCATCAATGAGGCGACCAAGCTGGTCGAATGTGAAGACTCCTCCCGTTTCAAGCCTCTGATATGGATCGGATGCATTGGTCGCCGTGAGGGTGACGCTTTGATCGGCGAGGATAAGGCGCGATACCTGGCTCGAACCGTAAAGTTCTAGGTAGGACCAGACAATTGAACAACCCATGGAGTGGGCCAAGAAGGTGACGGTGTCTAAATCCAGCGCCTCAAGCACTTCTTTCAGATCGGCGGCTAGCCTGGATACCCGGTAGCCATGCCCGGGCTCGCCACTTTCACCATGCCCGCGGTGATCAAGCGCAATCACACGATTTCGTTTTGAGAGATGAGCAATCTGTTCCTCCCACGCGGAAACGGTTTGCGACCAGCCCGGTAGAATAATGAGGGCAGGGCCCGAGCCCACGTCTATCAGTGAAAGGGACGTACCATCCTGAATTTCGATTACTATGCGGTCCAGGGTGTGAGAGGAGCGTATGTAGCTGGTCGGCTGATCCATTTCGTGTCCTCCAATGCTGCTGGATAGCTGGTGCGCACTCGCGCCGACGTTTACCCCTTGGGGTTAAGTGACCAGATAAGGGCAGATTTACTCGACGTGAGAGGGGCTCATGGTTGGAGCCCATCAGGGTAGTAGATTGAATAGAGCTTCACGTAGGAGCCGCTCTCGAACGTACCGGTCCATCCTTTGGGGATCGTCACTGACTGGCCGGGCCCGAACACCGTCCGTGTGCCGTCGGTCGCAGTCATCGTGATCTGGCCGGCGAGCAGGTAAATCATTTCGTGGTTGGCATAGCCTTCGGGGCCGTTGATCACCTCGTGTATCGGGCCCGAGCTGTACAGCCCGGTCTCGAACTTGCGATCAGGCGACAAATATGTCTCCCGATCTTCGTCCGGGCCACTTTTAACGCGCCTGTCTTTGACTACCCGCTCCAGCTCATTGGATCGCAGCGTGGAAAGCGAGGGCGATTCAGCGTGGACAACAGACACGGCCAGTAGAGATGGCACGATAAGAAGCGCGGTGGGTTTCATATTCAAAGCCCAATCAGGAATAGAGGCGTGGCTGCGTCCTCGGTCACGGGGTCTCGGTTTCGCGATCAACCGTGACCGGAACGTCAGCGATCACGCCTTTTTGGTTACGATGACTTGCAGATATTCGCTTGGCACGACCATGGTGCCGTCCTCGGCCTCATTGAAAAGCCCGATCAAGTCCAGAAGATCTGCTTCTAGTTTCAACTGCTGATCGGCTTGCAACGCAGCAAAGGCCTTGTGGACCGGCCCGTACCAGTTGCGGAATACATCAACCCAGTGACTTGGCGACCGATAGCGGAATCTGAAGTTAGCAACCTCGGTAGAGATGGTTGCCGCATCTCCGAAAAGGCTCTCCAGATGCGAGGGATCGCCCCACAGCGACGGAGGCTTAACGCCCGCGGGAGGAGGGACATGACGGCCGATGGTTTTGAAGAGTTGCCCAATGAACCCATCTGGCGTCCAGTTCGCCAAGCCAACCTTCCCACCCGGCCGGCAAACGCGAATTAGCTCGGCGGCGGCTTTGTTCTGATCCGGTGTAAACATCACGCCGAAAGTGGACAGGACGACATCGAACGCATCATCTTTGAATGGGAGGGCCTCGGCGTCCGCCTCTTCGAAGCTGACCGACAAGCCTTCCGCCAACGCGCGACGCTTGCCTTGCTCGAGGAGCGTCGGCACGTAGTCCGTAGAGGTCACGACTCCCCAACGTCGCGCGGCAGCAAGAGTAGCATTTCCGTTTCCGGCCGCCACGTCGAGAACGCTCTGGCCAGACCGCAGATCTACGGTTTCACAAAGCTCCTCTCCGACAATCTGCAGCGTGGTTCCGACGACAGCGTAGTCGCCTGATGACCAAGCACCTTGTTGGCGCGCCTTGATCTCCGAAAGGGTGGGCGCTTGTGTGACGGGTGTTGTTTCGTTTTGCATCGGGATCTCCATGATGTCATGAATGACATCGATGGTCCCGGGACATTGCATCCGGATTACATGCGCGGTGGTTTGCATTTCAGTTGTGACGAATGATCCGTGTAGCTCAGTAGAGCGGGGCACCTGCTCGCATCCACGGTACTCGCCATGGCCCTGCAGCTGACAGACCTTGTCCTTCGATGGGAACGGCGCCTCGATTGACACTTTGCTTCGTACGGTACAAGACATAATGCCGATCATTGTAGGAGCCATCTATGGCCGAGGAAAATTCTGAAAGTTTAACTGCTCCGGTAACGCCGACACCTGCCGCAGAACCCAAGAAGCAGCGAGCTCCGCGCCGCAGCAAAGAACAGATCGCCGCCGAGCTTGCTGCGAAGCAGGCTGCAAAAGGAGGTCCAAAGAAAAAGGAAGCTCCTTCCGCATCTGCTTCCGCGCGAGCTGTAAAGAGCGCTCCTGTTCCCAAAAAATCAGAAGCACCGAAAGCAGTGTCTGCTGCCAAGACTGCGTCGAAAACGGCGGCACTTGCCAGCGATGAATTCGCAGACCTCCTGGCGCTGGAGGAAGAGAACCGTAAACTCCGGAAGGCACTGGCGGACAAGCTACGTGCAGAGAACGTCGATCTCAAAAAGAAGCTGGGCGTCTCCTGAGTTTGACGGTACTTGCGACCCTTATGGTCGACATCTTAGTCTGAGTTCCGGGCCTCTTTGGCCCGGAATTGCCCGTCCGATACTATACATTTGTCGAGGTATACGACGATGAGATCTCCGTGGCGATTGGCTGCCGGGCTTTTCTCCCGGAAGCAGCCGCTCGATAGCAACGAGCCAAAAGCCGATACTGCTGAAGCATTCGACCCTCAAGAGGTGGAGCCACGTTCTGACAGAGCGAGCTCGTCGAATGCCGCGCTCGATGATCAAGGTTCCGTCGAGAGAAGAGTGGGAAGCAATGACGCGGTGCCATCTGAGCCGTCGATCCCAGCAAAAGCAGAGAGCCGAACCTCTGACAGCGCCGACCTGCACGAGGAAATGCGGGAAGGCGACACCAAGGTGGACGCCTTCGAGTATTCAAAAAAGGCCTGGGATTGACGACGACGGCGCGAGCAATGCCGACAGTATTCTCAAATCCGGGCGTCGCACGCGCGAGGCGTCCAAGAGAGTCGGTATTGAACACGAGAATGCTGAGCCTCGGCATCCCAACGAAGCGCTTGCTTTGGACGCAGAAATCCAAGATCTCCGCGCCCGCCTTTGCGAAAAGCTTAGAGCACAGAATGAGCTTATGACCCGGCTCCTGGAGCGCTATCAGTAGCTCGGTGTTGTCAAACATAGCTACCTTTACCAATACGCCACGTATTGCTTGAAGCAAAAGGCCGACACGGGTCAGCTACAGATTAAGACTTGCCCTCATACGGTGTTCAGAGCCTTGTAAACGCTCGCGGCATAGATTTCGTCGACGGATCCGGCCAGCCGTTTGTTAAACTCGACATCACTCATTCCGACCCTCAAGTCCTCGGTCAGCGCTCGTAAAAAGCTGGCGATCATCCCTCGATTGTGCCTCAGTCTCTCGCACGCCTCGGCACAATCATATCCTCCTGAGAGGGCCACGACCCGAATGACTTTCGGATGCTCGACTAACGGAAGGTAGGTGTCGGCGTGTGTCGGTATCGACACTTTGATGATGACCTGAGCTTCACTTGGGAGGTGGTCGAGTTCTCGGAGAACTTCCTCAAGGAGCACGCCTTCGGCGTGTGCTTTTGTAGGGCTTGTAACAAGTACTTCCGGTTCAATGATCGGAACCAGTCCTTGCGACAGAATCTGCCTTCCCAGATCAAACTGTTGTCTAACCAACATGGCGATCCCGGTGTTGTCCGCATTTGCGATCACCGAACGCATTTTAGTCCCGAACACTCCTTTCTTGGTCGCGCGAGCAAGAAGACTTTCCAGATCGGGAATGGGTTTCAAAAGCTGAACGCTATGCCGTTCTTCTTCCAAGCCTTGGTCAACTTTGACGAACGGAACGATCCCACGTTCTTCCCATAGATAACTCGGAACCGATCGTCCAACCGCTTGTCCGTCCATTGTCTTTTCGAAGAGGATTGCTCCGATCACCTTATCTCCTGAAAAGGGCGGAGCCGTCATCAGGCGTACGCGCATCGCATGCACGAGGCGAAACATCTCTTCATTGGTCGAATATTCGAAATCTTCAATACCATATGTACGCAAGGCTTTTGGGGTGGAGCCACCGCTTTGATCGAGGGCGGCAATGAAGCCGTCTTTCTCGCTCATCTGAGACAGCATTTGGGAATGGGGCGTCATTTGGAATTCCTTCAACGTGTTACTACAGAGGTTGCCGAAAACGCCAATCATCGGGCGGACGGCTATTGATCTTCTGCAGCTTGACTTACGCGCTCAAATGTCCTTGGACTTCGATGATCAGGAGGGTGCGCCATCGCTACCACTGGATTAAAGCGGTGCGCACCCGATCTAAGGAACAGGACCAATGGTCGAGTTCGCGGCTCGAGCACTTAGTTGCCGGCTGCTTCTGCCGCCTTTTGAATAACGTCCGCCACCTTCTCTGGCTGCGACATGAACACGGCGTGGCTGGCCTTGATCTCGGTCACCTCACTACCTGCCCGTTTGGCCATCATGCGTTCCAGATCGGGATTGATGGAGCGGTCTTCCGTAGCGACGATCGACCAGCTCTTTTTTGTCTTCCAAGCGGGTTTGCCAACTGCTGCGGAGAAGGCTTCTTTTGAAGCGAACACCTGTGACTTCGCGAGGAAGCTGACCTGGTCTTTCGGAAGATCAGCAGCAAAATCGGCCGCAAACGCCGCAGGATCCAAATAGAGGTACTTGCCGTCGTTCGTCTCGCGAATATTCATCTTCCCGGCTGGAATTGCGCTCGCAGCTTTGATGAGGCTCTCGCCCTCATCCGGCTGAAACGCCGCAACGTAGACCAGGCCAGTGACCTTGTCATCGCGGCCGGCTTCCGTAATAACCATGCCTCCATAGCTGTGGCCAACCAGCAAAGTTGGACCGTCTTGTAGATCCAAGATTCTCTGGGTTGCTGCGACATCGTCAGCCAATGAGGTGAGCGGCTCCTGGACGATTGTTACATTGAAGCCACGCTTTTCAAGGATGTTCGTCGCGTCCCTCCAGCCTGAGCCGTCAGCAAGCGCCCCGTGGACGACAACGATATTTTTCAATGTTGCGGCGTGAGCTCCGAATGCGGCCATGGAGCTGGCGGCGGCAATGGCGATTGGCGTCAGATAGTTTCTCATAGAATGGATTTCCTTCCCGTTACGATCCACAAGGTCCTGCACAAATCCGATTGGGATTCCTGCTCCCGGTAGTCCTCCGACGTCGCAAAAGTGCGATCGAGGACAACCTCACTTGGTCATTTCAACGTGTCGGGCATATTTCCGGGAAATGGCTAAACGGTATCTGATTGTAAGTGAGAGGGTGTCTTACACACGTCGTTACATATGGCAGGCAGCCGCCGCTCATGTCCCGCTCACTTGTGGATTTGCGATTTGTGTTTCACCTGTAGGAAGAAAGAGAGGCTTTGAAATGTCCTTTCGAGGCTTAGAGCGTAGGACAAGCTCAAAAATCCGGCCGAGTGCAGCCATTAACAGCACACGGGACACTCAATCAGATCTTGCGCGTCGCATATCGAATTGATTGCGCAAAGCTAGACAACAAATGCAGGACCGAATGCAAATGTCACACCCGAAAACACTGGTGCGAGAATTGGGCGCATCCGAACGGCTGATGTATCATTATTCCGTCGACCATCCTCGTCATTTTTGCGTTGTCGCCGAAATCGAGGCGTTGAAGCTTCGCCACGACTACGAGGCCGCGTGTGAGGCCTTGCGTCGGCGTCATCCGCTGTTGAACATCACCTTACTATCGAATGACGCGGGCGTACCTGGTTTCTATGCGAGCGAGGCGCCGATTGAACCTATCCTAAGGCACGCAAGCAGTAAGGAGCCTTGGACGGATTTCGTCGCCAACGAATTGATTTCAGACTTTCCAGTCTCATCGCCCCTTTGCAGAATTGCGATCCTCTGTGAAGAGGCTGCGGCGACCATCGTCCTCACAATGCATCATGCGGTTGGGGACGGACTCTCCGGCATCGCCTTGATCGAGGACTTCCTAACTGCTTTGTCTGGTCTCGATATTGGAGAACTTCAGGTCCCACTGGCGATAGAAGATGCTCTGCGTGAGACCGATGCGGAACTCCTGACAGCTAACAAAGGCACTCTTGCTCTCCCGTCCGTTGAGCAGCTCGTAGGGTTGGCCGCGCAGCCTCTATGGCGTCCATTCGACGGCGACCAAGTGGTAGTGAAGACCGAAACTATCTCACCTGGATATGTTCATCAGCTTCGTGGCAGGGCTAAAGCAAACGGAACCAGCTTTAATAGTGCAATTTGCGCTGCGGTGGCCATCGTGGCGGCACGGCGTGAGAGGCGTGAAAACTACAACGTCTTGAGCCCTATAGACCTTCGGCGCAAATTTGGCCTCGACTTGCGAGATTGCGTTTTGAGGGCAACCGCTGGGACGGTTACCTTGCCAACTGATCAAGATATCTGGTCGGTAGCACGCTGTCACATCGAAGACATGAACCGTCTGAGAACCACGGGGGCGATATTGCAAACTGGGCATATGTTGGAGCGGTTGATAACGCCCTCATGTGATCCTCGCGTTGCTTCCGGTGTCCTTGGGGCCCTCAATTACGACGCCGTCGTTTCGAACCTGGGCGTCGTAGAGGTTCCGCAGCAATACGGCGACATAAGGCTCGCGGCGTTATGGGGTCCCGCGGGACAGGCGCGGCTAAAGCGTGAAAGGTTCTTCGGAGTTACAACGTTCGCAGGAACTCTCAGGCTTATAGAAGCATGCCCCGCATCCCAGGAATTGATTTGTACGGATGTTATTGAATTGCTGATCAACGCCTGCGAATAGCATTCTGGAAGACCAGTCGAACGCGGTGCTGGATCCACAGTGACATCGGGTGCCCGAGACTTCAAAATGATCCGCAGCCAGGACGGGTGCCGCTCCCGACCGGGTGAGAGTCGGCGAGACTTTCGACCGGCGCGTGCCGCCTTCGCTCGATAATGAAAGCGCTGGTCAACAATGCATTACAGCTGAAAATCCATTCCAGGAAACTGACATCTGCTACAAAGCAAGGCACCTCATCTTTTCCCGAAATGTATCATTGGGAGAGAAGAGTATGTCTGGATTTGGACGATGCCGAAGGCTTATTCCGACATTCCTCCCATTGTGTCTGATACTCACGATGGGAAACGCGATGACATCAAAATCAACCTTTTCCGCCCCGGTTAAGGCGACACCGAGTGGCAAAGAAGCCGCGCTTGCGCATAACTATGCGGGCATTCTCGACTTCTGGACGCGACATGGCGAAGCCCGATCTTTCCTCGGCGTTAACAAAGTCCTGATCACAGGCATGTCGTTCCAAAGATACGATACCGATCGAGCGATAGTGATTTCCAGCGGCCGAACAGAAAGCTTCCTGAAGTATAGGGAGGTCATTTTTGATCTTTGGCACGCCGGCTATTCCGTCTTCATCATTGATCATCGCGGGCAGGGCCTTTCGGAACGTGTACTTAAAGCTCCTGCAGGCGCAGGTGCACAAACCAGCCGAAATACCTACGAGATCGGGTATGTCGATCGGTTCGACGACTACGTGGACGACCTCAAAGTCTTTGTCGATCAAATCGTGAAGCCGGCAGGAAGCAGACACCTGTTCATTTTGGCTCATTCAATGGGGGGAGCCATCGCCTCACTGTATTTAGAGAATTACCCAGCTGACTTCGAGGCAGCCGTGCTTTTATCCCCAATGCATGAAATCAATCTCGCGCCTGTTCCGGCTCGAGCGTGTTGGCTTGTCCCGTTCCTTGGCCGTCCAAAGCACTACATATTTGGTAAGGGCCCATATAAAGAACTGGAGGAATTCGATCCGAAGTTAGCTTTGACGTCGAGCCAGACCCGATATGAGCTTCTCTGGCGCGACGAGTTGCGCCGAACTCCTGACGCAAGACTTGGGGGACCGAGCACGAGATGGGTTCACGAGGCGTGTTTGGGCGCAAAGCGAAGTCGCGAGGAAGCCAATCGTGTCACTGTACCAGTTCTTGTCTTGCAAGCCGGGAAGGACACGGTGGTAAATGCGAGAGGGCAAAGTGAATTCTGTAAAGGGGTTAGAAATGGTGGCAGCGGCTCGTGTGTTATCGAGCGAGTGGAAAACGCACGTCACGAGCTCCTTATGGAGCGCGATGAGTACCGTGATTATGCGCTGCGACGCGCGCTTGAATTTCTGGGTCCGTTAGGGCGCTAAACAAGCGGAGAGATAGACGAATGCATATCACATAGGTGGCTTCGTCTTCGGTCAGCATTTCCATGTAAGCAAGAGAATTAAAGCCGCAGTCGGAACAAGGTCACCCGAAACAGCGCAATCATTGTTTCGGGTAACACAGTCACGGGATCAGCAAAAGCTTTCCCGTAGTGGCGCGGCTTTGCATCGCTTCGTGCGCTACGGCGGCGTCGGCTAGAGGATACGTACCACCGATGTTCACCTTTATGTCACCGCGACGTATCCAATCAAAGAGCTGGTTAGTGTGCTGGCGCATCAGCTCCGGAGTCGGGATGAGGTTTAGGAACACAGCGTAGCCAATTTTGATGCTCTTCGGAAGGCTCATCACATCGAACGGTCCCGGTCCGCCGAGAACCGGACCGTACCAGCAGAACGTCCCGGAACGACGAAGTGAGTCTAGTGATCCCTGGAACGTCGACGGCCCAGAGCCGTCGTATACAACATGCACGCCTTCGCCGTTTGTAAGACGAAGCGCTTCTTCAGCGAACTTTCCTTCTCTGTCGACGATTACCTCGTCAGCGCCAGCTGCCTTCGAAATCGCGACCTTGCCTTCGTTGGAGACACGACTGATGATCCGGCCTCCGCGAAGCTTGACTATCTGCGTCAGCAAAAGCCCCAGTCCACCAGCTCCCGCGTGTACAAGTGCAACGTCGCCTGGCTGGACAGGGTAGAAATCTGTCGCGAAGTGGCTCGCTGTTAGTCCCTGCATCATGATCGCCGCTGCAGTTGCATCGCCAATGTCGTCGGGAATCTTCACCAACGAGTCAACGGGGGCAACAATTCGCTCGGCGTAGCTGGAGAGATTGAAGACCCAGGCAACGCGGTCACCTTCTCGAAACTCCGTCACATCCGGGCCGACTTCCACGATCCGTCCTGCGCCTTCGACGCCAAGAATAGCGGGCTTATAGCCGCCCCCCATTGTTCCCTGTCTTGCGCCGATGTCCATGAAGTTTACCCCCGCGGCGGCCACTTCAACAACTACTTGTCGGCTTCCGGCGACCGGATTAGGAGTTTCCCCATACTCGAGAACTTCGACGCCGCCGAAGCCATTCAACTTTACTGCTTTCATTTTCTCACTCCTTTATTTTGAATGATCGTTCCATAAAAACGCAAAAGACTAATGCCTGGCGCGCACCGCCAGAGGGCCTACCCTGCATCGAGGGCGCACTTCAGGCAAAGTGTCGAACTTCTAGAAGTCGTAGGGGGGAGATCGGGGAGATGAATCCCAATATCCACCCCCTTGAAACGCACCGTGTCTTGGGGTCAACGCCATTGTGCTAACGCCCGCCAGCAGGATCAGTCTTTAAGTGATCTCATTGCCGCGGGATCGGGCCGCGCCAGCTCGTAGATCTCAATCCTGTCCCAAACACCAGCTTTCATGTAGGGGTCGGCCGCTATGATCGCGTCCAAGGTCTTTCGATCAGGCACGTCGAATAGGAGAGCAGAGCCGACCGGGTTGCCTGTAACGATGATGACCCCGCCATCCAACAGCTTGTTTGATTGCACGTAGCTTATCACGCCCTTTTGATGTTCGTCTCTAAGCGAAGCTCTTTTTGCGAGTGTGTCGCCATCAGCACTGTCATGCGCAACGACCAAAAAGTTCATTGTCTCTTCCCTTCGATTTTGGGCCGGCCGGAATGTGATACCAGGGGCGCGCCCTCCGGCAGACCAGGATTGTCGTTGGCCTGACTCTAAGAAGGGAGTAGCAGCTGATGATTTTCAAATCGCTCAATCGAGCTACGATTGAAACCTTGTCAGGAGGGCGTTGCAAGACGGTCGATGTGCCAATGCGAGTACTGTTTGCCGGCGGAGCGTCACCCGCAGGATTAGTCTGTGCTGCCGCCTGCTCTCTGCGCTTGAGGGGGCCAATCTGCACTGGAATTCCGAGGCAAGGTAGGTCTATAAAGACGTCTGTCATCATGACCGGATCAGAGACTAACTCTTCTATTATAGCCGACAAAGAACGCCCTTCGTGCCACTGGGCAGCGTTCCAGCCCGAGGCCCTGGCAGCCGTGATATTTGCGTAGGTATCGTCGAACAATAGCAACTGATTTGGCGGGAGGCCCGAGAGAGCGCTGGCTTTCTCGAAGAAGCTTATATCCGGTTTACGGCACCCTAGCGCCGCCGAATAAAAGATGCCGTCGCAATGATCGCCTAAGCCGAGCACTTCCAGCAGGTAGGTGGCCCGGATGTGCTCTTGATTGGTGGCTAGGTACACCTTCCTACCGGACTTGCGTTGCCGTCCGAGCTCTTCAAGAAGGTCAATATTTAGCCGTGCATTGCGATGTCTGACCATCAAGCCGATTTACTACTTGCAGAGTATGGCGAACGTGCCAGGAGAGCGTCGTCATTCCTGGCACTGGCCCCGACTGCACAGAAGTCAGAAGCGCTTCAGCAGGCTGCGCGTTTCGTCAGGGAGCGACAGGAAATCATACTCACAGCGAACAGCAATGACTTATGCCAAGCTGACTTACGCGGCATCAGCCCGCCGATGAGAGATCGGCTGAGGCTCGACCCGGCCCGGCTGGAAACCAGTGCCGCCTCCTTGGAAACAGTCGCGACGCTTGACGATCCAGTCGGAAAGGTTATCGAGAGTCGGGTCCAACCAAACGGGTTGCTCTTAAAGCGCATCAGGGTCCCTCATCTGGATGATAGGCATCATATTCGAGAGCCGCCCCAACGTCACAATTGATGCCGGCGGCCTAGCCCTCATGTCGGGTAACGCCGCCTTGCTTCGCGGCGGGTCAGAAGCCAGCCGTAGCAATATGGCACTGTTCGAAGCGCTTTCGGATGGGATCGTCTCCGCGGGGCTGCCACGGGACTCGATCCAGTTGATCTCGACAACGGATCGCGCGGCAGTTGGAGCACTGCTACGAGGCCATGAGCTAGTCGATGTCATCATCCCACGCGGAGGCAAGGGGCTTGTTGAACGTGTACAGCGAGAAGCCCGTGTGCCTGTCCTCTCCCATCGCGACGGGATCAACCACACCTTCGTCCACGCGGCGGCTGATCCCGACATGGCTGAGCGGATCGTTGTGAATGCAAAAATGAGGCGAACGATCGTCTGCGGTTCGACTGAAACGCATCTCATCGACCGGGACTATCCGTATGCGCAAAGGCTGGTCGCCACGCTCGCCGATGCCAGCTGCGAGCTTCGAGCGGACGAGCGGGCACTCTCGCTCGATGGCCGCATGGCCTCTGCAACACCTGAAGACTGAGACACAGAATATCTCGATGCGATCTGTTCTGTCGCCATCGTCGATGGTGTCGAAGCCGCGATGAAACACATCGGGCGACATGCATCGCATCACACGGATGCAATCATAACGGCCGACGAAGTGGTCGCGTCGCGTTTCCTCGCAGGTGTCGACAGCGCAATCGTCATGTGAAACGCATCGACCCAGTTTGCCGACGGAGGCGAATTTGGCCTCGGAGGGAGATCGGGATTTCAACGGGTCGGCCGCACGCGCGCGGTCCGGTGGCGTTGGAAGGTCTGACCACGTACAAGTGGCAAGTGATCGGCACAGGGCAGGCACGTCCATAGCTTGCCGGATCCGAGAAAACGAATAGCCCCATTTTCAGCGCCAACCAGATCACACCGCTAGTCAGAACATCTGCTGCCGGCCAGGCCGAAAATCCGGATAGTCTGCCGGGGGGCTTTAACGCTGCCGCCGCAGCTCGTCAAAGCGTCGCGCCTCATCGACACTTTTGCAGGCGATGGGCAGGCATCACCGACTCCGACTGTTGTTCAGGCCGATCGGGACACCGGTCAAGGCGGACACAGTGTCTCTAAAAGCCAAGATTCCGCGAATTTCAGCCGGGATCGCTGGAGTTCTGGCGGACGCACAACTACAGCCGCTTTCAACACAGTTCAGCGCCTGTGGACGCACATCAACGCGGCATCATCAATGATTTGCTTCTTTGCTTGCAACAGGGTTTGCCACCGGGCTATGCATCTGCCGAACAATTGGGCATCGGCGTGGTGCGGCGAACCGTGTACCGGCGTTGCCGCTAAAACCGCGTCACAAAATGGCGTCACGGAGCGCCTTGAAAATCATGAAAAAGCAGGCGGCTCTTGTCGCGGGCGGAAACGCCGTGTTGGTTGGTATCGCATTAATGCTCGTCGGCGACTTCATGTTCGCCCTTAACGACGCTATGGGCAAATGGCTCGTGGCCAGCTTTTCGGTCGGTCAGGTTCTGCTGGTTCGCTCGCTCGGCGCGTTTTTCGTGCTCGGGCCGATGTTGTCGCGCCAACCGGTCGCGGCACTCTATAGGGTTGAGAAGCCGCAATGGCAGCTCGCGCGCGTCATCCTCGCTACCGCTGACACCGGGCTATTTTATGCCGCCGTTGCCTATCTTCCGCTGGCCGACGTCATGACCTTCTACATGGCCGGTCCGATCTACGTCGCTGCTCTATCGCATTTCCTGCTTGGCGAACGGATCGGCTGGCGGCGCTGGCTGGCGGTGCTGATCGGCTTCATCGGCGTCGTCATCGCGCTGCGTCCATCTTCTGCGATGTTGTCCTGGCCCTCGATGTTCGGTCTCGTCGGCAGCATTTCCTTCTCGTTGACACTGGTCCTTGGTCGTGTCTTGCGATCCACGCCTGACGCCACGCTGGTTACGTTGCAGACGCTTGGATGTCTCGCTGTCGGGGCGGTGCTTAGCGTCGGGAGCTGGAGCGCTTTCAGCACAAGCCAGTTGCTGGCGCTACTACTGCTCGGAGTGGTGTCGTGCTCCGCGCATCTGATGATTACCCGCTCGCTGAAGCTTGCACCTGCCTCGCTGCTGGCACCGCTTCAGTACACGTTGCTGCTGTGGGCGATTATCTTCGGCTGGATGTTTTTCGGCGAGTTTCCCGATCGACAGACGTTGATTGGCGCTGCCGTGATCGTACTGGCAGGGCTGTTCATTTTCCACCGCGCCAAGGTCAAGGATGTGGAGCCGCTGGTGCCCAACGACGCGAGCCACGGATAAGACATGGCCGTGGCTGTGCCAATCCATGTGTTATGGTTTCGGGATGCGCGGCAATCGCGCTAGATCCCGGATCCATCGAGCTGGAGAATATCGTCGCCTTCCCATGGGGAGGGCAGCGAGCTCTGGCCGACATTGGCCAAAGGCATCGGCATCCAACATTTCAGCTCCGGATCGGGATATTCGATGATACGGCCGGGGACAGAATCGGATGAGCGCCAGCCTTCCGAACCAAACCGATCGCCGTTAGACCAATAGGCAAGATCGACCTGCGCCGGTCCCTGTTCGGATGGATGGATCGTCACGAGAATCCGGCTGCCGTCCTTCGGGGCGCTTGCCATGTGGCGCCACTGGTTTGGGTCTTCCATCAACGTCCTCCCACATTGCTGTAGTTCACAAGTGTGGCGTCGCCGTTGAAAACGTCAACTCAAACTTCGCGAAATGCCCTCGGCATTTCGCCGATTTCAAACTGGCAGTGGCGGCATCGGCGGTGCTTCGAGCCCATTGAAAGGGTCGCGCCAGGCGTCAATCTCAGTCAGTCGGTTCGACCAGCGCTGAATGGAGGGATAGTCCGACACCGGCAATTTTGCGGCATCATTGAACGGCAGGAAGGTTGCCATGCGAAAATCCGCGAAGGAGATCGTGTCGCCAACGAGCCACATGCGATCGGCAAGCTCGGTCTCAAGCAGGGCTGCGGCCCTGTGGAACTGCTTCAGTCCGCTTTCGACCTGCGCTTCATCACAGCTACCAATGCCATAACGCGGTTTTGTCCCGCGCTCCCAATGGACCGCGTCACATGCCTTCACAAAATTGTCCTTCGCCCAACTGATCCAGCGGATCATCTCCGGTTCATCATCATCGGTACGCCAGAAATTCGAACCGGTATGTCGGGAAAGGTAACAGGCAATCGCGTCGGTTTCCCATAGCGATCGTCCCGGGCGCTCGAGGATTGGAAGCAGGAGATTGGGGTTAAGTGGCAGGTAGCGATCCGATTGCCCAGGCTCCAGAGGAGACGCGAATTCAAATTCGATGTTTGCGTCCAGGTGCCTGGCAACGGCAACGGCCAGACGTGGATTTGGATTTCTGCTGAAATAGAGCTTCATGGGGATCTCCTCCGATGCTTTTACCTTTCAAGGACGAACCAGGATCTGTCGTGCCGACACTGTCGGATGAAGATCCTAAATGAAAGGATTACACCGAAGCACCGGGAGGGCCGAAGACTATTCGATCCTCCCGGTGCGGCGCAGGGCGATATCGTTCTCCGCATCGGGTCAGGCTCAGGGCTGCGCCAGCATTGAGCGGACCAGCGGGATAACCTTGGTGCCGTAAAGGGCGATGCTGTTCATGAGCTTTTCGTGCTCCATCGGACCAGCCGAATACTTCATCTGGAAGCGCGAAATACCAAGTGTTCTGACGAGGTTGACGATCTTCTTCGCGACCGTTTCCGGCGATCCCGCGTAAAGCGATCCGTGTTCGATCTCGTTGTCGAAATCACGCTCTGTTACCGGCGGCCAGCCGCGCTCCCTGCCGAGGCGATCACGGATCTTCTTGAAATGCGGAAACAGATCGCGGCGAGCCTCTTCATCGTTTTCGGCGATATAGCCAGGCGAGTGGACGCCAACTTCACGCGCGGGCCGGCCCGCCTGCTCGGACGCTTTCTTGTAGAGATCCACATAGGGCACAAAGCGTTGCGGGTTGCCGCCGATGATCGCCAGCATCAGCCGCATGTCGTGCCTTACTGCGCGGATCACCGATTCGGGACTGCCGCCTACGCCGATCCACGTCTTCAGCTGGCCGTCGCCGATCGGAGGGTAGATGCGCTGGTCCTTCAAGGGCGGTCGCCAGTCTTCCTCGTAATCGATGACATCCTTGGTGACGAGTTCAGAGAAGAGGTCGAGCTTCTGTTCGAACAGTTCTTCGTATTTCGACAGATCGTAGCCGAAAAGCGGGAAGGATTCGATGAAGGAGCCACGGCCCAGAATAACCTCGGCGCGTCCGTTGGAGATTGCGTCGAGCGTGGAGAACCGCTGGAAGACGCGTATGGGGTCGTCTGAGCTCAACACGGTGACTGCTGATCCCAATCGTATGCGTTCTGTGCGCGCCGCAATCGCCGAGAGAACAATCTCGGGAGCGGACACGGCAAAATCTTTTCGGTGGTGTTCGCCGATGCCGAAAAAATCGATGCCATGCCGGTCGGCTAGAACGGCCTCTTCGATCACGTTGCGGATGACTTGAGGTTGCGCAAGAAGCTGACCGTCTGCCGCCGTGGTGACGTCTCCAAAGGTGTCGAGACCAAATTCGAAGGTTGAAGTCATTGGTTTGCCTGCTGGTTTTGTGAATGGTTAGGAGTGGACGCGCTACCGCCCTTGCGGTCAACCGAGTTCCGCGCCGCCTTTCGACGCCCTGGACCATGGCCATTGACCGTCGATCTCGGCTTCGAGGGAGAAGCTGAGGAAGGTCCTGATCAGGACGATCAGCCCGAGCAGGCCGACGCTTTCCCAGGTCAACGGCGATATGATCGTCGCTATAATGTCGGCGCCGATCAGGATTTCGAGCCCGAGCAAGATGCCGCGTCCAAGGTTCGCGCGATATCTGTCGTAGGCGTCATGCTTGGCAGGTGACATCAGATCTCGTGCGTAACTCACCGTCGCGACAACCACGCCGACCAGGATGACGCCGACACCGAAGAATTCGAGGCCCGATGCCATCGGCTTGAGGATCGGTGCGATCAGACTTGCCAACCCGCCGACTTCGCCAATTGTGTCCATTGCGGTCTTCCTTCCTCTTTGGTCCGATAGTCGTGAGTGTGAGAATTATGCGTCGGCGCCTGCAGTGCTGGCGAAGAGTGCGATTGTGGCCAGAATGGCTGGCAGGGTGAAGGCTGCGGCGGGAGCAAACATGTAACCAGCGGCACCGAGGCCACAGCCGAGTGCGAACGTGACAACGGCCGTGCCCATTTTCAAGATCCGTGCCCTCAGTGCTGCCGTCTCTTCCGGTTTCGCGCTGACCAGGAGATCTGCTAGATCGAGCATGATCTGCGTTGTCGTTCCGGTCATCAAGGTGGAGGGAGGCGCCTTCGACAGATGGGCTCTGTGCAGCCCGTTTTGGATGGCCATCGCGCAAACGAGAGCAAGTCCGACGACAAGCGTCACGATGTTTTCGTTCGCGTGAAATGGTCCATGATAGAGCGCGAAAATCGCGACGCCGGCGAGGAAAGCCAGCTTCACGATCAGCATCGGGCGGATCGGGGAACGATCCACAGCCTGCAATTTCAAACACGTCAGGCGCGATGCGAAGACGACGAAGCAGAACACGGGAAGTGCCAATAGCTTCGACAACGCTCCGCCCAGACCGAGTGCCGCCGTTGCGCCGAGCGTGACGAAGTTCCCGGTGACGTGGGCGGTGAAGAGACCCGATAGCGCTAGAAAACCGAGCGTGTCCACATAGCCTGCGTTGAAGCTCAGGAGTTGGGGTAGGGAGGGCAACTTCATGATCTCAATCTCAATTCTCAAGTGGCGACGAGCTGAACGGCGGCTTGAAGCCGCCCTGGCGAACCTCGCGTTCGTCTGATGAGGAGATATTGAAGGGAAGAGCTCGCGCAAACAATTGCACGAATGATTTCGATTTAATTGCGCTAGCTGCAATTATCAGACCGCTTCAGTTCTAACGAACCGAGCTCGATTGGTAATCGGGTGTCACCTTCCAGTGCGCTGGAGGATGCGGGATGGTTGGGAGGTGAGAGCCGAAGCGTATGACCGCTGTCGGCGCAATGGCGCCGTTATCTTCGATGATATCTGCATCGGCGGGATGGTGTTTGTCAGACGGTCGTTTCCGTACTGGGTGTTTCCGACAACGGCCGTTTGATCAGCGACACGGCCCGCAACACCAGGGGGCTCAGCCCGTTTTCATCCTGCTCCAGTATCTCGAACAGTTGCCGGCGCATGCGCGGCTCCCAGAACTTGTTGATATGCGAGGCCACGCCCTGTGCGGCCTCGCCTTCGGGCTGGGTCGCGAAGAAGCCCGCGATTTGGTTGGCCATATAGACGAGCTTGTCGTTGGTGCTGTGTGACATGGTTTACTCCGCCGCTTCGAGCTTGCCCGAGATCCGGCGGCTCTGCCGCGCCTGCTCATCATACTCGACCTGCCAGTCTGTCGGGCCGTTGGAAGGCGAGACCTGGACCGCGGTCACCTTGTACTCGGGACAGTTGGTTGCCCAGTCGGAGAAGTCGGTGGTGATCACGTTAGCCTGCGTGTCCGGATGGTGGAAAGTTGTATAGACCACGCCGGGCGAGACGCGATCGGTGATCAGCGCGCGCAGTGTCGTGTCGCCCGAGCGGCTCATCAGCTTCACCCAGTCGCCATCGCGGATGCCGCGCTGTTCGGCATCATGCGGATGGACCTCCAGCCGGTCCTCGGAGTGCCATACGACATTCTCGGTGCGGCGCGTCTGGGCTCCGACATTATATTGGCTGAGAATTCGCCCTGTCGTCAAAAGCAGCGGGAAGCGCGGGCCGGTGCGTTCATCGGTGGCGATGTATTCGGTGCGGATGAACTTGCCTTTCCCACGCACAAAACCATCGACATGCATGATCGGCGATCCCTCGGGGTGCGCTTCATTGCACGGCCACTGCACAGACCCCATCTTTTCCAGATAGTCGTAGGAGACCATTGCGAAACTCGGCGTTGTTACCGCGATCTCATCCATGATTTCGGACGGATGCTCGTAGTTCCAGGCAAGGCCGATCGCCTGCGCCAGCTTTTGCGTCACTTCCCAGTCAGCATAGCCGTTCTTCGGGCTCATGACCTTGCGCACGCGGTTGATGCGTCGCTCGGCATTGGTGAATGTGCCGTCCTTCTCGAGGAAACTCGAGCCCGGCAGGAAGACGTGCGCATAGTTTGCCGTCTCGTTCAGGAAGAGATCGTGGACTACGACGCATTCCATGGCCGCCAGCCCCGCCGCCACATGCTTGGTGTCAGGGTCGGACTGGAGGATGTCCTCGCCCTGAACATAGAGCCCTTTGAAGGACCCATCGACGGCGGCATCCAGCATGTTGGGAATGCGCAAGCCCGGCTCGTCGCTGATTTTGACGCCCCAGAGCTTCTCGAAGATGTCGCGTGTCGCATCGTCGGAGACATGGCGATAGCCCGGCAATTCGTGCGGGAAGGAGCCCATGTCGCAGGAACCCTGCACGTTGTTCTGGCCGCGCAAGGGGTTCACGCCGACGCCGGGACGGCCGATATTGCCGGTTACCATTGCAAGGTTGGCGATTGCCATGACCGTTGTCGAGCCCTGGCTGTGCTCGGTCACTCCAAGCCCGTAATAAATCGCGCCGTTGCCGCCTGTGGCATAGAGGCGGGCAGCTCCGCGAAGCATATCTGCAGGCACGCCGGTCAGCGCCTCAGTCGCCTCGGGGCTATGGTTTGGCTCGGCCACGAACGCCGCCCAGTCTTCGAACTCCGACCAGTCGCAGCGCTCGCGGATGAAGCGCTCGTCGAACAGCCCTTCGGTGACGATCACATGCGCCAGCGAGGTCATGACCGCGACGTTGGTGCCCGGCTTCAGCGGCAAGTGATAGGCTGCCTCGACATGCGGCGAGCGAACGATATCGGTGCGGCGCGGATCGATGACGATCAGCTTGGCGCCCTGCCGCAGCCGCTTTTTCAGGCGAGACCCGAAAACCGGGTGCCCATCCGTTGGATTGGCGCCGATGATGACGATCACATCGCTCTTTTCGACGCTGTCGAAATTCTGTGTGCCGGCCGAGGTGCCGAAGGCCTGGCCGAGACCGTAGCCCGTCGGTGAATGACAGACGCGGGCGCAGGTGTCGACATTGTTGTTGCGGAAGCCAGCGCGCACCAGCTTCTGCACGAGGTAGGTCTCTTCATTGGTGCAGCGAGAGGAGGTGATGCCGCCGATCGAATCGCGGCCGTACTGGTACTGGATACGACGGAACTCGGAGGCCACATGTGCGAAGGCCTCCTCCCAGGTCACTTCGCGCCACGGATCGGTGATTTTCTCGCGCACCATCGGGTTCAAGATGCGGTCCTTGTGGCTGGAATAGCCGTAGGCGAAGCGGCCCTTTACGCAGGAATGTCCGCGGTTGGCCTGCCCATCCTTCCACGGCACCATGCGCACCAGTTCTTCGCCGCGCATTTCCGCCTTGAACGAACAGCCAACGCCGCAATAGGCGCAGGTGGTAACGACCGAATGCTCGGGCTGGCCGATCTCGATCACCGACTTCTCGGTCAGCGTCGCGGTTGGGCAGGCCTGCACGCAGGCGCCGCACGAGACGCATTCCGAAGAGACGAAATCCTCATGCATCCCGGCCGAAACCCGCGAGCCGAAGCCCCGGCCCTCGATGGTTAGCGCGAAGGTGCCTTGCACCTCCTCGCAGGCGCGCACGCAGCGCGAACAGACGATGCATTTGGCCGGATCGAAGGTAAAATAGGGATTGCTTTCGTCCTTCGGCGCCCACTTGGCATTGAGCCCGCCATTATCGCGCGCCTTGACGTGGTTTTCGCCATCGTAGCCGTAGCGCACATCGCGCAGACCGACGGCGCCGGCCATGTCCTGCAGCTCGCAATCGCCATTCGCAGCACAGGTAAGACAGTCAAGCGGGTGGTCGGAGATATAGAGTTCCATCACGCCGCGGCGGACGTCCTTGAGCCGGTTCGTCTGCGTCGAAACCACCATGCCGGCCGCAACCGGCGTGGTGCAGGACGCGGGCAGGCCGTTGCGTCCCTGGATCTCGACAAGACAAAGCCGGCAGGAGCCGAAGGCGTCGATCATGTCGGTGGCGCATAGCTTCGGGATCTCGATGCCTGCATCCATCGAGGCACGCATGATTGAGGTACCCCCGGGCACAGTGATCTGGTTGCCGTCGATGGTGAGCGTCACCATGGTTTCGGAGGCGGAGGCCGGCGTGCCGTAGTCGATTTCATGAACGAGGGACATGGTGTGCCTCCTGTCTGGACCTGTATGAACGGTTTGATGCGATGGGATCGAGGCCTCTGCGCCGAGCGCTGTTCGCCCAGCGCGAAGTCTCCCGCGCAAGCCGTGAGATTGGCTCTGCGCATCCGTCCAATCCGCTGGGGCAGGCTGGCGCTGCGCCGGCCACTTTATGATCTACCTGCATGTTCGGTTGAGCGTCGGCAGCGTAAAGCGGGGTTGGGGAAGCGTCAGCGCGCATCATTCCGCAGCCTCCACCATCGACCCAGGCGCAAAATCGTCAGGAAAATGCGCCATGGCGCTCAAGACGGGATAGGGCGTGAAACCACCGAGCGCACAAAGCGAACCAAACTTCATTGTGTTGCACAGATCGGCCAGCAGCGCCCGATTCTTATCCGGCTCGATACCTTTGGCGATCTTGTCGGCCGTCTCCACCCCGCGTGTCGAGCCGATGCGGCAGGGCGTACACTTGCCACAGCTCTCCACGGCGCAGAACTCCATCGCAAACCGCGCCTGCTTCAGCATGTCGGCGCTCTCGTCAAAGACAACGATCCCTGCATGCCCGATCAGCCCGTCCTTGGCAGCGAAGGCTTCGTAGTCGAACGGCGTGTCGAACAGCGCGCGTGGGAAGTAAGCGCCCAGCGGCCCGCCCACCTGCACCGCCTTGACCGGCAGTCCCGATGCGGTGCCGCCGGCGATGTCGTCGACGATTTCTCCCAAGGTCAGCCCAAAGGCTGCCTCATAAAGTCCGGGGTGCTTCACATTGCCGGCGATCTGCAGCGGGATCGTGCCGCGAGAACGGCCCATGCCGAAGTCGCGATAATGGGCAGCTCCCTTTTCCATGATCACGGGCACGGAAGCGAGTGAGATCACATTGTTGATGACGGTGGGACAGTCGAACAGCCCCTTATGCGCCGGCAGTGGCGGCTTGGCGCGCACGATGCCGCGCTTTCCCTCCAGGCTGTTTAGGAGCGCCGTTTCCTCGCCGCAGACATAGGCGCCGGCGCCAGCACGGATCTCGATATCGAACGCCTTGCCGGAACCGAGTACCGAAGGGCCGAGCACGCCAGCGCGCGCCGCGATCTCCACCGCCTCCGTCATGGCGGCAATCGCATGCGGATATTCCGAGCGGATATAGACGAAGCCTTTGGTGGCACCGGTCGCGAGCCCCGCGATCACCATACCCTCGAGAAGCACGAAGGGGTCGCCCTCCATGATCATTCGGTCGGCGAACGTACCGCTGTCGCCTTCGTCGGCATTGCAGACGATATATTTTCGCGCTCCCGGTGCATCGAGAACGCTGTTCCACTTTATGCCCGTCGGAAAACCCGCGCCGCCGCGGCCGCGCAGACCGGATTGGGTGACGTCACTGACGATATCGGCCGGCTGCATCGTGACGGCACGACGCAGGCCGCAAAGCCCGCCATGCGCCTCATAATCGGCAAGCGACAGCGGGTCGATCACGCCGCAACGGGAAAATGTCAGTCGTGTCTGTTGCTTGAGAAACGCGATCTTCTCGACCGCGCCAAGACAGAGCCGGTGATCGCCGCCAGATATCATCCCCGCGTCGAACAAGGACGCCACATCGCTCGTCTTCACAGGGCCGTAGCCGATCCGCTCGCCGGCCACCTCGACTTCGACCAGCGGCTCGAGCCAGTGCATGCCGCGCGAACCGTTGCGCACGATGACGGCATCGATCCTGCGATCGGCGATCTGCCTGGCAACCGCATCTGCGACCTTGTCGGCACCCAGCGCCAGCGCTGCCGCATCGCGCGGAATATAAATCCGAACGCTCATCGGCGTGCCTCCGCGATCATCTCTTCGATATCGGCGAGATCGACCCGGCCATGCACCTCGCCGTCCAACATCGCGGACGGCGAGCACGAACAGAGCCCGAGACAGAAGACCGGCTCCAGCGTGATCGCCCCATCCGGCGTCGTGCCATGCCAATCGATGCCGAGCACCGCCTTCACCCGATCGGCCAGACGGTCCGCGCCCATCGACTGACAGGATTCGGCGCGACAGATTTTCAGCACATGTCGGCCGGCCGGGTGGTTGCGATAGTCATGATAGAAGGTAACAACACCGTGGACTTCGGCCCGCGACAGATTGAGCCCCTGCGCGATAAGGGGAAGCGCCTCAGACGGCACGTAGCCAAACACGTCCTGGATCTCGTGGAGGATCGGCAGCATCGGCCCCTCGAGCGTCTTGAGACGCTCGACGATCTCACGCACCCGGTCGGGAATATCGCCGTTGGCGACACGAATATTCATCAGCGGCCCTCCCAGACCAACAGCGACGCTTACAGACCTTCGGCAAGCCTCCTCCAGAAGCCGTTGGCCGACGATGTGGAACCGTCAAATCATTATAGAACTTTCTCAGGGAAGGACGAAGCGATCAATAAAGCTGTCCCGTCGGTCGATAGGATTTTCCTATTGAAGGTCCGGCTTGTCGGTGAGTATGCGCGCCTCGTGCAGCAGCGCGGAGACCAGAGGCGTGAAGGGCTCACGGTGCGTTGCGACTAGACCGACGACATGATGCGCCTGCGGCTCGATAATCGGGATCATCCGGATTTCGGCGGGAAAGCCGAATGATTTCGCGACATTGCGCGGCATGATGCTGGCCCATCGGCCGGTACGCACGTGCGAAAACAGGACGATCATCGAGTTGGATTCGAGCGTGGGCTGCGCCGTTACCCCCGCATGCGACAGCAACTGATTGATAATACGTCGATTTTGCATGTCGGCTGTCAATAGACAGAGCCTGATGTCGCCGACCTCTTTCCAGGTGACACTTTCGCGATCGGACAAAGGGCTACCTGCGGCGGTGATAAGATTATACTGTTCGGCATAGAGCGGAACGCTCGTCACGCGCCCGAGCGGCTCGTTTTCGAGATAGGTTATACCGGCATCGATCTCCAGGTTCTCAAGCATGCTGAGCACCTGCAATGAATTGCGCGAGACGATCGAGAAGGTGACGTCTGGGTGGCGTTCCTGAAAGGGCGCGGTCAGCTGCGGCAGCATGGAAAGCGCCGTCGGTATAGCGGCGATCCTTATATGACCGGCAAGGCCAGCGCGCGCAGCGCGCATTTCCTCGCGCAAGGTGCGAGCATCACCAACAATTCGACGCGCCCATTCGAGCACGCGCTGACCCTCCGGTGTCAGGCCCTGAAAACGCGAACCGCGCTGCACGAGAATGACGCCCAGCTGATCTTCCAGCTGGCGAATGGCTGCGGAAAGGGAGGGTTGGGATATGCCGCATTCCTGGGCAGCACGGCCAAAATGCTTTTCGGTGGCAACCGCGATGAAGAATTCCAGTTTATCGATCATGCGGCCTCCCTGCCGGAAGCGAGCTTATCGCCACAAGATCAAATCGTGAAGTCGGTAATCGTCGCAACGAGCCCTGCCATGCGGGCAGCATGGCAGGGCTCGTTGCATGCTTCGTGTCAAGGCGCCTTAGTTACAGACGCGTACCGACTCGACATGAGAGCCGCCGTCATAGGCGTTCTCGACCTCGCGATCCTCATACCAGCAACGCGGACGCGGCGGTGGCGGATCGACGTAACGGGGGCCGGAGTTCGCGATGGCGCCACCAATCAGTCCGCCAACGACGCCTGCGGCAACTCCGCCGGCGATCGCGCGTCCTGTGTTGTCATGATGATGGTGGTCGCGCGCCATCACCGGGCTAAAACCTCCGACAAGTACGATTGTTGCAGCAAAAACTGCGGCTAACGTCCTTTTCATCGGACTGCTCCTTTCTGAAAATCATAGTAACTCAACGTCGCAAACGCGGATTGGTTCGATCTCTCAAGGGAGCAAGGCTTTCGGGTGCATAACCACGCCTCAGCCAAAAACTCCCGCGAACATGTCGCGGGAGCCTGTCATCGGATGCTCTTTGCGTGGCTCAAAGGCCGTGCGTGCCGTCATAGCCGTTGACCTTAGGCGCGCTCCAGTCTTGCGGGGTGCGGGCCGGCTTGTAGATCTCGACCACCAGCGGATAGCAGGCGACAGCGTCTGAGGAATGCTCGGACGAGCAATCGCCGCCGGGGCAGGCCGACATGCAGCCGAGAAGATCAATCTCGGCGAAGAACTCGAGATAATCGCCGGGGCGAACAGGGCTGGCCTTCATGAAATACTGACCGGTATCACGCGTGAAGCCTGTGCACATGAAGACATTGAGCACGTCGTGAATGTAGGTGCCAGCCTCCTGCAGCGATTTGCCAGTCTTCGCGGCAAAAGCGCGCGTCAGGTTGGAATGGCAGCAGTGGTGGTACTGGCCGCCATTGCTGAGCAGATTGTGCGTATAGGGGTCGCAGCGCGTGCCGATGACGTCGTGAACCGAGCCACCAAATTCGTCGAAGCCATACCAGTCGAGCGTGTCGTGGGTGATCGTCGCGATCGGGCGCAGATAGGGCATATTGGAGAAGAGCTGGTCGCCTAGGCCGACATGTGTGCCGTTCAGCGCCCGGGTCTTGCCGGTGAAGAGGCGTTCTTCAAGGTTGTTGGCGTTAAAAAGGTTCAGATCGCCTACCTGCGAGCCTTCACTTGAAAGGATGCGGCAGAAATGGCCGGCAGGCACGGTCCAGCAGGCCGCATCACGCGGCGGCACGACCACGCGCTCGACGAACTCCAGATCGTCGCGCAACGCGCGGTACGCCGCAAGGTCCGGGCGGGGCAGCGTCTCGACGGGATAACAGATAACCGGCTTGATCGCCTTGCGGCTTGCTGCGTCTTGCGGTGTGCTGGTAATCGGCTGGGGCTTCATCCGTCATTTTCTCCTGATATGCCGGGCGGGCTGCCGTCAATCGGCGGGCGCCGCCAATGTTTTGGTGGGGCGGGGCAGGCTTTGCGCGCGGGCAGCTTCCAGCACCACGCGTTCGGATTCCTGCAAATAGAGTTCAAGTGCTCGGGTGGCTGCCGTGCGGTCGCCATCGCACAGCAGACCGCAAATCTCTACATCGCGTGCCACCCACGGCTCCTGGAACCGGCGGGCATCTGGCGCCAGCGAGAAGGCGAGGCGGGCCTGGGCTGCGACAGTCGCAAACACGTCGTTCAATCGCGGGCTGCCGATGAAATGGACGATCTGCTGGTGAAATTCCAGCGAAGCGGTGCCGCACTGCTGCCAGTCCTTGGCAAGCGCAGCGCGCTGAACCGCCTCGACGCGGGCAACGAGGTCCGACATCGCCTCCTGCGAGGCATAGGCGCTGCATGTGACGCCGCGCAATTCGAGGGTCATGCGGATCGCGTAGATCTCGCTGATCTCGGTTGAATTCAGCGCCCGCACGGTCGCGCCGTAATGGGCGCGATGTTCGATCAACCCCTCGGCAACCAGATCCCGCAGCGCCTCGCGCAACGTGTTGCGTGAAACGTTCAGCGCCTCGGCCCACACAACCTCACGCAGCGGTGCGCCGGGCGCAAGCTCTCCACGCAAGATCTTGTCGCGCAGCAGGCCAGCGGCGGTCTGCGTCAGGACAAGGGGGCGGTCGGGGGGATTGTGGTTGCTCAATGCGGTCTCCTTGGTCCATGATTTTTGTTGAACAACTTACGCATGTCAAGAGAGGCGCTGCGCCCATATCAGGATGTCGACCGTGGCGCAGGAGATTTTTACAGACCCCAAGGTCATGGGGTCTTTCTTTCGGTGAACGCCGGATCCAGCGCATGCTGCTTGTGAACTGGATGTGTCGTTGCGGCGTGTTTTTTGGTCTATTGACATGCTGTCGCTGAAGAATCTCGTTTTATTTCGACATTTCAGTTGCTTGCCCGGTGCACGTCAAGCGCCTTTGCCGCCGTGCGGGCTATCGATCTGCTCGAAATCCGCCCCTTGATGAAAGTTTATGCATAGCAGGGGATTGCAATCTCAAAATTGTTCAACAAAAATGAGCCATCAATCGAGAGGAACAGTCCATGAAAAAACTCCTTGCTGGTATCATCATGTTGGCGGCGCCCCTGACCGCGGCCCATGCCGAAACGCTGAAGATCGGTGTCGATCTCACCTATCCGCCCTACAATTACTTCGACGACGCCAACCAGCCGGCCGGCTTCGACGTCGAGCTGATGAAGCTGATTGGCAAGAAGACCGGCAGCGACGTTTCCTTTCATGACACACGTTTCGAAAACCTGATCCTCGGTGTTTCAAGTGATCAGTTCAACGTCATCGCCTCCACGCTTTACGTGACGGCGGCGCGCGCCAAGCAGATCGACTATATCCCCTACATGAAGACGGGTGTCTCGATCGCAGTTTCGGCCGCCGGCGGCCAGAGCTTTGTCAAGCCCGAAGAGCTTTGCGGCAAGCGCGTCGGCTCCATCAAGGGTGCGGCCTGGATCCCGGAACTCGAGAAGCTGAACGCATCGGTATGCTCGGCCGACCCGATCGATTCCCGCGAATTCCCAACCTCGCCCGAGGCAACCCAGGCCGTGATGTCCGGTGGGGTCGATGCTCAGCTGGAAAACTCGGCGGTGCTTGCCGATGCCGCCAAGAAGCTGAACGGCCGACTGAAGGTCACCTCCACCGACCAGCTCTACCCGGTCATTGTCGGCTTCGGCGTGAAAAAGGGCAACACTGAGGTCGCATCGTTCCTGCGCAATACGTTGGCGAAGCTTGACGGCGATGCCGACTACGAGGCGCTTTTTGCCAAGTATGGCGTGGCCAAGTCGACCGAAGCCGAATTCAAGGCGGCTGTCGGGCAGTAAGCGTTGCGGGCGGGCGCCGGTGGGGCGCTCGCCTGACCAATCAACACCGGAATGCGCGGCGCTTCGGCGCCGCTGCTCTTTTGGGGATACCCGCCCATGAATTTCGACTGGAACTACCTCCTCAGCCTCTTTCTTTATCCCGACTTCTGGCGCGCGACAGCGCTCGTGGCGTGGCTCGGCGTTTTGACTTGGGTCATCGGTACCGTGCTCGGCTTCCTGCTCGCGCTTGCGCGGCAATCGAGCCTTCGCTCGGTGCGCTGGTTTGCCAAGACCTATATCTGGCTGTTCCGCAGCCTGCCGCTGCTGGTGCTGCTGATCTTCGTCTACAATCTCCCCCAGTTCATGCCGGCACTCGGGCCGGTGCTGTCGGTCCCCTTTTGGGCCGGGTTGATCGCGCTGGTCATCTCCGAAACCGCCTATCTCGCGGAAATCCACCGCGCCGGCCTTATCGCCGTCGATCCGGGGCAGCATGAGGCAGCGCACGCGCTCGGCGTACGCCCCGTCGGCAAATACCGGCATATCATCCTGCCGCAGGCAGTTCGCGTGGCGCTCCCCTCGCTTGGCAACGAGTTCATCACCATCGTGAAGCTGACTTCGCTTGTCTCGGTCATATCGCTCGCGGAAATACTGCTCGTCGGCCAGCGGCTCTACACCCGCAACTTCATGGTCATCGAAACGCTGGTCGCGGTGTCGTTCTATTATGTTTTCGTTGTCTCGATCTTCAGCTTCTTCCTGGCCCGCCTCGAGGGTCGTCTCGATATTTCCAGGATGACCGGCGCCGAGATCGCGGTGCCGGCAGCTGTGGCCCACGCAGGCGCTGCGGGCGATGAACGCCGCGTCGGTGAAGAGGTCGTGGTCGGCATCGACCGTATAGCCAAGAGCTTCGGCGACAAGCGGGCTTTGGCCGATGTATCGCTCGAGGTGCGCAAGGGCGAGGTGCTCAGCATCATCGGCCCCTCGGGCTCGGGCAAGACTACTCTCATTCGTACGATCAACGCCCTGCAGGACATCGACGACGGCTGCATCACGCTCGATGGAAACGAGTGGATCACGGCAGATGCCAAGGGTTACCGCATGGTGACCGGTTTCCATCACCGCGTGACCTGTCTCGGCATGGTTTTCCAGTCGTTCAACCTCTTCCCGCATATGACGGCGCTTGAGAACGTGACCTTCGGCCCGCGCTATCACGGTAATCGCGACAAGCAGGCTGTGCGCGCGGCGGCGATGAACCATCTGGCCCGCGTCGGTCTGGCAGCGCATGCCAACAAGTATCCGCACCAGCTCTCGGGTGGCCAGAAGCAGCGTGTCGCCATTGCCCGCGCGCTCGCCATGGACCCTGAGATCATGCTGTTCGACGAGCCGACCTCTGCGCTCGATCCTGAATTGGTCGGAGAGGTGCTGCAGGTCATCGAGGGTCTTGCCAGAGAGGGAATGACGATGATCATCGTTACGCACGAAATGCGTTTCGTCAGCCGCGTCAGCGATCGCGTCGTGATGATGGAAAACGGTCATGTCGTCGTGAACATGACGGCGCAGGAGCTGGAAAGCTCTCCGGCCGACAGCCGCATCCAGCAGTTCATGCGGCAGAGCTGATCGCTCTTTTATCATCTGAACAAAAGACGCCGGCGGATCGCAAGACCCGCCGGCGCCTTTGTTTTGAGCTATCGTTGTCCTTACACGATAATACCCAGTTCCGCGCCGAGGCCGACACTATCTCCGACCTTGGCGCTGAGCTTGATCGTGCCGGCCCTGGGCGCCGCAACGCGCGTCTCCATCTTCATGGCTTCGATGACCGCAACGATCTCGCCTTCGGCAACCGTCGCATTGTCGTCGACCAGCCACTGCCGGAAGGTCCCTGGGATGGGAGCGGTCACGGCGCCCTCGCGCTCATGGGATGCCTGGGGCGCAGCTGTTTGAGGGGTAACGGCGAGGCCGGAAAACAGCGCCGCCGGCAAGCCGATCTCATGGCGCTTGCCGTCGATCTCGATGAAGCTGCGGATGAGACTGCCATCGGTGGGCTCTATTCTCGGCGAGGAGGCAACGCCGCGGAATTCTGTCTCGATCCAGTTGGTGAAGACCTTGAAGCCGTCTTCGCCGGTAAAGTCCTTTTCCTCGAGAACGGCGCGATGGAACGGCAGCACGGTTGCCACGCCTTCGATCCGGAATTCAGCGAGCGCGCGGCGGGCACGGACCAGCGCTTCCTCGCGGGTTGCACCTGTCACGATCAGCTTGGCCATCATGGAATCGTAGAGGCCGGGGATTTCCGAACCACTCTCCACGCCGGTGTCGAGGCGTATGCCTGGACCGGATGGTGCGCGGAAGCGCGTGATGAGGCCGGGCGTCGGCATGAAGCCGCGGCCCGGATCTTCGGCATTAATCCGGAACTCGAAGGCGTGGCCACGCGGTGCAGGCGTCTCTGTCACCGAGAGCTGTTCGCCATCGGCAATTCGCAGCTGTTCGATGACGATATCGATGCCGGTGGTTTCCTCGGTCACCGGATGCTCGACCTGCAGGCGCGTATTGACCTCGAGGAAGGAAATCGTGCCGTTCTGTGAGAGCAGGAACTCAACCGTACCGGCACCGCTATAGCCGGCTTTGGCGCAGATCGCGCGGGCGGCATCATGGATGCGCTGGCGCTGCTTTTCGGTGATGAAGGGCGCCGGTGCCTCTTCGACGAGTTTCTGGTTGCGGCGCTGGAGCGAGCAGTCGCGGGTACCGAGGACGACCGTATTTCCGTGGCTATCGGCAATCACCTGCGCTTCGATGTGGCGCGGCTTTTCGAGGAACTGTTCGGCGTAGCATTCGCCGCGGCCGAAGGCTTCGACGGCTTCGCGAACGGCGGAATCGAAGAGCTCGCCGACTTCGTCAATATGGTGCGCCACCTTCATACCGCGCCCGCCGCCGCCAAAGGCGGCTTTGATCGCCAGCGGCAATCCAGCTTCGCGGGCAAAGGCGACGGCCTCGGCGGCAGAGGCCAGCGGTCCGGCGGAACCCTTTACCAGCGGTGCGCCCACGCTTTCGGCAATCCGCCGTGCCTCGACCTTGTCGCCAAGTGCCCTGATGATATCAGGCGCGGGCCCAATCCAGATCAGCCCGGCGTCGATGACGGCCTGCGCGAACTCCGCGCGTTCCGAAAGAAAACCATAGCCCGGATGCACGGTATCGGCGCCAGCCCGCTTGGCGATTTCGAGGATCCTCTCAATATTAAGATAGGTGTCGACAGGTCGTCCAGCGCCAAGACCGTAGGCTTCGTCGGCAAGTTCGGTATGAAGCGAGCTTGCGTCGGCGTCCGAATAAATCGCAACCGAGGCGACGCCGTAGTCGCGGGCGGCGCGGATGATGCGGATGGCGATTTCGCCGCGATTGGCAATGAGCAGCTTTTTCATGAAATCAGTGTCCTGTTCGGCACGGTGCCGGCGATGACCTCTCGCGGCTCAAAGGCGGAGATCGGATTGAAACGAATGCGGGCGCCGATCGGGATCTGGCCGGAGAGATCGAGATGGTGGCTGGCGACGACGCCTATGACGGGATAGCCCCCTGTCAGGGGATGATCGGCAAGGAAGAGCACGGGCTGGCCGCTATGCGGCACCTGGATCGCGCCGAGTGCCGTGCCTTCGGAAGGCAGTTCCGCATTGTCGGAACGCTCGATCGCCACCGTGCCGTCAAGGCGCATGCCGACGCGGCTGGACTGAGGCGTCACGTCCCATTCCTGCGTTGTCAGCGTCGCGACGCCCTGCTCGGTGAACCAGTCGGTGCGCGGGCCGAGCACGATGTCGAGCGTCACGACTTCGCCGGCGCGCGGCAGGCGCCGCTGTTCGGCGTGGGTCTGCAAAACAGCAAGTGATCGACGCTCGGCCGCAACCAGAATGTCGCCGGACCCGATCGGCGCCGGGCCGACCTTGGCGAGCGTGTCGGTGGCCGCCGATCCGAGAACCGGCTGGACATCAAATCCACCGCGCAGGGCGAGGTAGCTCATCATGCCCTCGGGTGGAATGCCCAGCACGAGTTCGTCGCCGGCATCAAGGGCGATCGGACTTGCGAAATTGGCGCTGCTCTCGCCACCAGCCGCGCTACGGATCGTCAAAGGGCAGGGCGCGCCGGTTGCCGCAACGGTCACCGGCCGATCGGCTTTGATGGCGAAGCCACCGAAAAGCACTTCGATTAGGGCGGCATCGCGCGGGTTTCCGAGGCAGCGATTGGCCTCGATCATCGAGGTGCGATCGAGCGCGCCGGATTCCGAGACGCCCTGGCTGGCAAGGCCCGGTCGGCCGAGATCCTGGAACAGCGCCGGACGATCCGCGCGGGTGACCCGCAATCCGGCTTTCTGCACTAGGACCTTGTTGACCGGCGGCTTGCGCAAAGAGACAGGGATGACAGCGCCTTTGTCGATGTCACGAAAGCGAACGCGGTCGCCGGGCGCCAAGAGCGCCGCCCGTTCCCGTGTCGTGTCCCACATCGCGAGCGGCGTCTTGCCGAGCAGCTGCCAGCCGCCGGGGCTGTCGGACGGATAGATGCCGCCGAACTTGCCAGCGATGGCAACCGAGCCAGCCGGGATTTTTACGCGAGGGCTCTTCCGTCGAGGGACATCGAAGCGTGGATCGTCTGAGGTCATATAGGCGAAGCCAGGGGCAAAGCCGGTGAAGGCGACTGTGTACGTCGCCTCGGTGTGGCGCTGGATGACCTCTTCGATCGTGCAGCCGAGCATCTCGGCCACATCCCCAAGGTCTTCGCCATCATAGGTGACCGGGATTTCGAATAGTTCGCCGCCACGTGACGAGCGCGTGGAAAGGTCCAGGGCGGTGATCTTTTCGCAAAGCCCTGCGACGTTTGTCAGCCACGGATCGAAGCGCACCATGACGGTGCGCGCACCCGGGATGACTTCACGCACGCCTTCGATCCCCGCCGCCAGTATGGCGTCGAGCAGGGTCAGGGTCGCGGCGAGGTCGTCGAGTTCGACGAGGAAACTGTCGCTGCCTGAAGGCAGGAAACGCAGGCGCTCGCTCATGACGACATATCGACAAAGGACTTCAGCTCGACGCCGCGCGCTTCCAGCGTCTGCCGGAGCGTGCGGGCGATCGAGACGGCAGCCGGCGTATCGCCGTGAATGCAGATCGACTGCGCTTCGAGCGCGATCACGGTTCCGTCGATTGCAACAACGCGGCTTTCGTTGACCATGCGCAGCATCCGCTCGGCGACGGCTTGCGGGTCGTGGATCACCGAGCCGTCCAGCCGGCGGCTGACGAGGCTGCCGTCAATGTTATAGGCGCGGTCGGCGAAGGCTTCGCAAACGACGGTGAGCCCGGCCTTTCGCGCTTGTTCCACGATGGGAGCGCCGGCCAGTGCCATCAGCACGAGGTCGGGGTCGACGGCCTTGATGCCTTCGATGACGTCGGCTGCCTGGCGGGCGTCATGGGCAATAGTGTTGTAGAGCGCGCCGTGCGGCTTCACGTAGCGCACTTTCGTTCCCGCCGCTTTCGCCAGGCCTTGCAGTGCGCCGATCTGGTAGACCGTGTCGCCGACGAGTTCGGCGCTCGACGGATCCATGTTGCGCCGGCCGAAGCCGACGAGATCGCGGTAACCGATATGGGCCCCGACGGCCACGCCGCGGAGCGCGGCTTCCTTGAGAACCGTCAGGATTCCCGCGGGATCGCCGGCATGAAAGCCGCAGGCGATGTTGGCGCTAGTCACCGTCGCCAGCATGGCGGCGTCGTCGCCCATCGGCCACGGACCGAAGCTCTCGCCGAGATCGCTGTTCAGATCGATTGCCGCCATGTTCCATCTCCATTGAAAATACCGACGTCACAGATTATTGTTCAATAAAGCAATATCGATTGTTGAACAATATGTGCGGTGCGTGTTTTTGAAGCGTGCTGCGGAGTGGTGGTAGGCCCGGCTCGCATGCGCTCAGGTCGATATGGTGTCTCGGATTTGCAGGGAAAGGGCATTGAGAATGTCTGCGGCGATTGCTGAAATGGACGACGCACCGCTCACGGCGCAGATTGCGGGAAAGATCCGCGAGATGCTTATCTCAGGCGAACTGGCGCCGGGCGCCAAGCTTTCCGAACAGCAGATCGCCGGCCAGTTCGGGATCTCGCGCAACACACTGCGCGAAATATTCCGGCTGCTGACCAGCCAGAACCTTTTGGTTCACATACCCAACCGCGGGGTCTTCGTTGCCACTCCGGGCGAGGCTTCCGTCGTGGACATCTACAGGGTGAGGCATGTCATCCAGAAAGGCGCCGTTCGCGCCGCTGTGCGCACACACCCGGCATTGGCGCGCATGAGGGAACTCCTGACGCACACCGAGGCGTCGCGTGAGGCTGGCGACTGGAGAAGCGTCGGCACGATCAATATGGAGTTTCATCGTTCGATGGTCGAGCTATGCGATAGCCCGCGGCTAAGCGCATCTTTTGAGCTTGTTCTGGCGGAGCTCCGCTTGGTGTTCGCTCAGTTCGAGGATACCGCCCATCTGCACGATCCCTACATCGCCCTGAATTGTGAGCTTCTTGTATTGCTAGAGGCCGGGGACATCGAAGCGGCATCGGATAAATTGGACGCGTATCTTGCGCGCTCGGAGAGATCCGTTCTTGCGGCTCTACAAACCGCCAAGCAGAAGACGTCTCCTCGCATATGACGATTGGGTCATCTCACCGCCACCAAACCAGGCGCCTGTCCGCTGCGACCAAAAGGCCGTAGAGCGAAAGGCTCGTCAAGGACGATACAAGAATGGCCGACCAGACCGTCTGCGAGTCCATCTCTGCGGTGGCGCGATAGACGATCTGACCTATACCCTTGTAAGCGCCGAGCATCTCGGCGACGATTACCGCGATAGTGCTGCGTGCAAGACCAATGCGCAAGCCAGTTGCGATGGACGGCATGGCAGCCGGAAGCTGCAGGCGCCACAGAAGCGCAAACGGACCAGCGCCAAAGCTGCGCAGAAGATTAAGATGTCCGTTTTCAGTGCGCGAGAAACCTTCCAGTGCCGACAACAACACCGCGAAACTAACGGCGAGAGCTGCAATTGCGACCTTCGAGGCGGCACCCATGCCGAACCACAACAGCGCGAGTGGCACGAAGGCGATCGACGGAACCGTGTTCAAGGCGATAATCAGAGGAAGTAGCAGGATGCGCAGCGTCGGCATGAGAAGAAACAAACAGGCAAACAGCAAACCGAGCGCCGACCCAAGTATGAAGCCGGAAATGGCCTCGAGCGTGGTCAGCCAAAGGCCGTCGGCAATGTGTGGTAGCGACGTCATGGTGGCTGACGCTATGGCGCTTGGTGCGGGCAAGACATATTGCGGTATGTTGCCGAAGGACGCAGCAACCTCCCAGACGATGAGAAGCATTGCGATGGCGAAAAGGACAGGAACAGCCTCGGTGGCCACGGTTTTCAGACGATTCGCCACCAGACGTACTTCCTTTCAAGGAGAGCTAGAAGACCATAAAGCAGCGCCCCAAGCAGACCGCAGATGACGATCAAGGCCCAGACCCGCTCTACCTGTTCAAAATAGAGTGCCTGCAACAACATCACGCCAAGTCCAACATTATCGCCGAACCACTCGCCCACGATGGCTCCGATCAGGCTGAGCGACACGCCGAGCTTCAGACCGGTGACGACCGAGGGCATCGCAGTAGGCAAGGCGAGGCGCCAGAAGATCTGGGCCCTCGATGCGCCGAAACTCAAAAACAGCGCGACGCGCTTTTCGTCGACCATCTGCAAGCCGCGCAGAGTGGCAACCGAAACAGGAAAGAAGGTGAGGTAAAGTGCTATAGCGACTTTGGCGAGAATGCCATTGCCGAACCAGATGACGACAATGGCGCCGAAAGCGATCACGGGAACGCTTTGCAGCGCAACGAAGAGTGGCAATACCGAGCGCTCGAGGAACCGGCTACTGGAGAAAAGGACGCCGAAACCGGCCCCCATCGCCACGCCAGCGACGAAGCCGAGCACGGTCTCGACCAGAGTGTGCAGGAAACTGTTCCAAAGTTCGGAGCTGACGGACGCGGCGTCAGCGATCACGCGCCCGAGCGCCGGAAGATAGCGCGGTGGCACGTCAAAACATGGCACGAGCACCAGCCAAGCGAAAACCGCAAGCACGATGCCGGCCGCTGGGTGCTCAAGGAAAAGACGTCGCCTCATGAAAACTCCTGAGATATAGGCCAAACCGCCCCAAGCCGCGCGGCAGCGTGAGCGAGCGGTTCTCCACGCCACGCGTATTTGACGTTCGAGACGGGAGCGGACCCAAACAGGATCCGCTTCCGATTGGTTCGATTACATCGATTTCGCGGATGCTGGCGTCTTGCCCCAGAAGGTCTGATCGAAGGCGGCTTCCAGATCGACCGGCTTCTTCAGTGCCTTGTATTCGATCAGACTGTCGTGAACGGCTTTGATCGATGTCATGTCGATGGCGCCCAGGCCCTGGCTGCCGCCGAGCTTGGCGCGCATCAGCTTTTCGATTTCATCGAGCATCAGCTCCTGGTGCTTGCGCTCGAGACCGGAACCTGCCGCCATTATGATATCCGTGGCTTCGGCCTTGTTTTCGAAGGCGTACTTCCATCCCTTGAGCGTCGCGTCGAGAAAGGCCTGAACGACTTCTGGCTTCTCCTTGATCATCTTTTCCGAAGTGACGATCGAATCCTGCTGCGTCGTCACGCCGGAATCGTCGGGTAGGAAGGTTTTAATGTTGTTGATGCCTTGTTCCTTCAGCGTATTCAGCTCGTTGTAGAGCGTCACGGTCGCGACCTCGTACTGCTTGTCGATGAAGGGCTGCATAGAGAAGGGCTGTGAGACGACATTGACGTCGCTCTGCGACAAACCTTCATGCGCGAGCACGGAGTAGAGCGTGAACTGCGGCCCGGTCATCCAGGTTGCGACCGACTTGCCCTTGAAATCCTTGACCGAGTTGATGCCCGAACTGTCGTAGGTAACATAGGCGAATGGTGTCATCTGTTGCGACATGCCGATGCAGATCAGCGGCAGGCCCTTTTCGCGGGCATAGAGAACGCCTTCAGTGCCACTGGCGATACCGAATGTGTCCGCGCCTGAGGCAACCAGTGTTTCGACGTTAATGTTCGGGCCGCCGGGGCTGATCGTCGCGTCGAGACCGGCGTCTTTGTAGAAGCCCTTGGCCTTAGCGACGTAGACGCCGGTGAACTGCGCCTGGGCGACCCATTTCAGCCGAATGGAAATGGCCTCCGCGGCATGGGTCGAGACCGAGCCACCGATTGCGGCGGCAAGAAATGCAAGTGAGAAAACACTATGCTTGAAATTGCGCTTCATGATGTAGTTCCCCATTTTGTGTATGCAGAAAAATGATTGCAATATACATGCCAATTCAAGACTCGGCATTTTTGCCTGAAAACGGACTGTTCATGCGGATGGGCGGTGCATAATCCAGTCCTCGCTGATTATAAAATGCAATATTTGCCTAATATGTATTCAATTTTGACAAGTGTGATTTTTTAGGCTGAATTGAGTGCGCCTATGCCGTATCGAACATGCAAAAAGGGATGACTGATGAGTAACGAGCCCCTGTGGTCTGCCGAATTTACCCAGCTTGGAGAGGTCATGCGCAGGGGGGCGGTTTCCTCGGTTGCGTTGACAGAACTCATGCTCGAGCGGATCTCTACGCATGACGGAGCACTACACTCCTATGCCGCCGTTGCGCGGGACGTGGCTCTCGCCGCAGCGCGCAACGCGGATGCCGAGATCAAGGCTGGGAACTGGCGCGGACCACTGCATGGAATTCCGCTAGCCGTTAAGGATGCCTTCGCCACCGCCGACATTCCGACGGGTTTTGGCAGTCCTGTCTTCGCCGGTCAGGAGATAGGCGAGGACTCGACTGCGACGGCGCGTCTGCGGGCAGCGGGTGCCGTGATGCTTGGCAAGCTGACTTTGACTGAAGGCGTCTATGCCGATCACCATCCGTCGATGATACCGCCTATCAATCCTTTTGGCGCCGCGCACTGGACCGGAACGTCGTCATCGGGTTCGGGCGTGGCGGTCACGTCGGGCCTTGCCTATGGCACACTCGGCACCGACACGGGCGGCTCCATTCGCCTACCGTCGTCCTGCTGCGGTGTCGTTGGCATCAAGCCGACATGGGGGCGCGTGAGCCGCCACGGCGTCTTTCCCCTTGCGAACTCTCTCGATCACGTCGGGCCGATGGCCCGCAGCGTGGCCGATGCGTCGGCTCTTCTCGGCGCCATCGCCGGGCCGGACGCGGCGGATCCGACCGCCGCGCAGGTTCCCGTCGATGACTATCTCGCCGCTGCTCTGTCCGCCGATGCCAACGGCCTGACGATCGGCATCGATCGGGCCTTCATTGCGTCACGCGCGACGGACGAGGTGGTGGCGTCGATCGAGGCGGCGGTCGAGGTGATGCGCGGGCTTGGCGCCCGCTTCAAGGATGTCAGCTTTCCCGATCCCGATCTGGTGCTGCGCGGCTGGGCCGTGCAGTGCGCGGTCGAATGCGCGATGGCGCATGAAGCGACCTACCCGGCGCGCAAGGCGGAGTATGGCAAGCGACTGTCCGCTCTTTTGGAGCGCGGCCGTGCCTACACGGCGCGCGATATGGCGGTAGCGCTGGAGGATCGCCGCGAATTCAACGGCCGGATCGCGCGCATGTTCACCGATATCGACCTGCTCATGGTGCCCGGATTGCCGATTGCCGGCCCCTCTTTGGAGTTCATGTCATCGCTCGGCGAAGACCCCGCCGCGATCCTTGCCATCGGGCCGTTCACGGCGCCTTTCGACGTCTGCGGTTACCCGACGATCACCATGCCTTGCGGTGAGAGCACCAAGGGAATTCCCGTCGGCTTCCAGTTCGTCGGTCGCCCCTTCGCCGAGGCTTTACTGTGCCGGGCCGGCGGAGCCTACCAGATGAGGACGTCGTTCCACCGCAGACGTCCGACGCTTCGGGGCGAGGTTTCAATGTGACGTCGATCCCGGTCAGTAGCCGCGCGCGGGATCGACCAGCGCCTCGAGCTCTTCGCCATTCAGATAGGCGTCGAGGTTCCTCAATAACCGGTCCTGGAAAGCCCGATCCTGATCACCGCCCGCCCATGAAATGTGCGGGCTTATGAAGACGTTGGGCGCGGTGTAGAGCGGGTGACCGTCCGGCAGCGGCTCCGGCGTCGTCACGTCGAGCGTCGCGCTGCCGATATCTCCCGCAACGATTGCCGCTACCAGTGCGTCCTGATCGATGAGGCTGCCGCGGGATATGTTGACGAGATGCAAGCCCGGCTTGGCGGCGCGGAAGAGGTCGGCACCGATCAAGCCTTCCGTCTCCACTGTCAGCGGCGCGGCGATGACGAGGTGGTCGGCGGTTGCGAAGATCTCGTCTATCCCGGCCGCTGCGATGCCGCGCTCACCCTCCCAGGCGGTGCGGCGGTTGACCATGACATTCATGTCGAAGGCAAGCGCTCGGCGGGCGATCGCCTGGCCGAGGCTTCCATAGCCGATGAGGCCGAGCGTCTTGCCGTACAGGCGGCCGATGTCGTGCCGGCGCCAGTCCGCCTCGCTGCGGGCGCGCGTCTCTTCCAGCCGCTTTTCGCTGCGCAGTATCGCCGCGAATACGAACTCGGCGATCGGCAGTGCGTTCAGTCCGCGCCCGCAGGTCATGACCCGATCCCGCAGGAGGGTCGGTGGATAGATCTCGATGCCCGTCGTCTGCGATTGCACCCATTTCAGCCGCTCTGGAAACCGCCAGTCGCGCGGCGCCTGTTTCCAGTTAGCAAAGCCTCCCGTCACAAGAATGTCGGCCTCGGGCACGATCTTCCATGGCTCGTCCGGAAAGGAACTCTGGATCACCACTGGTCGGGAAGGATGCTCCTTGAGCGTCTTGCCGAGTTCCGGGCCAAGCTGGTTGAGGATCACGGGGCGTTCTGATGCGGGCATATGTTTCCTCCTCCCGCGCGACGATTGCCGCGCGGTCTCCTTGCGAGCACGAAGCTCGATCGTGTTACTGAGCGCGGCTCATATGTGCGGGCAGCGACGAAATGAAATCGGTCAGCTGATCGCCGAGCAGCTGGACGTGATCGCTGGCCGCCTTGCGCGCCCCTTCCGGATCACCGGCATCGATCGCGTCCATGATGCGGACGTGCTCGGTCAGCGTGCTCAGCATGCGGCCCGGCTGGTAGGTGGCGCGCATGCGGTAGGCACCGATGCGGCGGCGAAGCTGGATCGCCTGGTCGGCGATGAAATGCGTGTGGGCCGCCTCGTAAAGCTGGTCGTGGAACTTCTGGTTCACCTTGTAGAAGGCGACAGGGTCACCGGAATTGTAGGCTTCGACCAGTTCCTCGTGCACCTTGCGCATACCGGCGCGCTCGGCCGGTGTCGCGCGGCGGGCGGCGAGCCGGGCGCAGAGACCTTCAAGAGCCGACATCACGTCGAACATCTCGATCAGCGCCGGAATGGAGAGCAGGGCAACATGGGTGCCCTGCCGGCCGCGCGTCTCGACGAGCCCTATCGCCAGCAGCGCCTTGATTGCTTCGCGCACCGGCGTGCGTGAGAGGCCGAAGCGGCGCGCGAGCTCCATCTCGTCCAGCCGCTCGCCGGGTTCGAGCCTGCCGTCAAGGATCATCTGCTCGAGCTGCTCACGCAGCTCGCCGGCGCGGGTCGGAGCGCGCATCCCGTTTGCCGCCTCGGGCAGACGCGTGTCATCCTGATCCAATGCGGTCACTCCTCTCGCGGAACTGCGAATGGCCAATTTGTATTTTGCTGGCGGCATTTATACTTTTCTTTTCGCTCTGCATTCAATGGGTGGTGAGTGGGTATACGAATGTAGCAAGGCAAGTTCGGAGCTTTTCCACAATCATCACGGGAGCTTCGATCATCGGAAAGTGACCAGAGTCGTATTCGACGACAGCGGTGCCGCTGAAACAGTCCATTGGCGCCGGATCCGCCAGTCGCGCGACCCAGGCCGAATTGAGCATCACGGCGGGACAGGCGACCAGCGGCCAGCGCTCTTCAGCGTCCCAGGCGAAGAGGTCGTCCTTGACGTCAAGCGCGAAGGCGGCGGGAGCCGAGGCGATCATGCTGTCGGTGATCGACTGGCGCATCGCCTCGTCGGTGGAGGGATGCACAATGATGTCGATCATGGCGCGCATGCGGCCATCGTAGTCGGCGGCGAACTCCTCGTGGCGTCTGACGAGCTCGTCGTCGGGAACACGACCGTAATAGTCGCGGTCCGTCAGCGTATCGAGGCCGATCAAGACCCTCACGCGGTCCGGTGCGATGATCGCCACCTCGGTCATGATCGGGCCGCCCATCGAGTGACCGATCAACGTCGCTCCTTCGATGCTAAGATGAGCCAGGAGATGTGCGACTGCAGCGCCCATCGCGCGGATCGTCTGGCCGGCTGGCGGTGGCGGGAGCGTGCCACCGAAACCGGGATGCGAGACCGCCAGCACGCGGTGGTCTCGCGCCAGTTCGGGCGCGATCGCGTTCCAATGCTCGGCATTGCCGCACCAGCCGTGGATTAGCACGAGCCAATCGCCTTCGCTTCCGAAGACGCGATAGCCGATCTGTCCGCCCATCGGGGCGTCCAGTGTCGAAAGCTGGGCAAGGCCGCGGGCCGGTGCGTTCATGGCCTAGCCCTTGATCCCGCTGGTGGTCATGCCCTGCGTGAAATACTTCTGTAACAGCAGGAAGAGCAGGATGAGCGGAACGGTAGCGACAGTCGCGCCGGCAAAGGTTTCGCCCCAGTTCGGCAACTGTGTCGGCGAGCCCTGCTGGGCAATCGCCACCTGGATGACCTGGATTGCCGGATCCTGGATGATGACGAGTGGCCACAGGAAGCTGTTCCACGAAAACAGGAAGGTGATGAGGCCAAGCGTCAGCATCGGCACCTTCACATTCGGCAGCACGATCGAAAAGAAGATGCGCACATGACCGGCGCCGTCGATCCGCGCGGCGTCCTCGAGTTCGACCGGCAGTTCCTCGAACGCCTGCTTCAGCAGGAACAGACCGAACGGGCTGGCGATCCAGGGGATCATGACGCCGAGCAGCGTGTTGGAGAGGCCGAGGCCGGAAACCACCTGATAGAGGGGCACCATCATCGCCTCGATCGGTAGCAGGAAAGTGAGGAGGATCAGCACGAAAACGATCTTCGCGCCGGGAAAGCGGATGCGCGTCAGCGAATAGGCTGCCATCGAGCAGAGCAGGAGCGTCAGAGCCACCTGCCCGCCGGCGACGATGGCGGTGTTCATCAGCGCGGTCAGAACGTTGGTGCGCTCGAACAGCGTGCGATAGTTTTCGAACGTTCCCTCGACGGGCAGGAAGGCGCGCCAGGAGAGCGGCGTGACATCGTTAAACAGCGTCAGCTGGTTCTTGAAGGACGACGAGACGATCCAGGCATAGGGGGCCAGGAAGCAGCACAGGATGACGACGATGACGAGGGCGACCATGGCGCCGCGCCGGAGATGTTGCTTCTTCATGTCAGTAATTCCAGCGAGAGCGCAGCAGGGCCATCTGCGCCATGGAGATGGCAAGCACCACGAGCAGAAGCGCAACGGATAGTGCCGAGGCATAGCCGGCCTGCTGCATGATGAAGGCGCTGTTGTAGATGTGGTAGACGATCAGGTTGGTGCTGTCCTGCGGTCCGCCCTGGGTCATCAGGAAGGCCGGCGCGAAGGCCTGAAGTGAAAACACCGTCATGATCACGACGACGAAGAGCGTCGTCCGGGAGAGGAGCGGGATCGTCACGTTCCAGAGAACCTGGCGGCGCGTGGCGCCGTCGATACGGGCGGCCTCGGTCAGTTCTACCGGCAGGCCTTGCAGGCCGGCGAGGAAGAGGATGGCGCCGAAGCCGACCTGCTGCCAGAGCGTCATGGCGATCAGGGCCGGAAGCGCCTGGCTCGTCGACGTCAGGAAGGGCTGGTTGCCGATGCCGACGATGTTCAGCACGCCGTTGATCAGGCCGTTCGATGGGTCGAGCAGGAAAGACCACATGGTGGCGACAACCACCGACGAGGTCACGACCGGCAGCATGATCATGGTGCGGACAAGGCCGCGCGCCGGGAGCTTCGAATTGAGAAACAATGCCAGCGAGAAGGCCACCGGGATGACGAAGACGACGACGCCAAGCGCGAAGAGAAAGGTGACGCCGAAGGAGACGGCGGCATCGTCATAGTCGATCATGTCGGTGAAGTTGCGCAACCCGACGAACTTGGCTGCTGCCGGGTTGAGCAGGGAGTAATCATAGACGCTGTTGCGGGCCATGACGAGCAACGGCACGTACTGGAAGACCAGCAACAGGATCATGAACGGCGCAAGGAAGCCGGCCGCAAACAGCCAATCGCGCTTCTGCCGCTTCGTGGCGGGCTTTCGCGTCTTTGGTTTGGCCGAAGCCGTGGATAGGGTATTTGAGACCGACATTCTTGCGTCCAATGCTTAGCGATCGAGAACTCGCTGTACTTTCTTCTCGGCGTCCGCCATCAGGTCGGCTGGATTACCGCCGAAGGCCACGGCACGCAGAGCATCGGTAACGAGCTTGTCGTACTGGGCGAACTTCGGACCCGGAGGACGCGGCTGGCCCCACTCCTGCAGCTGGTCGACGAAGACCTTCATCGGATAGGAGTTGTAGGTCTCGAAACGTGGAAACAGGCTCTTCAGCGTCGGCAGGTTGCCGCGCTGGCTGACGTTCATGTAGGCGTATTCACCCGTGGACATGTCGACCACGAACTTTGCGGCGATATCGGGATGCTTGGAACGCGCCGTGGCGCCGATCGTGGTCGAGCCGGTATGAGCGATCGGGGTCTTGAAGTACGGGATCGGGGTGATGCCCCACTCGATCTTCGGATCCTTGATCAGCGCGCTGCCGGCTGCCGGCGTATCGATGTAGAAGCAGGCCTTGCCATCGAAGAAGGCGTTCGGAATGCCGACCTTTGGCGCGACACCTTCGGAATTGAACAGCGACTGGTAAAACTTCAGCGCTTCGATCGCTTCCGGCGTGTTCAGGTATCCCTCGACCGACTTGCCGTCCTTGGAGAGCGCCCAAAAGGTCTTGTAGGCGGAGCTCTCCGGATCGGCCTTCGGGTCGCCGGCTGAACGCTGGTAAATCAGGTCCTGATAGACGAGGCCGGGCTGGCCGTTGCCGAAGCGGGTCGGGCCGAGACCCCAAACGCTCGGTGCGCCGGCCGGGCCCTTTTGGCAGGCCTTGAAAGCAGCCAGTGCTTCCGGCCAGGTCCAGGCCTTGTCGAGCGTCTGCGGCGGCTTGATGCCGGTGGCTTCAACGAGCTTCTTGTTGTAGTACATGGCGACGGTGGTCTGCTCGATGCCGGGCGAATAGACTTCGCCCTCGTAGCTGTGCTCGGCCTTGGTCGCGGGCAGGATATCCTCGTCCCAGCCCTTCGGCAGGTACTTGGTGATGGGCAGCAGGATGCCGGAGGCGGCGTAGGACTGGGTGTTCGGACCGTCGTAAACCAGCACGTCAGGCGGATTGGAGCTCGCGGCCTGAACGGAGATCGTGTCAGCAAGCTGGGCGAAGGGAACTTCGTTGATCTCGAACTTGACGCAGGGATTTTCCTTCTGCCAGGCCTCCATCGGCGCTGGATAGGGGTAGTTTCCCGGCGTGCGCAGAATGCGCAGCGTCACGGTCTCGCCGGTACAGGCAGCGCTGTCCTGGGCAAATGCGCCGGTGCCGCCAAGCGCGGTGGCGCCAAGCAGGCCGGCGAGAAAGAGTATGCGGGCATTCATCAGCTGTTCTCCTTGGTTTTATGTCGTCATGCAGGCGGTGGCCGCGTCAGATGGCGCGGCCGGTATTCGGGTCGAAGAGGGACATGCGATCACGGGCGATGCGCAGCGACTGCGCCTGCCCCTCGGCGGCGGCGAGCTCCGGTGGCAGCATGGCGGAACAGGAGACGCCTTCCAGCGTGAAATGAACGAGCGTCGTCGGGCCGAGCAGTTCGGCCATGTCGACCGGTGCCGAGATTTCGGTTGCGCCGTCGGCCAGGAAATGTTCAGGGCGCAGACCGATCTCGACACGGCGGCCGGCGAAGGCCGCCAAGGCTTCGAGCTTGTCGGCGGGAGCGGCCAGCGTGGCGCCCGCGAACTTCAGCGTCGGCGTCTCGCCTTCCATAACGACGTCGGCCGGCAGGAAATTCATGGTCGGGCTGCCGATGAAGCCGGCGACGAAGCGGGTTGCCGGACGTTCGTAGAGTTCCTGCGGCGTTCCCTGCTGCTCGATCAGGCCCTTGTTCAACACCACCACGCGGTCCGCCAGCGTCATGGCCTCGACCTGGTCGTGGGTAACGTAAACGGTGGTCGCCTTCAGCCGCTTGTGCAGGCGGCGGATTTCCGCACGCATCTGGCCGCGCAGCTTCGCATCTAGGTTGGAGAGCGGCTCGTCGAAGAGGAAGACTGCGGGATCGCGAACCATCGCGCGACCCATGGCGACGCGCTGGCGCTGGCCGCCTGAGAGCTGCTTGGGCCGCCGCTCCAGCAGGGCTGAGATATCCAGGACCTTTGCTGCCTCCTCGACACGGCGGCGAATCTCTGCCTTATCCATGCCCGAAAGCTTCAAGCCGAAGCTCATGTTCTGCGCCACTGTCATGTGCGGATAGAGCGCGTAGTTCTGGAAGACCATGGCGATGTTGCGATCGCGCGGCTCCAGTTCGTCAACACGCCGGTCGCCGATCCAGATTTCGCCGTCCGTCAGTTCCTCAAGGCCCGCCAGCATCCGCAGTGTCGTCGACTTGCCGCAGCCCGACGGGCCGACAAGCACCACGAACTCACCGCTGCGAATGTCCAGGTTCAGGTTCTCGATCGTGTTCGCCGAGGCGTTTTCGTAAGTCTTCCCCACATTCTTGAGGGACACATCTGCCATGAGGATATTCCAGCCGTCTGTTTCAGGTGTCGTTCGTGCCCGAAGGCGTGAATGTGACATTATGTCATTTCAGTATTCGCGCAATAGATATTCGTATACACAAAATACGTTTTCTTAAATAAATGCGATATTGCCGATAAAATGGACTTCGTGCCTTTTCGATTTGCAAAGGTTGCGAATAAATTCCCCAAGTCGCTGATAGTGAGCAAAAAATTTCGATATTTTAGCAATGCACCTATGGACATGATGATAAATCGGCGTATGCAAGAAAGCGAAATATGTATTCACACAGGAGATGCAGGTGGAACTTAATCTTGCTGGAAAGACGGCGCTGATCACTGGAGCCTCGCAGGGCATCGGTCATGCCATCGCGAAGGTGCTGGCCGCTGAAGGATGTCACCTTCACCTCGCTGCGCGTAACGGCGCGGCGATGGCGGAGCTGAAGGCCGAACTGGCGCAGTATCCGGTAAACGTTACCGTGCATGAAGCCGATCTCGGCACGACCGAGGCCATGGTTGCGCTCGACAGGGCCTGCGGCGACTACGACATCCTGATGAACAACGCCGGCGATATCCCGGCCGGTTCGATCGAGGACGTTACCGACGAATCGATCCGCCGCGGCTTCGATCTCAAGGTGTTCGGCTACATCACGCTGGCACGCGAATTCTGGAAGCGCCGCAAGGGCCAAGGTGAGGGCAAGGGTGGCGTCATCATCAACGTCATCGGCAATTCCGGTGAAAACTGGGACGCTGCCTACTTCGCCGGCTCCACCGGCAATGCCGCTCTGATGAGCTTCACCAAGGCGCTCGGCGGCCGCAGCATGGACGAAGGCATCCGCGTCGTCGGCGTCAATCCGGGCCCGGTCGATACCCCGCGCATGTTCAAGATCATGAAACGCAAGGCCATCGACATGCTCGGCGACGAAAGCCGCTGGGAAGAACTTTACGACAAGTATCCGGGCAAGCGTCCGGCAACCGCCGAGGAAGTCGCCGATCTGTGCGTCTTCCTGGCATCGCCCAAAGCCGCTTATATCAGCGGCACTGTCGTCACGATCGACGGCGGCATTGCAGCGCGCGGCTCGGTGATCTGATCCATGGCCGACGCACGCACCCGCAACCGCTACTTCGACGATCTGTTCTCCACGCCTGACCTGGCGTGGATGGGGCAAAACACCAACCACGTGCCCGCCCATCCGGCGGTCGCGGAAGCCATGATCCGCTCGGTCGAAGCCGGCGAGTTCAATGCCTATGCCCCACCGATGGGCTTTGAGGCGCTGCGCAGCGCGATCGTTGCCGACCTCGGCGTCGCCGGAACCTCGGCCGAAGCGCTTGTCACCGAAGGCGGCGTCAATGCGCTTGCCATGATCTGCAAGGCGCGCGCAAAGCCGGGCACCACGCTTGTCACCACCGACCCGACCTGGAAGTGGCCCTGCATGTTCGCCGAACAGGCCGGCGCCGAAGTGGTGCAGATTCCGATCTACGACGCCTCGGTCAACTACAAGCTGACGCCGGACGCGCTGCGTGCCAACGTCGATGAGCGTTGCGCTATCATCTACATCGTCGATCCGAACAATCCGCTCGGCATCCGCTATGAGCGCGAAGAGATCGAAGCCTTTGCAGAAATCGCGCGCTCGGTTGGCGCACTTCTGATCCACGATTGCACCTATCGCGATTTCGCCGACGGCCATACGCCGGTGTTGCAGGTCGCGCCCGAGGGCACGGTGGTTTCGCTGTCGTTCTCCAAGTGGCTCGGTCTCGCAGGCATGCGTATCGGCGCTCTCGTCGCGGAGCCGAAGCTCGTCGACGAGTTCTCGGCCGCCTCCACCTCGGTGCTTGGCGCATCGGTCGTGGCCCAGCGCGCTGCGATGGCCGGGCTCTCGGTGAAGAATGAGTGGATGAAGGATGTGCGCCGCATCGACAGCGCCAACAAGGCGATGATCATCGAAGCGGCGAAAGCCACCGGCCTTTCGGTTCCGATCCCGGTCTCGCACGGCAATTTCCTGGTTCTCGAAACCGCCTCTACCGGCGTTTCTCCCGAGGCCATCGTCGAGGCTGCCCGCCGTAAGGGTGTAATGATCCGCCAGGGTCGCTATCACACGGCTGCTTTTGGCGATCGCTTCATCAAGGTTTCGACCTCGGTCCCGTCGGCTTGGGCCGAGCGTTTCTGCGAGGGCCTGCCGCGCTATATCGAGACCGCGCGCACGCTTAACGACGTACCGGCCCTTTTCTAGGGCCGGCATATCCATCGACGATACGAGGCAAGAGGCTTTCAGATGTACGCGACCGCCAAGGATGGAACAAAGCTTTACTATGAGACGGCAGGAGAGGGCGGAACGCCGATCCTGTTCATCCACGAGTTCGGCGGTAGCTACGATGCCTGGGAACCGCAGATGAGCTTCTTTGCGCGTCGTCACCGCTGCATCACCTATGCGGCCCGCGGCTATGCGCCATCCGATATTCCTGCGGATATGGAGATGTATTCGCAGGCCAACGCCGCCGACGATGCAGTTGCCGTCCTCGATGCGCTCGGCATCGAGAAGGCCCATATCGTCGGCCTGTCGATGGGCGGCTTCGCCACCCTGCATTTCGGCCTTCGCACGCCGGGGCGCGCGCTGTCGCTGACGGTTGCCGGTGCCGGCTACGGCACCGAGCGGGAGACGGCTGATTACTTCCGCAATACCTCTCTGAAGGTTGCCGATAATTTCGAGAAGGATCCTGCCGGGTTCTCAAAGATCTATTCGCTCGGCGCCAGCCGGGTGCAGTTTCAGAACAAGGACCCGCGCGGCTGGGCGGCCTTTGCCGAGCGCCTGTCGCATCACTCGGCTATCGGCGCCGCCAACACCATGCGCGGTGTCCAGTGCCGCCGTCCCTCCTTCTGGGATCTCGACGATCAGTTGAAGACGATGATGGTGCCAACGCTGGTCATGACCGGCGACGAGGATGACCATTGCCTGCAGCCTTCGATTTACTTGAAGAAGATGCTCCCGGCCGCAGGTCTCGCCATCTTCCCGAAAACTGGCCACACGCTGAACCTCGAAGAGCCGACGCTGTTCAATTCCCTCGTGTCCGATTTCATCGCCCAGGTCGAGCAGGACGCCTGGAAGGTGCGCGATCCGCGTGCCGATCCTGGTCAGGTGATGCGGACGGAATAAAAGACATGGCGCGGCCCGCAATCTCTCCCGATCGGCTCTGGACCCGCTTGATGGCGCTTGGCGAGGATGGCGCGCTGCCCGGCGGCGGCGTCAACCGGCAGGCACTGTCGGGTGAGGAGATACTGGCTTGGCGGCGGATCATTGCTTGGGGTGCCGAGGCTGGCCTCGAGCCTTCGACCGATCCGGCGGGCAATCTGTTTCTCACGCTCGAAGGATTACTTCCCCAACTGGCGCCTGTCGTCGCCGGCAGTCACATCGACAGCCAGCCGACAGGCGGTCTTTTTGACGGGGCCTTCGGCGTGCTCGCGGCCTTGGAGGCCGTGACCGCGATATCGGAAGCAGGCCTGACACCGGAGCGTTCCATCACGGTCGTCGGCTGGATGAATGAAGAGGGAAGTCGCTTCGCTCCCGGCATGATGGGCTCCGAACTCTTCGCCGGCCTGCGCACAACTGAGGACGTGATGGCGGTGCGCGATGCCGATGGCGTCAGCGTCGGCGATGCCCTTGGCGAGCTACGTGCAGCGTTCCCCGCGCTGCCCCGTCGCGCGCTCGGCTTTCCCATTCACGCCTATATCGAGCCGCATATCGAGCAGGCCGATGTGCTGGAAACGCAAGGCGCCGTCATCGGCGTCGTGTCCGGCATCCAGGGCAAGAAAACCTACGACATCACGATCACCGGCCGCGAGGCGCATGCCGGCACCGAACCGATGAGCCGCCGGCAGGATACGGTGCAGGCGTTCGCGCGCATGGCGACGCGGATGCATGATGCGATGGCTGACGAGGATGTAATCAAGTTCACCATCGGCCGTGTCGTGGTCGAGCCTAATGCGCCGTCAGTCGTCCCGGCCAAGGTCATCTTCCGCATCGATCTGCGCCATCCCGACAATACGGTTCTTGAAGCGTGCGGCGCCCGCCTCGAGGAAATCGCACGCGAAGAAGCCGGCGCCTGCCGGGTCGAGATCCGTCGCCTCGTCGATGCGCCTTCGAACGATTTCGACGAAGGGCTGAAGCAGGCGATCCGGGTTTCGGCGGACCGGCGTGGTTTGTCGCGCTTGGACGTTCTTTCCGCAGCCGGACACGATGCGCGGCAGATGGCGCCGCTGACACGGTCCGCCATGATATTCATTCCCTGCCGGGGCGGCATCAGCCACCACCCGGACGAATGGTCCGAACCGGATCATGTCGCAGCCGGGGCGTCCGTTCTTCTCGACCTGCTTCTGGAGGAAGCGGGTGTTTCGTTCAACCAAGGAGATGCATGATGAGCACAGCCAACGACATGGCCGAAATGCCGGTCCAACTGCCGCGTGAGCCTGCCAACGCGGCGGAGGCGCGCAGCCGCTATTTCAATTCCGGCAATGCCTTCAATATAAAGCTTCCGGCGGTGCCTGGGCACATCTTCATGGACGAGCCGGCTGAAGCGATGAAGATGGAGAAGACCGGCTTCATCAACTGCGACCAGTCCCAGAAGATGGAATGCGGTTTTGCCGCAACGACGCCGCTGATGCTGGCGCGCTATTGCGTGGTCAAGGCCGGTGAAACGCTGGATACGACGCTCGTGAATACGGCGTCGATCTGGTACGTCATCAAGGGCAGCTCCAGCCTCGTCGTCGGTGACGAGAAGGCGACGCTCGGCAGGGGCGATGTCTTTCTTCTGCCGGGTGGCGTCACGTCGGAGATCACCGCCAAGGATGATTGCGTCTTATGGGCTGTCGGCAACGATCCGCAGCTGAAGTTCGACACCTCCGCGCCGGTGACTGGCAAGGAAGCCGCGGTGCAGTTCGTGCATTATCCGGCCGATGAAATCACACATCAGCTCGATGTGGTCTACAGCTCGAACGCCAATGCCTCGACATCCGGTCACGCACTGATCTTCTCGGCCGAGAAGACCGAAGCCGCCCGCAACATAACGCCGACCATGACGCTCTCGCTGAACACGCTGAAGCCGAAGAGCGCGCAGCCGCCGCACAAGCACAATTCTGCCGCCATCACGCTGGTCGTTGCCGGCGATCCCGCTTACTCCCTGGTTGCCGAAGAGAAATGCGACTGGTCGCCCTGGGCAACGCTGGTGACACCCGCAGCCGCCAAGCACAGCCACCACAATGATGGCAACACCCGCGCCGAGTTTTTGATCGTGCAGGATGGGGGGCTCTACTATCATGCCCGCACCATGGGATTCGAGTTCTACTGATGCGGCTGATTATCGATACCGATACTGCAGGGGATGATACCTATTCGCTGCTGCTGGCGATGAAGACGCCGGGGTCGACGCTAGAGGCGGTCACCGTCTGCGTCGGCAACGTGCCCTTCGACCAGCAGGTGGAAAACGCGCTGGCGACCATCGAGGCCGCCGGCTTCTCCGGAAAGGTTCCGGTTTACTGCGGTGCGCGCCGGCCGATGGTCAAGCCGTGGGAAGCATCCACCATGCACGGTAACGACGGGATGAGCGGCGCCAACCTTCCGATCGCCCGCCAGCGGCCCGAGACGATGCATGCCGTCGATGCGATCATCGAGAAGGTGATGGCGGAGCCCGGCGAGATCGACATCCTCGCCCAGGCGCCGCTGACCAACATCGCGCTGGCGGTGATGAAGGAACCGCGTATCGCCAAGGCGGTTCGCCATCTCTGGATCATGGGCGGCACCGACAACTCGGTGGGCAACATCACGCCCTGCGCGGAATACAACTTCTTCATTGACCCGGAAGCGGCGAAGATCGTCTTCGAGGCGGGCTTCAACATCACGCTCTCGACCTGGACGCTCACCATGCGCTCCAGCCTGTTCGAAGCGGACCAGCTCGATGAAATCTTCGGCATGAAGACGCCGCTTTCGGAATTCTACCGCAAGGTTTCGGCCACACCTCGCCAGACCGCAGAGGCGCGGTATGGTCGCCCCATCAGCACGCATCCCGACTCCCTGACCTGCGCCATGGCGATCAATCCCGATCTGATCGAGATTGCGCGCGACGCGGTTGTCCGGATCGAGACCGCGGGCGAAATCACCCGGGGATTCTCCGCCGTTCATCCGCCGGTTCTCGGTAATCGTTGGCCGGAGTTCAAGGTCAACGCCCGCGTTGTCGAGAAGGCGTCGAACAATGGTTTCTTCGAGATGATGAAGCGGGCGCTCTCCTAGGTCCAGGCCTTCTTTGCCAACTTTCGAAGACCGGGGACGATTTCGTTCCCGGTCTTTTTTGGGCACCGGCAAATGATCCCTGCAAGCGAGCACGGGATCCGGTAGGGCGGATCGAAGATCCAGCGACGGGTCGATACGCCAAGACCTACGATTGGCTACAAGAGGCCAAGGCATCTCACCCTCCATAAGGCGAGCTGAACGTAAGGTGTAAAACACTACGGGCGCTCAACCCGTAAGGGGAGCGCCCGTATGTTGCTGCTAGCGACAAAAGCCAACTAAATGGCAGGTCGCTTGCCTCAGGCGGTCATGTATAGACCTTAACTTTTGAGCATCACGACCACCCGGAGCAGCTTCAATAGCTGAGGGTCCCACCCAAGGCTCTGAGCAAGTTCATCCGCAAGCTTGGCCTGCTGCCCGATGCGAAGTGGAACGGCGACGCCCTGTCCATTGATCCGGCCACGTTTCAGACGTTGAGGGCGATTATCGACGATCTGATCACACTGCCACAGACCGTCGAGATCACCGGCATCCCAAGGCATCAGTTCCGACCGGTAGCAAAAGCCGGTTTCATCCGAGAGTTCACAGGGCTGCCGATCAACGGAGTGGGAGGCCCCAAGTACCTCGTGAAAGAGGTGACCGAAATCGTCGAACGGTTCCGCGCGATGACGGCCGCAGCCTCCACAAGTGAGATGAAGACACTGATCGGTTATGCGAGGTTGAATTCTATCGACATCGGCAGCGTGCTCGCCTCCACGCTGCAAGGCGACATCTATCTCGCAGGTCTTGATCTTTCCAGAAACGGCCTACGAGCGCTGTATTTCGAGCCAGTCAAAGATCGGAAGCGAACATCGGAAATTTTGAACACAAGATAAAGCCATATTAATGAAATCGCTACGTTTTTCGAATTTACAACATCGGAAATTTCGCTCATCAGAAGCCAAAATTAAGATCGGAAGCGAACATCGGAAATTTTCTTGTAAAATGCGAGCTAAGGCTTTAAATTTATGACGGTTTCGGAGATGCCAAGATCGGAAATAAATATGGAAGAAGTCCCAACTCGAATTGAGCCAGCGTTCTTCGAGGAAAGCATCCCATCAAGTTTGTCTGATCTAGTCGTTGAAATCAAATCAGCTGTCAGCGGGTTAGGGAAAAATCTGCCTACGGAGTCAGTAGCTGAGTTGGCTGAACTTGTCCGCATTATGAACTGCTACTATTCCAACTTGATCGAGGGTCATAACACCCGACCGATTGATATCGAGCGGGCGCTGGCTGGAGCCAAGCTGGAAGAGGCGACCCGGCCACTTGCTCTGGAAGCAGCTGCCCACGTAGTTGTTCAACGGGAAATTGACCACCTGAGTTATGAGGGGACGCTTCCTGTCCCTACCTCCACGGAGTTTGTTTCTTGGGTTCATCGTCGCTTTTACGAGGAAATGCCGGATCAATTCCGCTTCGTGGAACACCACGATGGCAGCAAGGCTGAGATTGTCCCAGGTCAGTTCAGAACAAACGCAAAAGACGACGTGATCGTGGGTCGCCACAGGCCTCCCAAGTCGGACGTGGTCGCAACGTACATGCAATATTTCTCAAAACGCTATCAGGCTGCTCAAGCAAGCGCGACCAATCAGGTAATCGCAATTGCTGCCGCTCATCATCGATTCAACTTCATTCATCCCTTTATCGATGGCAACGGCCGGGTAAGCAGATTGATGTCGCATGCAATGGCGTCGCGGGCAGGAGTAGGTGGCAACGGATTGTGGTCGATCTCCCGTGGCTTGGCACGCGGCTTAACCGACAACGGCGAATACAAGCGAATGATGGACTACGCCGATTCAGAAAGGATGGGCGAAAGAGACGGACGTGGCAATCTGTCACAAAAGGCACTTCAAGATTATTGCGAGTGGTTTCTTGCGGTTTCTTTGGATCAGATCAACTTCGCAAAGGCAGTTTTCGATTTCGACACGCTGGAAGCACGGTACAGGAGGCTCGTCGAGGCAGTAAGCGACGACAAGTGGGCAGCAGATGTTATATCTGCGGTCTTACGCCATGGTTCGCTTGAGCGTGGCGACGTAAACTTGATCACGAAGACGACGGATCGAACCGCAAGGAAAACGACAAAGGAATTGGTAGATGCTGGATTTTTAAAATCGTCGTCGCCCAAAACACCTCTCCGTATCGCATTCCCGCTCAACTACCGAGAACGTCTTTTTCCAAACCTGTTCGCAGATGGAGAGGTGGTAGCTCCGAAGCAAACTATACCAACCTTCATCACTCGGATGCATCGGCAACAGGTCGAGGAGCCTTTTACCCCCGCAGAGGTTGTTGACATCGTCGCGGAAGTCGAGCGCCGGATCGAGGTTATTCCTAAGTTGGCAAAATCAACCGGGGCTGAGAAAGTGCTAGGGGACCATGCTGTAAAAGAGCTTGCTGAATTCGGTAAAGCAAAGGCGAATTGGAAGGCAGTCCACGAAAGAGCTATCAGCGAGGCTATTGGTCAGTTTGGTCGGTCACGCACCGAGGTGAAGATGGCTATTCATGAGCACAGCCCAGGTGCCGTCAGCGATGAGGACCGCGCTGAAGTAGCCAGGGCCGTGGATGAGATGGCTCCAGACTTGGTCCAAAAATACAATGCCAGTCTCCGGAAACCGAAGCGATAATTGTTTCGAGAAAAGCTGCTCAAATAGTAGGAGGGATCGCCCAAGAGGGCGGTTCTACGGCAAAAACCTCCAGCCGATATAGATAACCGAAAAGTACAACATTCCGAGCGCAATAGCGTCATTGCCAGACAGCCTCAGTGAGCCGGTCCGAACGAGGTTGTTTCGCAAGGCGAACGGGTAGCAAAGGATCAAAAAAACTGTCAGCGAAGATATGATGGAGACCGATCCGACCCCGGCCAGCAATCGATAAATAAAGGCAGCATTTCCAGCGAATTCATTCGGGCCGACCCACATTGCGAGACCTCCTGATATAGCTCCGAACATCCATAGTCCGAGAGCTATTCGAACCCCCTTGCAGCACAGGTGGTCGAGCGCCTTGGAAACTGTTGGTGAGATCATGACCGCTCCAGAATAGTGACACTTGTTACTATTGTGGCGGACAATTTCCGTCGGCTCAAATCCCCATTCCGCCTGGTTGTGAGGTTTCGTGACTCCATTCCGGCCCGATGTGGAGTTCATTCCGGAAAAAAGCCGCATCCCGGCACGAATTCAGCAGAAATTTCAACGATGACGATTCCGTATAGATGTGACGCTCATCATTAACCGAGTCGGGCAACCAACGTTTTGCAGCGCAGATATGCGCAGGCCGGAATGCTTAGTTTGCTGTCCAGGTAGGTGTCCTCTGCTTGGGTTCCCTCGCAGAGGGCTTAGCCTTCAGGAAATGGGGGCGGTCTTCTGAACGCGGCCCGGCCTTAGCCTCTTCGGCGTGGCAGCCGCTTTACCGGTCGGTTCGAGGACGATCGTCGCGGGGTTTGGGGTGTGGTCGAGATTGGCCCCAGTGGCCGCGTCAACGCCGATACCGATAACGCCGCCCAGGATGACGTTACCGTCATACCCTGCCGCTCCACCGCCTTGCACCTTCGTGGTGATTTCGACACTGCCGGTCTTGTAGCCTGGCTTTTCCGCAAAGGCGGTGAAGGCTGTTTTTCGCGCGACTGAGAAAGTGCATGGCGAAAACCTCGGCTCGAAGACGACGGCACACTGTCCCGGCGTATTTCGGTTAGGGTATAAGTCGAGCCCAACGTGTCGGCCGAATCTAGTATCCACACCAACGACGATCGGGTGCCTATCTCGTTCGACCTGGCATGTGTGCGCACCTGACCGGCGGCGGTACATGCGCTTGCTCGCCGGTAACCGTTCGCCGTTCCTGATTCAGCGCCAAGAGGTGGGCAATAATGGGCACTGGTTTCCGGCTCGTCCAATCATCCGGCGAAACAGTTGGATTATTCGGCCTCGATTTACGGGAGGCTGGATCACTCTGCCGCTGATCGCACACACGGGCCCAGTTGTCTAAAACGGGGGCGATAGTTGGTGAAGGTCCCACAGAGCTAAGCGCTGGGGGAGCTGAACGATAGCGAAGCCCACTTGATACTCATTCTCCTGTGGAGGTGAATGGTCGCCAATTTCGTTGGAGATGACGAGGCGTCGATGTGCATACGGCAGCGACCCGACCTGATCCCAGTCGGTCGCATAGGCCGCGACGACCCTGTCGCCCGATATCGTGACGCGGGTCGGCGACACCAGCTTCGACGCACATAACTCCAACGCAGCCTCAGTCATCGGACTGGGGACCATCAGGAACCTTTGCCTGAGACGTCAACTTCGAGGGAGAAATGAGTTTCTGTGTTGTAAGGAGGCTCGCCCATCGGCATGGCGGCTTTCGAGGCTTGGGGATGTATCATGATATAGTTGAGTGCTGCGACACCCGAGCATGGGCGTGACCGACGTCTACGTCAACGGTGACAGTGACCGCTTGCGCTCGTGAGTAGCGTCGGATTCGTTCCGTCGAGGCAAGACCAGCAAGGCCAAATCGGCCGCTTTCAGCACATGATACTGGATTTGCATAGACGCAGAGCTATTGCGACATCCAACACAGGACGAGGCCTGTGGACGCACGTCTGCCCGGCATCACCATTGCCGATAGTTCAAACCTTGATGCCTGGTGGCTAAAAAATACACACGTCGTGCACAACAAATAGCGCATTGAGAACACGAAGATCTATTTTCTGCATGCGAGAAATCATATTAATGTATAACAGCTCCATCAAGGCGGCGTTTTTAAGCACGGTTGCCGGCCCTTTCCTGGGCGAAGGTCTGTTTTTGAGCGAAAAACTACGGGGTTCTGCATCTGGCATGGTGCTTGCTTGTATTTCTTCGACGAAGATTTGCATACGTGACAGGAGTCGTGCTCATGATTGACAGGGTGATAACGCCAACGGAACTCTTCCCCCGTGGTCCGGCATCCGGTGCCATGGGGTTGATCGAGTTGCTGAGGCCGCAAAAGGCGCGGGCCGCCCTCCCGGCGCCTGCCTTGCTTGAATCCGCCGATGCGGTGGATGACGGAAAGCCACTCATCGAGTTGCGGAACGTCTCGAAGACCTTCGGTGCGACGAAGGCGCTGAGCGATCTTGAGGTGTCCATTCGCCCCGGCGAGCTGGTCACCGTGGTCGGCCCGTCCGGCTGCGGCAAGAGCACGCTCTTCAACATCCTTGCCGGTCTGGAAGAACCTGATGCGGGTAATATCCTGCGCCTCAAGGGCGTCAGCTCCACGGCTTCCGATCTGCTCGGCAAGGTGTCGTTCATGCCGCAGCGCGATCTGCTATTGCCGTGGCGCAATGTCATCGACAACGCCATCATCGCTCTTGAAATCGAGGGCATGCCGCGTGCGCAGGCGCGCAAGCTGGCGATGGACATGCTTCCCGAGTTCGGTCTCGCCGGCTTCGAGAAGCAGTATCCCAACCAGCTCTCCGGCGGCATGCGCCAGCGCGTGGCGCTGATGCGCACCTTCCTGTTCAAGCGCGACCTGATGCTGCTTGACGAACCGTTCGGCGCGCTCGATGCGCTCACCCGCACGATGATGCAGCGCTGGCTGCTCGATGTCTGGCAAAAGTACAAGCGCACCGTGCTGTTCATCACTCACGATGTCGACGAGGCGATCTTCCTCGGCGACCGCGTGCTGGTCATGACCGCGCGCCCGGGCAAGGTGAAGCTCGAACAGGTTGTCGACCTGCCGCGTCCGCGCAAGGCCGACATCGTCACGTCTCCCGAATTCATTGCGCTGAAGAAGACCCTTCTCGAGGCGATCGAGGAGGAAAGCATGAAGTCTTTCCAGGTCGCTTGATACTGATTGAAGCATGAGGAAACAGATTATGACTGACCACTATTCGGGTCGCCCGGCCCATATCGCCGAAGACGAATGGAAGGCGCGCGTCGATCTCGCCGCCTGCTACCGCATGGTTGCCCGCCTCGGCATGGACGATCTGATCTACAACCACATCTCGATGCGCGTGCCCGGCCACGAGGATCAGTTCCTTCTGAACCCCTACGGCTTCCTGTTCGAGGAGATCACCGCGTCGAGCCTGGTGAAGATCGACATAGAGGGCAACAAGCTCGACGACACGCCCTATACGGTCAACAAGGCGGCCTTCGTAATTCACGGCGCGCTCCACAAGTCGAGCCACGATGCCGTTTGCGTGCTGCACACGCACTCCGATTCCAGTGTCGCGGTATCGTGCCAGAAGGACGGCCTGCTGCCGCTCAGCCAGTTCGCCATGCGCTTCTATCAGCGCCAGGCTTTCCACGCCTATGAGGGCGTCGCCATCGATCTGGCGGAGCAGGAGCGCCTTATCAGCCATCTCGGTGGTAACAAGGTGATGCTGATGCGCAATCACGGCATCCTCACCATCGGCCGCACGCCGGGCGAAGCCTTCATGCTGCTCTACTATTTCGAGCGCGCCGCGCGCATCCAGCTCGATCTTCAGGCTGCGAGCGCTTCGGGTGCCGAGCTCGTCATCCCCCCGCACGATGTCTGCGAGAAGGCGGCACGCCAGTTCTGGGAGAGCAAGGGCGACATTCTTATTGCCGGCGAACGGGAGTGGCCGGCGTTCCTGCGCCAGCTGGACAGGGAAGGCTCTGACTTCCGGCAGTAAGCGCATCAATGGGAGGGCAATGACAAGTCGCGACGATAAAAGAGGGTTTCATGCTTAACAGACGTAACGTGATCGCAGCATTCGCTGCCGCCGCCATAACGCTTCCGGCACTCGGCATGGGTGCCGCTCCGGCCGCTGCGCAGGAGATGGTCGATGCCAGCCTGCGCCTAAAGTGGCTTACACAGGCTCAGTTCGCCGGCTTCTATGTCGCTCTGGAAAAGGGCTACTACAAGGATGAAGGCATCAACCTTACCATCAATCCTGGTGGACCGAACCTTCTGACCGAAAACCTCGTCGCGACCGGCGCCGATACGTTCGGCCTCTCCGGCGGCACCGACAGCGTGTTCGCCGGACGCGACAAGGGCCTGCCGATCGTCTGCATCGGCGTTGCCCACCAGCAGACGCCGTTCGTCTTCGTTTCGCACAAGGACGGGCCGGTTCAGAGCGTTGCCGATTTCAAGGGCAAGAAGATCACCACCTGGTTCACCGGCGCCAACCACGTGCTTTCGGCCATGCTGTCGAAGGCCGGCATCGATCCGAAGCAAGCCGATATCCAGCCGCAGCAGGTTTCCGTCACCCCCTTCGTCGATAAGCAAGTCGATGTCGTGACCGCAACCCGCTACAACGAGCTCTACGTCATCAACCAGCGCGTCGGTAAGGAAAACCTCAACCTCTTCGTGCCCGAGGAGAGCGGCGTCTCCTTCCCGCGCGATACGCTGATTGTTTCAGAACGGACCGCCGCCGAAAAGCCTGAACTCGTCGAGAAGTTCCTGCGCGCCAGCGTCAAGGGCTGGAAGGAAGCCTTCGCCAACGAGAAGGAAGCGATCGACATCATCATGAAGATCGCCCCTACGCTCGACCGTGCCCAGCAGGAATTCATGCTGTCGGAGATCAAGACGCTGATGACGGCAGGCAAGGCTTCGACCGACGGCATCTTCACGATCGACAAGGCAGCCGTCGGCTCGGCCAACGATCTGCTCGCCAAGTATGGCGTGATCTCCAAGCCCGTCGATCTCGACAAGGCGTTCAACGCCTCCTTCATCGACAAGATCCCGGCCGAGGAACGACGCCTGTGACTGGAATGAATGCATCCGCGACAAGCCTGCCCGTCATTACGACGGGCAGGATATACGCGGCGGTAAAGCCTATCCTGTGGCTGGCCGTAGGGTTGCTGGCGATCGAAGTGATCGTCATGGCGTTCGGCATCCGCCCCTATTATCTGCCTCGTCCAAGCGCCATTGCCGCAAACATCATGGCGACGCCCGGCGCCTATCTTGCCGGATTGTGGCGGACCTTCCTTGAGACGGCGCTCGGCTTCGTCGCCGGCAGCCTGTTCGGCGTGGCGATAGCGGTCGTCTTCCATCGCTGGACGGCGCTTCGCGAGCTGTTTTTTCCGCTCTTCATCGTCTCGCAGACCATTCCGGTCATCGCCTTCGGCGCCGTGGTCGTGCTCTGGTTCGGCAACACGCTGTTCGCCAAGGCGGTGATCTCCTTCTACGTCAGCTTCCTTCCGGTGACGGTCAACGCCATCCTCGGCTTTTCATCGGTCGATCCGAAGCAGGTTCAGCTGATGCGCAGCTTTGGCGCCAGGGACGGGCAGATATTACGGCGTATCTATCTGCCGGCCGCCTTGCCGCAGATCTTCGTCGCGCTGAAGCTCGCCTCTTCGCTGGCCCTCGTCGGTGCGATCGTGGGCGAATGGTTCGGCGACACGACCGGCCTCGGCGTACTGCTGCTGCAAGCGATGTACAACGAAAACGTCGTCGGCATCTGGGCAACCATCGTCGTCTCCGCCTGTCTCGGGATGGGGCTCTACGGCGTTGTGTCCTGGGCGGAGCGCCATATCGTTTTCTGGGGGATCGAGAAATGAGCACTCAACGCACGGACAACCTGCGCCAGATCGGGCGCGGCATCGCGGGCGCGCTGCTCATCGCCGTCATATGGGAACTGTCGGCGCGCGGCTTCAATCTGCCTGCCTATGTGCTGCCGTCGGTCTCCAGCATCCTTTCCGGAATGGTATCGGATGCGCGCAATCTTCTCGATGCCACCGCCTTTACGGCGGGTGAGGCCATCGCCGGATATGTGATCGGCTGCGCCATCGGCATGTCGCTCGCCGTCCTCGTTACCATTATCCCGGCTGCGCGCGGCGTCGTCCTGCCGCTGGCGACCGCCATCAACTCGGTCCCCGTCGTCGCCTATTCGCCGCTTGTCCTGCTCTGGTTCGGCATGGGCATGACCTCGAAGGTGGTGATGGTGGCGATCGCCGTCTCTTTCACGATCTTTCTCAGCACCATCGCCGGGCTCGACCGGATCGACCGCAAGACCGTCGATCTCATCCGCTCGTTCGGCGCCGGACAATTTGCCATCGTCTGGCGGTTGCGCCTCCCGACCGCGTTGCCGCTGATCATTGCCGGCATGCGCGTCTCGACGGTGCGCAGCGTGCTGGTTGCCATCGTCACCGAGATGCTCGGTGCTTACGGCGGCCTCGGCTGGGTCATTTATCAGGCGGTGCTGCAGATCGACTTCGTGAAGGTCTGGGCCGCCATCATCGTCGCCTCGACGATCAGCCTCGTGTTCTTCGGCGCGATCAGCTTCGTCGAGCGGCGTTACGTCTTCTGGAGATAAGCACAGCATGACACGCAAGATTCACTTCGGCCTGTTTCTTCTCGGGACCGGCAGCCATGTCGCCGGTTGGCGGATGCCTGGAGCAATCGACAGTTTCCAGAATATTGACCAGGTTCGCGCGATCGCGCAGGACGCCGAGCGCGGTCTGTTCGACCTGATCTTCATGGGCGACAACCTGCACGCAGATCCAGCCGCCCACCCCTCCTACACGGCGCGGCTCGAGCCGCTGACGCTGCTATCGGCCATTGCCGGTGCGACGAAGCACATCGGGCTCGGTGCCACCGTCTCGACCACCTACAGCGACCCGTTCACGGTCGCCCGCGTCTTTGCGTCACTTGATCATCTCAGCGGCGGTCGTGCGGCCTGGAATGCGGTGACGACGGCAAATCCGACGGCGGCGGCGAATTTCGGCACCATCCATCCCGATCATGCCAAGCGTTACGAGATCGCTGAGGAATTTTTGACGGTTGTGCGTGGTCTATGGGACTGCTGGGCGGATGACGCGATCGCAGCCGATCGTGAAACCGGGCTTTATATCGATCCGGCCAAGGTTCGCTGCCTCGATCACGAGGGCGCGCATTTCAAGGTCAAGGGTCCGCTGAATATCGGTCGCGCGCCGCAGGGACAACCGATCATCCTGCAGGCTGGCGGCTCAGGCCCTGGTCAGGAACTGGCGGCCAAATCGGCGGATGTCGTCTTTTCGGTCACTCAGGATCTCGACGAGGCGCGCACTTTCTACCGGTCCGTCAAGGATCGCTTACCGAGCCACGGGCGCACCGAAGACAGCATGGTCGTGCTGCCCGGAGTGATGCCAATCGTCGGCCGCACGGAGCGCGAGGCGCACGACAAGCTCGCAGCGTTGCAGGGCTTCATCAGCGAAACCAATGCCCTGTCGCTGCTGTCAGATCGTTTCGGTATCGACATGAGCGTCTACGACCTTGACGGTCCTGTCCCCGCCGATCTGAAACCATCCGACAACTACCACGCCTTCGCCAAGGTCATGCTTGACAAGGCACGCCGCGAGGATATGCGACTGCGGGACGTCTATAACCTCATGGCCGCCGCACGCGGGCATTGGGTACTCTGCGGGACGCCCGAGCATATCGCCGACACACTCGAGACCTGGTTTACAACTGGGGCCGCCGACGGTTTCAACGTCATGCCGTCGCACTTTCCCGATGGCTTGACCGATTTCGTCGACATGGTCGTGCCGATCCTGCAGCATCGCGGCCTTTATCGTACCGAATATGAGGGCATAACGCTGCGCGATCGCATGGGCTTGAAGCGACCGGAACGGATTTAGGAGCCGGAGATGGGGATCATGGGTCACAATTTCGAGACCGTGGAAAGCACTGTGTTCCGCCACGGCATGTCGCGCCTCGGCGCGGCGGTTAACATCGTCACGACGCGGGCCGTCGACGGACCTTGCGGCTTTACTGCATCGGCGGTGTGCAGCGTCAGTGATACGCCCGCTACACTTCTAGCCTGTATCAACAGGACGAACTCCTGTTTTCCGGCATTTGAGACCGCGCGTTTCTTCTGTGTCAACACACTCGCCCCGAGCCATGAAGCGCTGTCCAACCTTTTCGGCGGCAAGACGGCGATGACCGAACGCTTTGCAACGGGCAACTGGGTGGAAGGCAAGACCGGCGCGCCGGTGCTTGAGGACGCTCTTGTCAGTTTCGAATGCGAGCTTGCACACGCGGTTGATCAGGGGACACACCGAGTATTGTTTGGGCGCGTACTTGGCCTGTGCGCTGGCGGGAACGAGGAGGCGCTTCTTTATTGCGCGAGGCGATACTTGAAGGTCGGCGCTCCAAGCTAGTCAAGGCAAGTTTGCTTGATCCAAGCCAGGATGTTGCCTTTCCATGAGGTTCGTCATCTTATGTCTCGGCCAGTGTGGTGGGGAGACCTATGGACAGCACGCATCTATTTGAACTTGTGATCGCCATGTTTGTGGCAATCATCGCGCTTCATTACATTGCGCATCGGTTAGGATTGCCTCCATCCGTGGCGCTTCTGGCCGGTGGTGCACTTCTCGCCTTCCTTCCGGGCCTCCCGGCGATCACTGTTGATCCAGAACTTGTACTGGTGATATTTCTTCCGCCCCTGCTGTTCGACGGTGCTTGGTCCATCGCGGTCGAGCGGCTGCGTCGTCACATGCTCGGCATTGCCTCGCTTGCTATCGGCGCTGTATTTTTCACCACTGCTGTGATCGCCGTCGTCGTCCACCTTATGATGCCTTCACTGCCGTGGGCCGCATGCGCGGCATTGGGTGCAATTGTTTCGCCGCCCGATGCCGTGTCAGCGCGCGCGGTTCTCGAGCGCGTCAAGCTGCCCCGCCGCCTCCAGATACTGCTTGAAGGCGAAAGTCTACTCAACGACGCAAGTGGTCTCGTGCTCTTCCGGTTCGCCGTGGCAACCGTGGCAACCGGGACCTTCAGCGCGTTTGATGCTGTTGGCACATTCACGCTGCTGGCTGCAGGAGGTGTCGCCGTTGGCGTTGTGGTGGGAACGATCTGGGTCAAGCTCATTCGTCGGTTGCGAGATGATTACCTGATCATCGCCTCCACGGCATTGCTTTCCTGGGTTTCCTACCTTCTTGGTGAGCAGCTCCACGTGTCCGGCGTCATCGCCACCGTCACGACCGGCCTGATCGCGTCCTGGCATCATCACACCGTTTTTTCGGCTGCGACGCGTATGCGCGGAACGTCGTTCTGGACGGTGGTCATTTTCCTAATGGAAGCTGCAGTTTTCATCTTGATCGGCCTGTCTCTGCGGGACGTCATCGAGCGCGGCGGCGGCTTCGGTGCGGTGATTGAATCGATGGCGTTTCCGGCTGTCGTTGTTCTTCTTGCGCTGGTGCTGGCGCGCTTCATGTGGGTGTTTGCCGCCGATTTCATTGTCCGCCTGTGCAACTCGGCTGGCCTTGCAAGGACCCTTCCTCTGGGGTTTGGAGGTGCATCCGTGCTTGGCTGGGCAGGTGTTCGTGGTGTCGTCACGCTGGCGCTCGCGCTGAGCTTGCCAGAAGACTTTCCCGAGCGGGACTTCATTTTGATCACGGCCTTCGTGGTGATCGCCGGCACGGTGCTCATACAGGGTACGACGCTCGGCAGGGTTATCGCCTGGGCGGGTCTCAGGGAGGCGGAAACAGAGCGAGCGCCGATGACCATGAGCCAGGCGGAGGCCGCGATGGCGCAGGTGCAGTTTTCGACCGTTCAGGGTCTGGCCTACGATGAGGCCGGCACGTTGATCCATCCGCAACTGCTGAAACGATACGAACACCGCGCAACCGCGATCATCGACTATGCGGCCCGTACGGAAGACTATGCACCGATGCTGCAGGCACATTTCGACGTGGTTCTCGCGGCTGTTGCGGCCGGCCGCAGAGAACTCATTCGTCTTCATCGCGCGGGTGAGATCGATGACGAGACCCTGCGTGAGCTCGAACGCGACCTCGATCTTGAGGAACTGAGCTCGATCTCGGCGAAGGCGTGAGACAAGGATGATCAGGGTCGCTCATACGCCCCTTGGAACAGGCAGGCTTTGTAAGAGCAGCAAGATTGTTATAGCGTTGACAAGGCGATCATGCGCTCCGATGCCGTGCAAGATCGGGATGATATTATGAAGTTCGAGGGAATGTTTTATGAAGGCTATGTATTACGAAGCGTTCGAGCAGACGCCTGAGATCCGGACGCTTCCCGATCCGGAGCTAACCTTCGGGGGCGTGGTAATCAAGGTCGGTGCAACGGGACTTTGCCGCAGCGATTGGCACGGCTGGAAGGGGCACGATCCGGATATCCAGCTGCCGCATGTACCCGGTCATGAACTGGCCGGCAAGGTGGTAGCAACAGGTAAGGGTGTCATGCGCTTCAAGGCCGGCGATCGCGTGACCGTGCCTTTCGTCTCAGGTTGCGGCCATTGCGCGCAATGCCATTCCGGCAACCAGCAAGTCTGCCCGAGCCAGTTCCAGCCCGGCTTCACTCACTGGGGATCGTTCGCCGAGTATGTGGCGATCGACTATGCCGATACCAACCTCGTTATTCTTCCGGAAGACATCGACGATGCGACAGCTGCCAGTCTAGGCTGCCGGTTCGCCACTTCTTTTCGTGCTGTTGCCGATCAGGCACGTACCGGCCCCGGTGACTGGGTGGCGGTGCATGGCTGCGGCGGCGTCGGCCTCTCGGCAATCATGATTGCCACTGCGCTTGGCGCCAACGTCGTTGGTATCGACCTGACCGAAGACAAGTTGGCACTTGCTCGAAAATGCGGCGCAGTCGCGACCGTCAATGCTGCCAGCGTGCCAGATGTGGTGGAGGCCGTGCGTGATATCACAAAGGGCGGCGCGCATGTCTCGATCGACGCGCTCGGTCATCCGACAACTTGCTTCAACTCGATCAAGAACCTTCGCCGCCGCGGCCGCCATGTGCAGGTCGGCCTAATGCTCGGCGAACACGCGACGCCGCAGATCCCGATGGCGCAGGTGATCGGCCATGAGCTGGAGATCTATGGTAGCCACGGCATGCAAGCCTGGAGATACGATGCCATGCTGGCGATGATCACCTCGGGCAAGATGGAGCCCCGCCAGCTAATCTCGAAACGGATCGGCCTTCAGGAGGCCATTCCCGAGTTGATGACAATGGACAAGATCGAAACCCCTGGTATCGCAGTTATCACGAGCTTCTAGGGTCACTGTGCAACGAACGTCTGAAGGCTGCCGTCAGAGGATGCAACGCTTGGCGCGTTTGCGGATTGGGGGTGCCAACACTCAAGCGGTTGATTGTTGTTGCGTACCGACGCCTCCGATCACTCGCCTCGGAACTCGAGGTAAGCTGGTGACCAATGCGCGAACACGGAATTTAGGCGAGCAATCGTAATGGCATTCCATTGGGAACAGTTTGATCAACAGTGCGATTTCACAAGGCCACTACTTCATGGCTGGCAAAACTCTGAAATTGGCTTCGGGCCCGTGCGAGAGCACGGAGCCTGCTGAGAACAGCAAGTTTCGACCCGAAACTGATCGCGGCACGCAACGTCAAGGGCTACAAGGCTTGTGCTAGTGTCATCGCCTCGTCGCCATGCAGTCTTGGTGTTCTTCTACTAGGCAAACTCCTAAAATGTGAAGCTCTTCAAGACATAGTCCGGGTATCCACCGTATTGTTGGGACAGCCCAGCCAGATCATCGTCGGTTTTATCTGCCAGAATCCCTGTGCGAACAAGCGCGGACTTGAGGCCGGCGTTCTTGGCGCCGAGAATGTCGTGTTCGATGCTATCTCCGATGCACAAAACGCGGCCACGGTCTGTAATGTGTGCAAGGCGCAAGGCGCGCTCATAGATCTCCGGATACGGTTTGCCGAGCCAAGTGACTGCGCCGCCCATCTCCTCGTAGAGCTTGGCAAGACTTCCAGCACCCGGTGCGATCCGCCCTCCATTCAGTTTATGGATGTCGGGATTTGTGCAGTAGCAGGGTGTCTGTCGTTCAGCCGCTGGCCGAAGAATCTCTCGATATTCATCCATCGAGATACGCTCTGCTTCGCTACCCGAAATGAAAACGACGTCAGCATCGCGAGCGGTATCTGAAGACACCAGTCCTAGACGGTCAGCCAGATTGCGATCTCCGCCGCTCGAGACAGTGAAGCAGCGTACGGATTTAGCGATGGGCGCAGTCGCACGCGAAAGAAGTTCAAACGCGACATCGCCGGAAGTCACGAACTCTTCGAAGCTATCCGCCGCAAAGCCAAGCCTAATCAGTCGCTCGGAATTGTAGTCGCCGCTTCGACCGGAATTCGAAAGGATTATGATCCGGGTTCCATGCGACGCCAGCGTCGACAATGCGGAGATGGCGCCTTCGTACGGCCCTACGTCGTCGCGGAGTACGCCGAATTGATCAACGAAGAACACATCATAAGCCTGCGCCAACGCTGCAAGGTCTGTTTGAGACGGGCTAAACATGCTCACCTCTATTAGCTAGAACAAGCGCAGCCGCCCCGACAGCCGCCTCGACAGATTTAGCGGGCAATAGCTCGACTCCCATTGCGCGGGCTCTCATGGCGCTCCAAACCGGATTTCGTGCGCCGCCTCCCACCGTGCGTAGGCTGGTCAACGTCGGAGAACCCAGTTCACGCAAGCGATCGTAACCCAGGCGCTCGATGTCCGTCATTCCCTCGAGCAGCGCCTGAAGGAAAGCGGCATCATCGGCAGGCCTGGGCTCGAGCCTTGGCAAATAATTGGGATCGCTTATTGGAAAACGCTCGCCTGGCCTAAGAAGCGGGTAGAGACCTAAACCCAGTGGCTGGTCGGGATTGATTGTGCCTGTCAGGCCTGCCAAGCGGTCATCCCCAATCAATGCACGCAAGACGTTCCCACCGCTGTTCGATGCGCCGCCCACCAGCCAGAAATCGCCTACCCGGTGTGAATACACACCGTACTCCGGTGTATTGATTGGTCGATCCGACACCAACTTCAGTACGATCGTCGAGCCGAGTGCAGTGACGGCATCGCCCATAGCCGATGCGCCGGTTGCGAGAAACGACGCACATCCATCGGTGGTACCTGCATGAAACCAAGCCGTTGCTGGGATCCCCAGTTTACGAAGATACCCCGACACGTGAGCAATTCTTGCGCCCGCGCGGGAAACCTCTGGCAGTCTCGTCGTGTCCATGCCGGCCGCTTCGACCCAGGCTGGCCAGTCCTCCGAGTCGAGGTCGAAGCCTGACTTGAGCGCGTTGTTTTCATCACTGGGACGCCCCGGGCATCCCAGCTTCATGAGGATCCAATCCGCCTGGTGTACCACAGCATCGACGCTTCGCTCGCGCGATAGATAAATGGCGCGGGCCAAACCGGAATTCGGACCGATCGCCGTTGCGCTCGGAGGAGCGTGTTTTGAGATGCGGTTGACGATCTCGGCGTCAGGGCACGGCTCATTGTACATGAGTACCGATCCTGTAGCCTCGTTCGAAGCGTCCAACGAAAGAACGGAGCCGGATGTCCCGTCAACGGCGATACCCTCGACCGCGCTGAGATCTGTACCTTCAGAAAGGTGCTCGACAGCCTCTTTGACCCTAAGCCACCAGGCAGCCGGTTGCCGGAGTTCTTCAGTCGATCTGAACGGCGCCGCGGCGAACGCCACAGAGTTACCATCGGCGTCTACCGCAGCGGCACGAGCGCCAGATGTTCCGATATCGATGCCGATGGCGGCAGCTGGTCCGGAATTCGCTGTCACGCTGTCTGCCTCGCCGATCCACGATCGAGCGCCTGTCGATACTGCTCGGCTTCCCAGTTGGTCAGCTCGTATTCATCGCTTTCGGACAGGTAAACCACGTTGGTTTCACTGGGGATGCGGCCAACCACCTCGGCCAGGCAGCGTGCCATCACTTCACCGCCAGCGGTCAACGAGCTCGACAACAGAACGCCTTTGTCTGGGACAATCAGCATCTTCGGCACGTCTCGCCCCTCGTTGTGCAAGGCTGCTTGGAAATCCGCCGCGCTTTGACCGTCCTGCAGTACGCCGATCTCAGTACCGAGGAAGATCACGTGGTCGGGATAAAGGGATCCCCCCAAAGCGATTGCCCGGTTCACCTCGGACAATGCGACCGCATGACTGTCGTGGTCTCGCGCAGGATGGAATCCGGATCCTTCGGCAATAGCGTCGAGTGTCGCGTGATCGGGGCTGATCGTCTCGCGTGTGACCCCAGCCAGTGCTTTCGTAACGCGCTCAATCCTGTCCGCAACTTCCTCGAGGGTGTCACCACATACGATGATCCCGTGATTGAACAGGATCAAGACATCCGGTCGAGACGCAGCCGCCTTTTCGATTTCTCTCGCCAACGGGGTTCCGGGGCGTCGGTAGGGGATGGTCACCCATGTGAGGTCCGCAACGGTCCGCATCCGACGCGCCAACTCTTGGTCGCGGTTCTCAAGAACGGCGAGTGCGATGGCATTGACACAGTGATAGTGAGCAACGATGGGGCTTTTGAGCGCTGCGTGGAAGCTTGTCTCGATGGAAGGCCTGAGCCCGCTCGAGTTCAGCTCGCTTACCACGAAATCCGTTGATTTTTCCGCTCGAGGGTCTCCGTCACGTAGTGCCGAGACGAGTGGGTCGACAACCACTGGAACCATAATGTCCTCGGCCTCGGCTTTGGCGAGCCAAGTACCAGAAGCCTTCACCCACATGACACCATCATCTTTGATTGACGTGTTTCCACCAGCGCCTTGGGTCTTCAGGATGTCGCTTCCGATCTCGCCGGAAAGCCGGAGGAATCCCTTGAACACGTCGGTCTCCCTAAGGTCTGGTTGGTCCATGAATGCCTCCTCCTGACGATTGACGCCCTATGATGAGCGACCTTTGGCGTAACCATATAAATGTGATCGAATATCGTCAACTGTGAAGAATTTACGTCTTAGCATGTTGCGATTGGTGATTGTGTGTGATTATAGTTCGTCATAGACGTTAGGGAGAAACGTCAGTGGAGGAATATAGTTGAACGATTCCGATCGCCATCGCCTGATCACGGAGATGCTTCAAGAAAGGCCGTTCGCATCCGTGCGCGACCTTCAGGAGCGGCTCGGTGTTTCTCCCGCAACGATCCGACGTGACATCGACAAGCTCGATGAAATCGGCGTTGCCCGAAAAGTATACGGTGGCATCTCCGCAAACGAGTCAGCAGCTTCTGGTCGCCTGTCAGCGCGGCCATACGATGAGAACCGCGACATCGCGGTTGATGCCAAGCGCGCTATCGCCGAGAAAGCTGCGAGCCTCGTGCGGGACGGAGACTCGATCATCGTTCACGCGGGTTCAACGTGCTACCAGTTGGGACTGCAGTTGGCCCGGCGCAATGTTCGCCTCTATACTAATTCCATGCCGCTTGCCGCCTATCTCGGTGAGCACGGCACTTGCAGCCTCATCCTGGCTGGCGGGGTTCTATATAGAGAGCCTGGTATTATCCACGATGCGTCGGCTGGCGCGCCGGACTTCTTCGCCTCTCGCTTCTTCCTCGGCACGCAGGGTATTAGCGGCGAAGGGCTTTTGGAGTCGCACCCGCTTTTGACCAAGGCGATCGGCGAACTGAGCAGTTGCGCGGACGAGATCGTCTTGCTGGCGGATAGCCGGAAGCTCTCCATTCAGCCTCGCAACATTGTCCTGCCGCTTTCGCGTATCGGGATGATCGTCACCGACGACGGCCTGTCGGATGCCGGCGCGAAAATGCTCGAAGACGCGGGGATCACGATCATGATCGCAGCGGTCGGGGGGCAGGGATGACGTCTGGAAGCGCCGTTGCTGTCTTCGATCTGGGCAAGACGAACTCGAAGCTTTTCGTGTTCGGCGCAGATGGAGCGATGCTTGCGCAATCCAGGACAAAGCCGGTCTGGAGCGAGCGCGACGGCATTCGTGTGCTCGATGATGAAGCGCTCTTTGCATGGATGACAAATGCATTGCTGCGCGCTGTTGACGATCACGCGGTCGGTCACGTCATGTTTTCAGGACATGGCTGTACCTTCGCCCTCGTCGATGGTGACCACCTGACGCACCCTATCCTCGACTATGAGCAAGATCCACCAGAGATGCTTGCGCAGCGCATCGACATGTTGGCTCCAGCCTTCAGTGAGACCTACTCGCCCAAACTCCCTCTCGGCTTCAACTACGGCCGGCACATTCTCTGGTTGGAGACGGCCAAGCCGGAAAGCCTGGGGAGAGCCGACGCGATCCTGGCATATCCGCAATACTGGTCCTGGAGATTTTCCGGCAGCAAGGTGTCGGAAGTCTCTTACATCGGTTGCCACTCTCATCTCTGGGCACCTCTGAACGAAGACTTTAGTAGCTTGGTAGACCGTCAGGGCTGGCGAGAGAAGATGCCGGCGTTTGTACGCGCGGGTGCTGCTATCGGAAATTGGCGAAGCCCGCTCCAAGGTGGTAACCGCGCCGAAGTCCAAGTTCACAATGGCGTTCACGACAGCAACTCGGCGCTCTACTATTATCGCTCGGTCGGGTTCGACGACTTCACGCTCGTGTCAACCGGGACATGGGTCGTCATCTTCAATGCGGCTTGCCCGTTGGATGCCCTCGATGAGCATCGTGACATGCTGGCCAATGTTACCGTCGATGGACAAGCTGCCCCTACAATCCGTTTCATGGGCGGAAGAGAGTACGAGCTCGCGAGCGGCGGTTGGAATAAGCCCGTTAGTGTTGATGCGCTGTCGCAAGTGATTGCAAAGGGCGTCTTCGGTCTGCCGTCTTTTGCCCCAGGTGGTCCGATGCAGGGGTTCAACGGCCGCTTCGTAGGGCCGCTTGTCGAGGGTGAGGAGCGGGCAGCTGCCGCACTTCTCTACGTCACCTTGATGACAGACTTGTGCCTCGATCTGATAAGGTCGGAAAATTCGATCGTCATTGACGGCGGCCTGGTGAAAACAGGTCTGTTTGCCGAGCTTCTCGCTGGGCTCCGTCCCTCGCAGGACGTTTACTCAAGCGCGACCGCTGAGGGAAGCGCTTTCGGAGCCGCTGCGCTCGTCTTCGAAACCCTCGGACAATCTCCATTCGCAAACGAAACGACACAGACAGAACCACTGCCGCTCTTCGGGCTTGAGGCCTATCGCAAAGCTTGGAGATCATTGATCGAGATCGAAGAGGCTGAGGTCGTGCGGCCACGCAAGGAGTTCCACGCATGACAACTGAAGGGAACACGGAGCGCGATCCTGTGCTCGAGATGCGCAACATCAGCAAGACTTTCGGGAGCACCAAGGCTCTGACCAAGGTGTCGCTCACGGTCTACCCGGGAGAAGTTCATGCGCTGATGGGAGAAAATGGCGCTGGGAAGTCGACGCTAATGAAGGTCCTGTCCGGCGCATACACAGCTGATCCAGGTGGCGTTGTTTTGGTGGACGGCAAGCCGATCGTGGCAGGAGATCCGATTAAGGCCAAGGCAAACGGCATCTCGGTAATCTATCAGGAACTGTCGCTCGCCCCTAACCTCACCGTTGCCCAGAACATGTTTCTCGGAGCCGAACCTTCTCGCTATGGCGTCGTGGACAAGGCACAAGCCCGCAGCCGTGTAGAGCCAATCCTCAAGCAGCTCGGCATTTCGTTCGGGCCGTCGCAACTTGTCGCCGCTCTCTCTTTGGGTGAGCGCCAAATGGTCGAGATCGCACGAGCTTTGACGACCAACGCGAAGATCATCGTGATGGATGAACCGACAACTTCGCTGACGTCGAGGGAGACTGAACGCCTGTTTGAGGTGATCGCCGGCCTGAAGGCGCGGGGGATTGCTATTATCTATATCAGCCACCGCATGGAAGAGATCTACGCGCTAGCCGACCGGGTGAGCGTGCTGCGCGATAGCGCGTATGTCGGCACGCTTGATCGCAATGATTTGTCCGCCGAAAAGCTCGTGGCGATGATGGTGGGTCGCGATCTGTCGTCCTTCTACAAAAAGGAACACCGTGCGCCTCTGCAGGCGGCCAAGACTGTCTTGGCCGTCAAGGACATGGGCGATGGCCGACGCGTGCATGGCTGCTCCTTCGATGCAAGGGCTGGCGAGGTCTTGGGTATCGCTGGCCTTGTAGGCTCAGGTCGAACCGAGCTCGCGAGGCTTGTTTTTGGAGCAGACAGCAAGACATCTGGAACAGTGACCCTCGACGGGCGAGAGCTAACCATCGGTGGACCACGTGATGCCATGGATGCCGGGATTGCTTACCTGACCGAGGATCGAAAGGGGCTTGGGCTCTTCCTCGATATGACGATTAACGAGAACATCAACATCGGCGTTATCGGCAAGGATGCGGGTCGTGGAGGCATACTGAACTTTGCTGCTGCAAAGGAGCGTGCCACCCGGGCTATCAAGTCACTCTCCATTCGCACGCTGAGCGCAAGCATAAACGTCGGAGCGTTATCGGGTGGCAACCAGCAGAAGGCTCTTATCGCGCGTCTTCTCGAGACCAAACCCAGGGTAATCATCTTTGATGAGCCGACGCGTGGCGTCGACGTCGGTGCCAAGTCGGAAATCTACCGGATTATCGACGAACTCGCGCAAAGCGGGATCGCCATCGTGGTGATTTCGAGCGACCTGCCCGAGATCATCGGCATTGCCGACCGTGTGCTTGTCATGCGCGAAGGCCGCATCGCTGGCGAGGTTCATGCAACGCCCGATCACCCGATAAGCCAAGAGGCCGTTATGGCCTTCTCCACGGGATCGGCATCCAAAGTAGCCTGAGGCCTGAAACCATAGACGACGGGATTACATCATGACCTCTACATCGACCGATCACACAAACGCCAGCAAGGCAAAATTCAGGTCGACATTGACCGCACTTGGAATGCTGCCCGTTCTTGTCATTCTGGCAATCGGTTTCCATCTTTTGAGCGGCCGCTTCCTCAGCGTGAACAATCTTTCAATTGTCACTCAGCAGGCCTCGATCAACACGGTGCTTGCCGCGGGCATGACTTTCGTGATCCTGACCGGCGGTATCGACTTGTCGGTCGGCTCGATCCTGGCAGCATCCGCAATGGTCGGGGTCATCGTTTCGCTTTATCCCGAGATCGGGATGCTAGGTATTCCGGCGGCGATTGGCGTGGGCCTCGCATGCGGCGTGGTCAATGGTGTCATCATCTCGTTTCTAAAGCTGCCACCGTTCATCGTGACGCTCGGCTCGTTGACGGCGATGCGTGGCATAGCCCGGTTACTCGGTAACGACACGACGGTCTTCAACGCCGACCTCCCGTTCGATTTCATCGGCAACGGCTCACTGTTCGGAATCCCGTGGCTCGCGATCATCGCGCTCGCCACCATTGTAATCTCCTGGTTTATTCTGAAGCGAACCGTACTCGGTACTTGGATCTACGCAGTGGGCGGCAACGTCGAAGCCGCACGGTTGACGGGCATCAAGGTGCCACTCGTCCTACTTTTCGTCTACTCGATGTCTGGCCTTCTCTCGGGCGTCGGTGGGGTGATGTCCGCGGCCCGCCTTTATGCGGCAAACGGCCTGCAGCTCGGTCAGGCTTACGAACTGGACGCGATCGCAGCGGTTATCCTTGGGGGTACCAGCTTCGTCGGCGGTGTCGGCTCGATATGGGGCACGCTGATCGGGGCTCTGATTATCGCAGTGCTGTCGAACGGTCTCATCCTCGTCGGGGTCTCCGACATCTGGCAGTACATCATCAAGGGACTTGTCATCATCGTTGCTGTGGCGCTCGACCGCTATCGGCTGAAAGGGCTTAGCCGCACATGAGGTGCGGCTCAAGAAACCGGGATTACCGGAGCAATGGCGCGGGGAGCGCCAAAATGGAGGAAAGTATGCGTCTGTTTTCTAAACTGCTCGTCGGTACCGCGCTCGCGGCTGCCGTTGCAATGCCCGCCTCTGCCAAGGAACTTCAGAAGATCGGTATCTCGGTCGGTCTTCTCGGCAACCCGTTCTTCGTCGCCACGATCAAGGGCATCGAAGACCGCGCCAAGGAAATCAACCCCAATGTCCAGGTAACCTCCGTCTCAGCGGACTACGACCTCAATAAGCAGGTCTCGCAGATGGATAGCTTCGTCGCGGCTGGCGTCGACATCATCATGCTGAACGCCGTCGACGCCAAGGCTATTGCGCCAGCGGTAAAGAAGGCGCAGGCAGCAGGTGTGATCGTTGCAGCATTCGACGTCTCCGCGCCCGGCGCTGACGTCACCGTAATGACGAACAACATCAAGGCAGGCGAGGAAGCCTGCAAGTACATCGTCGATCAGCTTAAGGGCAAAGGCGACGTCGTCATTATCAACGGCCCAGCATCGTCTTCGATCATCGACCGCGTCCAAGGTTGCAAGAACGTCCTGACGCAGAGCCCAGACATCAAGATCCTTTCAGACGACCAGAACGCGCAGGGTTCGCGCGACGGTGGCCTGGCCGTCATGCAGGGGCTTCTGACCCGCTTTGACAAGATCGACGCTGTCTTCGCGATCAACGATCCGACAGCGATCGGTGCGGAGCTTGCTGCCAAGCAGCTGAACCGGAACGAGTTCTTCTTCACTGCCGTTGACGGCGCGCCGGATATCGAAAAGTCGCTTGCCAGTGGAAACTCGATGATCAAGGCATCGGCTTCCCAGGACCCTTACACTATGGCGGGTGACTCGCTGAAGATGGCGGTCGACTTGTTCAACGGGAAGAAGCCAGCAGAGGCTACCGTCCTCCTCGATCCTCAGCTGATCACGGCAGACAACATCAAGGACTACAAGGGCTGGACTGCAGCTCGTTAAGGTCTCCTCCCGGTGCCCCGTCGGAACCTCCGGGTTTTGGCGGGGCTCATTCTACAATGAAATCAGGAAATTGACGTCATGTCCAAAATCGGTGTCCACTCGTTTGTCTGGAGTGCGGGATCTTCGAAAGATGAGATCGAGAGGACCCTTGCGCGGTCGCACGAACTCGGTTTCAAACTCGTGGAATTTTCCTACCTTGACCCGGAGCAGGTCGATGTTAAGTGGCTTGCGTCCCGCCTTCGGGAGCTTGGCCTCGATATCGCGGTAAGCATGGGGCTGCCTGCAAATGGCGATATCTCCAGCGACGATCCGTCGATCGTTGTCAACGGTGAGGCCATCCTCGATCGCGCCGTGGCGCTCGTTCGCGATCTTGGCGGCACCAAATTAGCAGGCATCTTGAGCTCGGCCCATGGTAAGCAGGAACACTCGTTGTCTCGAAAGGGGTGGGATCGGAGCGTCGGTACGCTATCGAAAGTCGCTGATCGAGCAAAGGCTGCGGGCGTGACCTTGAACCTTGAAATCGTCAACCGGTTCGAGAGCAACATGCTCAATACTGCGGCGCAGGGACTGGCATACATCCGCGACACCGGCGCATCGAACGTCTTCCTGCACCTGGACACCTTTCATATGAGTATCGAGGAGGCGGATGTCGGCCTAGCAATCCGAAACGCCGCGGATAAGATCGGTTACGTTCATATCGGGGAAAGTCATCGCGGCTATTTGGGAACCGGTAACATCGATTTTGCCTCGATCTTTGACGCTCTCGTTGCGATCGGATGGAACGACTATGTCACGTTCGAATCGTTTTCGACGACCATCGTCGACAAAGACCTGTCGCTGAAGACCGCGATCTGGAGAAATCTCTGGGATGACAATGTTGCCCTGGCAAAACATGCGCTTACGTTTATCGAATTGGGACTGGAGACGGCGCGGCTTAAAGCTGACTTGGTAAGGGTGGCGCATTTGCCGCCAGCACACAGTTGACCTCGAACTCGGCAAAGACTTGCAACTATGCTTGTCTATCACTGTGGAACAGAGGCCGCGATCTGCTCAGGACCTCGATGTCTGGCAGCTCGGATACTGTCCACGGCATCTTGCCCCATCGGCGATCGGCGGCGACGTCGTCAGTAACCTCTCGTGTTACTGGCAGGCTGTCTAAGCCGGACGGTTAACAGGCAACGACTAAACTCGCCTGGCGCTACCGACACAGCGAGAGCCACGAGTGTTGAAAGCGTCTGTTAGTCGTATCGTGAACAATCGATTGCTGAAGTGTTTCCGTTGGTCGGTCGTGCGTCCTCGAAGGGATGTTCGCAGGTGAAGTGTGTAGGGCGTAGTCATTTCTAGATTCCGCCACGACTGACTATATGGTGCGTTTTCACAAAGGCGCCGATCAGTTGATGTTGGCGGCACAAATAGGCGTAGCTTTCTCTGGTGGTGCAGGGTTATCCAGTTTGTACTGGCTGATGCGCGGTTCGAGCTCTTCCTTGCTCCAGAAACGCGGAGTGCCGATTGCTATCAGGCAGCTGGCGTTCCAGTACGTTCCAGACCCGTTGAGCGATTTGCCCGCGGCCAAAGTCTTTGACACCGCTGCAATGTCTCGAGCTTCTGGGTAGATGTAGACCGTCGTCGGGTTGTCTTTAACCGTCGAGAGAATTTGAGGCGCGTCAAAAGGCGACCAGGTTGTGCAGCCATTGCTCCGCCCACCTTCATAGTTCACAAGTTTGCCGAACGGCACATATCCATCCGAGTTCGCATACGGGCTCCCTGGCTTCTTCAGCATGCAAACGCCCGAGATGAGCGACGCCGGATGTCCGCCGATCGCTCGCTGCCTGGCATTGGCCGTATCGCCCGCTCCGTCGAATTGAACAAAGGAGCGGGTGAGCGGAGATTGTTGGCCCGACGCATTCTTGTAGTAACCCTTGAAAGAAGTCTTGATCTCACTTGTGAGGTAAGCCCCTCCGGCAGTTAGATTGGAATCCTGCGCGTTGCCGAAATTCTTAGCGCATTGCCGTCCATTGGAAAAATCCACGACGCCAGTCAGTTTACGCCCGCTCCCATGACCCGACGATGCGACACGAAAAATCTGCTCTGCCTCGCAGATTGTGTAGAAGCGACCGCCTGATTTCTCTCTAGTCAAATGGTTCGGCCGGGTCGCATCCATCGCGAAGTAACAAGCGTTCTTCACTTTGCCTTCGCTGACCTTGGCCAGATAGAGCGCTCGTGCACGTTCCAGCACAATCTGGGCAATTTGACCGTCACCTTCGCCGACGTGGCTAGTCAGCCAAGTGGGAACTTGCATGCCCGCCGTCGCGGTGAGTGATGCGCCGAAAACGCTGGTGATAGAGATTCCGACAAGCGCAAAAAGGCGCGTAGCAAGTGGCAAGGTGGGCCTCCTGAAATCTGGCTTCAATAGGGCCTAGCGGTCCAGAGAATAGGGGCGATCATCGCCGTGAAATGGTTAACAGAGCATTGTCAGCCGAGTTGCGACGTGCTGAGCATAATCGGCTATTTCAGCTAGTGTACCCGATAAAGCGGCTCACAGTATTCTGTGACTGCGCATTTCACTTCGCTTGACGCTTACAGCCGCCGCCAGTCGCGAATGGTACGCTCGCTGCAGTCCGGGATCCATTTGATGCCTGAAATTCTGGTCCATCATCAGGAAAGGGCGTTTCAGCGTGCGTTCGACACGGGCGGGCGTCCTTGCGATCTACTCGCGCGTTTTGCCGGCGAGACCCAGCCCCCCAAACTTGTCGACTGATCTGCCCAACCATCCAAACGATCCGATTTGGGCAAGTTGCTTCACCTGAGGGACCCCGGTGGCGCGACCTGAGGGTGGTTGAGTATCTTTCGAAGTTCGTCACTACCCGCACGCCCAAGCAATCTCTTTACCGACTGCCAAAAACTGGCGCGCGATTGACACGTGCCCAGCGGGCGGTATTATATAATAAAAACGCATATAGCATAATAATGGAACAATGAACCGGGAGAATTGAGATGAAGCTAAGGCACGCCTTGGTATTGGCAACCGCGCTAATAGCCCTGCCATCCATTGTTGCAGCTCAGGAGAAGGGTGGCGTCATCAACGTAGCCACTATTGGCGAACCGCCAACGCTGGATCCCATGACGTCAACGGCCGACCTCGTTGGTATCGTCACACAGCACATTTTCGAAACGCTCTACACGTTCGACAAGCAGTGGAATGTTACTCCGCTGCTCGCAGAAAGCCTGCCCGAAGTCAGCCAAGACGGTAAGACGTACACGATCAAGCTGCGCACCGGGATCAAGTTTCACGACAATACCGACATGACGTCTGACGATGTCGTTGCATCGCTTTCGCGATGGGAGAAAATCGCCTCAAGAGGCAAGCAGGTCGCAGGCTTCATCGAAACTATTACCGCTGCAGATCCGGCAACTGTAAAAATCGTTCTCAAGCAGCCCTATGCGCCGCTGACATCGCTTCTCGCGTTCAACAACTCGGCGGCCATCATCATACCCGCCGAGAAGCAGGACGAGCCAATGAAGGACTTCATCGGCACCGGGCCTTACATGCTCAAGGAACGCAAGGCTGATCAATATATTCAGCTCGTGCGTTTTGACGGCTACAAGTCGCGCAACGAAGAGAGCACCGGCTATGGGGGCGCACGCCACCAGTACCTCGATGAAATCCGCTTTGTGCCGGTTCCTGATGCCAACACTCGCGTCGAGGCGGCTGTTTCAGGACAGTATGATTACGCAGATTCAATTCCGGTGGAATCGTTCGACAAGCTGAAAGCCTCGAGCGCTTCGCAGCCTGTCATTCTCAAGCCCTTTGGCTACCCGGTCTTTGTCTTCAATACAAAGGAAGGCGTGGCCAAGGACGTCGCGGTGCGTAAGGCAATCCGTCAGGCTTTGAACATGGAAGACATGCTCGCTGCCGCTTTCGGTAGCACGGATTTTTATGCCCTGGACGGGGATATCTATCCGAAACCCTTTGCATGGAGCACCGATGCAGGGGTTGAAGGAAACTATAATATTGCTGATCCGGAGGGGGCCGCAGCAGCGGCGAAGGACGCCGGCTACAACGGTGAGCCGATCCGTATTTTGACAAGTCGCCAGTATGAATTCCATTATAAGATGGCGCAGGTTGCCGCGGAGTATCTCAAGCTCGCTGGGTTCACCGTTGATTTGCAGGTGGTCGACTGGGCTACGCTGACCCAGCGTCGAACCGACGCGAAGCTTTGGGACATCTACATCACCCATAGCCCGTTCCTACCTGAGCCTGCACTGATCGGTTCCCTTTCACCGAGTTCGCCAGGATGGTGGGATACGCCGGCCCGCAAGGCAACTGTTGACGCGTTTACTTCCGAAGTCGATCCGCAAAAGCGTGTCGCACTGTGGGCTGAGGTGCAGAAGGCGATGTACGATGAGCTGCCCTACATGAAGATCGGCGACTTCAATGCAGTTTCAGCAAAGTCAACGAAGCTCGAAGGCGTCGATCCGGCTCCTTGGCCCTATTTCTGGAACGCTTCGATCAAGAAGTGATCATCAATGCGGGGGTGTCTGCCAATAGGGCGGACCTCCCTTCTTGCTCGCGGCATCACGTCTGAGGCCAAATCCATGATCCGATATATTCTCCAGCGACTAGCCGGAATGATCGTTGTGATGTTTCTCGTCGTTACGATCGTCTTTATCATCGTTCGGGTGACGCCCGGTGATCCGGCTGCCGTGATGCTGGGCCCTGACGCAACCGCTCAGGATATTGCGGACCTGCGCAGCCGACTGGGGCTCGATCAGTCGTTGATTGTCCAATATACCTACTACGTCGGGCAGCTGCTCAAAGGTGATCTCGGCCAGTCGATTTTTCTCAACATGCCTGTCACATCGGCCCTCATGGACCGCACTGAACCGACATTTTTTCTGACGATCTTTTCGCTATTGATCGCCAGCGTCATAGCACTCCCGATCGGCATCTACGCCGCATATAGACGTGGGTCTTTTATCGACCAAGCTGCAACGACGCTCGCGATGCTCGCGGCCAGCATACCGAGCTTCTGGCTCGGACTGATATTGATGCAGACCTTCGCCGTACGCTTCAACATCTTCCCGGTATCGGGCTATGGTGGCCCCGGCTCCACCTTTTTGGAGCGGATGTATCATCTTACTTTGCCAGCGATCGCCTTGGGTATCGTTTCCTCGGCCCTGATCTTACGGTTTACCCGCGCGTCGATGCTCGATGTGCTTGGTGATGACTATATTCGCACGGCGCGCGCCAAAGGATTGGTGGAGCGCCGCGTCATCCTCAAGCATGCATTGAAGAACGCGCTAATACCCATCCTGACGGTTCTCGGTTTGACCGCTGCCGTGTTGGTCTCAGGTGCCGTCGTAACGGAGACCGTCTTTGGCCTTCCTGGCGTCGGAAACCTTGTGGTGACAGCGGTGTTGCGACGCGACTATCCCGTCATCCAGGGTGCGCTGCTGGTGATAGCCGCGCTTTATGTTTTGATCAATTTCGGGATCGACATGCTCTACCTGCTCGTTGATCCGAGGGTGCGCTACTGATGACCGAGATCACGATACAGTCGTCCAACAGTCACAAGCGTAATTTCGTGCGTCGCCTGTTCAAGCGTAAAACCGTTGCCGCTGGTATCCTGATCCTGGCAATCTTCGTACTGCTTGCAGTGTTCGCCCCTTGGATAGCGCCTTACTCTCCATCGAAACTCTCCATCGTCAATCGCCTTAAACCGCCGAGTGGAACATATCTGCTTGGTACGGATGAATTCGGTCGGGATGTGCTCTCGCGTACGATTTTCGCTGGACGGCTGTCATTGCTTGTCGGTGCAGCGGTTGTCGCCCTTTCAGCTCTCATCGGCGTTACGCTCGGGCTACTTGCAGGCTTCTTCAAGAAGCTCGACACGCCGATTGCCCGTTTGATCGATGCGATGATGGCATTTCCCGATATTCTTCTTGCGATTGCGTTGGTCGCGGCACTCGGGCCTTCGCTTGCAACTGTCATCGTGGCGCTTTCTGTGGTCTACGCGCCACGCCTGGCGCGGATCGTCCGCGCCTCGACGCTGGTCATCCGTGAGCTTCCATATGTCGAAGCTGCTCAGGCACTTGGAATATCCACGTTCCATATCATGACCCGGCATGTCTTGCGAAATCTGCTTTCGCCGATCCTCGTTCAAGCGACGTTCCTCTTTGCCAGCGCCATGCTCGCTGAGGCGGGGCTGTCGTTTCTTGGCCTCGGCGTTAGTCCGGAAATTCCGACCTGGGGCACAATGATTGCCGCGGGACGCCAGTATATCGGTCAGGCCGACTGGATGACCCTGTTCCCAGGCATCGCCATCATACTGTCCGTCCTGTCGCTGCAAATGGTCGGCGATGGAATGCGTGACATGCTCGATCCAAAACTTCGAAAGGACTTGTAGATGAACGATGGCAAAAAGCAGAGCGCGCTGCTCCTCACCAACGTGAAGCCGATGGCCTTCGGCGCAATCGCGCCAGGACAGAAGACCGATATTCTGGTGGACGGAGATGGACGGATTGCCGCTATCGGACCTGATCTTAGCGTCTCACAGGATGTGACGCGGGTAGACGGCAAAGGCGCGTGGATTTCTCCTGGTTGGGTCGACCTTCATGTTCACATCTGGCACGGCGGTACCGATATTTCGATCCGCCCATCTGAATGCGGCGCTGAACGCGGCGTCACGACCCTCGTTGATGCTGGCTCGGCAGGTGAAGCCAACTTTCATGGGTTCCGCGAATACATCATCGAACCCTCGAAGGAGCGCATCAAAGCGTTCCTGAACCTTGGCTCGATCGGTCTTGTGGCCTGCAACCGCGTCACCGAACTGCGCGACATTCGTGACATCAACCTCGATCGTATTCTCGAATGCTATGAGGAAAACCGCGAGCATATCGTTGGTCTCAAGGTCCGAGCGAGCCACGTCATCACGGGGTCATGGGGTGTCACACCTGTCAAGCTCGGCAAGAAGATTGCCAAGATACTCAAGATACCGATGATGGTCCATGTCGGGGAACCGCCCGCCCTTTACGACGAGGTCCTGGAGATCCTGGGGCCGGGGGACGTTGTCACACATTGCTTCAACGGCAAGGCCGGTTCCAGCATCATGGAAGATGAAGACCTCTTCAATCTTGCCGAGAAATGCGCCGGAGAGGGTATTCGTCTGGACATTGGTCACGGCGGCGCGTCCTTCTCGTTCAAGGTGGCTGAAGCCGCGATAGCGCGAGGCTTGCTGCCGTTCTCGATCTCCACGGACCTACACGGACATTCGATGAACTTCCCAGTCTGGGACCTGGCGACAACGATGTCGAAGCTGCTCAGTGTCGGCATGCCGTTTGATAAGGTCGTCGAAGCGGTCACGCACGCGCCTGCGTCGGTTATCAAGTTGCCCATGGACGGTCGCCTCAGCGTCGGTGAGCGCGCGGATTTCACGATCTTCGATCTGATCGATGCCGACATCGAGGCCACCGATTCCAATGGCGATGTCTCAGTGCTCACGCAGGTGTTCGAACCGCGATACGCGGTAATTGGACGAGAGGCAATTGCGGCAAGCCGCTACATCCCGCGCGCGCGCAAGCTCGTGCGCCACAGCCACGGTTATTCATATCGCTAAGTCGAACGATCAATACGGACAGGAGTCCTTGTGAACACGTCTAGTGTAACGGCCACGTCGATAGGTTCGCCTTACGAAAGGCTATTGGCGCTCGGTATCGAGCTTCCGCCAGCACCTCCACCCATTGCCAACTTCGTCACTCATGTCCTGGAGGGAAATATCCTTTACCTTTCGGGCCAAGGTCCGCGCGAGGCGGATGGCTTTATGCATCTGGGAAAGGTCGGGGCTGAAGTCGATGTTACCGATGCGTATGCGCACGCGCGCCTGACGGGCATTAATTTGCTCGCCGTCATGCACCACGCATTGGGCGATCTGTCGCGCGTGAGAAAGGTGGTGAAGCTGCTGGGAATGGTCAATGCCGCACCGCTGTTCGAGGAGCACCCCAGCGTCATCAACGGCTGCTCCGATCTCCTCATCGGCGTGTTCGGTGAAGAAGTTGGCCAACATGCGAGGTCGGCTGTCGGCTTTGGCTCGCTACCGGGAAACATCACTGTTGAAATCGAGGCGATTGTCGCCTTGCACGAATGAAGGAGGAGAGCCTAGTGATTGCGCCATCCCATAACCTTCTCAATTCGCTCAGCGGACTCGCGAACGTGCGCCGTGTAGCGGCTTTCGTCAGAGAAGGCCTTCTGCTCGGGAAGAACGATGGAGATCGTTGCGACGCACTGGCCATCCCGATCACAGATCGGCGACGCTATGCAGGCCACTGCGTAGTCGGATTCACCAGCTTGGATCGACAGTCTCGATTGGAATGCAGCCCCGGCCGACGACGCCAAGACCTCCGGGTCCATCTCCGCTCGTCCGGTCGGAGAAGACTTCGCGCAGCGCCTGAAAAGTTCGATGCGTTCTTCTTGCGGCAAATGCCCAGCGAGAAGGCGACCCGACGCAGTCCAATTCAAGGGGACGCGCGTACCGATGCGCGACGCTACCTGAAAATGGCTCGGTCCGTCCGCCATTGCGAGAACAAGCATATGGTCTCCGTCACGGCCGCAAAGCTGAACGGTCTCACCGGCTTCTCGGCAAAGATCATGCATCTCGTGCGTCGCGACGCTGATGAAATCAAGGGAACGGGCGTAGGCAAGGCCGTAATGGTAGAGCCGCGCACCGAGCCAGAGCGAACCGTCCGGCTGGCGCATAAGCATGTTCTTCTCAACGAGATCATCAACGATCACGTAGATTGTGGAAAGTGGGGCTTTCAGGGCCTTGGCGATCGCGTAGCTGCCAGCCGGCCCGCCAGTTTCGTAAAGGTAGTCGATGATTTGAAGCGCGCGATCAATCCCGCTCACTCTGGATCGGCGCGTCGCGTTCTCTTGGATGCTGTCGGTTTCGGCGTCCGGGTGGGCCGCAGGTGAAGAATTACGTCCCAACTACACGCTCCTCATATCTGGATGCGTGTATATTACATTATTATGGCATAGCCGTCGATAGGGCAAATCACTGCTTCCGTCCTCACGCGGCCATGGAAATTGGAGAAACCCATGTCAGATGATATTCGCAGCGCGCTCGGCCTTCGCCCGGTGATCAATGTATCGGGCACGATGACCAGCCTCGGGGCGTCCATCGTTGTTCCCGAGGCCATCGCGGCCATTTCCGCCATATTGCCGCAGTTCGTTGAAGTGAACGACCTTCAGCGCAAGGCGAGTGCCATCATCGCGAGGCTTACGGGCGGTGAGGCTGGCTTCGTTACCGCGTCTTGCTCCGCCGGGATTTCGCTGGCGGTCGCGGCAACGATTACCGGCAACGATCTTTTGGCAATTGAAAAGCTCCCCGATGTCAGCACCGACAAGAACGAGGTGCTTGTTCAAATGGGCCATGTGGTAAGCTATGGTGCACCCGTCGACCAGGCCATCCGGATCGCTGGCGGCAAGGTGGTCTTTGTGGGTCAAGCGACCTCGACACATCGTTACCACATGGAGAATGCGATCACCGACAGGACGGCAGCAGCTGTTTTCGTGGTGTCACACCACGTCGTCGACTATGGCTTGTTGAACCTGAAAGAATTCGTCGAAATTGCCCACGCCAAAGACGTTCCCGTGATTGTCGATGCAGCATCGGAATACGATCTGCGGATATTCCTTGAGCAGGGTGCCGACATCGCGATCTATTCGGGTCACAAATTCCTGGGCGGTCCTACCTCGGGGATTGTGGCTGGCCAAAAAGAACTCGTTCGGCATGCTTTCCTTCAAAATATGGGTATCGGGCGAGGCATGAAGGCCGGGAAGGAAAGCATTGCTGGTGTCATGGCGGCACTCGAGGCTTGGGAGACGCGCGATCATGAAGGTGTCCGCGAGCGGGAAACCAGCTATCTTCAGCTATGGAAGCAGGCCCTGGACGGTCGGCCTGGCGTCACGGCGCTGATCGAGCCGGATCCCACGAACAATCCGCTTGAGCGAATGCGTGTCATCGTCGCCCCGCAAGAGGCTCACATCACTGCATGGGATCTTTCGGACGCGCTGGCGCGCGGCAATCCGCCGATCATCGTTCGCGACCACGAAGTCGAGCATCGGTACTTCTACCTCGATCCATGCAATCTGCATCCGGGACAAGAGAAAGTCGTCGCCCAGCGGCTCGCCGAAGAGCTCGATAAGGCGCGCGCGTCCAATGAGATCATCGCGACCCCGCTCGAAAATCGCAGCAGACATCGTTTCGACGCCGCGCTGCGCTGGCCTGACTAACCACCAGATCTCATCGGAATTTGAAGAGGCAATATCATGACAGGCTCCCAGGCACAGGCGAGACAGACCGATGGTACGGTACTGTCGGTGGAAAACCTGACCACATCGTTCCTCGTTGACGGTGCATGGAAGTCCGTGGTGAGAAACGTTTCCTTTGGAGTTGCGCCAGGTGAGACTGTCGCGGTCGTCGGGGAATCCGGCTCAGGCAAGAGCGTTACGGCACTTTCCATAATGCGTCTGCTGGAGGCGGATTCCAGCCGTATAGAGGGGAGCATCTCTCTTGGTGGACGAGACCTGCTCAGCTTGCCTGAAATTGCCATGAGGCAGGTGCGCGGCAACGATGTGGCGATGATCTTCCAAGAGCCGATGACATCGCTGAACCCGCTCTTTACAGTTGGAGACCAGATATCAGAGGCGTTGTTGTGCCACTCGTCTATGTCGAAGGCCGAGGCTAGGTCTGAAACAATCAGGCTACTCGAGAAGGTTCGGATCCCTTCGGCAGCATCCCGCTTCGATGAGTATCCGCATCGCCTCTCAGGAGGAATGAGGCAGCGGGTGATGATCGCGATGGCATTGGCGTCGAAGCCCAAGCTTCTGATTGCCGACGAGCCGACAACTGCTCTCGACGTCACCATTCAAGGCCAAATTCTAGACCTCATCAAAGTCCTGCAGGAGGAGGAGGGGACATCGGTCCTCTTCATTACCCACGACATGGGTGTCGTCGCAGAGATCGCCGATCGAACGGTTGTCATGTACCGGGGCGAGGAAGTGGAGACTGGGGCGACACCAGATATTTTCCGACGCGGCAAACATCCTTATACGCGCGCGCTATTGGCTGCGGTTCCGGTACTTGGTGCAATGAATGGACGAGACAGGCCGCTGCGCTTCCCTGTCGTCGATCCACAGACAGGTCAGCCCGATGTGCCTGCCGATGTTGTCGACACTGCTGCGTCGGGCGAGCGGCCGGTCCTTGAGGTCAAAAACCTGACCAAGCGTTTCGACATTCACACTGGACTTCTCGGAAAACTTACCGGGCGCGTACATGCTGTCGAGAACGTTTCGTTCAGTCTGCATGCTGGCGAGACATTGTCTCTGGTTGGCGAATCCGGATGCGGAAAATCGACCACCGGTCGCGCAATCATGCGGTTGATTGAACCGCAAAGTGGATCAGTGCGGGTGGATGGCAGGGAAATCCTCGGCCTCAACAAGGATCAGATGCGCGAGATGCGCAAAACCGTGCAAATGATATTTCAGGATCCGTTTGCAAGCCTCAATCCTCGAATCCGGGTTGGAGATGCAATTGCTGAGCCATACCTCGAGCATCGTATGGGGACTAGCCAAGAGGCAAAGGCCGTGGTCGCTGAACTGCTCTCGAAGGTTGGCCTGTCGCCGGATATGGCGACAAGATTTCCGCACGAATTCTCGGGCGGGCAGCGGCAACGTGTTTGTATTGCGCGAGCGCTGGCATTAAGGCCGAAAGTAATCGTCGCGGATGAAAGTGTTTCTGCGCTCGACGTCTCCATCAAGGCACAGGTGATAAACCTCTTGCTCGACCTGCAGCAGAGCCTGAACCTATCGTACCTGTTTATCTCTCACGACATGGCGGTAGTCGAGAGAGTGAGCCACAGGGTAGCAGTGATGTACTTGGGTGAAATCGTAGAGATCGGACCTCGGGCGGCTGTTTTTGGCAATCCCCAGCACGAGTACACCAAAAAGCTGTTGGCAGCTGTCCCGATCCCGGACCCTGACCGTCGACATGAAAGAAAGCTGGGCCTTAGCGAGGAACTGAAAAGCCCGATCCGACCAGTGGCCTTCGAGGTTCGGCCGCCTGATTATCGTGAAGTTTCGCCCGGCCATCTTGTGGCAATCCAATAGGCGAGATGCAGTGCGCGCAATGAGGTGTCGCGGTCGTCAACGCAAAAAAACGACCTTATGCTTGACTTCGACACTTCCAAGCCAATCCCCCAAGGTGGCATTGCGGCCCGAGCCTCGCTCTCACCAATGTTCAACCCACCCGTAGCATCAATATTGCCGCAGGAAGATCGCATGATGATGTGATCCCAATAATGATCATGGTGCCTTGTGTTCCCATGTAGCCTTCCGGCGCTTGACGGCTTGTTTTATAGATACCGCCTTCTCGGCTGCCGGATCAGCCGACTGAGGAAGGCCTTTAGCTTGGGGCGCCGGCGGCTCCTTAAAAAGCGGCCGGTTACTCATCGTCCTCATGTTTTGATGCCCCCGTTGCGGCGTGTCCCGATCTGCCGCGCTTGTAAACTCTGTTAGCAAGTCGTCGGCAGCGCTGGCCGATCCGGGACGCGGAGCAAAGCGTCAAATTAGCGTTGCGAAACCCATGACTTCGGACGATCCCTCCTGGAAATCCTCAAAAATCAAGGCAGGCGCGATGAACGGTAACGTCGCTCTTTACTCGTCAAACTCTCCTGGTCGTCGAAGACCAGGAGGGCTGTTCTTGCCATCGACAATTGCATCCAGACGCCTAGACTGCGCAGACCAACTTCGCACTTGCATTTAAACACGATCGTTCGTAAATAAATCGCCGAACAGGAGCGTGCGATGGGCCGTACCAGGAAAATCACCGAAGACGACATCCTCGATGCTGCCGAGCGCGTCGTCGTGCGACTGGGTGCTGTGGGCCTTTCGATCGATGCCGTCGCCCAGGAGGCTGGCGTCAGCAAGGCGCGGGTGGTCTACGACCATAAGTCCAAAAGCGGATTGCTAGAGGCGCTTGTCGATCGCAAGTTCAAGGCTGATGTGGCGCATGTCGAAGAATGCGTACAGGCAGCCGGCGATACCCCGCACCCGGAGCTTTTTGGCCGCATCGCGTCAGCCGAAAGCACGCTTGACGATACAGACCGCGCCGTTGCGATGGCGGTTAGCGCTTCGATGGCAAGTGGCGACAAGCTGCAGGAGACGATGCGGGAGTGGTGTGATCTTGATCTGAGAAAGATGGCGGAGGGAGCCAAGCCCAAAGCGGCGCTCATGGCCTATCTCGCGCTTACGGGGTTCTTTTGTACCGAGCTTTTCACATTTCATACGTGGCCGGACGTCGAACGGCGCGAAATTCTCGACGGCATAAGATCCATCTATCTCTCTTACGTAGAGAAGACATGACGCACCCTGGTGGGGCGATGAAATTCAAGAAGGAATATCCAATGCAGCGTAGTAGAACGGCGCGCCTGAACCTGTGCCTTATCGCCACCACTTTTCTCGTTGCCGCCTCCGGGGTCACGTTGGCCCAGGAAGGATCAGCGATGCCACCGCCGGCAGTTGCGGTCATAGAACTTAAGGGCAGGGATGTGCCTGTCATCAACGAGCTTCCCGGCCGCATTGCCGCGACCCGTATTTCGGAAGTCAGGGCGCGCGTCTCCGGCATTTTGCAGGAACGTGTCTTCGAGCAGGGGGCAACGGTGAAGAAGGACGACGTCCTTTATCGCATCGATCCACGCCTGTTCAAGGTTCGCGTAGCGAGCGCCGAGGCCGCTCTTCAACGCGCAAAGTCCATCCAGGACAATGCCAGGCTGCAGCTCGAGCGCCAAAAGAGCCTTCGTGACCGTAATATCGCATCGGGTATCGATTACGACACCGCAGCCGTCAATCTCGCTCAGGCAAGCGCGGATGTCGCATCTGCCGAGGCGGGCCTGGATGAGGCGAAGATCAATCTTGAATACACGGATGTTCGGGCGCCAATTTCGGGTGTGATCGGTGGCGCTCTCGTTACCGAAGGCGCGCTGGTGACTGCTGACGGAACGTCCAACCTTGCATTGATCCAGCAGGTCAACCCCGTCTATGCCGATTTCACACAATCGGCGCAGGAACTGCTGAACCTTAAGAGAGCCGTTGCTGCAGGTACACTGGCCAGTACTGCACCGGGCGAAGCGCGTGTCGAACTGGTCTTCGACGATGGCTCGCTCTACGCCGAGCCGGGCAAGCTGCTATTCGCGAACGCCAATGTCGATTCCAACACTGGGCAGGTGACGCTGAGGGCGGAGTTCCCCAACACGTCGAACGACCTACTGCCTGGAATGTATGTCCGCGTGCGGATTGAGCAGGCCGTCAAGCACAATGCCGTCACCGTTCCCCAGCGTGCGGTCATCCGTGATGATACCGGGCAGGCGCAGGTTTACGTGCTTGGTGCCGATAATGTCGCGGAACCTCGCAAGATCACGCTCGGGCAAGCGCAGGGCTCCGAATGGCTGGTCGAAGGTGGTTTGAAGCAGGGCGAAACAGTGATTGTCGACGGCGTTCAGAAGGTCCAGCCCGGTGGGAAGGTGGCGCCCGAAGCATGGAAGCCTGCCGATCCAGCGGCGAGTTCGTCTCAAGAGCCCGCGAAGGCACCGGAGTAATCTATCATGGCACAACTTTTCATCCGCAGGCCTATTCTGGCCTGGGTCTTCGCGTTGTTCATTTCCATCGCCGGGATCATCGCCATCCCGTTTCTGCCAATCGCGCAGTACCCCAAGGTGGCACCGCCACAGCTGACGATCTCCACGGCATATCCCGGCGCATCGCCGCAAGAGATCTACCAGGGCGTGACACGCCAGATCGAAGATGAACTGAACGGCGTTGCCGGCCTGATGTATTTTGAATCCACCTCGGACAATTCCGGCTCGGTCAGTATCAATGCAACCTTCAGGGCGGGGACCAACATCGATCAGGCGTCGGTCGATGTGCAGAATGCGATCCGTCGCGTCGAGGCAAGACTGCCCGCTACCGTGCGAACGCAAGGCGTGACCGTGGAAGAAGCAAGTTCCGGCTTCTTGATGATCGTCTCAATGACATCGACCGACGGCAGTCGCGACGAGGTAGAACTCGGCGATTACATCAATCGCAGCGTCATCGGTGAAATCCGACGGATTGATGGTGTCGGTCGCGCCCAGCTTTTTGCCGCGCAGCGCGCACTACGTGTCTGGATCGATCCCGACAAGATGGTGGGCCTCAACATCAACACGGATGACATCAACGCGGCGATTACCGCGCAGAACGCGCAGGTGGCGGCCGGGCAGATTGGAGCAAGCCCCAACCCCATCACCCAGGATCTAACGGCCACCGTCCTCGTCCAGGGGCAGCTGGGGACGCCCGAGCAGTTCGGCGAAATCATTCTGCGGGCCAATCCCGATGGCTCTTCGGTCCGACTGAAGGATGTCGCCCGTATCGAGCAAGGCGCGGAATCCTACAATTTTACCAGCCGGCTCAACGGTCAGCCGTCGGCTGCACTCGGCATTCAGCTATCGTCGACCGGCAATGCTGTCGCGGTTTCCGCCGCCATCAAGGCCAAGATGGATCAGCTGAGCCGCTTCTTCCCGAAGGGCGTCGAGTATAGCGTTCCCTACGATACCAGTCCGTTTGTCTCCGCTTCGATCGAGAAGGTAATCCACACCCTGCTCGAAGCGATCGTCCTGGTCTTTATCGTGATGTTCGTGTTCCTGCAGAACTTCCGTTACACCGTCATTCCGACGCTTGTTGTGCCGGTGGCGTTGCTCGGCACCTGCGCCGTCATGTATGCGACGGGGTTTTCGATCAACGTTCTGACCATGTTCGCGATGGTTCTTGCGATCGGCATCCTGGTCGACGACGCAATCGTCGTCGTCGAAAACGTCGAACGCATCATGGCGGAGGAGGGGCTGTCGCCCAAGGCGGCAACGCGCAAGGCGATGGGGCAGATTACCGGCGCAATCCTGGGGATCACGCTTGTTCTATCCTCGGTCTTTATTCCGATGGCCTTCTTCCCGGGATCGACAGGCATCATCTACCGGCAGTTCTCGCTGACGATGGTTGTCTCGATCCTGTTCTCGGCCTTCCTGGCATTGTCGCTGACGCCTGCTCTTTGCGCGACCTTCCTGAAGCCGATCAAGGGCGGTCACCACCAGAAGGGCGGCCCCGGTGGTTGGTTCAACCGCAAATTCGAGCAGTTGACCAATGGATACGCCGCATCGGTAACCGGTATGGCGCGCCGCGCCGGCCGCATGATGGTCGTCTATCTCGCGCTCGCCGTCGGGCTTGGCTACCTCTTCGTCAACCTGCCGACGTCTTTCGTGCCCGACGAGGACCAGGGATTCCTCATCGTCGATATTCAGGGACCGCCGGAAGCAAGTGCAAACCGTACGATCGAGTCCATCCGGAAGATCGAAACGATCTTCAAGGCGGAGCCGGCCGTTGCCAACATCGTGGCAATTCAGGGCTTCAGCTTCTCGGGCAATGGCGCCAATGCGGGACTTGCATTCGTCACGCTCAAGGACTGGTCGGAGCGCGGCGAGGGCAACTCGGTACAGGACATTGCTAACCGTGCCAACATGCAGCTCTTTGCGCTGAAGGATGCGACCTCCTTTGCGCTGTCGCCGCCGCCAATCGAGGGCTTCGGCACAACCGGCGGCTTCTCCTTCCGTCTTCAGGATCGTGCTGGTCTCGGACAGGCGGCGCTTGCGCAGGCAACTGCTGAACTGATGGCGAAGGCTGCACAAAGCCAGGTCGTCACAGGCGTCCGCATGGAGGGACTGCCGGATGCCGCGCAGGTTCTGTTCGTCATCGACCGCGAGAAGGCCAACACATTCGGTGTGACGTTCTCGGACATCAATAACGCGATTACGGCCAATCTTGGGTCTTCCTACATCAATGACTACCCGAATAGAGGACGCATGCAGCGCGTGATCGTGCAGGCGCAGGATCGCAGCCGTCTGCAGATCGAGGATGTGCTGAAGATCAACGTTCGCAATGCGAGCGGTGGCATGGTGCCGCTTTCGTCATTCGCGATCGCGCAATGGCAGAAGGGCCCGCCGCAAATCGTCGGTTACAACGGCTATCCCACCGTGCGTATCTCCGGTGCGCCGGCGCCGGGGCAATCGACCGGCGCGGCCATTGCTGAAATGGAGCGTCTGGCGTCTGAACTGCCAGAAGGCTTCGGCTTCGAATGGTCCGGCCAGTCCTTGGAGGAAATCACATCAGGCAGCCAGGCTCCGTTCCTGTTCGGGCTTAGCATCCTGTTCGTATTCCTGCTCCTCGCGGGCCTCTATGAGAGCTGGTCCATTCCCATCTCGGTCATCTTGGTCGTGCCGCTCGGCGTGATCGGCTCGGTGCTGGCCGTGATGCTGCGCGACATGCCGAACGACCTCTATTTCAAGGTCGGATTGATCGCGATCATCGGTCTATCAGCGAAGAACGCCATTCTCATCGTTGAGTTCGCCAAGGATTATTACGCCGAAGGCAGGTCGCTGCTGGATTCGGCCGTCGCAGCCGCAAAGTTGCGTTTCCGCCCGATTGTGATGACGTCACTTGCCTTCACACTCGGCGTCGTCCCCTTGGCGATTGCGACGGGACCAAGTGCCGCCAGCCAGAACGCCATCGGAACGGGCGTGCTCGGCGGCATGATCTCCGCGACCATCCTCGCGATCTTCTTCGTGCCCGCCTTCTTTGTCTTCGTCTTGAAAGTGATGCGGACGAAAAGGCCTGTCGAGGAAGAGGACGTTGAAGAGACACGTGGCTGATGCTCCACGTCCAGTGCGCGCGGCGAAGGCCGCGCGCACAGACTTTCCTGCTGCCAGGTGGAGTAGAGAGCTATCTGTTACGATCGTGCGAGACTTGGATATGCCGGCGCTGCGCCACCCACAGGAGGAACGCCAATGTGATCAGGCCCATTGCGCCTGACATGATGGCCGTCCAGCCGGCGAACTCCCAAAGAAAGCCGGCCAGCAGGGAGCCGACCGCGCCGCCGAGGAAATTACACGACACGAAAGCAGTGTTGAGGCGGCTGCGGGCTTGCTGCTCCACCGAGAAAAGGCGGGTTTGGTTGAGAACGTTGTTGCCCTGGATCGCCACGTCAAAGAGCAGCACCGCGATGGCGACCGGTATGATGCTGGTGGACCCCGTGGCGCCAATGCCGAGCGAGACCAGTGCCAATATAAGCGCAGCCCCTGTGCCGGCTGCGGAATAGCCATTGTCGTGCAGCCAGCCGACGCGTCGCGCGGCAAGCGAACCGGCCAGGCCGACGATGCCCATGGCGCCGATCTGGCTGAGCGAGTAAGAAAATGGCGGCGCACTCAGCAGGAACGTGAGGCCTGTCCAGAACATGGTGAATGTGCAAAAGCCAATGGTGCCGATGGCCAAAGTGACCTGCACTGATCTGTGTTTGCGGACGACGGCAGGCACCGAGGCAAGCAGCCGACCGTAAGCAATAGGCGGCCTTTTGCTTTCAGCCGGCAGCACGCGCGTCAGCAGAACCGAGAAAGATGCGGTTGTCGCCGCGGCGAGAAAATAGACGGCGCGCCAGCCGAAGGCGTCCGCGATGACGCCGCTGATCGTGCGTGAAAGCAGGATGCCAATCAAAATGCCACCAACGATCGTTCCAACCGTTCGCCCACGCTCCTCTGCGCTCGAAAGGTCGCTTGCGAGCGGAATGAGCAATTGCCCCGCAACCGTTGTCAGGCCGACAGCGGTAAGAGATGCCAGCAGTACCGTGTAAGATGGTGCCAGCGCGGTTGCCAGCAGCGCCAGGGCCGAGAGGAACATGATGAGCGGAATGAGCTTGCGCCGGATCACGACGTCACCGAGTGGCACGATCATAACGATACCCAGCGCATATCCGATCTGCGTCATCGTCACCAGGGCACCGGCCGAACCGATTGGCACATCGAGCGATTTCGCGATCGTGGCAAGCAGAGGCTGCGCCCAGTAAAGGTTGCCGACTGCGGCACCGCCGACGATCGCAAACAGCCAGGTCATCCCGACCGAGATTTGTTTCGGCGCTGATGTAAGTTCAGGGGTAGACATATCATTTCCTGGAGAGCAGGTTGAGGGGAGGCCTGCCAAGCGCTCGGCTAGTCTTTAAGCTCGCGGGTCATCTAGATCATAGTTGCTCGGAATCCGAGAGCGGCGAATAATTGTTGTGCCGTCTTGTTTTGGTGAGCCGTGGAGAGGACAACGCGTTGGGCGCCGCGCGCCTTGATTTCAGACAAGATGGTGACGATGAGCAAACGCCCGATACCTTCGCGCCGACGGGAGGCGTCGACGAAGAGATCGTGTACGACCCCTGCTGGACCGCGCAAGGACATGTAGTCATGACCTTCCATTTCTCCGTAGACGTAGCCGAGCAATATACCGCCTTGCTCGGCGACAAAAAGCATTGCGTTCGGATCGCTGATCTTCCTTTCCAGAAAACCGGTATAATTCGCTGGCGTAGTTCTGGTTGTTTCAATGAAGCGCTGAGGGTCAAGTTTGTGATGAAGTGCTACAAGAAGCGTTCCAAACGCCCCCAGAACCTGGACGTCCAGCGGCGACGCGGTTCGAATGACGAGATCATTTGACGCTGAGACGGCTCTGTTCATTGGTTTCTGAAACCCTTGCGATCGCCGGCGGACGCGTCGGCGACGCTCTATCCTATATTGTTCAAGACCTTCCGCCAGCCGATCTTCGCTCAGTGCTATCTGTGCGGCGTGGTCACGCACCGAAAAAGAGGTCTGTACCTTCGAAATCTCATGAGGTCTGTGGTCATTCGCCGGGACGGCCCGCAAAGTAGTCTTCGTCGGAAACCTTCTCCATCCAGGTAACCACGCTGCCGTTTTGCGCTTCTGCGACAGCGAAGTGGCTCATAGCTTCGTCTGCCGATGCGCCATGCCAGTGCTTTATCATTGCTGGTATCCACACGACGTCACCTGGCCGGACCGTTTGGACAGGCGCGCCCTCCTTCTGCACCCAGCCCGTTCCGGAGATGATGAAGAGTGTCTGGCCTACCGGGTGCGTGTGCCACGCCGTGCGCGCTCCCGCAGGAAAAGACACGGTTGCGCCGCTGACGGTCGACGGGCTGTCACTCCGGTAAAAGCCGGAGGTTTCGACATCGCCTGTGAAGTATGCTTCCGGTGCACGCGCCCGGTCCCGGCCGGCCGGAGTGACCTTGATCTCAGTCGATACCTCAAACGACTTGGCTTCGCGTGTCTCAAAAACGCTCTTGAGAACCGGCACGGCCGACATCGCTCTCGGCCAGCCGGCGTAGAAAGCGACGTGCATGACGACCTCTGAGGCTTCACCTTTGGTCAATCCGTTGTCCATCGCGCGGTTCGCGTGGAAGGGGAGTTGTTCAGCTTGCCCCATGGCGATGAGTGCTGCCATCGTTACGAGGCTGCGATCACGTGCGGTGAGATCGGGCCTCTGCCAGAGATCACCGAACAAAACGCGGTTCGTAAGAGCGGCAAGCGCCGGTGCCGTCGGGGAGACATGGGCATTGACAGCGGCGGTGCGCATCCCTTCGGAAGCAGCCTCAAGTTCGATCCTTTTGCCGTCGCTGTCTTCTACCGGGGCTACGCCTCGTTCCTCGAACACTTTTTGGGTTTCCATGACGGCTGAGACCGCGTTGGGCCATCCGGAATAAAAGGCAAGATGGGTTATCAGCTCCCCAATTTCGGCGGGCGTGACGCCGTTGTCCAGCGCCCGGCGCACATGTCCGCCGAGCTGTGGCGTCTTTCCGGTCGAGACGATCGCGGAGACCGTGACGAGGCTGCGATCGCGCAGCTCAAGTTCGGCCCGCTCCCAGACCTCACCGAAAAGAACGTCGTCCGTGAAGTGCCCCAAGCCCGGGGCGACTTCATAGACGGCCGACGGGGCAACGCGCTTGCGCTCCTGCGCCTCGGTTACGGTCGTTGCGAGCGCTGTCATTGCGACACTGGCGGCGATGTTCTTCATCTCATTATCTCTCTGCTGATGACCCCTTGAACGTGGTGACTGCCATGCGTCGGATTAGGCCGTCAGTCCCGGATGGGTCTATATTCGCGGTTCATGGTTTGGACTGCTCAGGCTCCGGGCATTTGCGACATCGCGATCTCGGACCTCGGTCTGTTTGAAGGAAACATATGCTCACCCGTCCACGACGATTAGGCGTTCAGTTCCGGATGAGCCTATGTCCTGAATTCATGAGTGGCGCGTCGCCCGTCTGTCGTCAGAAGCGCTCAGGGTCGTCGCGGCTCTCTCATGGTATCCCGGGCTCTTCAATGTCGTCGCTGTTCGATGTCTGGTCGCTCGCGGTGTGGGCGTGCCGCAAGGCGTGCTGAAGGAAGCCGCCGCCATGACGAGCTGCGCTGATCGCGCATCATGCCAGGTCTCGAGAAAGCCACTTCCTATCAATATCTTGCGTGCGACTTGGGAAGACGGAAGCAGCGTCTGGAGGCCCGAGGCCGATTGACCGGGTTGGATCCCCTGGGAAAAGTCAAATCTAGTTTTGAAGAAATCCACCAGCTAAAAGGATAGTCTGCCACTCGATCGAAGTAGGTAGCACCGTTTATCGCGACTTTCGAATATAGTTAAAGCTAACTGAAGAATATGATCTTCGAAGCGGCAATCCATTCAAGTAGTCGAGAGGGGCATCCATGTATCGCAGCGCGCACCGGTGGGTTTCTCGTTCCATGTTGACGGATCTATTCGATCCCCGTTGGTGGCTGACGACCGGCGGAACGGCGAAGGCGCGCGTTGCCGCGCCGAAGGCCGAGGAGGCAACCGGGGTTGTCCCCGCGCCGACACAGGCGGTCGAGCAGGGCACGCATGATCTTCATATCGACAAGCCCGGCGACGGAGCCGCCCTTAGCGATCGCAGCTCCGATGAAAGCGGGGATGTCGTAGGCGATATGGAAGGCCATGCCGACGAAGGCTTGCAGCTGCGGGAACAAGGTCCCGTAGGCGTCGCCAGGAGTGCGGCAGATGGCAGGCGCGCGACGGTTTCAAGAACTGTCGCAGCGCCCGGGTTTGTGAGCGCAGTTGCATTTGGCCAAGGGTCGGGCGTTGGATCGTCGTTGCACGGCGCGCATTTTGCGCGCGGTTCTATGGGCACGGATCCGCTTGCACCATTTTTGCGCCAAGGCGGGGCGCCAGGAGAGCGTGGTGCCGGCGCTTCGACCGGCGGAGGCCGCGATTCCGGCCATGTCGTGATCCTGGATTCGGCTCCATCGGGTCAGACGACTGCACATGTCACCGGTTCGCAGTTTCTGGCGTTCGGCATGCCGTTCAGCGTTTGCGGATGCGGCTATTACACGTCGCCGACCCGAATTCTCGATCTCGGGAAGGATAGCGGTATTCTGCAGGCCGACGGCCAGTTGCCGGGAACCCGGCTGGTCGAGGGACCTGATTACGTTGCAACGGGCAAGGCTGTCATGGGCGCTTCGGTCAGCGATCCGCTGCTCGATCGCAACCTTTCGTTTGCCACGACATGGACCGGAACCGCAAACTGGAACAGCGCCACGGCTCAAAACGGAACCTTGCCCGGCGGTGGAGAGGCGGGGACTGGTGGAACGAAGGGCACGGGCATATTGACCGGATCCGTGACGACGGCGCAGCTGACCCAGAAAACCGCAACGCAGAGCTTTGCCGCGACCGGTTCATTTGCAGCCACAGCCGCGGCAACCGCCAGCAATGCGATTGTGCTTGAGAACCAGAAACAGGGGAACCCTGAAAGCGAATGGGGCATCGACGGAGCCGGCAGCTCCAACATCGAAGGTTTCGCGACAGATATCAGTGTCGACAACGGCAAGACGATCAACTTCAAGATCAACACGGATTCCAGCAACTACCGCATCGATATCTACCGCCTTGGCTATTACGGCGGCATGGGCGCGCGCAAAGTCGACACGATCCAGCATACAGGCGTGCAAAATCAGCCCGATCCGCTGCGAAACGCGGCAACTGGCACGGTGGACGCCGGTAACTGGTCGGTTTCGGCTTCCTGGACGGTACCCGATGATGCGGTCTCTGGCGTCTATATTGCCAAGCTTGTGCGACAGGACGGTACCTTCGGCGAGAACCACATTCCGTTTATCGTTCGCGACGACGACAGCCACAGCGACGTTGTCTTTCAGACCGCTGATCAGACCTGGCAGGCGTACAACGGTTGGGGCGGTGCAAACTTCTATGGAGGCAACGGCCCGGCGACTGGCCAGGGCGCTGGTCGCGCCTATGCCGTCAGCTACAACCGCCCGATCGCCACACGTGGAGGCGTCGGCACCTTTGCCGGTCCGCAGGATTACCTGTTCGGTGCCGAATATGCCGGCATCTACTGGCTGGAACAGAACGGCTACGATGTATCCTACATCTCCGGTGTCGACGCCGATCGCTACGGCAGCCTGCTTCTCAATCACAAGACCTATATCGATGCTGGGCATGACGAATATTGGTCCGGCCAGCAGCGCACCAATGTGGAAGCCGCGCGCGACGCCGGCGTCAATCTCATGTTCTGGAGCGGCAACGAGGTCTACTGGCGCACACGTTGGGGCAATGCCTATAGTGCCGACGGCACGGCCTACCGCACGCTGATCTCCTACAAGGAGACGTGGTCGCCAGGCGCCAGCATCGACCCGTCAAATGAGTGGACAGGTACGTTCCGCGATCCACGCTTGAGCCCGCCGGCGATCGGCGGCGGAAATCCGGAGAATTCGCTCACCGGGCAGTTGTTCAAGGTCGATGACGTCGGCAACAATCTTCAGGCGATCACTGTCACTTACGACGATGCGAACTTGCGCTTCTGGCGCAACACCAGCATCGCTAATCTCCAGCCCGGCCAGACGGCAACGCTCACCAAGAATTACCTCGGCTACGAGTGGGACGAGGCTGTCGACAATGGGTTCGACCCCGCCGGCCTCGTGAAGCTGTCATCGACGACGCTTCCTGTCAGCACCTATCTGCTCGACTACGGCAATACGACGGGCAATGCGGTCTCGACCCATAATCTGACCCTGTATCGCGCACCGAGCGGCGCGCTGGTGTTCGGCGCCGGTACAGTCTACTGGACCTGGGGTCTGAGCGACAACCACGACAATCAGGCGACACCGACCGATTCCCGGGTTCAGCAGGCAATGGTCAACCTCTTGGCTGATATGGGTATCCAGCCCGGCACGTTGCAGGCCGGACTGATTGCGGCAACCGGTTCGACCGACCGCACCGCGCCAACTTCGATTATATCTGTGCCATCGACGGCGGTTGTCGGTTCGGCCATCACCATTAGTGGCACTGCCGTCGATGCCGGCGGTGGCGTTATTGCCGGGGTAGAGGTCTCGACAGATAACGGAGCAAGCTGGCATCCAGCCGTTGGTGACGAGAACTGGACCTATACATGGTCGCCGCAGGCCGCGGGCACCTATACCATTCTGTCACGAGCTGTCGATGACAGCATCAATCTCGAAACACCATCGGCAGGACGTACGGTCTCAGTAAGCGGTGCGAGCTTCACTTCGCTTTTTTCCGGTTCGACGCCGGCGGTCGTTAACACCGACGATAACTCCGCAGTTGAACTTGGGGTCCGGTTCCAGACGTCGGTGGCGGGTACCGTAAGCGGCATCCGGTTCTACAAGGGCACCCAGGACACGGGCACACATACCGGCTCTTTATGGTCCAGCACAGGTGTCCAGCTTGCAACGCTGACCTTCACCAACGAAACGGCGAGCGGCTGGCAGACAGCGTATTTCACCAGTCCGGTTTCGTTGACGCCAGGACAGGTCTATACCGCGTCGTACCACACCGACACGGGTCGCTATTCGTCTACCACCAACTACTTCACGTCGGCGGTCACTAGCGGTCCGCTCACGGCGCTTGCCAGCGGCAACGGTGTCTACCGCTATGGAGCGACCAGCCTGTTCCCGACTGCCACGTTCAGCGCGGAGAATTACTGGGTCGATGTGATGTTTAATACTGGCTCTGCGCCGGCGAACACAGCGCCGACGGCGGTTGCCGATACGGGTGACGCGACGGAAAAGGGCGGCATCGGCAATGCGTCCGGAGGCCTTGCTGCTACCGGCAACGTTTTGACCAACGATACAGATCCCGATGCAGGTGACACCAAGACGGTCAGCGCGGTGAGCTTCGGTGCGACAGCGGGCACGCTCGGCACGGCACTCAACGGCACTTATGGCAGCCTCGTCTTGAACGCTGCCGGCACCTACACCTACACGATC
>NZ_JAUDSA010000005.1:0-171514 GCF_030380805.1 Rhizobium sp. S163 | reverse complement strand
AGCGGCCTTTGATATCGCTTGGGAATTATTCCAGGCTCAAGTGTGGCAATGTGTCTATAAGCGTCTGAAAATGCCCATTTTCCCGGTTCCGGGCGAGGCCTCCAAATTCTCACCGAAAAATGATGTGCTTATACGTGACGCCCTGGACGTACGCGGTCGATGCGCGCTCGCACGTCGAAACCCGCGCGCTCTCAGCATAAAAAAAACCTGACCGCTATCGAGCGATCAGGTTCATCATTATCGTCCAAGCTTAGCGTTAGCTCGATCACGGGCCTACGCACTGACGGCGGGGGCCGTAGTTAGGCTGGTAGGTGTTGTCTGAGGCGCGATAGGAACGGTAGCGGCTGTAGCAATAGTCCACATGCGAACCGCCGGAGCGAACGCGCGGCTGCGATGCCAGTACGCCGCCGAGTATGGCGCCTGCAGCCAATCCACCGATAATCGCTCCGGTGTTATCGCTGTGACGGCGGTAGTAGCGGTTGTCGTAGCGATTGTAGTCTCGGCGATAATAGTCGCGACCTCGGTCACTGTAGCGGTAGCGATCCCGGTTACCATAGCAGTTGCGGTAAGGACCGCAGCGATCGCGATACTCCGGCTTTGGCTCATTCGGCAGGCCAGTCAGTCCATCGACAGCCTTGCCGCGCGGGTAACGCACGTCGAAGGCGCTGGCCGGGGAGATGCTCCCCAGACATGTCATCAACGCCACGGCGATAATGGCCAGTTTCTTCATTTCAGACCTCACAATCCACAGAGATGCTTTGTTCGTTGTCTCATGGCGGGTTAACGCGCATTCCGGCAACTCGTTCCAATCACTTGGTTTTGCTCAGAATTCATCAGCGAATACGGCGATTTCGTGAGGGTTAACCCTGCGCGCCCGAATGACCGTCCGGCACTTTCTTTGGTCTGGTCGCTGCTTTATGACAGTTTTATGACAATACCCTTTCATGGATGGATACTATGCTGAGCTGGTTTCGGAAACTCATGCCACGCGAAGACCGCTTCTTCGATCTCTTCGCGCAGCACGCGAAAACAGTCGTGGGTGCTGCCGAAGCGCTGAACGAACTGCTTTCCGGAAACGACACCGAAAAGCACTGCGCGCGCATCGTTACACTGGAAAACGAGGCTGACGATATCACCCGCGATGTCCTGCTCGCCGTTCGCCGCAGCTTCATCACGCCGTTCGACCGGGTCGACATCAAGGACCTCATCCAGTCGATGGATGACGCGATCGACATGATGCACAAGACGGTCAAGACCATCCGCCTGTTCGAGCAGAAGAGCTTCGATCCCGTGATGCAGGAAATGGGCAAGACGATCGTTGAGGCCGCGCACATGATCGCCGAGGCCATTCCGCTGCTCGACCGAATCAACGCCAACGCCCCTCGCCTGACGGCGATTGCCGAGGCGGTAACGCGGATCGAGGGACGGTCGGACGAATTGCACGATCAGGGGCTGAAGGACCTTTTCCACAAGCACGGCGCCACCAACCCGATGGCCTATATCATCGGCAGCGAGATCTACGGCGAGCTTGAAAAGGTCGTCGACCGCTTCGAGGACGTCGCCAACGAGATCAGCGGCATCGTGATCGAGAACGTCTGATGGACGCCACCCTTGCCTTCCCGCTGCTTGCCGGGCTGATCGCGGTCGCGCTGTTCTTCGATTTTCTGAACGGCCTTCATGATGCGGCGAACTCGATCGCGACGATCGTCTCGACGCGTGTCCTCAGGCCGCAGTTCGCCGTTGCCTGGGCGGCCTTCTTCAATTTCATCGCCTTCCTGTTCTTCGGATTGCATGTCGCCGAGACGCTGGGGACAGGGATCATCGATCCGGCCATCGTCTCGCCGATGGTGATCTTTGCGGCGCTGATGGGCGCGATCATCTGGAACATCGTCACCTGGGTGTTCGGCATTCCGTCGAGTTCGTCGCATGCGCTGGTCGGCGGGCTGGTCGGCGCCGGGCTGGCCAAGGTCGGCTTCAGCTCGATCGTCTGGAGTGGTCTCTTGAAGACCGCGGGCGCGATCGTCATGTCGCCGATGATCGGCTTCCTCCTCGCGCTGTTCCTGGTTCTGGCCGTTTCGTGGCTCTTCGTGCGGCAGACGCCGTTCGCGGTCGACCGCACCTTTCGCATCATGCAGTTCGTCTCGGCGTCGCTCTATTCGCTCGGACACGGCGGCAATGATGCGCAGAAGACCATGGGGATCATCGCCATCCTGCTCTATTCGCAGGGCTATCTCGGCGGCAGCTTCCATGTGCCGCTGTGGGTGGTGCTGTCCTGCCAGTCGGCGATGGCGCTCGGCACGCTGTTCGGCGGCTGGCGCATCGTGCATACGATGGGATCGAAGATCACCCGGCTGAACCCGATGCAGGGCTTTTGCGCGGAGACCGGCGGCGCGCTGACGCTGTTCGGCGCCACGTGGCTCGGCATCCCCGTCTCGACCACACACACCATCACCGGCGCGATCATCGGCGTCGGCGCGGCACGGCGGGTGTCTGCCGTGCGCTGGGGCCTTGCGGGCAATATCGTCGTCGCCTGGGTGGTGACACTGCCGGCCGCAGCACTGATTGCGGCCGCCTTCTATTGGATCGCCGGCCTCTTCGCCTGAGCGATTAATTTCAGGAGGCGGAATTCCGCCTCCTGTGCCACCACACCGAAAATCGTCGTCTCATTCGCCGCGCGACATGCAGGTCGTGCGACAGCACCAGCACGCCGAGCGGAATCATCCAGAAGCCGAGAATCGGAAGAAAGCCAAGACATCCGCCAAAAATCAGCAGTCCGCCGATCAAAAGCCTTGCTATGCGCGACTTCGGCAGCGGAATGCGGGTCGGCCCCATGACGATGTGGCCGGTGGTGTGATCGATGCCAAAGCGTTTGGCGGTGTTTTTCGGGCTCTCAGTCATCCACAGCATGTGGGGATAACCTGAATGATTGCAAGGAGATGTCATTTTTTTGAAAAAACCGCTTGGCAAATCGAGCAAGCATTTGTATTAGCCCACTCACACCGCGGCGAGCGGTGATCCCTGGTAGCTCAGCGGTAGAGCATTCGACTGTTAATCGACAGGTCGCCGGTTCGAATCCGGCCCGGGGAGCCAGTTTCTAAAAGGCCTGCATTGAAAAATGCAGGCCTTTTTCTTTTCCGAAATCAAAGCGATAGGTTTCGCCCCGAGCTTCTCTCGGCGGCGGTATGCGCTTGCTTCATCCCCGCTGGCGGTCGAGCCACGGGATGAAGACGACGTGGCGAGATCAATAGCCGCAGGAGCGTCCTTCGTTCGGCCTGAAGCCATCGGAGCAGGCGCGGTTCATGGAATCGCCAGGCACATAGCCAGATGCCGAGCCCGCGGAGGTCGGGTAGCCCGCACACCCTGTGGTGAGCGCCGAAAGGCCGATCAGCGCGATCGCGGCCACGACGTTTGAAATTCGCTTCATATGCACCTCTCCTCGAAACTGTCTCTGCTATTAAGCTAGCGCGCATCCGCCAAACGCCACGTAAATTTCTTGGGTCACGATTGGCGAATGCTTGTCGCGGTTTGGCACCCTACCCTTGCAGCGTGTCGACCTTGCGAAGATCTGGGAAGAGCCGCGTCCACAGGAGCACCACGACAATGGTTCCGACGCCGCCGATGACGCCGGCGGCAACTGGACCCATCATGCCGGCGAGCATGCCCGATTCAAATTCGCCGAGCTGGTTCGAGGTGCCGATGAAGAGCGAGTTGACGGCGTTCACGCGGCCACGCATTGAATCCGGGGTCAGAAGCTGCACGAGAGAACTGCGCACCACGACGCTGACCGTATCGGCAGCCCCCACCACCAGCAGCGCCGCAATCGACAGCGCGATGTTGGTCGATACGGCAAAAACGATGGTCGCGACGCCGAACACGGCCACGGCAGTCAGCATTTTTGCACCGACCCTGCTCGTCAGCGAGCGTCTTGCCAGAACGATAGACATGGTGAGCGCGCCGACTGCCGGGGCCGCGCGCAGCATGCCCAGCCCCCAGGGGCCGGCATGCAGGATATCGCTGGCGAACATCGGTAGCAATGCCGTGGCGCCACCGAGGAGAACGGCGAAGAGATCAAGCGAAATGGTGCCGAGCATCACGGGCTTACTCTTGATGAAGGAGACGCCGGCGAAGACGGAGGCGAGCGTGACCGGTTCGCGCTTGCTCGGCGTCCATTCCATGCGGATCGAGATGACGTTGATGCTTGCGACGGCAAACAGGACGGCGGCCACGGCGAAGGGAGCAACGGCATCGACGCCGTAGAGCAGGCCGCCCAGCGACGGGCCGACGATCAGCGCCGTCTGCATCATCGAGGTCGATGTTGCCACCGCGCGCTGAAGCAGCGAGGGCGGCATAATGCTGGGAAGAAGGGCTGCCATCGTCGGGCGCTCGAAGGCGACGGTCGCGCCCATGATCGTCACCGCCGTCAGGATGCCCGCTGGCGTCAGCCAGTTCTGCCAGGTGGCGACGGCAAGCGCCGCCGACACCGTGGCGAGTATCAGTTGGCAGATCAGGCCGATGCGCCTTCGGTCGAAACGATCGGCGACGTGGCCGACCACGAAGGTCAGAACCACCATCGGCAGGAACTGGCAGAGCCCAACCATGGCCAACGCAAAGGCGCTATGGGTCTGATCGTAGATCATCCAGCCCATGGCGATGGCGACGCACTGAAAGGAGAGAGAGGAAAAGACGCGGGAAGCCGCGAAATTGAGATAGCCGGGATGGCGCAGAACGCTATCCTGGTGAACTGCTGATGCATCCATGAGAAAACTGTCCGGCCCGCTGCCGACAGCGCGCCTCTGGGGGTTGTTGCTGCAACCGTTTCCGCCCGGACAGTCGTGCTTGTCAATGGCATCGGGGCCGCTTTCCGTTCGGCCCCGCTAAAACACGTGATCGTGACCGCCAACGGTGCTTGCCGCGGCGGTCATCCGATCAGGGACGTTATCTCTTCTTCTTTGTCGAACGGACTTTGACCGGTGCCGGCGGCGGGATCAGTTCGGCGTCGGCGTAGCAATATCCGGCGACCCAGCCGTCGCTGGCGAAGAGCTTGGAATCGCCCTCTGCGTGCCACTGGCAGGTCAGCGAGTTGGGGTCCCATGCGGTGACGGTCACGTCATAGACGCCCTTGCCGGCGAAGGTGGTCTTGGGATTGCCAGTCAAACGCCAGCCATCGGCCGGCTGCATCGTCCATGATACCCTCTGGCCCTTGCGGGCTTTCTGCTTGATGCCGAATTCGGGGGTCTGGCAGCGGTTGGTGGCGGGATCGCAGTTCATTTTCGCCGTCGACATCTGCGTCGGCGTATTTGTGACCACCGTCTGGCAACTGCTGAGCGTAAACGCCACGAGTGTCATGGCCAAGGCAACTTCATACCACATATCCGGCCTCCCATCCGTCACATGCTATCGATGAGGACCACATTACAGCATTACGACAGGCTCGGCTCTTCACCGTTCGGGGGATATGGGCGCCGACGATTACATCGAACGGCAATAGCGATCAGCCAAGCGAGGTGTGCGACGCGTGTTCCGGTACGTATCGCCTCGGCGCCTTCGCCTTCTCCCTGAGATTGTCGAAGAGCGCATAGCCGCCGGTCCAGCGACCGAAGCCGCTGGCGATATTGATGTGGCCCGCGAGGCCAATGTTCCTGAGCTCGGTCTTCCACAGACGCGCGTAGAGCGTCAGGCGGTCGAGCTCCATGTAATGGTCGTTGAGGCTGCCGACGGTGATGCTCGGAAAAGGCAACGCCCTTGTCGGCATCGGCCCGAAGCGGATGGCGGCATCCGGATGCCGTCGTTCGGTGGGGCGCAGGTCGCAGGGGGCGACAAGGAGCGCGCCCTTGATGCGGCGCGCCGATGGCCGGTCGGCGAACTTCGCCGTCAGCAGGCAGCCGAGACTATGGGCGACAATATAGGCCTCGCCGTGCTCGATGAGCGCCTCTTCGAGCCGGTCGGCCCAGCGATCGACCAAAGGATCGTCCCAGTCGTCCTGCTCCACCAGAACGCTGTCGGGGTGGTCACGGAGCCAGTATCGCTGCCAGTGGCCCTGGTCGGAGCCGTTGAGCCCAGGAATGATCAGTGTCGCTGTCATCGCCCTCTCCTAGAAATCGGAATAGCGCGGGCTGTGCATGAGCGCAGAGATCTCGTCGGTCATCTGCATGATGCGCTCGCGCAGATCAGCGCCCGTTCCATCCTCGATGTCCTCGCTACCAAAGCAGTATCGTGCCTCGTGCAGCTCCAGCCTCGCTTCCAGCTGGTCGCGGATGGTGCAAAGGCGATCGAAATGCCTGATGATACTCATCGTCGTCTCTCCTGTGCGACCGCATTCTCCGGCCACCATCTGATGAGAGCAGTATTCTCTATCTTTTTAGTGGATTAAAGGAATGAGCATCCCTGCATGCGCGGACAAGGGGAAAAATCGGCATGCCGATCTCGCCTGAGGGCGACAATCAACCCGCCAGGCGACCCGCGACGCGCGCAACCGCCGATGCTGTCGGATAATTTACCGATGTGCCGTGTTAAATCTTTATGCAGGCTGAAACTTTTGATCCACACTCCCCGTAGCTTCGTAACAGAAGCAACACAGAAACAAGGGGATCACATTCATTGTCCGACGATGCCGCAAAGCCGCTTATCCTCTGGTTTCGCAAGGATCTTCGCCTCGACGACAATCATGCGCTGCATGCGGCCTGCCGCACCGGACGCCCGATTATTCCCCTTTATATCCGCGAGCCCTCCTCTTCCGGCACCGGGCCTCTGGGCGGCGCGCAAGAGTGGTGGCTGCATCATTCCATTGTGTCGCTCACCGCATCGATCGAAGCGCTTGGCGGCTCGCTCAATCTTGTGAGCGGCGATGCGCTCGATGTGCTCCTCGACCTGATCAAGAAGACCGGCGCGGACACCGTCATGTGGAACCGCCGCTACGATCCGCCCGGCATCGCCATCGACACGCGCATCAAGCGGGAGCTCGAGCAGCAGGGGCTGGATGCGCAGAGCTTCGCCGGCCAGCTGCTGCATGAGCCGTCGCGGCTGAAGACAGGCGGCGGGACGCCTTACCGCGTCTATACGCCATTCTGGCGGGCGCTAGAGGGTGCCGGCGAACCGCCCCACCCTGTCGATGCGCCCAAGAAGGTCAAATTCGCGCCGGAGCTGCCCGCAAGCGAGACACTGAAGTCCTGGAAACTTCTGCCGACCAAGCCGGACTGGGCCAAGGATTTCGCCGAAGTCTGGACTGCCGGCGAAGAGGCCGCGCGCGAGCGGCTTGCGGATTTTCTGGATCAGAGCCTCGACGGCTACAAGGCCGACCGCGATTTTCCGGCCAAGCAGTCGACCTCGATGATGTCTCCCTATCTGGCGCTGGGCGTGATCTCGCCTGCCCGCATATGGGAGGAGACGCGAGGATTGGACGTGCCGGCGGACGATCTGGTTCACTTTCGCAAGGAGCTCGCCTGGCGCGAATTCTCCTACCATCTGCTGTTTCACTTCCCGAAGCTGCCATACGCCAACTGGAACGACCGTTTCGATGGCTTCGAGTGGAGCAACAGCACCGCGCATTTTCGCGCCTGGACCAAGGGGATGACCGGTTACCCCATCGTCGATGCCGGCATGCGCCAGCTTTGGAAGCACGGCTTCATGCATAACCGGGTGCGGATGATCGTCGCCTCCTTCCTGATCAAGGACCTGATGATCGACTGGCGGCGCGGCGAAGCCTGGTTTCGCGACACGCTTGTCGATGCCGACCCCGCTAGCAATGCAGCCAGCTGGCAATGGGTCGCCGGCTGCGGAGCGGATGCCGCTCCCTTCTTCCGCATCTTCAATCCGGTTCTGCAGGGCGAGAAGTTCGATCGCGATGGCGCCTATGTCCGCGAGTCCGTTCCAGAGCTTGCGGCGCTCGATACCAAGTACATTCACAAGCCATTCGCGGCACCTCAAAGCGTGCTCGACAAGGCGGATATCCGGCTTGGCGAAACCTATCCCAAGCCGATCGTCGACCACGCGACCGCCCGCGACCGGGCGTTGAAAGCCTACAACGCCGTAAAGGACGCAGCATGAACGCGCATTTTCACCACCCGCACAGTCGCTTGAAGATCGCGGTTATCGGCTCCGGCGTCTCCGGGGCATCGGCGGCATGGGCGCTCAATCCGCTGCATGACGTCACGCTCTATGAAAAGGAGACGCGCGCCGGCGGCCACACCGCCACCGTTGATGTCGATTACGACGGAACTCGCATTCCCGTAGATACCGGCTTCATCGTCTACAACGAGCCGAACTATCCGAACCTGACCGCGCTGTTTGCGCGGCTCGGCGTCGCCACCCATGCCAGTGACATGAGCTTTTCGCTCTCGCTCGACCATGGCAAGCTGGAGTGGAGCGGCAGCGGACTGTCTTCGATCTTCGCGCAGAAGCGCAATCTGGTGCGCCCCTCCTTCCTCTTGATGATCCGCGAGATCCTGCGCTTCAACAAGACCTGCCTCATCGACCGCGCCGCAGGCCACCTCGCCGCGCGCTCGATCGGCGACTATCTCGACTGGCGCGGTTTTTCGCCGGGGTTCACCAACAATTATCTGGTGCCGATGGCAGCGGCGATCTGGTCTACGCCGGCGGCGAAGATGATGCAGTTTCCGGCCGAACATTTCGTCAATTTCTTCGACAATCACCGCCTGATCTATTCAAGGCAGCACCAGTGGCGCACGGTGACCGGCGGCAGCCGAAACTATCTCGACAGACTGCTGGAGCCTCTGGGCGACCGGCTGAAGCTCGGGCTCGGCGTGCGCGCCGTCATCAGGGCCGAGACTGGCATCATCATCGTCGACGACCGCGGCGAGCAGCGCCACTTCGACAAGGTGATCCTTGCCGCGCACAGCGATCAGACGCGACGCATGCTCGTCGATGCGACCGAGCAGGAGAAACGGCTGCTGGCGGCCGTTCCCTATCAGCCGAACAGGGTGGTGCTTCACCGCGATCCGATGCTGATGCCGCAGCGCCGGAAGGTCTGGGCGTCCTGGAACTACCTGCGCTCCAGCTCGGCTAACGGCAACGCCGATGTCGCCGTCACCTACTGGATGAACAAGCTGCAGGCGATCGACGATCGCTTCCCGTTATTCGTGACGCTGAACCCCGATCGCGAACCGGACCCGAGCAAGGTCTTCGCGGAGTTCAGCTACGAGCATCCGCAGTTCTCAGCCGACAGCGTTCAGGCGCAGCGCGCGCTCATGGATATACAGGGTCGCAACGGCTGCTACTTTGCCGGCGCCTGGACGGGCTATGGGTTCCATGAGGACGGGTTGAGTTCTGGCCTTGCGGCCGCCAAGGCGCTCGGCGCGGCGCTGCCGTGGAGCACGCTCAAGACCGATAGTATCGAACCGGAGCTGGACGCCGTCGCATGACGCAGGAGCGCGAAGGACGAGGCGTGAGCATGCGCGACAACGGGCCGCCGCCCGAGGCCGCGGCCGTGCTCTATGTCGGCGACGTCATGCACCAGCGCATGAAGCCCTTCGGCCACCGCTTTCGCTACCGCGTGTTCTCGATGGCGATCGATCTCGACCGGCTGGACGAGGCGGATCGGCTGTCCGCGCTGTTTTCCGTGAACAAGCGCAATGCCGTGTCGTTTCATGAGAGCGACCATGGCGGCGAGATGGGTGCACGAGCGCATGCCGATGAACTGCTGGCGCAGGCGGGCTTGCGTGCCCAGCGCATCGTGCTGGTCTGCTATCCCCGCATCCTTGGCTACGTCTTCAATCCGCTTTCCGTCTACCATGCCTATGACGCGCGTGATCAGCTGATCGCGATGATCTACGAGGTTCGCAACACCTTCGGCGAACGGCATACCTATGTCTGCCCCGTTGGCCCCGGCGAAATGGGCGACACCGGTGTTAGGCAGAGTTGCGACAAGATCTTTCACGTCTCGCCGTTCATCGAGATGGGCATGCGCTACAATTTCCGCATGCTGCCGCCGGGCAAGGAGATCCGCTGGCGTATTCTCGAAACCGATGCCGATGGCCCGCTGCTTGCGGCGATCTTCTCAGGACGACAGGTGGGGCTCACGACCAGGAACCTTGCGTGGCTCACGGCCGCCGTTCCGTTTTTGCCGATCAAGATCGTCGGCGGCATTCACTGGGAGGCGCTGAAATTGTGGCTGAAGGGCGCGAAGTACATCGCAAAGCCCGCGCCACCCGCCCCTGTCAGCGTGGTCGCGCCGCGCGAGAGGGCGGAGGCAGCGGAATAGCTAAGCGTGCTTCGATATATGCGTCGATCGTGCGCAACACAGGATTGGAAAATTGTTTGGCTTTTCCAATTTTTACGATAGCGTTCAAAGCAATCGCCGGGGGGCGGAGATTTTCAGCGCATCGTCGTCCTGAACCGGCCAAAACTTGCCGGAGGAGAAAACCATGAGTGATGCTAGCGACTTGACCGATTCTCAACGCAACGCGATCCAGCTGACGCAGCAGAATATCGGACAGGTTTCGAAGGGACTGCCGCTGCGCGCGAAGCTTGCGCTGAGGGCATTGCTTCGCATGCAGCATGGCTCGCTGACGATCGCGTTTCCCGATGGCCGTGTTGTGCTGGTGACCGGCAGCAAGCCCGGCCAGCACGCCGAGATCCACCTGAAGAACTGGAACATCTGCTACCGGGCGCTTTCAAACGGCACGATCGGCGTGGCCGAGAGCTACATGGACGGCGATTGGGACAGCCCCGATATCGCGGCCTTCCTCGAGCTGTTCATAGTCAACGACGAGGCGATTCAGGATTATGCCAACGGCAAGCGCGGCCTGCCCCGTCTGGTCGAGCGCATCCGCCACTGGATGAACACCAATACCCGCAAGGGTTCAAAGCGGAACATCTCGGCGCATTACGATCTCGGCAACGACTTCTACAAGCAGTGGCTCGATCCGACGATGACCTATTCGTCGGCGCTCTATTCCACCGGCGCCAACGATCTGCAGTCGGCGCAGAACGCGAAGTACCGAGCTCTCGCCGAGGCAACCGGGATCAAGCCCGGAGACCATGTGCTGGAGATCGGCTGCGGATGGGGCGGGTTTGCCGAATTTGCCGCCAGCGAGCTGAATTGTCGGGTCACGGGCCTGACGATCAGCCGCGAGCAGCTGGCATTCGCCGAGGAGCGCATCCGCAAGGCAGGGCTCAGCGACAAGGTCGACTTCCGCTTTCAGGACTATCGCGACGAAACCGGCGTCTACGACAAGATCGTTTCGATCGAGATGTTCGAGGCCGTCGGCGAGAAATACTGGCCGGCCTATTTCTCCAAGCTCGAGCAGTGCCTGAAGCCCGGCGGCAAGGCGGGCCTGCAGATCATAACGATTCGGCCCGAGTCCTTCGAACAGTACAGGAGCAATCCAGACTTCATCCAGAAGTACGTTTTTCCCGGCGGCATGCTACCGACCCGCGAACATTTGGCCGAGCTTGGGCGAAAAGTGAATTTGTCACTGGTGCGGGACTTCGGTTTTGGGTTAGACTACGCACGTACTCTGGCCGAATGGCGAGAGCGTTTTTGGTCCGTTTGGGAACGAGTTCGACCACTGGGCTTCGATGATCGCTTCAAGCGGCTCTGGGAGTTCTATTTATTTTATTGTGAAGCAGGTTTCCGCGCCCGAAACATAGACGTCCGCCAGGTCGTCTTTTCGCGGAGCTGACGAGAGCGGGTGGCGGGACCAGACAGTCGACCTCCTGTCCCGGTCGCCATCCGCCTCGTCTATCCCCTCAGCAACAGCCGAGTGGTTGCCATCGCATGGGCGCGGTGACGCGTGAGCGTCTGCGCTATTCCGCCGGGCTTGGCGTCACCGGGCGGCGACCACCGGCGCGTGGGCGCTCCTGCCAGCCTGTGGCGCGGTTCACCAGCCAGAAGTACAGGCTGTAGGGCATGAGGTTGAGAGCCTTCAGGGTGTAGGTAAAGCGCTTCGGGAAGGTGATCTCGAAATTCTTCGACTTCAGGCCGGCATAGATCTCGGCGGCGGCCTCGTCGACCGGCACCAGCGACGGCATCGGAAATTCGTTCTTGCGGGTGGCGGGCGTGTCGACGAAACCCGGATTGATGAGTTGGATGCGGATGCCCATCTTGTCGAGATCGAATTTCAGGCTCTCGGCCATGTTGATCAAAGCAGCCTTGGTGGCGCCGTAGGCAGCACCCGTGGGAAGGCCGCCATATCCTGTTACCGAGGAGACGATGGCGATCTGCCCCTGCCCCTTGTGCTTCATGTGACGCACCGCAGGCACGAGGCAATTGACCACGCCCTGTAGATTGACGGCGAAGCTCTGCTCGAAATCCTCGCTGCGCAGTTCCTCGGCATGAACAGGCAGATAGACGCCGGCATTGAAGACAGCGAGCGCCAGCGCGCCGTGCTCGTATTCGATCGATGCGAGCACATGCTCCATGTCTTCAGGATTGGTGACGTCGCCATCCAGCACGATGATGCTGCCGGGCAAACCGTTGGCTTCCGATTGCAGCTCGGCGAGCTTTTCGTGGTCGCGGGCGGTCACGGCGACCTTGTAGCCTTCGCTTGCCAATTTCAGCGCCAATGCCCGGCCGATGCCGGAGCTTGCGCCTGATATCCAGGCAATTCCATGTTCGGGGCGGGCTACAAAATCGTTCATGGCGCGACTCCTTAGGTTGTATCGAAGAACGTCGAAACGCGCCCGGAAGTTCCTCTCAACCTTCCGGGATAATGGCTCTATCACGCTATTGTGGCTGCTTTCAGCCGATCAGGTCGCCAATCAGCTGGCGGAAGGACCCGGTCAGTTTGATGGGGGCATCGAGAACGGAAAATGCAATGCAGGGACGATCTTTTTCGGCCACCGGACGGTGATCGATCGTCTCGTCGGCAACGGAGATATCGCCGGGGCCGAAGCGGCCGCGATTGTCGTTGAAGGCGCCGTCGAGGATGAGCGTGAGCTCCATGCCCTTGTGGGTGTGAGCCGGCATGGCGCGGCCCGGCTTGATCCACATGACGCTGACTTCGCAGCCGTCGATATCGACCGAATATTCCTTGAAGCCGGGGAGCTTGGTCTTCCACGGCACCGTATCGACATCGAAGCCGACGAGGCGGCGCAGGGCGCGCGGGAAGATGCTTGGTTTGTCAGTCGCGATGAATGGCTTGGGCTCGACCGGCGCAGCGGATGCGAAGATCCGCGCCAATCTGGCATCGCGGTCATCGAGACTTGCTTCGGAGGTCTGCTCAAGCTCTTGGCCGGCCAGAAACTCAAGGTCCTGCACCAGCATCCGACGATCCGGCTTCATTTCCAGATGCGATTCGACAAGAACGCGCGCCGGCTCCGGAAGGGAACCCGCAACATAATACGCCATCAATGCATCGACCGTGTCGATATGCTCGTGAACCATGATGGTTTCGGTCGTTTCCGCTTTCAGTGATTGCTTTGTCATCATCCATACGATGAATGTCAATCTCCGGATCACATAGCGACCCGGATCAGCACGTGGCGAACCAATCTGGGACGGGAAGTCTAATTTTACCGTGTTGGTTGAGGGCGAGGAATAGGATTTCTTGCCAACCCAGCCTTGTGAAGGGAAAAGACCGTTCCTAAACTAAGTGTTTCAAAGAGGCAGATTCCATGACCGTTCATCCTTCCGTCCTAGAAGCCATTGGCAACACTCCCCTGATCAAGCTCAAGGGAGCGTCGGAGGCGACCGGTTGCACCATTCTCGGCAAGGCGGAATTCCTAAACCCGGGACAGTCGGTTAAGGATCGCGCGGCGCTTTACATCATTCGCGACGCTGAGAAGAAGGGCCTGCTGCGGCCGGGCGGCGTGATCGTGGAAGGGACCGCCGGCAACACGGGCATCGGCCTGACGCTTGTCGCCAAGGCGCTCGGCTATCGCACCGTGATCGTCATTCCCGAGACGCAGAGCCAGGAAAAGAAGGACGCGCTGAAGCTCTTGGGCGCCGAACTCGTCGAAGTGCCTGCCGTGCCCTACAAGAACCCCGACAACTACGTGAAGGTTTCCGGACGGCTGGCCGAACAGCTCGCAAAGACCGAGCCGAATGGCGCGATCTGGGCCAACCAGTTCGACAACGTCGCCAACCGGCAGGCGCATATCGAGACCACGGCGAAGGAAATCTGGGCCGATACATCGGGCAAGGTCGACGGCTTCATTTGCTCGGTCGGCTCTGGCGGCACGCTTGCCGGCACGGCGATGGGCCTCAAGAGCTTCAACAAGGACATCAAGATCGGCATCGCCGACCCGGATGGCGCGGCGCTCTACGAATTCTACAAGAACGGCGAACTGAAGTCCGCGGGTTCCTCGATCACCGAGGGCATTGGCCAGGGCCGCATTACCGCCAATCTCGAAGGTTTCACGCCTGATTTCGCCTACAATATCTCGGATGCGGAAGCCCTGCCCTATGTCTTCGATCTCGTCGAGCATGAGGGGCTTTGCCTCGGCGGCTCGTCGGCAATCAACATCGCGGGCGCGGTTCGGCTTGCAAAGGACCTCGGCCCCGGCCACACGGTCGTGACCATTCTCTGCGACTACGGCAACCGCTACCAGTCGAAGCTCTTCAATCCCGATTTCCTGACATCGAAGTCGCTGCCGCTGCCGGCATGGCTGACCTCGCCTGTCGATATCAAGATCCCATACGAACCCGCAGCGTGAGGCCCAATGCCCGTTAATGCCCTCTACCGTGACGACTTCCATCTCTCGACCTGCGAAGCCGTCGTCACCGCCATCCACGAAGACGGGGGCATCGAGCTCGATCAGACCTGCCTTTACGCAACCTCAGGCGGCCAGCCAGGCGATACCGGCTTTCTCGAGCGCGCTGACGGCAGCAAGATAACACTTGGGCAGACCAAGCATGGCGCCGCCAAGGACATCATCATCCATGTTCCGCTCGAGGGACAGGCAAGCCCTGCGGTCGGCGAGAAAGTGGTGCTGCATCTCGACTGGGAGCGCCGCCACAAGCTGATGCGCATGCACACGGCCTGCCACCTGCTTTCCGTCGTCTGCTCCTACCCGATAACAGGAGCGGCCGTCGGCGAAGAGGAGAGCCGTGTCGATTTCGACATGACCGACACGATCGACAAGGACGAAGTGACGGCCAAGCTGATGGCGCTGGTCGACCAGGACCATCCGGTTTACCTGCAGTGGATTACCGACGAGGAACTGGCGGCCAATCCAGGGATCGTCAAATCCAAGAACGTGCGCCCGCCGATGGGGCTCGGTCGCGTCAGCCTCGTCTGCATCGGCGAGAACTCGGCGATTGACAGCCAGCCCTGCGGCGGCACACATGTTGCGACAACACGAGAAGTCGGACAGATTCACATCGCCAAGATCGAGAAGAAGGGCAAGGAAAACCGCCGCTTCCGTATCCGTTTCGGCGCTCCTGGCGACGACGCATAAGCATTGATTGGAGAGAGCAGTATGAGCGAGACCACGAGCCGCTTCGTCGTTTCGGCCGATTGGGTCGAAAAGCAGCTGGGGACTTCAAGTTTCAAGGTGGTGGACGCCTCCTGGTATCTGCCGGCCCACAAGCGCGCCGCCAAGGAGGAGTATGTGGCCGGCCACCTTCCCGGCGCCGTGTTCTTCGATCAGGACGTGATCGCCGATCATTCGACCGGCCTGCCGCATTCGCTGCCCTCGCCAGAGTTCTTCGCTGCCGAAGTCGGCAAGCTCGGCATTGCAGAGACGGACACGATCGTCGTCTATGACGGCATGGGCTTCTTCTCGGCGCCGCGCGTCTGGTGGATGCTGCGGACCATGGGCGCCAAGGACGTCTACGTTCTGGATGGCGGCCTTGATGGTTGGAAGGCCGAGGGACGCGCACTCGAGACCGGGACGACCGCCCCGGCGCCAGCCGAGTTCAAACCGAAGTTCCGTGCCGACAAGGTTATCCCCTTCGAGACCATGCGTGAGATCGTCGATGACGGTTCGGCGCAGATCGCCGATGCTCGCGGCGCCGGCCGCTTTACCGGCGAGGAAGCCGAGCCGCGTGCGGGCATGCGTTCTGGCCACATGCCCGGCGCCCGCAGCCTGCCGGCGACGAGCCTCTCGGCCAATGGCCGCTTCAAGGATGTGGCCACGCTGAAGACGATGATATCAGACGCGGGCATCGATCTCTCCAAGCCTGTCGTGACGAGCTGCGGCTCGGGCGTGACCGCCGCGGTGATCATGCTGGCGCTGGAAAGCGTTGGACATGACGACAACGCGCTTTACGACGGCTCCTGGAGCGAGTGGGGCAGCCGTCAGGATACGCCCATCGTTACCGGCCCCGCAGAAGCGATCAAAGCTTGACCATGGCAAAAGCTCCCTCTTCGCTGAAGGCCCATGTGACCCGCCTCGAAATGACGGCGGCGCCGAAGACGAGCCTGCCAGTGCCGGTCAATATCCAGACCGCCATCATGCGCGCGCCGGAAATCCCGCTGCCGTTCTACCGCTATCTCTACCGCCAGGTCGGCGCGCGATGGCAGTGGGTGGATCGCCTGAGGATGAGCGACGAGGAACTGGCCACCACGCTCTATGACAAGCGCAACACAATCTGCGTGCTCTATGTGAACGGCGCGCCTGCCGGGTTCTACGAGTATCTGACGATTGACGAGGATACGATCGAGCTCAGCCATTTCGGGCTGATGGAGCACGCGCTGGGTCTTGGGATCGGCAAGTGGTTCCTGCTGCAGGCGCTTTATGCGATCTGGACGCAGAACCCTTTGCGCGTGACCACCACGACCAACAATCTCGACCATCCCAGGGCGTTGCAGCTCTACCAGATGTTCGGTTTTTCTCCTGTCTCGACGGGCACCGCGATCGTGCGGCCGCTCAGCGACAAGGAGTTGCTTGAGCTGGCGAAGAGAAGCTAGCGGCGCGTTTCGGCGGTTGCGCAAGGATCGGGTGGCTCCCACTCGGGTTGAAGCGCATTCAAGGCAAGCTCGAAAAGGAGACTTGCCATGACTGCCCTATCTTTCACCGCGATGCCCACTGCCGACGCCGAGGCGATCTGGAACGGCGGGAACGATGCCTATGGTCACCTGCCGGAGACAATGATTTCCGATGGGCCGGGACACCCCTGCCGCCATTGCCTGAAGAACATAGATGCAGGCGACGCGCTTTACGTCTTCGCCTACCGTCCCTTCCCGGAGCTACAGCCCTATGCGGAGACCGGACCGGTGTTCCTGCATCAGAAGCGCTGCGAACGCTATGCCGCCGCGGAAGTGCTGCCGCCTGTCCTGACGACCAGCCCCAACTTCATCCTGCGCGGCTATGGCACCAACAACCGCATCGTCTACGGCACCGGCGCGGTGACCGAGGTCGCCGATATCCCTGCCTATGCGGCAGAGCTTCTGCGCAAGCCCGAGGTCGCCTATGTGCATGTTCGCTCGGCGCGCAACAATTGCTATCAGTGCCGGATCGACGGTTAACTCACGGAAAAAAGCCGGTTGCGGAGAGAGCAACCGGCTTCAGTTGACGTAGCGCGATGGACTTTACGCTACGTTGAGCACGGCTTCCGCAGCGTAAGGCTCGTAGCCCAGCGCCTCGGCAACGGCTTTATTGGTGACCCGTCCCTTGTGGACGTTGAGACCGTTTCTGAGATGCCTGTCTTCGGCGATGGCGCGCAGGCCGCGATCGGCGAGCGCAAGACCATGGACCAGCGTGGCGTTGTTCAGCGCATGCGCCGAAGTGACCGGAACCGCGCCCGGCATGTTGGCGACGCAGTAGTGCACGACGCCATCGACCTCATAGGTCGGGTCCGAATGGGTCGTCGCGTGCGATGTTTCGAAGCAGCCGCCCTGGTCGATGGCGACATCGACGATGACCGAGCCCTTCTTCATGCCCGAGAGCATTTCGCGGGTGACGAGCTTGGGCGCGGCAGCCCCGGGGATCAGCACCGCGCCGATGACGAGATCAGCGGAGAAGACTTCGTCTTCCAGGGCCTGGATGCTGGAGTAGCGGGTGTGGATGCGGCCGGAGAAGAGATCGTCGAGTTGGCGCAGGCGCGGCAGCGACTTGTCGAGGATGGTGACATCGGCGCCGAGGCCGGCTGCCATGCGCGCCGCATGCAGGCCGACCACGCCGCCGCCGATGATGGTGACCTTGGCCGGCAAGACGCCGGGGACACCGCCCAGAAGAATGCCGAGGCCGCCATTGGCCTTCTGCAGTGCCGTTGCACCGGCCTGGATCGAAAGACGACCGGCAACCTCGGACATCGGCGCCAGCAGCGGCAGGCCGCCACGGTCATCGGTCACCGTCTCGTAGGCGACGCCAGTGACACCTGACGACAGCAGGCCCTTGGTCTGCTCGGGGTCCGGCGCAAGATGCAAATAGGTATAGAGGATCTGGCCGTCGCGCAGCTGCGCCCATTCCGACGGCTGCGGCTCCTTGACCTTTACGATCATGTCGCACTTTTCGAAGATATCCTTGGCGGAGGAAGCGATCTTCGCGCCCGCGGCGGCATAGGCCGCGTCATCGGCGCCGATGCCGGAACCCGCCTTCGTCTCGATCCAGACCTCGTGGCCATGCGCGATATATTCGCGAACGGCTGCAGGCGTCAGGCCGACGCGATATTCGTGATTCTTGATTTCCTTCGGACAACCGACGCGCATCGGGGCGCTCCTCCTCGTTTGTTTTCCCGCCTCGTCGAGCGAAGCGTTCACAAGGGGAATCCAATCACCGCGTGCGCGAAATGTCCTTGCAAAGAGGATTTGCATATACGGCAATTTTCGAAGAAAGATGCGTTTCGGACGCAATAATCGAAAGTTCTTCGAATGTCGGAACTCGATGCCATCGATCATGCCATTTTGAAAGCGCTACAATCGAACGCGCGGATCACCAATGCCGATCTTGCCGCCAAGGTGGGGCTCTCCGCGTCGGCCTGTTCCAGGCGGCTCGACATCCTCGACCGCAGCGGCGTCATCCTCGGCTATCACGCGCATGTCTCGCCGAAGGCGCTCGACTACAAGATGATCGCCATCGTGCACATCTCGCTGTCGGGCCAGTTCGCCAAGACGCTGTCGGAATTCGAGACCGCCGTGAAGCGCTGTCCCAATGTGCTCGTCTGCTACCTGATGTCGGGTGAGTACGACTATATCCTGCGCGTGGCGGCCCGCGATCTCGAGGACTATGAGCGCATCCATCGCGACTGGCTCTCGGCCCTGCCCCATGTCGTGAAGATCAACTCCAGCTTTGCCTTGCGCGAGGTGATGGACCGGCCCAATGTGGGCTTGTGACGGAGGAGCGGAATCACTTGCCTGCGCGGGTGCTTCTGGAATACGGCCAAGGCCGGTGCATTAAGAAGACGCCATGAGATCGAAGACCCGGGGCTATATTTTCGTTCTTCTGGCGATCACCATCTTTTCTATTCAGGACGGCATCTCGAAGCATCTGGGCGGTGCCTACCCGCCCGTCTTCGTCACGATGATCCGCTATTGGGCCTTTGGCCTCTTCACCATCCTTCTGGCCGCGAAGATGCGCGGCGGGATTGTCGCCACGGCGCGCACCAAGCGGCCGGTCCTGCAGGTGATCCGCGGACTGCTTCTCGCCGCTCAGGTGGTTGTCGTGATCAGCTGCTTCGCGGTGATCGGGCTCGCTCACTCGCAGGCGATCTTCTCGGCGACGCCAATCCTGATCGCGCTGCTGGCCATGCCGCTGCTCGGCGAGCGGGTGGGCTGGCGGCGGTGGACGGCGATCGGCGCGGGGTTGGTCGGTGTGCTTCTGATCCTCAAGCCCGATAGCGGCTTCTTCGACGTCACACTGCTGCTGGCCGTCCTCTCCTGCTTCCTCTTTGCTTTCTACGTCATCGCAACCCGGCTGGTCAGCCGCGACGATTCGTCGATGACCAGCTTCTTTTACACCGGTGTCGTCGGCGCCATCGCGATGACTCTGGTCGGGCCGTTCTATTGGACCTGGATGGCGCCGACGGACTGGGTGTGGATGGCGCTCGTCTGCATGACCAGCATATCGAGCCACTACTTCCTGATCCGCGCCTACGACATGCTTGATGCCGCGGCCGTCCAGCCGCTGACCTATCTTCAGCTCGTCTACGCCTCGATCATCGGGGTGACGATCTATGGAGAGACACTGAGCCTCAACACGATCGTCGGCTCCGTCATCGTCGTCGCCTCCGGTATTTTCACGATCTGGCGCGAGCATGTCGTCGGCCGCCGGGAAGCAATGCGGAAGTAAAAATCGACCGTGCAATTTTAGCGAATTGTATAAATTCATTTCAATCTACGCGACGTATGCTGTCTCCAGTTCAATTTGGGAGACGCGTCATGCACAATCTCAACATTATTACCCGAAAGGCCGAGCGCAAACCGTGCCGGTTGTTTGGCAAGGTTCGTTACCTGACCAAGGAAGTCGATGCGCGCATTCTGAACATGTCCATCTCGGGCATTGCGCTTGAAGTGCGCTCGCCTCTACATGCGGCTTCCGGCAGCCGCGTGCAGATTCTCGCCGACGATCTGGGCGTTCTCCACGGCGTCATCCGCTGGAGCCACAATGGCCGAGTAGGCATTCAGTTCGACCCGAATTCCAACGCCCGCGCACAGGTGGCGTCGTACTTCCGGTTCTTCCACAAGGAAGTGAAGCCGGTTCTGGCGCGGTAGGTCGCGCCCGATACGCAGAAAGCGAAAAGCGATATTCCCCTGTCATTTACAGGGTTTACTCCTTCGAAAATCACCCTACTCTCGCCGCCGGGCGGGTGTCGCGTGATGTTTCGAAGGAGTTTTCATGTCTTCCAATCTTGATCTGTCTTCCATGAGCCGTCGTTCTCTACTCACCGGCATTGCCGCCACATCAGCGCTCGTTCTGCTGCATCCATTCACCGCGCGCGCCGCTGCCAACCAGGCGCATCTCAGGCTGATGGAAACGACGGATATTCACGTCAACGTCTTCCCTTACGACTATTACGCCGACAAGCCGAACGACACGATGGGATTGGCGCGCACCGCGACGATCATCGACACGATCCGCGCTGAGGCCGCCAACTCGCTGCTGATCGACAATGGCGACGTACTACAGGGCAATCCGATGGGCGACTACATGGCCTATCAGCGCGGCTTGAAGGACGGCGACGTTCACCCCGTCATCAAGGCGATGAACACGCTCGGCTACACCGTCGGCACGCTTGGAAATCACGAGTTCAATTACGGCCTCGATTTCATGTTCAAGGTGCTGAACGGAGCGAACTTCCCGTTCGTCTGCGCTAACCTTACCAAGGGCCAGCTCGCCTCCGATCCGAAAAACGACGAGCTGTTCTTCAAGCCCTACATCATCGTCGAAAAGATGATCAAGGATGGAGCCGGCAACGAGAGCCCGGTAAAGATCGGCTTCATCGGCTTCGTTCCGCCGCAGATCATGCTCTGGGATATCAAGAACCTCGAGGGCAAGGCGCAGACGCGCGATATCGTCGAAACCGCCAAGGCCTGGGTGCCAGCGATGAAGGAAGCGGGCGCGGATATCGTGATCGCGCTCTCGCATTCGGGCATCGATGGCAGCGCGCCCACGGACAAGATGGAGAACGCCTCGCTGCATCTGGCCGCCGTCGACGGGATCGACGCGATCTTTACCGGCCACCAGCACCTCGTCTTCCCCGGACCGAAGACCTGGGACGGCATTCAGAACGCCGATCCGGTCAAGGGAACGCTGCATGGCAAGCCCGCCGTCATGGCCGGCTTCTGGGGCTCGCATCTCGGCCTGATCGACCTACTGCTCGAAAAGGACGGCAAGAACTGGAAGATCGTCGACTTCACCTCCGAAGCGCGACCGATCTACCACCGCGACGACAAGAAGAAGGTCGTGGCCGATGTCGCCGACAAGAAGGAAGTGGTCGAGGCCGCAAAGGCGGAGCACGAGGCGACGCTCGCCTATGTTCGCACCCCCGTCGGGAAGACATCGGCGCCGCTTTACTCCTATTTCGCGCTGGTCGCCGACGATCCCTCGGTGCAGATCGTCAGCCAGGCGCAGACCTGGTACATCAAGCAGATGCTTGCCGATACCGAATACAAGGACCTGCCGGTGCTCTCGGCGGCGGCTCCCTTCAAGTCGGGTGGTCGCGGCGGCGCCGATTACTATACGGATGTTCCTGCCGGCGACCTTGCCATCAAGAACATCGCCGACCTCTATCTCTATCCGAACACCGTCCAGGCCGTCGTCATCACCGGCGAGCAGGTGAAGAACTGGCTGGAAATGTCGGCGGGGATGTTCAACGAGATCAAGGAAGGAACGAAGGACGCCGAGCTTTTGAACGCCGACTTCCCTTCCTACAATTTCGACGTGATCGACGGCGTCACCTACCAGATCGATCTGGCGCAGCCGCGCAAATACGACAATGACGGCAACGCGATCAACGCCGGGTCCAACCGCATCCAGAACCTTGCGTTTGACGGCAAACCGATCGATCCGAGCCAAAAGTTCGTGGTCGTGACCAACAACTACCGCGCCGGCGGCGGCGGCAAATTCCCGGAGATCGCGACCGACAAGGTGGTGTTCCAGGCGCCCGATACGAACCGCGACGTGATCGTGCGCTATGTGCACGAGCAGGGAACGATCAATCCGGCTGCCGACGGCAACTGGACGTTCAAGCCGGTGACGGGCGCGACCGCGACGTTCCAGAGCGGGCCGAAGGCGAAGCAGTTCATCGCCGACGTCAAGGGCGCGAAGATTGAGGACGCCGGCGAAGGCACGGATGGGTTCGCCAAGTTCCGACTGGTTCTCTGAAACAGACTAGAGGCGGGGCTTAGAGCCTTTCCTGGTTAGCTTGAAGCATTCTGCCGGAGTAGGTTTTCGTCAGGGCAAAGGCGATTGGCGAAGGGCATACCCCAGGTACGGTCGAGCCGATCGCCTTTGATCCTGGCGGAAAGATGCCCGGCCCTTCGGGTTGGCTGAAACGGGCCGCCTGATCGTCCGGCCAGCTTGGCCGTATGCGTTGGCTACGACGCGCGCTGGCCGGACGACCATCCGACTCCGTTTGAGCCAACAGAATGCTTCAATCTAACCAGGAAAGGCTCTAACGCCTCGCCTACTCGGCCGCGATTGGCAGATCGCGATCCTTTGTCTCGTTCAGCGCCGCGGTGAAATCGGCGTGGTTTGGGCAGAACGACAGTTTCGAATGGAAGGCTTCGATCAGCCATGTCGCAGCCGGGCCTGGCGGGTTGGCGATGCGCCGTATCGCATAGATCGGATACTCGCCTTGCTCGTAAGCAGGCAGATCGAGGTGGACGAGCGTGCCGTTGGCTAGATCCTCGCGAATGATCGACGCCGGGAGGCCGCCCCAACCCAGGCCGCCGCGGACCAGCGCATGCTTGGTGGCGATGTCGCTGACGCGCCAGGTCTTGTAGGACAGCACGTTGAAGTCTCGCCCCTTGGTCAGCCCCGAGGCATCGGTGACGACAAGCTGCACCTCCTCGCGAACATCGCTAAGCGTCAGCGGCCTGTCGATATTGGCCAGCGGGTGGGAACGCGCGGCGACCGGAATCATGAAGGAATGGCCGATCTTTTCGACGGCGATCGAATCGTCCTGCTTCAGCAACGCTCCGCCGATGCCGATCGTGGCTTTACCCGACAGGACGGACTCCATGACCATGCCAAGTTCGCCGGCGCTGAGATTGAGCGAGACGGAGGGAAAGCGATCGCGGAATTCACGCAGCACGGTGACGACCGCCTGCGACGGCACCATGACGCTGATCGCCACATCGACCTCGGCCTCCAGCCCTTCCTTCAGGCTCTTTACCCTCGCCCGCATCACCTGCAAGTCGGTCATCAGCCGGCGGGCATCCTCAAGCATGGCCTTGCCGGCCTCGGTAAGCTTTGGCTGACGAGCGCCGGAGCGTTCGAACAGCTGCATTTCCAGCTGCGCTTCGAGATTGGCGATGGTGTAGCTGACCACCGACTGGGCACGATTGAGCACGCGCGAGGCCGCCGAAAAGCTGCCGGTCTCGGCAACGGTCAGGAAAACCTGCAGCTGGTCCAGTGTCGGGTTGGGCAACATTACATCCATCCAATCGATCGATAGTCTTGATCGACATTATCACAGTTTTTTCGATAGGCCGCTAGACCTATTTCTTCACTCGAAGACGCGGTTCGACCTTCCCCCGATCGCGCCGCAAACGCAAAGACCAAAGGATTATCAATCATGTCGTACATTTTGCTTCTGACCTCCAGCCCGCGCGCTGAGTCGCTTTCGACCGATATCGCCGTAGACCTCGCTGGCAAGCTCCAGTCGCAGAAGGCCGGCAGCGTCGTCGTTCGCCGCGACCTCGCCGCGAACCCGCTGGCACACATCAACGACCTCTTCACCGGCGCGATCCGCAAGCCGGCTGACGCCCGCACGGCCGAAGAAAACGAAGCCGCGAAGATCTCCGACGAGCTGGTCAACGAGCTGCTCGCAGCAGACACCATCGTCATCGGCACCGGCCTCATCAACTTCAACATCTATTCGTCGCTGAAGAGCTGGATCGACAACGTCGCCCGCGCCGGTCTGACCTTCAAGTACACCGAAAACGGCCCGGTTGGCCTTGCCACCGGCAAGAAGGTCTACGTCGTTCTCGCTTCCGGCGGCGTCTACTCGCAGGGCCCGGCTGCCGGAATGAACCATGCCGTACCGTACCTGAAGACCGTGCTCGGCTTCATGGGCATCACCGACGTCGAGACCATCTATGTCGAAGGCCTGGCCTTTGGTCCTGAAGCAGCCGAGAAGGCTGTCGGCGCTGCCAAGGCACGCGCTGAAGAACTCGCGCTCGCTGCCTAATTCAAAGGGTAGTCAGTTCAGGAAGACGGTCGGCTTGCCGGCCGTCTTTTTGTTTATGGAGACTTACTGTTAGCCGGCCACCGTGAGGCCATGGACGCCGGTCTGACCGAAGACGCAGTTTCGGCCGTTTTTCTTGGCGCAATAAAGCCGCTCGTCGGCTGCCGACAGGATCGCCGTGAAGGCATCGCCATCTTCGCTGGCTGTGGCGACGCCGATGCTGATCGTTACCGGCTTGCCGTCGGGCGTGGCTACACTGCTTTCGATCGTCCAGCGCAACCGCTCGGCGAGACGCAGGCCCTCGGCATGATCGGTCACGGGGCAGATCGCCACGAACTCCTCGCCGCCGAAGCGGAACACCCGGTCGCCTGCCCGCAGGATCGAGCCCAGGCGCGCTGAGATCGCGCGCAGGACATCGTCGCCTTGCAGGTGACCGAACACGTCGTTGACGTTCTTGAAGTGGTCGGCGTCGAGGATCATTACCGTCGCAGACTGTCCCTGGCGCAGCGATTCGCGGATCATGACCGGCGCCTCGAGCTCCATTCGCGTGCGGTCGTAAAGCCCGGTCAGCACGTCGCGACCGGTGCGGCTCAGGAGATCGTTGTAGCGCTCGCGGAAGGTCAGGTCGCTGAAGATATCGCCGATCGGGCGCGCGCTTGATGTTGTCACTGCGCGGCCGATCCATTTCTCGTAGATCGCAAAGAGCACAGTGTAGATGCAGACGGCAAACATCTTCGCCTTCCACCCACCCCAGAAGGCGGCGAGCGGGACGCCGACCGAATAGTGCAGCGCGCCGAAGAAGGCGATCTGGTCGAAGGTCAAGAGCACGAAACCGCAGAACATGAAGCGGACCACAGGCCGCTGCCTGAAATAGCGGCCGAGCCGCTCGTAGAGCAGGATGATGCCGATGGCGTCGAGATAGAGGATGGCCGTGCCCCAGAGCATCAGCCAGCCCATTTCCTTCAGGAACTCGTCGCTGGGGAGCGCGCCCGATGTGAGCTCCAGTGGCGCGTGCCATTGCACGATCCAGGCGATCGCAACGGTCAAAAGGTTGCCGATGAAGAGCCCGTAGATGGGCTGGCGAACGACCGCGGCGTCTTCCTGAAGATAGAGCATCAGGATCATCATCAGCTTGCCGGTGAAAAACACCGACGATCCCGGCGAGACGATCCCGAACGGCAATTCGACATAAAAGACCGCCGCGAGGTAGGTCTCCATGAAGTGCATGACGCCGAGCGCCGTCAGGAATATGCCGAGGCCGATGCGGGCGCGAAAATGCAGCAGCGTCACCATCAGCGCGAAATACCCGATGGCTTCGACGACGAAGAGGATGAGATTGACGTTTGCGATCAACGCCGCGACCTCCCGTCAAGGCGATGCGGCGGGCGCAGTGGCCCGATGACACCACGCCATGCCATCTCGACCGCTCTGTCGGCGAAATTCATCACGGATGTGCGGCGGGCATTCTGAGGCACTGGATATTCCTGCGATGTCTGCTGAGCGCAGGATCGCCGCAATGTTTTAAAATAGCATGAGGGAATGGCGGCGCGACCGCTCAACACGCAAGGGCGCGCCAGCCTTCCGTGATCAGACCTGACGAACCTTGGCTCCGTCGCTGAACAGGGATGGTCCGTTCTGATCGATGATCTGCTGCGCCTTGCGCACGGTGCATTCGATCGCATCATCCGTCGACGAAAACATGTCGGCGCGGATGAAATTGCGCACCAGCACCTCGTCGCCAACAGTCTTCTCGATACGGCCGGCCAGACGATACTGGCCGCCTTCCTTCATCGGCTCGGCATAGATCGTGCAATCGGCATAGGGCTGCGGATCGGAAGAAACACTCGAAGAAGCCGCACCCGGCTGCTTCGCGCCGCCTGAGAACATGGAGAAAATGCTGGAAAAAATCGAAGCCATGATACGCCTTTGTGATGAGGGCGGATGCCATCAAGGTTAAATAGGGCCGCTGCCGTGAAAGTTAAATGATGAGGTTCGCGAGGATCTCGTTTTCGGTGATGTCCTCGAAACTGATACCCGATGCCTCGAATTTCGCGAAGAGCGCCGCGAAGTTTTCCGGCGCCTTGGTTTCGATGCCGATCAGGACCGAACCGAAGTTGCGGGCGGTCTTCTTCAGATATTCGAAGCGGGCGATATCGTCATCGGGACCGAGTAGGTTGAGGAAGTCGCGGAGCGCGCCTGGGCGCTGCGGCAGGCGGAGAATGAAGTATTTCTTCAGGCCCGCGTAGCGCATGGCCCTTTCCTTCACATCTGGAAGCCGCTCGAAATCGAAATTGCCGCCGGAGACGATCGCAACCACCGTCTTGCCGCGGATCGTTTCGGGATCCATCGTGGCGATTGCCGTCAGCGACAAGGCGCCTGCCGGTTCCAGCACCACGCCCTCGACGTTCAGCATCTCGTTGATCGTCACGCAGATAGCGTTCTCCGGCATCAGCATCACCTGATTGCTCGGAAAATCCTTCAGCGCCGCGAAATTCAGGTCGCCGATGCGGGCGACGGCCGCGCCATCGACGAAGTTGTCGACCTTGGAGAGCGTCACGACCTCGCCGGCCTCGATGCTGCGCTTCAGGCTCGGTGCGCCCTGCGGTTCGACGAAGAAGAAGCCCGTGCTCGGCACCGTGTCCTTGAGGTAACCGCTGATGCCGGCCGCCAGACCGCCGCCGCCGACAGGCATGACGACGAGATCTGGCACCGTGCCCTCGGGCAGCTGCTGCATGATCTCGGAGGCCACCGTCGACTGGCCCTCGATGATATCCTCATGATCGAAGGGAGGCACCATGACGCCGTCGATCATCTCGACGTGTTCGCGGGCTGCCTTGTAGCACTGGTCGAAGAAGTCGCCCGTCAGCTTGATGGTGATGAACTCGCCGCCGAAGATGCGGGTCTTGTCGATCTTCTGCTGCGGTGTCGTAACCGGCATGAAGACCACGCCGGGAACGCCGAAATGGCGGCAGACGAAGGCGAAGCCCTGCGCATGATTGCCGGCCGAGGCGCAGACGAAGGTCTTGCCCGAGGCGCCTTCCTCGATGCGCTTGCGGAAGAAATTGAAGGCGCCGCGGATCTTGTAGGAGCGGACGGGCGACAGGTCTTCGCGCTTCAACCAGATGTCGGCGCCATAGCGGGCGGACAAATGCTCGTTGAGTTGCAGCGGCGTTGCCGGAAATAGGCTGCGCAGAGCCTCTTCGGCAGCTTCGACATTCTGTCTGGTCACGGTCTCAGTCCCTTGTTATTGCGCCCCACGCTATGCCATAGGCAGACCCTCGAAAGAAGCCCATTTTCAACCACAACGGTTCGATAGAGCGCGGTGATGCGCGTCTTTAGAAAAACCGGGGCGTAAGGCGGGTGCGCCACCGAGATAACGCAATCGTGCGGTGAAACCGCCCGGTGACATCAATAGTGTGAGTTTTATGACAGCAGACAAATTTTCCAAGCCGGTCGCCTGGCTGCTCCTCGCCGCCATCATTTTCGTGACGGTCTCGCCGATCGGCCTTCGCCCTCATACGATTACATCAGTCAATATCGACCGGGCGCTCGCCTATTTGGTCGTCGGCCTCGCCTTTGCCATGGCTTATCCCAAGCACTGGATCATCGTGACCGTGCTGCTCATCGCAGGTGCGGTGTTCATCGAATATCTGCAATATCTGTCGCCCACCCGCCACGCGCGCCTTCACGACGCGGCCGTGAAAGCCGTGGGCGCCACGGTTGGCGTCGCTATCGGATCGCTGTTCAACAGGGTTCGCGCCGCCAAGGCGAATGCATCTTGACGCCTGCCCGGCGCACGCATGCCCTTGACTGAATCGCCGCAGTCGTTGAATGAGAAGCCTGCGCGGGCGTGGCGAAACTGGTAGACGCAAGAGACTTAAAATCTCTCGGCCTTTGGCTGTGCGGGTTCGATCCCCGCCGCCCGCACCAGATGCCAGAGCTCTGACCGGCAGATCAATCTGAAAATCGCTCAGGCCGTTTCCTGGGGTAGCGGCTTCCTCAGACCTCTTCGCGCCACCACAATGCCGGCCAGGAAGGGCATGAGGCGCGCGGTCGCCAAACCCTTCGTCTCCGCGATGAGCGCGCAGACAAGCGCCGTAATGACCACAAGCGGTATGAAGGAACGGATGTCGAGAAGGCCTGCCTTCGCGATGTAGTAGGCCGCAATGACGATCACGGTCTGATGCGCGATATAGTAGGTCATGATCGACTTGTTCAGATGCATGATCACCCGGTTCGGCCTGCTGGCGAACCTAGCCGCGAAGGCGAGCAGCACAAGCACGGCACTCCATTGGAAGACCGATCGGATGATCCTGACCGCGAACACGAGGGCCTCCGGCCGCGCTTCCCTGGGGATGAACACGGAGAGCGCCGCAAGCACCGCCAGCGACAGCGTGGCAACGCCGAGGCTTATCCAGCGCTGGCGATCGATCTCCTGCCAAAAGCTCTGCTCGTTGGCGAGCAGCGTGCCCAACATGAACATCGAGAAATACACGGCGTGAGAATAGACATCGGAACTGATGACCAGCGTCTCGCGAAAGACGGGATAGAGACACAGCCTCAGGATCGACAGAAACGCGATAGGCGCCACGAACAATACCCTGCCCCGCAGCCACGCCGCCAGGGACACCGATAGGCCGGGCCAGCGCCGCGCCAGTTGCGGCTGAGCAATCGACCAGGCGATGACATAGATCCAGAGATAGGCCAGGAACCACATATGCTCGAGCCGAAGCCCGGAGACGACATAGGTCTTCCAGAATTCCCAATAGGAAAGATCGGGGGCGAAGTTGTACGGTGAGAAATACACCTGCGGCGGTACAACCACGAGAACGCCGAACACGAAGGGCAGCAGAAGCTGCCGCGTGCGGGTCTTGCGGATTTCAGCCACGGATCTCTTTTTCAGCAGCGATGCCGTGACGACGCCGGAAATGAAGAATAGCAGGCTCATCCGCCATGGATGCGACCCGACCGTGATCAGATCGATCAGCTTCGTGGCACCCGATGTGTTGATCCACCAGGTCTTTGTCCCGTAGACAAGGCTCGAATGGTAGATGATGAGCGTGCCAAAGAAAAACACGCGCAACGCATCAAGATCGTGACGCCGTCCATCGAACCTGTCGCCCAACATATATCCCGCCCCCAAGCCCGGGATATACAACCACAAGGGAATTTAATATAGGTTAATTTAACCGGTTTGATTGCATATGATTTGCACAATATGTCAGGCCTTGGCGGAATTCGCCAGATAGTCAGATACAGCCTTGCGCAGCATCGCCGCATCCTCCGAAGACATTCCGCGCGGCCGGAACGTCACGTTCTGCACATCGTTTCCGGAAAAGTAGCTGTAGAACATCAGCGCCGAGAGATAGCTGCCGTAGATTGAGGGGTGGTTGCAATCATAGTAGAGATTGAAATCCTTCGGCTGGCTTTGAAGCGCTTCCCAGATCACGCCCACATTGACGAGAGCGACGCCGGTCAGCGTGGCGAGACGAGCATGCTGCCGCTGGATGTTGAGATGCATATCGGCATAACCCGCCGGTGAATAATCGCCAGCCGTTTTCGGCATGCCAGCATCCTTGATGCACTGATCGGTATAGCGCCAGGTGACGAACATGACCGGCACGTCGCCTTTCGCCTGGGCCTCCCGGATCAGGTTTTCGGCATCATCCCATGCGGGGCCCGATTGCTGCGCGCTATACTGGTCGCTGCTCAGCACCTGCAGCACGACTTGATCCCAACGTCGGGAAAGGAGCGCCTGGGTTTTCTCGCTTTTGATGTGATAGCCCAGGCTGACGCCCGGCTCCGCATCCATCACGATGCGCAGCTTCTTGGAATAGCCGGCGGAATCGGCGATCGCGCGCACCATTTGGGGCATATTGTTATAGAATGTGCGGCTGTTGCCGATGAACAAGGCGGTCTGCTCGGGCCTCTTGTCGAAATAGTCTCGGACGTATTGAACGCCCCCACTAACGTATCCATTGAAAGGCGGGAGGAAAAACATGCAGACGAGCAAGATCGTCAGCAATGCGCTTATTCGTATCAGCCGCAACACCTTGGAATCCCATGCTATTCAACAGGTGCTGACATGAATATCAGCAAACACGTAAAGGATGGGTTGCACGAACAGCGAAGAATCGAAGCATGTACCCGCCAAGGGCGAAACGGCGGCCACTAGGCATCGTGTAACGGATAAGCGTGGCAACACTCACAGTGCACACTGCTCGAAGAATAGCCCAAGACAAAACGAGCGGCTGCGATGCATTTATGAGACATCGCTTAATTAATTAGTAATATCTCTTTCTTGCAACGTTAGAATGTGATTGTATGCCCGCCGTCAGCAAAGCTACGGCTTTAGGGCGTGTATTTGTAAAGCTTGTCTTGTTGTGGGAGTAAGACGATGGCTTACGATTGGGATGGCGCCAGAACACGGCGCCTGAGACTGTTTAGAACAGGCACGGCATTCTTGATCGCACTGGCGGTATTTGGGGTACCGCTGTTCGTTTACACGGCAAAATTCCACGGATTTTACGGCTAGACGACTGCGGCAATCAGCAGCGACGACTTCGATATTATGACGGCGTTTCGACGCCACACATGAAAAGGCGCGGCTCGAAGCCGCGCCTTCACTGTTTCAGGTGGCTTTGGCTCAGGCCAGCTTTGCTGCAAGCTTGGCGACATGCGCGCCCTGGAACTTGGCGGCGTCGAGCTCGATAGCCGAAGGCTGGCGCGAACCGTCACCGTCGGTGATCGTCGACGCACCGTAGGGCGAGCCGCCCTTGATTTCGTCAACGCCCATCTGGCCCTGGAAGGCATAGGGAAGACCGGCGACGACCATGCCCTGGTGCAGGAAGGTCGGGATGAAGCCGAGGATGGTGGATTCCTGGCCGCCGTGCTGGGTGGCGGACGAGGTGAAGACCGAGCCGACCTTGCCGACCAGCTTGCCGGCAAACCACAGGCCGCCCGTCTGGTCCCAGAAGTTGCGCATCTGCGATGCAACGGTGCCGAAGCGGGTGCCGGCGCCGACGATGATCGCATCGTATTCGGCGAGCTCGTCCACGGTGGCGATCGGTGCCTGCTGATCAAGCTTGAAGTGCGACGACTTCGCGACTTCTTCCGGCACCAGCTCCGGTACGCGCTTGACGGTCACGTCGGCGCCGGCGGATTTCGCGCCTTCAGCAACGGCGTATGCCATCGTCTCGATGTGGCCGTACGACGAATAGTAGAGAACCAGAACCTTAGCCATCTTGGAAGTTTCCTCTTTCTGGGTTGCGGCGGGTGCTGCGCTCGGTGCACCGACCAAAATCCGTTTGATGAATTCGCGTATCATACAGAATGCCTCGCAACGCATCGTGCGTCTGCCAAATAGCTAGCGCATGCACCTGGTGACGGCCAGCCACGCCGCGAGAGACGGACTGTTCAATCTTATCGCACGTTTTTGCCTTGCGTTCACATTTCCGTATTGGTGGGCACGGGCTTCCCGTCCGCTCTATTTGCTATAAGCTCGACACCAAAGACTGAATGAAGACAGAGACCTAACATGACCCAACAGATTGTGACCGCAGCCATTCTGGCAATCGGCGACGAGCTTTTATCCGGCCGCACCAAGGACAAGAACATCGGCCATCTCGCCGATATGCTGCTGCTTGCAGGCATCGACCTCAAGGAAGTCCGCATCGTCGCTGACGAGGAAGACGCGATCGTCGAGGCGCTGAACGCGCTGAGGACGAAGTACGACTACGTCTTCACCTCCGGCGGCATCGGACCGACCCATGACGACATCACGGCCGACGCCGTCTCCAAGGCCTTCGGCGTTGCCTGCCATCATGACGAGAAGGCGATGGCGCTACTCGGCGAAATGTACAAACGCCGCGAGATGGAGTTCACCGAGGCCCGCCAGCGGATGGCACGTATGCCTGTCGGCGCGACGCACATTCCCAACCCGGTCTCCACCGCGCCGGGTTTCGTCATCGGCAATGTCTATGTCATGGCGGGCGTGCCGCAGGTGTTTCAAGCGATGGTCGACGCGGTGATCCCGACGCTCAGAACCGGAACGCCGGTGCTGTCGCTGGCAATCTCGTGCCCTTATGGCGAAGGCGATATCGGCACGCCGCTCGCCGCTATCCAGAAGGCGCATCCGGAAACCAGCATCGGCTCCTATCCGCGCTATGTCGGCCAGAAATTATCGACCGAGATCGTCGTTCGCGGTCGCTCGCAGGCGGTGATCGATGTCGCCGGCGCGGATGTCGCGGCGATGATCGAAGGCATTCGCCGCGAGCGGACTGTCCTGGAAAACCCATCAGCGGAGGCCTAATTTCTTTATAGAAGCCGGCCTGCGGGACTTGATCTCGGTCAAGGAAACAAATGCCGGCCAAGCGCATTGCTTCTCTTACGGACTTTTTCATCCGAGCAAGGAGATACCCATGTCTTACAAAACCATTCTTGCGATTCTCGATACTTCAGACAATTGCACTGCAGTCGCCGATCTGGCGTTTGCGCTGGCTGCTGAACACGGTGCCCATGTGATCGGGCTTCATGCGGAAACGATCGCCGTCGTGCCGCTCGTGGCGCCGATGGAGATCCCTGACCCCGTCGCCGTGCAGGCGCTGCAGGACATGGCGCATAGCGAAAGGGTCAAGATCGAGACGATCGTTCGCCGCAAGGCGGAAGTGGAAGGCGTCTCGTTCGAATGGCGCAGCTTTGCCTCCTCGACCGGCTATGGTTCGGCGCCGTTGATCGAAAGTGCGCGCAGCGCCGATCTTTTGATCGCCTCGCAGGCCGATCCGGCACGGCCGTCGGACAGTCATGTCGATGTCGACAATTTCCTGCTTGAGAGCGGACGGCCGGTTCTGATGATCCCCTTCATCATTCGCCAGCCGAAGCCGATCAAGCGGGTGCTGGTCGCCTGGAACGGCTCCAAGGAAGCGGCGCGGGCGACCTTCGACGCCCTGCCCTTCCTGAAGGCCGCCGACGAGGTTGAGATCTTCTCCGTCGATCCGGTCGACAACGCGCTGCAATCGGCGGCGGTCGCGGGTGCGGAAATCGCCGCAACGCTCGCCCGCCACGGCGTCAACGTCACCCTTGCGACGGCGACGACCTCAGACAAAAGCACGTCGGCCGTTATCGAGAACCGGCTGTCCGACAGCAGCATCGATCTGCTTGTGATGGGCGCGTACACGCATTCGAGGCTCTGGCAGATGATCTTCGGCGGCACGACGAAGACGCTCCTGCACTCCATGACGGCGATGACGCTGCTTTCGCGTTAGCGGGCCGCGATCAGCGGGGGCTTGCGTTTTGCAGCCAAATTCCGCTAATTGCCACGACCGACGACGAGCTCCGGCTTCGGTCCTTCCATCGCGCAGTCTCGGCTGCGCGATTTGCGTTTGACCCGAGTGAACGGAAGAGCGTCCGGCCGCCGGCAAACGGCGTGTCATCATTCATGCCTCGGAGCGAGCCCATGTCCCTTCCCGATAAAGCCTTTCCCGTTTCCTGGGATCAATTTCACCGCGACGCACGCGCGCTGGCTTGGCGTCTCGCCGGCCTCAACCGCGAGTTCAAGGCGATCGTCTGCATCACCCGCGGTGGCCTCGTGCCGGCTGCCATCATTTCGCGCGAGCTGAACATCCGCCTGATCGAAACGGTCTGCGTCGCGTCCTACCACGACTACGTGAACCAGGGCGAGATGATGCTCCTCAAGGGCATCGCGGCCGAACTGCTTGAAGATGGCGGCGAAAGCGTGCTCGTCGTCGATGATCTGACGGATACCGGCAAGACGGCCTCCGAAGTCCGCACGCTGCTTCCGAAGGCACACTTCGCCTGCGTCTATGCAAAACCACAGGGTGTGCCGACCATCGATACATTCGTTACCGAAGTGAGCCAGGACACCTGGATCTACTTCCCGTGGGATATGGGTTTCAGCTATCAGGAACCGATCTCCAAGGGCAGCAAGGGCTGATTTTTCAGGCTCTTGGCAGACAAAGACGAAGGCAACTTTAAATTGTTCCAATCTTTGTTTACTAACATCACCAAATTCGCTGTCCGCCCCTCGCCGTCCGCCGTATGATCATATGGCATCAGGCGGCAAGGGCGCGGCAGGGTGTTTGGGTAGAGGGCGGTCGCTAGCGCGACACTGGAACGACGATGCAGCGTTGGCGGTTTATCGGCTTGATCGCGGCTTTCGGGCTGTGCTTGAACGTGCATCCGCGCGCGGTCTCGGCCGAACCCGCCTATATCTCCGTCGTGCGCGAATATGTGGATACGCTCGTCAAGCCGATGATCAACAGGCCGAACGTTCTGGCCACGATCAAGGCGCAGAACAGGAAGTTCGGCGATATCAGCCCGATGGATATCCAGGTGCTCGACAACAGCTACCGCTCGGAGATCAAGAGCGGGCAATGGCAGATGGTCACCCGCCTCCTCAACAATCCGGTCTCGCGATACCTCAAAGCCAAGCAAGATGATTCGCAAGGAACGATTGTGGAAATATTCGTGACCGACCGGAACGGACTCAATGTCGCACAGAGCGTGCCCACCAACGACTACTGGCAGGGCGACGAAAACAAGTTCCTGAAGACGTTTGCGCGGGACTCAGACGAGGTCTTCATCGATCGCGCCAGCCGCGACGATGCCACGCAATTGCTGGAAACGCAGGCAAGCTTCACCGTTCGCGACGAGCGTGGAGAGGCGATCGGAAGCGCTACCGTGACCATCGCCATCGACGCACTTTAGCGCCTTGTTCGGCCTTGCGAATCACAAGGCTCATTTGCGCTCGAAAAGCCACCGCCAAATGACAAAATATGGCAAAATTAATCCAGCTTTGGCATTTCTCTTGCGCATCCCGTAGCAAGCCATTGAAATTCTTGCCCAACTGGTTTTTCCCCAGTCTCCACAGGCCACTCCACAATATCTTGTGGTGAACACTTCGTTAAGAACAAGCCCTTGACGGAATCGCCTGTTTTCAACTTAATGAACTCCGATGTTGCGGCGGCAGCTGAACCGGACATGACGAGGCCGGTTCTCACCAGAAATCGAGCATTGAATCAGGGCGTTGATCCATGAGGGGTGAGCCGCCATGAGTATGTTCTGCGCGATTTTTGCCGCCTGAAAAAGCGACATCCGGGGCTGGCGGAAAAAGGCTGTTAATACTATATTTAGTGATTGCAGCCACCATCACCACAAGATACAGGATGACCCATCTCCGGATGACACTCCTGTGACGATACGGAAACGAGAACTGGCTGCGCTCCTTACGGCGCCGCCGGAGGTGGAAACTTGCGCCTTGGTCAACGGGGACGGGGCGCGCGAGCTAGAGGTTAAGGCACATGCGCATAGAACGCCGATTTACGAAGGCAGATCAGGGCGCTTACGCGGCTATCGAATTCCGCAAGGCAACCAGCGAGATCAAGAACCCTGACGGGTCGATCGTATTCCGCCTCGAGAACATCGATGTTCCCGCGCAGTTTTCGCAGGTTGCGGCCGACATTCTGGCGCAGAAGTATTTCCGCAAGGCCGGCGTCCCTGCCTGCCTCAAGAAGGTCGAGGAAAACGATGTTCCTTCCTTCCTGTGGCGCTCGGTTGCCGATGAGGCCGCTCTGAAGGAACTCCCCAAGGATCAGCAGTACGGTTCTGAAACCGATGCGCGCCAGGTCTTCGACCGTCTGGCCGGCACTTGGACCTACTGGGGCTGGAAGGGTGGCTATTTCTCTTCCGAAGAAGACGCGGCCGCCTTCCGCGACGAACTCGCTTACATGCTCGCGACACAGCGCGTCGCTCCGAACTCGCCGCAGTGGTTCAACACCGGCATGCACTGGGCTTATGGCATCGACGGTCCCGGCCAGGGCCACTTCTATGTAGACCCCTTCACCGGCAAGCTGACGAAGTCGAAGTCGGCCTATGAGCATCCGCAGCCGCATGCCTGCTTCATCCAGTCCGTCGAAGACGATCTCGTCAACGAAGGCGGCATCATGGACCTGTGGGTTCGCGAAGCCCGCCTCTTCAAGTACGGCTCCGGCACCGGCTCCAACTTCTCGTATCTGCGCGGCGAAGGCGAACGCCTTTCCGGCGGCGGCCGTTCCTCCGGCCTGATGAGCTTCCTGAAGATCGGCGACCGCGCTGCCGGCGCCATCAAGTCTGGCGGCACGACGCGTCGCGCTGCTAAGATGGTCGTGGTCGACATCGACCATCCGGATATCGAGGAATACATCAACTGGAAGGTCAAGGAAGAGCAGAAGGTTGCTGCCCTCGTGACCGGTTCCAAGATCGTCAATCGCCACCTGAAGGCGATCATGAAGGCCTGCGTCAATTGCGACGGCGACAATGACGATTGCTACGACCCGAACAAGAACCCTGCCCTGAAGCGCGAAGTACGCGCTGCCAAGAAGGACCAGGTTCCTGAAAACTACATCGGCCGCGTCATCCAGTTCGCTCGCCAGGGCTACAAGGACCTCGAGTTCAAGACCTACGACACCGACTGGGATTCGGAAGCCTACCTCACGGTTTCGGGCCAGAACTCCAACAACTCGGTCTCGATCAAGGACGACTTCCTGCGCGCTGTCGAAAACGACGGCGACTGGAACCTGACCGCCCGCAAGGACGGCAAGGTCATGAAGACGCTGAAGGCACGCGACCTGTGGGAATCGATCTCCTACGCCGCATGGGCCTCGGCCGATCCGGGCCTGCACTTCAACACGACGATGAACGACTGGCACACCAGCCCGGCTGCCGGCCCGATCCGCGCATCAAACCCGTGCTCGGAATACATGTTCCTCGACGACACGGCCTGCAACCTTGCCTCGCTGAACCTCATCCAGTTCAAGGATGCGGCCACCAAGCGCATCAACATCGCTGACTACGAACACGCCGTTCGCCTTTGGACGGTCGTGCTTGAAGTCTCCGTGATGATGGCACAGTTCCCGTCGAAGCAGATCGCAGAGCGCTCCTACGAATACCGCACGATCGGCCTCGGCTACGCCAACATCGGCGGCCTGCTGATGTCGTCGGGCATTCCCTATGACAGCGACGAAGCCCGCGCCATTGCAGGCTCGCTGACCGCGATCATGACCGGCATCTCCTACGCCACTTCGGCCGAGATCTCGTCTGAACTCGGACCGTTCCCGATGTTCAAGCCGAACCGCGAAGCCATGCTGCGGGTTATCCGCAACCATCGCCGCGCCGCTTACGGCGAGACGTCGGGCTATGAAGGCCTGTCGATCAACCCGGTCGCGCTCATCCACTCCGAGAACCCGGACCAGGATCTGGTGGCTCATGCCAAGAGCGCCTGGGACAAGGCTCTCGAGCTCGGCGAAAAGCACGGCTACCGCAACGCCCAGGCAACCGTCATCGCGCCGACAGGCACGATCGGCCTCGTCATGGATTGCGACACGACCGGTATCGAGCCTGACTTCGCGCTGGTGAAATTCAAGAAGCTCGCCGGCGGCGGCTACTTCAAGATCATCAACCGCGCCGTTCCGGAGGCGCTCCGCACGCTCGGCTACTCCGAGAGCCAGATCGCCGAGATCGAAGCTTACGCTGTCGGCCACGGCAACCTGAACCAGGCGCCTGCAATCAACCCCGGCTCGCTGAAGGCCAAGGGCTTCACCGACGAGAAGATCGAAGCGCTGAATGGCGCGCTGAAGTCGGCCTTCGACATCAAGTTCGTCTTCAATCAGTGGACGCTCGGCACCGACTTCTTGAAGGGCACGCTTAAGGTTTCCGACGAACAGCTCGGCGACATGGGCTTTAACCTGCTCGAGCACCTCGGTTTCTCGAAGAAGGACATCGAGGCTGCCAATGTTCACGTCTGCGGCGCAATGACGCTGGAAGGCGCACCGTTCCTCAAGAACGAGCACCTCGCCGTCTTCGATTGCGCCAATCCGTGCGGCAAGATCGGCAAGCGTTACCTCTCGGTTGACAGCCACATCCGCATGATGGCTGCTGCCCAGCCGTTCATCTCGGGTGCGATCTCCAAGACGATCAACATGCCGAACGACGCGACGGTCGACGATTGCAAGAGCGCCTACATGCTCTCCTGGAAGCTCGGCCTGAAGGCAAACGCTCTCTATCGCGACGGCTCCAAGCTGTCGCAGCCGCTGAACGCCTCGCTGATCGAAGACGAAAGCGATGAGGACGCACTGGACGATCTGCTGCAGCAGCCGGTCGCCGCTCAGGCCGTCACCATCACCGAAAAGATCATCGAGCGTGTGGTCGAGCGCGTGACCCGCGAACGCGAGAAGCTGCCGAACCGCCGCCAGGGCTACACCCAGAAGGCTGCCGTCGGCGGACACAAGGTGTACCTGCGCACTGGTGAATTCGGTGACGGTCGCCTCGGCGAAATCTTCATCGACATGCACAAGGAAGGTGCCGCCTTCCGTGCGATGATGAACAACTTCGCCATCGCCATCTCGCTCGGTCTGCAGTACGGCGTGCCGCTCGAAGAATATGTGGAGGCCTTCACCTTCACCAAGTTCGAGCCGGCAGGCATGGTCATCGGCAACGATGCGATCAAGAACGCCACGTCGATCCTCGACTACGTGTTCCGCGAGCTCGCCGTCTCCTACCTCGGCCGCCACGATCTGGCGCATGTCGACACGTCGGACTTCTCGAACACGGCACTCGGCAAGGGCATCCAGGAAGGCAAGACGAACCTCGTCTCGACCGGCTGGACCCGCGGCTACAAGCCGACGATCGTTTCGAACAGCGAACGCCAGGCTGCCGGCGAGCCCAAGGGCTCGGCAACAGCCGCCCCTGCCCGCGCCTCGTCCGGTGCAACGGTAACGTCGTTTGCAGGCGCTGCCGCCCGCAAGATCGAGCCGACGACCGCCATCTCGACCTCCGAAATCGTCGCCTTCAAGCGCGATTACGAAGAGCGCGCCAAGGAATTGGCCGAAGAGATCGCCGAGGAAGTGCTGGAAGAAGTCACGACCGAAAACCAGCAGCAGGCAACGGCGCTGTTCTCCGACAAGGCTGCGGCTGACGCCGCATCGGCCAAGACGGAAGCCAAGAAGATCGAATCCGAGCGCCGCGCCCGGTCGATCATGCAGGGCTACACCGGCAACATTTGCTCGGAGTGCCAGAACTTCACGATGGTGCGCAACGGCACCTGCGAGAAGTGCGACACTTGCGGCGCGACCAGCGGCTGCAGCTGATTGATTTAGAGAGCGCTAATTGAAAAGGCCGTCCGCTTATCCAAGCGGGCGGCCTTTCTCGTTGTAGGCAGGGCGCAAAATCAATGCGCATCCACGCCCGTCGTGTGCAGCCTGTTCCTCACATGGTGGACGCCATCGACCGAGGAAGCGGCGAGTTCGACCTTGCGGGCGATGCCGATAGTCTCGACGGAGCCTTCGACCGTGACCACATGGCCGTCGGCGTGCACCTCGATGCTGTCGATGTCGACTTCGGGAACGTTCTCGATGTTTTCGGTGACCCGCGCTTCGAGATCGTCGCTGTCATTGCGATCGATCGTGTCGGCGCGGAGTGAGTCCTTCAGGCGGTTCTCGTTGCCATCGCGGTCTATGCCGTCGATGCGGAAGCCTGGGTTATCGCTGCTGTCGAAATTGGCGGGCGTTTCGCCAAAGGCGCGATTTTCAGGCGCTGCGGACGCGGCGTCCGGTGTATCCGCATAGGCCAGCCGTCGTCGATATTGCGCTCTTCGAAATCGCGATAGTCCTCGCTGCGCGACAGCGGCTTCTTTCCATCATCGTTGATTGGCATCGATCTTCTCCTTCAGCGTGTTTTCAAACAACGCCCAAGGGGCCAGATGGTTCGCCACTTATGTCTGGCATCTCACGGCCGATACAACCGACCTTGCGGCGAGGTACGATCTTTGATTGCAGCCAGTTCGTGGAAACGCGCGAAGGAATAGCCTAGCCCTGGTGTGCCAAAGCAAGGGAGGGAGACATGGCGAGTTGTAAGTCAAGCAATGGCGATACGTGGGAGATATACCAAACCAATGGTCAGTGGCGCTGGCGGCGCACGGCGCCAAACGGTCGGATCGTTGGCGCGTCGACAGAAGGCTATAACAATCGAAGCGACTGCATCGCGAATGCGCAGCGCAACGGCATGACCTGTAATCCGATCTGACGGTACTCAGCTTTTACGGAATTCGATGAAGGGCGCGGCTGCATATCGGAGCGCGCCCTTTCGGCCATTACCGGACGGCTTTTTGCTCGACACCGGTGGCAGGTGCTGCCGACAAGGGCACGTCATCGGCCACCTCCTGCGCGACGGCGGAGAGGTCGAGATTGCCCCAGATGGATTTTTCCTTGCTACGATCGGTACGGCGGGAAGTCTTGATTTCAACAACGAACGGCTTCGATTGAGCGCGCATGTGATTCCTACTGAAAAGCGTTGAACGAATCCATCAACGCAGCGAGCCTATGAAGCGTTCCCTCGCCGCGCAAGCGCATTCGGCGTCGCATCCCCTGACCTCGGCTGCCATATACAGCCTCAAGTCAGCCACGGGCAAAATTCACGCCCATGACGCGAGCCGATGAGGGCGCTGCTACCGTTTTTTCGCCGCGACGGGCAGCCATGCAAAATTGTTTCAGGAAAATCCTTGAAGGAACAATCAATGTCGACTAGGTAGCACGTCGCCGAACGTAATGGCGTCCCAGCTCAGGCTTCGACGGCGTTCAATCGGCCACCTTTTCCTACTCGTGTAGAGGCACCGGCGGCGGCCCCAGGTCGCTTATCGATCGTTTGATCGGCAGCCGGTTTGCAAACAAAATATCAGCGTGCGGATGGCACCTGGACAGCGGAACGGCCGATCAACATCGCTCGCTTCGACGGCTAGGGAGTCGCTGACGCCAAGGAATGAAAAAGACTGCGAATGACCATTAAAGAGCGTTTTCTGAAACAGCAGCATGCCTGGATGATCGGCGCATGCTACTCCCGCAAACATCCCGATTTTCATCGCTACGGCGGCGTCGATGTCGCCGTTTCGCCCCGCTGGAAAGAGTGTCTCGACACGTTCATGAACGACATGATCGACACCCTGCCCCGCAGCCTGTCCGAGCGCCGTTTGGCGCTGCGCAATCCGCGCCGGCCGTTCGAGCCCGGCAATGTCGAGTGGATCTTTGTCAGCAAGCATCGCGGTCTTCGCGCGCCTGACGGCACCCGGCCCGAACTGCCAGAGGCGCGTTTGCGCCGCGCTTGATCCGTTTCAAGCGACTGATTATCGCCGGCTGGCGGGGTTTTCTTGCCCTTCCAGCCGGCGAATTTGTTTTGGACTAGTGTTAGCGTCTGCCCCGCAGGCTCTTGGTCAGCACGATCAGAATGAGGCCGACGGCGACGGCAAGCGCGCCCCAGTAGATCCAGGGCGTCTGGTCGATCATGAAGCTTTCGGCCGGATACGGAAAATAGCCGCTGCCCTGCCCCATCCAGATCAGACCGGCCAGGATCAACAAGCCTTCAAGGCCATAGACCAGCTTCACCATCACATATTCCTCCACAGCGCCCAGCTCATTCTGGAGCGCGAGCCTCAAGACTTCGGGAAATCGGCGCCGAGGCTGGTATCCTTCCATTCCTCGATCAGCGCCAAGCGCTCCTTCAGCTTGGCCGTGACCGCGCCATAGCCGAATTCGCCGAGCACGAGGTGGCGCGGCGCTTTCTCGACCTCGGTACTCTTGATGATCGCTTCGCCGGCGCGCACGGGATCGCCCGGCTGCTGGCCGCTATAACCGGCCGTCTGGCGCATGCGCGCGGCGGCGGTTTCTGCGTAATCGGCGATCTTGCTTTCGGTCTGCCGCAGCGAACGGCCGGCCCAATCGGTGCGGAACGGGCCGGGCTCGACACAGGTGACCTTGATACCGAGCGGCGCGCCTTCGGCGGCAAGCGCGTCCGACATTCCCTCCACCGCGTGCTTGCTCGCCGAGTAGTAGCCGGATGCCGGGAAGCCGATGAAGCCGGCCACCGAGGTGATGTTGATCACATGGCCGCGTCTGCGCGTGCGCATGCCGGGCAGAACGGCGCGGGTCATGGCGAACAGGCCGAAGACATTGGCCTCGAACTGATCGCGGATCTCGCTGTCGCTGCCTTCCTCGATCGTCGACTGATAGCCATAGCCGGCATTGTTGACGAGGACGTCGATCCGTCCGAAGCGCTCCTCGGCGGCCTTTACGGCGGCGGTGATCTGCGCGGCATCGGTCACATCGAGATCGACGGCGAGCGCGTTGTCTTCATGGCCGGTCACGAGATCGGCGACGCGGGCCTTATCGCGAGCGCTGACGATGGTCGGCCAGCCGCGGGCGATGGTGAGCTTCGCCAGTTCGCGGCCGAAGCCTGTCGAGCAACCGGTGATGAACCAGACGGGATTTTTGTCTTGAGACATGGTGCTTTCCTGAAATGTTCGTCTGAAATTGAAAGCGCCCGTTGGTGTTTTTTGGGGATGTCGTTGGGCGCGTCTTGGGGCACCTTTTGATCTAGGGTGGCCCAATCGGTTTTTCCAGAACTGGCGGGACGTTGCTGCCTACAGACGCAAAAAGGCCGCGCGCTCGCAGGAGCACGCGGCCGGATCGGACCAAGTTGTTGTTGCGGCTTACTGCAGCGTGCGCGGCGGCAGGCCCGGGACCATGGTGGCGCCCTGCTGGACAGGAGCGACGCCGGCACCCGCGCCATCGAGGCCGGTGGCGACGACGGAGACGCGGAACTTGCCATCGAGATTGCGGTCGAAGATCGCGCCGACGACGATATCGGCATCGTCCTGCACTTCGTCGCGGATGCGGCTTGCGGCTTCATCCACCTCGAACAGCGTCATGTCGGAACCGCCGGAGATCGAGATCAGCACGCCCTTGGCGCCGCGCATCGAGATGTCGTCGAGCAGCGGATTGGCGATCGCGGCTTCCGCCGCCTTCATCGCGCGCTCTTCGCCCGAGGCTTCGCCGGTACCCATCATGGCGCGGCCCATGCCGCGCATGACCGACTTCACGTCGGCGAAGTCGAGGTTGATCAGGCCTTCCTTGACGATCAGGTCGGTGATGCAGCCGACGCCGGCAAACAGCACGCGGTCGGCGGTCATGAAGGCGTCGGCGAAGGTGGTCTTCGCGTCGGCGATGCGGAACAGGTTCTGGTTCGGGATGACGATCACGGTATCGGCAGCCTGACGCAGCGCTTCGATGCCGGCATCTGCCGTCTTCATGCGGCGGTTGCCCTCGAAGGTGAAGGGCTTGGTGACGACGCCGACCGTCAGGATGCCGGCATTGCGGGCCGCCTGTGCGATAACAGGTGCAGCACCCGTGCCGGTGCCGCCGCCCATGCCGGCGGTGACGAAGCACATGTGCGAGCCGGCTAGGTGATCCATGATCTCATCGATCGATTCCTCAGCGGCGGCGCGGCCGATCTCGGGCAGCGAGCCGGCGCCGAGGCCTTCGGTCACATGCGCGCCGAGCTGGATGCGGCGCGAGGCCTTCGACGTCGCAAGCACCTGCGCATCGGTGTTTGCGGCAATGAATTCAACGCCTTCGAGGCTTTCCGCGATCATGTTGTTGATGGCGTTTCCGCCACCACCACCAACGCCGATCACCGAAATTCTGGGCCGCATCTCGGAAATCCCGGGCTTGGCGTTCGTCATCGCAATCTCCTTCGTGCGCATTCTTCCGTGGGCTACACCGCTTTATCGGGACCCGAATCGCGCATCAGCCTATGGGCGCAAGAAGGCAGAGGCGGGGCGAAAGAACAAGATGCAGGCTTTTCTAAAGTTTATCCGGAACCTTTTTTGAGGTTGGCGCATTAGGTCGATTCAAGCCAGTCAAAAAGAAAGCCCGCCTGCCCATAAAGAGAGGAGTACCGCGCAGATGCCTATGCTCGCTTCCAGCCAGTCGATAGCCCCTCCGAAAGACCATGTCGTGACCGCTCAGGAAGCGCTTGAGCCGCTCTTCCTGCAGATCGAGGCCGAGGCTGAGTTGCGGATGATTTCCGCTGCTCTGAAGGCCGGCTGGTCGGCAGAGGACGCGGTGAGCGCAATCGACGAATTGCGTCGCAGCGAGTTGCTGCCGGGCGATCGCTGAACACCAAAAAATCATTCGCCTTCGAGGCCGGATAGCCTATCTCTACCGCTTTCAAGTGATTGCGGAGATAGGATTTCATGACCATCAAGACCATCTGCATTTTTGGCGCCGGCGCGCTGGGCGGGATGATCGCGACCAAGATCGCGGCGTCGCTGGGAAGCGACGTCACGGTGTCGGTCATCGCGCGCGGCGCGCATCTCGATGCCATCCGCCGCGAGGGTCTGACGCTGCATGAAGCGGGTTCCGAGACGCCGATCAACGTGAAAGTGGTGGCGACCGACAATCCGGCCGATCTTCCGCCGCAGGATCTGGTCATCACCGGGCTCAAGGGACATCAGCTCAGCGCTACCGCCGAGGGGATGGCGAAGCTCCTGAAGGACGACACGCGCGTCGTGATGATCCTCAACGGCATTCCGTGGTGGTATTTCCATCGAGACGACCATCCCGAATTCGCCGAACTGCAATTCGAAGAGCTCGATGAAGGCGGTGCGCTCTGGAGACTTGTCGGCCCGCACCGGGTCATCGGTTGCGTGGCGCATCAGGGCGCGGAGGTTAGTCAGCCCGGACATATCAGGCTCAGTAATAAGGGCCGCTTCATCCTGGGCGAGCCCTCCGGCGAGATCACGGCTGATCTCGAGGCCATTCAGGCTCTGCTGCAGAAGGCCGATCTCAACATCACGCTGTCACCGGAAATCCGCAACGATATCTGGAGCAAGCTGATGGGCAATGCGTCGTTCAACCCCATTAGCGCGCTGACGCGCTCCACCATGTCCGACCTCATGGCCGACGTGGCTGTCACCGACCAGATCGGCAAGGTGATGAAGGAGGTCAAGGCGGTTGGCGAGGCGCTCGGGGCCAATGTCGGCATGTCGGTGGAAGAGCGGCTCGAGCAGGCGAGCCAGATCGGCCCTGTCCGCACCTCGATGCTGCAGGACCTGCTTGCCGGAAAGGCGCTGGAGATCACGCCGCTGGTCGGCATGGTCGTGGTTCTCGGCAGGCTCGCCTCTGTGCCGACACCGGTTTCGGAGACCTTACTTGCGATGGTCTCGCAGCTCGATCGCGAGAACTGCAAGCCGGCCTAAACGGCCGACCTGCCCTTCACAATGCTCTTTCAAGGCGCTCAGAAAATGAGTCCGAAAACGCCTGCAGTGCCTTGAAATCAGCTCGCTTTGAGCCAACCCGTCATGCGATCGACCGCCTCCGCGATCTCGGCTTCGGAGCCAGCATAGGACATACGCATGGCGCGATGTCCTTCCAACGGATCGAAATCGAGGCCTGGTGTCGCGGCAACATCAATCTCGGTGAGCATCCGCTTGGCGAATTCCATGCTGTCATTGGTGAAGCGCGTCACATCCACGTAAGCGTAGAAGGCGCCATCCATCGGCGAGGCGATCGTAAGACCCATGTCCGGAAGACGCCGCATCAGGAAGTCCCGGTTGGCGGCGTAGCTTGCCCTGTAGACATCGAGTTCGGCGGATGCGCCAAGTGCAGCCGTGGCGGCGATCTGCGACAGCTCCGGCGCGGAGATATAGAGGCTCTGGGCGACCCGCTCGATCGGGCGCACGAGACGATCGGGCAGCACCATCCAGCCGATGCGCCAGCCGGTCATGCAATAATATTTCGAGAACGAATTGATGACGATGGCTTCATCGGTCAGTTCGAGCGCGCTTGTCTCCTCGCTCGCGAAGGTGAGCCCGTGATAGATTTCGTCGGAAATGAAAGCGATCGAGTTTGCCGAACAGTATTCCGCCAGCTCGGCAAGCGCCTTGCGGCCCGTGACGGTGCCGGTCGGGTTTGCCGGGCTCGCGAGCAGAACGCCCTTCACGCGGATGCCGCTTTTCTTCTGGGCCGCCTCGATGCTTTGAGGCGTCAGCGTGAAATGCGTTTCGGCGGTGACGGGCACCTCGATCACCCGCAGCCCGAGCGCGCCGAGGATGTTGCGATATGCGGGATAGCCGGGCCTGGCGATCGCCACCGCGTCACCGGCATCGAAGAGCGACAGGAACGCGAGATTGAACCCGGCTGACGAGCCTGTCGTGATCGCGATGCGCGCGGGGTCGATGTCCAGGCCGTGGCGCTCGCGGTAATTCGCTGCAAGCGCTTGCTTCAGGCTCACAGTACCCAGCGCGTCGGTGTAGCCGATCCTGCCGTCATCGAGCGCTGCCCTTGCAGCATCAAGTGCGGCGCGCGGCGCCGGATGCGAGGGCTGGCCGACGGCCATTGAGATTACCGGCCGGCCACTTGCGCGCCGCCGCGTCGCTTCCGCCAAAACATCCATTGCGTGAAACGGCTCGACTGTACTGCGCTTGGAAATGGAAAACAATTACTCTGCTCTTTCGACTTCGATTTGCGGCCAGACAAATGCCGCATTAGTGAGATCTTCACAATCCCGCGACCAGATAACGAACACGAGAATTCCTGTTTCAATACGCCGGAATGCGCCGTATTTTTGTTGCTTCGCATTGCGTTCCGATCATGGGACTGTGATACCCGAAGCATTGAACGACCAAAATCACCTGCAAAGACGAGGATATCATGGCCATTCTCCCGAAAATCTTCACGGCGCTCGCGCTGACCGCCTCCGTAGTCTCCGCCCAGCCGGCCGCGGCCCTCGACGATGCGCAGAAGAAGGAGTTCGGCGAGTTCATCAAGCAATACCTCATCGAAAACCCGGAGATCATGCTCGACGTGCAGGACGCCCTGCAGAAGAAGCAGGAGACTGCGCGACTCGTAAAGGCCAATGCGACGATCTCGGAAAACAAGGCGACGATCTTCGATTCCAAATACGACATGACGATCGGCAACCCGAAGGGCGACGTCACAATCGTCGAGTTCTTCGACTATAATTGCGGTTACTGCCGCCACGCGCTGACCGACATGCAGACCATGCTGAAGAAGGACCCGAACGTCCGCTTCGTGCTCAAGGAATTCCCGATCCTCGGACCTGAATCGGTTGCCGCCCACAAGGTGTCCGATGCCTTCCGCAAGATCGCTCCGGAGAAGTACAGCAAGTTCCACGTAGCCCTGCTCGGCAGCGACGGACGCGCCGACGAGGCGAGCGCCATCGAAGCGGCCCAGTCTCTCGGCGTCAGCGAAAAGCAGATCCGGGCGGAGATGGCCAAGAGCCCGAGCGACGCTTCCGTGCAGGAAACCTACTCGCTGGCGCAGAACCTCGGTATCACAGGCACGCCATCTTACGTTATCGGCAACGAGCTGGTGCAGGGCGCGGTCGGCTATGACGACCTCGAGACCAAGGTCAAGAACATGCGGACCTGCGGCAAGACCAGCTGCTGAACCGGCCCCCATCAAATTGCTAAAATCCCGGTGCTTCAGCCATGTGGACAATGTGGCGCGATTCCTGATGCCTTGTCCAAAGGGCTTTCATTAAGCCTTTGGTGAGTCTATAGGTTGCCCTCGCACATTTGACGGAACACTCGATGACGCAAACCATTTTCGTCCTGAACGGGCCAAACCTGAACATGCTCGGCAAAAGAGAGCCCGGCATTTACGGCGGCAAGACGCTTCAGGACATCGAGGCGGACTGCAAGTCGGCCGGGCGAGAGCTTGGCGTCGATGTCGATTTCCGTCAAAGCAACCATGAAGGTCAGCTCGTCGACTGGCTGCACGAAGCCGGCGACAAGGCCATCGGCGTTGCGATCAACGCCGGCGCCTACACGCACACCTCGGTTGCGCTACATGATGCGATCCGCGCCATTTCCATTCCCGTTGTAGAGCTCCATATCTCCAACGTGCATGCGCGGGAAGAATTTCGCCACAAGTCGATGATCGCGCCCGCTGCAAAGGGTGTCATCGCCGGCTTCGGACCATATAGCTACATTCTGGCGCTCCACGCGCTAAAGAACGTCACCGCATAAAAAGACAGGGCAAAACTCATGGCTGAAAAAAAGAACGGTATCGACCAGGCACTGATCCGCGATCTCGCGAACATCCTCAACGACACGGATCTGACCGAGATTGAAGTCGAGCAGGACGATCTGCGCATCCGCGTTTCGCGCGCCGGCAACACGCAGTATATCCAGGCGCCGATGGGTGTTCCTGCCTACGCCGCCGCTCCGGCAGCGATTGCAGCTCCGGCCGCAGCAGCGCCTGCCGCTTCCGCCGCACCGGCCCGCAACCCGGCCAACACGGTTTCCGCTCCTATGGTCGGCACCGCCTACATGGCACCGGCTCCGGGTGCGCGCGCATTCATCGAAGTTGGCGCGACGGTCAAGGAAGGCCAGACGCTGCTCATCATCGAAGCGATGAAGACGATGAACCAGATCCCTGCCCCGAAGTCGGGCAAGGTCGTTGAAATTCTTGTCGAGGACGGCAGCCCCGTCGAATACGGCCAAGCTCTCGTGGTCGTCGAATAAGGCGGACGTCATGGTCTCGAAAATCCTCATCGCCAACCGCGGGGAAATTGCCCTTCGCGTGCTTCGTGCCTGCAAGGAACTCGGTATTCCCTGCGTCGTCGTTCACTCGACCGCCGATGCCGACGCCATGCATGTGCGCCTGGCCGACGAAAGCGTCTGCATCGGCCCGCCGCCGTCGCGCGACAGCTATCTGAACATTCATCAGATCGTTGCTGCCTGCGAAATCACCGGCGCCGACGCTGTACACCCCGGCTACGGCTTCCTGTCGGAGAACGCCAAGTTCGCCGATATTCTCGAAGCGCACGGCATCACCTTCATCGGCCCGACCGCGGAACACATCCGCATCATGGGCGACAAGATCACCGCCAAGACGACGGCGCAGGAACTCGGCATCCCCGTCGTTCCGGGCTCCGACGGCGAAGTGAAGACCGAGGAAGAGGCCATCAAGACGGCCGCCGAAATCGGTTATCCCGTGCTGATCAAGGCGACTGCTGGTGGTGGCGGACGCGGCATGAAGGTCGCCAAGAGCGCTGACGACGTGATTGAGGCCTGGTCGACGGCCCGTACCGAAGCGGCTGCCGCATTCGGCAACGAAGCCGTCTACATGGAAAAGTACCTCGGCAAGCCGCGGCACATCGAAATCCAGGTGTTCGGTGACGGCGAAGGCAATGCCATCCATCTTGGTGAACGCGACTGCTCGCTGCAGCGCCGCCACCAGAAGGTCTGGGAAGAAGCCAACTCGCCTGCCCTCAACGTCGAACAGCGCATGAAGATCGGCCAGGTCTGCGCCGACGCCATGAAGAAGCTGAAGTATCGCGGCGCCGGCACGATCGAGTTCCTCTACGAAAACGGCGAGTTCTATTTCATCGAAATGAACACCCGTCTTCAGGTCGAGCATCCGATCACCGAAGCGATCACCGGCATCGACCTCGTGCACGAGCAGATCCGCGTCGCTTCCGGCGGCGGCCTGTCCGTGACCCAGGATGAGATCCACTTCCATGGCCATGCCATCGAATGCCGCATCAACGCCGAGGACGCGCGCACCTTCGTGCCCTCGCCCGGCACGATCACGCATTTCCATGCACCTGGCGGTCTTGGCGTACGTATCGATTCGGGCGTCTATCAGGGCTACAAGATCCCGCCTTATTACGACAGCCTCATCGGCAAGCTCATCGTGCACGGCCGCACCCGCGTCGAATGCATGATGCGCCTGCGTCGTGCGCTTGACGAGTTCGTGGTCGACGGCATCAAGACGACGCTGCCGCTCTTCCAGGATCTGGTCGACAACCAGGACATCGCCAACGGCGATTACGACATCCACTGGCTGGAAAATTATCTGGCCAGCAAGCCGGCTTAACCGCAATGGCAGGGTCGCGCAGGAAATCTCCAGGCATCACACCGGAAATTCTCCTGCGCGCCTATTCCATCGGCCTCTTCCCGATGGCAGAATCGGCTGACGACCCCGAGATCTTCTGGGTCGAGCCCGATCTTCGCGGTGTTCTGCCGCTCAATGATTTCCACGTCTCCAAAAGCCTCGCCAAGACCATCCGGCGCCAACCCTTCGATATCCGCTTCGATCATGACTTCGAGGCTGTGATCGCGGCATGCGCTGAGGAGACGTCAGGTCGTCCGAGCACCTGGATCAATCAGACGATCAGATCGCTCTACGCCTCCCTCTTCCGCATGGGACACGCTCATACCGTCGAGGCCTGGGATGGTGACCAGCTTGTCGGCGGGCTTTACGGCGTGTCGCTGGGTGCCGCCTTCTTCGGCGAGAGCATGTTCTCGCGGCGCACGGACGCCTCGAAGATCTGCCTCGTGCATCTGGTGGAGCGGCTGAAGGAGAACGGTTTCGTGTTGCTCGACACCCAGTTCACCACCGAGCACCTCAAGACCTTCGGCGCCATCGACGTTCCGAAGGACGAGTACGAGCACATGCTCGCCACGGCGATGGATTCGCCGCATTTGTCTTTTGCACAATAAAATACACGTTCACGTTGACGTTACTCCCAAGTCGCCTATTGTCGCGCCTTTAACGGGAGTATTGTTCATGAAGTTGAAAATTGCCGCACTGACGTCCCTCTTCGTTCTGGCAGCAACGCTGGCTCAGGCGAAACCATATCAGGAGATGTTTCCGGGTGCGGATCGTTTCGGAGATGCCGACAAGGCTATCCTGGAAAAGATCGACTTTCAGCAAGGCGCGATCAAGATTCCGGGCGCGAATGCCACCCTCAATATTCCCGAGCAATTTTACTATCTCAGCCCGGCCGACGCTCGCCGCGTGATCGTCGACATTTGGGGCAATCCGCCACAAGCGGGCGAAGGAACGATGGGGATGGTCTTCCCCGCCAAATACGCTCCCGTTGAGGGCGGATCATGGGGCTCCGTCGTCGAATACAGTGCTGACGGCTACGTCTCCGACGTGGATGCCGCATCCACCGACTACGACGAACTGCTCCGCAACATCAAGGACTCGATCGCGGAATCCAACCCCGAACGCGAGAAGCAGGGCTTCGAGAAGATCACGCTCGTCGGCTGGGCTTCACCCCCGCACTATGACCAATCCGCGCATGCGCTGCACTGGGCGCGCGATCTCATCTTCGGCGACGACATGAGCCAAGCGCACACGCTGAACTATTCCGTGCGCGTCTTTGGGCGCGAAGGCGTCTTCATGTTCAATTTCGTGGCGGGAATGGACCAACTGAAGGAAATCCAGTCCGCCGTCCCCAACGTGCTGACCATGGTCAAATTCGACAGCGGCAAGACCTACAAGGATTACGAAAGCGGAGACAAGCTGGCGGCCTACGGCATGGCCGGCATGATCGCGGCTGCCGCCGGCGCAAAGGTCGCGGCTAAAGTCGGACTGCTCGCAATGGCAGCCGTTTTCTTCAAGAAGGCCGGCGTGCTTGTTCTTGTCGCGGGAGCAGCGCTATTGCGGGCCCTCAAGGGAATATTCTCCCGCAAGAAACCCTCGGCGTAACGGCAGAGGGTCAGTTCGTCTTGGCGTCGGGCGCAGGCACGTCCGACGTCGCCTTGCAGTCCTTCAGCCAGACGTCATAGATCGGGTGCTCTACAGCGTTGAGGCCGGGGCTATCGGCGAACATCCAGCCGGTGAAGATGCGGCGGATCTTGCGATCCAGCGTGATCTCGTCGACTTCGACGAAACCGTCGATCTTCTGCACTTCGCTCTGGTCGCGCGAATAGCAGGCCTTCGGCGTCACCTGCAGCGCGCCGAATTGGACCGTTTCGTTCACATAGACATCGAAGGTGGTGATGCGGCCGGTGATCTTGTCGAGGCCGGAAAAGACGGCGACAGGATTGTCGATGCGGGCGGCGAGAACCGTCTGCGGCAGGAAGGACGAGCCAAGCGCCAGGGCAATGCCGGCGGCACGCAGGACGGGGTTCCGCGTGAGAAGCTTCATATCTTTCCGTCTCCACCGCATTTCAAAAATAGAAGGCCGCAGTGTCTGCGGCCATTCTGCGGGTATAGGTCAATTGTGGCCAAAAACCGGGCCGGACTGGCTGCGATCAGCTGCCGGGCGTCCATGCGTCGTAGTCGCCAGTGACGCGCGGACGTTCCCCGGCAACGGAGAGCGAACCCGGCGGGCGGTAAGCCTGCGGCGAACCGGTCGGGTTGGCGCGGTGTCCCTTCTGCCACTCCTTGGCGACATAGGTCTCCTTGGACGGCGGCACGTCGGTGCGGTAGTGCATCCAGCCGTGCCAGCCCGGCGGGATCGCCGATGCGTCCGCGTAGCCCTTGTAGATCACCCAACGGCGCGGAAGGCCGAAGGAGGTGGTGCCGCCTTCGTAATAGACGTTGCCCAATTCATCTTCGCCGACGCGCTTGCCGAAACGCCAGGTCGCGAAGCGGGTGCCGATCGTCTGACCGTTCCACCAGGTGAAGATTTGCAGGAGGAGAGTTTTCATGTCTTTTCCTTGTGCCTGCCTTGGGAGCAAGCGGGACCAGAATTCGATCCTTCGCTTATGCCGCCAGCAGCGCCTGTTGTCCAGTGATTCCGAAGGCAAAAGGGTTCATTTCAGCGCCATCTTGAAGCCGAGATGCGAGGGCTCGAAACCGAGCCGCTCATAGAAGCGATGGGCATCCTTGCGCTTGGCATTGGAGATGAGCTGCACGCGCGGCAGGCCACGCGCCCTCGCCTGTTCGATGCAGAACTCGATCATCCGGGCGCCGATGCCCTGGCCGCGCATGTCACTGCGCGTCTGTACTGCTTCGATGATCATGAAGGACGTTCCGCGGCCGGTCAGCGTCGTGGTGACCGCGGTCTGGAAGGTGCCGACGACTTCGCCGGCCAGTTCGGCGACGAACAGTGTCTGATCGGGAGAGGCCGCGATGGTCTCGAAGGCGCGTTCGTAATCCGGCAGCGCGTCTTCGGATTGGGTGTCGCCGTGCCCGCCGATATCATCGTCGGCGAACATGGCGATCAATGCCTTCAGATCGTCCCGGCGGGCTTCGCGAATGATGATCTCTTTGGCCACGGGAAATGCCTCAGTAGCTGGCGAGCGGTTTTTCGAGGATCAGCGCCGGGATGCCGGATTGGCCGGGGCCGTTGTTTTCGCTCTGACCGACATCGGCGAAGCCGAGCCGGTGGTAGAAGCTGATCGCCGCTTCGTTGCGCGGCTCGACCTCGAGCCGCATGATCTCGGCTGCCGGAAAGCAGGTTTCGAGCTCGGCGAAGATATCACGACCGATGCCCTCGCGCTGCAGCGAGGGGCGAACGTAAAGCAGGTGCAGCATGACCGTCTTGGTCATCTCGCCGGACATCGCGGCATAGCCGACGCCGCCGATTTCCTTGCCGTCGTCGGCCACCAGGAATTCGGCATTCTTGTTTGCCATGCGCGTCTTCAACGCCGCGGGCGAGAAGAGCGTCGCGACCAGTTCATCGACCTTCGGCGCGCCGAGCAGCGCGTCATAGGTCGCATGAAAGGTTTCGACCAGGAGAGCGCGAACCTTTTCGAGATCGCGCTCGCTGGCGGTGCGGACGAAGTAGACCATTTTCTTCCTTCCGGCATCGGCTATCCGAAAACCGCTTCACACTTTTCGGCGATGCCGGATGACCTATTCCTCGACGATGCCGAGCTTGGCCTTGACCAGAGCCTGGACGGCCTGCGGGTTCGCCTTGCCGCCGGTCGACTTCATCACCTGGCCGACGAACCAGCCGGCGAGAGCGGGCTTGGCCTGCGCCTTGGCGACCTGATCCGGATTGGCGGCGATGATCTCGTCCACGGCCTTTTCGATGGCGCCGGTGTCGGTGACCTGCTTCATGCCGCGGCTTTCGACGATCTCGGCCGGGTCGCCGCCTTCGGCCAGAACGATTTCGAAGACGTCCTTGGCGATCTTGCCGGAGATGGTCTCGGCCTTGATGAGGTCGATGATCGAACCGAGCTGAGCGGCGGAAACCGGAGTCGATTCAATATCCTTGCCGAGTTTGTTCAAGGCGCCAAGGAGGTCGTTGATGACCCAGTTGGCAGCCATCTTGCCATCACGCCCCTCGGCGACGGCTTCGAAATAATCGGCGATCGCCTTTTCCGACACGAGCACGGAGGCATCGTAGATCGAGAGACCGAGTTCGCGCACGAAGCGCTCCTTCTTGTCGTCGGGCAGTTCCGGCAGGTCGGCCGCCAGCGCCGCCACAAAGGCGTCGTCGAATTCGAGCGGCAGCAGGTCGGGATCGGGGAAATAGCGATAATCGTGCGCGTCTTCCTTCGAGCGCATGGAGCGCGTCTCGCCCTTGCCGGCGTCGAACAGGCGGGTTTCCTGATCGATCACGCCGCCATCCTCGAGGATGGCGATCTGGCGGCGGGCTTCGTATTCGATCGCCTGGCCGATGAAGCGGATGGAGTTGACGTTCTTGATCTCGCAACGCGTGCCGAAACCTTCGCCCGGGCGGCGCACGGAGACGTTGACGTCGGCGCGCATCGAACCTTCGTCCATGTTGCCGTCGCAGGTTCCGAGATAGCGCACGATCGAGCGCAGCTTGGTCATGTAGGCCTTGGCCTCATCCGACGAGCGCATGTCCGGCTTGGAGACGATTTCCATCAGGGCGACGCCCGAACGGTTGAGGTCGACATAGGACATGGTGGCGTGCTGATCGTGCAGCGACTTGCCGGCGTCCTGCTCCAGGTGCAGGCGCTCGATGCCGATCTCGATGTCCTCGAACTGGCCCTGGCGATCCGGGCCGAGCGAGATGACGATCTGGCCCTCGCCGACGATCGGATCCTTGAACTGCGAGATCTGATAGCCCTGCGGCAGGTCGGGATAGAAGTAGTTCTTGCGGTCGAAGATCGAACGCTTGTTGATCTGGGCCTTCAGGCCGAGACCCGTGCGGACCGCCTGGGCGACGCATTCCTCGTTGATGACGGGCAGCATGCCGGGCATGGCGGCATCGACGAGCGAGACGTTGGAATTCTGCGGCTTGCCGAACTCGGTCGAAGCGCCGGAGAACAGCTTCGAATTGGACAGCACCTGCGCATGGACTTCCATGCCGATGATGACTTCCCAATCGCCAGTGGCACCGGGAATGAAGCGTTTCGGATCAGGCGTGCGAACGTCGACAAGGGTCATGGAAATGCTCTTTTGAGGCTATCTTATTCAACTGGTGAGGTAACGGAAATGACCTTCCGGTGCAAGGCTTTCGGCATGGTCTCGGCCATTGCGGGCCGGACAGCCGGCATTTTTCGGTTGTTAACGGGCCACCGTTAGAGTCCGCCCATGCTTCTCACCGATCTCGCCAAAATCATCGGACTGTTCACAGCCTGGAACGGGCTGGTGTTCGCGATCTACTTCGTCGACAAGCAGGCCGCGCGCTATGGCCGGTGGCGCATCAGCGAAAAGACGCTTCTGACGCTTGCCTTCCTTGCCGGCAGTCCCGGTGCGGTGAGTGCCCAACAGCTGCTGCGCCACAAGACCCGCAAGGAGCCGTTTCGCTCGGAGCTTATGGCGATCTGCGTTTTTCATCTGCTTGCCGTGGTCGCGCTCATAGCAGCAATCACGCGAGGGTGTTTGGACTGATCTAGAAGGCGCCGTAAGGCCCCTCGCCCTGCGATGATACCGGCTTCGATAGCCCAACCGAGGGGACGTCACGGTCGAGCTTGGGATTATAGGCGACCGACAGCCAGTGAATTGAATAGCCGTTCTTCTTGAAGAAGGTGATCGCCTCGTTGTTTTCGGCGTGCGTCTGCATCATCACACTGTCGAGCCCCTGCTCCGCCACCTCCTTTTCGATCGACTGCAGCAGAGCCGAGCCGAGCCCATGGCCGGTGAATGACGGATCGATCCAGAAGTCGGAAATCGTCTCGTCGAGATTTTCGCGCGCGGCCCATCCGGCCGTGTGGCCGTTCCATTCGATGACGGTAATGGTGAGCCAGCGCGTCTCGGCGAAATTCATGAAGGCGCTGCGGGCAGCCGACGCCATCGCATCCGCCTCGCCGATCGGCGCCATGGCCTTCTGCCAGGCGCGCAACCCGATTTCGCTCAAAACCTCGGCTTCGCCCTCATGGGCATTGCGAATAGTGATCAATCAGAACCTCCGAAACACCGAGGAAAGTAAACCACCGAATCAGGCCATCTCAAAGCCTTCCGTAACGTCAGGCGAAGCTTATCTCGCATTGCGAAAGAGGGAGCTCGCTTGGCGCCGACCTTGACGCCGACGAGGCCGAAGCCTATCAAATCCTCATGTTGAACTCGCAATCAGAGACCCGGTAAAGGCCCTGCCCGCAAGTTTTCTTGCGCGCACGGGCCCGACGAGAACGAAGCCCTGACGTCCCACCCGGACGCCAGATCGTTTTTTGTGCGCCTTAAACGGCGCGAGACCGGATCAACATCTCCATGGATATTTCACGCGCGGAACAGCGCATCCTGCACTTGCTGGCCCAAGGCGGCCGCATCGAAATCGAACGCGACGACAGACACAAGATCGAGGCCGTCAACTGCCTCACCCGCGACGGCTGGCTCTACCCCGGCTTCGACCTCGAGCTCTTTCGAAGGCTCAAACGGCTGAAAGCGATCAGATCGCAGACCGGACAGCCATACCGGATCACCGAACGCGGGCTGCGACTGGTGCGCTCGCAGCTCGACAACCGATGACAGGGAAACGGCGCCGCTGAGGTGGCGCTGTTTTATCGCCTCAGCGTTGAAGCAGGCGATATTTTGAAAGTTGAAGACCGGTGTCGCTGTAGCCGGTCGTTTCTGCGCCGCAGCTATCGTCCACGACGATATGGTTGCCCGCGGCGGCATCCATAGTTGCGAGGCTAATCTTATGCCGACGCTCCAGGTAGCCGTAGAGTGCCCAATCTTCGGCTCCCGCGCCGCAGACCGCGACTGCGCGTTCGCACGTTCCCGACGACGGGCAGACATGATCCGCAATGCGCGCGGCGTTGACGATCGTATCCGCATCTGTTCCTGGCCGACCGAAGTTGAAGCCGACGAGAATGGCACTCAGCGCGAGTGCTACAGTCAAGCTGACCGACAGCTGCCGATATGCCCGTGCGTTCAGCGCTCGAATTGCTCGAACAACGGCCGGTGCGCCCGCAATCGCGAAGGCAGATGCGAAATAGGCGAGCGACGGATTGAAATAGAAGCTGGCAACGCGCGGGCTGGCTAGCAACGGAAGCGAAGCGGAAAAGCCGACGAGCGCCAGAAAGACGGCGGTCCTGCGTCGCGCCTGACTTACATCACGCGGCATTTCGGAGCGGTTTCCCCAACGGCGATCGCAAAGCACGATGATGAGCGTGATGATCGCCGGATAAGCATTGACGCGTATGAAAGCGCGCACGGCGTTCCAGTTGCCGCCACCGCTGCCGCGCTGACCGGTCAGGCTCGGCAATAGCTGTATCGAGAGATAGCGCTGGATCGCGTCCCGGGCATCGTCCAACTGCCAGAGAGCGGCAAAGAAAACGACAACCGTCGCGGTCATGACCAAGGTGTCAACGATGACTGAGACTAGGTTTCGACGACGAAATGCCAGCCACCATATTCCCGGCGTTGCAAGAGGGAACAGGCCGACCAGTCCTTTGGTCATCAGCGCCAACGCCACCAAAACCCCTGCGGCGATCATCAACACCGAACGCGACAGAGCCTTCTTGTGATCGGCGCCGCCATAGGCAACGACAACGCAATAAATCGCCAGAGAGGTAAAAACGATCAGCAGGTTTTCGAGCATTCCATTGGTAAACCCCCAGCTCACACGTCCTGCACCGAGCGCCATGGCCAAAACCATGGGACCTGCAAAGCGAAGCTCCGGATCGCTAGCGTGAAGCCTTTGCCAGATCTTCAGCAGAATGAAGCCGCTGGCGATCAGCGTCAGCAACGAGAAGCATTTTTCAACGGCGATCGTGTCGCCGAACAGAAGAAAACCAATCGCTTCGAGCCACATCATCAACGGCGGATGCTCGGAGAAGAGCGAAAACAAAGTATCCGAGAACTGCAACCGCCACGGTGAACCAGCGCCTTCGGCCAGGTTGCGCGCGATGCTGGCGTAGATCGCGCCGTCAAAGAACATCGATTGATGCATCAGCTGACGCAACACCAGCAGGCAGACGACGATAGCAAGAATAATCCAGAGAGGCTTTTCAGCATCCACGGTCTTGGACTGCATGGGGTGGGCCTCGTCTATTTCCAGATGAACTTGTTGGCGATCACGAACTTCCAGACCGTGTCGATGGCGATGCCCGCTAGAGTGGCAAGGAAGACCACGTGCACCAGCCGTTCATAGGCAAGGGTCGCGGCCGAAACATTGGCGACGATGCCGACAGACGACACGAACAAAAACTTGAGATAGCCCCAGAACTTTGCCCGGCCGCGCAGTCGTCGATCCTGAAAAGTCAGCAGATTGTTGAGCAGGAAGTTGCTGGTGGCAGCTACCAGCGTCGCCACCGTCTGTGCTGCCATAAAGGGCACAGAAAGCGCCAGTGCGCTGTAGAGAACCGCCAAGTGAACGAAGAGGCCTGAGCCTCCTACGAACAGGAAGGAGATCAGGTTCGCAGGCACGATGCCGCGGGTCATCTTGCTAAGAAGGAAGGTGACGAATTTCCAGATGACATAGCTGTCGAGCTTCGATTCGCCGCTAAGCCGCGCCTGAAAATCGAAAGGCACTTCGGCGTGGCGCAGTTCTTTGTGGGAATAAAGAATATCGAGAAGGAGTTTGAAGCCTGCGTCTCCAAGCTCCGGTGCCACACGCAGAAATACCTCGCGCTTGATAACGAAGAATCCGGTCAACGGATCGGCGAGGCGGCGCCCCAGGACAAAGCTGCTCAGCCAGTTTCCGACCTTGGACAGCGTGTTGCGCAACGGCGACAATGCATCCGCCTGGCGCTCATCGTCCAATCTGCGGGCGGCGCTTACGATGTGCAGATCATCCTGATGCAATCGATCGACCAGTTCCTTGACCACTTCAGGATCATGCTGACCATCGACATCCATTACGCAGAGCAGTCCGCCCTTTGCAGACAGCATGCCCTGAATACTTGACTTCGCGAGTCCCCTATCTGTGAGACGCGTGATTATCCGTATCCTTGGATCATCCGCAGCGTAGTCGAATACCTTCTGTGCCGTGCCGTCGGCAGAGTTATCGTCGACAAAGATAATCTCCCAATCCTTATCACAGAGGGCGACTTTCGTACGCTCGATGAAAGGAATGACGTTTCCCGACTCATTGTATGTCGGCGCGATAATAGAAATACGACTTGCAGGCAAAGCGTTATCCACCAATAGAAAGCAACCGCACCTAGCAGGTCACCAAATAAAAATCCAGCGAGATACATGGATGGCCGATGTCAGCAATTTGGTTGCTTGTGGACTGATGTACCCGAGCTAGGGAACCGGTGACAAACACACGTCGCTGCGGATGCCACGTCATTTTTCACTTTGCCAGCAACGCCGCACGCATGGCTGCCCACTCGTCGCCAAACGAACCAGTCGCAACCGACTTGCCCGCCAGCCGATACCAGTAACCGGCATTCCACTTATTACCCTCGACGCGATGACAGAGCGCGTGCCCCCAATCGAAAGGCTGTTCGCCTTCGTGGGCCTGGCAGATGTCATGCACGGCCTTCCATTCGGCTCCCATCACGAAATCCGCGGCGGCCAGGCGGTCGAAAGCCTCGACGAGCGTTGAAATCCGCGATGCCATAGACCTACTCCTGTTCGTGGATGTTAAGGCAGCGCCTTCTCCATATGCACCTTTTCGAGATCGATCCCCATACTCTTGGAAAACTCGATCCCGCGCCACACGATAGCAAAACCACAACGTTCATACAGCCGGACCGCGCCGGTGTTGCTGGCATGGGTATCGATGCGAGCCAATGGATGGCCGTCTGCCGAGATGAGTTCGAGGACGTGGAGGACGAGCGCTCGTCCAACACCCCTACCCTGATGATCCGGATGAACCCAAAGGTCGGACACGTAATCGCGCGCACCGTCCCGCGCTGCCCAGCCGGCGACTACGCCATCGAGTTCGGCAACGTGCACATCACCCGATGTGCTCTCTGCGAAGATCGAAAATTCGTGCCGGACGCGTTCGGAAATCTCCACGGCGAGATCGCTGCCTTTAAAGGCGTCGCTGGATTTCCAAGCCGCAAAACCGACTTCGCCGACCAGCATGTGGTCGGCGATCGTCATGTCTCTGATTTTCAGTCCGCTTACCACCACTTGGCGGGGGTGAAGCGGCCGGCGGCTTGTTCGATGACGTGGGCCGTCTTGAAGAGGGTTTCCTCCTCGAACGGCTTGCCGATGAGCTGCAGGCCGAGCGGCAGGCCCTTGTGGTCGAGGCCGGCAGGGACGGCGATGCCGGGAAGGCCGGCCATGTTGACGGTGACGGTGAAGATGTCGTTCAGGTACATCTTCACCGGATCCGATGCCAGGTCCTCGTCGGCGATACCGAAGGCGGACGACGGGGTGGCAGGCGTCAGGATGGCGTCGACGCCGGCGTGGAAGGCAAGGTCAAAGTCACGCTTGATCAGCGTGCGGACCTTCTGCGCCTGGATGTAATAGGCGTCGTAGTAACCTGCCGAGAGAACGTATGTGCCGATCATGATGCGGCGCTTGACTTCGTGGCCGAAGCCGGCGGCGCGGGTCTTCTCGTACATGTCGGCAATGTCCTTGCCGTCGACGCGCAGGCCGTAGCGCACGCCGTCGTAGCGGGCGAGGTTCGAAGAGGCTTCAGCCGGTGCGACAATGTAATAGGCCGGCAGCGCGTACTTGGTGTGCGGCAGCGAGATGTTGACGATCTCGGCGCCGGCATCCTTCAGCCAGGCGATACCCTGCTGCCAGAGCGTTTCGATTTCTTCCGGCATGCCGGCGACGCGGTATTCGTTCGGAATGCCGATCTTCATGCCCTTCAGCGACTGGCCGAGCACGGCTTCGTAATCCGGAACAGGCAGATCGACCGAGGTCGTGTCCTTGGCGTCGACCGAGGCCATGGACTTCAGGAGGATGGCGGCGTCGCGGACGTCGCGGGCGATCGGGCCGGCCTGATCGAGCGACGAGGCGAAGGCAACCGTGCCCCAGCGCGAGCAGCGGCCATAGGTCGGCTTGATGCCGACGGTGCCGGTGAAGGCGGCGGGCTGGCGGATCGAGCCGCCGGTGTCGGTGGCGGTGGCGCCGGCGCAGAGATGTGCTGCAACGGCAGCGGCAGATCCGCCCGAGGAGCCGCCGGGAACCAGCTGCTGGTTCGAGCCTGCAGCGCGCCAGGGGTTGATGACCGCACCGTAATGCGATGTCTCGTTGGAGGAGCCCATGGCGAACTCGTCCATGTTCAGCTTGCCGAGCATGACGGCGCCGTCGTCCCACAGGTTCTGCGTGACGGTCGATTCGTAATGCGGCTTGAAGCCGTCGAGGATGTGGCTGCAGGCCTGGGTGTGGATGCCTTCGGTGGCGAAGAGATCCTTGATGCCGAGCGGAATGCCTTCGAGCTCGCCGCCCTTGCCGCTGGCAAGACGGGCGTCGGAGGCTTCGGCCATCTGCAGCGCCTTTTCAGGCGTCACCTTGATATAGGCGTTGAGCTTGTCGTTGGCCGCCTCGATCGCCGAGATATAGGCCTCGGTGAGTTCGGTTGCTTTGATTTCCTTGGCGCGCAGCTTGGTGCGGGCTTCGGCAATGGTCAGGCTGGTCAGTTCGCTCATGATGGTTCGCTTCAAATCTTGAATGGCAACGGGGTCGGAAAGCGGCGGAAGGCCTTATTCGACGACTTTGGGCACCAGGAAGAAATTCTGATCGGTAACGGGCGCGTTGGCGACGATATCGGCGGCCTTGTTGCCGTCGGTGACGTCGTCGGTGCGCTTCTTCATCAGCATCGGCGTGACCGAGGTCATCGCCTCGACGCCTTCGACATTGACTTCGGAGAGCTGCTCGACGAAGCCCAGGATCCCATTCAACTCGCCGACCATGCGGTTTGCCTCATCTTCGGAGACGGCAATACGGGCAAGGCGCGCAACGCGCTTAACGGTGGCTAGGTCGACGGACATCATATTCTCCGGATGGGATTTTCCCACACGCTATAAAGGCCATGCCCGCTGTGTGCAACGGGCATGGCCTTTCGTTCATTCAGATTTCCGCCCTTTCAAGTCGGGGCGAAGTGCCAATGCGTCAGAGAACGACGCTCTCGCTCGGCTTGATCGCCTTCACCTCGGTCTTTGCGCCTTCCATGCCGGCGACGAATTTTTCAGGCGTCTGATCGATGATCGGGAACGTGCCGTAATGGCAGGGGATCGCGGTCTTGAAGTTGAAGTAGCGCTGGCAGGCAAGTGCGGCCACGGCACCACCCATGGTGAAGCGGTCGCCGACCGGGACGAGACCGATGTCGGGCTGGTGCAGCTCGTTGATCAGCGCCATGTCGGAGAAGATGTCGGTGTCGCCCATGGCGAAGATCGAGGCTTCGTCGTCGAAGTGCAGCATCAGGCCGTTGGCACTGCCGAGCGCGTGGGAGACGCCGTCCTCGGTGACCTGGGCGGAGGAGTGCAGCGCGTTGGTGAAGGTGGCCGAGAAGCCGCCGAGCGGAACCGTGCCGCCGGTGTTGCCCATCTCGATCTTCAACAGGCCCTTGGTGCCAAGCCAGGAGGCGAGATCGGCGTTGGCGAGGACGACGGCGCCGGTTTCCTTGGCGATGGCGACAGTGTCGCCGACGTGGTCGCCGTGGCCGTGGGTCAACAGAATATGGGTGACACCAGCGGTGACATCCTTGATGTCCTGGCCGGCGAACGAGCCGTTATGGGTCAGGAACGGGTCGAGAAGGATGGTTGCCTTCGCGGTCTCGATGCGGAATGCCGCATGGCCTAGCCAAGTGATCTTCATGAAATCTGTCCTTTTATTAAGTGATGCAAAAACCTGTTTCGATGGGTATGGAGATAACCGATACCGCCGCAAAGAAAAGCGGTCGAGGCTTCAATTTCTTTTGACGGGATGAAACGACGATGACGGTGCTGACGATCGAGGAACTGGCGGCCGCACTTCAGCCGGGACAGGCAATCGCCGGTCTCGACCTCGGCACCAAGACGATTGGGCTTTCGATGTCGGATCTCGGCCGGCGATTCTCGACGCCGCGCCCGGTCATCAAGCGCGAGAAGTTCACCATCGATGCCGAGGTGCTTTTGGGCTTCGCCGAGAGGGAAAAGGTCGCGGCCTTCGTCATCGGCCTGCCCATGAACATGGACGGGTCGGCCGGCCCGCGCGTCCAGGCCACGCGCGCATTCGTGCGCAACATGGAGCAGAAGACGGTCCTGCCCTTCGTCTACTGGGATGAGCGGCTATCGACGGTTGCCGCCGAGCGGGCGCTGCTGGAGATGGACGTGTCACGCGCCAAGCGGGCCGAACGCATCGATTCGGCGGCCGCCAGCTTCATTCTTCAGGGCGCTCTCGACAGGCTGTCCTTGCTTGGAAGGGCGGCGCTCGAAGAACCGGACGCCTGACGTCCCCGCCACCAGGCGGCGATCTTCTTGCGTCTGCGGAAGGCCATGATGGCGAACACCACGAGGCTGTCGACAACGACAGCGCGGGCGACCAGCGGCGGAATGGTTTCGGCGGGGATGCCGAGGATATTGGCGTAGACCTGGAAGGTCAGGTCATGGGCCTGGCGCGTGAGCATGAAGATGCCGAAGCTCATGTCGTAGTAGGAAAGCCAGTACCAGCCTGCCAGAAACACGATCGGACCGGCCCAGAAGATCAGGAACCACTTCATGCGGTCGCCCCTCTTTGTCGCTTTGCAAATGGCAGATCAAGCGAGACCAGCCATGTCGATAATGCCATCAAACCCAGCACCACGGCCGGCACCGCGATATCGAGCGCGAGCACGGCAAAGAACATCATCGCGGCAACGAGGAACATGATTCTCGCGATTTTGGTTCGCATGGTTCCAGACAACTCAAACTTTGAAACTGTCTGGTAACCTGACTTCTTAAACACTCAGGTGCAACGTAAACCATTTGTTAAGGTTAACGGCGAAGCGGGAGGCTGTGGGAAAGTATGGGCCCAATCAGCCGTAAACGCCGCGAACGATGCGTTTCAGGGCTGCCTCCGCCTTCTCCCAATCCTTCGATGCCTTCAGCGCCAGACCGGCGCACTGCCCGCCGGCTGATGCCGAAAGGACGATATGCTGGATGGCGGCGATCAGAATCGCGTTGACGGCGACGGCGTCGACGCCCTTGGGTGGCGTCAGCGAGCCGCGCATGCGCTCCAGCCATGTGGCCAGTGCTTTCGAGCGCGCTTCGGAGAGGCGGCGGACCTGCTCGGTGTTTTCGGACACCTCCCAGGCGACGATGCGGCGCATCAGCGGGTCGTCCCGCAGGGCCTGGAGGAAGAGCAGCGACAGGCGCTCCATCAGATCGCCGTAGGTCAGCAGGAACATGCCGCCGGTGTCCTCGGGAATGCGGTCCTTCACCCACGTGCCAAGATCGGCGCCGATCGCGTCGACCAAGCCATTCAGGCCGCCGTAGTAGCGATAGATCAGCTGCTTGTCGCAGCCGGCCTTGCGGGCCACGGCGTTGATGCCGAAGTTCTGGAACCCCTCTTCCGCAAGCAGCGCCTTGGCGGCGTTGAGGATCGCCTTTTCAGTCGCGCCACGGTCACGCACACGCTTTTCCGGTTCGGCCTGCGGTGCGCTCGCGATGGGGGTCAAAGGCATGGGGTCATTCAGCATCAGGGACTCGGATTTCATGTGTCACTCATCGGTGAGTAACAACACCGGCTCTAACCGGCAACGGCGAACCCCTTGAAAGATTGTGGATTGTTTTCAGGCCATGCGAGGCCCGGCAGCGCAATGTCGCCGACCGGCGACATCAATCAGAGCGTCTGGCCGAACCAGACGGTGCGCTCGGACGGTTCGACGAGCGGTGGTCCGAGGCGCGTGAAGCCGCGCGAGCCCCAGAAGCCGATGCCGGCGGCATTCGTTGCGCTGGCGCCGAGATGGACGGATTTCACGCCCGCGTCTCTCGCCTGCGAGAGCCACATGTCGAGCAGCTTCGTTCCCATCCCCTGCCCGCGCAGACGCGACAGCAGGTTCATATGGATATGAGCCGGAAACGCCTCGATGATGGCCGATGGCGCCGACGAGGGATGATGGATCGCGGCGATGCGTTTCTCGTCGGCATTCCAGAGTTCGGGGTCGCCCTGAGGTTCCGGATAGGCGCTGCGCAGCGCCGGCCACCAGTCGCGCTCAAGCTGCGCCTGAAAGGCAAGCGTATCGTAGACACCGACGATATAGCCGGCGACGCCTTCGGCATCCTCGGCCACGAAAGCCGTTTCAGGGCTGAGCGTCACGTAAGGCGCGGAATAGATGTGGCCGATGAGCTTGCCGTCACCATGCAGTGACGTTGCATCCTGGCCGGCGTCACCCGTGACCAGCGAAATGTTGTATATCTGATCGAGATCGTCGAGCCGGGCTTGGCGCAGCGTTGTCGTCATCAGGATGCCGGGGGATAGAGGAGGTCGACGATGTAGCCGGCGTCGAAGCGGCTATCGAGCATGCCATAGGTGGAGCGCCAGCCGCCGGCGAGACGGGTTTCGATGAAGGCATCGGCGATGCGCCCTGCCCCCAGACGATAGAGTTCGGCGGCACCCGCCGCGAGCGCCAGCTGCTCGACGAGCAGGCGGGCGGCACCCTCGTCGCGCTCGCAAAGCGCCATGGCGGCGCGCAGCACGTCAATGGTCTTTTTGCCCGCCGGGCCGAGATCCCTCGCAAGGCCTGCGAAGACGGTCTCGAAGAGATCCTTGCCGCGGTTCAGGATACGCAGGACGTCGAGCGCCATGACGTTGCCCGAGCCTTCCCAGATCGCATTGACAGGCGCTTCGCGGTAGTGGCGGGCAATCGGGCGTTCCTCGATGTAGCCGCTGCCGCCGATGCACTCCATCGCTTCGTAGATCAGCGCGGGCGCGATCTTGCAGCACCAGTATTTGGCGACCGGCGTCATGACGCGGGCGTAGGCTGCCTCTTCGGCGCTGCCGCGCGCGCGGTCGAAGGCATCGGCGAGACGGAAGGAGAGCGCTGTGGCTGCGGCGACGTCGAGCGCCATGTCAGCAAGCACGCGGGTCATGATCGGCTGGCTGACCAGCATCTTGCCGAAGACGCTGCGGCCGCGCGTATGGTGCACGGCTTCAGCCAGCGAGGCGCGCATGATGCCGGATGATGCCAGCGCGCAATCGAGGCGCGTCAGCGTGACCATGTCGAGAATGGTGCGAACGCCGGCATCCGGACCGCCGAGCAGGAAGCCGAACGTATCGCTGAACTCGACCTCGGAGGATGCGTTCGAGCGGTTGCCCACCTTGTCCTTGAGGCGCTGGAACTGCAGGCCATTGGCCGACCCGTCCTCAAGCAGGCGCGGCACCAGGAAGCAGCCCATGCCCTCCTTGGTCTGCGCCAACATGATGAAGGCGTCACTCATCGGCGCCGACATGAACCACTTGTGGCCCGACAGGCGGTAGATGCCCTCGCTGACCTTTTCGGCAGACGTCGTGTTCGAGCGGACATCGGTACCGCCCTGCTTCTCGGTCATGCCCATGCCGATGGTCACGGCGGATTTCTGCATGGCCGGCTTGTTGGCCGAATCGTATTTGCGCGACAGGATCCTCGGCGCCCAGTCCTTCTGGACGGCGGGCGACGCGGAGAGAGCGGCGACGGATGCGCTCGTCATGGTGATCGGGCAGAGATGGCCGGTCTCGAGCTGCGAGGAGAGATAGAAGCGAGCGGCTCGGATCTTGTGCGCCTGGTCCTTCGCCTCGGCATCGGCCTGCGGATCCCAGACGGACGAGTGAAGACCGACGGACATGGACCGGCGCATCAGCGCGTGCCAGGCCGGGTGAAACTCCACGACATCCAGCCGTTCACCGCGCGGGCCGTGGGTGCGCAGCTGCGGCACGCCCTGGTTTGCCATGCGCGCCAGTTCCTGCGCTTCCGGCGAGGTGACGTAGCGGCCCATATTGTCGAGATCATCGCGAATGCCGCGCGGCAACGCACCAGTGAGGTCGACGATCAGCGGATCGGACCTGTAGGCGTTGATGCCGGACCATAGGCTCGGCTGATTGAGTTCGGCGAGTTTTTCTTCGGCGGGTGTCATGAATCGCTTCTAGTGCATGAGGCAGGCAAAGGGAAACCGGAAGTTGGACCCTTCTCCTGCTTTAGCCCAATTGCGACAAAATTGCAGGGGGAGAGCGCGGTTTGCCCACAGCGCATGCTTGCCGCCGCCGCACGCACTCTTTATAGAGCCGCTGACGACAGCATAGAGGCAGGTTCATGGTCTTCTTTCCCCACCGCCACCTCATCGGTATCAAAGGGCTCACAGAGCAGGATATCACCTTTCTCCTCGACAAGGCCGACGAGGCCGTCAAGATCAGTCGACAGCGAGAAAAGAAGACGTCGACCCTCAGGGGACTGACGCAGATCAATCTGTTTTTCGAAGCGTCCACCCGCACGCAAGCCTCCTTCGAGCTCGCCGGCAAGCGCCTCGGTGCCGATGTAATGAACATGTCGGTCGGCAATTCCTCGGTGAAGAAGGGCGAAACGCTGATCGACACGGCGATGACGCTGAACGCGATGCGCCCTGACGTGCTGGTTATCAGGCACTCGAGCGCCGGCGCCGCGGCCCTCCTCGCGCAGAAGGTTTCCTGCTCGGTGGTCAATGCCGGCGACGGCCAGCACGAGCATCCGACGCAGGCGCTGCTCGACGCGCTGACGATCCGCCGCGCCAAGGGCAAGCTGTCGCGCATCATCGTCGCCATCTGCGGTGACGTTCTGCACTCGCGCGTGGCGCGCTCCAACATCCTGCTTCTCAACGCCATGGGTGCCAGGGTTCGCGTCGTCGCGCCGGCGACGCTGCTTCCGGCTGGGATCGCCGACATGGGCGTCGAGGTCTTCCATTCGATGAAGGAAGGCCTGAAGGACGCCGACGTCGTGATGATGCTCCGCCTGCAGCGCGAGCGCATGTCCGGCGCCTTCGTGCCGTCGGTGCGCGAATATTTCCACTTCTATGGTCTCGACGCGGAAACGCTGAAGGCGGCGAAGGAGGATGCGCTGGTCATGCACCCTGGACCGATGAACCGAGGGGTTGAAATCGCTTCCGAGGTCGCCGACGGGCCGCAGAGCGTGATCGCCGAACAGGTCGAAATGGGTGTCGCCGTACGCATGGCTGTCATGGAAACGCTGCTGATCTCGCAGAACCAGGGTCCCCGCAGCGAAGGAGCCGGCGCATGAGCAACTCGATCGTCTTCAAGAACGTTCGCATCATCGACCCCTCTCGCAATCTGGACGAGGTCGGCGCGATCGTCGTCAAGGACGGCGTGATCGTCGCTTCCGGCAAGGATGCGCTGAACGAGGCCGTGCCGGCAGGCGCGACGGTTCGTGACTGCAACGGGCTTGTCGCGGCACCCGGTCTCGTGGATGCGCGCGTCCATATTGGCGAACCTGGTGCCGAGCATCGCGAAACGATCGAGTCGGCCAGCCGGGCCGCTGCCGCGGGCGGCGTGACCTCGATCATCATGATGCCGGATACCGATCCCGTGATCGACGACATCGCACTGGTCGAATTCGTGAAGAAGACCGCGCGCGACAAGGCGCTGGTCAATGTCTATCCGGCGGCGGCGATCACCAAGGGTCTCGCCGGCGAGGAGATGAGCGAGATCGGCATGCTGATGGAAGCCGGCGCGGTGGCCTTCACCGACGGCCGCTCCAGCATCCACGACGCGCAGGTGCTGCGCCGGGTGATGACCTATGCGCGGGAATTCGGCGCGGTGATCTCCTGCGAGACGCGCGACCAGCATCTGGCCGCCGGCGGCGTGATGAACGAGGGCCTGTTCGCAAGCTGGCTCGGCCTCAGCGGCATTCCGCGCGAGACAGAACTGATCCCGCTGGAGCGCGACCTGCGCATCGCCAAGTTGACGCGCGGGAAGTATCACGCGGCGATGATCTCGGTGCCCGAATCCGTCGAGGCGATCGAGCTGGCGAAGAGCCGTGGCGCGACGGTTACCTGCGGCATCTCGATCAACAATCTGGCGCTCAACGAAAACGACATCGGCGAGTACCGCACCTTCTTCAAGCTCTATCCGCCGCTGCGCTCGGAAGACGATCGCGTGGCGATGGTGGATGCGCTGGCGCGCGGAGCGATCGACATCATCGTCTCCTCGCACGACCCGCAGGACGTCGACACCAAGCGCCTGCCCTTCGGCGAAGCCGCCGACGGTGCCGTCGGGCTTGAGACGATGCTGGCGGCGGCCCTTCGGCTGCACCATAGCGGGCATGTGACGCTGATGCGCCTGATCGATGCCATGTCGACGCGGCCGGCGCAGATCTTCGGTCTCGATGCCGGCACGCTGAAGCCCGGCGCCAAGGCGGATATCGTGCTGATCGATCTCGAAGAGCCTTGGATTGTCGCCAAGGACATGCTTCTCTCGCGCTCGAAGAACACGCCGTTCGAAGACGCGCGCTTCAGCGGACGTGCGGTCGCGACCTATGTCGCCGGCCAGTGCGTGCATACATTATAAGAAGACAAGTGGGGGAACATGGGCGCTGATCTCATGACGTGGCAGATCACCTGGCAAATCGCGCTGGCGGCCGCCGCCATCGGCTATCTGCTGGGCTCCATTCCGTTCGGGCTTATCCTGACGCGCGCAGCCGGGCTGGGTGACGTGCGCAGCATTGGGTCGGGCAATATCGGCGCGACCAACGTTCTGCGGACCGGCAACAAGAAGCTGGCTGCGGCAACGCTGCTGCTGGACGCGCTGAAGGCATCGGCGGCGGCGTGGATCGTTTCCTACTTCTTCGGCCCGGAAGCCGCCGTCATCGCCGGCTTCTTCGCCTTCATCGGTCACCTCTTCCCGGTCTGGATCGGCTTCAAGGGCGGCAAGGGTGTCGCCACCTATATCGGCACACTGCTTGGCGTCGCACCGCTCATGGTTCTTGGCTTCGCGGCGGTCTGGTTGGGGGTTGCCTTCCTGACCCGTTATTCTTCTCTTTCCGCACTGGTTGCAATGCTTGTCATTCCGGTTGCATTGTGGATACTGGGTGCAGAGAAGGTTGCAGCGATCATGGCGATCATGACCGTGATCTCCTACTGGAAGCACAAGGCCAATATCAGCCGTCTCATCAGTGGCACGGAAAGCAAGATCGGGGCAAAGGGATAGGATAGATGGACGCACGCAGCGCAAGGCCAAAAGGAATTGCGCTGACGGACAGGCAAAGGATTGCCTGGTTGCGTCTTATCCGCTCCGACAATGTCGGCCCGGCCACCTTTCGCGATCTCATCAATCATTTCGGCTCCGCGGAAGCAGCGCTTGCCGCCCTGCCCGGCCTTTCGGCACGCGGCGGTGCAACGCGCGCAATCCGGATCGCCACCGAGAGCGAGGCGCTGAAGGAGCTCGACGCGGCGCAGCGGTTCGGGGCGCGCTTTGTCGGCATCGGCGAACCGGAATATCCGCAGGCGCTGAAGCAGATCGACGGCGCGCCGCCACTGCTCGCGGTGAAAGGAAATCTCGCGGCGATCGCGCAGCCGGCCGTCGGCATCGTCGGCTCGCGCAACGCTTCGATATCAGGCGCGAAGTTCGCGGCGATGATCGCGAGAGAATGCGGGCGCGTCGGCTATGCTGTTATCTCCGGCCTTGCGCGCGGCATCGACACCGCCGCCCATCGCGCCAGCCTCGACACCGGCACGATCGCCGCCATGGCCGGCGGGCTGGACCAGCCCTACCCTCCCGAAAATGCCGGACTGCTCGAGGAGATCTGGAACGGCACCGGCCTTGCCGTCAGTGAAATGCCGTTCGGTTGGGAACCGCGGGCGCGTGACTTTCCGAGACGCAACAGGCTGATCGCCGGCATCTCGCTTGGGACGGTGGTGGTGGAAGCGGCGACGCGATCGGGCTCACTGATCACAGCACGGCTCGCCGGCGAGTTCGGTAGGCTGGTCTTCGCGGTGCCCGGCTCGCCGCTCGATCCACGATGCCACGGCACCAACGGGCTGCTGAAGGACGGCGCGATGATCGTTACCGCGGCCGATGACGTGATCAGCGCGCTTGCGCCGCTATCACAGCTCGACCTGTTTACTGTGCCGCTTGCCGAGGAGCCGGAACGCGGCGGCGGATCGTCGCTGCTGCCGCCTGACGAGACCGACAGGGCGCGTATCGTCGATGCGCTCGGGCCGACACCCGTGGAGATCGACGATATCATCCGGCATACGGGGCTCAGCGCCTCGGCCGTCTATCTCGTCCTTTTGGAGCTCGATATCGCCGGGCGGTTGCACCGGCACCCCGGCGGGATGGTGTCCATTGCAATGGAGGTGTGACGACTTACATATGGGCGAATTACATCCGGGCCACTTACATACGAGCCTGGAGATCGCCGGCTTCGACATATGCCATCTCGATCAGATAGCAGAGCATGTCGGCCTTTTCCTTTTCCGCCACCTGACGCAACTCGGCGAGCATCTGGCGGATGAAGGCAATGTTCTCGCGGGAGCCGGATCGGCCGGTATCCTTCTTTGCGTACTTAGCCGTCATGAAAGCACTCGCGCCCCAATTGGGAAGGGTTGATCGTCGCAGCCTGAACCACACGCTAAAAACGATATCGCAATAATCAGAAATTGCAATATGCGGCATATCGTCTTTTGGTTGCAACGCGTTGCAATGCGTAAAAATGCACTCAAAGTACTTGACCGAAACGAATTCCCTGTCCATGTCGGAGAACCGGCGACCGTGACACGGCAGGTCCTCTGCCCTGATATAGGCCGGCTGGCATCCATTTTTAGAGAATCATCATGAATGTTGTAGTGGTGGAATCGCCCTCGAAGGCCAAGACGATCAACAAGTATCTGGGACCCGGATACAAGGTGCTCGCCTCCTTTGGCCACGTCCGCGATCTCCCCGCCAAGGACGGCTCCGTGCTGCCCGACCAGGATTTCGAAATGCTGTGGGAGGTCGATGGGGCCTCGGCCAAGCGTATGAAGGACATCGCCGACGCGGTGAAGTCCTCCGACGGCCTGTTCCTCGCAACCGACCCTGATCGCGAAGGCGAAGCGATCTCCTGGCATGTGCTCGATATGCTGAACAAGAAGCGCGTGCTCGGCGGCAAGACCGTCAAGCGCGTGGTGTTCAACGCGATCACCAAGAAGGCCGTGCTAGACGCGATGGCCGAGCCGCGCGATATCGACGTGCCGCTGGTCGACGCCTATCTGGCGCGCCGCGCTCTCGATTATCTCGTCGGCTTCAATCTTTCGCCGGTGCTCTGGCGCAAGCTCCCTGGCGCCCGCTCGGCGGGGCGTGTTCAGTCTGTGGCGCTCCGCCTTGTCTGCGACCGCGAATCCGAGATCGAGCGTTTCGTCTCCGAGGAATACTGGAACATCTCGGCGCTACTGAAGACGCCGCGCGGTGACGAGTTCGAGGCAAAGCTGGTTGCGGCGAATGGCAAGCGGTTGCAGGCACGCTCGATCGGCAACGGCGACGAGGCCGGCAAGCTGAAGGCGTTGCTCGAAGGCGCGTCCTATGTCGTCGATACCGTCGAGGCCAAGCCCGTCAAGCGCAACCCGGGACCACCCTTCACAACCTCGACGCTGCAGCAGGCCGCTTCCTCGAAGCTCGGCTTCTCGGCATCGCGCACCATGCAGGTGGCGCAGAAGCTCTATGAAGGCTTCGACATCGGCGGCGAGACGGTCGGTCTGATCACCTATATGCGTACCGACGGCGTACAGATGGCGCCCGAGGCGATCGATGCGGCGCGTGGCGCCATCGTCGACCAGTTCGGCCAGCGCTACCTGCCGGAGAAGGCCCGTCTCTATTCGACCAAGGCGAAGAACGCACAGGAAGCGCATGAAGCCATCCGCCCGACGGACTTCAACCGCTCGCCGGACAAGGTTCGCCAGTATCTCGACGCCGACCAGCTCAAGCTCTACGACCTGATCTGGAAGCGCGGTATCGCCAGCCAGATGGCGTCGGCCGAGATCGAGCGCACGACCGCCGAGATCATCGCCGACAACAACGGCGAGAAAGCCGGACTGCGCGCCGTCGGCTCCGTCATCCGCTTCGACGGCTTCATTGCCGCCTATACGGACCAGAAGGAAGACGGCGAGCAGAGCGACGACGGCGACGAGGATGGCCGCCTGCCGGAGATCAATGCGCGCGAAAACCTCGCCAAGCAGAAGATCAATTCGAGCCAGCACTTCACCGAACCGCCGCCGCGCTACTCGGAAGCGTCGCTGATCAAGAAGATGGAAGAGCTCGGCATCGGCCGCCCCTCCACCTATGCAGCAACGCTCGCGACCCTTCGCGACCGCGAGTATGTGATCATCGACAAGCGCAAGCTGATCCCGCACTCCAAGGGCCGGCTGGTGACGGCCTTTCTCGAAGGCTTCTTCACCAAATATGTCGAATACGACTTCACCGCTGATCTCGAAGAGAAGCTCGACCGGATTTCCGCAGGCGAGCTGAACTGGAAGCAGGTGCTGCGCGACTTCTGGAAGGATTTCTTCGCGCAGATCGAAGACACGAAGGAACTGCGTGTCACCAACGTTCTCGATTCGCTGAACGAATCCCTGGCCCCGCTGGTGTTTCCGAAGCGCGAGGACGGCAGCGATCCCCGCATCTGCCAGGTCTGCGGCACGGGCAACCTGTCGCTGAAGCTCGGCAAGTACGGCGCCTTTGTCGGCTGCTCGAATTACCCTGAGTGCAATTATACGCGCCAGCTTTCTTCCGAAGGCGGCGCGGAAGCCGAGGGTGCTGCACTCAACGAGCCGAAGGCGCTCGGCACCGATCCCGTGACCGGCGAGGAACTGACGCTGCGCTCCGGCCGCTTCGGGCCTTACGTCCAGCGTGGCGACGGCAAGGAGGCCAAGCGCTCCTCGCTGCCGAAGAGCTGGAAGCCGGAAGATATCGATTATGAAAAGGCGATGGCGCTGATTTCGCTGCCGCGCGATATCGGCAAGCATCCGGAATCGGGCAAGATGATCTCGGCCGGCATCGGCCGCTATGGACCGTTCCTGCTGCATGATGGCGGTTACGCCAATCTCGAGACCGTAGAGGACGTCTTCAGCATCGGCCTCAACCGCGCGGTCACCGTGATCGCCGAGAAGGCCGCGAAGGGTCCCGGCGGACGTGGGCGCACGGCAGCGGCTGCCCTGAAGGAACTCGGCGAGCATCCCGATGGCGGCGGCGCGATCACCGTTCGCGACGGCAAATACGGCCCCTACGTCAATTGGGGCAAAATCAACGCGACGCTGCCCAAGGGCACGGATCCGCAGGCGCTGACCGTCGAGGAAGCCGTGGCACTGATCACCGCCAAGGCCGGCAAGGCGCCGGCCGCCAAAAGCAAGGCGAAGCCGAAAGCGAAGGCCAAGGCTGCGGCGAGCGATGACGCGAAGCCGGCAAAGGCAGCCGCCAAGCCGAAGGCAAAAGCCAAAGCGCCCGCCAAGAAAGCTGCGGCACCCGCCAAGAAGAAAAAGAGCGAAGAGTGACCAGAATTCCGCGGGAACCAAAGGGCATGGGCAAGCGTCCCGACAAGACGGGACGCTCCAGCAGGGCGCCCGCCGTCGAGCCACTCAACATTCAGCACGGCGCGCTTCCGTCGCGCGAAGTGATCCTGCGCTTCATAGCCGATCATCCGCAGAAGGCATCGAAACGCGAGCTTGCCAAGGCCTTCGGACTGAAGGGCGATAGCCGCGTTGAGCTCAAGCACCTGCTGCGTGATCTCGAGCAGGAAGGCATGCTGCAGAAGACGCGCAAGTCGCTGATCCGCCCTGGAGCTTTGCCGCCGGTCACCGTGCTCGACATCACCACCCGCGACAAGGACGGCGGACTGATCGGGCGTCCGGCGGAATGGTCGGACGAGATGGGCGTCGCGCCTGCCGTCTCCATCCGGCAGTCCTCCTCGCCTGCCGGCCGCAACGGCAAGGGCAAGGCGCCGGTCGCCGGCATGGGCGACCGCATTCTCGCGAAGATTTTTGCCGCCACCGATCGCGGCGGCCCGGCCTATACGGCCCGCATCATCAAGATCCTCGACAAGCGCCGCGGCGCGCTGCTCGGCGTATTCAAGGACGCGCCTGGCGGCGGCGGTCGGCTGTTGCCGATCGAGCGGCGTGGCGAGGAAATGCTGATCGACCCCGATGACAGGGGCGACGCCAAGGACGGCGATCTGGTTGAGGTCGAAGTCGCGCGCCTGCGCAGCTTCGGACTGCCGCGCGCCAAGGTGCTGTCGGTGGTCGGCTCGGTCGCTTCGGAAAAGGCGATCTCGATGATCGCCATCCACGCGCACGGCATTCCCTATATCTTCCCGCCTGCCGTCGTTGCCGAAGCTGACGACGCCAAGCCCGCGACCATGTCGCATCGCGAGGACTGGCGCGACGTGCCGCTGATCACCATCGATCCGGCCGACGCCAAGGACCACGACGACGCCGTCTATGCCGAGCACGACCCCTCGCCCGACAATCCCGACGGCGTCATCGTCACCGTCGCCATTGCCGACGTCTCCTACTATGTGCGCCCGAACTCGCCGCTCGACCGCGAGGCGCTGAAGCGCGGCAACTCGGTGTATTTCCCCGACCGCGTCGTGCCGATGCTGCCGGAGCGCATTTCCAACGATCTCTGCTCGCTGCGTGAAGCGCAGGATCGCCCGGCGCTTGCCGTGCGGATGGTGTTTTCCAAGGATGGCCGCAAGGCGGGGCATACCTTCCATCGGGTGATGATGAAGAGCGCCGCCAAGCTCTCCTACCAGCAGGCGCAGGCGGCGATCGACGGCAACCCGGATGACAAGACCGGGCCGATGCTGGAGCCGATCCTGAAGCCGTTGTGGCATGCCTACGAGGTGATGAAGCGCGGCCGGGAACGCCGGCAGCCGCTTGAGCTCGACATGCCCGAGCGCAAGATTCAGCTGAAGCCCGACGGCACCGTCGACCGCGTCGTCGTGCCGCCGCGTCTCGATGCGCACAAGCTGATCGAAGAGATGATGATCCAGGCCAACGTCGCGGCCGCCGAGACGCTGGAAAAGAAGAAGCAGCCGCTGATCTATCGCGTGCATGACGGCCCGTCGCTCTCCAAGCAGGAAATCCTGCGCGAGTTCCTGGCGACGCTCGGCATTACGCTTGCCAAGGGCGGCAACATGCGCGCCAACAACTTCAACGGCATTCTTGCCAAGGCCGAGGACACGCCGCACCAGACGATGGTCAACGAGATGGTGCTGCGCTCGCAGAGCCAGGCGATCTACAGTCCCGAGAATATCGGGCACTTCGGCCTGAACCTGATGAAGTACGCGCACTTCACCTCGCCGATCCGCCGCTATGCCGACTTGATCGTGCATCGCGCGCTCGTCGGCTCGCTCGGCTTCGGCGAAGGCGGGATCACGCCGGATGAGGAAGCCGCTCTCGACGATATCGCGGCCGAGATCTCTACCTTCGAGCGCCGTGCCATGGCCGCTGAGCGCGAGACCGTCGACCGCCTCATCGCCCATCACCTTGCCGGCCGCATCGGCGAGGAATTCGATGGACGCGTGGGAGGTGTGACGAAATCGGGACTATTTGTCGCCCTGCCGGACTATGGAGCGGACGGCTTCATTCCTATATCTACACTGGGAATGGACTACTTCATCTATGATGAGGCGCATCAGGCACTCTCAGGTGAAAAGACCGGCCTCGGCTACCGCCTGGGAGACAGTGTTACCGTCAAGCTGGTGGAAGCAATTCCGCTGGCCGGCGCGCTTCGGTTCGAGATGGTGAGCGAGGGGCGCAAGATGCCCACCGCCGTGCGTTCATTCCACAAGGGCGGCCGACGCGACGCAAGCCGCGCGCGCAAGCAGGCCGGGACAAGACCCCCGAGAGGGCGTCGATAGGCGTGTAGGGACGCCGGGAAGGAAGTGCAGTCATGACGACCACCTCAAACGGCCAGGCGACCCAATACGGCGATGTCGATGAAGCCAAGCGTCCGCTCGGTCAATCGATCAAGCGCGGCCTTCTCGGCCGTTGCCCGGCTTGTGGCAGCGGCAAGCTGTTCCGCGCCTATCTGAAGCCGGTGGACAATTGTGCCGCCTGTGGCGAAGCCATGCACCACCACCGCGCCGACGACCTGCCGCCCTATATCACCATCGTCATCGTCGGCCACGTGATCATCGCCGGCTACATGATGACCGATCTGATCTGGCCGATGCCGCTCTGGCTCACCTTCGTCATCTGGACGCCGCTGACGCTGCTCGCCACCCTGTTGATCATCCAGCCGATCAAGGGCGGGGTTATCGGGCTGCAATGGGCGCTGAAGATGCATGGTTTCGGCGGGCACAGCGACGAGCAGGATCAGTACGAAATCCCCGGCCGCCGGCACCAAGGCTGAAGACTTTCCTTGAACCTTCACCGTCACGACATATTTGGCGTGTAGCAGCGCCGGATGTGCTGCGAACTCTGTTTGAGGCACGATTTCAACGCGCGCGATGGTAGGCTTATTTGACTGAATCTCGTCCACCGCAATCAGATCATTGCAGCCAACCTTGTTCATCTAGTAAAGCACACACGTCATCTGGGTCTGGCCCGTCATCTGAGGCTGGTATGACCATGGGGGCAGATGTGGCTTTCGGGTCGCGTTTGTGCGCAGCAGTTCTGTAGGGGTGGATATATGTCTCAGCCGCGAAACGGCACACCGGGCGATGTCGAAGAAATCCATTGGCCGTCTCTGGTAGCCGCCGTTTCGTCGATCTCAGCGGTCGGCATCGCAATCGGGCTGGGATTGCCGCTTCTTAGCATCATCCTCGAGAAGCGCGGCATCCCTTCGACCCTGATCGGCCTCAATACGGCGATGGCCGGTGTCGCGGCGATGGTGGCCGCGCCGATCACGACGAAGCTCGCCCATGCCTATGGCGTGGCGCAGACGATGCTTTGGGCGGTGGTGGTCTCGGCAATCAGTGCCGTCAGCTTCTACTATGCGCAGGACTTCTGGATGTGGTTCCCGCTGCGCTTCGCCTTTCACGGCGCCACGACCACGCTGTTCATTCTCTCCGAGTTCTGGATCAACGCCGCCTCGCCACCATCGAAACGCGGCTTCGTGCTCGGGATCTATGCGACCGTGCTCTCGCTCGGCTTCGCGGCGGGTCCCCTGCTCTTCTCCGTTCTCGGCAGCGACGGCATCCTGCCCTTTGCTGTCGGCGCCTGCGCCATTTTGATGGCGGCCATTCCGATCTTTGTCGCACGCCATGAAAGCCCGGTGCTCGAAGAGAAGCCGGAGCTGCATTTCATGCGCTATGTCTTCCTGGTGCCGAGCGCCACGGCCGCCGTCTTCATCTTCGGCGCGGTGGAAGCCGGCGGGCTGGCGCTGTTTCCGATCTACGCGGTGCGCGCCGCCTTCACCGAGACTCAAGCCGCCCTGCTGCTGACGGTCATGGGGATCGGCAACATGATCTTCCAGATCCCGGTGGGGATGCTGTCCGACAAGATGAAGGACAAGCGCCCGCTCTTGGCCGGCATGGCCTTCATGGGCCTGATCGGCTCTCTGATGCTGCCCGTGCTCTCCCACAGCTGGCTGCTGATGGCCGGCGTCCTGCTCTTCTGGGGCGGCTGTGTGGCCGGGCTCTATACGGTCGGCTTGAGCCATCTCGGCTCTCGCCTCACTGGATCCGACCTTGCCGCCGCTAACGCCGCCTTCGTTTTCTGTTACGCTGTGGGTACCGTTGCCGGTCCGCAAGTCATCGGCGCGGCCATCGATGTGGCCGGAAACAACGGCTTTGCCTGGGCTATTGCCGGCTTCTTCGGCGTTTATGCAGTGCTTTCGGCGGGCAGACTGCTTTTCATTCGAAAGCGGGGTTGACTTTTCAAGCTAGATTCGTAGTTTCGCGCCAGAATTAGCCGAGGCGCCTAGACGGATTCCAACGGCTTTCATTTCATTAAAGGCAGGACGACCATGGCCAAGGCTACAACAATCAAGATCAAGCTGCTGTCGACAGCCGACACAGGTTCTTTCTACGTCACGACGAAGAACAGCCGTACGATGACGGACAAGATGACGAAGACCAAGTACGACCCGATTGCTCGCAAGCACGTCGAGTTCAAGGAAACCAAGATCAAGTAATTTCTTGATCCTGTAGACCGCTTAGAAGCGCGCGCCACCAGGCTGCGCGCTTTTTTGTTGTCTGCGACACGGCCCGCGTCCAACTCGATCAAAGAGCGCAAATGAAAACGCCGCCCTGCCCGTTTCAACGGAGAGGACGGCGTTTTGCGAAAGGGGGTCGGCCAACAGGCAACGCGGCACGAGGAACCGCAAGTGTTGCTTGCCGACCGACCGACCCCACGACCCAGGAGATGCGGCGGACCTGAGCATCATGGGGTATCAGCGCACCCCGCATAGGGAGTGCTTTATTTCTATGTATTGATCATTCGCGCGAAAATGAAAGAAAATCAACAAATTCTTAATGATGAGATTTATTAGCTTGATTTTATGGTTAAAAGTCCCGATTTGGGACGCCGTTTCGCATAATTTTCGGCCACCTCGCGCTAGAATAAGATCCGGCACCAAGAATAGACGGACAATATAAGCGAGTAGTCTTCGCGCTTACAGACCGGCGAAACCGCTTGAAAACCATCAAAATCCGCCGATCAAACCAAGCAAAGTGACGACACCTCACATTTTCTTCTGAGGCAGCCAACGTCTCTGCTGGCTCAGATCGGCTGTCGCACGCAGCGGCGGGCTCAAAAGCCGGCACTACTACTTGCGGCTAATCCGCGCACAGGGCCGGACAGAGCCCCGTTCAACTTTCTGTGGATGATCAATGCGCTGCGGGTCTTGGGCGCTAAACGGCCGATGCCAACATCAGGCCGCGGCGACGACTCGGTTGCGACCGCCGTTCTTCGCTTCATAAAGCGCAACGTCGGCCTGCTTCAGCAGATGACCGGGCGTGATGACCTGCGGCGTGCGCGAGGCGATGCCGAAGGACGCCGTCACCTGCAGCTCCTGCCCCGTGCCCTTCACCACGAAGGGTACGCTCTCGATGACACCGCGCAAGCGCTCGGCCACCGAGGCCGCGATTTCCGGCGAGGTGTCCGGCATGACGACGACGAATTCCTCGCCGCCATAGCGGCAGGCAAGATCGGCGCCGCGAACCGTGGAGCGGACGCGGTTGGCGAACTCGCGCAGAATATCGTCGCCGGCATCATGGCCGTGCGTGTCGTTGATCTGCTTGAAGCGATCGATATCGGCGATCAGCACCGACAGCGGGCGACCGCGCGCCATCGAGCGGTTGAAGAGCGTGCTGATATGATTGTCGAGATAGCGGCGATTGCTCAGGCCCGTCAGCGGATCGGTGACCGCGAATTCGATCGTCTGCTGCACATTGGCGCGCAGGCGGTCATTGTAGTTCTTGCGGCGGATCTGCGTGAGGCTGCGGGCCACCAGCTCGTTCGGATCGACGGGGCGAACGATATAGTCGTTGACGCCGAGATCGAGCGCGCGCACCACCATCTCGTCATCGCCCTGCTCGGTAATGATCAGGATCGGCAGAAAACGGGTGCGCTCCAGCGAGCGGAGCTGCGAGCAAAGCCTGAGCGGGTCGTAGTCGTCGATATTGGAATTGACGATCACGAGGTCGAATGGATTTTCCGATGCTTCGAAGATAGCGGCCTGGGCATCAGAAATGGCAAACACGTTGCCGATCGGCTTCAGCGCCTTGATGATCCGCTCTTGCGAATTGGCGCGGCCATCCACCAACATGATCTGGCCGCCCTCCTCGCCGCGCTGATCGGCGCGCAGCAATTCGTCGATGCCCATCGTGTGCGCCGTCTGGGCGCGGATGCGTAATTCGTCGCTCAGTGTCTTCAGGCGCAGCAGGCTCTTGACGCGGGCGATCAGCTGCAGGTCGTTGACCGGCTTGGTCAGGAAGTCGTCGGCACCGGCCTTCAGGCCGCGCACGCGGTCGGCCGGCTGGTCAAGCGCGGTCACCATGACGACGGGAATATGCGATGTCTTCGGGTTGGACTTCAGCCGCTCGCAGACTTCGAAACCATCCATGCCCGGCATCATGATATCAAGCAGGATGAGATCGACCTGGTTGCGTTCGCAGATCGCCAGTGCCTGATAGCCGTCGGACGCCGTCAGCACGTCGAAATACTCGGCGATCAGCCGCGCTTCGAGCAGCTTCACGTTTGCCGGGATATCATCAACGACGAGAATGCGCGCGGTCATAAGCTTCTTTCCGATCTATCAGGCGTCGCCCAGGTAGGTCTTGATCGTCTCGATGAACTTCGGAACGGAGATCGGCTTGGAGACATAAGCCTCGCAGCCGCCCTGGCGAATGCGTTCCTCGTCGCCCTTCATCGCGAAGGCGGTGACGGCGATGACGGGAATGACGTGGAGCTCGTCGTCCTCTTTCAGCCACTTGGTGACTTCGAGCCCGGAAACTTCGGGCAGCTGGATGTCCATGAGGATCAGATCGGGGCGATGCTTGCGGGCAAGATCCAGCGCCTCCATACCGTTGCGGGTCTGGATGGTTCTGTAGCCGGACGCCTCTATGAGGTCGCGAAAGAGCTTCATGTTGAGCTCGTTATCCTCTACAATCATCACTTGTTTGGGCATCGAACGCGATCCTAAGTCCGTCATGAAAACCGTTTCGCCTGGCGAGGATGAACCCGCTGGCGCACCGGCCGCCATGAAACCGATTGCGGCACGCTATCGGTATTTGGTTGAAAAATAGGTAATTTACCGCAAGAAATGCAGAGCAACTTCAAGACTTCAAAGCAACGCGCCGCCGACCCGCAAGAGACGGCCATCGCAGTTCTCGCCTGGCTCGCAAACGAACCTGATCTGTTTGGTCGCTTCCTGGCGCTGACGGGGGTCGAACCGGCGCAGGTGAGGAACGCGATCAATGACCCAGGCTTCCTTTCCGGCATGATGGACTTCCTGATGCAGCATGAGCCGACAGCGCTGGCGTTTTGCCAGGCAAGCGGAACGCCGCCGGAGGTGCTGAATGCAGCCTGGCAGCATTTCTCTCCGGCCGGCCTCGGCTCGGGCGAGTATTGATCATGAGCGTGGTCACCGATCCCTCCCAGGTGCGCCTCGGTGATCGCCCGCTGATCGTCTGCGATATAGACGAGGTGGTGCTGGAATTTCTCTCGCCCCTCACCCGCTTCCTGCGCTCGCACGATTACGACCTCCTGCCGCGCTCGTTTCGGCTGCATGGCAATATCGTGTCGCTGCTCGATGGGGCGGAGATGGACCGAGACGAATTCGACCGCTTCCACGAGATATTCTTCGAGACCCAGGACCTGTGGCAGGCGCCGGCGGAGCGTGCCGTCGAGACGCTGCATGCGCTGGCCGCCGATGCCGACATCGTGTTTCTCACGGCAATGCCGCCGCGTCACCACGAGGTGCGCCGCAAGCTTCTCGATCGGTTCGATCTCTGCTTCGACATGATCGCGTCGGAACAGCCGAAGGGGCCGATCGTGGCCGCGCTGCATGACCGCCGGGAGCTGCCCGTCGCCTTTATCGACGATATCCAACGCAACCTCCTTTCCGTTGCCGACCATGTGCCGGAGTGCCTGCTGCTCAACATGATGGCGAATGCCGATTTCAAGCCATTCGCGCCGCCGCCCACCGGCACAATCGTACAGGCGTCCGACTGGACGCATGCAGCCGAGCTGATGCGGCGGCATTTTTCGACCACGACGACGCTGGGTAAAACCAGCGCATAAGCGCCGACATCCTCTTGAGACTCTCGAACTTAGAGCGTAATGTCGGGATGTTCAACCTTTGTTCCCGTCGATGACCGCCAATCCTGCCAAGACACCCGGCTTCTGTCGCGACTGCCTTGCCGAGCAGAAGGCGGAGGGGCGACGCTGTGCTGCCTGCGGCAGCCCCCGCCTCGTTCGCCACGACGAGCTCTACGGCCTGACGCTCGCGCATATCGACTGCGATGCCTTCTATGCCTCTGTCGAGAAACGCGACAATCCCGAGCTGGCCGACAAGCCCGTCATCATCGGTGGCGGAAAACGCGGTGTGGTGTCGACTGCCTGCTATGTCGCGCGGATCTATGGCGTGCGCTCGGCCATGCCGATGTTCAAGGCGCTTGAGGCCTGCCCGCAGGCGGTGGTGATCCGTCCCGACATGGAGAAATACGTCAAGGTCGGCCGCGAGGTGCGGGCGATGATGCAGGAGTTGACACCGCTCGTTCAGCCGCTGTCGATCGACGAGGCGTTTCTGGAGCTTGGCGGCACGGAGCGGCTGCACAACGACCCGCCGGCGCGCACGCTGGCGAAATTCGCCCGACGTGTCGAGAAGGAGATCGGCATCACCGTTTCGATCGGGCTCTCCTACTGCAAATTCCTGGCCAAGGTGGCCTCCGACCTGCAGAAGCCGCGTGGATTCTCGGTGATCGGTCGCGAGGAAGCGGTATCGTTCCTCGCTCCACGTCCTGTGACGACGATCTGGGGTGTGGGCAAGGCGTTCGCCGCGACGCTGGAGGCCGACGGCATCCGCACCATCGGCCAGTTGCAGACCATGGACGAGACAGACCTGATGCGCCGCTACGGCACCATGGGACAACGGCTGTCGCGGCTGTCGCGCGGTATCGATGACCGCGACGTGCATCTCAACGATCCCGCCAAAAGCGTTTCGGCCGAGACGACCTTCTTCGACGACATTTCGCGATATGAGGAGCTTGTTCCAGTGCTGCGCAATCTCTCCGAGAAAGTCGCCTGGCGCCTGAAGAAGGGCGATATCGCCGGCCACACGGTCGTTCTGAAGATGAAGACGGCGGACTTCAAGTCGCGCACGCGCAACCGCAAGCTGGAGGACCCGACGCAGCTTGCCGACCGCATCTTCCGCACCGGCATCGAACTGCTGCAAAAAGAAACCGACGGAACCAAGTTCCGACTGATCGGCATCGGCGTGACCGACCTTTGCGACCCGACGCGGGCCGATCCGCCGGACCTAATCGACGTTCAATCCGGGCGCCGTGCCGCGGCCGAGGCCGCGATGGACAAGCTGCGCGACAAGTTCGGAAAAGGCACGGTCGAGACCGGCTATACGTTTGGAAGCAAGCGCAATCAATAATATGTGAGCCCTACTCGGGATCGCCCATTTCAAATATTCCTTAAGTTTCGAGCATTACGCTCCGACACGTAGTATTGCGTATCGGTTGGGTTCAAATGTTCTCGCGTCTCGTCTTCGGGCTCGGCTTGCTGTCGGCCACCGCCCTCGTGCACCCCGCGTTCGCCACGGACGCGCGGGCGCTGCAGATCTTCGTTTCCAAGAGCAAGCAATCGCTGGCCGTCTATGACGGCGCCGATGTCATCGCGACATCGAAAATATCGAGCGGGAAATCCGGCCACACCACGCCAAGCGGCATCTTCTCGGTGATCGAGAAGCAGACCTACCACGAATCCAACATCTATTCGGGCGCGCCGATGCCGTTCATGCAGCGGCTGACATGGTCGGGCATCGCGCTCCACCAGTCGAACTCCGTGCCGCGCTACCCCGCCTCGCACGGCTGCGTGCGCATGCCCGATGCGTTCGCCAAGCAGCTCTACAAGATGACCGAGATGGGCGTGCCCGTCATCATCACCGACGCGCAGCTTGCGCCTGAGCCGGTCGATCATCCGCTACTGTTCAGCCCGCACGCGCCGCCACCGGCACCGCTTTTATCCGACGTCGAACTCCGGCCGGCGATCGGCTCGCTGCCGGTGCAGGTGGCGATGAACGAGGTGGCGATGCCGCGGCTGCAGGTGCAGCCGATCGTGGCGCCCGTAAACGACCAGCCGGTGAAGATCCTGATCACCCGCCGGGCGCAGCGCGAAACGATCATCGATCTGCAGACCTATCTCGCCGAGCTCGGATTTGCTGTCGGCAACGCCGACGGCTATCTCGGGCCGGCGACGGTTCAGGCGATCGGAGAGTTCAAGAAGCAGCATCCGATGAGCCCAGAGGCGGCCAAGTCACTCATCAGTGACGATCTCCTGCGCGCGGTCTATAGCGCCGCCGGCAAGGGCGAGCCGCCGAATGGCGTCATCATGGTGCGGCAGGGATTCCAGCAGGTGTTCGAGGCGCCAGTGACGATCGCCCAACCGGAACTGGCGCTCGGGACGCATTTCTTCAGCGCGCACGAGGTGAATTTCGAAGACGGCACCACCGAGTGGCTGGGCGTGACGCTGCCCAACACCTTGACCAGCCAGACGATGAAGCGGCTGGGCATCAGCACGATGGAAAGCTCGATCATCTCGGGCACGCCGATCCTGAACGCGCTCGGCCGGATCACCATTCCGGATGACACGAGACAGCGGATCGACTCGATGCTGACGCCGGGATCGACGCTGACGATCTCCGATACCGGCGTCGGCCCGGAGACCGGTCAGGGCACCGACTTCATCACGCTGACGCGCGGCTAAACGAGCTCCACATCGATCACTCCGGGAGCCGAGCGCATGGCGGCGGCGATTTCGGGCGTGATCCTGTATTTCTGTGCCAATTCCACCTCGATCTCGCGCTTGCCATCCTCCTTGATGACGATGAAGGAGACGAGCCCGTCGCCCCTGGCGTTGAGATGGGCGGCAACGGCGCGCAGCGGGCCGGAATCACGGACATAGACACGCAGCGCCTTCTGCATCTGCAGCGACTTTTCCTCCAGCGACTGGATCGTCTGGATGCGCAGACCGATGCCCTCCGGTCGCTCTTCGCCGGTCGCGGTGATGACGAAGGATTTTCCAGATTCCAGCATGTCGCGATACTGGTTGAGCATCTCCGAGAAGAGCACCGCTTCGAACTGGCCTGATGAATCCGAGAAGACGATGATGCCCATCTTGTTGCCGGTGCGCGTCTTGCGCTCCTGCTTGGAAATGACGGTTCCGGCCAGACGCGCATTGCTGGCGCCCTGCTTCACGGCGGCCGCGAAATCACCAAAGGTCTGGACGCGCATCTTTTCCAGCACGCTGCTGTAGCTGTCGAGCGGATGGGCCGTCAGATAGAAACCGAGGACCTGGAACTCCTTGAGCAGGCGCTCGGAGGGCAGCCAGGGCGAGAAAGGCGGCATCGAGATCTTTTCCGGACCCGATGACAACACACCGCCAAAGATATCCGACTGGCCGCTCAGCTTGTTTTCCTGGGCGCGCTGGGCATAGCCCATGATGCGATCGATGCCGCCAGAGAGCTGGGCGCGATCGAGCTCGAAGCAATCGAAGGCGCCGGCGAAGATCAGGCTTTCCAGCACACGCCGGTTGACCTGCTTGGGGTCGATGCGCAGGCAGAAATCCTCGAGGCTGGCGAAGGGCGTGTCACCGCGCACCTCGACGATATGGTCGACGGCCGATTCGCCGACCCCCTTCAGCGCCGCCAGCGCGTAATAGATGCGGTTGTCGCCGGTCTGGAAGTGGCGGAACGAGGTCTGTACGGAGGGCGCGATCACCTCGATACCGAGGCGCTTGGCATCCTGGCGGAAATCGTTGACCTTTTCGGTGTTCGACATGTCGAGCGTCATCGAGGCGGCGAGGAATTCGACCGGATAATGCGCCTTCATGTAGGCGGTCTGGTAGGAGACGATGGCGTAGGCGGCAGCGTGCGACTTGTTGAAGCCGTAGTTGGCGAACTTCGCCAGAAGCTCGAAGATGTTGTCTGCTTGCGGCTTCGACACGCCGTTCTTGACGGCGCCGACGACGAAGCGCTCGCGCTGCTGGTCCATCTCCGCCTTGATCTTCTTACCCATGGCGCGACGCAGAAGATCGGCCTCGCCGAGCGAATAGCCCGAGAGCACCTGAGCGATCTGCATGACCTGCTCCTGGTAGACGATAACGCCCTGCGTCTCCTTCAAGAGGTAATCGATGGTCGGGTGGATCGATTCGAGCTCTTCCTCGCCATGCTTGCGGGCATTGTAGGTCGGGATGTTCTCCATCGGACCCGGGCGATACAGCGCCACGAGCGCGATGATGTCCTCGATGCAGTCCGGCCGCATGCCGATCAGCGCCTTGCGCATGCCGGCACTTTCCACCTGGAACACGCCGACCGTTTCGCCGCGCGACAGCATCTCATAGGTCAGCCTGTCATCGAGCGGGATCGCGGCGAGATCGACCTTGATGCCGCGCTTGGCGACGAAGTCGACGGCGACCTTCAGCGTCGTCAGTGTCTTCAGGCCGAGGAAGTCGAACTTGACGAGACCGGCCTGTTCGACCCACTTCATGTTGAACTGGGTGACCGGCATGTCGGAGCGCGGATCGCGATACATCGGCACCAGCTTCGACAGCGGGCGATCGCCGATGACGATACCGGCGGCGTGGGTCGATGCGTGGCGGTAGAGACCTTCGATCTTCTGCGCGATATCGAGCAGGCGGGCGACGACGGGCTCCTTGTCGGCCTCCTCCTGCAGCTTCGGCTCTTCCTCGATCGCCTTCGACAGCGGTGTCGGGTTGGCCGGATTGTTCGGCACCAGCTTGCAGATCTTGTCGACCTGGCCGTAGGGCATTTCCAACACGCGGCCGACGTCGCGAAGGGCGGCGCGCGCCTGTAGCGAGCCGAAGGTGATGATCTGTGCCACCTGCTCGCGGCCATATTTCTTCTGCACGTAGCGGATCACCTCTTCGCGGCGATCCTGGCAGAAGTCGATATCGAAGTCGGGCATCGAGACGCGTTCCGGATTGAGGAAGCGTTCGAAGAGCAGCGAGAAGCGCAGTGGATCGACGTCGGTGATGGTGAGCGCATAGGCGACCAGCGAGCCCGCACCGGAGCCGCGGCCGGGGCCAACCGGGATATCCTGCAGCTTCGCCCACTTGATGAAGTCGGCAACGATCAGGAAGTAGCCGGGGAATTTCATGCGCTCGATAACGCTGAGCTCGAATTCCAGGCGGTCGCGGTAATCCTTCTCCTCATAGCCCGCAGACATGCCGAGCGTCTGAAGGCGCATGTCGAGACCTTCGACCGCCTGGCGGCGAAGCTCCAGCGATTCGGCGCGCTCCGCCTCTTCCGGATCCGCGGTGGCGCCGGTGAAGCGTGGGAGGATCGGCTTGCGGGTTTTCAAAACGAAGGAGCAGCGGCGGGCGATCTCCACCGTATTTTCAAGCGCCTCGGGCAGATCGGCGAAAAGCTTCACCATCTCGGCGCGGCTCTTCAGGTAGTGATCAGGCGTCAGGCGAAAACGCGTGTCGTCGGAGACGATGGCATTGTGCGCCACGGCCATCAGCGCGTCGTGCGCGTCGTAATCGTCGCGCGTCGGGAAGAAGGCCTCGTTGGTCGCGACCAGCGGGATCTCGTGCTCATAGGCAAGTCCGATCACCCGCTGCTCGTGGCGCTTGTCATAGGTACCCTGGCGCTGAAGCTCCATGTAGAGTCGGTCGCCGAACTTGTCCTTCAGCGACAGCAAGCGCGCGGTCGCCGGCGCGATGTGCCCCTCTTTCAGCGGCATGTCGATCGGGCCGGTCGATGCGCCTGACAGCGCGATCAGGCCCTCCGTGCCGAGCTCGTCGAGCCACGACGCCTTGATGTGGACCGCCTGCCCGGCGCCCTCGCCGCTGAGATAGGCACGGCTGACGAGATCCACCAGCCGTTCATAGCCTGCATCGGTGGCGGACAGGAGCACGATCGACGGCAGTTTCGCCAACTGCTGCTGGCCGCCGCGGCGCTCGGTCTCGAGGCCGTCTTCCATATCGATGGAGACCTGGCAGCCGATGATCGGCTGCAGACCTTCGTCCATCGATTTCTGCGCAAATTCCAGTGCGACGAATAGATTGTTGGTATCGGTGATGGCGATCGCCGGCTGGCTATCGCCCGATGCCTTGTAGAGAATTTTCTTGAGCGGCAGCGCCCCCTCAAGCAGCGAGAAGGCGGAGTGCACACGCAAGTGAACGAAGCCCGGCGTACCGCCGATGAAGTCGCTCGCGCCGTTTTCAGTGCCCGCCATGATATGCCTTTCCGCGCATCCGTATGAATCGGATGCATTGTCGGATTTGGGGACGTGGATGTCCAGAGAAGCGGGTACCATCGGACCGCATGACAGCCATGCGGTCCCCGTTATTCTTACATTGCCATGCAGATCAAAGAGAAGCTGGCAATAAACATTGCGATGGAGGTGAATGCTGCGATATCGCGGATCATGTCAGTCATTTGGCTCTCCTGTGCTCTTATGTTTTTATTTTGTTCTTCTCTTGTTCCGTTGTCAACAGGATTGTTTTCTGTTTGGTTAACGGCAAACGGGAGACGAGCATGCGTCGATTCATCTTTATGGCAGTCCTGCTTTCAGCCAACGCGGCCTTCGGCGCGGATCCTGATCCGGCGCGCATCGTCGATGTGGCGGTCGGCGACTGGAACGGCGATGGCAAGCCAGACCTGGCGTTGCTCGCCGAGGCTCCCGACGATGCCGCCGACGACCAGCTCGGCGTCTACATCTATCTGCGGGATGACCACGACCTGTTGCGGCTTACGACCAGCGCGCCCGGCAAGATCTGGGGAACCACGGTGGCGGAGGGGATTTACGGCCAGGAACCGGCGATCAAGGCGGCGGGCAAGAGCTCGATCGCCATCCACTCGCAGAACAGCGCCATCGGCCGCGACCGCTGGGAGCAGACGCTGACGCTTGCCTACCGCAACAACCAGTTCGTCGTCGCCGGCTACACCTACAGCCATTACGACACGCTGGATCCGGATGGCGGCGGCTCATGCGACTACAATGCGCTTACCGGCAAGCTGCAGCGAGACGGAAAGGATGCGAAGGCCGAGGCACGCACGATCACGATTGCCGACTGGAAGGACGAAACCGGGCAGTCGATCTGCGGCGGCTAGATTGGTCCTGACCAGGCGGTGAAATCTCAGAAATCCACGACCTTGCCATCGGCGATGGTGACGCGGCGGTCCATGCGGGCCGCGAGCTCGTGGTTGTGGGTGGCGATCAGGGCCGCGAGGCCGGACTGGCGCACCAACGCTTCCAACGCTTCAAAGACGTAGCTCGCCGTCTCAGGGTCGAGATTGCCTGTTGGTTCGTCGGCGAGCAGAAGGCTCGGCGCGTTGGCGACGGCGCGGGCGATCGCCACGCGCTGCTGTTCACCGCCAGAGAGTTCCCCCGGACGATGGGCGCCCCGGTGGCCGATGCGCATGTAGTCGAGCAGCTGCCCTGCCCGCACCTTGGCTTCGTTGCGCGGCAGGCCGGCGATCATCTGCGGCATCATGATGTTTTCAAGCGCCGAGAATTCCGGAAGCAGGTGGTGGAACTGGTAGACGAAGCCGATCTCGCTGCGCCGGATCGCCGTGCGCTTATCGTCGGAGAGGCCATTGCAAGCATTGCCGCTGATGGTGACTTCGCCGCCATCGGGATGCTCGAGCAGGCCCGCCAAGTGCAGCAGGGTCGACTTGCCGGTGCCTGATGGAGCCACAAGCGCGACGATCTCGCCGCTGTTGATGGTCAGGTCAGCCTTCTTCAGGATCGAAAGCTGGGTCTCTCCCTGGCCATAGTGACGCTCGACGCCGGAAAGCTTGAGAACGGTATTCCGCTTCATGTAATCAGCATTCCTTATTCGTAGCGCAGGGCCTGCACGGGATCGAGCTTGGAAGCGCGCCATGCGGGGAAGATTGTCGCGAAGAAAGACAGCGTCAGCGCCATGACGACGACGGAGACCGTTTCGCCGACCTCCATCTTGGCCGGCAGCTGGCTGAGGAAATAGAGCTGCGGGTCGAACAGCACCGTGCCCGACAGCCAGGAGAAGAACGCGCGGATTTTCTCGATGTTGATGCAGACGATGACGCCGAGCAGCACGCCGGCAAAAGTGCCGACCAGGCCGATCGCGGCACCCGTCATGAAGAATATGCGCATGATGGCGCCGGAGCTCGCGCCCATGGTTCTGAGGATCGCGATATCGCTGCCCTTGTCCTTCACCAGCATGATGAGGCCGGAGATGATGTTCAGGGCGGCGACGAGAACGATCAGCGTCAGGATCATGAACATGACGTTGCGCTCGACCTGCAGGGCCGAGAAGAAGGTCTGGTTACGCTGGCGCCAGTCGGTAATCGCGATCTGACGGCCGGCGGCGGCCTCCACCTTGGGGCGCAGCTCGTCGATATTGTCGGGATTGTCGACATAGAGCTCGATCGACTGCACCAGCCCTTCGGCGTTGAAATAGAGCTGCGCTTCCTCGAGCGGCATATAGATGATCGTCGCGTCGTATTCCGACATGCCGATCTCGAAGATGCCCGAGACCTTGTAGGATTTGACGCGCGGATTGATGCCCATCGGCGTCACGTCACCTTCCGGTGATATGAGCGTAATGGTGTCGCCCGCCTGCAGGCCGAGCTGGTCTGCCATGCGCGAGCCGATGAGAACGCCCTGGCCAGCCGCAAAGCCGACGAGGTCACCGGACTTGATGTTGTCGGAGACGGTTTTCACCTTGCTCAGGTCTTCGGCGCGGATGCCGCGAACCAAAGCGCCGGTGCCAGCGCCGCCCGCGCCTGAGGCCAGCGTCTGGCCTTCGACGAGTGGCAGCGCCACCTTGATGCCGGGGACGGCGCCCAGGCGATCGGTCAGCGCCGGATAATCGGTAAAGGGCCCATCGACCGGCTGCACGATCATGTGGCCGTTGATGCCGAGGATGCGCGAGATCAGTTCGGTGCGGAAACCGTTCATCACGGCCATGACGATTATCAGCGTCGCGACGCCGAGCATGATGCCGATGAAGGAGAAGCCGGCGATCACCGAGATGAAGGCTTCCTTGCGGCGTGCGCGCAGATAGCGCCACGCCACAAGTCGCTCGAAAGCGGAAAATGGCCTGCTGGCCGCAGCCGAGCCGGATTTGGATCCCTGCTGGCTCACCGCTGCGTCTGCCATTTCGCCTCCCGCCTTCTTCTTAGCCCAAGAGCTTATTGATTGCCGCGTCGATGGTCATCGTTTCGCGGGCGCCAGTCTTGCGGTCCTTGACTTCCACTTCGCCGTTCGCGACCGCGCGCGGGCCGGCGATGATCTGTACGGGCACGCCGATCAGGTCCGCGGTTGCGAACTTGGTGCCGGCGCGATCGTCGGTATCGTCATAGAGAACATCGACGCCGGCCTTGGAGAGCTCCGCGTAGATCTTCTCGCAGGCTGCGTCGCAAGCGGCGTCGCCGGCCTTCATGTTGATCACGACGACATCGAAAGGCGCGACCGAGGCCGGCCAGATGATTCCGTTCTCGTCATGCGATGCTTCGATGATGGCGGGAACAAGGCGTGTCGGGCCGATACCGTAAGAACCCATGTGGACGGCGTGTTCCTTGCCATCAGGTCCCTGCACCTTCGCGCCCATCGGCTCGGAATATTTCGTGCCGAAGTAGAAGATATGGCCGACTTCAATTCCGCGTGCGGACAGGCGATCGCTCTCGGGGATGGCGTCGAAGGCGGCTTCGTCATGCATCTCGGAGGTGGCGGCGTAGACCGAGGTCCACTTCTTGAAGATCGTGTCCAGGCCGGCGACGTCGTCGAAGTTGGTGTCGACCGAGGGGATATCGAAATTCACGAAATCCTTGTGGCTGTAGACTTCCGATTCACCGGTGTCGGCGAGGATGATGAACTCGTGGCTGAGATCGCCGCCGATCGGGCCGGTGTCGGCGCGCATGGGAATGGCGCGCAGGCCGAGACGATCGAAGGTGCGCAGGTAAGCCGCGAACATCTTCTTGTAGGAATGCTCGGCGCCTTCGCGGGTCATGTCGAAGGAATAGGCGTCCTTCATCATGAATTCGCGCGAGCGCATGGTGCCGAAACGCGGACGGATTTCGTCGCGGAACTTCAGCTGGATGTGATAGAGGTTCAGCGGCAAGTCCTTGTAAGACTTGACCGAAGACCGGAAAATATCGGTGACCATCTCTTCGTTGGTCGGGCCATAAAGCATCGGACGGTCCTGACGGTCCTTGATGCGCAGCATCTCCTTGCCGTAGGCGTCGTAGCGGCCGCTTTCCTGCCAGAGCTCGGCCGACTGCAGGGTCGGCATCGACAGCTCGATGGCGCCGGAGCGGTTCTGCTCCTCGCGAATGATATTGTTGACCTTGTCGAGCACGCGCTTGCCCAGCGGCAGCCAGGAGTAGATCCCCTGCGACTGCTGCCGGATCATGCCGGCGCGCAGCATCAACCGGTGGGAGACGATTTCTGCCTCCTTGGGGTTTTCCTTGAGGATGGGCATGAAGTAGCGAGACAGACGCATGGCGAATTCCAGAGCTGTTGAGACGCCGCCAAATAGCGGAATCGAAGGCAATCACAATGTTGGCAGCGTTCATAACCGCTTCGCGGCAGGAAGGAAACCCGCGAGGGATTTCCACAGGCTTCTCTTAGAGCAAGTTGGAGCCCGCAAACCGAAGAAACCAAGAAAGCGGCGAAATTATAATGACTTGCGCGAAACTCTTATCAACAGAAAAAATTTACTCGAGTGTAGCAAAAATGCAAAAAAATCTGATGACAAAGCACAATCTTTGAGCTAGCTTTAGCCCACAAAACAGGCAGGGAGTTCAAATCCCTACCATTTTCGCGGTCAAGTCTTGGGAGGATCAGATCTTAGGCGCGCTTGTCGCAGCCCCGGTAACGGTTAAGGATCACGCGATACTTAAAACAAGGCTTTTAGCCTTGTTTTTTTTTGGCTTTTCGACACCGCGTCCCTAGCTCGAAACGCCCATCTTCCGCAACGTAAGCTGCCCATTCCGTTACGGCACCTCCATGCCGCAACTTGATGACACGCGTATGACGCCCCTTCTTTCGCATCTGCTCAATTGCTGAGCAAACGCCCTTAAGCGCTCTCAAACATTCGAAAATGATGGACCGATCTGCGGGAGGGCGTCGAAGCCCCAGCCGAAATAGGTCGAAGAGACATACCAGAGGGTGTAGATGACGGCGGAGACCAGCGTCGTCAGCGAGAAGGTGAAGAGCGGCCGAAACCGCGTTGGCGCGCTGTGCACGGTGCCGAGCACGATATCGTCGTCCTCCGCCTGCGTCCGCAAGCCGATCGGCAAGACGGCAAAGAGCGTCATCCACCAGACGATGAAGTAGACGGCAAAGCCCTGTAGAAATGTTTGCAGCATAAGATCTCCCACCCAAGCAGCCGCGTCGGGCCACCGCCCTTATAAGACGGAACAGCGACGATACAAAGCAGTGTTGAGAGGCTTATACCCACGCAGCGGCGTTTGGGTCACTCTGCCGCAGTCATCAGACCTGCTCGAGCTCGATCAGCGTGCCGAAGAAATCCTTGGGATGCAGGAAGAGCACGGGCTTGCCGTGGGCGCCGATCTTCGGTTCGCCATTGCCAAGCACCCTCGCCCCGGAGCTAAGCATCTGGTCGCGGACCGCGATGATATCGCTCACCTCATAACAGATGTGATGCATGCCGCCGGACGGGTTCTTCTCCAGGAAGGCCGCTATCGGGGATTGGGGGCCGAGCGGCTCAAGCAGCTCGACCTTGGTGTTCGGCAATTCCACGAAGACGACGGTGACGCCGTGCTCCGGCAATGCCTCGGCCGCCGACACCGTGGCGCCCAGCATGTCTCGATAGGCGGCCGTGGCGGCTGCGAGATCGGGAACGGCTATGGCGACATGGTTGACGCGGCCGAGCATCGGATCAGACCTTGGTGACGAAGACGGTGACCAGCGGCTTCTTGCCCCAGATCTGGTTGGCTGTCGAGCGAACCGCGCGACGCATCGATTCCTGCAGCAGGTCCAGATCCTTGCGACGTGCGCGCGGAATGCTCTCGAAGGCGCTCAGCGCGGCGTCATAGAGCGTGTCTTCGAACTCGTCGCCTTCATCGTCGTAGACAGGCAGCCCGATCGACACCATGTCGGGTTCGCCGATGATGTCGAAGCGGGCGTCGATCACGACGTTCAGCGCGACATGGCCGACATAGGAGAGTTTCTTACGGTCGCCGATGCCCATTTCGTCGAAATCGCCGATCAGCGTGCCGTCCTTGAAGATGCGGCCATGGGGGGCTTCGTCGATCACTTCCACCGTACCGGGCGCCAGGCGCAGGACATCACCGTTGCGCACGCGCGGAACGGTGGAGATGCCGGATTGCTCCGCGAGCTCCTTGTGGGCGGTCAAATGCGTGGCTTCGCCGTGCACGGGAACGACGACCGTCGGCCGTGTCAGTTCGTACATCTTCTGCAGTTCGTTGCGGCGCGGGTGGCCGGAGACGTGAACCAGCGCTTCGCTATCGGTGATGATGTGAACGCCCTGCTCGACGAGGCCGTTCTTGATGTCCTGAATGGCTTTCTCGTTGCCCGGGATGGCGCGCGAGGAAAAGACAACCGTATCGCCCGCCGCAAGCGCCACGTTGCGCATCTCGTCACGCGAGAGCTTGGCAAGGGCTGCGCGCGGCTCGCCCTGACTGCCGGTGAGGATGACGACGACGTTTTCGCGCGGAATATAACCGTATTCCTCTTCGGCGATGAACGGCTTGATGCCATCGAGCAGGCCGAGGTCACGGGAGACGTTGACGACGCGCTTCAGCGAGCTGCCAAGCAACAGGACTTCGCGTCCGGCGGCCTCGGCGGCTTCAGCCACGGTGCGGATACGGCCGACGTTCGAGGAGAAGGTGGTGATCGCGACGCGACCTTCGGCGTTCTCGATGATCTTGCGCAGGCTTTCCGAAACGTCCTTTTCGGACGGCGAGACGCCGTCGCGGAGCGCATTGGTCGAATCGCACATCAGGGCAAGCACGCCTTCATCGCCAAGCTGGCGGAAGCGCGCCTCATCGGTCAGCGGGCCTAGCGAAGGCTCGTGGTCGATCTTCCAGTCACCTGTGTGGATAACGTTGCCCAAGGGCGTGCGGATCATCAGCGACATCGGCTCGGGGATCGAGTGGTTGACGGCCACGCCCTCGACGCTGAAGGGGCCGACATTGACCACTGTCCCTGCCGTGAACGGCGTGATCGGGATTTCGACCATCGTCGACTTTTCGTAGTTGCGCTTGGCTTCCAGAAGCCCGGCCGTGAAGCCTGACGCGTAGACAGGAACATTGAGGCCCGGCCACAGATCGGCCAGCGCGCCGTAGTGATCCTCATGCGCGTGGGTGATGAAGATCGCCTTCAGGTTCTTGCGTTCCTTGGCGAGGAAGCGAATGTCGGGCAGAACCAGATCAACGCCCGGCAGATCGGGACCCGGGAAGGTCACGCCGCAGTCGACCATGATCCACTGGCGATGCGCGGACGGGCCATAGCCGTAAAGGGCGAGATTCATCCCGATCTCGCCAACGCCGCCCAAAGGCAGAAATACCAGTTCGTCCTGCTTCGCCATACTGCTTGTTTTTCCAATCATCCAAAGAAGACGTCGCCGGCGGCGATCGTCATCATCCTGCCTGCCCCCGTATCGAGCAGCAACAGGCCATTATCATCAATTCCGCTGAAGTGGCCGGAAATCGAACGGTCCGGCAGATTCACGGTTATCTTTTCGCCAATACCGCAGGCGACATCGCGCCAACGGGCGGTGATATCGCGAATACCGCGGCCGCGGTCCCACGCTGATAGCACATCGGCCATGGATGCGAACAGATGCGCGAAGAGTTCCTGTGGAGAGGCGGAACTTCCCTGCTCCCGTAGGCAGGTCACGGGATAGAGCGGATTGTCGGGCATGAAGGCGACGTTGATGCCGATGCCGATGACAAGGGCGTAGCGGCCATCGGCCAGGGCCTCGCCTTCCATCAGGATACCGCATGTCTTCTTGCGGCCGATCAGGATGTCGTTCGGCCACTTGACCTCAAGCGGCTCCGCGCTCGGCGGCAGAACCATCCGCACCGCCTCGTGCACGGCCACCGCGATCGCCAGCGGCAGAGACGAGATGCGCTCCATGGGCGCCGGGTCGATCAAGAGAAGAGAGGCATAGAGATTGCCGGGTTCAGACACCCAGGGACGACCACGGCGGCCGCGGCCGCCGGTCTGTCTTTCCGCGGTCACCCAGAGGCGACCAGCATCCCCTGCCCTGGCACGGGCAAGGCATTCGCTATTGGTGGACAATGTCTCCGACAGAGCCTCGTGCCTGAAGTCATCGAGCGACTTCAGGCGCCGTGGGTCGAAGCTCATCAGAACAGCGTCGCGGCTGCGAGTTCAGCCGCACCGCCGATCGGACCGCCGATGAGGACATAGGCGAGAACGAACAGGCCGGAGACGCCGAAGACGAGGCGCAGCGAGCCGGAGACGCGGGCGAATTCGCCGGTGGCTTCATCGAACCACATCAGCTTGATGACGCGCAGATAGTAGTAGGCGCCGACAACCGATGCGAGGACGCCGATGATGGCAAGCGCGTAGAGCTTGGCTTCGATGGCGGCGACGAAGACGAAGTACTTCCCGAAGAAGCCTGCCAGCGGGGGAATACCAGCCAGCGAGAACATCAGGATGGTGAGGACCGTCGCCATCATCGGATTGGTGGTCGACAGGCCTGCGAGATCAGCCACGTTTTCGACAACGGTGCCATCCTTGCGACGCATCGACATGATGATCGCGAAGGAGCCCAGCGTCATGACCATATAGATCAGCATGTAGAGCATGACGCCCGACACGCCCGTCTGCGAGCCGGCAGCAAGACCGACCAGCGCGTAGCCCATGTGACCGATCGACGAGTAAGCCATCAGTCGCTTGATGTTCTTCTGGCCGATCGCGGCGAACGAGCCAAGCAGCATCGAGGCGATCGAGATGAAGACGACGACCTGCTGCCAGTCCGCCATGACGGGCTGGAAGGCGGTGATGACGATACGCGTCATCATGGCCATGGCCGCGATCTTCGGCGCGCTTGCCAGGAAGGCCGTCACCGGTGTCGGCGCACCTTCGTAAACGTCAGGCGTCCACATGTGGAACGGAACGGCCGAGATCTTGAAGGCGATACCGGCGAGGATGAAGACCAGACCGAAGATCAGGCCGAGCGAGCGCGCACCATCCACCGTCAGCGCTTGGGCGATATCGGCGAAGTGGGTGTGGCCGGTGAAGCCATAGACCAGCGACATGCCGTAGAGCAGCATGCCGGAGGAGAGAGCGCCGAGCACGAAGTACTTGAGGCCCGCTTCCGTCGACTTGACACTGTCGCGGTTGATCGCGGCGATGACGTAGATCGCAAGCGACTGCAGCTCGAGGCCGAGGTAGAGCGAGATCAGGTCGTTGGCCGAAATCATCAGCAGGATGCCGAGCGTGCAGAGCACGATCAGAACCGGGAACTCGAACTTGTCGAGCTGGTTTTCCTTGGCCAAGCCGAGCGACATGAACAGCGCCACGATGGAGCCGACCAGAGCCGTCACCTTCATGAAGCGGCCGAAGCCATCAGCCAGGAAGACGCCGCCATAGGCAAGGCCCTCGCTCGGAGCGAAGACCAGCCAGAGGGCCGCGACCGCCAGAAGGATGATCGCGAGAACGCTGACCATGCGGCCGGAGCGCTCTCCCGAGAATACGCCGATCATCAGCAGGACCAGAGAGCCGATCGCGAGGATCAGTTCCGGTATCGAAAGATGCAGGCTTGCGAGTAGTGTTTCAGAGGTCATATCACAAAAGTCCCGTCATCATTTCATCGACAGCGCGACGTCATGCGCTGCCTGGACTGCGGCCGAATAGCTGTTGATCAGATGGTCGACGGAGGCAGCGGTCACATCGAAGACCGGAGCCGGATAGACGCCGAAGAAGATCGTCAGAGCAATCAGCGGGTAGAGGATCAGCTGCTCGCGCGGCGACAGGTCGAGGAGAGCCTTGAGCTTTTCCTTGTCCAGCGTGCCGAAGATCACCCGGCGATAGAGCCAGAGCGCGTAAGCGGCCGAGAGGATGACGCCGGTGGCGGCAAAGAGCGCGACCCAGCTGTTGACCCGGAAGACACCGATCAGCGTCAGGAATTCGCCGATGAAGCCCGAGGTTCCGGGAAGACCGACGTTCGCCATGGTGAAGACCATCATCGCAACAGCATATTTCGGCATGTTGTTGACGAGGCCGCCATAGGCCGCGATCTCGCGGGTGTGGGTGCGGTCATAGATCACGCCGACGCAGAGGAAGAGCGCGCCCGAGACGATACCGTGCGACAGCATCTGGAAGATCGATCCCTGCAGACCCTGCGCGTTGGCCGCGAAGATACCCATCGTCACGTAGCCCATGTGGGCAACCGAGGAGTAGGCGATCAGCTTCTTGATGTCTTCCTGCATCAGCGCCACCAGCGAGGTGTAGATGATGGCGATGACGGACATGGCAAAGACCATGGGCGCGAAGAAATCTGACGCAACAGGGAACATGCCGAGCGAGAAGCGGATGAGGCCGTAGCCACCGAGCTTCAGGAGGACGCCAGCCAGGATGACGGAACCAGCCGTCGGCGCCTGAACGTGGGCGTCGGGAAGCCAGGTGTGGACCGGCCACATCGGCATCTTCACCGCGAAGGAGGCGAAGAAGGCCAGCCATAGCCAGGTCTGCATGTGCGGCGGGAACTTGTAGGCGAGCAGCGCCGAGATATCGGTCGTGCCGGCCTGCCAGTACATGGCCATGATGGCGAGCAGCATCAGCACGGAGCCGAGCAGCGTGTAGAGGAAGAACTTGTAGCTGGCGTAAACGCGATCCTTGCCACCCCAGACGCCGATGATCAGGAACATCGGGATCAGGCCGGCTTCGAAGAACACGTAGAAGAGAACGATATCGAGCGACACGAAGACGCCGACCATCATCACTTCCAGCATCAGGAAGGCGATCATGTATTCCTTCAGGCGCTTCTCCACCGAGAACCAGCTGGCGAGCACGCAGAAGGGCATGAGGAAGGTCGAGAGGATGACGAACAGCATGGAGATGCCGTCGACACCGAGATGGTAGCTGATGCCCGTGCCGAGCCAGCCGTGCTTCTCGATCATCTGGAAGCCCGGGTTCGCATTGTCGAAACCGATCCAGATGAAGAGCGACAGGATGAAAGTCACAACCGTCGTCAACAGGGCAATGTTGAGGACGTTGCGGCGGCCGTTCGGGCCGTTCTCATTCATCAAAAGCAGGAGCACCACGCCGACGAACGGCAGGAAGGTGACCGTGGAAAGAATAGGCCAATCGGTCATCAGAGGGCACTCCCGAGCATCATCCAGGTAACGAGCGCTGCAACGCCGATCAGCATGGCGAACGCGTAGTGATAGAGGTAACCGCTCTGCAGGCGCACGACGCGGTTGGTGACATCGACGACGCGGGCGGCAATGCCGTTCGGGCCGTAGGTGTCGATGACGCCGACGTCACCCTTCTTCCACAGGAACCGGCCAAGGGCCTTTGCCGAACGGACGAAGAGGAAGTCGTAGAGCTCATCGAAGTACCACTTGTTCAAGAGGAACTGGTAGAGCACCCGATGCTGGCGTGCGAGCACGGCAGGCGTCGACGGCGACTTGATGTACATGTACCAGGCGGTAACGAAACCGATCACCATGGCGATGAAGGGGCTGAGGGCTACGAGCGCCGGAACGTGGTGGAACTCGTGGACCAGCTCGTTGTGCTCCGAGGTGAAGAGCGCGCCCTTCCAGAACTCGGCATATTCCTCGCCGTAGAAGTGCCCTTCGAAGAACCAACCCGCGAAGACCGCGCCGATCGCCAGCAGATAGAGCGGGATCAGCATGACCTGCGGCGATTCGTGCACGTGGTGCATGACCTCGTGCGAAGCGCGCGGCTTGTTGAAGAAGGTGAGGAACATCAGGCGCCAGGAATAGAAGCTCGTGAACAGAGCCGCGATAACCAGCATGGCGAAGGCGAAGCCAGCGACCGGCGAATGCGATGCATAGGTCGCCTCGATGATCACGTCCTTCGAGAAGAAGCCGGCGAAGCCGAACGGCGTGAACGGGATGCCGACGCCGGTGATGGCGAGCGTGCCGATCAGCATCATCAGGAACGTGACCTTGATGTGCGGACGCAGGCCACCCATGTTTCTCATGTCCTGCTCACCATCGACGGCATGGATGACCGAGCCGGCGCAAAGGAAGAGCAGAGCCTTGAAGAAAGCGTGCGTGAACAGGTGGAAGATGGCCGCGCCATAGGCGCCGACACCGAGAGCGACGAACATGTAGCCGAGCTGCGAGCAGGTCGAGTAGGCGATGACGCGCTTGATGTCGTTCTGCACGAGGCCGACGGTGGCCGCGAAGAAGGCGGTGATCGCACCGATGATGGTGACGACGGTCAGCGCATCCGGAGACAGTTCGAACAGCGGCGACATGCGGGCAACGAGGAACACGCCGGCGGTAACCATGGTCGCGGCATGAATGAGCGCCGACACAGGCGTCGGGCCTTCCATGGCATCAGGCAGCCAGGTGTGCAGCAGGAACTGCGCCGACTTACCCATCGCGCCCATGAAGAGCAGCAGGCAGGCGCCGGTCAGCGCGTGTGCCTTGTCGAGGTGCATGCCGAAGAGGTTCAGAACCACTTCGCCGCCCTCGCCGCCTTCATGCGCGAAGCTCGCGGCATTGGCGAAGATGGTGTCGAAGTTGATGGCACCGAAGAGAACGAAAACGCTCGAGATGCCAAGGATGAAGCCGAAGTCGCCAACGCGGTTGACGATGAAGGCCTTCATGGCGGCGGCGTTTGCCGACGGCTTCTTGAACCAGAAGCCGATCAGCAGGTAGGACGCCAGACCCACGCCTTCCCAGCCGAAGAACATCTGGGCAAGGTTGTCCGACGTGATCAGCATCAACATCGCGAAGGTGAAGAGCGACAGGTAGGCGAAGAAGCGCGGGCGATGCGGGTCATGATGCATGTACCCGATCGAATAGAGATGGACGAGCGTCGAAACCGAGTTGACGACGATCAGCATAACCGAGGTCAGCGTGTCGATGCGCAGCGACCAGGAGACGTCGATGCCGCCGGACTGGATCCAGCGCAGGACTTCGACCTTGATCGGGCCGCCTTCGACATGGCCCATGCCGACGGTGATGAAGACGTACCACGACAGGACCGCCGCGATGATCATCAGACCCGTAGTGACGAATTCCGACGCCTTGGCGCCGATCGCGCGGCCGAAAAGGCCGGCGATGATCGCGCCGATCAGGGGAAGAAAGACGATAGCCTTATATAAAAACATAGCCTTATCAGCCCTTCATCATATTGACGTCTTCCACGGCGATGGAGCCGCGGTTGCGGTAGAAGACGACGAGAATTGCGAGACCGATGGCCGCTTCAGCAGCAGCGACAGTCAGAATGAACAATGCAAAGACCTGGCCGACGATGTCGTTCAGGAACGACGAGAAGGCGACCATGTTGATGTTGACGGCGAGCAGAATGAGCTCGATCGACATCAGGATGACGATGATGTTCTTCCGGTTAAGGAAGATGCCGAAGACGCCGAGCGTGAAGAGGATGGCGCTGACCGTCAGGTAATGGGAAAGTCCGATGACCATTGTGTTGTTTCCTTAAGCTCGCGCCTGCCTCAAAGCCCCTGCCCCGGCTTCACCGAGATCACCTCGACGGCGGTCTTCGGGTTGCGGGCAACCTGGTTTGCGATGTTCTGACGCTTGACCGTCGTGCGATGCTTGAGCGTGAGCACGATTGCCCCGATCATCGCGACCAGCAGGACGAGAGCGGCGATTTCGAAGAAATAGACGTAATTCGTGTAGAGCACGTCGCCGAGGGCGGCGGTGTTGGTGCGCTCGGTGATCGCGGGGATCGGCATGGCGACCGTCTTGGCGATCTCCGGCGAGATCACGCTGCCGCCGACCACGACGATCAGCTCGGCCGCGAGGATCACCCCGATCAGGGCGCCGATCGGCGCGTATTCGAGAACGCCCGCGCGCAGCTCCGTGAAGTCGATGTCGAGCATCATGACCACGAAGAGGAAGAGAACCGCCACGGCGCCGACATAAACGACGAGCAGGATCATCGCGAGGAATTCAGCCCCGAGCAGCAGGAAGAGACCGGCCGCGTTGAAGAAAACCAGGATCAGGAACAGAACCGAGTGAACCGGGTTCTTCGACCAGATGACCATGAACGCCGACGCTATCGCGATAAAGGCGAAAATATAGAAAAATAGAGCCTGCAGACCCATGTTCGTGCCTTCTTCATCTTCCCACGGGCTGCCGGGTACTCCCCCCGCCCGATGAAGCTTCGCATTGGTTGCCGCGAAGCTCTGGTGCATGTTGACTGGGCGACGCTTCAAGCACCGCCCGGCATTTCAATTTCAATCAACGGTACGGAGCGTCGAGAGCGAGGTTGCGAGCGATTTCACGCTCCCAACGGTCGCCGTTCTCGAGGAGCTTCTGCTTGTCGAAGTAGAGCTCTTCGCGCGTTTCCGTCGCAAATTCGAAATTCGGGCCCTCGACGATCGCATCGACCGGGCAAGCCTCCTGGCAGAAGCCGCAATAGATGCACTTCACCATGTCGATATCGTAACGCACCGTGCGGCGGGTGCCATCGTTGCGGCGTGGGCCGGCTTCGATGGTGATCGCCTGAGCAGGACAGATAGCCTCACACAGCTTGCAGGCGATGCAACGCTCTTCGCCGTTGGGATAACGACGCAGGGCATGTTCGCCACGGAAGCGCGGGCTGACCGGTCCCTTTTCGAACGGATAGTTCACCGTTGCCTTCTGCTTGAAAATGTAACGGAACGTCAGCCAGAAAGCGCTGATGAATTCCTTCAGGAACAACGAGCTGACAGCGTTGGACAAGCCTGCCATCTTCAACCTCCAATATTGCTGGAAACCAGGGCCGGCATGATCATGCCCCTGCCGTCAGCTTCAGCACGAATGCAACAATAATGACCATGGCGAGCGACAGCGGAAGGAAGACCTTCCAGCCGAGGCGCATCAGCTGGTCGTAGCGGTAGCGCGGCACGAATGCCTTGACCATCGCGAACATGAAGAACACCAGGCACGACTTCAGCATGAACCAGATGATGCCGGGAACCCAGTTGAGGAACCAGACGTCGACCGGCGGCAGCCAGCCTCCGAGGAACAGGATCGTCGTCAGCGAGCACATCAGAACGATGGCCGCGTATTCGCCGAGCATGAACATCATGTAGAGGGCGGAACCATACTCGACCATGAAGCCGGCGACGAGTTCGGATTCAGCTTCCGGAAGGTCGAAGGGCGGACGGTTGGTTTCAGCCAGTGCCGAAATGAAGAAGATGATGAACATCGGGAACAGGGCGAGCCAATGCCAGTCCAGGAAGGACGACGGCATGCCGAGACGTGTACCGATGCCGCTCTGCTGCGCGTGAACAATGTCCGTGAGGTTCAGCGAACCCACGCAAAGCAGGACGGTGACGATGACGAAGCCGATCGAGACTTCGTAGGACACCATCTGTGCCGCCGAGCGGAGCGCGCCGAGGAACGGATACTTCGAGTTCGAAGCCCAGCCGCCCATAATGACGCCATACACTTCAAGCGACGAGATCGCGAAGATGTAGAGGATGCCGACATTGATATTGGCGATAACCCAGCCATCAGCGAAGGGAACCACGGCCCAGGTCGACAGCGCCAGAAGCACGGTGACCAACGGGGCCAGAAGGAAGACCGCCTTGTCGGCGCCGGCCGGAATGATCGGCTCCTTGAAGACGAACTTCAAAAGGTCGGCGAAGGACTGGAAAAGGCCGAAAGGACCCACCACATTCGGTCCGCGACGCAGCTGTACGGCCGCCCAGATCTTGCGGTCGGCCAACAGGATGTAGGCGATGAAGACGAGCAAGCAGACGAGGACGAGAAGCGACTGACCGACCATGAGGAGGCCTGGCCAGACATATGTTGAAAGAAACGATTCCATAGTCCCCTGCCCTTACTCTGCCGCGACTTTGAAGTTGTTGCGGGCCAATGCCGAGCACTCAGCCATGACAGCCGATGCGCGCGCGATTGGGTTCGTCAAATAGAAGTCTTTTACCGGCGATGCGAAGCCGGCCTTGTTCATCTTGCCGGCTTTCTTGGCGACGGCAGCAATCTTGGCGCTGTCGCTTTCGGCGATCTCGTCGGCGGCCGCGAAGTGCGGGAACGCCTGGTAAAGCTTGGCGCGCAGCTGGCTCAGCGAGTCGAACGGCAGCTTCTTGCCGAGAACGTCGGAGAGCGCGCGGATGATTGCCCAGTCCTCGCGGGCATCGCCCGGCGCGAAGCCTGCGCGGTTGCCGATCTGAACGCGGCCCTCGGTGTTGACCCAGGTGCCCGACTTTTCCGTGTAAGCTGCGGCCGGCAGGATGACGTCGGCGTTCTGTGCGCCCTGGTCGCCATGCGAGCCGATGTAGACGGTGAACTTCGCCTTCTTGGCTTCGAAGTTCATTTCGTCGGCGCCGAGCAGGAAGAGAACGTCCATCGAGGTCAGCATGTCTGCGGCATTGACGCCTTTGGCGCCCGGTACGAAGCCGAGATCGAGACCGCCCACGCGGGCAGCAGCCGTGTGCAGAACGGCAAAGCCGTTCCAGCCGTCGACGACAGCGCCGACAGTGCCGGCGAGTTTGGCAGCGCTGGCGAGAACGCCTGCGCCATCAGCGCGCGAGAGAGCGCCCTGGCCGATGATGATCAGCGGCTTCTTGGCGTCGGTCAGAACCTTGGCGAAGCTGTGCGTGCCGTCGACCAGATCCTTCAGCGTGTCTGGGCCGGAGCCGAGATATTCGTAGTCGTACCGCAGTTCGCCGGCCTCGCCGATCACGCCGATCGGGAAGTTGCCACGGCGCCAGCGCTTGCGGATGCGGGCGTTAAGAACTGCGGCTTCGAAGCGCGGGTTAGCGCCGATGATGAGCAGAGCGTCGGCCTGTTCGATGCCTTCGATCGTCGGGTTGAAGAGGTAGCTTGCGCGGCCGAGCGACGGATCAAGTGCCGTCCCATCCTGGCGACAGTCGAGGTTCTCGGAACCGAGCGACTTTACCAGTTCAGACAGAGCGTACATCTCTTCGACGGAAGCGAGGTCGCCAGCGATCGCGCCGATCTTGTCGCCGGAGGTCGAGGCGACAGCCGACTTGATGGCTGCGAACGCGTCCGGCCAGCTTGCGACCTGCAGGCGGCCGTCCTTGCGAACGTAAGGCTTGTCGAGGCGCTGCGTCTTCAGGCCGTCCCAGATGAAGCGGCTCTTGTCGGAGATCCACTCTTCGTTGATCTGGTCGTTGACGCGCGGCATGACGCGCATGACTTCGCGGCCACGGGTGTCAACGCGGATCGCCGAGCCGAGCGCGTCCATGACGTCGATCGTTTCGGTCTTGTTCAGTTCCCACGGACGGGCCGTGAAGGCGAAGGGCTTGGAGGTCAGCGCGCCGACCGGGCAGAGGTCAACGACGTTGCCCTGCAGCTCGGAGGTCATCGCCTGCTCGAGATAGGTGGTGATCTCGGCGTCTTCGCCACGACCGATCAGGCCGAGCTCAGCAATGCCGGCGACCTCGGTGGTGAAGCGAACGCAGCGCGTGCAGTGAATGCAGCGGTTCATGACCGTCTTGACGAGCGGTCCAATGTACTTGTCCTCGACGGCGCGCTTGTCTTCCTGATAGCGCGAACCGGCGATACCGAAGGCCATGGCCTGGTCCTGCAGGTCGCATTCGCCACCCTGGTCGCAGATCGGGCAATCCAGCGGATGGTTGATCAGCAGGAATTCCATCACGCCTTCGCGGGCCTTCTTGACCATCGGCGTGTTGGTGAAGACCTCGGGCAATTCGCCGTTCGGGCCGCCGCGGATATCGCGCACGCCCATGGCGCAAGATGCCTGCGGCTTCGGCGGGCCACCCTTGACCTCGACGAGGCACATGCGGCAGTTGCCGGCAACCGAAAGGCGTTCGTGGAAGCAGAAGCGCGGAACTTCAGCACCGGCTTCCTCACACGCCTGAATGAGGGTGTAATGATCCGGGACCTCGATCTCGTTACCGTCAATCTTCAGTTTTGCCATCGTCACTCAGTCCTGTTTCCCGTTCACCGGAAGCCGGTAAACAAACCTATTCTGCAACGTTTCCACTGCCAGGCCGGATTTTTATCCCGCTGACACTGGTGTCGTCCAAATTTTCGTCTCCGCCCCCCGAGGCCCGGGAACCGGCCTACGACGTCGCGGCATTGGGACCCTCCCCGCGCCGCTCAGTCTTGTCTCTCCTCCGATCGCAATCCGCGACCGGACATCATCACGTCCGCTTCCGGCCCTTTGCCGTCAGCAGCTTGGCCTGCGCCACCCAGCCATCGCGGGCGATGCGTCCGTCGAAGCCAAGCTCCGCGTCCAGACGGGCCACGTCGGCATCCGACCAGCCAGCGATCTCGGCAAGCGTGCGAACAGCCTTGGCGTTCAGCACCTGCTCGAGCTTCGGGCCGACGCCGGAGATCTGCTTCAGATCATCGGCTTTCTTGCCACGCGCCGCCGGCTTAGCGGCTGCAGTCGTCTTCGCCTTCGCCACCGGCTCGGCCTTGTCGGCAACCGCGGCCAGCTTGACGCGGGCCGCCGTCTTCTTCGGTGCGGCCGGGCGAATGTTTTCCGGCTTCACGTCGATCTCGGGCTTCGGCTCTTCCGGCGGCGTCTCGTCGAGAACAGCCGCCAGCTTGTTCGATGCTTCCATCGCGCCCTGGAGAGCGCCGAAGAAGGCGCCGGCCATCTGCGTGGAGAAGCCGAAACCGATTGCGGTCGCGGCGGCCATGGCGGCTGCCGGATTGACCATCATCGGCGCGATCGGCAAGGCGCGGGCATTTTCCAGCATCTCGGCGGCAAGACGGCCGAAGTCAGCCGAGAAATCGGCGACCCCTTCCTTGTTCTTGCTGTCGGATGCGTTTGCCATCGTGTTACTCAGCAGCCTCGAGAACCGCGCCATGATCCATGGCGCTTGCCGTATACTGATCGATGCGCGCTTCGATCTCATGACGGAAGTTGCGGATCAGCCCCTGCACCGGCCATGCGGCAGCATCGCCAAGCGCACAGATGGTGTGGCCTTCGATCTGCTTGGTGACGGCGAAGAGCATGTCGATTTCGCGCTTCTGGGCGTTGCCCTTGGCCATGCGCTCCATGACGCGCCACATCCAGCCGGTGCCTTCGCGGCACGGCGTGCACTGGCCGCAGCTCTCGTGCTTGAAGAAGGCCGAGATACGAGCGATCGCCTTGATGACGTCGGTGGATTTGTCCATGACGATCGAGGCGGCCGTACCGAAGGACGAACCGACCGAGCGCAGCCCGTCGAAGTCCATCGGCACGTCGATCATGTCCTTTGCAGGAACGATCGGGCACGATGCACCGCCCGGAATGACCGCAAGCAGGTTGTCCCAGCCGCCACGGATACCGCCAGCGTGCTTGTCGACGAGCTCACGGAAGGTGATGCCCATTTCTTCTTCAACGGTGCACGGCTTGTTGACGTGACCGGAGAGCATGAACAGCTTGGTGCCGACGTTGTTCGGGCGGCCGAGTGCCGAGAACCAGCCGGCGCCGCGACGCAGGATGGTCGGAGCAACGGCGATCGACTCGACGTTGTTGACCGTGGTCGGGCAGCCGTAGAGACCCATGTTCGCCGGGAATGGCGGCTTCAGGCGCGGCTGGCCCTTCTTGCCTTCCAGGCTTTCGAGCAACGCGGTTTCTTCACCGCAGATGTAAGCGCCGGCGCCGTGGTGGACGAAGATGTCCATCGGGTAGCCAAGCTTGTTGTTCTTGCCGAGTAGACCGAAATCGTAGCACTCGTCGATCGCAGCCTGCAGCGCCTCGCGCTCGCGGATATATTCGCCGCGAACGTAGATGTAGGCGGTGTTGGCGCCCATGGCGAAGGAGGCGATGACGCAGCCTTCGATCAGCGTATGGGGATCGTGACGCATGATGTCACGGTCCTTGCAGGTGCCGGGCTCGGATTCGTCGGCGTTGACGACGAGGTAATGCGGGCGGCCGTCGTTTTCCTTCGGCATGAAGGACCACTTGAGGCCGGTCGGGAAGCCTGCGCCGCCACGACCGCGAAGACCGGAGGCCTTCATCTCGTTGATAATCCAGTCGCGACCCTTTTCGAGGATCTGCTTGGTGCCGTCCCAGTGGCCGCGGCTCATCGCGCCCTTCAGGGACTTGTCCTTGAGGCCGTAGATATTGGTAAAGATGCGATCTTTATCTTGTAACATGCTTCACCTCTTACCGCGGCTTCTTGCCGAAGACTTTAATGTATTCGGCTTCGCCGCCCTTGGCGAGCGCCTTGGCCTGCTTGACCCAATCGTCGCGATCGATGCGGCCCTTGAAATTCAGGTAGCCATCGACCCACTCGCGCTCAGCCTTCTTCCAGCCCGCGACCTGCGCGAAGGTGAAGATGCCGAGTTCGTGCAGCGTGCCTTCGATCTTCGGACCAACGCCCGAGATCAGCTTCAGATCGTCAGGGGTCGCAGGCTTTTCGATGCCGGCAGGACGGTTCTTGTCTGTCAGCGACGGCTTGGCCGTTGCCGGAACCGGTGCTGCGACGCCCGGCTGTTCTTCAACGGCCTTGGCGTTTGTTGCAGCAGCCTTTGGCGCGGTGACAGGCGTCTTCAGTGCGGCGTTGGTCTCGGCGTCCGTGCTCTTGGGACGAGCGGCTTCGGATGGAGGGACAGGCGCGGCATCAACCTTGGCCGTTGAGGCATCGGTTGCAACCTTCTTGGCCGGAGCCTTCTTCTTCGGCTCCTCGTCGGTCAGCGACGTCGGGCCGCCTTCCGGAGAGGAGAAGTGACGGTCGATCTGCGGGCCGGGTGTTACGCTTGCGCCATTGCCGGCATCGAAGGTGTCGATGATCTCGGCCAGGCGTTCCGGCGTCAGGTCTTCGTAGGTATCCTTGCCGATCATGACCATGGGCGCGTTGACGCAAGCCCCGAGACATTCGACTTCTTCCCAGGACAGCGTGCCTTCGGCGTTACGCTCGAACGGATGGTGATGGATCTTGCTCTTGCAGACCGACATCAGGCCTTCCGAACCACGCAGCATGCAAGGCGTCGTGCCGCACACCTGGATATGGGCGCGCGTGCCGACTGGGCCGAGCTGGAACTGCGTGTAGAAGGTCGCGACCTCGAGAACGCGGATGTAGGCCATGTCGAGCATGTTGGCGACCTTTTCGATCGCCGCGCGCGTGACCCAGCCGTCCTGTTCCTGCGCTCGCATCAACAGCGGAATGACCGCGGATTGCTGACGGCCCGCAGGGTATTTCTGGATCGTCTTATCCGCCCAGGCCGCGTTCTCGTCATTGAAGGCGAACGCGGCAGGCTGGAATTGATCTTCGGCTAATCGACGAACGGACATTCTTCCTCACGCCTTGTCAGTTTAGGGCGCCACACTGCGACGAGGTCAGAGACTTCATCTCGCAAGCGTAGGCCGACTGGTCTTTCTGCAGGAACACAACGAAGAACTTTCCACCGTTGGGGACTGCAGCCTTGATTTGATAGCCCTTGGACAAAAGTTCGCCCATGGACGCCTTGTTTGCCGGCGGCGCCACGTCGTCCTGTCCCAGCTTGGGGCCAAGTCCACCGGCTTCCTGCGCGTATGCGCCAGAAGCCAGGAGGAGAACGACGGTAACGAGCGACGGCAGCTTCATTAGCGGTCGACCTCGCCGAAGACGATGTCGAGCGAACCGAGAACGGCGGTCACGTCGGCAAGCATGTGGCCCTTGCAGAGGAAGTCCATCGCCTGCAGGTGGGCATAGCCCGGGGCGCGGATCTTGCAACGGTAGGGCTTGTTGCTGCCGTCGGCGACGACGTAGACGCCGAACTCGCCCTTCGGCGCTTCGACGGCTGCGTACACTTCGCCGGCCGGAACGTGGTAGCCTTCGGTGTAGAGTTTGAAGTGGTGGATCAGCGCTTCCATCGAACGCTTCATCTCGCCACGCTTCGGCGGAACGACCTTGCCGTCGATCGAAGAGACCGGGCCGACCTTGGCATCGCCGAGCAGGCGGTTGACGCACTGCTTCATGATACGGACGGACTGGCGCATTTCGATCATGCGGATCAGATAGCGATCGTAGCAGTCGCCGTTCTTGCCGATGGCGATGTCGAATTCGAGATCGTTGTAGCACTCGTAGGGCTGCGAGCGGCGCAGGTCCCAGGCAGCGCCGGAACCGCGAACCATGACGCCCGAGAAGCCCCAGGACCATGCGTCTTCCAGCGAGACGACGCCGATATCGACGTTACGCTGCTTGAAGATGCGGTTGTCGGTCAGAAGGCCTTCGATATCGTCGAGAACCTTGAGGAAGGGATCGCACCACTTGCCGATATCCTCGACCAGTTCCTGCGGGATATCCTGGTGGACGCCGCCCGGACGGAAATAGGCCGAGTGCATACGGGCGCCACAGGCGCGCTCGTAAAACACCATCAGCTTTTCGCGCTCTTCGAAGCCCCAGACCGGCGGCGTCATCGCGCCGACGTCCATGGCCTGCGTCGTCACGTTCATGATGTGCGACAAGATTCGGCCAATTTCGGAGTAGAGAACACGAATGAGCTGACCGCGAATCGGAATTTCCAGCTTCAGCATCTTTTCGACGGCGAGCGCGAAAGCATGCTCCTGGTTCATCGGCGCGACGTAGTCGAGGCGATCGAAATAGGGAACGGCCTGAAGATAGGTCTTCGATTCGATCAGCTTTTCGGTGCCGCGGTGCAGGAGGCCGATATGCGGATCGACGCGCTCGATGATTTCGCCATCAAGCTCAAGCACCAGACGCAGAACGCCGTGCGCGGACGGGTGCTCCGGTCCGAAGTTGATCGTAAAGTTGCGAACGTTATGTTCAGTCATAGCGACGCGCTCCGCGCTGGCAATTGGCATGAGACGACGAACGGGAGGCTTCAAGACAGTAGAGCCTCATCTCAATTCGCAGCCTTCTCGTCTCCCGGAAGTACGTAATCGGTGCCTTCCCACGGGGACGTGAAATCGAAATTGCGGAATTCCTGCTTCAGTTCGACGGGTTCGTATACAACGCGCTTGGCGGCATCGTCATAGCGTACCTCGACGTAACCGGTCGTCGGGAAGTCCTTGCGCAGCGGATGGCCTTCGAATCCATAGTCCGTCAGCAGACGGCGCAGGTCGGCATGACCGGAGAACGGAATACCGTACATGTCCCAGGCTTCGCGCTCGAACCACTCGGCGCCCATGTAGACAGACGTCGCCGACGGAACCGATACGCCATCGGCAACAGCGAGCTTGACGCGGATGCGCAGGTTCTGCTTCGGCGACAGGAGATGGTAGACGACATCGAAGCGCTTTTCGCGCTGCGGCCAGTCGACGCCGCAAATGTCGATCATGCTGACGAAGCCGCAACGCGGATCGTCGCGCAGGAACGTCAGCAGCGCGACAATCGTTTCCGGCGTCGTGGTTACGTTCAATTCGCCATAGCTGATCGATGCATCGACAATCAGATCACCGCGCATCTCGCGGAGATACGACGACAGTTCGCTCAAGGCTTCACTCATGACAGTCCTCCGCCCTTAGCGCTCAATCGTTCCGGTGCGCCGTATCTTCTTCTGCAGAAGCAAGACCCCGTAGAGCAGCGCTTCTGCCGTGGGGGGACAGCCCGGCACGTAGATATCGACAGGAACGACACGATCGCAGCCACGCACGACCGAGTAGGAATAGTGATAGTAGCCACCGCCGTTTGCGCAGGAGCCCATCGAGATGACGTAACGCGGCTCCGGCATCTGGTCATAGACCTTGCGGAGCGCCGGCGCCATCTTGTTGGTCAGCGTGCCGGCAACGATCATCACGTCAGACTGGCGCGGCGAAGCGCGCGGAGCGACACCGAAGCGCTCCATGTCGTAACGCGGACCGGAAACCTGCATCAGGCCTTCGACGGCGCAGCAGGCAAGACCGAACTGCATCCACATCAGCGAGCCGGTGCGGGCCCAGGTGATCAGATCGCGAGTGGAAGTGACCAGGAAGCCCTTGTCGGCCAACTCGTCATTGATCTCGCCGAAGAACGCACTGTCGCTGCCAACAGGCTTGCCCGTTGCAGGGTCAATGATGCCTTTCGGATGCGGCGCGACGAGCGCCTTGTCGCTTGGGGCTACTCCCATTCCAGGGCTCCCTTTTTCCACTCATAAATAAAGCCGATGGTCAGCACGAGAAGGAAGACCATCATGGACCAGAAGCCGAACCAGCCGATCGCGCCGAAAGAAACGGCCCACGGGAACAGAAAGGCGACTTCGAGGTCGAAGATGATGAAGAGAATCGACACCAGATAGAAGCGGATATCGAATTTCATGCGGGCGTCGTCGAACGCGTTGAAGCCGCATTCGAAAGCCGAAAGCTTTTCAGCATCAGGCGCCTTGTAGGCAACGGCGAACGGCGCAATGAGCAGCGACAAGCCGATTACAAGGGCGATGGCAATGAAAATGGCGATCGGAATATAAGAACTGAGAAGTCCAGTCATCAGGTTCATCCCTGCTTGCCGCCTGCGCCGGGAGGCGCGGCCTGAGCATTTGCCCGGCAAGCGAACGTGCGTTGCAACAAGCCGTGGTTAGCGCAGCCACAGCCAATGCGCAAGAGTTTTAGCGTGTCAATTCCAATTGCACACGTGCGACATTATTAGCCACGCACATTGTTTTTGCGACAAATCAACGCACGGCGCGCGATCTTGCATGCCAGCCCAGCATTTATTGCATGACTGAGGGGCTTTCATGAGTAAAAAACGAAGGATTTTGAGAGGCCCGGCCGCGAGCTTACGCCGCCGAACCGCCTGAAAACTAAGGCATATCCACGGAGCGCCCTCAATCGGCGCGCGGAAGGAAGCCAGGATCGTCCCATCCCTATCTATCTGATATACAATCATCATTTCCGTTCAAAAGCCGCGCGGAACGCGTGAAGCACTCCTATTCAGCGCAGGGCGGCGGGGCAAAATCGGTGATTTTGCGGCAGCTAGGCACGCGTTTTCGCATCGTGAGGCAGTGAAATGCGGATGAGCCGGAGGATCGGCTGCGATTCGATAGCAAAGCTGCGCCAATCGGGTCGCTATGTCGCAGGCCCTACGGCTAAATAAAGGGCATTTCGACCAGTGGATATCGCCTGCCTCCGCGTCGTTGAGCAGGCCGCGCAGGGGGATAAAGCGGGTGCGCGACGGGCGCTTCAGACACACTCCCGAGACCCGCGATTCCGGACATGCGCAAACGCTACTTAAAGCCAGGAGTTGAGCGGTAGCGCCTCACCGATCAAGACCATTCCGACATCTATTTATCGGCAAGCAGCGGATTGAGTGCGACAGGGATAAACCGCTTTATCCGGATCCGAAGACGCATCAGGTCGAGCCGGACATCGGGAGACATTGGAAGGGCATCTGAGGCGGCTATTGGCGGGCCACGCAGCGCCGCCTACCCTCTTGGCAGCGATAGCGCCACTCAAAGGCATGGAGATGCGCACCAGACTAAAAGAGTGAAAGGCGCGGCACGCAGCCAATGCGCCGAAAGGCGCAAGCGCACCTTCTAGGTGATCTATATTCTGGAGACATTCTGGAAGAGAATGGCGCGAGTGACGGGGCTCGAACCCGCGACCTCCGGCGTGACAGGCCGGCACTCTAACCGACTGAGCTACACCCGCGCATTTTCAGACTGCGTCGTTCCGGACCGTGCTTTTCAGCACTTACATGAAATGGCGCGAGTGACGGGGCTCGAACCCGCGACCTCCGGCGTGACAGGCCGGCACTCTAACCGACTGAGCTACACCCGCATTCATTTCAAGCAATCCGGATGCTTTCGCGTCCGTGTCAAAGCAGCTTGCCGCTTCGATGAGCGGCTAACTACGGGGTTCGCATTTGAGTGTCAAGCAGGTTTGGAGACAAAACGATGACAGCCTGCGATTTGTTTGTGGGTGAATGAAATGAGATCGAAAATCGCCCCTATAGAAGGACCTTCCGGCGCTGCCGCTCCAGATATCCGCCAGCGAACGATCCTATCACAGCCCTCCCCTTGACCCTCCCCTCGTCGATTTTTCTTTTCCACAGACGGAATTACCGGCAAACCGGGGCATTGGCGGATGCCGATCGAAAAAAATCAAAAAATCTTCACAAACGCTCTTGCGGTTTGTCCGCGATCCGCATAGATCACGGCCATCGACGCGGCGGACATGATCCGCACCGCGGAGGGCGATTAGCTCAGTTGGTAGAGCGCCTCGTTTACACCGAGGATGTCGGGAGTTCGAGTCTCTCATCGCCCACCATTTTCTCTCCCCTTTATGTGATTGATCAGCTCGCAGCTTTGATTTTGCTGCGGTTGCTAATCCCGTTTCCGGCGATTAGGTTCCGGCCAAATCGAACGGCACCTCATGTGCTTCAGGCGGAGATAGAATCATGAAAACACGCGAAGATCGCCAGGCACAGCGGGCAGCCATGCCGCGCACGCAGCTCAGCGCCCACCACATGGAAAACGCGCGCCTGCTGCCCGATCGCGGCGAATTGCTCTATCGTATTCCCAATGGCGGCGTGGGCGTTGAGATCGGCGCGGCGTTCGGGGAATACACGGCGGAGATTCTCGAAAAGAATCGCCCGGCTCAGCTTTATCTCATCGATCCCTGGAGCATGGACCGCTACAGCTCCGGCCTCGACCAGATCCATACGCAGTTCGGCAAGCAGATCGAAAGCGGGCAACTGCACCTGATGCAGGGCACCTCGCTGGAGAAGCTCGCCGAGTTCGAGGACGATTTTCTCGACTGGGCCTATATCGACACCGATCACTCGTTCGAACTGACCTGGCAGGAACTGCTGCTCTGCGACCGCAAGGTCAAGCGGACCGGCCGCATCGCCGGCCACGACTTCTGCACCGGCAATACGGTGAAGCCGATCGTCTACGGTGTCGTCGAGGCCGTCACCAAGTTCTGCAAGGATTACGGCTGGCAGTTCGAATTCCTGACCGTCGAATCACATGCGCACTTCTCCTTCTGCCTGAAGCGGCTCTGAGTCGCCCGGCGATCGTCGGCATTGATCCGTTCCCCTCGCGCAGGCGTAAGCGCTGACAAGCCGATTTGTGGCCAGCGAAGGGATCGATCATGCGCAACGCCCCTCTTCTTGCCGTCCTCCTCACTCTGGCGAGCCTGTCCGCAACCGGCGCCGCGGCCCGCGACTTTCGGCTGGAGGATTTCTTTGCCGGCAAGAGCGTTGCCGTTGGTCGATTCCAGGCGATCAACGGTGTCGATCGCAGCTTCAAGGTCAGGCTGACCGGCCGCTGGAACGGCAAAATCCTGACCCTTAGGGAAGATTTCGCCTATGCCGATGGTGAGCGCGAGCGGAAGACCTGGCGCTTCACCAAGACGGCGCCGAGCGCCTATACGGGAACCCGGGAGGACGTCGTCGAAAAGGCGATGGTCAAGATCGACGGCAATGTGGCGCGCTACAGCTATCTGGTCGATATCGATCCAAGCGCCAAAGAGAATATCGTGAGGTTCCACGACACTTTGCGGCTGATGCCTGATGGAACATTGCTCAACACGGCGTGGGTGAGCAAGTTCGGATTTCCGGTGGCCAAGGTGCGGGTCGACTTTACCCGGCAGCGGTAGCGACAGGCGCCGCACGCTGCCCTATCTGTTCCTCTGGGCGCTTGTCGCCGCTTTTGTCCCCTGCTAGTGCCGTGGTCGACAATCACGAGGAGGATCATTCCAATGAAGCAGCATTCTTTCGGCCACCTACCCCATACGGTGAGCAATATCGGTTTTGGCGCATGGCAGATCGGCGGCGCCTGGGGCGACGTCAGCGAAGCTGATGGACGCGCAGCGCTCAATGCGGCGCTCGATGCCGGCATCACCTTCATCGACACCGCCGACGTCTATGGCGACGGCCGTTCGGAAAAAATCATTGCCGATGTGCTCGAGAGCCGTGGCGGCGAGCGCCCGATGGTCGCCACCAAGGCAGGTCGGCGGTTGAATCCGCATGTGGCCGATGGTTACACCAAGGCCAATCTCGAGGGCTTTATCGACCGCAGCCTGAAGAACCTCAAGGTCGACAGCCTCGACCTCGTGCAGCTGCACTGCCCGCCGACGGAGGTGCTTTATCGCCCTGAGGTGTTCGAAGGCCTGAACGAGCTGCAGAAGGCCGGCAAGATTCGCGGCTATGGCGTAAGCGTCGAGAAGGTCGAGGAAGCGCTGAAGGCGATCGAGTTCCCCGGCGTGGTCAGCATCCAGATCATTTACAATCTCTTCCGCCAGCGCCCGAGTCATCTGTTCTTCCAGGAAGCGCGGCAGAAGAACATCGCTGTTATCGCTCGCGTGCCGCTGGCAAGCGGCCTGCTCTCCGGCAAGATCAGCCGTGAGACGACGTTCGCGAGCGACGACCATCGCAACTTTAACCGCCATGGCGAAGCGTTCGATGTTGGCGAGACATTCGCGGGCGTTCCGTTCGAAGTCGGCCTGCAGGCGGTCGAAGAGGTCCGCAAGCTGGTTCCCGAGGGCGCCACGATGGCGGCGTTTGCGCTGCGCTGGATTCTGATGAGCGACGCCGTCACGGTGGTCATTCCCGGCGCGCGCAACGCCGAGCAGGCGAAAGCCAATGCGGCGGCCGCCAGCCTGGCGCCGCTGACGCATGAGGTGATGACAGCGAGCCACGAGATCTACGACCGGCTGATCGCGCCGCATGTGCACCAGCGCTGGTAGCTGCTGTAACTATTTCACCAAACAGAAATGGCCGGGCATAGACCCGGCCATTTCCTTATCTGGGCTTTGCCCGGATTACTTCTTTTCAGCGTAAGCCTTGATGGCGGCGGCGACTTCGCCCTGCGCCTTCTCGGCGTTTTCAAAGCCGTTCAGCTCGACAACCTTGCGCTTGGCCGGCAGCTGCTTGTAGACGCGGAAGAAGGCCTGCAGGCGCTCCTGCTCGATCTCTGGAAGATCAGAGATTTCCTTGATCTTGTCGTAGCTCGGATCGATGTCGCTGGCCGGAACGGCAACGACCTTGTCGTCCTGCTCACCGCCGTCGATCATCTTCAGGAGGCCGATGGCGCGAACCTTGATGATGGCGCCCGGAACGACCGGCTCGCGGGTGTAGACCAGCGCGTCGAGCGGATCGCCGTCACCACCGAGCGAGCTGGTGATCGAGCCGTAGTTGGCCGGGTAGATGACCGGCATCGACTGGAAGCGGTCCACGACGATGTGGCCGGTCTTGGCGTCGATTTCGTACTTGGTGAAGCTTCCCTGCGGAATTTCGATCGCGGTGAAGAACTCCTTGCTGTCATCCTTCGGCTGCGGATAGTCGAGATAGGAAACATAGTCGGAAGCGGCGGCGACGCCGGCCGTGAAGAGAACGGCAGCGGCCGCGGAAATAATGGTCTTCATAAGAGATACCCCCAATTGGCATTGCGAAGAAACGCCCTCCGCCTATGGGGTTTGCATTACAGCGATGTGACATATGCCGGGCGCTCGGGATCATCCACATGACAATCGCGTGAGCGCCCGGAGCAGCGCTTATGCGGTTCCGCGCTCGCGCTTCATCTCGTGGCGCATGAGGAACAGCGAGGCGCAGAGGATCAGGGCGGCGCCGAGCCACAAATAGCCCGCCGGCGCATAACCGAAGACCAACCAGCCGGCGAGAACGTTGAGCGGCAGCTTCAGATCGTCGAAGGGCTGGACATAGGCGGCATCGGCGGCGCTGTAGGCGAGCGTCAGAAGATACTGGGCGATCGCCGTCAACAGGCCGGCGGCGACGAGCAGCACCAATACGGTACCTGTTGGCATCGCGAAGCCGGCCGCAAAGGCGAGACCGCCGTTGACGGGCGTGAGGAGCACGAGCAGCCACACGGTGATCGTCTCCGGCTTCTCGATCCCCGTCAGGCTCTTGGTGATCAGAGACGAGGCGCCCCAGAGCAGCGCCGACAGGATCGGCAACAGTGCCGCCCAGCTGAAACTGTCCGACCAGGGCTGCAGGATGATCATTGCTCCGGCGAAGCCACAGGCCGTGGCGCCCCAGCGCACTGCCCCTACCCGCTCGCCGAGGAACAGGCGGGCGCCGAGGATGATGAAGAAGGGCGAGGTCATGACCAGCGCGATCGCCTGCCAGATCGGCACGCTCGCAAGACCAGCGACCCAGGTCTGGACACCGAGGGCGGCCAGCACGACGCGGATGACGTGGCGCCAGGGGTATTGGGTGCGCATCGCGCCAAGGCCGGTCTTCCACAGGAAGGGTAGCGAGAAGACGAGCGCGAAGGCATATTGCCAGAAGGCGACCGAGGCCGACGGAAAGGCCAATGTCATCGTCAGCCATTGCGTGACGACGTTCAAAACGGCAAAGGCGATGCCGGCAAGCACCATCCAGCTTGCGCCGACGAGTGCACGCGATGCGGATATGGAAATCGGGGTAGTCTGATTCATGTCATTCATCCGAACAAAAGGACCAACATAAATCAGGACGCATGAACGCGGGTGCCGACGCGGCGGACGACCCGCCCCGCGATACCCTGCTCATTCTCTTTCATCCGGACTATGACCGTCGGCTCCGGAATTCAACCGGATCTGCTGACCCTTCCCACCTGAGGTGAAAAGGCGCTCGCGGGCTCAAGCTTGCGCTCTTACCGCCGGTGGGGAATTGCACCCCGCCCTGAGAATGATCCATGCGTAGTTGAAAGCCGCGATCACGGCAAGGCTCGCAAATGCGAAAAGGGTCCGGCTTTCGCCGAACCCTTCGAATACTTGTGCTGCCGGTCTCGTTGTCCGGCTGCCAAGCAAATCCAATCAGCCGTTGACGGCTTCCTTCAGGCCCTTGCCGGGCGTGAACTTCGGCACGTTACGTGCCGGAATGTCGACTTCAGCGCCGGTCGACGGATTGCGGCCCTTGGTGGCAGCGCGATGGGAAACGGTGAAGCTACCGAAACCAGCGAGGCGAACGTCGCCCTTGCCCTTGAGCTCAGCCTGGACAACTTCGAAAACAGCGTCGACGGCCGAAGCGGCATCGGTCTTCGAGAGTCCTGCCTTTTCGGCAACTGCGGACACGAGTTCATTCTTGTTCATGTTTCCACCCCTTTCAAATGGTTCGAAACGACTCAAATCTATAGCCGGGCACGGAATATGGTGCATCAGGCCCGCCGCACCCCAAAGAGCCTGCAAATAAAGGAAAAGCAAGCGTCTCCGTACGGTTTTCACAAAAAAAGGCTGGCAAAAATGCCAGCCTTTTCAGGGTTTTTAAGCAATAGGGCACGAATGTGGCAAACAAGGCTCAATGAGCGATGGAAGTGCCGCTTTCGTCGTGCCCTTCGACCGTTGCGATAACAGGCGTTTCCACCGTGCCATCCCACTCGATCGCCTCCGGTCTGCGGACCAGAGCGTGCTTGATCACCTCGCCCATGCGGGACACAGGGATGATCTCCATGTTGTTCTTCACGTTATCCGGGATCTCCGCCAAGTCCTTGGCGTTTTCTTCCGGGATCAGAACAGTCTTGATGCCGCCGCGCAGTGCGGCGAGCAGCTTTTCCTTCAATCCGCCGATCGGCAGGACGCGACCACGAAGCGTGATTTCGCCCGTCATCGCCACGTCCTTGCGAACAGGGATGCCGGTCATGATCGAGACGATCGCGGTTGCCATGCCGACGCCGGCCGATGGGCCGTCCTTCGGCGTCGCACCTTCCGGCACGTGGACGTGGATGTCCGACTTGTCGAAGCGCGGCGGCTCGATGCCGAAATCGACAGCACGCGAACGGACGTAGGACGCCGCCGCAGAAATCGATTCCTTCATGACGTCCTTCAGGTTGCCGGTGACGGTCATGCGACCCTTGCCCGGCATCATGACGCCTTCGATCGTGAGCAATTCACCACCAACCTCGGTCCAGGCCAGACCGGTGACGACACCGACCTGATCCTCGCCCTCGGCTTCGCCGTGGCGGAAGCGCGGAACGCCCAGATAGTCCGAAATGTTCTCGGCGGTAACCGCGACAGATTTCGTCTTACCTTTGATGATCTCGGTGACCGCCTTGCGGGCGAGCTTCATCAGTTCGCGCTCGAACGAACGGACACCGGCTTCGCGTGTGTACTGCTGGCTGATCGCCATCAGGGCATCATCCGAAACCGAGAATTCGTTCGGCTGCAGGGCGTGTTCCTTGATGGCCTTCGGCAGCAGGTGCCGCTTGGCGATCTCGCGCTTTTCGTCTTCGGTGTAGCCGGCGATACGGATGACTTCCATACGGTCCATCAAGGGCGCAGGAATGTTCAGCGTGTTCGCCGTCGTGATGAACATCACGTCCGACAGATCGTATTCGACCTCAAGGTAGTGGTCCATGAAGGTCGAGTTCTGGGCCGGATCGAGCACTTCGAGCAGAGCCGACGACGGATCGCCGCGGAAGTCCTGGCCCATCTTGTCGATTTCATCGAGCAGGAAGAGCGGGTTGGACTTCTTCGCCTTCTTCATCGACTGGATGACCTTGCCGGGCATCGAACCGATGTAGGTGCGGCGGTGACCGCGGATTTCAGCTTCGTCACGAACGCCACCGAGCGCCATGCGGACATACTCACGGCCGGTCGCCTTGGCGATCGACTGAGCGAGCGAGGTCTTGCCGACACCCGGAGGGCCGACGAGGCACAGGATCGGACCCTTGATCTTGGTCGCACGAGCCTGGACAGCCAGATACTCGACGATGCGCTCCTTGACCTTGTCGAGACCGAAGTGATCGGCTTCGAGGATCTTTTCGGCGTTGTTGAGATCCGTCTTGATCTTCGACTTCTTCGACCACGGAATACCGAGCAGCCAATCGAGATAGTTGCGCACGACGGTTGCTTCCGCCGACATCGGGCTCATCTGACGCAGCTTCTTCAGCTCGGCATCGGCCTTCTCGCGACCTTCCTTGGAGAGCTTGGTCTTTGAGATGCGCTCTTCCAGTTCGGCCATCTCGTCGCGGCCTTCCTCGCCGTCGCCGAGCTCCTTCTGGATCGCCTTCATCTGCTCATTCAGGTAGTATTCGCGCTGGGTCTTCTCCATCTGGCGCTTGACGCGCGAGCGGATGCGCTTCTCGACCTGAAGGACCGAGATCTCACCTTCCATGAAGCCGAGCGCCTTTTCGAGGCGTGCCTTGACGCTGGTGGTTTCCAGCATCTCCTGCTTCTCGGTGATCTTGATCGACAGGTGCGAGGCAACCGTATCGGCCAGCTTCGAGTAGTCGTCGATCTGGCTGGCGGCGCCAACGACCTCTGGCGAGATCTTCTTGTTGAGCTTCACGTAGCTCTCGAATTCGGACACGACCGAGCGGCTCAGCGCTTCCAGTTCGACCGGATCGTCATGCGGCTCTTCGAGCACGTGACCGAGCGCTTCGTAGAAATCCTCGCGGTCGGTGTAGGCGTCGATTTCAGCGCGCGCGCGGCCTTCGACGAGAACCTTGACGGTTCCGTCTGGAAGCTTCAGCAGCTGCAGAACATTGGCGACGGTGCCGACATTGTGGATGGCGGATGGTTCGGGATCATCGTCGCTGGCATTGATCTGCGTGACGAGCATGATCTGCTTGTCCGAGCCCATGACCTCTTCGAGCGCGCGGATCGATTTCTCGCGGCCTACGAAGAGAGGTACGATCATGTGCGGAAAGACCACGATGTCGCGCAGGGGCAATACTGGATAAGCGGTGCTCGCAACTGACGTTTTCTTCGTCATTTTATTTCCTTTCCATCGTCCCGTTGCCGGGCTCTTCTGGCGCGACCGTTTGGGACCGGCCGCACTCTCACTTGGATTAACAAGTGGAGGTTCTGACTATGCTTTTCAAGCTGCCACATGGCCCGTGTCCGCTTGGACATGACAGCTATGCTACAACGGAACACCTCACTATGTCGCGCCTAGCTGGACCGGCGCTGACCATTTCCGAACCGGCTAAAATACAACGCCGAAACACACCAACGGAATCATTGCATAATTGCCAAGGGCGGATGAATTCGCAACGGCAACGAACGTGGTTTCAGGCGTCATCAGCAAGTTTTATCGGCATTTGGAGGTGCCGCGAACGGTTTTTCAAATAGAAAGGGGCCTGCCAACGGCAAGCCCCTTAAATTCACGGTTCGTATCGCGCTGATACTTAGGCCGAGGCGTTGGCCTTTTCTTCCTGGCGATCCGCGTAGATGTAGAGCGGACGCGAGGAGCCGCGGACGACTTCGTCGGAGATGACGACTTCGCGCACGCCTTCGAGCGTCGGCAGTTCGAACATCGTGTCGAGCAGGATCTTTTCCATGATCGAACGAAGGCCGCGGGCGCCGGTCTTGCGGGTGATCGCCTTGCGGGCGATTTCGCGAAGGGCGTCCTCGTGGAAGGTCAGCTCGACGTCTTCCATCTCGAACAGGCGCTGGTACTGCTTGACGAGCGCGTTCTTCGGTTCCGACAGGATCTGGATCAGTGCGTCCTCATCCAGGTCCTCGAGCGTCGCCAGAACCGGCAGACGACCGATGAACTCGGGGATCAGGCCGAACTTGACGAGATCTTCCGGCTCCAGTTCGCGCAGCACTTCGCCGACGCGACGGTCATCCGGAGCGGCAACGCTTGCGCCGAAGCCGATCGAGGTCTTTTCGCCACGGGCCGAGATGATCTTGTCGAGACCGGCAAAGGCGCCACCGCAGATGAACAGGATGTTCGTGGTGTCGACCTGCAGGAATTCCTGCTGCGGATGCTTGCGGCCGCCCTGCGGCGGTACGGAAGCGACCGTGCCTTCCATGATCTTCAGAAGCGCCTGCTGCACGCCCTCGCCCGACACGTCGCGAGTAATCGACGGGTTGTCGGACTTGCGCGAGATCTTGTCGACTTCGTCGATGTAGACGATGCCGCGCTGCGCGCGCTCGACGTTGTAGTCGGCAGCCTGCAGAAGCTTCAGGATGATGTTTTCGACGTCTTCGCCGACATAGCCGGCTTCGGTCAGCGTCGTGGCATCGGCCATCGTGAAGGGAACGTCGATGATGCGGGCGAGCGTCTGGGCAAGATAGGTCTTGCCGCAACCGGTCGGGCCGACCAGCATGATGTTCGACTTCGCAAGCTCGATTTCGCCGTTCTTGGTGGCGTGCGCGAGACGCTTGTAATGGTTGTGAACGGCAACGGACAGGATCTTCTTCGCCTGACGCTGGCCGATGACGTATTCGTCGAGGACCTTGATGATGTCCTGGGGCGTGGGAACGCCATCACGGGACTTGACCATCGAGGACTTGTTTTCCTCGCGGATGATGTCCATGCACAATTCGACGCATTCATCGCAGATGAAAACTGTCGGTCCGGCAATCAACTTGCGGACTTCGTGCTGGCTCTTTCCGCAGAAGGAGCAGTACAGGGTGTTCTTAGAGTCGCCGCCGTTGCTGCCGCTGACTTTGCTCATATCACTTTCCTTCCAGCACGCCGCATTTCAAGGTGAAAGTGCGGTCAACTCATTGGCCTGCCCCACTTGGAGCTACAGCCGGCCAAGGCCGTCAAGGGGTACGAACCGGGTCCAGACTAGGCCGTCTTGGCCCCGGCGGCAACGAACTCCCCTTCGAAGCCAAATGCTATGTCATAAAAATTCAACATAGCATTAATACTTGAGAATGGTTCACCCGCCACTCGGTTTATTCCCTAGTTCGATCACAAATGAGATAGAACTGTGGCGGGGAAAACACCATCCCTAGTTCTGACTAGGCGCAGCGCCTTCGATCTCGACACGAGACGTCAGGACCTTGTCGATCACGCCCCAGTCCTTGGCTTCCGCCGCATCCATGAAATGGTCACGGTCGAGCGTCTTTTCAACTTCCTCGTAGGTCCGGCCCGTGTGCTTGACGTACACTTCGTTCAGGCGGCGCTTCATCTTGAGAATGTCGCGTGCGTGACGTTCGATGTCCGAAGCCTGGCCCGAGAAGCCGCCCGACGGCTGGTGAACCATGATCCGCGAGTTCGGCGTGGCGAAGCGCATGTCCTTGTCGCCGGCCGCGAGAAGCAGCGAGCCCATGGACGCGGCCTGACCGATGCACAGCGTCGACACGGCAGGCTTGATGAACTGCATCGTGTCGTAGATCGCCATGCCGGCGGTGACGACGCCACCCGGCGAATTGATGTAGAGCGCGATTTCCTTCTTGGGGTTCTCGGCCTCGAGGAAAAGCAGCTGGGCGCAGACGAGCGTCGCCATGTGATCCTCGACCGGACCCGTCAGGAAAATGATGCGTTCCTTGAGCAGGCGCGAATAAATGTCGTAGGAGCGTTCACCGCGATTGGTCTGTTCCACAACCATCGGCACGAGGGCCATAGCGGTATCGACTGGGTTTCTCATGTGCGTCCTTTGTCAACGTCTTTCCGGCCCGACGCCGGGAATCAAAGAAAATGCCTTATCCCTACATAGAACTTCCCTACCCTTCTCTTCAAGACGCGCCTTGGGATAACGTTAAGACGGTGGGAAACCATGCCTGTTTTCATGGGCCCTCTGTAGGGAGATTCTTCAAAACCGTCATTAACGGCGGAGGGCCATACTCCCGGCTCACAGCTTTTCTCTTCAGCAAGATGAAGAAATGCTGAATTCGCCCAGTATGGGACGCCGGTCATTTACCTCGTGGAAAGCCTATCGCCAGATAACGGACAAGGCCCGCGGGCTGCCGCTCCGCGATTAACAAAGTCGCCAGCTTATTTAGCGAGGATGCGGCCATACAAGGGGTATTGCCGTGTTCAACGTTACGACAGGACTGGCCATTTGGTGCTCCGAGGCTATGACGCTCGCGCTGGTCGCGTTCATTGCCTGGCGCCATAATGTCCGAGATAAAACTTATTTCTATTGGGGCTGGGGCTTTGCACTCAGCGGCATTGGATTCGCACTGGTCGCGTTGCGCGGCCACGTTCCAAGCTATCTGTCGATCGAGGTGGGCAATACCATCGCGCTTGTGGGCCAGAGCGCCTGGGTGGCGGGATATCTGGCGCTTGACCGGCGCAAGATCGAATGGTGGGTGCTTTTGCCGCCGGTCGTCTGGCTGGCCGGCGTGTTCCTGCCCTGGGTGCACGACGACTATCCGAACCGGGTCGCCCTCTACAACCTCGCCTCGGCAACGGGCGCGACGGCCCTGACCATGGCGGTCAGCTCGCCCGGCCTCAACCGGGAATCGGCACGCGCCAAGCTCGCGGTCATGTTCATTCTGCAGGCCTGCGTCTGTTTTATCGCCGCCGGCGCGATCGCCGTGCTGTCGCCGGGTGATATGGAAGCAGCCAACATCGCTGGGCTTGCGGCCATGGGTACGGCGCTGATGCTGACGCTCGCCTGCGCGCTGACGGTTCGTCTCATCATGGAGCGCTCGGAGCAGAAATTGCGTATTCTCAGCCTGACCGACACGCTGACGGGCGTTCTCAATCGCCGTGGCCTGTTTGCACAGTTCACGCGCATCCAGACGAAGGCATTCGACGAGAACCGCCAGGTCGCCGTTCTTCTGTTCGATCTCGACAATTTCAAGCGCATCAACGATCGCTTCGGCCATCAGGGCGGCGATGCTGTGCTGACGGTTTTTGCCCGCATGGCACAGCAGTTCACGCCTGCAGGCGTGTTCGGCCGCATGGGCGGCGAGGAGTTCGGAGCGTTCGCAAGCGTCGCGGACCAGACGGAGGCCGAGGCGCTGGCAGAGACGATCCGCACCGAGTTCTGCCGCGTTCCCGTCAGCACCGGCGACGCCATCATTCCGGCCACCGTCAGCATCGGCGTCGCCCTTGCTTCGCCCATCGAGGCCAATATGGATAAGCTGGTATCGGCAGCCGACCGCGCGCTCTATGCCGCCAAGGCCGCAGGCCGAAACTGCACCGTCACCTTCGGCGAGGCCGAGGCGGCAGCGCCGCCACCGCCGGAAGAAAAGCCGGATCACACGACGGGCGAACTCGTGCCGACGCTGGACGACCAGATCCATGCGCTGCGTCGTGTGGGATCACTTGGACGCTGACAATAGGTTGTGCTCTCTTTCCGAGGTTGAGCAAATCCGCTAAGCCTCGGGCATGATCACATTGCCTTACATGTCCATTGACCCCGCTACGCTCCGCGTCTCCATCGATGCGCGCAGCCCCTTGTTCTACAGTAATCCCAATGCCGCATACGCGGCATTGCATACCCACTGTCCCACATTTTACTGGGAAGAGCAGAAGCAGTGGTTTTTCACTTCATATGACCATGTGAACGCGCTGTTGCGCGACCGCCGCTTCGGCCGGCAGATCCTGCATATCGCCAGCCGCGAGGAGCTGGGACTTCCCGAGCCCGACCAGCACGTCGTCAATTTCGATCTCGCCGAACGCTATTCCCTGCTAGAGCTCGAGCCGCCGGAACACACGCGTTTGCGGACGCTCGTCAACCGCGCCTTCGTTTCGCGCCACGTCGAGAAGATGAAGCCAGAGCTTGAGGAACTTGCAAACCGGCTCATCGACCAGTTCCAGCACAAGGGCGAGGTTGAGCTGCTCTCGGCCTTCGCCGACATCATCCCGGTCACGATGATCGCGCGGATGATCGGCATCCCCGAGGAGATGGGGCCGCAGCTCCTCAAGTGGTCGCACGCCTATATCCGCATGTACCTTTTCGGCCGCACCCGCGCCGACGAGGATGGCGCTGAAAAGGCCGCGACGGAATTCGCCGACTACGTGAAGACCGTGATCGCAGAGCGCCGCGCGAATCCGCGCGACGATCTTTTGACGCACATGATCCACACCGAACACAAGGGCCAGTATTTGACCGAGGACGAACTCGTCTCGACGACGATCGTGCTTTTGAATGCCGGGCACGAGGCGACCGTGCATCAGATCGGCAACTCGGTGCGGATGATCCTCGACAGCGGCTTTGCGCCTTCAGAACTGTTCAAGGACGAGGAAACGACGGAGCGGACCGTCGAGGAATCGCTACGCATCTGCGCGCCGGTTCACATCTTCCAGCGCTGGGCGCTGGAGCCGGCCGAGATCGACGGCATATCGTTCAAGCGCGGCGACAAGGTGAGCCTGATCCTGGCTGCCGCCAATCTCGATCCGCTGAAGTTCACCGATCCGCTGACTTTCAAGCCGGATCGCCGCGAGGCGGCCAATCTCTCCTTCGGCGCCGGCATTCACTTCTGCATCGGCGCGCCGTTGGCGCGACTGGAGCTCAACGTGGTGCTGCCGATCCTGTTCGAGCGCCTGCCCGGCCTGAAGCTTGCCAAGACGCCTGAGGTGAAGGACGTCTACCATTTCCATGGTCTCGACCGGCTCGACCTCAGCTGGCCCTCTCGCTGAGAAACGGCCAAATAAAACGACCGCGCTCCCTTTCGGGAGCGCGGCCATCCGCCTTGGGAGGCACAGCTGCCGGTGACGGCAGGCTGTTCTTTGGTCTGCTTGCCTTACTCGGCTGCTTGCAGCGTCGGAACCGGCTGATCGAGCTCTTCCGGCAGCTGGCCGGCCATGGCGGCGGCGAACTTTTCCTGGTCGAGTTCATTTTCCCAGCGGGCGACCACGACGGTGGCGACAGCGTTGCCGACCAGGTTGGTCAGAGCGCGGCATTCCGACATGAAGCGGTCGATACCGAGGATCAGCGCCATGCCGGCGACCGGCACCGAAGGCACGACCGACAGGGTTGCCGCGAGCGTGATGAAGCCGGCGCCGGTGATGCCGGCGGCACCCTTGGACGACAGCATCGCGACGAGGAGCAGCAGGATCTGGTCGCCGAGCGACAGATCGATGCCGGTTGCCTGGGCGATGAAGAGTGCCGCCAACGTCATGTAGATGTTGGTGCCGTCGAGGTTGAACGAATAGCCGGTCGGGATGACTAGGCCGACGACCGAGCGCTTGCAGCCGGCACGTTCCATCTTCTGCATCAGACCCGGCAGGGCTGCTTCCGACGAGGACGTGCCGAGGACGAGCAGCAGCTCTTCCTTGATGTAGCGGATCAGCGACAGGATCGAGAAGCCGTTGTACTTCGCAACCGCACCCAGCACGACCAGAACGAAGAGAAGCGCCGTGATGTAGAAGGTGAGGATGAGGTAGGCGAGATTGGCGACCGAGCCGATACCGTACTTACCGATGGTGAACGCCATGGCGCCGAACGCTCCGATCGGAGCAGCCTTCATCAGGATGGCGACGAGGCGGAAGACCGGGGCGGTAAGCGCAGTCAGGAAATCCGTGACCGGCTTGCCCTTCTCGCCGACCATGCCGAGCGCGATGCCGAACAGGACCGAGAAGAACAGAACCTGCAGGATGTCGCCCTGGGCGAATGCGCCGACGATGGTTTCCGGTATGATGTTCATCAGGAAGCCGGTGATCGTGGTTTCATGCGCCTTGGTGGCGTAGGTCGAAACCGCCTTGCCATCGAGCGTGGCCGGATCGATGTTCATGCCGGAGCCCGGATGCAGCAGGTTGCCGACGATGAGGCCAACGATCAGCGCCAGCGTCGAGAAGACGATGAAATAGAGCATCGCCTTGCCGGCGACGCGGCCGACCTTTTTCAGGTCCGACATGCCGGCGATGCCGGTGGCGACCGTAAGGAAGATGACCGGCGCGATGATCATCTTGACGAGGCGGATAAAGGCATCGCCGAGCGGCTTCAGGCTGGCGCCGAAATCAGGCCAGAAATGGCCGATCAGCATGCCGGCGATGATGGCGACGACGACCTGGAAATAGAGATGCCGGTAGAACGGCATCTTGATCCGCGGCTCAGCGGCTGGAATTGCAACACCCATAGTGTCCTCCATAAAGCCCCCAAACCTGACCGGCCTCCCGGGGCAACTGCGTTTCAATCAACAGCCTTCCGGCTATTCGCAGCTACTTTGCAATGACCGTGCCAGTTTCCGCGCGCCGCAATATCGCCGTGATTCAAAACGGCTTTTTTCTGGACTGAAACGTCGCCGGAGCCCTATTGCGCGAATTACCGCACAATTTCATTTGACGAATGTGCGAAAATCCGCACATTAAATGCCATGCCAGATACGCCGAGCATTCCGGGTTTTGAGACCATCGACGACGTCGATCGCAGGACGCGACGCGGCTGGATCCTCTTCGTCGCCTTCTCCGCCGCCTTGCTTGTCGCCGCGCTGATCGGTGCGGCGCTCTACGGGCGCAGTTCGTCGATCAACGCGCTCGCGACCCAGAGCCAGACCGATGCCAGCCTGAAGGTGGCGCTGCTGACGGCTGTGCTCGAGCGTCCCCGCGCGCTGCCATTGTTGCTTGCCGAGGACCAGCAGGTCCTGAATGCACTTTCCTCCACCAGCGTCAACGATATCGACATATTGAACCGCAAGCTCGAGCGGCTGGTGACGGGCACGCAGGCCGCGGTCCTCTATGTCATCGGCACCGACGGTCTTGCCATCGCATCCAGCAACTGGCGCGAGCCGATCAGCTTCGTCGGCAACGACTATACGTTCCGCGACTATTTCAAGCGGGCAATGCAGCAGGGAACGGCAGAGCATTTCGCGCTCGGCAGCGTCAGCAAGCGCCCGGGGCTTTACATCTCGCGCAGGGTCGGCAGCGCCGATGCGCCGCTTGGCGTCGTAGTCGTGAAGCTGGAATTCGACCAGCTAGAGACCGACTGGCGCGACACGCGCCGGCCGGTCTACGTGACCGACGAGCACGGCGTCGTGCTGATCACCAGCATCCCCTCATGGCGTTTCATGACGGCGGTGCCGGTGCCGCAGCAGGAGCTCGCCACCATCCGCGAGAGCCTGCAATTCGGCGATGCGCCGCTGACGCCGCTGCCGGTCGTCAGGCCCGATATCATCGACCCCAGGACATCGCTTGTTTCCGCGATCCTTCCCGGCAGCAGTGCCGCGGAATATCTGCGCCTCTATGCCGCCGTGCCGACGACGCCCTGGCGGCTGGAGTATCTGGTGCCAACGGAAGCGGCCGTCGCCTCGTCCGTGCGGGAAATGCGGTTGCTGTCGCTCGCCGTGCTGGTGCCGATCCTCGCGGTCGCGGCGTTCTTGCTCCGGCGCAGGCAGAGTGCGGCGATGCGCATCGCGGTTGAATTGTCGATGCGCGAGGAGCTCGAGCGGCGGGTCGCCGCCCGCACCGAGGATCTCAGCCGCGCGCGCGACCTCCTGCAGGAAGAGATCGCCGATCACAGGAATACCGAATCCAGACTGCAGGTCGTGCAGCAAGAGCTTGTCCAGGCGAACCGGCTTGCCATTCTCGGCCAGGTGGCGGCCGGCGTCGCGCATGAGATCAACCAGCCGGTCGCGACCATCCGCGCCTATGCTGATAATGCGCGCGTCTTCCTCGACCGCGAACAGGCCGAGCCGGTGAAGGAGAACCTCGGCGCCATCGCTGCGCTGACCGAGCGGATCGGTTCGATCACCGAGGAGCTGAAGGCCTTCGCGCGCAAGGGACGGACGGCGCCGGAACCGGTGGAACTGCGCGATGTGATCGAGGGCGCCGTGGTGCTGCTCAAGAGCCGCTTTGCCGGACAGCTGCAGGCGCTCAGCATCAAGCTGCCGCCAGCAGGATTGCAGGTTCTCGGCAATCGCGTGCGGCTCGAGCAGATCCTGATCAACCTGTTTCAGAACGCGCTGGAAGCGCTGGAGGGCCGTAGCGATGCGCGGGTGGAAATCTCCGCCGTCGCGACGGATGAGGACGTCGAGGTGATCGTCGCCGACAACGGTCCTGGGATACCCGCTCCTATCCTCGCCTCGCTGTTTACGCCCTTCAACACCTCCAAGGAGAAGGGTCTCGGCCTTGGCCTTGTGATCTCGAAGGACATCGTCGCCGATTACGGCGGACGCATCGAGGTCTCCAGCAGCGACCAGGGAACAAGCTTCATCGTGCATCTCGTGAGAGCAAAGCCATGACAGACGCCGCATCCATCTTCCTCGTCGATGACGACAAGGACCTTCTGCGCGCCACCAAGCAGACGCTGGAACTGGCGGGCTTTTCCGTTTCCGCCTTCTCCTCGGCGGTCGATGCGCTGGCGGCGCTGACGCCGGATTTTCCTGGCATCATCGTCTCCGATATCCGTATGCCGCAGATGGACGGCCTGCAACTGTTCGACCGCGTGCAGCGGCAGGACCAAGATCTTCCCATGATCCTGGTGACCGGTCACGGCGATATTCCGATGGCGGTGAAGGCGATCCAGCAGGGCGTGTATGATTTCATCAGCAAGCCTTTCCCCGCCGACCGGCTGGTGCAGAGCGTGCGCCGTGCTGTGGAGAAGCGGCGTCTGGTGCTGGAGAACCGGACGTTGCGCAAGGCAAGCGAGCAGGTGCGCGACGACCTGCCGCTGATCGGCCAGACCCCTGCGATGGAGCGGCTGCGCCATACGCTGCGGCAGATCGCCGATACCGATGTCGACGTGCTGGTGACAGGGGAGACCGGCAGCGGCAAGGAAGTCGTGGCCAGCCTGTTGCACCAGTGGGGGCGGCGCAAGGCCGGGAACTTCGTGGCGCTCAATTGCGGCGCCCTGCCGGAGACCGTGATCGAGAGCGAGCTATTCGGCCACGAGCCCGGCGCCTTTACCGGCGCGCAGAAGAAGCGTGTCGGGCGTATCGAACATGCCAGCGGCGGTACGCTGTTTCTCGACGAAATCGAGAGCATGGCACCGTCGACACAGGTGCAGATGCTGCGCGTGCTTGAAATGCGCGAGGTGACGCCGCTCGGGACCAACGAGGTGCGGCCGGTCGACCTGCGCGTGGTCGCGGCCGCCAAGGTCGATCTCGGCGATCCCAGACAGCGCGGCGATTTTCGCGAGGATCTCTATTACCGGCTGAACGTGGTGACGATCTCGATCCCGCCGCTCAGGGAACGTCGCGACGACATTCCGCTGCTCTTCGGCTATTTTGCAGAACGGGCGGCGAAGCGCTTCAAGCGCGACATGCCGGTCGCGTCGTCCGCCGTGCACCGCCATCTGCAGGACCATGACTGGCCCGGCAACGTGCGTGAACTCTCGCATTTCGCCGAACGCTTCGTGCTTGGGGTCGAGCAGTTCGCCGGCAGCGTGTCAGAGCCGAAGCCCGCCGATCTCGGCGAGGGCCTGCCCCTGCCCGATCGGCTGGACCGCTACGAGGCCAGCATCATCCGAGATGTGCTCGACGCCAATGATGGCGATGTGCGCAGGACGATCGCAGAACTCGGCATTCCGCGAAAGACCTTCTACGACAAGCTGCAGCGCCACGGCATCGTGCGCGCTGACTTCGCGCCGAGCGATGAGCGGAACTAGCCCGCGTTTGCCACACCATAGCGGGCGGCGGGCTTGTTGTGCGAGAGGTTGGGGCCAAGCGCAAACCGTGCTGCCGTTGCGGCATCGAGATCGGCGCTATCAGGCAAGGACGGGATGGTGACCAGTTCGCCCTGATCGAAGCCAGCAAGGGCCGCGTCCACCATGTCGTTCACGTCCATGACCATCGAGGGCGGCATCTGGTCGAAGGAGCGGCCGACGCGCTCGAAGATTTCCGTGCGGGTCAGGCCGGGCATGACCGCCTGAACCTTGACGCCCTTTTCCGCGACTTCCGAATGTATGGCCTGGGTGAGGTTGAGAACGAAAGCCTTGGTGGCGCTGTAGGTGCCGTTGAAACGCTCCGGAATATAGGCGACCACCGACGCGATATTGACGATGGCGCCCCTGCCCCGCTCGGCGAAGGCCTGCGCGGCGGCAACGGCCAGCCGATTGGCGGCGACGACGTTCAGCTCGATCATCGTCTCGAGATAATCGATGTCATCCTCCACCAGAGTACCCTTGGGGCCGATGCCGGCATTGTTGACGAGCAGGCTGATATCCGCGTCCTCGCGCAGGCGCTTCTCGACAATCCTGACGTCGGCGCGATCAGTAAGGTCGGCCGGAAGGACGCTGACCTTCACGCCCGTCTCTTTGGCCAACCTGTCGGCCAGCGCTTGCAGACGCGCGGCATCGCGGGCGACGAGAACGAGATCATAGCCGCGCTTGGCGAGACGATCGGCATAGGTGGCGCCGATGCCGGACGAGGCGCCGGTGACGAGTGCGGTTCCGAGAGAAGCGTTGGACATTGCGGCATTCCTTCCTTGTTTGAACTCGCCCTGACTGATTTGGCGGGCGCGTTGAAATTTACTGGTATATGCCACTATATTTAGGCGACTGAACGGCGTGCGCAAGAGGCGCTGCAAAAGATGTGTCGTTTAGCGGTTGACGGATCGCCACCAATCGGAAGACATCACCGATGGAGAACATGCGATGGCAGAGAGCAACGCCCCTGACGGGGCATGGAATTATTGCAGCAACAGCGCGCTCAAGCGTGCCTCACGGCAATTGGGCCAGCTTTATGAAGACGTGTTGGCGCCGAGCGGCTTGAAGATCACGCAGTACACGCTGCTGACGCAGATCAAGCTTGGCCGCGAAACGCCGCTGAAGCTGCTTGCCGAGGCGATGGTGATGGATCTCTCGGCGCTCGGCCACACGCTGAAGCCGCTGCAGCGCGACGGTCTCGTCGAACTGGTTGCCGACGAGCATGACCGGCGCGTCAAGCGCGTGCGGCTGACCCAAAAGGGCGACCAGCTGTGGAATGAGACGAACGGCCTGTGGCGCGAGGCACAGGCGCGTTTCGATGCTGCCTTCGGAAAGGAAGCGTCGGAAAATCTGCGGCGGACCATGGATCTTATCGCATCACCCGGCTTTGCCGCGGCATTTTCCGGCGCCCGACAGGATCAGGATTGACGATCGCAGCAAGGATGTCCCTGCACGGGGACAGCGACATCAGAGCCTGATGACGTAGTCCTTGCGAGTCGTTTCAATGACTTCCCACGTTCCCTTGAAGCCGGGTCTCAGGATCATCCGGTCGCCGGCACGCAGGTGGACGGGCTCGCCATCGTCTTCGGTGACGACCGAATAGCCAGAGAGAACGTTGAAATACTCCCATTCGTCATAGACGATGCGCCACTTGCCCGGCGTCGCCTCCCAGATGCCCGCATAGAGACCGCTTTCGGCCTCCTCCAGGTTCCATGTCCGGAACTGCGGATCGCCCGCGATCAACCGATCCTCCGCCGGGGCGCCGACCTCGGGTTCGACGCCCGAGATATCGAGCTTGAGCTGCTTTGCCATAAGCCTTGTCACTTCCCTTTGGCCGCTGAGCACTCATTCGCCCATCAACAGCATCACTTCTTTTGCGCGTTAGCCGCCATCTGATTGGCGATCTTCCGCCGGATCCGCAGTACACCGCCTGCTGCTTCGACCTCGAACTGTCCGGTCTTTTTCACCAGATCACTCAGCTTTCGATATCCGTAAGTCCGAGGATCAAAATCCGATGAAAGGTTGGAGAGCTGCGTGCCCACCGCAGATAGTCCAACCCAACCATCTTCCCCGGCATTCTGCGACAGAACCTTTTTGATCAACGGTACGACGGCACTTGGCTGCCGGAGAGGCTTGGCAAGGTCTTTGCCCACCTCGCCCTTTGGCACAGAGATGAGATTTTCCGTGTAGATGAAGCGTCTGCAGGCCTGGCGAAAACTCTCATGTGTTTTCTCCTCGCCAAAGCCGTAGACGTCAGTGCCGTGCTCTCGAATTCGGGCAGCTAGCCTCGTGAAGTCACTGTCCGATGACACCAGGCAGAAGCCGTCAAATCGACCGTTGTGCAGGAGATCCATGGCGTCGATCACCAAGGCGATATCGGTGGAATTCTTGCCCACCGTATAGGCGAACTGCTGCTGCGGGATGATCGCATGTTTGGCGAGCACATCTGCCCACGGCTTCAGGTGCGATTTCGAAAAATCGCCGTAGATGCGCCTTGCGCTCGCCTCGCCAATCTTGGCGATTTCTTCAAACAAGCCGTCCGCGATCTTGGCGGACGTATTGTCCGCGTCGATCAGAACGGCGAGACGTGCCAGACGATTTTCTAGAGCCAATCCCCGATCATCCCTTCACAGCGGTACCATCGCAGCTGTGCACCATGCTGCGGCCTCATACCTTCGCCAGCGACTGTTCGAGATCGGCGATGATGTCCTTGACGTCCTCGATGCCGATTGACAGGCGAACGACATCCGGGCCTGCGCCGGCGGCGGTCTTTTGCTCGTCGGTCAGCTGGCGGTGGGTCGTCGAGGCCGGGTGGATGACCAGCGAGCGGGTGTCGCCGATATTGGCGAGGTGGGAGAAGAGCTGCAGGCCTTCGACCAGCGACTTGCCGGCTTCGTAGCCGCCCTTGACGCCGAAGGTGAAGACGGAGCCCGCCCCCTTTGGCGAATAGCGCTGCTGCAAGGCGTGGTTCGGATCGTCCTCAAGGCCGGCGTAGTTGACCCAGGCGATCTTGCTGTGCGCCTTCAGCCACTTGGCGACCGTCGCGGCATTTTCGCTGTGGCGCTGCATGCGCAGCGGCAGCGTCTCGATGCCTGTGAGGATCAGGAAGGCATTGAAGGGCGAGATGGCCGGGCCGAGGTCGCGCAGGCCGAGAACGCGGCAGGCGATGGCGAAGGCGAAGTTGCCGAAGGTCGAGTGGAGGACGACGCCGTTATATTCCGGCCGCGGGCTCGAAAGCATCGGGTAGTTGCCCGACTTCGACCAGTCGAAGGTGCCGCCATCGACGATGATGCCGCCCATGGAATTGCCGTGGCCGCCGAGGAACTTGGTCAGCGAATGCACGACGATATCGGCACCGTGTTCGATCGGGCGGATGAGATAGGGGCTCGCCATGGTATTGTCGACGATCAGCGGCAGGCCGTGCTTGTGGGCGACATCGGCGATTGCCGCGATATCGACAAAAGTGCCGCCGGGATTGGCGAGGCTTTCGATGAAGATGGCGCGCGTGTTTTCGTCGATCTGGCTTTCGAAGCTCGCCGGATCGGCCGAATCACCCCAGCGCACCTGCCAGCCGAAATTATCGAAGGCATGGCCGAACTGGTTGATGGAGCCGCCATAGAGCCGCTTGGCGGCGACGAAGTTTTCGCCTGGGCGCAGCAGCGTGTGGAAGACGATAACCTGCGCGGCATGGCCTGAAGCGACAGCGAGCGCTGCCGTGCCGCCCTCGAGTGCTGCGACACGCTCCTCGAGCACCGCCTGGGTGGGGTTCATGATGCGGGTGTAGATATTGCCGAATTCCTGCAGGCCGAAGAGTGCTGCGGCGTGATCGGCATCGTTGAAGACGTATGCCGTCGTCTGGTAGATCGGCGTGGCGCGGGCACCGGTCGCCGGATCGGGCTTTGCGCCCGCATGCACGGCCAACGTATTGAAACCCGGATCATTCGCGGTCATGAAGTCCTCCCGTTTTGATTTGACTTTGCTGCTTTAACTTCGCTGGGCGGAGCATAGCGGACGATCGGCAAAAGTTAATCGCCATCCGTTTCAACCGAAACGCGTTTGGCGAAAAATTTTCCCTTCTCAGCCGATGAGACGCGGGTACTCGATTGCCGGGCACCGGTCCATGACAACCTTGATGCCGGCCGCCTCGGCCTTGGCGGCGGCGGCATCGTCACGCACGCCGAGCTGCGCCCAGATCACCTTGGGTCGCGGGTTCATCGCCAGCGCCTCGTCAACCACCTCCGACAGATAGTTTGAGGCCCGGAAGACATCGACCATGTCGACCGGCACGGGCACGTCAGTGAGGTGGCCGAAGACCTCCTGCCCCTGGATGCGCTTGCCGACCTGGCCGGGATTGACGGGTACGACCTCATAGCCGCGCGACAGAAGATAGCCCATCACGCCATTGCTCGGCCTTGCGGGATTGGGCGACGCGCCGGTGAGCGCTATCGTCTTCACCGACCGGAGGATATCGAGGATATACTCGTCGCTATAGTGATCGTGATCCATCTTTCCTTGTCTCCAACTCAATGACAGCGCTAAAGCGTTTCCTATATATAATAGGTACGCCGGATGCCGAAGGAGGAGATTGATGTGAGAAAAGTGCTTGTGTTTACCGCCGCGCTGCTCGCCGCCACGCCGGCGCTCGCGATATCGCGCTACAATTCGCAGACGATCAGCTGCGACCGGGCACGCGCCGCCATCCATAACGAGGGAGCGGTCATCTTGCGCTACCCTTCCACCCGCGTTCGCGGCATGACGCTCTACGACAGATATGTGCGCAACAGCCGGATGTGCGACGGCAACCAATATGCCGAATGGACGACCGTTCCGACCAAGGACAACGCGAAATGCCGGGTTCTGAACTGTCAGAATATCGACAACCTGGACGGGATGCTGTTCATTCCTGACTATTCGCTCTGAGGCAGGAAATTTCGGTTGAGCGGCTGCCCATCAGACGGGCATAAAACCCACCAATTTTGACGGGCCGGACTCGCCTCCGCGTGGCATTTTGTGATCTATTTGCATCACCCATCCGGGTTAATGCACTCACCTCAGCCAATGTTCACTGTATATCCTGTTTATGTCCTCATTTGTTCGCTGTCATTTTAGAAACACCTCATGGTTGAATGAGGAAAAAATGTTTGAAACTTCTGGCGTACGTATCGCAACGGCTGTTTGACGGTATGATCATCCGAAGGTTGCATAATCGTTTAAGCAGAAACGCCAATGCATAGCTTCGCCTCAATGGCCGCTGTTGCTTTTTCCTGATGACGGCGTAACAAGCTTTGTCCCGTCTTTTCGCCACACCATCAGGTAGTTCTTTTGTCCCTCACCGTCATCCTGCTGGTCCTGTTTGGCGCGCTTCTTCACGCGACCTGGAACGCCTTGATCAAGGCCGGGACTGACAAGGCGCTGGACGCCAGCCTGATCTCGGCGGGCGGCGCAATCGCGGCCCTGCCGTTCCTCCCGTTCCTGCCGTTTCCCGCTATCGAGGCCCTGCCCTATATCGGCGCCTCGGCGATTTTGCAGTTCGCCTATTTCCAGCTGGTCGCGGGCGCCTATCGAGCCGGCGATATCGGCCTCGTCTATCCGCTGATGCGCGGGTGCGCGCCGCTCTTGGTGGCGGCAACGAGCGGCTTTGTTCTCGGCGAGAGCCTGTCCGGCGGCGCGCTGATCGGCACGATCACGATCTGCGCCGGCATCCTGACGCTCGCCTTCGAGGCCAAGCGCGGCAGCGGCCACGCCATTCGTCTGGCGCTCGCCAATGCGGTGGTCATCGCCACCTACACCTATGTCGACGGCATCGGGGCGCGGATATCCGGCAATGCGATCTCCTATACGCTGTGGATGTCGCTGTTGCCGCCGGTGTTGCTGCTTAGCTGGGCCATCTCGCGGCGCGGCGCCTATGCGGTTGCGATGCATGTGAAGGTGAATTGGTGGCGTGGATTGATCGGCGGCACCGGATCTATCGCATCCTACGGGCTGGCGCTCTGGGCCATGACCAAGGCGCCCGTCGCCACCGTCGCCGCGCTGCGCGAAACGTCGATCCTCTTCGCGCTCATCATCTCCGTCGTGTTCCTGAAGGAAAAAGCCAGCCCGTGGCGCTATCTCGCCGGCGCGATCATCGCGCTCGGCGGGCTATTGCTGAAGCTGGCGTAGTGGCATCATCTGAAACCAAACTCTTTGCCGAGCAGATCGAACAGTTGCTTCGCAGCATTCTCGTCGAGTTGGATCGTCTGGCTTAACTTTCCAGGCTCTTGGCGACTGTCTCTGCCATAAGTTGATATCTGCATAAGACGTCGGCCATCATACTCATGCACGAATATCTTGGCGTCGATCGGATCGTGCAGCTGAAACCGCTGCATTGAAGCTAACTCAAACTGCGTAATTCTTGCCATTTTCTCAATCCCGCGTCCAATCCGGCATCCGGTTTTCAAGGAATGCCCCGATCCCCTCTTCCGCATCCTCGGTCATCATGCTGTCCACCATGACTTCGGCGGCATAGCCATAGGCTTCCTCGATGGGCATTTCGACCTGGCGATAGAATGCTTCCTTGCCGATCTGGAGCGCCATGGGCGATTTGCTTGCAATCACCGACGCGTATTTGGTGACGACCTGTTGCAGATATTGTTTTGGCACGATGCGGTTGACCAGGCCGAAATCCTTGGCGGTCGAGGCGTCGATCGTCTCGCCGGTCAAAAGCATCTCCATCGCCTGCTTGCGATGAGCGGAGCGCGTCAGCGCCACCATCGGCGTCGCGCAGAAGAGGCCGATATTGACGCCCAGCGTGCAGAATGTCGCAGTATCGGTGCAGATCGCGAGATCGCAGGACGCGACGAGCTGGCATCCGGCGGCGGTCGCAAGTCCGTCGATCTCGGCGATAACGGGCTTCGGCAGCTTGGTGATCTCCAGCATCAGATCGGCCGCGAGCGCGAAGGTCTCCTCGAAGAAGGCCTCACCGTCATCGGCATCGGCGCGATGCTCGGTCAACTCCTTGAGATCATGGCCGGCCGAGAAGACATCGCCCGTCGATGCGATGATCACGATGCGCACGCCGTCGTCCTCGGCCGCATTCTGCAGCTCGCCCATCAGCGTCTCCATCATGGCGAGCGACAGGTGATTGGCGGGAGGATTGTTCAGGGTCAGCCGCAGCACGCCATCGGAAAGCTGGCGCAGCACGAGCGAACCGCTGGCTTTGCTGGCATCGGTGCGGAACGATAGAACTTCGGCCATGATGAAACTCCCTGCATGTCGATTTCGTGCTATCAGTCCTGCCACAAAAGGCCAGTCTTTTCGAGGAGAAGCGATGCCGTTGGCGTCAAGGCGCTGCCATCGAGGCGCTGAAAATTGAGGTATCAAAATACCACATACTTAACGCATTGATTTCATTTAATTGTTTTTGCGACCGTAGCCCGCGGCAATATTGACGCTGTCGGCCGCAACCTCTATACACACCGCCAGAACGCAGCCTTTCCCGGCTGCTTTCTTTTTGGTGCGCCCTCGGGCTCCCAAATCAAGCAACAAGAAACGCCCTTTCGCCTTCGGGCCAAGGGATCAAAAGAGAGTAACTACTATGGCAACCTTCTCCCAGAAGCCTGCAGAGGTAGAGAAGAAGTGGGTCATCATCGACGCCGAAGGGCTTGTCGTTGGTCGTCTCGCTTCTGTTATCGCCATGCGTCTGCGCGGCAAGCACAAGGCTACCTTCACTCCTCACGTTGACGACGGCGACAATGTCATCGTCATCAATGCCGACAAGGTCGTATTCACCGGCAAGAAGTATTCCGACAAGGTTTACTACTGGCACACGGGTTTCGCCGGCGGCATCAAGGAGCGTACCGCTCGCCAGATCATGGAAGGCCGCTTCCCGGAGCGCGTTCTTGAAAAGGCAGTCGAGCGCATGGTTCCGCGTGGCCCGCTCGGTCGTCGCCAGATGAAGAACCTGCGCGTCTACGCTGGTTCCAACCATCCTCATGAAGCTCAGCAGCCTGTCGCTCTCGACGTCGCCTCGCTGAACAAGAAGAACGTAAGGAGCGCCTAAGAATGGCTGACCTCTCCTCCCTGAAGGATCTCGGCACGGCTACCGAAGCTTCGGCTCCGGCACACGTCCGTAAGGTCGATTCGCTTGGCCGCTCCTACGCGACCGGCAAGCGCAAGAACGCTGTTGCTCGTGTATGGGTCAAGCCGGGCTCCGGCAAGATCGTCATCAACGGCAAGGAATTCACGGAATACTTCGCACGTCCGGTTCTGCAGATGATTCTGCGTCAGCCGATCGTCGCTGCTGCCCGTGACGGCCAGTTCGACATCATCGCAACGGTTGCCGGCGGCGGTCTTTCCGGCCAGGCCGGTGCCGTTCGTCACGGCGTCTCCAAGGCACTCACCTACTTCGAACCGGGCCTGCGCTCGGTCCTGAAGAAGGGTGGCTTCCTGACCCGCGACAGCCGCGTCGTTGAGCGTAAGAAGTACGGTAAGGCCAAGGCCCGCCGTTCGTTCCAGTTCTCCAAGCGTTAATCGCTTCGGACTTCGGAATGTGGAAAGGTCGGGTGCAAACCCGGCCTTTTTTCGTTTTGTCATGCGCTTTGACAATCCGGTGCCGTGAATTATGATTCACGCATGATGGATATCGCCCCAGGCGAAAGAGATCTGAACATGCCTCTCGAAACCTCACGCTTTGACATTCAAGATCACCTGAAAACGCCGGAAGACCGACTTCTTTATCTCGAGGCGGCATTCGACGATGGCGACCCTGCCCTTATCGCGCATGCGCTAGGCGATGTCGCCCGCACAGTCGGCATGACCTCCATTGCCAGGGACGCCGGCGTTACGCGGGAAACGCTCTACGAGGCGCGGGACGAGACGGGTGATCCACGGCTGAAGATTTCCGTTGTTTCCAATAAACACCCAGTTTGACGATGTCGGATCATAAGCCCTCGCCCTTCGCCAAAACGCCACAGCCACCCTACTACGTGGTGACCTTCTCCTCGCAGCGGACCGAAGGACAAAACGAAGCCTATTGGGAAACGGGTGACGCCATGGTGGAACTCGCGAAGCAACAACCAGGCTATCTGGGTTTCGAAAGCGTGCGCGCTGCAAACGGCTTCGGCATTACCAATTCCTACTGGAAGGACGAAGCAAGCATCCTCGCCTGGAAGGCGCAGATCGACCACATGGAAGCGCAGCGACGTGGCCGCGTTGACTGGTATTCACACTATGAAATCCGCGTCGGCCTGGTGCAGCGCGCCTATGGTTTTAGCGCAGTCGAGCCTGATGGAGAAAAAGACCTTGGCGAATAAGACAATCGATCATGCTTTCACGGCAACGAGCCTCACCTCGGCGGCAATGGACCCGACGTTCGCCGGTGCGCTGTCCTTCATGCGCCGGCGCTTCACCAAAGATCTGACCGGCGCCGACGTCGTGGTATGGGGTGTCCCCTTCGATGCCGCGACCTCCAACCGGCCGGGCACGCGTTTCGGGCCGCAGGCGATCCGGCGGGCTTCGGCGATCTTCGACAATGATCCGCAATATCCCTTCAACCGCGATCTCTTCGCCGAGATGGCCGTCATCGACTATGGCGATTGCCTGCTGGATTACGGCAATCACCAGGAGACGCCTGAGGCGATCGAACGGCAGGCGAAGACGATCGTCGATGCCGGCGCCTTCATGCTGACGCTGGGCGGCGACCATTACGTGACATGGCCGATCCTCAAGGCTCATGCGGCCAAGCATGGCCCGCTGGCACTCGTGCAGTTCGACGCGCATCAGGATACATGGTTCGACGACAACAAGCGGATCGACCATGGCTCCTTCGTGGCGCGCGCGGTCCGCGATGGCATCATCGATCCCGATCGTTCGATCCAGATCGGCATCCGCACGCATGCGCCCGACGATTTCGGCATCAATATTCTCTACGGCCATCAGGTCGAGGAGATGAGTGCGGCCGAGATCGCCTCTACGATCATCTCGCACACCAAAGGTGCGCCCAGTTATCTGACCTTCGATATCGACTGCCTGGATCCGGCCTTTGCGCCCGGCACCGGCACGCCGGTTTCTGGTGGCCCGTCCAGTGCCAAGATCCTCTCGGTGCTGCAGCGCTTGCATCAGCTCGATATCCGCGGCGCCGACGTCGTCGAGGTGTCTCCCGCCTACGACCATGCCGACATCACCGCCATTGCGGGGGCGACGGTCGCGATGTATATGCTGGGGCTGCATGCCGAACGACGCGCGACAGCGTCACACGGCTGACTCATCCATCTTCCAAAATGATTCCGGACTTCTTTCTAACCTATTGAAAGTGTGAGCAAGACAATGGCACCGAAGATCTTCATCGATGGCGAACACGGCACGACGGGCCTGCAGATCCGCACGCGCATGGCCGGCCGCCGCGATGTCGAGCTTCTGTCCATTCCGGAAGCGGAGCGCCGCAATGCCGCGATCCGCGAGGATATGCTCAATAGCGCCGATATCGCCATTCTCTGCCTTCCCGACGACGCGTCGAAGGAAGCCGTGCAGATGGTCTCGGCCAACAACAATGTCCGCATCATCGACACCTCGACCGCCTACCGCGTCGACCCTTCCTGGGCCTATGGCTTCGCCGAGATGGACAAGGAGCAGGCCGGCAAGATCAGTTCGGCCCGCTTCGTCGCCAATCCCGGTTGCTATCCGACCGGCGCCATCGGCCTGATGCGGCCGCTGCGGGCCGCCGGCATTCTTTCGGACGGTTATCCTGTCACCGTCAACGCAGTGTCCGGCTATACCGGTGGCGGCAAGCAGATGATCGCGCAGATGGAAGACCAGAGCCGCGACGACGCAATCAGCGCGCCGCACTTCCTCTACGGTCTGACGCTGGCACACAAGCATGTGCCTGAGATGAAGATCCACGGCCTGCTCGACCGCGCGCCGATCTTTGCCCCATCGGTCGGCAAGTTCGCGCAGGGCATGATCGTGCAGGTTCCGCTGCATCTCGACATGCTGGCCGCAGGCACGACGCTGGAAAGCATTCACGCGGCGCTGACCGCCCATTATGCCGGCCAGGATATCGTCACGGTCGTGCCGCTCGCAGACAGCAGCAAAATGGCACGCGTCGATGCCGTCGAGCTTGCTGGCAAGGACACGATGAAGCTCTTCGTCTTCGGCACGCCGGGTGGTTCGCAGGTCAATCTCGTCGCTTTGCTCGACAATCTCGGCAAGGGTGCCTCGGGCGCTGCCGTGCAGAACATGGACCTGATGCTGGCCTCGTGAGCGAGGCCGGGCCTTCATGTCGTTTTCCGGTAGCATGGCCGATATCGGTGCGTGGCTTTCCGCCGCGCTGCCGGATCATGGGCTTTACACGCTGATCGCCATCGCCTGCATTGCCGGGCTCGCCCGTGGCTTTTCCGGCTTCGGCGCGGCGCTGATCTTCATCCCGCTTGGCGGCGCAATCATCGGCCCGAAGCTGATTTCGCCGGTACTGCTCGTCATCGACGGGCTGGCGACGCTGGGAATGATCCCGCCGGCGTGGAAGCGGGCGAACCGGCGCGAGGTCTTCACCATGGCCGCCGGCGCGATGCTCGGCGTTCCAGCCGGAACCGCCGTGCTGACGCTGATGGACCCGCTGCTGTTGCGCTGGTCGATCACGGTCATCGCGCTGCTGCTGCTTGCGCTGCTGGTCTCAGGCTGGCGCTATCACGGGGAACCGCATTCCTATCTGAGTGCTGCGGTCGGGCTGGTGGCCGGATTGTTCAGCGGTGCCGCCCAACTTGGCGGGCCGCCCGTCGTCGCCTATTGGCTGGGTGGAAAGACGGAGTTCACCAAGGTCCGCTCCAACATCATCATCTATTTCGCGATCTCCACCTGCTTCAGCGTCGCCAGCTATTATGCCGGCGGGCTGTTCGTCGATACCGTCTTCGCGCTGACGCTGGTCATCCTGCCGAGCTATACGATCGGCCTGTTTCTCGGCTCCAAGCTTTTCGGCTTCGCCAAGGAGAGCACTTTCCGGATCATCTGCTACGGGCTGATCGGCGCCTCGGCCTTCCTCGGTATGCCGGCTCTCGACGGCCTACTGCGCTAGAGCGGACGGCCGGCGGGCTTGGCCGGTCCTGACGACCAGCGCCTCGCCGGGACCGTGGACCGCCGCGAAGAGCAGGCCGGCCAGGAAGGTGAAGTGGTCGATGAAGAAGCCGAACTCGGCTTGATTGCCGGCCCAGCGCCCGGGCCCGTGGAATGCCACCGCGAGGAAGATCACATAGATCCCCGCCAGCAGGGCTGCCGGCGAAAAGAATATGCCGGTCAGGAAAGCGAGCGCCAACCCCAGTTCGAAGAAGGCCGCGATCCAGGCGAGAAAGAGCGGGAACGGAAAGCTGGCGCTGGCGATGTAGCCGGCCGTGGCCGTGATATCCATGAACTTGAAGCTCAGCGCCATGATGAACACGCCGGCGAAGATCAGCCTTGCGATCAAAATTGCGATTGTCCTGCCCATATCTCTCTCCCTGTGCCGATAGCGGCCTGATACGTGAACGCTCCGCAGCGCGATTGCGCCGCCTTATGATGCAAGGACGAACGGCATATCGCGCTCCCGACATGCCCTTGCACAATCTCTTCCCGCGCCTTGTCATTCTGATTCAAGTGCTTCGCAAGTCGAGTCCGAAACGCGCCGCAAGTCCATGATTTCGGATTCGATTTAGCGATCGCTATCCGCCACGAGCCGACCCCGCCTTTATGAGATTTCTATTTCCCGTCGAAGACCCGCGAATGGATTTCATACGCGGCGCGGCGCTAGCCTGTGGTCGAAATTCAGAGGTAGACGTCATGCGAGACTTCCTATTTCCCCAACCTCCGACCGCCCGTCCACGACCGCCCGTGCCCAAGCGGCAGATGCGCGAGAAGCGCACGGCGCACTTACTGATCATCTTCGGCCTCGTGCTTGCCGCCGTCGAGATCTACGTCATCTGGGGCAGTATCTGACACGGCCATGCGGATGGACACGCGACTACGACTGGGAACGGTGATCACGGCGCTGGTCACGCCATTCAGGAACGACCGGCTCGACCTTGCGATGCTCGAGCGGCTGGCGGAGCGGCAGATCAACTCCGGCATCGACGGACTGGCTGTCTGCACCGTCACCGGCGAAGGGCCGACACTGTCGCTGACGGAGCGGGCGGCCATCATTCGCACTTGCGTCAGGGTCGCGGCTGGGCGGGTGCCCATCATCGCCGCCACCGGCACCAATGCCACATCGACCACGATCGCGCTGACTTTGGAGGCGCGGAAGCTCGGCGCTGACGCCGCGCTGGTTACCGTACCCTATTATTCGAAACCGGGGCAGAAGGGCATCGTCCACCATTTCGAGCAGGTGGCGACGGCGAGCGATCTGCCTGTCATCATCGACGACTGCCCGTCGCACTGTGCCAGCAGCCTGGCGCCTGAAAGCCTTGAGGCGCTGGCGCCCATCGGAAATATCCTCGGCGTCGTCCATTCGAGCGGTGAAGGGGCCCGGCTTGCGCCACGTCTGCGACAGCGCTTCGTCTCCCTTTCCTCCGATGACGGCAGCGCGCTCTCATTTCTCGCTTGGGGCGGCGACTGTATGCTGTCGTCGGGCGCGAATGTCGAGCCGCGCCTGTTTGCTTCGCTTCATCGCTCAGCGAAGGCGGGCAATGTGGCGGCGGCCATGGCGCTGCATGACCGTCTGCAACCGCTCATCCGTGCGCTTGTGGAAGATGGCTCGCCGGCTCCGGTCAAATACGCCCTGCATGTGCTGCTTGGCACGTCCCCTGATGTCCGGCTGCCGATGGTCGGCCTCGATGCCGCCGAGAAAGCTGCCGTTTTCGCCGCCCTGACAGGGCTTGCCGAGAGCCGTCGCCAAGCGCGGGCCGTTTAAATCCGACAATTCCAATCACAGCCTCGATCATCCAACTTGAAAGGAAAGATCATGCCCTCCTCCAACGCGCGTGCCCTCGCCGCGACCATCCAGCCCAGCCCCCTGCCGCGGTTTACCATCGGTCGGAGCAAGGGCGGCGGATGGGTGGTTCAGGATCGCGAGGGGCGCGTCGGTGGTCTGTTTATCAGCGAGAGCGCCGCATTGCATTTCGCCGCCGACGAATGCGATCACGATGCCGCGCAGATCGCGATCACCCGCACCCGTACACTGCTGCCCTTCGATAGGCCCGACAAGGGCGGACATGTGCACTGACGAGACATGATCCACCTCCGCGGGAGCGTGCAACGGCGTTCCCGCAGGCGTTGGCGAACGCTTCCTTAACCGCCGTTTCGTATCATCTGCGCCTACCCCACGCCGAGCAGACCCGATGCCGAACAAGCCGAATTTCCGCTTCACTCATTACGACCTCAAGGAACAGCGCGCCGGGACGGTGATCGAGGTGACCTTGAACGCGGTCGCCAATGTTCGGCTGATGACATCGCCGAACTACCAGCGCTTTACCGAAGTGCTAGACTTCAAATATGTCGGCGGCGTTGCGCGCAAATCCCCGATCCGCGTGCCGATCCCCGACAGCGGCCACTGGCATCTCGTGGTCGACATGGAAGGCCATCACGGCCTTGCGGAATCATCCGTCAAGATCATCACCGCTCCCACGGGCCAGAAGCGGGCGTCGTGATCAGCGCGGATTGCGCTCTTTCCTGAGTTTAGACCACCATTCAAGCCGCTTGCGGATATCGCGCTCGAAACCGCGCTCGGGCGGATCGTAGAAGGTCTGGCGGCCCATCTTCTCCGGGAAGTAATCCTGGCCCGAAAAGGCGTCCGGCTCGTCGTGGTCGTAGCGATAGCCTTCGTTATAGCCTTCATCCTTCATCAGCTTGGTCGGCGCGTTCAGGATGTGCTTGGGCGGCAGCAGTGAGCCATTCTGCTTGGCGGCCATGGTGGCGGCCTTGAAGGCGGTGTAGACGGCGTTGGATTTCGGCGCGGTGGCGAGATAGACGCAGGCCTGCGCCAGCGCCAGCTCCCCCTCGGGCGAGCCGAGATAGTCGTAGGCATCCTTGGCGGCGTTGCAGATGACAAGCGCCTGCGGATCGGCAAGGCCGATATCCTCAACCGCCATGCGCACCAGCCGGCGGCCAAGATAGAGCGGGTCCTCGCCGGCATCGAACATGCGCGCGAGATAGTAGAGCGCCGCATCGGGATCGGAGCCACGCACGGACTTGTGCAGGGCCGAGATCAGATTGTAGTGGCCGTCCTGGGCCTTGTCGTAGACCGGCGCGCGGCGCTGGACGATCTTGGTCAGTCCCTCGGTATCGAAGATTTCGTCGCGGCGGGCAGCGCGCCAGACTTCCTCAGCGAGCGTCAGCACGGCGCGGCCATCGCCATCGGCCATGCGCAACAGGCTGACGCGGGCTTCCGGCGTCAGCGGCAGCCCCCGGCCCTCGATCGCCTCGGCACGGTTCAGAAGCTCGGCCAGGCTCTGATCGTCGTGTGACTTGAAAGTCAGTACGCGGGCGCGTGACAAAAGAGCGGCGTTGAGCTCGAAGGACGGGTTCTCGGTGGTGGCGCCGACGAGGATGACGGTGCCGTCTTCCATCACAGGCAGAAAGCTATCCTGCTGGGCGCGGTTGAAACGATGAATCTCGTCGACGAAGAGAAGCGTCTGGCGCCCGTCCATGCGGCGCAGGCGGGCGGCCTCGAAGACTTTCTTGAGATCGGCGACGCCTGAGAAGATCGCCGAAATCTGTTCGAAGGCAAGACCCGCCTCGCCTGAGAGCAGACGCGCGACGGTGGTCTTGCCGGTTCCGGGTGGTCCCCAGAAAATCATCGATCCCAACGAGCCGCTTTCGATCATTCGCCTGAGAACACCGTCCTCGCCGGTCAGGTGATCCTGACCGGTGACGTCGGCGATGGTCTGCGGGCGAAGCCGATCCGCCAGCGGCCGCCTGTTGGCGACCTCCGGCGGAATGCGCGGCGCGAAGAGATCATTGCTCATCGGAAGAACTGCCGGATGCGCTGGCCGTTGCGCTCGATCTCGACGCGCCAGAAGCTCGGGTTCTGCGCAGCCAGCGTGGCGAGATCCTTGGTGGTCTTCACATCGGCGCTGTTGACGGAGACGATGATGTCCTTCGGCTCGAAGCCGAGCTGCTGGGCAACGGAGCCATCCTTGACTTCCGATACGACGACACCCGTGCTCTCGCTTGCCATGCGCAGCTCATCGGCCACGCGCGGCGACAGGTTCTCGACGACGGTACCTGTGAACGGCGAACGGCCGCCGATCGTGCGCTGGTCGCGCGGCGTCGTCTCGGGCGCCTGGCCGAGCGTCATCTTCACATGCTCTTCCTTGCCATTGTCGGTAATGGCGAGATCAACAGGCTTGCCGAGACCGGCGGTGGTCAGGCGGTAATACAGCGCATCAGGATGCTCCACAGCGATGCCGTCGACCGCGGTGATGACTTCGCCCGCCTTCAGGCCAGCCTTTGCGGCCGGGCCGCCTTCGGTGACCTTGACGACGATGGCGCCGCGCGCTTTCTCGAGGCCGAGCGCATCGGCAACGTCGGAGGTGACCGCATCGAAGGTCGCGCCCACATAGGGACGCTCAAAGGTCTTCACGCCCGCATCGGCGGAAGCGATAAAGACTTTCACGAGATTGGCGGGGATGGCGAAGCCGATACCATTGGAGCCGCCGCCGCGCGAGAAGATCGCGGTGTTGATGCCGATCAGCTCGCCCTTCATGTTCATCAGCGCGCCGCCGGAATTGCCTGGGTTGATCGAGGCGTCGGTCTGGATGAAGAAGCCGAACTCATCCTTGACGACCTGGTTACGCGCCAGCGCCGACACGATGCCCGACGTGACCGTCTGGCCGACACCGAACGGATTGCCGATGGCCAGCACGAGATCGCCGACTTCAACGGCGTCTGAATTGCCGATCGGAAGCGCCGGGAATGTCGCCTTGGTATCGACCTTGAGTACGGCGAGATCCAGGCGATCGTCCTTCAGAATGACCTTGCAGGGAAACTCGCGGCCATCCGAGAGCGCGATCTTGATTTCGTCGGCGCCTTCGATGACGTGGTTGTTGGTCACGATCGTGCCGTTCGCCTCGACGATGACGCCGGAGCCGAGCGAGGACTGCTTCTGCGTACGGTTCGGCATCTGCTGGCCGAAGAACTGCTCGAAGAAGGGATCGCCGGCAAACGGCGACTGACGGCGCACTGTCTTTTCCGCATAAACATTCACCACCGCACCCGCCGTCTGCTTGACGAGCGGCGCGAAGGACAGCTGCATTTCCATCTGGCTCTGCGGCACGGTCTTGCCCGTCTCGCTATTTGCCGTTTGGGCATGAGCGTTGATCGGCAGTGCAAGCACCAGAGCAAGCAGCGGCAGAGAGGCGCGCTTCAACAGGTCGTGCATAAGAATCCCTTCTTGAAATCGTCTTGAGAGAACGTTGTAGTGCCGGACGCTAGAAAGGAAAGAGGGCGGAAGCATGGAAGATCAAGGCGGGTCAACCGATGCGCAACATACTTGCCAAACTGAGTCAGGAACGACAGGCATGCAACTGATATCAAAGGCCAAACTGTGGGCGAAATCACTGAAGCGTGACATCGTCGCGCTTTGGCTCGCCGCGCGCGACAGGCGCGTACCCTGGTACGCGAAGGCGGTGGCCGGCGGCATCGCCGCTTACGCGCTATCGCCGATCGACCTGATCCCCGATTTCATTCCTGTGCTCGGCTATCTCGACGATCTCCTCATCGTGCCCTTGGGTATCATGCTTGCCGTCAGGCTCATCCCCTCAGATGTCATGGCGGAGTTGCGCGTCGACGCCGCAGCACGGCTCGAGCGGCCGTCCAGCCGCACCGGGCTGATCGTCATCCTTGCCATCTGGCTTTGCTGCATCATCTTCGTCGGCATGGCATTCTTGAGAGCCAGCTAGACCGGACAGGAACAACTGCATGACGCGATATCGCCAGCCCCTCCTCTTCACCGCCGCCGCCCTGCTGCTTTGCTGCGCCGGGACAAGCCATGCGGCAAGCTTCGATTGCGAGGCCAAGGAGCTGAAGCCGGACGAAAAGGCGATCTGCGACAACCGCTCGCTCAACGACGCCGATGTGAAGATGGTGACGACCTTCGACCTGTTGTCGGGCCTGCTTGCCATGGGCTCGCGCGGCACGATGCAGGACGAGCAGACGGCGTGGCTGAAAAAGCGCCAGGAGTGCGCCGCCGACGTCGCCTGCATCCAGGCCGCCTATGACGAGCGGCTGAAGCAGCTGGCGGAAAGCTACAAAAACATAAACCGGCCGCTTTGAGGCGACCGGCTTAATAGAGCAACTGACTTTTAATCAGTAGGTTCAGCGATCGCCGAGATCGCGAACGGCGCCGCGGTCGGCGCTGGTTGCGAAGGCGGCGTAGGCCTTCAGCGCGGTCGTGACGTTGCGCTTGCGCTTTTCGGCCGGCTGCCAGCCCTTGGCGTCCTGCTCGGCGCGGCGGGTTGCCAGTTCCTGGTCGTCGACGCGCAGGCTGATCGTGCGGTTCGGGATGTCGATGTCGATCATGTCGCCTTCGCGCACGAGACCGATGGTGCCGCCATTGGCCGCTTCCGGAGAGGCGTGGCCGATCGACAGACCCGAGGTGCCGCCGGAGAAGCGACCGTCGGTGATCAACGCGCAAGCCTTTCCGAGGCCCTTCGACTTCAGGTAGCTCGTCGGATAGAGCATTTCCTGCATGCCCGGGCCGCCCTTCGGGCCTTCGTAGCGGATGACCACGACATCGCCGGCGACGACTTCGTTGGACAGGATCGCCTTTACGGCCGCGTCCTGGCTTTCGTAGACCTTGGCCGGGCCGGAGAACTTCAGGATCGATTCATCGACACCCGCCGTCTTCACGATGCAGCCATCGAGCGCGAGGTTGCCCTTCAGAACCGCGAGACCACCATCCTTGGAGAACGGGTGCTGGGCATCGCGGATGACGCCGGTTTCGCGGTCGAGGTCGAGTTCTTCCCAACGCGAGCTCTGGCTGAAGGCGACCTGCGTCGGAACACCGCCGGGAGCGGCGCTGAAGAGATCGAAGGCGGCCTTGTTGTCGGTGACCGCGACATCCCACTGCGCCAGCGCTTCGCGCATGGTCGGTGCGTGGACCGTCGGAAGATCGACATTCAGCAGGCCAGCGCGGTCGAGTTCGCCGAGGATGGCCATGATGCCGCCGGCGCGGTGAACGTCTTCCATGTGAACGTCGGCCTTGGCGGGCGCGACCTTCGACAGGCAGGGAACGCGGCGCGACAGGCGATCGATATCGTCCATCGTGAAATCGATCTCGCCTTCATGCGCGGCCGCAAGAATGTGCAGAACGGTGTTGGTCGAGCCGCCCATGGCAATATCGAGCGCCATGGCGTTTTCGAACGCGCCCTTGCTGGCGATCGTGCGCGGCAGAGCGGTGAGATCGTCCTGTTCGTAATAACGGCGGGCGAGTTCGACGACGCGGCGACCGGCTTCCAGGAAGAGTTCCTTGCGGTCGGAATGGGTGGCGAGTGTCGAGCCGTTTCCGGGTAATGACAGGCCCAGGGCTTCCGTCAGACAGTTCATCGAGTTTGCCGTGAACATGCCGGAGCAGGAACCGCAGGTCGGGCAAGCGGAACGCTCGATGACGGCGACGTCCTCATCGCTGATCTTGTCGTCGGCGGCTGCGACCATGGCATCGACGAGGTCGAGCGCGACCTTCTTGCCGTTCAGCACGACCTTGCCGGCTTCCATAGGACCGCCGGAGACGAAGACCGTCGGGATGTTGAGGCGCAGCGAGGCCATCAGCATGCCGGGGGTGATCTTGTCGCAGTTGGAGATGCAGACCATGGCGTCGGCGCAGTGAGCGTTGACCATGTATTCGACGCTGTCGGCGATCAGTTCGCGCGAAGGCAGCGAATAGAGCATGCCGTCATGGCCCATGGCGATACCGTCGTCGACGGCGATCGTGTTGAACTCCTTGGCGACGCCGCCGGCCGCTTCGATTTCGCGGGCGACGAGCTGGCCGAGGTCCTTCAGGTGGACGTGGCCCGGCACGAACTGGGTGAAAGAGTTGACCACCGCGATAATCGGCTTGCCGAAATCCGAATCCTTCATGCCCGTGGCGCGCCAAAGGCCGCGCGCACCCGCCATGTTGCGGCCGTGGGTCGTGGTTCTCGAACGATAAGCTGGCATTGGTGTTTCCTCACAACATCGGAAGTCTTGCGCGATACCGGGCGGATCTTGACGACACGCTCCAACTATCGCTGCTTTTTGGAATTGTCCTAATCCAAAGAGTATATGCTGTCACTACCGGGAAAGGCAAAAGCGGTACTCCTCGGTACGCCTCAGGCGTCGATCGATCATATACGTGGGCAGGACGTGGTTTGTTACAGGCAGACGCTACGTTTTCGCTACACGATAAGTTGGCTTCCCGGCCGGCCGCTTCAAGGCGTAAACAGTGATCCGAAACGAGCTTGAATGCGTTCAAGTTCAATGCCGAGCCAGGCTGCTCAGGAGGATATCATGCCCGTCTATCGTCCACCCAAGATTGCTTCGTCTGAGATCACGCCGCGCCAGACCTATCTCGATCGCCGCCAGTTCCTTGGCGCCGCCGCGATCGGCGCATTGGGTCTATTGGGTGCCGGCACTGCCAGCGCAGCCGCGCTTACGACCGTCGACAGCAAGTACAAGGTCGACGAGAAGCTGACGCCGATCAAGGATGTGACCACTTACAATAACTTCTACGAGTTCGGGCTCGACAAGGGTGATCCGGCGGCGCTGTCCGGCGACTTCAAGCCCACGCCCTGGACGATCAAGGTCGACGGCATGGTCAACAAGCCAGGCACCTTCGATCTCGACGCGCTGATGAAGCAATTCCCGATCGAGAGCCGCACCTATCGCATGCGCTGCGTCGAGGCTTGGTCGATGGTGATCCCGTGGGACGGCTTTCCGCTGGCCGCCCTCTTGAGCAAGGTCGAGCCGCTCGGGAGCGCCAAGTATGTCGCCTTCGAGACCGTCGTGCGCCCGGAAGAGATGCCGGGACAGAAGGGCATCTTCCAATCGCTTGACTGGCCCTATGTGGAAGGTCTGCGGCTTGATGAAGCCAACCATCCGCTGACGCTGCTCGCGGTCGGGCTTTATGGCGAGACGCTGCCCAACCAGAACGGCGCGCCGATCCGGCTGGTCGTTCCCTGGAAATATGGCTTCAAGGGCATCAAATCGATCGTGCGGATCACGCTGACGGACAAGGAGCCGAAGAACACCTGGCAGGTCACCAATTCGCAGGAATACGGCTTCTATGCCAACGTCAATCCAGCCGTCGATCATCCGCGCTGGAGCCAGGCGACCGAGCGGCGCATCGGCGAGAGCGGCTTCTTCGGCGCCAGCCGCCATCCTACACTGCCGTTCAACGGCTATGGCGATGAGGTGGCGAGCCTCTATGCGGGCATGGACCTGAAGGCGAACTTCTGATGGCAACGCTCTCGTTCAGCCTGCCGAAGCGATGGCACTCGGCCTCCGTCTGGCTGCTCTATGTCGTCGGGCTGGCGCCTGCCGCCTGGACCTTCTATCTCGGCGCCACCGACCAGCTGGGCGCCGATCCGGTCAAAACCTTCGAGCTGTTCCTGGGCCTCTGGGCTATCCGCTTCCTAGTGCTGACGCTCGCCGTCTCCCCTGCCCGCGACCTCCTCGGCTGGAACTACCTGCGCTATCGTCGCGCGCTGGGTCTTCTCGCCTTTTACTACGTGGCCATGCATTTCACGGTTTACATGGTCCTTGATCAGGCGCTTGACGTCTCCGCTGTCCTCGACGATGTGATGAAGCGTCCCTTCATCATGTTCGGCATGGCCGGGCTCGTGCTGCTCGTGCCGCTGGCTGTCACATCCAACAACCTGTCGATCCGGAAGCTCGGCTCGAAATGGATCTGGCTGCACAAGCTGATCTACATCATCGCCGCCTGTGGCGCGGTGCACTTCGCGCTGTCGACGAAGCTTCTGGATTTCGAGCAGTATGTCTATGTGGGGCTGATCATCCTGATGATCCTCTACCGGTCATGGCGGCCAATTGCGCGGAGCAGGAAGCGTAACCGAAACGGACAAGGCGGCAGAACACGTCCAGCCCAGGCTGCCGGCTGAGCTCTTGTTTGAAACCGTGAGGGCTGACAGACTGCCCGCATGGAAGCAGCGTCGCCACTATACATCTACCGTGACCCGCATTTCGCCCCGGCCGGGGACACAGTCGTTGCCGCAGCGCCGCTTGACGTCGTCGTCGACGCCTACGGCGGCGGCGGGCTCGTTGGCGAGGCTGGCCTAAGCGCGGCCTTTGGCGGCGCGATCGTCTTCAAGGACGACATCACCGGGGCCTGCTTTCTTGGAGTATGGGGAAAGCGCAATGCTGTGCGTTTCAAGGCCGCGCTGGAGGCGCAGGGTGATGTCGAGGTCATCGACGGCCCACCACCGGCGCGACTTCAACATTTCAGCAAGACTGGCGAGCGGCCGAAGCGCACGCGATGACAAATCAACGTCTCAAACGAAAACAGCCGGGCTTTTCAGCCCGGCTGTTTTGCTTCCGGCGAACCGGAAAATATTAAGCGGCTTCAGCAGCTGCTGCTTCGGCTTCAACGCGAGCCTTGTCGGCTGCGCCCTTGGCGAAGGTGTCGCGGTCAACGAATTCGATGACGGCGAGAGCGGCGTTGTCGCCCTGGCGGAAGCCAGCCTTCATGATACGCAGGTAGCCGCCGTTGCGGGTTGCGTAGCGCGAAGCGATCGTGTCGAAGAGCTTCGAAACGACAGCGGCGTCGCGGATCTGCGAGATCGCCTGACGACGAGCGTGCAGGTCGCCGCGCTTGCCGAGGGTTACGAGCTTTTCAACGATCGGACGGATTTCCTTTGCCTTCGGCAGGGTGGTCACGATCTGCTCATGGGTGATGAGCGAAGCCGCCATGTTGGCAAACATTGCCTTGCGGTGGCTAGCGGTTCTATTCAGCTTGCGGCCGGCTTTACCGTGGCGCATTGCTATTCTCCTTCACATGCAGGCATCTCGCCCGCCGTTTGATGGTTAGTATTGGTCTTCGTAACGCTTGGCGAGATCTTCGATGTTCTCAGGCGGCCATGCCGGCACTTCCATGCCGAGGTGCAGGCCCATGGACGCGAGAACTTCCTTGATTTCGTTCAGCGACTTGCGACCAAAATTCGGCGTGCGGAGCATTTCTGCTTCGGTCTTCTGAATGAGGTCGCCGATGTAGACGATGTTGTCGTTCTTCAGGCAGTTTGCCGAGCGAACAGACAGTTCGAGTTCGTCCACCTTCTTGAGGAGAGCCGGGTTGAAAGCAAGTTCGGTGACTGCTTCTTCTTCGGTTTCCTTCTGCGGCTCGTCGAAGTTGACGAACACGCCAAGCTGATCCTGCAGGATGCGAGCCGCGAAAGCGACGGCATCTTCGCCGGAGATCGAACCATCGGTTTCGATGGTCATGTTCAGCTTGTCGTAGTCGAGAACCTGTCCTTCGCGGGTATTTTCAACCTTGTAGGACACCTTCTTGACCGGCGAATAAAGGCTGTCGACCGGGATGAGACCGATCGGAGCATCTTCCGCACGATTGCGATCGGCCGGAACATAGCCCTTGCCGTTGTTGACGGTGAATTCCATACGGATTTCGGCGCCCTCGTCGAGCGTGCAGATCACATGCTCGGGGTTGAGGATTTCGATATCGCCGACCGTCTGGATGTCGCCAGCCGTTACAACGCCAGGACCCTGCTTACGCACGACCATGCGCTTTGCGTCGTCGCCATCCATCTTGATGGCGATTTCCTTGATGTTCAGAACGATGTCGGTGACATCTTCACGAACGCCAGGGATCGACGAGAATTCATGCAGCACGCCATCGATCTGCACGGCCGTCACTGCGGCACCGCGCAGCGAGGACAGCAGAACGCGGCGAAGCGCGTTGCCGAGGGTGAGGCCGAAACCGCGCTCCAGCGGCTCTGCTACGAGCGTCGCCTTGGTGCGCGAGCTCGAAGAGAACTCGACCTTGTTCGGCTTGATCAATTCCTGCCAGTTTTTCTGAATCATATTTTTGCCTTCCGTTCGTTGCCACCATCCAATCGTGACAACCGAGCTTGAGAAGCATCGGGAGCGAGGATCCGCTCACCGATGTTGTGAATGGCGATGATCAGACGCGACGCTTCTTGCGCGGGCGGCAACCATTGTGCGGGATCGGGGTCACGTCGCGGATGGACGTGATCATGAAACCAGCAGCCTGGAGGGCGCGCAGAGCGGATTCACGACCCGAACCCGGACCGCAAACTTCAACTTCCAGCGACTTCATGCCGTGCTCCTGAGCCTTCTTGGCGCAGTCCTCAGCAGCGATCTGAGCAGCGAACGGGGTCGACTTGCGCGAGCCCTTGAAGCCCTTGGCGCCAGCAGACGACCAGGCAATGGCGTTGCCCTGTGCGTCGGTGATCGTGATCATCGTGTTGTTGAAGGTCGAGTTGACGTGAGCGACGCCCGACGAAATGTTTTTACGTTCGCGACGGCGAACGCGTACGGCTTCCTTGGCCATTTTAATCCCTTTCTTGGATCTCTGCACCGCCGTAATACCAGCGGCTACACCGGAACGAGACCTTGCGGCCCTGCCCCAAACTCAAAAGAGGCCGGCGCAGACCGCCAGCCCCCTCACCTCCGGTTTCCCGGAAATTACTTCTTCTTACCAGCGATAGCCTTTGCCGGGCCCTTGCGGGTACGAGCATTGGTGTGCGTGCGCTGACCGCGGACCGGAAGGCCACGGCGATGACGCAGGCCGCGATAGCAGCCGAGGTCCATCAGACGCTTGATGTTCATCGAGGTCTCGCGACGCAGGTCACCTTCGACCTGGTAATCGCGGTCGATGGTTTCGCGGATCTGCAGGACTTCAGCGTCGGTGAGCTGATTCACGCGACGATCAGCAGGAATACCGACCTTCTCGATGATTTCCTGTGCGAATTTCGGACCGATCCCGTGAATGTACGTCAGCGCGATTACAACGCGCTTTGCGGTCGGGATGTTGACGCCAGCGATACGTGCCACGCCTATTCTCCTTGCGTTCCAGTTGCCATCCGGCAAGTGGTGTCTCGTTACACGGCCTTGAAAGGCCGCAATTACAATTCAGGTTCTCAACAAGTCAAAACGATCGAACCCGGAATTCCTATCGGAAGTCCGCGCCGATCGCATCAGATATCGCGAGTTGGCGCGGTGTTTAACGGAATCAGTGCTGAAAAGCAACCGCTCCCGCCAAGTTTTATTTCCAAAGCCTTACAGCTTCGAAAGTATGCCCTCGATCTCGCCGGTGACGTGATCGATGTCTGCCATGCCATCCACCGACTGCAACTTGCCCTTGGCATAGTAGTAGCCGATCAGCGGCGATGTTTCCTTGTAGTAAGCGCCGAGACGCGTCACCACGGTTTCGCGGTTGTCATCGGGACGACGCTTGAAGTGAGTCGAACCACAGCGGTCACAGACGCCCTCCACCTTCGGCTTGACGTTGGTGTCGTGATAACCGGCACCACAGTTCGCACAGGTGTAGCGGCCCGAAACGCGGTCCGCCAGGATAGCGTCGTCGACCTGGATTTCGACGACCTTCGACAGTTCGATGCCCTTGCCCTTGAGCATGGCTTCCGTCGCATCGGCCTGAACCAGCGTGCGCGGGAAACCGTCGAGGATGAAGCCATTCTCGCAATCGGGCTGGTCGATACGCTCCGACACGATTGCGATGACGATGTCGTCTGAGACCAGCTTGCCAGCATCCATGACGGCCTTGGCGCGCTTGCCGACTTCGGTACCGGCCTGAACGGCGGCGCGAAGCATGTCACCCGTGGAAAGTTGCGGAATGCCGTACTTTTCCACGATCCGCTGAGCTTGAGTCCCCTTACCCGCGCCCGGCGGCCCCAAAAGTATAAGTCTCATCGACCCCTCTTTCCTCCACGCAACTTCGATTTCTTGATCAGGCCTTCGTACTGCTGCGCGATCAGATGACCCTGGATCTGTGCCACCGTATCAAGAGTTACGCTAACGACGATCAAAAGCGAAGTGCCACCAAGGGATAATGGGATCCCGGTTTGCGACACGAGGATTTCCGGAAGAATGCAGACGAAGACCAGATAGATCGCGCCGATGACCGTAATGCGGGTCAGCACATAATCGATGTACTCGGCGGTGCGCTCACCGGGACGGATGCCCGGGATGAAACCGCCATGCTTCTTCAGATTGTCGGCCGTGTCCTTCGGATTGAAGACGATGGCCGTGTAGAAGAAGGCGAAGAAGGCGATCAGCAGACCGTAGAGGAGCATGTAGAGCGGCTGGCCATGGCCCAGAGCCGCGACAATCGAGGTTACCCAGGTCGGCATGTTCGTCGTGCTGGCGAAGCCCGCGATCGTTGCCGGCAGGAGCAGCAACGAGGACGAGAAGATCGCCGGGATGACACCCGAGGTATTGAGCTTCAGCGGCAGGTGCGAGGTATCGCCCTGGAACATGCGGTTACCCACCTGGCGCTTCGGATACTGGATCAGAAGGCGGCGCTGGGCGCGCTCGACGAAGACGATAATCGCGATGACGGCGATCGCAACGACGATGACCAGCAGGATAAGGCTCGTCGACAGCGCGCCTGTGCGGCCGAGTTCGAGCGTACCGGCAAGAGCCGAAGGCAGGCCAGCGGCGATGCCGGCGAAGATGATGAGCGAGATGCCGTTACCGATACCGCGCGAGGTAATCTGCTCGCCGAGCCACATCAGGAACATCGTGCCGCCGAGCAGCGTGATGACCGTGGAGACGCGGAAGAAGATGCCCGGATCGACAACGAGCCCCTGCCCGCTCTCCAGACCAATGGCAATGCCATAAGCCTGCAGCGTGCCGAGAAGCACGGTGCCGTAGCGGGTGTACTGGTTGATGATCTTTCGACCCTGCTCGCCTTCCTTCTTCAGGTTCTCGAGCGCAGGCACGACCGAGGTCATCAGCTGCACGATAATCGAAGCGGAAATGTAGGGCATGATGCCGAGCGCGAAGATCGCCATGCGCTGAACAGCGCCGCCCGAAAACATGTTGAAGAGGCCGAGAATGCCGCCTGCCTGACCCTGGAAGGCCTGTGCGTAGGCCTGCGGGTTGAGGCCGGGAAGCGGAATGTGCGTTCCCAACCGATAGACGAGGAGAGCTGCCAGTGTAAACCACAGGCGCTTCTTGAGATCCTCGGCTTTGGCGAAGGTCGAGAAATTGAGGTTGGAAGCCAACTGTTCCGCTGCAGACGCCATGCGTATCTCCGCGCTACCGGTTTCGGGCTCTGACCAAGCGAAAGGCAGAACGCCGGATCGGCATTTCTGAATTATTCAAAAGCGGGCTTCGGACGGATTGCGGGCGCAACCTATGCCTCACCCTGTTGTTCGTCTAACCTGTCCTGACGCACGTGCATCCGACCGGTTTTTGTGAGGCTCACATATGGGAGCAAAACCGCCCGGTGTGAAGCACCCCGGGCGGTTTATCATAGATTAAATTACTCTGCAGCTGCGGCAGAAAGAAGCGTGACGGAACCGCCAGCCTTTTCGATCTTTTCGACAGCCGGCTTGGAAGCGCCAGCAACTTCGAACTTGACCTTTGCCTTCAGCTCGCCGTCGGCGAGAACGCGAACGCCGTCCTTGACGCGACGGATAACGCCGGCAGCCTTGAGAGCTGCTGCATCAACCGTGGACTTGGCGTCGAGCTTGCCAGCGTCGATAGCAGCCTGAACACGCTCCAGGGACACGACAACGAAGTCGGCCTTGAAGATGTTGTTGAAGCCGCGCTTCGGCAGGCGACGGTAGATTGGCATCTGACCGCCTTCGAAGCCGTTGATGGCTACGCCCGAACGGGACTTCTGACCCTTGACACCGCGACCACCGGTCTTGCCGGAGCCCGAACCGATACCGCGGCCGAGGCGCTTGCGGCTATGGGTCGAACCTTCGTTGTCTTTGATTTCATTGAGTTTCATAGCGAATACTCCCTGCTTACTTCTCGTCGACGATGCGAACGAGATGCTGGACAGCACGGATCATGCCACGAACGGAAGGGGTATCTTCCAGCGTGCGACGACGGTGCATCTTGTTCAGCCCGAGACCGATCAGCGTGCGCTGCTGGACATCCGGACGGCGAATCGGGCTACCGATCTGCTCGACGGTAACCGTCTTTGCTTCGGTCTTCTTTGTAGCCTTGGCCATGGATCAGCTCCTCTTATTCTTCAGAAGCGTTACCAGAAGCGGCACGGCGAGCCTGAAGCGTTGCATACTTGATGCCGCGCTGTGCTGCGATGTCCTTCGGGTGAACCTGGTGCTTCAGAGCGTCGAAGGTAGCGCGAACCATGTTGTATGGGTTCGAGGAACCGGTCGACTTGGCGACGACGTCGTGAACGCCGAGCGTTTCGAAAACAGCGCGCATCGGACCACCAGCGATGATACCGGTACCGACCTTGGCCGAACGAAGCAGAACCTTGCCGGCGCCGTGGCGGCCGTGAACGTCGTGATGCAGCGTACGGCCGTCACGCAGCGGTACGAAGATCAGTTCGCGCTTGGCAGCTTCAGTTGCCTTGCGGATTGCTTCCGGCACTTCACGTGCCTTGCCGTGACCGAAGCCAACGCGGCCCTTCTGGTCACCGACGACGACGAGGGCTGCGAAACCGAAACGACGGCCGCCCTTGACGACCTTGGCGACGCGGTTGATCGCGACCAGCTTGTCGACGAATTCGCTATCGCGCTCTTCGCGGTTCTGGCGATCGTCGCGCGAACCTTTTCTTTCCTGTGCCATTGTCCTTTTCCTTTTTCTTTTGCGGGTGGAACGGCAGACAACACGAGGACCGCATCAGCCTCCCCTATTGAGGAGCGTTTGCGGTCCGGTTAAAATCCGGCCGGAGCTTAGGGCTCCGGCCGGAAATTCATTAGAAGGTCAGACCGCCTTCGCGGGCTGCATCTGCCAGAGCCTTGATACGGCCGTGATAGATGAAGGCGCCACGGTCGAATACGACTTCCTTGACGCCAGCCTTGGAGGCGCGCTCGGCGACGAGCTTGCCAACGGCGGCAGCTGCCGCGGTGTCAGCACCGGTCTTCAGAGAACCGCGCAGGTCCTTATCGAGCGTCGAGGCAGCCGCGAGGGTCTTGCCGGCAACATCGTCGATAACCTGAACGTAGATGTTCTTCGAGGAGCGATGAACCGACAGGCGCGGACGGCCATTGGCCACCGACTTGAGATGACGGCGCACGCGGTTGGCACGACGTGCAAGTGCTTCTTTCCTGCTAGCCATTTCGCGTGATCCTTACTTCTTCTTGCCTTCTTTGCGAACGATACGTTCGCCGGCATACTTGACGCCCTTGCCCTTGTAAGGCTCAGGACCGCGGTATTCGCGGATTTCAGCGGCGACCTGGCCGACCTGCTGCTTATTGATGCCAGTGACAACAATTTCAGTAGGCTTCGGCACAGCGATCGTGATGCCGACCGGCGGCTCATAAACCACGTCGTGGCTGAAACCGAGAGCGAGCTGCAGGTTCTTGCCCTGAAGCGACGCGCGGTAACCAACGCCGTTGATTTCGAGCTTGCGCTCGTAGCCGTCCTTAACACCCGTGAAGATGTTTTCGATCATCGTGCGGGACATGCCCCACTTCGAACGAGCATCCTTCGACTGCGTGAGCGGCGTCACGACAACCGCATTGTTTTCGAGCTTAACGCCGACTTCGTCGTTTGCGACGAAGAACAGCTCGCCCTTCGGGCCCTTTGCAGTAACCTTCTGGCCTTCGACCGTAGCCGTAATCCCAGCAGGAATCTGAACGGGCTTCTTACCGATACGAGACATTTTTATATCCTGTCTGTTCGCTATGGAGATCGATGCTCGGTATTAGAATACCGAGCAAAGAACCTCGCCACCAACGTTCTGTTCGCGAGCCTGGTGATCAGCCATCACACCCTTCGGAGTCGAAAGGATGGTGATGCCGAGACCGTTCGCGACCTGCGGAATGGACTTGACCGAGACATAAACCCGGCGGCCCGGCTTGGACACACGGCCGATCTCACGGATCACCGATGCGCCTTCGTAGTATTTCAGCTCAATGTTGATTTCAGACTTGCCATTGCCGAAATCGACAAGAGCGTAGCCACGGATGTAGCCTTCAGCCTGGAGAACATCGAGAACACGTGCACGGAGCTTCGAAGCAGGCGTCGAGACCGACGACTTGCGGCGGGAAGCGCCGTTACGGATGCGGGTGAGCATATCGCCCAACGGATCAGTCATTGTCATCTAACCTGCTCCTTACCAGCTGGACTTGACGATGCCCGGCACCTTGCCGAGATTGCCGAGTTCACGCAGCGCGATACGCGACATGCGCAGTTTGCGGTAGTATGCGCGCGGACGGCCCGATACTTCACAACGGTTGCGAATACGGGTCTTCGATCCATCGCGCGGCAGGGATGCCAGCTTGATCGAGGCCTTGAACCGGTCTTCGATCGGAAGAGCCTGGTTCATGATGATCGCCTTCAACTCGGCGCGCTTAGCGGCCTGGTTGGCGACCGTAATACGGCGGCGCTTGTTCTTTTCAACTGCGCTGGTCTTCGCCATGTGTGGTTCCTTTTCTACGCTCGTCGTTACGGTTACTGACGGAACGGGAAGTTGAACTCTGTGAGCAGAGCCCGTGCTTCGTCGTCCTTGGTGGCCGTCGTGCAAACGATGATGTCCATGCCCCACATCTGATCAACCTTATCGTAGTTGATCTCAGGGAACACAATGTGCTCCTTGATGCCCATGGCGAAGTTGCCACGGCCGTCAAAGCTCTTCGGGTTCAGGCCGCGGAAGTCGCGAACGCGCGGAAGCGCGATGTTCACGAGACGGTCCAGGAACTCGTACATGCGAGCGCCGCGCAGGGTAACCTTTGCGCCGATCGGCATATCTTCGCGGACCTTGAAGCCAGCGATGGAGTTGCGTGCACGGGTGATCACCGGCTTCTGACCAGCGATAGCGGCCAGGTCAGCTGCGGCAACAGTCGGCTTCTTCGAATCAGCCGTTGCTTCACCAACACCCATGTTGATTACGATCTTGTCGAGCTTCGGAATCATCATCTCGTTGGCGTAGGAGAACTTCTCCTGCATCGCCGCACGGATGCGCTCGACATATTCCTTCTTGAGCCGCGGCTCGTACTTTGCCTGAGCCATCAGATCACCTCACCGGAACGCTTGGCCACACGGACCTTCTTGCCGTCAACAACCTTGAAACCAACGCGGGTCGGCTTGCCGTCCTTGTCGATGATCGAGACGTTGGACAAGTGAACCGAGGCTTCCTTGCTGATGATGCCGGCTTCCTGGGTCTGCGTCTGGCGCTGGTGGCGCTTCACGACGTTGACGCCACGGACTACGGCGCGATCTTCCTTGGGCAGAACCTGAAGGACTTCGCCAGTGCGGCCCTTGTCCTTGCCTGCGAGCATGACGACCGTGTCGCCCTTACGAATCTTTTGCATCGTTCGTGCTCCTTACAGAACTTCTGGAGCGAGCGAGATGATCTTCATGTGGTTCTTGGCGCGAAGTTCGCGCGGAACCGGTCCGAAGATACGGGTGCCGATCGGCTCTTTCTTGTTGTCGATGAGGACTGCTGCATTGGTGTCGAAGCGGATGATGGAACCATCTACGCGACGGATTTCCTTGGCGGTGCGAACGACAACCGCCTTCATCACGTCACCCTTCTTCACGCGGCCGCGCGGAATAGCTTCCTTGATCGAAACGACGATAACGTCGCCGATCGAGGCATACTTGCGCTTAGAACCGCCCAGCACCTTGATGCACATGACACGACGTGCGCCGGAATTATCCGCCACGTCGAGGTTTGTTTGCATCTGAATCATATCAGGTCGCCTTCTTGTGTTTACCGGAATGGTTGGGCTGTCGCCCCCTACCCCGGCATATGAAAATTGTCAGCCGGCCGCTTGCCACGAGAGCAGGCGAAAACACGGCATTAGCTTGACTAGCGCGGGATCGATCGTGCCAGGGTGGTTTCCCAAACGGGACCTTCCGTGCGCTCAAAGCAAAAGAACGCTCGACGAACGAGCGTTCTGACGCTGCTTCATACAGAAATTTCCGCGAGACGCAAGGCCTCGCGAGAAATTCTTACTTTGCCTGGCCGGAAATGACCGTCCAGCACTTGTCCTTGGAGATCGGCGCGCATTCCTCGATGGATACGGTATCGCCAATCTTGTACTGATTGTTTTCGTCGTGGGCCTTGTACTTCTTGGAACGACGAACGGTCTTCTGCATCAGCGGATGAGCGAAACGACGCTCAACGCGGACAACTACAGTCTTCTCGTTCTTGTCGCCAACGACGACGCCCTGCAGGATGCGCTTCGGCATATTCTTAGGCCTTTGCTTCTGCCGCCTTCTGGCGGGCAATGGTTTTCACGCGGGCGATGTCCTTGCGAACTTCGTTGACGCGGGAGGACTTTTCGAGCTGACCGGTGGCCTTCTGGAAGCGCAGGTTGAACTGCTCCTTCTTCAGGTCGGCGAGCTTGTCCTTGAGCTGATCGGCCGTCAGGCCGCGAACTTCTTCGGCTTTCATGTGCCTTGCTCCTTACTCTGCAATGCGCTGTACGAAGCGCGTCTTGACCGAGAGCTTGGCAGAGCCGAGGCGAAGCGCTTCGCGAGCGATTTCTTCGCTGACGCCGTCGATCTCGAACATCATGCGGCCTGGCTTGACCTTGCATGCCCAATATTCAACAGAGCCCTTACCCTTACCCATACGGACTTCGGTCGGCTTTGCGGTTACCGGAACATCCGGGAACACGCGGATCCATACACGGCCAGCACGCTTCATGTAGCGCGTGATCGCGCGGCGGGCCGCTTCGATCTCGCGTGCATTTACGCGGTTTGGCTCCTGAGCCTTAAGGCCGAATTCACCGAAGGCGAGGTCGGAACCACCCTTGGCGACGCCCTTGATGCGGCCCTTAAATTGCTTGCGGTACTTGGTACGCTTTGGCTGCAACATTTTCTTATTCTCCGAACTTATCTGCCACCAACGCTATTAAGCGTTGTCGCGGCGACGATCGCGGTCACGGCTAGCCGGACCCTGAGCATCACCCTCGAGTGCGCGGCGCTCGGAGGCCATCGGATCGTGCTCAAGGATTTCGCCCTTGAAGATCCAAACCTTGATGCCGCAGATACCGAAAGCGGTTTCCGCTTCGGCTGTGCCGTAGTCGATGTCAGCGCGCAGCGTATGCAGCGGCACGCGACCTTCGCGGTACCATTCCGTACGAGCGATTTCAGCACCGCCGAGACGGCCCGCGCAGGTGATCTTGATGCCTTCGGCGCCAAGACGCATTGCGGACTGAACGGCGCGCTTCATGGCGCGACGGAAAGCAACACGACGCTCGAGCTGCTGAGCGATCGACTGAGCGACCAGAACAGCGTCGACTTCCGGCTTGCGAACTTCAACGATGTTGAGGTGCGTTTCGGAGTTCGTCATGTCCGACAGCTTCTTGCGGAGCTTGTCGATGTCTGCGCCCTTCTTGCCGATGATCAGGCCCGGACGAGCCGAGTGGATCGTGACGCGGCACTTCTTGTGCGGACGCTCGATAACCACCTTGGAGATACCAGCCTGCTTCAGTTCGTTCATGACGAACTTGCGCATTTTCAGGTCTTCGTGCAGCAGCTGACCGTATTCGGCATTGTCCGCGAACCAGCGGCTATCCCAGGTACGGTTGATGCCAAGACGGAAACCAATTGGATTGATTTTCTGACCCATTATGCGGCCTCCTCGGTGGCGGCTTCAACTTCGCGAACAACGATCGTCAGGTGCGCAAAGGGCTTTTCGATGCGCGATGCACGACCACGGCCACGAGCGTGGAAACGCTTCATGACGATCGACTTGCCGACGTAAGCTTCCGCTACGACCAGCGAGTCAACGTCGAGATCATGGTTGTTCTCGGCGTTTGCGATCGCAGATTCGAGCGTCTTCTTGACCGCGCCTGCGATGCGCTTGCGGGAGAATTCCAGCTCAGCGAGTGCGCGCTCGACCTTCTTGCCGCGGATAGCCGCGGCAACCAGGTTGAGCTTCTGTGGGCTGACGCGGAGCGTGCGGGCGACTGCTTGCGCCTCGTTGTCCTTCAGCCGGCGTTCGGCTTTTGCCTTGCCCATCGTTACTTCCTCTTTGCCTTCTTGTCCGCACCGTGACCGTAGTAGGTCCGGGTCGGAGAGAATTCACCGAATTTGTGACCGACCATGTCTTCATTGACGTTGACCGGAATATGCTTGCTGCCGTTGTAGACGCCGAAGGTGAGACCGACGAACTGGGGCAGGATCGTGGAGCGACGGCTCCAGATCTTGATTACTTCTGCACGTCCGCCTTCACGAACCTTCTCAGCCTTCTTGAGAAGATAGCCGTCAACGAACGGACCTTTCCATACTGAACGAGCCATTGGAGACTTCCTCTCTTACTTCTTACGCTGATGACGCGAGCGCATGATCATCTTGTCGGTCGACTTGTTCGACCGGGTGCGCTTGCCCTTGGTCGGCTTACCCCAAGGGGTAACCGGGTGACGACCACCGGAAGTGCGGCCTTCACCACCACCGTGCGGGTGGTCGACAGGGTTCATGACAACACCGCGGTTATGCGGACGCTTGCCGCGCCATACGGTACGACCGGCCTTGCCGTCGTTGATGTTGGCGTGGTCAGGGTTCGAAACCGCACCGATCGAAGCAAGGCAGGAGCCCGGCACGAGGCGCTGTTCGCCAGAGTTCAGACGAAGGATCGCGAGACCCGCATCGCGGCCTACGAGCTGTGCGTAGGAACCAGCGGAGCGAGCGATCTGACCGCCCTTGCCCGGCTTCATTTCCACGTTGTGGATGATGGAGCCAACCGGGATGTACTGCAGGGGCATGGTGTTGCCCGGCTTTACGTCCACAGCCTTTTCAGAGGCGATGACCTTGTCGCCGGCAGCAAGGCGCTGCGGAGCGATGATGTAGGCCTGTTCGCCGTCGGCGTAGGAGATGAGCGCGATGAACGCGGTACGGTTCGGGTCGTATTCGATACGCTCGACCGTGCCTTCAACTTCGAACTTGCGACGCTTGAAGTCGATCAGACGATACGTACGCTTGTGACCGCCGCCGATGAAGCGAGCCGTGATGCGACCGAGGTTGTTACGACCGCCGCTCTTGGTCAGACCCTGCGTCAGCGCCTTGACCGGCTTGCCCTTGTAGAGCGAAGAGCGGTCGACGATGACCAGCTGACGCTGGCTCGGGGTCGTAGGATTGAATGTTTTCAATGCCATGTTTTTATTCCTCAGAGACCGGTGGAGACGTCGATCGTCTGGCCTTCAGCCAAAGTCACGATTGCCTTCTTCACGTCCTTCTGCTTGCCGACAAAACCGCGGAAACGACGGGTCTTGCCCTTGCGGAGCAGAGTGTTGACGGCCGTGACCTTGACGCCGAAGAGCGCCTCGACTGCAGCCTTGATTTCCGGCTTCGACGCCGTCTTAGCGACGTTGAAAACAACCTGGTTGTTTTCCGATACCAGAGTGGACTTTTCGGTGATCGACGGCGAGACGATCACATCATAGTGGCGAAGATCGGTCACTTGAAACGCTCCTCTAGAGCTTCAACGGCAGCCTTGGAAAGCACGAGCTTGCCACGGCGCACGATGTCATAAACGTTGATGCCCTGGATCGGCAGAACATCGATGTTCGGGATGTTCTTGGCTGCGAGCTTGAAGTTGCCATCAAGTTCAGCGCCGCCGATGAAGAGAGCGTTGGTCAGGCCGAGCGTTGCGAAGGTCGAAGCCAGAGCCTTGGTCTTTGCTTCAGCAGCAACCAGGTTGTCGATGATGATGACATCATCGGACTTCAGCTTTGCCGACAGAGCCAGACGCAGGCCGAGAGCGCGAACCTTCTTCGGAAGGTCGTGTTCGTGGCTGCGAGCAACCGGGCCGTGAGCCTTACCACCGCCGCGGAACTGCGGAGCACGAGCCGAATGGTGACGAGCGCGGCCCGTACCCTTCTGCTTGTACATCTTGGCGCCGGTGCGCCATACGTCGGCGCGGCCCTTTGCCTGGTGAGTGCCCTGCTGCTTCTTGGCAAGCTGCCAGCGGATTACGCGGGCGAGAATGTCTTCGCGGGGCTCGAGACCGAAAATCGCGTCAGAAAGAGAAACCTTCCCTGCGTCTTTTCCCTCGAGGGTCTTGACGTTGAATTCCATTGGTCTGGCTCCCTTACTTCGCGGCCGACTTGACGGCGTCGCGCACGATGATCCAGGCACCCTTGGAACCGGGTACTGCACCCTTGATCAGGATCAGACCACGATCTTCGTCGGTCGAAACCACTTCAAGGTTCTGAGTCGTTACGCGCGTCTGGCCCATGTGACCAGCCATCTTCTTGTTCTTGAAAACCTTGCCCGGGTCCTGGCGCGAGCCGGTCGAACCGTGCGAGCGGTGCGAAACCGACACACCGTGCGTGGCGCGCAGACCGCCGAAGCCGTGACGCTTCATGGCGCCGGCAAAGCCCTTACCAATCGTCGTGCCGGTTACATCGACGAGCTGACCGGTGGCGAAGTGGCCAGCCTTGAGCTCGGTGCCGACGTCAAGCAGGTTGTCTTCCGAAACACGGAATTCAGCGAGCTTGGCCTTCGGCTCGACGTTGGCAATAGCGAAATTGCCGCGCATCGCCTTGGACGTGTTCTTGACCTTCGCCGTGCCAGCACCAAGCTGAACTGCGGCGTAGCCGTTCTTTTCTACTGTGCGCTGGGCTACGACCTGGCAGCCTTCCATACGCAGTACTGTTACCGGAACATGTTCGCCGGCGTCGTTATAGACGCGGGTCATGCCGACCTTCTGTGCAATCACACCTGAACGCATCGGTTCAATCCTTCCAACTCAGCTCGAGCTAGGCTCAGAGCTTGATCTCAACATCGACACCAGCGGCGAGATCGAGCTTCATCAGCGCGTCTACCGTCTGCGGTGTCGGGTCAACGATGTCGAGGAGGCGCTTATGCGTGCGCATCTCGAACTGCTCGCGGCTCTTCTTGTCGATGTGTGGGGACCGGTTTACCGTAAACTTCTCGATGCGAGTCGGAAGCGGAACGGGGCCCCGGACGCTTGCGCCGGTGCGCTTCGCCGTCGACACGATCTCGCGCGTCGAAGCGTCGAGAATGCGGTGATCGAACGCCTTCAGGCGAATGCGGATATTTTGGCCGTTCATTCGACGTTATCCTTGTGTTTGTTACTTACGCGCCCTTGTTCAAGGCACGGGTTGTTTTCTTCCCTAAAGGCGGACCACCGGTTTCAAAGATCGAGAGGGACGTCGGAAACCGGCATCCCTATCCAGTCTTCAGGCCTTTCGGCCACCTTTATGTTAGCTTCAGTCTGCCGCCTCGAAACAACGAAGCAGCGCGCAAACAGCGCTTGCGCGCCATGTGCCGTATTTCTTTGTAATAAGCAAGCGGCTAAAGCCACTTGCTTCATAATAATGTCATCGAAGCGGCCGTCTCTTGCGAGACCGCCGATCTCAATGATTACTCGATGATCGAGGCAACGATGCCAGCGCCGACGGTACGGCCGCCTTCGCGGATAGCGAAGCGCAGCTTTTCTTCCATCGCGATCGGAACGATCAGCTCAACGGCAACGGTGACGTTGTCGCCAGGCATAACCATTTCCGTGCCTTCCGGCAGAGAAACGATGCCGGTAACGTCGGTCGTGCGGAAGTAGAACTGCGGACGATAGTTCGTGAAGAACGGCGTATGACGGCCGCCTTCTTCCTTCGTCAGGATGTAGGCTTCGGCCATGAACTTCTTGTGCGGCTTGACAGAGCCCGGCTTGCACAGGATCTGACCACGCTCAACGCCGTCACGGTTAACACCGCGAACCAGAGCGCCGATGTTGTCGCCAGCCTGGCCCTGATCGAGCAGCTTGCGGAACATTTCAACGCCGGTAACCGTCGTCTTCGAGGTGGCGCGGATGCCGACGATTTCGACTTCTTCACCAACCTTGACGATGCCGCGCTCGACGCGACCGGTCACAACCGTACCACGACCCGAGATCGAGAACACGTCTTCGATCGGCATCAGGAACGGCTGGTCGATCGGACGCTCAGGCGTCGGGATGTAGGCGTCGACAGCGGCCATCAGTTCGCGAACGGCGTCTTCGCCGATCTTCTTGTCCGAATCGTTGAGAGCAGCCAGAGCCGAACCCTTGACGACAGGAACGTCGTCGCCCGGGAAGTCGTAGGACGACAGAAGTTCGCGAACTTCCATCTCGACGAGTTCGAGCAGTTCCGCGTCGTCGACCTGGTCAACCTTGTTGAGGAACACGACC
>NZ_JAUDSA010000032.1:0-11194 GCF_030380805.1 Rhizobium sp. S163 | reverse complement strand
GACCGTCGAGACGTCGCCGTCGGCCTTGGCCGAGCCTTCATTGAACTTGGCCGGGAGGGGCATCTCCGGGGGAACATGATCCGGGCCACTCACACAGCCCGCGAGCAATAGCAACAATGCCGGAGAGGCAAAACGAAAAGACGCCATTAACTATCTTCCTGTAACTCGACCAAAAAAATCATTCATGTCAGAAGCAATGATGCTTCACTATCGGCCGCGCTTCGCTCGAAACGAGAAACACCATCCCGAAGCAGTTCGCGGCAATGTATCAATGAGTCTCACTTTATCACAGTGCAGATATGTCACACTCATACCTCATTTTTTTGACGTCGCGAGAAGACGCGGCGGATAACCACAAAGAATGATGGCACGAAGAAAATGCCAAGCGCGGTCGCAAACAGCATGCCGCCAAGCACGCCGATACCGATCGCGTTCTGCGCTGCCGAGCCCGCACCGGTGGCAATCGCCAGCGGCACGACGCCGAGGATGAAGGCCAGCGACGTCATGATGATCGGCCGCAGACGCAGCCTTGCGGCCTCCAGCGTCGCATCGATGATGCCCATGCCTGTCTCCATTCGGTCCTTGGCGAACTCCACGATGAGAATCGCGTTCTTCGCCGCCAGACCGATTGTCGTCAGCAGGCCGACCTTGAAGTAGACGTCGTTTGCCTGGCCGAAGACGGTTGCCGCGACCAGCGCGCCGAGCACGCCGACCGGAACGGCCATGATGACCGAGAACGGGATCGACCAGCTTTCGTAGAGTGCTGCCAAGCAGAGGAAGACGACGAGGACCGAGATGGCGTAGAGCATCGGCGCCTGCGAACCGGACAGGCGTTCCTGATAGGAGATGCCCTGCCAGGCGACGGTGTAGCCGCCACCGAGCTGTGCCGTCATCTCTTCCATCGCGTTCATGGCGTCGCCGGAGCTGACACCCGGCGCCGACGCGCCGTCGAGCGGGATGGCGCTCACCGCATTGAAGCGGGCGAGCGTCGGGGCGCCCTTCACCCATTCGGTGCGGGTGAAGGCGGAGAAGGGGACCATCTCGCCATTGGTGTTGCGGGCATACCAGTGGTCGAGGTCGTCGGGCTGCATGCGGAAGGGTGCATCGCCCTGGACGTAGACCGGCTTGATCTCGCCGTTCAGCGTGAAGTCGTTGACGTCGCGGCCGGTGAAGATGACCGAGAGCATCGAATTGACCGAGGAGATGTCGACACCCATGGCGCCGATCTTCTCCTGGTCGATGATGATCTTCATCTGCGGCTCGACTTCCTTGTTGTTGCTGCGGAGCGCAACGACCTTGCCGCTCGTGTTGGCCATGCCGATCAGGCGCTTGGAGGCCGCATCGAGCGCTTCTGTGCCGTGGCCTCCGGTATCGACGAGATACATGGAGAAGCCGCTGGAGACGCCGAGACCCTGGATCGCCGGCGGCAGCAGCGCGAAGACCTGGGCTTCGCGGATCTGCGAGAAGGCGCCCAGCGCGCGGGTGGCGACGGCCTGCGCATGCAGCTTGTCGTCCGTGCGTTCGGCGAAGTCCTTGAGCTTGGTGAAGACGATGGCGCTGTTCTGGCCGGAGCCGTTGAAGCCGAAGCCGAGCGCGCCGAAGACGGACTGCACGGCGTCCTTTTCGTTTTCGCGATAGTAGGTCTCGACCTTCTCTACGACGGCCTGGGTCTGCTGCGTGGTCGAGCCCGGCGGCGTGGTCACGATGGTCAGCAGCACGCCCTGGTCTTCCTGCGGCAGGAAGGAGGTGGGCAGGCGGGTGAAGAAGTAGGCGCAGCCGAGGCCGACCAGCAGGAAGACGACCATGACGCGCCACGGACGCTTCAGGAGATAGCCGATCGAGCGGACATAGCCGTTGGTGGAGCGGGTGAAGTTGCGGTTGAACCACTCGCTGGCACGGTTCTTCTTGTGGTCGTGCACCGGCTTCAGCATCGTGGCGCAGAGCGCCGGCGTCAGCACGATGGCGACCAGCGCCGAGAGCAGCATCGCCGAGACGATGGTGACGGAGAACTGGCGATAGATGATGCCGGTCGAGCCGCCGAAGAAAGCCATCGGAATGAAGACGGCCGTCAGGACGAGCGCGATGCCGACGATGGCGCCGGTGATTTCGCCCATCGATTTCTCGGTGGCCTCCATCGGCGACAGCTTCTCCTCGGTCATGATGCGCTCGACGTTTTCGACCACGACGATGGCGTCGTCGACGAGCAGGCCGATGGCGAGCACCATGGCGAACATGGTCAGCGTGTTGATAGAATAGCCCGTCGCCGCAAGGATGCCGAAGGTTCCGAGCAATACTACCGGAACCGCGATGGTCGGGATGAGCGTCGCGCGGAAATTCTGCAGGAAGACCAGGAGAACGACGAATACGAGCACGATCGCTTCGATCAGCGTGTGCACGACCTTTTCGATCGACAGCTCGACGAAGGGCGTCGTGTCGTAGGGATAGGTGATCTCGACGCCTTCGGGCAGGCCCTTGGAAATGGAATCGAGCGCGGTTCGAACACGACCGGCGGTATCGATGGCGTTGGCGCCGATCGCCAGGTTGACGGCAAAGCCGCTCGACGGCTGGGCATTGTAGCGCGAGGAGCCGCCATAGCTTTCCTGGCCGATCTCGATGCGCGCGATGTCGCTCAAGCGAACCGTCGAGCCGTCCTTCTCGACCTTCAAGATGATGTGCTCGAAGTCGGAAACGGTGGTCAGCTGGCTCTGGGCGGTGATCGTGACGTTCATCTGCTGGCCTTCGACGGAAGGCTGGGCGCCGAGCGAACCCACGGATACCTGCGTGTTCTGCGCCTCGATGGCCGAGGTAACGTCGCCCGTCGTCAGCTGGTACTTGACCAGCTTGTATGGGTCGAGCCAGACGCGCATGGCGTAGCCGGAGCCGAAGATGTTGACACTGCCGACGCCTTCCAGGCGCTGGACCTGCTTTTCGATCGAGTTCGACAGGATGTTGCCGAGATCGACGGAGTTGCGCTTGCCGTCTGTGGAGACCAGGGCGCCGACGAGAAGGATACTCGAGGTCGAGCGGGTGACGCTGATGCCGGCGTCGATGACGTCGCTCGGCAGCTGCGACTGCACCAGCTGCAGCTTGTTCTGCACCTGCACCTGGGCGATATCGGGATCGGCCGCCGTGCCGAAGGTCAGCGAGATGCTGGCCGAGCCGGTAGACGAGGTCGAGGTCATGTATGTGAGGTCGTCGAGGCCGGTCATGCCGTCCTCGATGAGGGTCGTCACCGATTTCTCGACCGTTTCAGCGCTGGCGCCGCGATAGGTGGCGTTGATGCGCACCGTGGTCGGCGCGATATCCGGGTACTGCGAGATGGACAGCGTGAAGATCGCCAGCACGCCCGCGAGCATGATCGTGATCGCTATGACCCACGCAAAGATCGGACGTCGGATGAAAAACTTGGCCATTGGCTAATTCCTGTACGGCTCGGATCAATGATCGACGCGTTACTTCGCGGCGGGCTTCTGCGCGTCGCCGGCGGCGGCCGGAGGCGCCACGGGCACGACGATACCCTTGTCATTGATCTTCATTTCGGTCGGCTTGACCGGCATGCCCGCGGTGATCGACTGCAGTCCGGAGACGATCAGCTGATCGCCGTCCTTGACGCCTTCGGTCACCAGCCATGCATTGTTGGATGGCGATGCGTTTTCGAAGATGCGGTTTTCTACCTTGCCATCCGCGGATACGAACTGCGCCGAAAGCTCACCATTGGCGTTGCGGCTGGTTGCGAGCTGCGGCAGGGCGAAGCCGTTTTCGGAACCGAGTTCCAGCGTCGCGCGGACATACATGCCCGGCAGGATGATGCGGTCTGGATTGGGGAAGCGCACGCGGATGGTGAAGGTGCCCGTCGTTTCGCTGACGACCGACTTCGACATGTCGAGCGTGCCCTTCTGATCGTACTCCTTGCCGTTCTCGAGGATCAGGCGGAAGGCGTCGTTGCCGCTGGTGCCCTTGATCTCGCCATCGGCGATCGCGCTGCGCAGACGCAGCAGGTTGGTGCTCGATTCCGTCAGAAGGATATAGGCCGGGTCGAGCTGGCGAACGGTGGTGAGCGCCGTGGTCTGGTTGGCGGATACGACGTTGCCGACGTTATAGGCCGTCTGGTCGATGACGCCATCGAAGGGAGCGACGATCTTGGTGTGGTCGAGATCGATCTCGGCGGCGGAAAGAGCGGCCTTTGCCGATTCGACCTCGGCCTGCGCCTGCAGCAGGTTGGTCCGTGCTGTCTCAAGCTCTATCTGCGTGGCGCCCGAGCCGACAAGCCGCTGGTAGCGGTCGAAGTTGCTCTGTGCACTCGGAACGCTGGCTTCGGCCTTGGCGATGGCGGCGCGGGCTTGGGCGACGGCTGCGACATAGGGGGCGTCTTCGATCTGATAGAGGACGTCGCCCTTCTTCACCTCGCCACCTTCGCGGAAGGTGATGTCGCGGATGAGGCCGCTCACCTGCGGACGGATGTCGGCGGTCTGGAACGCTTCGGCGCGGCCGGGAAGGATCGTCGTGACCGGGAAGTCGCCCTTCTTCAGCGTGATCACGCCGACAGCGGCCGCCTGCTGAGCCGCCCCGGCACCGCCGGCGCCCGCGGCCGGTGTCTTGCCGCTGTCGCTGCAGGCGGCGAGAACGCCACCGATGGCAAGAGCCGAGGAAACGAGGAGAAAGCGACGTATCATGTTCAATTCCCTATGCGCTGGCTCGCGGATCGAAGCCTGCCGGGGATGCCACACGACAAACGATCCGGAGTCAAACGCCTCTGATGCGAATTAACAAAGCCTTTAGAAAGTGACGTAATTTATGAATCGTCACTTAGCAAGTGCTATTTTGCAGTGCGGCATCGGCGAAATCGACGATCTGCCTCGCTCGCTCGACCAGGGTTTCCTTATCGTCCTTGACGATCAGAACCGGATGCAGCACGCCTGCAAGCACATCGGCGACGGTCTTTGCGGCGCGCGCAGGGTCCGCGCAGTGATAGCGGCCTTCCGCGACACCTTCGCGAATGATTGCTTCGAGTTTCTGGATGACCTTTTCACGATACCGCCTGCCGGCCTCGATCTTGGCCTCGATGCTGACGAGGACCATTTCGAAGATGTAGGGGTTCTTCTGGATGTCCTCGAGGTGGCTGTCGAGCAGCCTGAGCACGAAGCGGAGCAACTGCTCACGCGGCGGCAGGTCATCGGCGACGAAGCGGTCGGCGACATCGCTCAGGTGCCTTTCGGCGATCGCGTCGACTAGAGCGGTCTTCGAATGAAAGTGCTTGAAGACGTTGGCCGGCGACATGTCGAGCGAAGCGGCGATATCGGCGATCGAGACGGCGACGAAACCGCGCTGGCGAAACAGCTGCTCGGCCATCGACATGATATCTTCGCGGGTCTCTTCGGCCTTGCGCCTTGGCCTTCTTGCCATGAATTCTCCAGCCGGATCCGCCCGGCTTCGGTGTTTTTCAAAATCTAACGCGACATTGAAAGGGCCTGCAAGCTAAAGTCGCAGGCCTTCGCGCGATTGAGCGACTACGGGAAGTAGCGCGAGAGGTTCTTGCGCACGCGCTCCACCGGGGTCGCGCCGCCGTCGTCGGGCACGAAGGTCTGCGCGGTGATCGCTTCATATGCCTTTATATAGACAGCCGAGGTCTGCTCGATGAGATCGGTCGGGATCTCGGGGATCTCGTCCTTGTAGGGGTCGCAGCGTTCGGCGACCCAGGCGCGGACGAAATCCTTGTCGAAGCTTGCCGGGCGCGTGCCGGCATCGAAGCTTGCCTGGTAGCTATCGGCGAGCCAGTAGCGGCTGCTGTCTGGGGTGTGAATCTCGTCGGCGAGGATGATCGTGCCATTCTCGTCGGTGCCGAACTCGTACTTTGTGTCGACGAGGATGAGGCCGCGCTTGGCCGCCATTTCCTGGCCGCGGGCAAACAGCGCCAGCGCGTATTTGGATAGCGTATCCCACTGCGCCTGCGTCAGCAGACCGCCTTCGACAATCTGATCAGGCATCAGCGGTTCGTCGTGGCCACCATCAAATTCCTTGCTTGTCGGCGTGATGACCGGCTCGGGGAGCTTCTGGTTGTCGCGCATGCCATCCGGCAGGCGCATGCCATACATCTCGCGCTCGCCCTTCTTATAAAGAGTGAGGATCGAGGTGCCGGTGGTGCCGGCGAGATAGCCGCGCACCACGATCTCGACCGGCAGGATGTCGAGACGCTTGCCGACGACGACGTTCGAATCGGGATAGGCGATGACGTGGTTGGGGCAGATATCCTTGGTCGCCTCGAACCAGTAGCGCGCCGTCTGGGTGAGGACCTGGCCCTTGTAGGGGATGCAGGTCAGGATCCGGTCAAACGCGCTCAGCCTGTCGGTGCTGATAATGATGCGGCTGCCATCGGCAAGGTCGTAGTTTTCTCGCACCTTGCCGCGGTAGTAATTCGGCAGTTCCGGGAAATGGGCTTCTGAGAGAATACGCACGGGCTTGACCGTCCTTTTGGGTTACGGGGTCGGTATGATCGGGGCTTTCCCCTGCTCTAGTTCCATCGTCGGGGATGTCAAGCAAGCGGGGCTCAAACCCAGAAGACATATAGAAGCAGCAGGCTCAAAAAGTAGCTCAGCACCGTCACCGGCAGGCCGGCGCGGATGAAATCGGAAAAGCGGTAGCTGCCGATGCCCATGGCGAGCGTGTTGTTATGATGGCCGAAGGGTGTCAGGAAATCGAGCGAAGCACCCAGCGCGACGGCGAGCAGATAGGCTTGCGGCTGGTGGTGACCGGCGGCGGCGAATTCGATCGCGATGGGGCTCAGCACGATGGCGACGGTGGCGTTGTTGACGAAGGGCGTCAGCGCGATCGCCAGCAACAGCACCACGCCGATGCCCGCCAGCGGCTGCGATACGGGAAGGATGGCGCCGAGCGCCGATGCGATGACTTCGGCGGTCCCCGAGGTGCCGACGGCCGAGCCGATCGGGATCATCGCGGCGAGCATGATGATGACGGGCCAGTTGAGGTCTGCCATCGCCTGGCGGATGTTCAGGTAGTTGAAGAGCGCCAGCACAAGGACGACACCGGCGAGCGCGATATCGGGCCGCACGACCGTGGTCGCGGCGATACCGCAGGCAAAGATTGCGAAGGGCTGCCAGCTCAGCGAGAATGAGGGCGGGACGGGCGGCGAGGCGAGCGGCAGACACTCGCATTCCTCAAGCGCCTCGGCGATCGCGGCGCGGTCGCCCTCCAGTACCAGGACGTCGCCTATCGAGAGCTGCAGATCCTTGAAGCGTCCCTCGATACGGGGGGAGCGCATGGATAGGGCGCTGATCGCGATGCCGCGCATAGTGAAGACCTCGAGCGAGCGCAGGCGCGAGCCGACCAGCGTGCTCTCCGGCATGACGACGGCCTCGACGCGGCTTGCCTCGGCCTGCCAATGGTCGGCCTGCAGCGCGCCGGATGCCTCGAGTTCGATAAGGACCGTGTCGTCGGCTTCCGCCAGCAGGAGATCGCCGGCCTCGACGATGGAGCGCTCGGCGGATCCGAAGACGAAGGTGTCGTTGCGCAGCAGCGCGTGCGGCTTGAGCGCGAAGCGGGTGGGGAGATCGGCGAGGCTCGCGCCGATCAGCGGCGAGCCTGCGGGAACACGTCGTTCGGCCACCATGCGGCGGCGCGGCGTTTCGGGCGCTGCCGCATCGTTCTCGTCATCCGCAGGGAAGAGCAGCGGCGCCAGTATAGATGTCATGAGGATGCCGGCTGCGGCGACCGGCAGGCCGACATAGGCGAAATCGAACAGGCGAAAGCTCTCACCGGTCGCGGCCGCGAGCGCGTTGCTGACCAGCAGATTGGCGGGCGTGCCGATCAGCGACACGAGGCCGCCGAGCAGGGCGGCAAACGAGATCGGCATGATCAGCTGCCGTTTGGGAATGGCGCCGACCGCGCTGATGCGCAGCGCCACCGGCAGCGAGATGGAGAAGGCGCCGATATTGTTCATGAAGATGGAGATGAAGCCGGTCACGCCGGACAGGATGGCGATGACGCCGGTGCCGCGCATGCCGCGACTGGCAAGCGCTGTCGACACCCTGTCGAAGAAGCGGGTGCGTGCCAGCACCTGGACCACCAGCAGGATCTCGACGACGGTGATGACCACGGGGCTGGCAAAGCCCGCGAAGACCGCGTCGGTCGGGTAAAGCCCGAGCGCATAACCGGCAAGCAGGCCGGCGATCGCGACGACCTCGACCCTGAAGCGGTCGATCAGAAACAGAACCAGCATCGCGATCAGCAGGATCAGCAGACATGCTTGTTCTGGGGTCATCAGGTCTTCCGGATTGATGCGCTGCTTTACGTGCTGACTGAGACTGTAGCGGTTCGCGGCGCGCTGTATAGAGGGGCGGGCGCAGAGTGCAGTCTATAATGGGGCGCACTCTATATTAGGGACGGTGACTCAGATGCAGGGCGCGCGCCAGGCACCTTGTTCGGTGCGATCGAGCATCGGGGTCGCGAAGACGGCGACGGTTCGCTCCAGCCAGTGCGGGCCGACCTCGTCAAGCGCCGTGCGCCAGCGCTCGGATTGCAGCATGGCAGCGCCGATCGCGACGGGCTCGATGGAGCAGGCCGACAGCAGCTTGAGGCCGGAGACGATCGAGGTGCCGCTTGAGATGACATCGTCGATCAGCGCGACGCGCCTGCCTTCGAGCAGCGGCAGCATGCGCGGATCTATATAGAGGCTCTTCTGCTGTGTGGGGGTGGTGATCGACGACAACGGGACGGAGAGGTCGTCGCGATACCAGAACTTCCTGGAGGTGCCGAGCGGCACATATCGTTTGTGCCCGAGTTTCTGGGCCACGGCGGAAGCAAGCGTCAGCCCGAGCGTCGGTAGTCCGGCGACGACGTCGATATCGAGGGCTCTCAGCCTGTCGGCGAGCTGTCCGGCCAACGCGTCCAACACCTCGAAGCTCGCCTGGTTGACGATCAGCGAGGCAAGCGCATGTTCGCCATCGGCAAGCGGGCGGAGCGGCAGGCGGAGCTGGCGACCGTCAGTCAGCGTCGCGACATAGAAGGATGTGAAGTCAACCCCGATCGAAAAGGTGCCGGGCGCGTGCAGCTCCTGCCAGAAATCGTGCGGGGCGAGGGCGGCGCTGTCTGTCATGATGTCATCTGGTCCGTTTGGTCGTTTCCATGCCGGCGCGGCGGCGCAGCGCCTTGAGCTCGGCCTCGGTCAAAGCCCGTACCGCACCTTTCGGGAGATCGCCGAGTTTCAGGTCGCCGATCGCCACGCGCACCAGCCGCAGGCATTCGGTGCCGAGCGCTTCCAGCATGCGGCGGATCTGGCGGTTGCGGCCCTCGTCGAGCTCGACTTCGATCCAGCTATTGCGCTCGCCTTGTCTTAGAAGCGTGGCCGCCGTCGCCTTCAGGAGTTCGCCGTCGTGGCGAACACCATAGGCCATCTCGGCCAGCATCTCGGGCTCCATGACGCGATCGACCTGGACGTGATAGGTCTTGGTGACATGGGTGACCGGGTCGAGCAGCGCCTGGGCGAAGACCGTGTCGTTGGTGAAAAGAAGCAGGCCCTCGCTCGCCTTGTCCAGCCGGCCGACCGGCGACAGATGCGGGGTGTCGACATCCTTGAGGCAATCGAACACGGTCGGGCGGCCTTCCGGATCGTGGCGTGTCGTTACCAGCCCGCGCGGCTTGTTGAGCATCAGATAGGTCATCGGCTCGGCGGCGACATCACTGCCGTCGACCTTGATCTTCGCCGATGAGAGGTCGATCCAGGCGGCGCTGTCGAGCACGGTGCGGCCATTGACCGTGACGCGACCGTCGGCGATCAGCTTTTCGGCCTGGGTTCGCGAGCAGTAGCCGAGCTTGGACAAAGCGCGCGGCAGGGTCACCCGCTTGCTCTCGACGGCTTCAGGCCTGTTGCGGCCGTTCTGCCTTTGCGGTGCGCGCCGCTCTCTCAATCGCCTGTTCCTCTGCTCTTTGTTATCGGCGTTTCTGGGTTATCGGCGTTTCTGGCATGAACGGTGAGGGGATGCCAGACGCGGGGGCGCAAAACGCGGGGATAAGAAGGATGGGACAAGAAGGATGGGGCAAGAGGGGAGGGGGCTCTGTCGCTCGGCCAAAAAGAAGAGGCGGCGCCGGTGGCGCCGCCTCTTCTTTTTGGCCGCATTTATATATAGGGAGCGGATCGCGGTGGCGATCGCTCTTAGTGACGCGCCATGAAGCCCGCGAGCTGCTCGCGGTTCATGGTAACGCCGGCTGCCGCCTTGGCGGGATCCGGATGGGTGTAGGATACGCTGGGCATTTCAGGTAGTTCAAGAGCCTGTTGCATATTCATGATACCGACCGCCAGGCGGCCCTGCGCTCCGTCTACCGTGACTTCGACGATGCAGTTCGATCCTTTGGCAATCATCAGCAGTCCTCCCTCGTTCTTTATAGTCTCCATTATTGGTCTGAAAAACGGGTTTTTCTAAGACCTAAGTAGTACGGGCCGGATGATACTTCGGATCATCCGGCCCGTAAACAAATTAGATACATCTAATGTTAACGAATGCTATCGCCACCACTGCTGGCGCTGCGGGGCGGCCTGGGCGCCGCTTAAGAGATAGCCGGCGAGAAAGCCGAGCGCGCCGGCAAGCGCCAGCGCCGTGGTGGTGGCTGCCGGATGCTCGCGGGCGGCGTCCGCCGCGGCCACGCCTTCGGCCTTGATCTGGGCAACGGCGGTCTTGGCGCGGGGCGCCATATCCTCATAAGCCTTGCCGGCGCGATCGCGCACTTCGTAATAGGCCTCCGCGCCCTGGGCCGAGATCATCTTCTGCAGACGGGCGACCTCCTGCTGCAGGGCGCTGATGTCCTTGCTAACGGCGGATCTCACATCATCTGTATTGGAAGCCATTGGGCTGTCTCCTTTGTTGCTGACGATAGAAACACGTCTAGAAACACATGGGAGAGGGGTTCGGTTCCGAAAATCGGGCGTTTTGGGTGCGGATAATGGCGCGTGGGGGACGATAGGCGGTGTATTGGCCCGATGTTCGGGGGAGTGCGCACTGTGTCGGAATGGCTCCACAGACGGCCCCTGAAATTCCCCCAACAGAATCAGTGTGTTATAAAACTGTCAAAAAACTTTGCATGTGGTTGTTGACTTGTTTGGGTTAGGGGCCTTATAAGCCGCTTCACAGAACGAGGGCGGCGGCGCTGCTGGCGACGGTGACTTTCGCTCTGGATTTCTTATGAA
>NZ_JAUDSA010000031.1:0-8454 GCF_030380805.1 Rhizobium sp. S163 | reverse complement strand
GAACCTCCAATGTATTCTCCATGGAGAAACTCCCGTTGCTCGTCCATGGATAGGCAATCACAGATCAGGGCGGCGAGGACAACGTGGGAGCGGAACACCGGTTACTTTCGGTCCATCATTGCGGCCGCGACATTCCGACGGCGATCAGGCAGTCAGAAAGCGGTTGAGATATTGAAAGCTGCGCTTGGCGAAGTCGGCAGGATCCCTTGGATTATCATGCTCAACAACAAGCGTCTTCGCGCCATAAAGTATCGCCTCCTTCCAGAGGCTCGGCCAAATCAATATTCCGGATCCGACGTCGGCCCAACCGTCCTGATCGACATTTTCTCCTTCAGGAGCCCTGTCCTTTACGTGGGCGGAGGCAAGCAGCGCTTGATACCGTCTAAGCCACTGCGAGGGGCCTGCGCCCGCGCTGTGGATCCAGCCAATATCGGCTTGCCAGAGCAGTCGGCTACCCCGCGCCGCTTCGAATAGAACGTCTACACCGCACCGCATGCCGGGCTTTGCGACGAGCCCCTCCGATTTATTGTGATAACCGAACGAAATCCCGTGCTCGCCAAGCGTTTCAGCGACAGCGCCAAGATCGGTGCCCAGCTTTCGCCAGGCGACTTCACCTTGAGCGTTGAAAGTCCGCCAAGGATGAGGTGAGAACACTGTCTGGACGCCGCATTCGTCGCACACGTCCATGAATTCCTGCCGCCTGGTGCGAAGCGCTTCAAGAGAGATGTGGGCTGTCGGGGCCCGAAGCCCGTATCGACGTAGACCCTCAATCAATGTCGCCTTATCTTGCAGATGGTTCTCGAGAGGCTCAACGAACTGAAAACCGGCAGATGCTGCCGCCTGCAGCTGAGCATCGAGCGGGCCAAGGCCCCTCATGGAGAACAGCTGCAAGGATAGTTTCAGATCGCTCATTGAGGCCTCAGTGCTTTGGGCGCAGGTCTTTTTCTTTCGCGCGCAATGGCTGGTCAGCAAGTACGACCATTGGAACTCTGCGTCCGGGTTAGACGAGCGGGCGGCGGGCATTCTGCTCGACGAAGGCGTCGCCATCCACCTTCGCACTTTCCCGGCGACGATACCTGCAATGGAGCGAATTCTATAACTCGTTCCCGACAAATTTTCCGTGAAACTGTTCCCTGAACGACTTTGCCTGCTTCTTATCCGGAACGGTCACGATCACAAAGCGGCGTCCATCGTCGGCTGTTTCCTGGTGTGCCAGATCGATCATCCAGACAGTCTTGGCAGACCCTCCTGTGATTTCGATCAGCTTTTGCATCACCGGGTCTTCATCGGCGTCAACCGCAAAGGGCAGCTCGTATGCAAACGTTTCCTGGCTCGGACCTCCGCGAAGCTGCTCGCGAAACCAGTCCCACAGGTTCTGGAAATCGACCGGAAACGGCGACAGGTCCATGTTCAAGTGGACGACATCCCGCGCGAAGATGACTTCACCGTCAAAGAAGGCATGCATTCCAAGGAAGTATTCCGGGAGGTCCATGTGGGAGGAAAGAGCGTCGCGCAGGGTTTTAAGGTTCGATGATGTTTGAAACATGCAGGTCTCCATATGGAGTCGCTAATATAGGACACGCTCCCAACTCTGCCACTGCCGCAGGCGATGGATGGGCTTCGCATGATGGCGCGGTTCACATTGCGCCCGAGCTCCAGCGAAATGCCAGCGACCTCAAGCGGTTGCCGACCAGAACTTGCAGACGGCGGCATCGGTCGTGCGGTAGGTCCTGAAGCCCATCCGTTCGTAGTAGGCCTGCGCAATATGATTGTCCTTGCCGATGAACGCTTCGATCTTTTCAAGTCCTGCTTCGATTGCTGCCGCACGGGTTGCTTCGAAAAGCGTGCGACCGACCCCGCTCCTGGCTGAATCCGGATCCACGTGGGTGCCAATGATCCCCCAGCCGCTCGGCGTGTTGTACGGGTTCCCGTCCGTCGCAAGGATAAGCGACTGGAACCCGAGGAGCTTGCCGTCTTCATCCTCTGCAACCGAGCACCGCAGCCCATCGGGATGCCCAATATAATGCTCCCGCACATAGGCGATGTCCGCTCTGGCGGTTCTCTTTCTGGCTAAAACCAGCTTTTGAAGCATCTGGCTCATCGCCGTAGCATCTTCCTGGACCGCGGTTCGTGTTCTCATTTACGCCTCTCCCTCCCGACGTTCGGTCCTCTCGACCCAGGGGCGCCAGCTGATCTCCGTGCCGCTATCAACAACGATCCACAACGTGCGCACCATATCAGCGGCTTCCAGCAGACCGTCGCGGATCTCCTGCATCGCCGCTTGCCCCGTCGCAGATGCGAGCGCGTTCAACTTGATGACGGCGTCAAGTTCAGTGCCGTAAACCGGTATCCCGATGATTTCCCGTAGATCGCGAATAGTCGTGACGGCCCTAAGTAGAAGGTGTTCGCTCTCGTGGGCATTCAGTCGGTCGACTTCGTTGGCGGCACGCACGAGTTCGGAAACAAAGGATGGAACGCTGCTCATATGGACAGGGAACCCGATTCCCCGGAGAGGAGCAATGCCTGCCTTCACGCAGGAGCAGATTGCCTTGAACGCAGACATACCCTGGCCTGGCGCTCACAGATAAACTCAAAGCATTTCCATGCGTTTCACATGTTGCTGGTTGGCATTAGCGGATCCGTCTCGCGCCCCCGCCGAAAGACGTCTTACTCTTGCAGAAAAGATCAAGAGATGGAAACAACACGCTGTAATCTATGATGTTTTCTTCCTTTGCGATCAATTGGCCACTCGGTGCGGTCGGTCCCGACTATCTTGTTACGAACGGGTTCGGTAGCGCGAAAAGGCCATGACACCCCGACCTTCTCGCGCCGTCCGCCGACTTACCTCGCGGGCATCGGGATGCATTCCTTCACGCGGGGCGTCCCGGGCGTCGCTCCCGTCACCTGCTTGACCTGCCCTGCCGGGCAAGTGCCATCGTCGACAAGGACCTTGTGGCCCTGCGGAAGAGTTCCCTTGGCTGGTTCAGATTTCAGGATGGACTGGCAGCCAGGAAGGCCCATCAGGACCAGAAATGCGATCATGTACTTAGACTTCATCGACTTCCCCTTCTTTGTCGCTCCGGGTAACGGCAACCAACGAAGTCGGCGCCTCAGTGTCTGCATATCCTGCAACCACGACCGCGGCATCCTCCACTTGGAGGAGAAAAACCATGGGATCAGGCTTCTGGCCTCGCCCATTGCAGTACTGGCGATAATTCGCGCACTCTGCGAAAATATCGTCTTACGATGCACCGGGGGATTGCATGCGGGCCGAGGCGACCTCTCACCTCACGGATCTGATCTATGGCAGCCTGTTTGGCGAGTGCGACTGGCAAGCGTTTCTTGATGCTGTCGCCAGGACCTCTCCCGATGGCAAGGCGGCTCTTCACTACCATGACCTGACCTCTCCGGTCGCCCACGTTCCGTTTATATCCGGCTTCTCCGAGGCGGAGGTTGCCGACTTCAGTATGCACTACGCAGCCGTCAACCCGTGGATCCCGCGGATGAACATGGTGCCTGTTGGCCAAGGACTGTGCGGTGACGAAATCTTCGCGCGACGCGACCTCGTTCGGTCTGAATTCTACAACGACTGGCTGAAGCGGCAGGCTAGGTGTGAAACCAGCGTGGGTGTTTCGATCATCCGGGAGGAGACACGCTCGTTCATCCTCTCGACGGCGACATCGTGTGCCGATCCCGAAGAGAACCGGGCTGCGGCCGAGCGCTACACCCTTTTGTCCCCTCACCTGAAGCGCGCTTTTGACTTCATAAGGAGACGCGACCTTGTCGCCCCGAAAGCTCAAGGCGCAAGGGGACTTTTCGACAGCATTGGCGCTGGTCTCCTTTATATTTGCGAGCGGCGTCGGCTCCGGTGGTCCAATGAAGCTGCCGATTTAATGCTTGCCTCTGGCTATCCCATACGCACGGGTAGCGATGGCAAGATCTTGATCCGGTCGGACGCGGCGGCAGCGGCGCTCCAGGCTCTGCTTGTGCGCGGTGGCGGTTATGCCTTGCCCCAAACGTTTTTTATGCGAAATGACGTCGATCAACAGAGCTTTCGGCTCACCGTCGTCAGGCTCCAGTCGAGCAGGTTCACCGAATTCCTGGAAGGACCGACGGTGGCGGTGATCGTCGAGCCTGCTCTCGCCACGATAAAAGATCGTCAGAGATCTCTTCTGGAGGATGCGAAGCTAACGGCGGCGGAGGTGAAGGTGGCTCTCAGTATTGCGTCTGGCAATACACCCCGTCAGACTGCAACGGCTTTTCAGATCGGTTACGAGACGGTTCGGACGCACTTGAGAAACGTCTATTCGAAGCTTGGAGTGAATTCGCAGGTTGCATTGGCAACCCTTTTACTGGGCACCTAGGTTCCGTTTTATGATCAATGCCCGTCACATTGATCTATTTCTCCTGCAATCCTCGCGCTGCGTCCGTCCGTAAGCTCAAAATTACGTGAGCAGGCTTTCCAGTGCCAAAAGCAGAATTAGCTACCACTGATAAACTGGGGATGCTCGCTTTCCACGGGCACTGGAACGTCTTGCGCGCTGAACATCGTCTAGCCACTTACGGGAGCCTTTCTCCTGGCAAGCTTCATAATGATCAACTGGATGGTATCGACGGATACTGGCGATCCGGATTGATACGCGGACGTCTGGTTGACGCCGGGCCGGGCTCTCAAATCGGCTTCCCCGGCCTTGTCCTGGATGCCGAGGCTTTCGGCATACCAGTCTCACTGTTCGAGTCCCGGGAGCTGCCCGCGCACTGGTCGAGGCTTGATGCGTTTGAGGGAAGCGGCTACCGCAGAGTGGTCGCCACCGTCGATGCTGACGGGGAGTTGCTGAATGCTTTCGTTTACGTACTCGCCGAACTTCGACCGCTCGCCCACAGATGAGTGATTTTCCTCGGTACAAAATCCCACGCCACCATTGGTGGGATGCGCATGCCGCAATCCTAGCCCCCCAGGTTTAGGGGTTTCGGTCCTCATGGCTGAACGCGAACACGCTGATCGAAAGTAAGCGGTTTTGAACCTTCGTTGCGTTCCAGTGTTTGGCATCTGAGGATGCGAAACGGCGAAGGAGGACGATCAGTGACCAAGGAGATTAATCGAGAACAGGTCTTTAACGATTTCAGGGAGGCCGTGAACATGACGCCTGCCTCGCTCGAGAAGTGGCTTAAAACCGACGAGAGCAAGGAAAACGGGTGGAAGGAGGCGGATGGCAGCGAGACGATCGGACATCAATCCGGGCGCAAGATTGTTGCAATCAAGCACAAGAACAAGGCCGATCTCACGGACGACGACTACGAGCACATGCGGAAAGTTGTCGGATATGTGCATCGACATCTGAAACAGGGCGGCCCTAAAGCCGACAAGGAACACTCGCCGTGGCGATACTCCCTCATGAACTGGGGACACGACCCTCTGAAGAAGAGCTGATGCGGCAAAGAGGCGGTTTGGCTTTTTTACCTTCTGTCCAGCCTATCCCGACCGCAGCAGGCCGACGAGACCTGTGAGGACAGACGTGTTCATGGCGCACGACCTACCATTGATCTTTCCTGACGATCGGCAAGCGTCGGGTCGGGATCTGGATTTCAATTTACAGAGCCAGCAGCCGCCACGACCTCCGTAATTCAGCGACACCTAAATCTCGCCTTGTGTTTGGTAGCACCGGCATCAAGGCGACGGTATCGTAAGCCTGGTGGTGCGAAAGCGCCGCTACGAGGCCGCCCTCTCCAACCCATCCCGGGGCGGTCTCACCTCTTATGGCCGCAGGTCGAGCAAAGCCTTGCCGCTGCCATCCATTGCGAATGGAACAGAAGCGTGCTGATGCGCCACCAGCCATCGCCCTGCCCGTTTTACGAGACCCAGTGTCTGGCGAAACCACAGATCGACGGTCGTCCCGTCAGTCTTTGTCCCCGTCATGTTGACGAGGCCGGTCCAAAAGGCCACATCCGTGCCTATCGTCAGCTTTGCGTCTTGGACATCGCCACCGATCGGACCGTCCCACGTGTCGAACCAGGCCTGTAGGCCAGCCTCATCCTTTCCATGATAGACGAGTGGTGGCGCGAGCGAGAATTCCACAGTGTCGTCGGTGTCGAAAGACAAAGCATCCTTCACATTCTTCTCGCCGATCGCTGTCGCCCTCATCATGAGCATGGCGATAATGGCCTCTTCTTCAACGTTCAGGCTTTGCATGATCTTCTCCTTTTCCTCCAGACCTCGTCAAAGGACGAACGAGAAGCGCCGCTTCCGACAATGCTTCGATACTTGGCCAAAAATGATAAAGCCCCATCGAAGCCGCATGGTCTTCTTCACCAATGCCGGCCGATGGCAAAAGATTACGAACCATCCATCAGACTGAAATTCGTCGATCAGCGGGCAATCGATCCTGTGATCCCCTCGCTGCTAGCGATCTGATAACGGATCATATCTGACACGATAGATCCTCAAATCGATCGCAAAGGATCATACCACGCGCACCAGCAGCTTGCCGAAATTCTTGCCGTCAAGCATTCCGATGAACGCGGAAGGCGCGTTTTCAAGACCGTCGACGACATCTTCGCGGTATTTGATGCTCCCATTGGCAACAAGAGGACCGATCTCCTTTTCGAAGTCTTTGTAGTGATCCTTCACGAACTCGGTCTGAATGAAGCCGCGGACTTGAATGCTTCTCCTCAGGATTGCCCCCATCGTGCCCGGAAGCCTATCGTGCTCGCCAGCACCTGCACCGTTGTAGGTCGCAACCAGCCCGCACACCGGAACGCGCGCGAATTGGTTCAGCAAAGGGAGGACGGCATCCCAGACGTGACCGCCGACATTTTCGAAATAGACATCGATGCCGTTCGGGCAGGCATGCTCCAAATCGGTTACGAAATCCTTCGATCGGTGGTCAACGACCGCGTCGAAGCCAAGCTCATTTCGAACGAAATCGCACTTGTCTTTACCACCAGCGATGCCGACAGCTCTTGCGCCGGCAAGTCTGGCAAGCTGACCGACCATGCTGCCGACAGGTCCTGACGCGGCTGCGACGACCACCGTCTCGCCCGACTTCGGCTGACCGATCACTTTCATTCCACTATAAGCGGTGAATCCGGGCATTCCCAATATGCCGATTGCGGTGGTGTCTGGGGCACCGTGTGTGTTGAAGTGGTAAACTGACGAGCCCGCAAGGACCGCATGGGTGCACCAGCCGGTACGGGCTCGCACGATATCCCCTGGCTTGAAGGCCGGATCTCGAGATCGTGAAACTTCGCAGACAGTCTCACCTTCCATAACGCCGTCCACCGGCGTTGGTGCCGCATACGACTTTGCGTCGCTCATGCGTCCGCGCATGTAGGGATCAAGCGAGAGGTAGAGGATGCGCAGCGTGACCTCGCCTTCCCGCGCCTCGGGAAGATCAAACTCCTCGACGCGAAAATTTTCCGCCGTGGGAGCGCCCTTTGGGCGGCTCGCAAGTACAATTCGGGTGGGACGCGTCATGTTAATCTCCTTTGGGCAACGGCCTGGTTCATGTAGGTTGGAATCGCGCCAAGGAAAGTGCGACTGTGTGGCAGCGGAGAAGTCCGTGAACGATGCCGCGAGCAGGCGTTCATGACCGAGCGGTTAAATTTCGGAGACAAGAGATGAAGCGCACGATCAACATCGTCACCCCGGATGGCAAGGTCCCTTCATGGACCTACACCCCGGATACGGGCAACTTCGTGAAGGGTGCCGTGCTCTTCTTCATGGATGCTATGGGACCTCGCCCGGCAATGGACGAGATGGCTCAAAAGCTGGCGAACGCTGGCTATTTTGTATTGCTGCCAGATCTATTCTATCGGTTCGGCGCATATGGCCCCTTCAGTGGCTCCTCTTTTGGCGACCCTCAATCGCGCGAGAAACTCGTCAAAATGATCAACGAAACGACGGCTGCGATGACCGTGGAGGATACAGCCACATTTATTGCCGCTCTCGAAGGGGAAGGCTACTCGGGACCATATGGTGTCGTTGGGTATTGCATGGCTGGCCGACGCGCACTCACGGTAGCCGCCCGCTATCCTGAAAGGTTTGCGGCCGTTGCAAGCTTTCACGGTGCGGCTCTCGCGAGCAACGGGCCTGACAGCCCTCACCTCCTAGCCTCGGAGATCAAGGCGCGGATCTATGTGGGTACTGCTGCAGAAGACGGCAGTTTCCCACCGGAGCAATCCACACGGTTCGTTGACGCCTTTCGACATGCGGGCGCAGACTTTGCCCTCGAAAGCTACGTTGATATGCAGCATGGATGGACTGTGCCTGACCGTGACGGCGTTTATGACGAGGCCGGCGCCGACAGGCATTGGCGGCGCCTGTTGCAGCTCTTCGACGAGACAATCCGTTAGGCCGCGTCCCCATAAAAGGGTTTCGCTTTAGTCAGGATGATGATTCAATGTCCCTTGGAAGGAGATTGATATGCGCCGTCATGAACTTAGCGATGAAGAGTG
>NZ_JAUDSA010000030.1:0-5126 GCF_030380805.1 Rhizobium sp. S163 | reverse complement strand
GGCGATCCCGCAGATCGAGGCGACTGCGACTAATACGACGACAATCATTGAAACTGCTCCTGAGACCAGCTGTAGATCGTCATCCTTTCGCTAATATTCAATATCTCGCGGAAAACTTGGAAGCACAATCGTTGTCCCTTAGCGAAAAGAGCCTCCCTGCAACAGGGCGACCCCTTCCTGGACTGACAGTCATCGCTGCTTGATTGGTCGAGCAGCTTCAGCTGGTTTAGAAAACTGAAACGTTCTCTGGCCTGAAGTTTCTCGTCTTGCGGTCCCGACCAACCTTGAAGCTGACCTTGTTGCCCTCTCGGAACGAACCGCTACGGGCCAAAGCAGACACATGGATGAATACGTCGTATCCGCCATCTCCAACGTGATGAAGCCCAAACCCTCATAACGGCCCGCTTACGAAATCACGCAATGGAAATTGGGCGTGCGCCAAGAGAAGCCGCGTATTTCGCTGGCGCAGCGTAGGTCTCCCAACGCTGCGCCTAGGTCGTCAGAAACTCTTGCGGAAACCGAAAGTCACAGCGTTGCTGCGGAAATCCGTGCTCGAGGACGTGCCCGCTTGCGAGGTAAAATCAAAATTATCTGCAGCCGTGAACCTATATCCGATGTCGAGTGTCGTGTTGTCGAAAAGAGAAACGTCAGAGAACAACCCAATAGCCTGCAGATTGATCCCAACACCCGCATCCAGATGATAGGCGAACGCTGTGTCGCTGTCGTCCATCAACGTTGCAACACCCGCAACTCCCTGCTTGCGAAGGTCAAGGTTCATGAAGCCGACACCACCACCAACATACGGGGTGAAGGCGCTCAAAGCTCCGTCTGCGGCCAGCGGAATATCCAAGTATCCGTTTACATAACCTTGGATCGACCGGGCATCACCAAAGGAGTTGATGCCGCCGAGACCTACGCCACCGATGCTATGCTCGTCGACCGAAGCTGTGCCATAGCCGAGTTCCAATTCCACACGTGGCGAAACGAAACCGTACGCTCCAAAGTCGTAGCCAGCGCGAAGCGCGCTGTAGAAACCGACATCATAATCAGTCGATACCGTCGCGCCGCCGACGCCGAAGCTGGTGTCGTCAAGAAAATTCACGGACGAGAGCGAACCGATGTAGAAACCGGATACCGGCTGCACAACCGTCGGCTGCTCAACGGGAGCCACCAGGTCTGCTGCAAGCAGCGAGGATGTGGAGGAAACAAGAGCTGTGAGAACAAGAGCTGGAATTTTCATTGCGAACCCAAACTTACGCGCCACAAGGAATTCGTGGGCTTCAGGATTCTCAAGTAGAAAGGATTGTGCGGTGATCCACCCGTACCCGACGATAATGAAGAGAGCGTGACATAAAAGCAACGCGGGATTGCGCTCCCCGAAACATGAATGTCGACAGACGAGGACATGTTTGAGAACTTACTGCGGTCAGAGGCTGCCTCGGTATGTTCGAGTGCCCCAGGCGATGACGTCGCCATTGGACGCGAGTGTGAACTACAATGCCTGATGGGCAGATGCGCCCTCGCAGCCGTTTTCTATCCTCGCGGATTGAGCCCCGCATTCGTAGGGCTTTTCAGACGGGCGGGCACAAAGGAAGGCCCGGTGATCGCAGCCTATCGCGTATGGACCGAACCATTCGCACCTTGGCGGCGCGGCGTAGATGGGGCTGCAACTCGACAGCCTTTTCAATGCACATTTATCCACCAAATTTAGAAATCAGAGGCATCGCAATGCAGGAAAGAAGCGAGCGATCCAAGACGCTTCAGCTGCATGCCAAATTAACAGTTATCCAACTGACAAAGCCACCAAGACAGCCCGGTTCTTCACCGATTCAGACACTCCTGCGGTAGTCATATTACCCGGCACGATTGCTGAGGCATCACCTGCGTGCTCTATGATAGCCCCGCATATTTCGGAAACGCGCCGGCGAACCAGAACCAAAGCCAATCCCGACATCTTTCGCGAATGCCTTCCATCCATCCGCATCCATTTCGGCCAAGGTCGCTCGCCTCCCAATTCTCATTGCCATCTCCGGCGAAAGATCGGGATAGGCTACTGTCGAAAGCAAATCGTACAGCGGTGCTATTCTCGGTCCCCGGTCGTCGAAAAGGATCGAGTAATTCTTGCCATGAGCATCGGCATTTCCGACGATAAGATTAAAAATCGCTGCATCCAGCAATTTTGCGATATCCGTCGCCGGTCGCGCCGACACGCGCCGCAACAACTCGAAGCAGTCTTTGAAGGTCGGCCCGCCTTCGTCGGCATATTTGCTTTCTGGTGGCACCGCGGCGCCTGACAAAAATCCTCCTGGTGGATACGACGCATGACGCCGAGATCGTCGCGCACGCGATCATATCGCTCGACCAAGAGGAACGGGCGTCCCTGCACATTCCTTGCCTCTACCGTGGCAACGTCAAGGCCTACCGCGGCGGCGAGACCCATCACGAATGCCTCGTTCTCAGTTGTGCCTTTAAAACGCGCTATCGGCGGCTTCAGGATATGTGTGGTTGGGTTGCCCCGGCAATGGGAGGGCAATCTGACCATCGGCGACGACAACAGGGACCTTCGATTGCGCGCCAGCCAAAGATAGCCTTAACCCCTCCTCGCCGGCCAGTAGAGGCCTGTTAGGAAGGGCGTGCAATATCCGAACGATCCCGGCATCATCCAGTGGCTTCGGCTGAGCGGCGGCATCCACCGTCACATCAGGCGGAATTTCACCTTCCGGCACCAGCTGAAGCGCGCCAGCAACGTCGCCACCCAAACGATCGAGAAGCGCGAAGTCATTACCTGGCGAAACGCCCAAAGCCTGTGCAGCAACAAGGCGCTGGCTCTCTTCAGGGAGAAGCCCACCGAAAAATGGGCGGCATTCGCAACGAGAGAATTGTTCCGCCCGCTTCGGCAAGGAGGCGGAAAGCGGCGGCGTGGTCTGGTCGCCAAGCCATTCGTCTGCATACTGAAAGGCGATATCGCCGTGTCTATCCTGGGTAAACTGGCCGACGACGCGGCTATCCCACCATACGTTGAGAACCTTTGTCGTCATCGCCTGCGCTCACCAGGTTCCCAAATATCGATCGAACAACCGAGCGTTTGCAGAACTTGCAACACTTTTCCGATCTGAGCTGTCGGCTTGCCAGCCTCAAGATCAACAATGAACCTGAGACCAACGCCCGCGACACCGGCAAGCTCGTCCTGCCGCAAGTTTTGCTCCTTGCGTGCAATCCTAACCAGGGCGCCGATGTCGGCTGGACTTGTGACTTGCTTTGCCATTTGAATTTCCCGATCGGGAAAATAGCACAATTTTGCTGAACTTGTCGAAGGAAATTTCCCGATCGGGAAATTGAGCGCAATAGGCTACGCATGTATATAAACAATTCCCGATCGGTAAATAAAGGGGATTGCGAGTATCGTCTTCGCGTAACGTCTGCGCGAGGAACCTGCAAAGGCGGAGGATCAGCGATAGCTCACTGAACTGTTTGGCCTCGATGCTGCGTCTTCCCACGTCGAGGCCGAATTGGCCGGCCATCAGAACCAGTTTCGCCCCATCCGGACCATCGATTTCGTGATCTCGACGATATCATTTCGGAACGCGTGGCGAAGCGCGCATATTCGCGGCAGGCCGTTTCTTGTGAGCGCAGGGAATACCGCGCTATCTTGGCAAGGGAGACGCTACGCTCTCCCGTTGCATCCCTCTGGCATTGGCGATCCTCGGCTTCGAGCCTCATCGCACCATTGAAACGTCCGCCGTTTCATCGCGCATAGGTGGGGCTTTCGCACCCCTCCCGTGACCCACGACGACCAGCGTATGCCGCTGGACCGCACAAAGGCGTCTGCTTTGGATACCTGCACCGATGCTTTCGCGCATGGAGACGACCGAGCGAGACTTCGGCTCTCCTGGACCCATCGAGCAGGGGGAGATTCGTCTCTCCTCCTGCATAGCCATTTGACCAACCGTTCGCCGGTTGTATGCCGCCAGCGAGGCTGGACCTGACATGTCACAGCAAAGCCATTTATGTGCACATATGCCTCAACACATGTTAAATAATGCGCGTATTTTTAACATATTGCGATGGACATGTTAAAACCAAGCTATGCTCTTCCCGACCTGCCCCCGCCCACCGACCTCGAAACGGTTGTAGTGCTGAAGGCACTCGCCAAAGCCAATCGTGCGTTGGCGGAATTGAAGGGACGTGCCGCAACCATTCCCAATCAGGGCATTCTGATCGACACACTGGCGCTTCAAGAGGCGAAGGCCAGTTCCGAAATCGAGAACATCGTCACGACGCAAGACGAACTGTTTCAGGCGGACTTGCAGCTTGAGGGGCCGGATTCTCCAGCCGCCAAGGAAGTCGCCCTTTATCGCGATGCCCTCAAACTGGGATACAGTCGGTTATACGAAACTGGCGGTCTGATCACAAACCGAACGCTCATCGACATGTTTCGCCTCTTGAAAGGGCGGGAGGATAGCTTTCGCGTTACGCCAGGCACCGCGCTCAGGAATGATGCGACAGGGGATGTCGTCTATGTGCCGCCGCAGGATGCGCGCGAGATTGAAGCCGCCATGTCCGCACTTGAAAAGTTTATTAACGAGGATGATCGTTCTCCCCTTGATCCGCTTATCAAGATGGCGCTGATCCATCACCAGTTTGAGAGCATCCATCCATTTTCTGACGGCAATGGACGCATCGGACGCATTCTGAACGTCCTCTATCTCACGCGCGCAGACCTTCTAGATATTCCGATCCTTTATCTCTCGCGTCATATCACGCGAACCAAGGCAGACTATTATCGCCTGCTTCAAGCCGTCCGCGCAGAAAACGCCTGGGAAAACTGGGTTCTCTATATGCTTGAAGCGGTTGCAGAGACCGCTCAGGCAACGCTTACGCTTGTCGAAGGGATACGCAGCCAAACGGCGAGCGTTAAAAAGCGCCTGCGTGAGGAAGTTCCGAAGCTCTATTCGCAAGACCTGCTTAACAACCTGTTTCGCCATCCCTACACGCGCATCGAGTTCGTGGTGAACGATCTTTGCAGCGCGACAACCAAGATGAGACGAAGCGTCAATCAAGATGAGACGTTGCAGCAGCGGTGGAACGAAGAGAGGGCGTAGCCCGAACGGAGTTCTACCGCTGCT
>NZ_JAUDSA010000029.1:0-2661 GCF_030380805.1 Rhizobium sp. S163 | reverse complement strand
TGAACACGCCTTGGCGTCATCTGTTTGATGAGCATAAGCAATGAGAACAATTAAGCCGATCGAGCTATTAGTAACGGTAAGCTTCACACATTGCTGCGCTTCCACACCCGTCCTATCAACGTGGTCGTCTTCCACGGCTCTGATAGGGAATACTCGTTTTCAGGTTGGTTTCCCGCTTAGATGCCTTCAGCGGTTATCCATTCCATATGTAGCTACCCTGCTATGCCGTTGGCACGACAACAGGTCCACCAGAGATATGTCCATCCCGGTCCTCTCGTACTAGGGACAGATCCTGTCAATATTCCTACACCCACGGCAGATAGGGACCGAACTGTCTCACGACGTTCTGAACCCAGCTCACGTACCGCTTTAATTGGCGAACAGCCAAACCCTTGGGACCTGCTCCAGCCCCAGGATGCGATGAGCCGACATCGAGGTGCCAAACAACCCCGTCGATATGGACTCTTGGGGGTCATCAGCCTGTTATCCCCGGCGTACCTTTTATCCGTTGAGCGATGGCCCTTCCACGCGGGACCACCGGATCACTATGACCGACTTTCGTCTCTGCTCGACTTGTCAGTCTCGCAGTCAGGCGGGCTTATGCCATTGCACTCGACGACCGATTTCCGACCGGTCTGAGCCCACCATCGCGCGCCTCCGTTACTCTTTCGGAGGCGACCGCCCCAGTCAAACTACCCACCATACACTGTCCCGGATCCGGATAACGGACCGCGGTTAGACATCCATGACGATAAGGGTGGTATTTCAAGGATGGCTCCACAGAAACTGGCGTCCCTGCTTCAAAGCCTACCACCTATCCTACACATGCCGACACGAATGCCAGTGTAAAGCTATAGTAAAGGTGCACGGGGTCTTTCCGTCTGACCGCAGGAACCCCGCATCTTCACGGGGAATTCAATTTCACTGAGTCTATGTTGGAGACAGCGGGGAAGTCGTTACGCCATTCGTGCAGGTCGGAACTTACCCGACAAGGAATTTCGCTACCTTAGGACCGTTATAGTTACGGCCGCCGTTTACTGGGGCTTCAGTTCAAAGCTTGCACCTCTCCCTTTAACCTTCCAGCACCGGGCAGGCGTCAGACCCTATACGTCGTCTTGCGACTTCGCAGAGCCCTGTGTTTTTGATAAACAGTCGCTACCCCCTGGTCTGTGCCACCCCATCACACTTGCGTACAATGGGGTCACGCTTCTTCCGAAGTTACGCGTGCAATTTGCCGAGTTCCTTCAACATAGTTCTCTCAAGCGCCTTGGTATACTCTACCTGACCACCTGTGTCGGTTTCGGGTACGGTCTATAATGATGGAGCTATTTCCTGGAACCGCTTCCCTGCACCCACAATCCAATAAGTGAATACAAGTTACGCAATCCGTCACTACCACCAGGCCCACGAATATTAACGTGGTTCCCATCGACTACGCGTTTCCGCCTCGCCTTAGGGGCCGGCTAACCCTGCTCAGATTAACTTTAAGCAGGAACCCTTGGTCTTTCGGCGAGAGGGTCTCTCACCCTCTTTATCGTTACTCATGTCAACATTCGCACTTCCGATACCTCCAGGATGTCTCACGACTGTCCCTTCACAGGCTTACGGAACGCTCCGCTACCACGTGCATTACTGCACATCCTCAGCTTCGGTGCATGGCTTCAGCCCCGTTACATTTTCGGCGCAAAGACCCTTATTTAGACCAGTGAGCTGTTACGCTTTCTTTAAATGATGGCTGCTTCTAAGCCAACATCCTGGTTGTTTTGGGATCCTCACATCCTTTCCCACTTAGCCATGACTTGGGGACCTTAGCTGGAGGTTAGGGTTGTTGCCCTTTTCACGACGGACGTTAGCACCCGCCGTGTGTCTGCCGAGTAGTACTCCCGGGTATTCGGAGTTTGGTTAGGATCAGTAAGACGGTGAGTCCCCATAGCCCATCCAGTGCTCTACCCCCCGGGGTATTCGCTCGACGCTCTACCTAAATAGATTTCGCGGAGAACCAGCTATTTCCGAGTTTGATTGGCCTTTCACCCCTAACCACAAGTCATCCCAATCTATTGCAACAGATGCGGGTTCGGTCCTCCAGTTGGTGTTACCCAACCTTCAACCTGCTCATGGCTAGATCACTCGGTTTCGGGTCTAATGCAACAAACTAAATCGCCCTATTCAGACTCGCTTTCGCTTCGCCTACACCTACCGGCTTAAGCTTGCTTGTTACACTAAGTCGTTGACCCATTATACAAAAGGTACGCCGTCACCCTTGCGGGCTCCGACTGTTTGTAGGCATCCGGTTTCAGGTTCTATTTCACTCCCCTTGTCGGGGTGCTTTTCACCTTTCCCTCACGGTACTTGTTCGCTATCGGTCATGCACGAGTACTTAGGCTTGGATAGTGGTCTACCCACGTTCAGACAGGGTTTCACGTGCCCCGCCCTACTCTAGGACAATGAGTGTTCTACGCGTACGGGGCTATCACCCGCTACGGCCCAACTTTCCAGAAGGTTCCGCTTTATTCCTCATTGCCACTGGCCTGGTCCGCGTTCGCTCGCCACTACTTGCGGAGTCTCGGTTGATGTCCTTTCCTTCGGGTACTTAGATGTTTCAGTTCCCCGAGTTCGCTTCTTACACCCTATTTTATTCAGGTGTAGATACCTTATCACAAT
>NZ_JAUDSA010000028.1:0-2357 GCF_030380805.1 Rhizobium sp. S163 | reverse complement strand
GCGGTTGATCGTCCGACTTCTTGAAACACGGTGACGGGGCAGGGAACGCTGCCAAAACGGCGAAAACCCGGATCCGATCGAAACTTTGAATTGGAGGTCAATATGAACATCAAGAGCCTACTTCTCGGCTCCGCAGCTGCTCTGGCAGTTGTATCCGGCGCTCAGGCTGCTGACGCGATTGTTGCAGCTGAACCGGAAGCAGTAGAATACGTTCGCGTTTGCGACGCATACGGCACCGGCTACTTCTACATCCCGGGCACGGAAACCTGCCTGAAGATCGAAGGTTACATCCGTTTCCAGGTTAACGGCGGCGACAGCCTGGTTGGCTCGTCGGACTGGAACTCGTTTACTCGTGGCAACGTTCAGTTCACGGCTAAGAGCGACACCGAGTACGGCCCGCTGACTGGCGTTATCGTTCTGCAGACGGATGCAAACAACGCTTCCGACCAGAATTCCTACCTCGACTCGGCTTACATCGACATTGCTGGCTTCCGCGCTGGTCTGTTCTACAGCTGGTGGGACGATGGCCTCTCTGGCGAAACCGACTCGCTCGCTTCGAACGCCACGCTGCATAACTCGATCCGTTATCAGTATGAGTCTGGCGACTTCTACGCTGGCATCTCGGTTGACGAACTGGAAGATTCGGTCTCGTTCGGCGAAAGCGGCAACGACGTTGGCATCGCTGCTGGCATCGGTGGCAAGGCTGGCGCATTCAGCTACCAGGTCATCGGCGGCTACGACACGGATACGTCTGAAGGCGCAGTTCGTGGTATGGCAACTGTTGCCATCGGCCCGGGCACCCTCGGCCTCGCAGCTGCTTGGGCATCTGGCGCCAACGCCTACTACGAAGAGTCTGAGTGGACGGTTGCTGCTGAATACGCAATCCAGGCAACTGACAAGCTGAAGATCACCCCCGGCGTTCAGTACTTCGCCAACATCAACCCTGTAACGGGTATCCCGGGCGTTGGTAAGAACGCCATGGGCACGAATGCTGACTGGGCTGACGCTGACCTCTGGAAGGCTGGCGTAACGCTCGACTACCAGATCGTAGAAAACTTCTACGCCAAGGCTTCGGTACAGTGGCAGGACCGCACGTCGGTTGCTGACAGCGACGACACCGTTTCCGGTTACTTCCGTCTGCAGCGTGCATTCTAATCTGATCTGACTTCGGTCTCATCAGGAAAGCCCGGTTCGCGAGAACCGGGCTTTTTGCATTCTTGGTGCTGCGTAAGCATAGCCTCGAGCAGGCTGATTGCCTGAAGCCGTGGCTCGGTGTGTGCCAATGATCGGGCATGTTAGATTGCGGCGAGAAAACTCCGGATGCTTTGTAGTGCCGGTTCTAGATGCAGCAGGGGTGGATGGCCCTGGCCCGGAACTCTGACGATCTTGAGACCAGCATGCCTGCCGGCCATCGCTGTGACCATGCTTTCGGAAAGCAACGCTGAATTCTCCCCGCGAACAGCCATCAGCGGTAGTGGCTCGAAGTTCTCATATTGCGCCCAGAGATCCGGCACCGGCTTCGTGAAATCGATCGACAATAGCTGCTTGGCAATTGCCGGATCGACGTCGGGCACGAGCTGTCCATCGACATCGCGATAGATCGCCGCCGCCATCTCCGCCCAGTCGCTATCCGACAGGACAGGAAAGTCAGCGCCCTGCCGCTGCTTCAGCAACGCCGCCGCTTCTTCCATATCGTGCGGCAATCGTGCGGCGTTGAGATCGTCGCGAATCTTCATCAAGCCCTCGGCCTCGATGATCGGGCCGATATCGTTGAGAACGGCCGCCGCGACCAGATCGGACTTCATCCCGGCAAGCAGGTGCAGGATCAGCCCGCCGCGCGATGTGCCGATGAAGGCGGCGCGGTCGATGTTCAGATATGCACAGGCTTCGATGACGTCACGGGCTTCGACGGCAAGATTGTAGTTGGCCTTGTTCTCGTCCCAGTCGGAGAGACCGCGCCCACGGTAATCAAGCGCGATCACACGTCTTGGAGCAACCGGATCCCGCGACAGGATCAGGGCCAGCTGATGAAAATCGCGGGAATTCCGTGTCAGCCCAGCGAGACAGATCACCGGCAACCGGCCTTCCGCCGCCTCAGAGCCCGGATCATAGTCCCGCAGATGCAGCGTCAGGCCATCGCTGGATATGTAAGTCCGGTCCTGAAAGGCTTGGCTGTTGGTATCGTCCATCGTCTCTCCCCGCCTTGGCGAGAAGAGACTAGCGTCCGCTGCACCGCCAGGCAAACGGCGCTTTTACGACGCGTTGCGTCCGCCGATCAGGTCCTGCTGGATGCTAACGGGCTGACCCAACCGGGCCTTGTAGACCTCGTAGTTCTCTATCACCCGCTGCACATAGTT
>NZ_JAUDSA010000027.1:0-1649 GCF_030380805.1 Rhizobium sp. S163 | reverse complement strand
GGAGCGACGACAACGTTGGATTGGCTCGATCGAGCTTCAAGAACGTGTTCACCTACTATCCGGCGGGGACGCAAAAACCGTTTCGTCCAAGCAGGCCTGTGGACGACAGCAGTGGAAAGCGGGGATAACATGGGGACAACCGTTGATCTCAGCCGCAATGTGCCGCGCCTTGGCCTGAACAGGTCCGAAGTCGCCATGGCGATCGGGGTGAGCGCGAATACTGTCGATTTGATGGTTGAGGAGGGTTTCCTTCCACGGCCGAGGAAGTGGCATAGCCGGAAGGTTTGGCTCGTCTCCGATATCATTGCCGCGATGGCATCGTGGCCTGACGACGGGATATCGAAGCGAGAGGAAGACGTCGACGACGGTGATAACTGGCGGGCGTCTGCATGACAGACGTGGCCAACATCGATCTGCCCTACGTTGAAAAGAACAAGAGCCGTCACAAGACGATGCGCTACTATCTCCGCATTGACGGAAAGCGCATATGCCGGCTCCCAGACGACATCAACAGCGAAGAGTTCGCTGTAGCCTATTGGAAGGCCCGCAAGGCGGCTCAGCCAATCGTGGAGCGCATTGGTGAGGCGAAGCCGATATCGGTGGTCGTGAAGCAGGGAACGTTTCGGTGGCTCTGCATGGAGTATATGCGATCGAAGGGGTTCACCTCTCTCGATGTCACTACCCAGACCCGGCGGCGCAACATCATCGAGGCCATGTGGATCGAGCCGCTGAGCGATACAGACGCGCGGCCATTCTCTGAAATCCCCTTGCCCAAGATGGCTATCAGCCACATCGAGGTTCTTCGAGATCGGAAGAAGGCCGTCCCCTTCGCCGCGGACGAGCGCCTGAAAGTTCTCCGCCAGGTATTCGATACGAAGCGGGAGGGAGAAGCGATCACGCCCAACATCGCGCGCGCTGTCGAGCCGTTCAACCAGCACTCCGATGGCCACGAGACCGCCACGCCGGCCGAGCTTGAGAAGTTCATCGAACATCACGGCGTGGAATCGAAGGCAGTCCTTTACCTCTCGATCCAGATGTATACCGGACTGCGCGTGTCGGACCTATCCGTGATCGGGCCACAGCACCGCCGCGGGAATGAATTGCGCCTGCGCTTGTTCAAGAACCGTAACCGGACGCCAGTTGATCTGATCGTGCCGATACACCCGATCCTGGAAGGGGTCTTGGCTCGCCACAAGGTGACCGCGTTGACCTACCTAGTCACCGAGTTTGGGAAGCCATTCAGCATCAAGGGGCTAGGAAACCGGATCTCTGATTGGTGGCGTCAGGCTGGCATGGGCCACCTCACCTCACATTCGGTTCGGAAAGGTCTTGCTACCGACGTGGCGCACAACGAGGCCACCGACAGCATGATGGAAGCGATGTTCGGATGGAAGGATGGGAAGACGTCCAAGATTTACACCCGGAACGCTGAGCGCGCGCGGTTGTCCCGGCAGACCGTTGCTAAAATTCAGTGGGACGGGATCGGGACAAGGCTGCTGGCCATCGACGAGGATTCGTCGTCTGAGGGTGTGGCAGAGTGTGGCAGCGGCCTTTGATATCGCTTGGGAATTATTCCAGGCTCAAGTGTGGCAATGTGTCTATAAGCGTCTGAAAATGCCCATTTTCCCGGTTCCGGGCGAGGCCTCCAA
>NZ_JAUDSA010000004.1:0-19038 GCF_030380805.1 Rhizobium sp. S163 | reverse complement strand
GTAGTCGGCGTGGCCGGGGCAATCAACGTGGGCATAGTGACGGTTAGCCGTCTCGTACTCGACGTGTGCCGTCGAGATGGTGATGCCGCGTGCCTTTTCTTCCGGAGCAGCGTCGATCTGGTCGTACGCCTTGAACTCGCCGAAGTACTTCGTGATCGCTGCCGTCAGAGACGTCTTGCCGTGGTCAACGTGGCCGATCGTGCCGATGTTAACGTGCGGCTTGTTGCGCTCAAATTTGCTCTTTGCCATTTAGGCTCTCCATTCTTGCAAGTCCGCGAGGGACTTAATTCTTGTTATCGGTCAATTGGTATTCCGGTCACTTCTGACCGGAATACTTTGCCTGGATCTCGGTTGCGACGTTCGACGGGACCGGCGCGTAGTGATCGAAGGTCATCGTGTACTGGGCGCGGCCCTGCGACATGGAGCGCAGGTTGTCGACGTACTTGAACATGTTGGCCAGCGGGACGTTCGCGTTGATGACAACAGCGATACCGCGGCTTTCCTGACCCTGGATCTGACCACGGCGGGAGTTCAGGTCGCCGATAACGTCGCCGACGTAATCTTCCGGCGTTACGACTTCGACCTTCATCATCGGCTCGAGGAGCTGAGCACCGGCTTCGCGGGCAGCTTCACGGAAGCATGCGCGGGAAGCGATTTCGAAGGCCAGAACCGAGGAGTCGACGTCGTGGAAGGCGCCGTCGATGAGGGTCGCCTTGACGCCCAGCATCGGGAAGCCAGCCAGCGGGCCGGAAGACAGAACGCTTTCGATACCCTTCTGAACGCCCGGGATGTATTCCTTCGGAACAGAACCGCCGACGATCTTGGACTCGAACTTGAAGTCTTCGCCATCGGGGTTCGGTTCGAAGATGATCTTGACGCGTGCGAACTGACCGGTACCACCCGACTGCTTCTTGTGGGTGTAGTCCTTTTCCGTCTGACGGGTAATCGTCTCGCGGTAAGCAACCTGCGGAGCACCAACGGTCGCTTCGACCTTGAACTCGCGACGCATGCGGTCGACGAGAATGTCGAGGTGAAGTTCGCCCATGCCGGCGATGATCGTCTGACCGGATTCCTGGTCAGTCTTCACGCGGAAGGACGGGTCTTCAGCAGCCAGACGGTTGAGCGCGAGGCCCATCTTTTCCTGGTCGCCCTTGGTCTTCGGCTCGATCGCGATCTGGATGACCGGCTCGGGGAATTCCATGCGCTCGAGGATAACCGGCTTCAGCGGATCGCAGAGCGTATCGCCTGTGGTGGTTTCCTTGAGGCCGGCGAGAGCAACGATGTCGCCTGCGAAGGCTTCTTCGATGTCTTCACGCGAGTTCGAGTGCATCTGCAGCATACGGCCGACGCGCTCGCGCTTGTCCTTGACCGTGTTCATGACCGACGCGCCCTTTTCGAGCTTGCCGGAGTAGATGCGAGCGAAGGTCAGCGAACCGACGAAGGGGTCGTTCATGATCTTGAACGCGAGCATGGAAAGCGGCTCGTTGTCGTCAGCATGACGTTCGATTTCGGCTTCGGTCTTGAAGTCGATACCCTTGATTGCCGGGATGTCCATCGGCGACGGCAGGTAGTCGACAACAGCGTCGAGCAGCGGCTGAACGCCCTTGTTCTTGAAGGCAGTGCCGCAGAACATCGGGTGGAACTTGACGTCGATCGTGCCGCGACGGACGAGCGCGCGGATCTGGTCGTTGTCGGGCATGGTGCCTTCGAGGTAGGCTTCCATCGCGGCTTCGTCGATCTCGACAACGGTCTCGATCAGCTTTTCGCGATATTCGGCAGCCTTTTCCTTCAGGTCGTCGGGGATTTCGACGACGTCCCACTGAGCGCCGAGCGACTCGTCGCGCCAGATGAGAGCGTTCATCTCGATCAGATCGACAACGCCCTTGAAGTCGCTTTCAGCGCCGATCGGGAGCTGCATGACGACTGCGGTGGCGCCGAGACGGGTCTTGATCATTTCTACCGAGCGGTAGAAGTCAGCACCGGTCTTGTCCATCTTGTTGCAGAAGATCATACGCGGAACGTTGTACTTCTCAGCCTGACGCCAGACGGTTTCCGTCTGCGGCTCTACGCCTGCGTTGGCATCGAGAAGGGCAACAGCACCGTCGAGAACGCGCAGCGAACGTTCGACTTCGATGGTGAAGTCGACGTGGCCGGGAGTGTCGATGATGTTGAAGCGACGCATCTTGCCGTCGCGACCCTTCCAGAAGGTCGTGGTCGCAGCGGACGTGATCGTGATGCCACGCTCCTGCTCCTGCTCCATCCAGTCCATCGTGGCGGCGCCATCGTGCACTTCGCCGATCTTGTGCGACTTGCCGGTGTAGTAAAGGATACGCTCGGTCGTCGTCGTCTTGCCGGCGTCGATGTGCGCCATGATACCGAAATTACGGTAGTCTTCGATTTTATATTCGCGAGCCATAATGGACTGCCTTTCGGGAACCGTTCGGGATTACCAGCGATAATGCGAGAACGCACGGTTGGCATCAGCCATCTTGTGCGTGTCTTCGCGCTTCTTGACGGCGCTACCACGGTTGTTGGATGCATCGAGAAGCTCGCCGGAAAGGCGATCGACCATCGTCGTCTCATTGCGCTTGCGAGCGGCAGTGATCAGCCAGCGAATTGCGAGGGCCTGGCGACGCTCGGGGCGAACATCGACCGGAACCTGGTACGTAGCACCACCAACGCGGCGCGAACGGACTTCTACGTGCGGAGCAATGTTGTCGAGGGCGGCGTGGAAAACAACCAGCGGCTCCTGCTTCGACTTGTTCTGCACGGAGTCAAATGCGCCGTAAACAATGCTTTCAGCGACGGACTTCTTGCCGTCAAGCATGATTGCATTCATGAACTTGGTGACGATGAGATCGCCGAACTTGGGGTCCGGGTTGATCTCGCGCTTTTCTGCTCTGTGACGTCTGGACATACTTCTCGTCTCTTAACCGTTAAGGCGCTTTATCACGCGGAGGACCTCACGCAGCGCCGAATTTACAAAAAGTCCGAATTACTTCGGACGCTTCGCACCGTACTTGGAGCGGCGCTGCTTGCGGTTCTTGACACCCTGGGTATCGAGAACGCCGCGGATGATGTGGTAACGAACACCTGGCAAGTCCTTCACGCGGCCGCCACGGATCATGACGACAGAGTGTTCCTGCAGGTTGTGACCTTCGCCAGGAATGTAGCCGATGACTTCGAAGCCATTGGTCAGACGGATCTTGGCAACCTTACGGAGAGCCGAGTTCGGCTTCTTCGGGGTCGTGGTGTAGACGCGGGTGCAAACACCACGCTTCTGCGGGTTTTCCTGCAGAGCAGGAACCTTGTTACGCTTTACGTTTGGCTGGCGCGGCTTGCGGATCAGCTGGTTTACGGTAGGCATTCAACCATCCCTTACGTTTAAATCTCAAACCCTTGCGGGCGTAACTCACGCCGTCTCCGGCAAGATCACACGCCTGTCTCAATGCGCAAAACGTGGCCCGATCTGTTTTCGCAGATGGACCACAAAGAGCAGAGGACGCAAAAGAAATGCGTCATGCGTGCAGGCAACATATCTTCAACGTGCGTTTCGAACCTTGTTTGAGGTGATATCGAGGGCGTGTCGCCCCAGATGGCCATGCCTCACATGGGTTCCGATGGCGCGGGTACTACTGGTTTCCCGTCGCCTCGTCAAGGCTGTTAACAAATAATCTTCCCGAGAAGGCCTTGAAACGCGGCCTTTTGGCCGTCGTTCGGACCTTTTAGACAAAATCGCGTGCGGTGGCCAAGATAAACTTGGGCATTGCAGCGAAAGCGGCTAAGGAATCAGAGATTGCAGAGGCCAAGTGCCTAAAATGAGATTCAAATCTCGAATCGAAGGACGAAGAATGATTACCAGCCCGGACAACGACAACAACAACGAAGGCCCGATGGTCTTCATCATCATCGGCAAGGGTTATGAGACCGATGGCAGCGAAGGTGTCGATCTGCACATCATGCTGAAGGCGGCCGACGACGACAGCGCGGTTCGCGAGGCGCTGAACGCGTTGTCCGAGGAAGGTTTCATCGAGGCCGACCTCGACCAGATCGGCATGCTGACCGACATTCCAGAAGAAGAGCCGCACGCATCCGCCTACAAGGGCGCGGTCGAAGGCGAAGTCGCGATCATCCGCTTCAGCTGAGCCGAGATGATGGAGCCGGATGCGCTGAAAGTGCTGATCTATGCCACTTGGCGCGGCCGGCTTCTCGTTTTCGACGAACCGGACTTTCCCGACGTGCTCTGGCAGGTGCCGGGCGGAACCGTCGAAGCCGGCGAAGATATCGCCGAGGCGGCGCTGCGGGAATTCTCCGAGGAAACCGGCCTTGCGCCATCAGCTCCCCTCACCCCGCTTGCCGTCCATGACTACCGGTTTTCGCTGAAGATCGGCGGTATCGCCTGGCATCGCCGGCACTATTTTCATGTCGAGCTCGACGATCACCACCCGGAGACATGGCTGCACCATGAGCTGACGCCGTTCGGAGGCGGCGATCCGATCCAGTTTCGCTTCTTCTGGATCGATCTTGCGCAGGCAAAAGCCCGGCTGGGCTATGGCATGGAGCACTGCCTGCCGCTCATCGGCTGACCGCCGCGCCCTTCCCGCTCCCCACCTTCATATCCTGAAACGAAAAAACCGCCCGGATTGCTCCGGGCGGTTTTCAATTCTTGGTATCCGGTCTTGCGACCCGGGCGCCGATTACTCGGCGGCCGGTGCGCTTTCGCCAGCCAGATCCTGAAGCATCGGAGTCGCGACATCGGCGCCCGTGCCCTTGCGGCGTTCTTCGAGGATTAGCTCGTCGCGCGAAGTCGCGATACGGCGGATCTGGGTCATCGTGCCACCGGTACCAGCCGGGATGAGGCGGCCGACGATGACGTTTTCCTTCAGACCCTGCAGGCCGTCGGTCTTGCCGGCGATCGCAGCTTCCGTCAGCACCTTCGTCGTTTCCTGGAAGGAAGCGGCGGAGATGAAGGACGGCGTCTGCAGCGATGCCTTGGTGATACCGAGCAGAACTGGCTCGCCATAGGCAGGCTTCTTGCCCTGTTCGATCAGGCCGTCGTTGACGTCTTCGAGCTCGATACGGTCGACGTTGTCGCCGACGATATAGGTCGAGTCGCCTGCATCGGTGATTTCCACCTTCTGCAGCATCTGACGGACAATCACTTCGATGTGCTTGTCGTTGATGACAACGCCCTGCAGACGATAGACTTCCTGGATTTCGTTGACCAGGTACGAAGCCAGAGCTTCGACGCCCTTGATCGCCAGGATGTCGTGCGGCGCGGGGTTACCGTCGAGGATGTAGTCACCCTTTTCGATATAGTCACCTTCCATCAGGTGGAACGGCTTGCCCTTCGGGATCAGGTACTCGACCGGCTCGACGCCGTCTTCCGCCGGCTCGATGATGACGCGACGCTTGTTCTTGTAGTCGCGGCCGAGGCGGATCGTACCATCGATCTCAGCGATGATGGCGTGGTCCTTCGGACGACGAGCTTCGAACAGTTCGGCAACACGCGGCAGACCACCGGTGATGTCCTTGGTCTTGGCGCTTTCCAGTGGCGAACGTGCAAGCACGTCACCCTGGGAAACCTTCTGACCAGGCTCGACCGACAGGATCGCGTCAACCGACAGCTGGAAGCGGGCATCAGCACCGCGCGGCAGCTTCATGACGCTACCGCTCGCGTCCATGATGACGATCGACGGCTTGAGATCCGAACCGCGCGGGGTCGAACGCCAGTCGATAACCTGGCGCTTGGTGATACCCGTGGATTCGTCGGTCGCTTCGAGAACGGAGAGACCATCGACGACGTCTTCAAACTGAACAGTACCCGAGACTTCCGTCATCATCGGACGGGTGTACGGATCCCACTCGGCCAGACGCTGACCGCGCTTGACCTTGTCGCCATCATCGACGTGCAGCTTCGAACCGTAGGCGACGCGCTGCGAAGAGCGTTCGACGCCACGCTCGTCGAGAATGGTGACCGCCATGTTGCGGCCCATTGCGACGAGAACGCCGTCAGAGTTGCGCAGCAGGTTGCGGTTCTTCATCTGCACGGTACCTTCGTACGATGCTTCGAGGAACGACTGGTCGACCACGTTCGCCGTGCCACCAAGGTGGAACGTACGCATGGTGAGCTGCGTGCCCGGTTCACCGATCGACTGTGCGGCGATGACGCCAACGGCTTCACCCATGTTCACAGGTGTACCGCGGGCAAGGTCACGACCGTAGCAGATCGAGCAAACGCCGGTCTGAACTTCGCAGGTCAGTGCCGAACGGATACGGATCGACTGGATACCAGCCTTCTCGATCTCGATGACATCGGGCTCGAGGATCATCTTGCCGGCATCGACGATACGTTCGCCGGTGACCGGATGATCGATATCGTCGAGCGCAGTACGACCGAGAACGCGAACGCCGATCGACGCCACGACCTGACCGGCATCGACGATGGCAGTCATGGTGAGGCCCTTGTCGGTGCCGCAATCCACGAGGTTGACGATGCAATCCTGCGCGACGTCGACGAGACGACGGGTCAGGTAACCGGAGTTAGCCGTCTTCAGAGCGGTGTCTGCGAGACCCTTACGGGCGCCGTGGGTCGAGTTGAAGTACTCGTTAACGGTCAGACCTTCCTTGAAGTTCGACGTGATCGGCGTTTCGATGATTTCACCCGACGGCTTGGCCATCAGGCCGCGCATGCCGCCCAGCTGACGCATCTGGTTCGGAGAACCACGGGCACCCGAGTGCGACATCATGTAGATGGCGTTCATCTGCTTCTGGCGACCCGTTTCCGGATCGAACTCGACGGCCTTAATGCGGGCCATCATGTCCTCGGCGACCTTTTCGGTTGCCTTGCCCCAAGCGTCAACGACCTTGTTGTACTTCTCGCCCTGAGTGATCAGGCCGTCGTTGTACTGCTGCTCGTATTCCTTGACCAGATTTTCGGTGTCGCCGACGATCTTCGCCTTCGAGTCCGGGATAACCATGTCGTCCTTGCCGAACGAAATGCCGGCGCGGCAGGCGTGGGTGAAGCCGAGCTGCATGATGCGGTCGCAGAAAATGACCGTGTCCTTCTGGCCGCAATGACGGTAGACCGTGTCGATCATCTTGGAGATGTTCTTCTTGGTCATTTCCTGGTTGCAGATGTCGAAGGTCACCTTGCCGTTCTTCGGCAGGAGTTCGCCGATGAGCAGACGGCCAGGTGTCGTTTCGTAGATCTTCGAGTAGGGCTTGCCATCCTCGTCGATCGACTTGAAGCGGCCGCGGATCTTGGAGTGCAGCGTCACGACCTTGTTTTCAAGCGCGTGATGCAGTTCGCCCAGATCAGAGAAGGCCATGCCTTCGCCCGGCTCGTTCTGGTTCATGATCGCGAGGTAGTACAGGCCGAGAACCATGTCCTGCGACGGAACGATGATCGGTGCACCGTTTGCCGGGTGCAGGATGTTGTTCGTCGACATCATCAGGACGCGGGCTTCGAGCTGGGCTTCGAGCGACAGCGGCACGTGAACGGCCATCTGGTCACCGTCGAAGTCGGCGTTGAAGGCCGTGCAGACGAGCGGGTGCAGCTGGATAGCCTTGCCTTCGACCAGGATCGGTTCGAAGGCCTGGATGCCCAGGCGGTGCAGCGTCGGTGCGCGGTTCAGCAGAACCGGATGCTCGCGGATGACCTCGTCGAGGATATCCCAGACTTCCGGCTTTTCCTTTTCAACCAGCTTCTTGGCCTGCTTGACGGTCGAGGAGTAACCCTTGGCGTCAAGGCGGGCGTAGATGAACGGCTTGAACAGCTCGAGCGCCATTTTCTTCGGCAGACCGCACTGGTGCAGCTTCAGTTCCGGACCGGTCACGATGACCGAACGGCCGGAATAGTCGACGCGCTTGCCGAGCAGGTTCTGACGGAAGCGGCCCTGCTTGCCCTTGAGCATGTCGGACAGCGACTTCAGCGGACGCTTGTTGGCGCCGGTGATGACGCGGCCACGGCGGCCGTTGTCGAACAGCGCGTCCACAGATTCCTGCAGCATGCGCTTTTCGTTACGGATGATGATGCCCGGAGCGCGCAGTTCGATCAGGCGCTTCAGACGGTTGTTACGGTTGATGACGCGGCGGTACAGGTCGTTCAAGTCGGACGTCGCGAAACGGCCGCCATCGAGCGGAACCAGCGGGCGCAGGTCCGGCGGGATGACCGGGACGACCTTCATGATCATCCATTCCGGACGGTTGCCGGATTCCATGAAGTTCTCGACGATCTTCAGGCGCTTCATCAGCTTCTTCTGCTTGAGATCCGACGTGGTGTCGGCCAGATCCGAGCGCAGGTCGCCCGCGATTTTCTCAAGATTCATCGATGCCAGCATTTCGAAGATGGCTTCAGCGCCGATCATGGCGGTGAACTGATCTTCGCCGTACTCGTCGACGGCCAGCATGTATTCTTCTTCCGTCAGGAGCTGGTGCTCCTTGAGCGCGGTGAGGCCCGGCTCGGTGACGATGTAGTGTTCGAAGTAGAGAACGCGCTCCACATCCTTCAGCGTCATGTCGAGCAGCGTCGAGATGCGCGAAGGAAGCGACTTCAGGAACCAGATGTGGGCAACGGGAGCGGCGAGCTCGATGTGGCCCATACGCTCACGGCGAACGCGCGACAGCGTGACTTCGACGCCGCACTTTTCGCAGATGATGCCCTTGTACTTCATGCGCTTGTACTTGCCGCACAAGCATTCGTAGTCCTTGATCGGTCCGAAGATGCGGGCGCAGAACAGACCATCGCGTTCAGGCTTGAACGTACGATAGTTGATCGTTTCCGGCTTCTTGATCTCACCATAAGACCAGGAGAGAATCTTCTCCGGAGACGCAATCGAGATCCGGATGGAATCGAAATTCTGCGCAGGCACCTGCGGATTGAAAAGATTCATGACCTCTTGGTTCATGCCTGTCTCCTTCATGGGCTGAAAGCCCTCAAACTGCGATGATCAGCGGCAAATCCCGGGCGCCGCGCCATCGCGAAAAAACGACAATAACCGCAGAATGCGGCGAAATCGTCCCTTCCCGGCCAACACGTTACGGGGCCAGAGCTGGGACGGTGCGCGCTACATGGCAGCGCGCACCCTATCAGGTGGTTACTCGGCGGCGTCCGGCAACTGGCCGGTCTGCTGCTCGTCAACCTTCGAGTTCTCGAGCTCGACGGAAAGACCCAGAGAGCGCATTTCCTTGACGAGAACGTTGAAGCTTTCGGGAATACCCGCTTCGAACGTGTCGTCGCCACGGACGATGGCTTCGTAGACCTTGGTACGGCCGGCGACGTCGTCCGACTTGACCGTGAGCATTTCCTGCAGCGTGTAAGCCGCACCGTATGCTTCCAGAGCCCAGACTTCCATTTCCCCGAAGCGCTGACCGCCGAACTGCGCCTTGCCGCCCAGCGGCTGCTGGGTAACGAGCGAGTAAGGACCGATCGAACGAGCGTGGATCTTGTCGTCAACCAAGTGGTTGAGCTTGATCATGTACATGTAGCCGACGGTGACCTTGCGGTCGAAGGGCTCGCCCGTGCGGCCGTCGTACAGAACCGACTGACCACTTTCGTGCAGACCTGCCTTCTTCAGCATCGAGGCAACGTCAGGCTCATGCGCACCGTCGAAGACCGGCGTTGCGATGGAGACACCACGGCGGGACTGCTCGGCCAGCTTGACCAGCGCGTCGTCGTCGAAGTGGGCGACTTCATCCTTGGCCTGCGAAGCGTAGACATCCGTCAGCTCCGTCTTCAGGTCGGTGATGTCCATCGTCTTGCGGTATTCGTCGAGCAGCTCGCCGATCTTCTTACCCATGCCGGCGCAAGCCCAGGCAAGGTGGGTTTCGAGGATCTGACCGACGTTCATGCGCGAAGGCACGCCCAGCGGGTTCAAGCAGATGTCGACATGCGTGCCGTCTTCGAGGAACGGCATGTCTTCGACAGGCACGATACGCGAGACAACGCCCTTGTTACCGTGACGGCCGGCCATCTTGTCGCCCGGCTGGATCTTGCGCTTCACAGCGACGAAGACCTTGACCATCTTCATGACGCCAGGAGGCATTTCGTCGCCGCGCTGGACCTTCTCGACCTTGTCCATGAAGCGCTGTTCAAGGCGCGACTTGGATTCGTCGTACTGGCCACGCAGAGCTTCGAGCTCGGACTGAACCTTCTCGTCTTCGACGGCGAACATCCACCACTGCGAGCGGGGATATTCGGAGACGACGGCGTTGGCCAGCTCGGTGCCCTTCTTGAAGCCCTTCGGACCTGCGATGGCAACCTGGCCACGCAGCATGTCGATCAGACGGCCGTAGACGTTACGGTCGAGGATCGCCTGCTCGTCGTCGCGGTCCTTTGCAAGACGCTCGATCTCTTCGCGCTCGATAGCCATCGCGCGCTCGTCCTTTTCAACGCCGTGGCGGTTGAAAACGCGAACTTCGACGATCGTGCCGTAGGTGCCCGGAGGCATGCGCATGGAGGTGTCGCGAACGTCGGACGCCTTTTCACCGAAGATGGCGCGCAGAAGCTTTTCTTCCGGCGTCATCGGGCTTTCGCCCTTCGGCGTGATCTTGCCGACGAGGATGTCGCCCGGCTGAACTTCAGCACCGATGTAGACGATACCTGCTTCGTCGAGGTTCTTCAGCGCTTCTTCCGAAACGTTCGGAATGTCGCGCGTGATTTCTTCCGGACCAAGCTTGGTGTCGCGGGCCATCACTTCGAATTCTTCGATGTGGATGGAGGTGAACACGTCGTCAGCGACGATGCGTTCCGACATCAGGATCGAGTCTTCGTAGTTGTAACCGTTCCACGGCATGAACGCGACGAGCGCGTTGCGGCCGAGTGCCAGGTCGCCCAAGTCCGTCGACGGGCCGTCAGCGAGAATGTCGCCGCGGTTGATGACGTCACCAACGGTGACCAGCGGGCGCTGGTTGACGCAGGTGTTCTGGTTCGAACGCTGGAACTTCTGCAGACGGTAGATGTCAACACCGGACTTGCCGGCGTCGAGGTCTTCCGTCGCGCGGATAACGATACGCGTCGCATCGACCTGGTCGACCACACCGCCACGGCGAGCGCCGATGGCAGCGCCGGAGTCGCGGGCAACGATCGGCTCCATGCCGGTGCCGACGAACGGAGCTTCAGCGCGCAGCAGAGGCACGGCCTGACGCTGCATGTTCGAGCCCATGAGAGCGCGGTTGGCGTCGTCGTTTTCCAGGAACGGGATGAGAGCGGCTGCGACCGAAACGACCTGCTTCGGCGAAACGTCCATCAGGTTCATGCTGTCGCGCGGAGCGAGCATAACTTCGCCGGCGTGACGGCAAACGACGAATTCGTCAACGAACGAGCCGTCGGAACCGAGTTCAGCGTTGGCCTGAGCGACGTAGTACTTCGCCTCTTCCATTGCGGAGAGGTAAAGAACGTCGTTCGTGACCTTGCCGTCAACGATGCGGCGGTACGGCGATTCAATGAAGCCGTACTTGTTGACGCGTGCGAACGTCGCCAACGAGTTGATCAGACCGATGTTCGGGCCTTCCGGCGTTTCGATCGGGCAAATACGGCCGTAGTGCGTCGGGTGAACGTCGCGGACTTCGAAGCCTGCGCGCTCGCGGGTCAGACCACCCGGGCCAAGAGCCGAGAGACGGCGCTTGTGGGTGATTTCCGAAAGCGGGTTCACCTGGTCCATGAACTGCGACAGCTGCGAGGAGCCGAAGAATTCGCGGACGGCAGCTGCTGCCGGCTTGGCGTTGATCAGGTCCTGCGGCATGACCGTGTCGATTTCGATCGAGGACATACGTTCCTTGATCGCGCGCTCCATGCGGAGCAGGCCGAGACGGTACTGGTTTTCCATCAGTTCGCCGACGGAGCGAACGCGACGGTTGCCGAGGTTGTCGATGTCGTCGATCTCGCCCTTGCCGTCGCGCAGTTCGACGAGCATCTTGACCACGGCCAGGATGTCGTCCTTGCGCAGGACACGGACGGTGTCTTCGACTTCGAGGTCGAGACGCATGTTCATCTTGACGCGACCAACGGCCGACAGGTCGTAACGCTCGGCGTCGAAGAACAGCGAGTTGAACATCGCTTCGGCCGATTCCATGGTCGGCGGTTCACCCGGACGCATGACGCGGTAGATGTCGAACAGAGCGTCCTGACGGTTCTCGTTCTTGTCGGCGTTCAGCGTGTTGCGGATGTAGGCGCCGACATTGATGTGGTCGATGCCGAGAACCGGGATCTCTTCGAAGCCGTGCGACAGGATGACGGCGAGCGACTTCTCGTCGATTTCGTCGCCTGCCTCGAGGTAGATTTCACCCGTCGAGTAGTTGACGATGTCTTCGGCGAGGAAGTTGCCGTACAGGTCTTCGTCGGTCGCCTGCAGAGCCCTGAGGCCCTTTTCAGACAGCTGACGGAGCAGACGCGGGGTCAGCTTCTTGCCGCCTTCGACGACGACTTCGCCGGTGTCGGCGTCGATCATGTCGCTGATCGTCTTCGCACCCTTGAGGGTCTCCGGCGTAAACGGAATGCGCCAGCCCTTGCCGTCACGAACATAGTCGGACTTGGTGTAGAAGGTCGACAGGATTTCTTCGCCGTCCATGCCGAGCGCCATCAGCAGCGACGTTACCGGCAGCTTGCGGCGACGGTCGATACGGGCGTAGACGATGTCCTTGGCGTCGAATTCGATATCGAGCCAGGAACCGCGATAAGGGATGACGCGAGCAGCGAACAGCAGCTTGCCGGACGAGTGGCTCTTGCCCTTGTCGTGATCGAAGAACACGCCCGGCGAACGGTGCATCTGAGACACGATAACGCGCTCGGTGCCGTTGACGATGAACGTGCCGTTATTGGTCATGAGCGGCATGTCGCCCATGTAAACCGACTGTTCCTTGATGTCCTTGATCGACTTCGCGCCCGTATCTTCATCGATATCGAACACGATCAGACGGAGAGTAACCTTCAGCGGCGCGGCGTAGGTCAGGTCGCGCTGGCGGCATTCATCGACGTCGAACTTCGGCGGTTCGAACTCGTAGGACACGAATTCCAGCATCGAAGCGCCGGAGAAATCCGTGATCGGGAATACGGACTTGAAAACCGACTGAAGGCCCTCGTCAGGGCGACCGCCCTTGGGCTCTTCAACCATCAAAAATTGGTCATAGGATGCCTTCTGAACCTCGATGAGGTTCGGCATTTCCGTGACTTCTGGGATCTTACCGAAAAACTTGCGTACGCGCCTACGACCATTGAACGAAAGGGTCTGAGCCATCGTCGCTCCTTCAAAATTGCATCCGGGCCTGCAACGGACGGGAACCGATGGCCAGTCGACCCCGTCAAGCAATGTGCGCTTCAAACTCGTCTCACTTCCCGAAATCACGAGGCCGGATTGCCTGCGCGTCTCGGTTCGAGACCATCCTCTTGAAGAACCCATTACCCAAAAGCCGTTTTCACGCGGCTTTTGGGTAATTCGTTCCGGGAAACGGCAAATGGGAGGCCGGAAATCCAGCCTCCCAGATGCAGTTCAAGATTACTTAACGTCGACCTTAGCGCCGGCGTCTTCAAGCTTCTTCTTGATGTCGGCAGCTTCAGCCTTGGAAACAGCTTCCTTGACAGCCTTCGGAGCGGCTTCAACGAGGTCCTTAGCTTCCTTCAGGCCGAGGCCCGTGATAGCGCGAACTTCCTTGATGACGTTGATCTTGTTAGCGCCGGCGTCAGCCAGGATAACGTCGAACTCGGTCTTTTCTTCTTCAGCAGCAGCCGGAGCAGCGCCACCGCCAGCAGCAGCAACTGCTACCGGAGCAGCAGCGGAAACGCCCCACTTTTCTTCGAGAAGCTTGGACAGTTCTGCAGCTTCCAGAACGGTCAGCGAGGAGAGGTCGTCTACGATCTTTGCGAGATCAGCCATTGTATCAATTCCTTATGTTCGGTTCGAACCGGTTGTTTATAAACAGCAAAAAACCGCCTTATGCGGCTTCGTCCTTCTTGGCGTAAGCCGAGAACACGCGAGCAAGCTGGCTTGCCGGTGCCTGAACAACGCCTGCGATGCGGGTAGCCGGAGTCTGGATCATGCCCAGCAGCTTCGCGCGCAGTTCGTCCAACGAAGGCAGGGTCGCAAGCGACTTGACTGCTTCTGCGTTGAGCGTCGTTGTCCCCATGGCGCCGCCCAAAACAACGATCTTATCGTTGGTCTTGGCGAAATCCACGACGACTTTCGGAGCGGTGATCGGGTCATTGCTGTATGCAATGAGCGTCTGACCGTTGAAGAGACCAGAGATCCCTTCCGCTTCCGTACCCTGAAGGGCGATTTTGGCCAGGCGGTTCTTCGCGACTTTGACGGTACCGCCAGCTGCGCGCATCTTGGAACGGAAGTCGTTCATCTGCGCGACTGTAGCACCAGCATAGTGGGCCACGACAACCGAGCCCGAAGCCTTGAAGACTTCGTTCAGTTCCGTGACGAATTCGCGTTTTTCCGCTCTTTCCACTGCCTATCTCCAGTAGATGAGACCGTGACCGGCCCCATCGGGTTGCCTTTGCCTCCTGAGATCACGAATGATCCCAAGCGACGCTTGAGGATCCTGTCCCCTCGCGCTCCGCGCCAGAAAGGCTAAGAGGCACAAGGCATCCAAGGTTCGAACCAAATCGATGAAGCGAAGCTTCAAAAATTCGGGCCTTACCCGTCTCATGCAGGCCAAGTGATTAAGGGAAAACCACCTGCAATCTCGGACAGGATTCCGGATTTCTCCGGAATATCCCGGCCTCTTGCGAGGCCGGAATCTGATGAGCCGGGCCGAAGCCCGGCGAAACTTTATTAAGCGGCCGTGACCGAAGCGACTTCGATCTTGACGCCCGGGCCCATGGTCGAAGAGATCGCTACGCGCTTGACGTAGTTACCCTTTGCGCCAGCCGGCTTTGCCTTGATGACGGCGTCAGCGAAAGCCTTGATGTTTTCTTCAAGAGCCTTGGCGTCGAACGAAGCCTTGCCGATGCCGGCGTGGACGATACCAGCCTTTTCGACGCGGAACTCGACAGCGCCGCCCTTGGAAGCCTTGACGGCGCCAGCGACGTCCATGGTGACGGTGCCAACCTTCGGGTTCGGCATCATGCCACGCGGGCCGAGAACCTTACCGAGGCGACCGACGAGCGGCATCATGTCCGGGGTCGCGATGCAGCGATCGAAGTCGATCTTGCCGCCCTGAACGATCTCGACGAGATCTTCAGCGCCGACAACGTCAGCACCAGCAGCCTTGGCTTCATCAGCCTTGGCGCCACGTGCGAAGACGGCGACGCGAACGTCACGGCCAGTGCCGTTCGGCAGGTTGACAACGCCGCGAACCATCTGGTCAGCGTGGCGCGGGTCAACACCCAGATTCATCGATACTTCGACGGTTTCGTCGAACTTGGCGACAGCCCGTTCCTTGACCATGCTGATAGCGAGGTCGAGAGCGTAGAGCTTCGTGGGATCAACACCTTCGTTGATCTTCTTGGTGCGCTTGCCTGCCATGGTCTTATCCTACCACTTCCAGGCCCATGGCGCGGGCAGAGCCCTCAATCATCGCCATTGCACCTTCGATATCAGCTGCGTTCAGGTCCTTCATCTTGGCTTCAGCGATCGTCTTGATCTGAGCCTTGGTGAGCTTGCCTGCGGTGGCGCCCTTACCAGGCGTCTTGGAACCGGACGTGATCTTCGCTTCCTTCTTCAGCCAGTAGCTGACCGGAGGCTGCTTCATGACGAAGGTGAAGGACTTGTCCTGGTAGTAGGTGATGACGACCGGGATCGGCATACCCTTTTCCATTTCCTGCGTAGCAGCGTTGAACGCCTTGCAGAATTCCATGATGTTAATGCCACGCTGACCAAGCGCCGGGCCGATTGGCGGGGACGGGTTAGCCGATCCTGCCTTGACCTGAAGCTTGAGCTGGCCTGCAACTTTCTTAGCCATAACTCTCTGCCTTTCACTGACGGCCGGTTGCCCGACCAATAATGCCGGATCGCTCCGGCGGCTGCGGTTGCGTGGTTCGGATTTTAGGACCCGGCTAAGGTGCCCTCACCTTCCACGCGCTTTGCGGCTTTCGCCGCGGAGACATAAGCCGTTGCCGACTTACATCCGAGCTCAGACCTTCTCGACCTGAGCGTATTCCAGTTCGACCGGCGTCGCGCGGCCGAAGATCGACACTTCCACCTTCAGGCGCGAACGCTCTTCGTCCACATCCTGAACCGTGCCATTGAACGATGCGAACGGACCATCGGAAACACGGACCTGCTCGCCGATCTCGAAGCTGACCGAGGACTTCGGACGCTCGACACCTTCCTGAACCTGACCGAGAATACGATCGGCTTCAGAGTCAGGGATCGGAACGGGCCGATTGTCGGAGCCCAGGAAGCCGGTCACCTTCGGCGTGTTCTTGATCAGGTGGTAGGCTTCATCGGTCAGGTTGGCGCGAACCATCACATAACCGGGGAAGAACTTGCGCTCGCTATCGACCTTGCGGCCGCGACGCACCTCAACCACCTTTTCAGTCGGGACGAGAATCTTCTCGAAGAGATGCTCAAGACCCTTCTGACGAGCCTTGTTCTCGATGTCTTCCGCGACCTTCTTTTCAAAATTCGAATACGCGTGGACGATATACCAACGTGCCGCCATCTTATATCTCCGCCCGATCAGTTGCCGATATTGAGCACGAAGCCCAGCAACCAGCCGATCAACTGGTCCGCGGCAAAAAAGAACAGCGCGGCAAAGACAACCATCACAAGCACCATGATCGTCGAGATCATCGTTTCACGGCGCGACGGCCAGGTAACTTTCAACGTTTCCGTGCGAACCTGCTGCAGAAACATAAGCGGATTTGATTTGGATGCCATCGACTGCCCACGCAATTACGGCGCGTAAAGCTGATCATATCAGCCCCACGCACCGCGTGTCTGTTGAACCCCTACATAAACACCGATTCCCCATTAGACAAGAGGGGAACCAAAGTTTAACGAAATTAGCCATGTACGAGCCTCTTGCGAAATGCTGCAGGTTGTCCGCGCTGTTCGTTCAAGGAAATGGCAGGGGCAGAGGGGCTCGAACCCACGGCCTGCGGTTTTGGAGACCGCCGCTCTACCAACTGAGCTATACCCCTTTACGCTTCCCGATCAGCCTGTTGGCGAAACCCGCGACGCAGTGTCGAGAAGCATGGCGCACCCTTTAAGACGCCGAGAGGAGATTGGCAAGTGCGTTTTTCACTTTTTCCCATTCCTCGCGTGCGTACCGAAACGCGTTACAGCTTCACGTATCGGCGCCAGTCGTGCTCCTCGCGAAAGCCTAGCACTTCCCTGATCTTGCGGTTCGACAGGAGGCCTTCGAATTCGCCGATCTCGCGGGTGAACCTGACGTTCGGATAATAGCGCGCAGCGAGCTCCCGCGTCGGCGTGTTGGCCGAGACGGTATCGTTGGCGGCGTTGAACACCTGGAAGCCGAGGCCGTCCTTTTCGATGCAGAGATGGCAGATCTGGCCGAGATCGCGCGCGTCGATATAGCTCCAGGCGATCCGCTTGCGCATTTCGGGATTGGCGAAGTAGGTCGGGAAATTCTCGTATTCGTGCGGCTCGATAACGTTGCCGATTCGCAGCGCATAGATATCGGCGCCGGAGCGCTCGGCAAATGCCCGCGCCGTCTTCTCGTTCAGCACCTTCGACAGGCCGTAGGAATCCATCGGGTTGACGTCGTAGTCCTCATCCAGCGGGAACTGGTGGAAATCGCGATGACCCTCGGCGAAGCAGACGCCATAGGTGGTTTCGCTGGAGGCAACGATGATCTTGCGGACACCGAGCTTCACCGCCGCCTCGATGACGTTGTAGGTGCCCATCGTGTTGATGCGGAAGGTTTCGTTGTCGGGCTTGATCAGAATGCGCGGGATGGCGGCGAAGTGGACCACGGCATCATAGAGAAGAACACCCCTGCCCGCTTCAAGATCCGGAAAGTCGCGATGCATCGAGAGCGCGTTATAGACCTGACCGCTATCGGTGATGTCGACGATCAGATTGGTGACACCAGTGCTATCTAGCGGCACGAGATCGATGTTGTGAACCTCGTAGCCGGCATTAACCAGCCACGGCACGGCATGACGCCCCGCCTTGCCGGAACCACCCGTAAACAGAATGCGCTTCTTCATCCAAGATCCTCCTCCATGGAGTTGGGATAGATAAAGTCTTTGATGGTGAGCGCAAGGCGGCAAAAGAAAAGGCCCCGCTGTTTCCAGCAGGGCCTTCCCTAACTCAAAGCAATCCTAAGGATTACTCGATGATCGAGGCAACGATGCCAGCGCCGACGGTACGGCCGCCTTCGCGGATAGCGAAGCGCAGCTTTTCTTCCATCGCGATCGGAACGATCAGCTCAACGGCAACCGTGACGTTGTCGCCAGGCATAACCATTTCCGTGCCTTCCGGCAGCGAAACGATGCCGGTAACGTCCGTCGTGCGGAAGTAGAACTGCGGACGGTAGTTGGTGAAGAACGGCGTATGACGACCGCCTTCTTCCTTCGTCAGGATGTAGGCTTCAGCCATGAACTTCTTGTGCGGCTTGACAGAGCCCGGCTTGCACAGAATCTGACCACGCTCAACGCCGTCACGGTTAACACCGCGAACCAGAGCACCGATGTTGTCGCCAGCCTGGCCCTGATCGAGCAGCTTGCGGAACATTTCAACGCCGGTAACCGTCGTCTTCGAGGTAGCGCGGATGCCGACGATTTCGACTTCTTCACCAACCTTGACGATGCCGCGCTCAACGCGACCGGTCACAACCGTACCACGACCCGAGATCGAGAACACGTCTTCGATCGGCATCAGGAACGGCTGGTCGATCGGACGCTCAGGCGTCGGGATGTAGGCGTCGACAGCGGCCATCAGTTCGCGAACGGCGTCTTCGCCGATCTTCTTGTCCGAATCGTTGAGAGCGGCCAGAGCCGAACCCTTGACGACAGGAACGTCATCGCCCGGGAAGTCGTAGGACGACAGAAGTTCGCGAACTTCCATCTCGACGAGTTCGAGCAGTTCCGCGTCGTCGACCTGGTCAACCTTGTTGAGGAACACGACC
>NZ_JAUDSA010000025.1:0-846 GCF_030380805.1 Rhizobium sp. S163 | reverse complement strand
TAGGCCGCGTCCCCATAAAAGGGTTTCGCTTTAGTCAGGATGATGATTCAATGTCCCTTGGAAGGAGATTGATATGCGCCGTCATGAACTTAGCGATGAAGAGTGGGCGATCATCGCACCACTTTTGCCGAATGAGAGCCGTGGTGTCGAACGTGTTGATGACCGCCGGGTGATCAATGGCATTTTGTGGCGTTTCAGAACTGGCTGCTCTTGGCGGGATATCCCTGAGCGCTACGGCCCTCGTACGACACTTTACAATCGGTTCTCGCGCTGGCGTAAAGCCGGCGTTTGGGACCGACTTCTTGAAGCGGTATCAAGGCGTTACGACGGCGATATAGTTATGATCGACTCGTCGTGTGTGCGCGTTCACCAGCATGGTGCCAACGCAAAAAAGGGGGCTCTACCGATCCTTGCATGGGACGTTCGCGCGGCGGCCTGACGACCAAAATCCATGCCATGGTCGATGCGGATGGCCGACCGTTACGAATGGAGCTGACAGCGGGCCAGGCAGCTGATGCTCCGGTCGCTGAAAGGCTGATTTCTGACATCGAACCAGGCACGACGCTACTTGCAGATAAAGCGTATGACACCGACGCGATCCGAGCGTTTGTGAAAGGCCGCAAGGCTTGGGCTAACATCCCAACAAAGATAAATCGGAAGCAGACTTTCAGCTTCAGTCGCTGGGTCTATAGGCAGCGAAACCAAGTGGAGAGGTTCTTCAATCGTATCAAACACATGCGGGGCCTGGCCACGCGCTACGACCGCCGCCCTGACAATTACCTTGCTGCACTGAAACTCGTTGCGACACGAATTTGGATCAATTCAGTTTGCGAGTCCACGTCCTAG
>NZ_JAUDSA010000003.1:1500603-1500893 GCF_030380805.1 Rhizobium sp. S163 | reverse complement strand
GTGGAAGCGCAGCAATGTGTGAAGCTTACCGTTACTAATAGCTCGATCGGCTTAATTGTTCTCATTGCTTATGCTCATCAAACAGATGACGCCAAGGCGTGTTCAAGACTAAAAAGAAGGCTCTGCCTTCACCAGCTTCTCAAACGTTGCGCTTCGCTGACCTGGTGGTTATGGCGGGGCGGCTGCACCCGTTCCCATTCCGAACACGGCCGTGAAACGCCCCTGCGCCTATGGTACTTCGTCTTAAGACGCGGGAGAGTCGGTCGCTGCCAGGTCTGCTAAACGCAACA